>NZ_LR597517.1 GCF_902150035.1 Enorma burkinafasonensis
ATCGTATTTACTCACCGCCGTCGCCGGTGGCTTTGCCATGACTGTCGTACGAAACGAAACTCAGCGGCACAGCGCGGCACTCAAAAATGCAGGTCAGAACCCTATCGGCCTACTCCCACTCGATCGTCGCGGGGGGCTTCGACGTGATGTCGTAGGCCACGCGGTTCACGCCGGGGACCTCGGCCACGATGCGGCCGGAGATGCGGGCCAGCACCTCGTAGGGCAGCTTCGCCCAGTCCGCGGTCATCGCGTCGCTCGACTCCACGGCGCGCAGGATCACCGGACGCGCGTAGGTGCGCTCGTCGCCCATGACGCCCACGCTCTTGATGTCGGGGAGCACGGCGAAGTACTGCCAGCAGCTGTGCTCGGAGTTGCGCTCACCGGTCGCCTCGAAGAGGCGCTGGTTGTAGGCGTCGAGCTCCTCGCGGACGATGGCGTCGGCCTCCTTCAGGATCTCGAGCTTCTCGGGGCTCACGGCGCCGATGATGCGGATCGCGAGGCCCGGGCCCGGGAACGGCTGGCGGTACACGATGTGCTCGGGCAGCCCCAGCGCGAGGCCCAGCTCTCGCACCTCGTCCTTGAAGAAGTGGTCGAGCGGCTCGATGAGGTCGAAGTGCACGCCCTCGGGGAACGGGATCAGGTTGTGGTGGCTCTTGATGGTCGAGGCCTTGCCGCCGGTCTTGCGGGCGCCGCTCTCGATGATGTCGGGGTAGATGGTGCCCTGGGCGAGGTACTTCACCGGGCGCCCATCCTGCTCGAGCTCGCGCGCGACGGCGAAGAACTCCTTCCAGAACTGCGTGCCGATGATCCGGCGCTTCTCCTCGGGCTCGGTGACACCGTCGAGCAGCTGGGAATAGCGCTCCTCGGCGTGCACGTGGATGAAGTCGACGTCGAACTGCTTGGTGAAGACCTCCTCGACCTGCTCGGGCTCGCCCTTGCGCAGCAGGCCGTGGTTGATGAACACGCAGGTCATCTGGCGGCCGATGGCGCGGGCGCCGAGCGCCGCCACCACGGAGGAGTCCACGCCGCCCGAGAGCGCCAGGATCACGCGGTCGCCGCCCACCTCGTCGCGGATCTCGGCGACCTTCTGCTCGACCAGGTTGTCCATGGTCCACATGGGCTCGAGCCCGCAGATATCGAAGAGGAAGTTCGAGAGGAGCTGCTGGCCGTACTCGGTGTGGCGCACCTCGGGATGGAACTGCGTGGAGTAGAGCTTGCGCTCCGGGCACTCCATCGACGCGACGGGGCAGACGCCGGTGCGCGCGGTCACGGTGAAGCCCTCGGGCACGCGGCTCACGGCGTCGCGGTGGCTCATCCAGACCGTCTGCTCCATGGGCGTCGCGTTGTAGAGGGCAGACGCCGCCTCGCGCTCGATGCTCGCGGGGCCGTACTCGCCCACCTCGGAATGCGCGACCTCGCCGCCGAGCGTCACGGCCATGATCTGGTGCCCGTAGCAGAAGCCGAGCACCGGCAGGCCCAGCTCGAAGATCGCGGGGTCGATCGTGGGCGCGTCCTCGGCGTAGACGGATGCGGGACCGCCGGAGAGGATGAGCGCCGAGGGCTCCAGCGCGCGCACCTCGTCGGCCGTGATGTCGCAGGGCACGATCTCCGAATAGACGTGCAGATCGCGGACGCGACGGGCGATGAGCTGCCCGTACTGCGCGCCGAAGTCGAACACGAGCACCTTCTGGTTCATCTGGTCGGAAGCATGCGAAGCCACGGGCGGTCCCCTCTCGATAGCGCCGCGCCCCTCGCGGGCACGTGATGTCGAACTCGATAATTTTACACGCCCGCGGTGCGCGAAAGCCCTCGTCACATCATGCACACGCCCGGCCGCGTGCGCGAAGGCGGAGCCGGGCGCACCCGGCACCCGCGAAGGGCATGCCGCGAGGGCGGAGCCGGGCGCGCCGCGGCGGAGGTGCTACTCCTCGGCCGCCTTGCAGGCGGAGTGGACCACGGCCGAGTGGACCAGCCCGATGACGACGCCCGCGACCGCCGGGACGACCCAGCTGAGGCCCAGGTCGGCCAGGGGCAGCGCGTCGAACGGCAGCCAGATGCCCTGCGCGAACGCGTCGCGCACGCTCACGATGACGCTCTCGACCGCGACGATGGCGACGACCCACTTCCACACGTAGGGCACGCGGTCGACCTGGCGCGCGACGAGGCCCATGAGCACGAGCACGATCGCTGGCGGGTAGAGCGCGTTGAGCAGCGGGACGGAGAACGTGATGATCGCCGTGAGCCCGAAGTTGGAGACCGCGCACGAGAACACGGCGAACGCCGCCGCCCACACGCGGTAGGGGACGCGCGGGAACGTCTCGGCGAAGTAGCTCGCGCAGCTGCTGATGAGGCCGGTGCAGACGTTCAGGCACGCGATGAGGAAGATCGCCGCCACGATGACGGTCCCCGCCGTGCCGAAATGGCCGGTCGCGGCCGCGGTGAGCACCTGCGCACCGTTGCCCGCACCCGGCACGAGGGCGCCGGTGACCACGCCCGCGTAGCCCAGCCCGCAGTAGATGATGAGCATGAGCACGCCGGCGATGACGCCCGCGCGCGAGATCTCGAAAGCCACCGCGCCGGGCTTCTCAACGCCCAGGTCGCGCACGTTCATGGCGATCACGATGCCGAAGCACAGCGCCGCGAGCAGGTCCATGGTCTGGTAGCCGTTGATGAAGCCCTGGACGGTGGGGTTCTGCGTGTACGGGGCGACCGCCGGCTGCGCGTCGGCGAGCGGCGCCACGACGGACGAGCCCACCACGAGCACGATGAGCACGATGAGCGCCGGCGCCGAGATGCGGCCGAGCACGTGCGAGAGCTTGCCCGGGCGCAGCGCGAGCGCAAACGCCGCGGCGAAGAACGCGATCGAGAACGCCACCGAGACCGCGAGGGTCGGGGCGTCGGCGGGAAGAAGCGGCACCAGCATCTCGAATGCCGTCGAGGAGGTGCGCGGGATGGCGAGGCACGGGCCGATCGCGAGGTAGACGAGCACGGCGAAGGCGGCGGCGAACCAGGGGCTCACGCGCCCGGCGAGCCGCTTGAGGTCGCCCGCGAGCGCCACGGTCACGATGCCGAGCACCGGGAAGCCGATCGCCGTGATCAGAAACCCGATGAGGGCGGGCAGGGCGTCCTGGCCCGCCTGGGCGCCCAGAAGCGGCGGCAGGATGAGGTTCCCCGCCCCGAAGAACATCGAGAAGAGCGTCGCCCCCACGGTGAGGGACGCGCGTGCCGATAGCCGTTTTCCGCCGGTCATCTCAGGTTCCGCCACTGGATCTCCCCTTTTCAGACACCGGCTCGGAGCAGCTGGGCGCGCTCGGCAATCGGCCGGCCTACATCTTCACGATCGGCGCGAAGCCCTTCATGAGCTTCTTCACCTGTCCGGTCTTCTCGAACCGGACCTCTATCATATCCCCTGCGACCGAGATGACGGTCCCCGTTCCGAAAGTCTTATGGCGCACCGCGTCGCCGGCGGCGAACGTCTCGGCCGCCTTGGCGGCATCCGGGCGGCGCTGCTCGACCGCGTGCGCCGGTGCGGCGGAGGCGCGCCGCGGGCCGGAGCCGCTGCCGAAAGTCGCGGGCTTGCGGCCGGCGTCGGGGCTGATGTCGCGGTGGCGCGTGGCCCCGCCGGACGAGCGCGTATACGAGCCGAACACGTTGCCGCCGTACATGTCGGACCCCACGCCGGACCCGTACGTCCCGCGACGGTCGCCGCGCTTCTCCCAGCCGGTGCCCGAGAACCCGGACGACCCCACGCCGGTGAACTCGATGTCCTCGTCAGGGATCTCGTTCACGAAGCGCGAGCGCGGGTTCGCCTGCGTGGAGCCGTAGGTGCGCCGCGTCGCCGCGTAGGTGAGGAAGAGGCGCTTGCGGGCGCGCGTGATGGCGACGTAGGCGAGCCGCCGCTCCTCCTCGAGCTTCGCCGGGTCGTCGGAGAACCCCGCGACGTGCGGGAAGATGCCCTCCTCGAGACCCGCGACGAAGACGGCGGGGAACTCCAGGCCCTTGGCGGAGTGCACGGTCATCATGGTGATGGCGTGGCTCTCGCCCGCCAGCGCATCGAGGTCGCTGCGGAGCGCCAGCCACTCGAGGAGCGCCGGCAGCGCGGCGCAGGTCAGGGGGCCGTACGTGCGCTCGATCTCGGAGACGGTCTGGGCGGCGCTCTGGGGCGCCACGGGCGCGGAGGCCATGGTGTTGCCCGCGATCAGCTGGGCGAGCGCCGCCTGGGCCTCGGTGAGCTCCGCGGCAGGGGCGCCCGCGGGCGGCTGCCCGGCGGCGTCCTGCTCGGGTGCGGCCGAGGAGCCGGCGGCCACAGCGCCGTCTGGGACATGCGGCCCCGTCCCCGATGCCGCCCTCGCCGCGTCGGCGACGCCGGCGGCGCGCAGCTCCTCGAGGCTCTCGAGCGTGCCCTCGATATCGTCGTGCGTCTCCTCGAACTCCGCGGCGACGCCCAAAAATTCCTGGATGTTCTCGATGCGCCCCTCGGCCTCGACGGTGCCGTCGGCGCGGAGCGCCTGGATGAGACCGCTCTTCTCGACGATGGCCTCGACCACGTGCTGGAGCTCGCCGTCCATGCGCCGCCCCTCGCGCACGATGTCCACGAAGTCCGCGAGGGCGTGGCGCACCTTGGCGCTGAACATGCCCGTCTCGGCGCAGGCGAGCTCGCATGCCTGGAAGAACGAGCAGCGGCTCTGGCGGGCGAGCCCCTCGATCTTGGCGATCGAGGTCGACCCGATGCCGCGGCGCGGCGTGTTGATGACGCGCTTCACGCTCATCTCGTCGGCCGGGTTCACGATCATTTTGAGGTAGGCCATGACATCGCGGATCTCGGCACGGTCGAAGAAGCGCGTGCCGCCCACGATCCGGTAGGGAACGCCCGCGCGCAGGAACATGTCCTCGAGGATGCGCGACTGCGCGTTGGTGCGGTAGAACACGGCGACGTCGTCGTAGCTCACGCCGGCCGCATGCAGCTTCTCGATCTCGGCGGCGATCCAGCGCCCCTCGTCGCGCTCGTCCGAGGCCTGATAGGCGCGGATGCGCTCGCCGTCGCCCGCCGCCGTGAAGAGCCGCTTGTCCTTGCGGCGCGAGTTGTGGCGTACCACGGCGTTCGCCGCCGAGAGGATATGCCCCGTCGAGCGGTAGTTCTGCTCGAGCTTCACCTCGCGCGCGTCGGGGAAATCCTGCTCGAAGTCGAGGATGTTCGAGATATCGGCGCCGCGCCAGGAGTAGATCGACTGGTCGTCGTCGCCCACCACCATGAGGTTGCGGTACTTCGCGGCGAGCAGGTTCGCGATCTCGTACTGCACGTGGTTGGTGTCCTGGTACTCGTCGACGGAGATGTAGCGGAAGCGCTCCTGGTACTTCTCGAGCACCTCGGGCCGCGCGCGCAGGAGCTCGAGCGCGCGCACGAGCAGGTCGTCGAAGTCCATCGCGTTCGCCGCGCGCAGGCGCCGCTCGAGCTCGAGGTAGACCTGGGCCGTCTTCTGCTCGGGCGGCGTGTTGGCCACGCGCGCGTACTCCTCGGGGCCGACCATGGCGTTTTTCGCCGTGGAGATGCGCGAGCGGATCATGTTGAGCGGAAACTGCTTCTGCTCGATGCCGAGCGCCTGCATGATGTCGCGCACCATGCGGCGCGAGTCGTCGTCATCGTAGATGGTGAACTGGCCGGTGTAGCCCAGAAGGTCCGCGTCCTCGCGGAGCATGCGCACGCACATGGCGTGGAAGGTGCACACCCACATGCCGCGGGTGCCCTGCGGCAGGAGCGCCTGCAGGCGCTCGCGCATCTCGGCCGCCGCCTTGTTGGTGAAGGTGATGGCGAGCACCTGCCAGGGGCGCACGCCCAAATCGGCGATCATGTGCGCGATGCGGTACGTGAGCACGCGCGTCTTGCCCGAGCCCGCGCCCGCGAGCACCAGAAGCGGTCCCTCGGTGGCGAGCACCGCCTCCTTCTGCGCGGGGTTGAGCGAATCGATGTCTACGGCGTAGGGCATGCGTCCTCCGAGCGGTCGTGCACGCCGCCGCGCGGGGCGCGGCGGTCCGGTTTCGAGCCCAACCAGTATACTCGCCCGCCCGGTCGAACCTGTGAAGCGGGCGTGTGGCGACGACGCCCGGAATGTACGCACCGAATACCGCAACGAGTTTTCGGGATTCCGCAGGATTCCCGATTATCCGATGCGGTATTCGGTGTCAGTTTCAGCGCCTGTCCCCGTACGCCTCCTCGCGACGGGCGACCTCGTCGATCAGAATCGTGTCGCCGTGCTTGGCGGCGAGCACCGTGAGCAGCATGAACGCGCCCATGAGCGTGATGTAGCCAAAGAGCATCGTCGGCGCCGCGTCCATCACCATGCCGGAGAGGATGGGCGTGACGACCTGCGCCGCCATCGAGACGGTGTAGTAGTAGCCCGAGTAGCGGCCGACGCTGTTCGAGTCGCAGAGCTCGAGGAGCATAGGGTACACGCACAGGTCGACGCCGCCGAGCGCGGCGCCCATGAACAGGAACACCACGTAGAAGAGCGGGTTGAAGCCCGGCACGAGCCAGATGATCGCCGAGCCCGCGACCACGACTGCAGAGGTGATGACGGCTATGAGCTTGCGGCCGTACTTGAGCGAGAGGTTCGCGATGGGCACGTACGACAGGAGGCCGCCCGCGATGGTCACGATGTTGATGATCGCGTAGCTGCCGCCGGCCATCCCGAAGAACGCATCGGCGTAGCGCGAGATGTTCGTGGTCATGGCGTTGTAGCTCATGTAGTAGAAGAAGGTCGCCGCGAGGATCATGATAATCGACAGGCGCACCGACGGGTCGGTGACGCGCTGCCTGCCGCCGGCCTCAGGCGAATCATCGGTGTCGATCTCGTCCTCCTCGATGCCCATCTCGAGGCTCTTCTCGTGCATGCGCTCCACGAGCTCGGGCTCGCGCACGCGCCAGAAGTAGAGCACCGCCGACCCCAGGATGAACGCCGCCTGCAGCCCGAAGAGCGGCAGGTAGTCCGGGTGCTCGACGTCGGGCACGAGCAGCGTGATGGCCACGAGCATCACACCCGTGCCCGCATAGCCCACGATCTTCTCGATGGAGTCCGCCTTGGTACGTAGCGGGCGCGGCGTGATGTCCGCGACGATCGCCACGGTCATGGTGCGGTAGGCGCAGATCGCCACGAGCGTGAGCAGGATCATGGCGATGAGCAGCGGGAAGCTCCGCAGGTTGTTCGCGACGGCGATGAGCGGCACCGCGATGGCGGCCACCACGGAGCCCGCCATGATGAACGGCGTGCGGCGCCCCAGCCTGCTCGCGCAGCGGTCCGAGAGGATGCCGAAGAGCGGAAGCAGGAACAGGCCGAACACGTTGTCGAGGGCCATCACCACGCCGGTGGCGGCGTTGTCGAGGCCGAAGGTGTCGGTGAGCATGAGCGGCACGATGCCGTCGAACACCTGCCAGAAGCTGATCATGCCCATGAAGGGCAGGGCCGCGAACGCGACGCTCGCGTAGTCGAGTCTGCTCGCGGCCTTCACCGCGTCTTTCGAAGCTGCCATGGCAATCCTTCCCCCTTGGAGCCCCTGCTAGGAGAGCTCGCCCAGATTCTTGAGGAACGCGACGTAGAACTCGATGCCGCGCTTGTAGACGTCAACGCCGATGCGCTCGTTCTCCGTGTGGATGAGCGAGCGCGCCTCGCCGGAGTACTCGAACCCGCAGAAGCGGTACACGCGGTCGCAGATCGCGTTGAACTCGCGCGAGTCGGTGCAGGAGTTCTGCACGTACGGGGCGAACCCCGCCTCGGGATACACGCCGGTGACGCAGCGGTGCAGGTAGTCGAAGGCGGCATCGTTCTCGAACGGGCTCACGGGCGCGGGCTCCGTGTAGGGCACGGCAGTCGCGATCTCGACGGTCACGTGGTCGGGCGAGACGCCGCTCGCCGCGCACTCCTCGGCCGCGAGCGCGCGGGCGCGCTCGACGGCGTCGGCCACCGTCTCGAAGGGCGCGACGCGCACGTTGAAGTTCGCGCGCGCCACGGGCGGCAGCACGTTGTGGGCGGGAGAGCCCTCGAGCTGCGTCAAGGCGTAGGTGGAGCGCAACATGGCCGCGGTCTCGCCGTTTCCCGCCATGATCTTCGCGACCGCGGGGCGCGTGAGCCACAGGTTCGAGAACACGAGGCGGTAGAGCAGGCTACTGCGGCTCGCGAGCTCCGCGAGCGTGGCGTCGAGCGCCTCGGTGAAGCACGGCATGCCCGGGTTCGCCGCGATGCGCTCGCACACTCGCGCGAGCAGGCGCGGGGCGTCGATGCTCGTGGGTGTCGAGGCGTGCCCGCCGTCGGCGCGCGCCGTGACGGTGAGGTCCACGTGCCCCTTCTCGGAGACGCCGACCATGGCCACGGGCACCTTGACGCCGAGCGGCGTGTCGCCCGCCACGGCGCCGCCCTCGTCGAGCACCAGATAGGGATGGACGCCGCTCTCGCGCAGCCACGCGACCGCGTCGCGCGCCGCGGGGCCGCTCACCTCCTCGCCGTTCGACGAGAAGTACCACACGTCGCGCGGCGGCACGTAGCCCGAAGCGATGAGGTGCTCGGTCGCCTCGAAGAAGGCGCCGACGATGCACTTGGTGTCGAGCGACCCGCGCGCCCAGATCTCGCCGTCCGCGATCTCGGCGCCGAAGGGGTCGTGCTCCCACTTCTGCCCCTCCACGGGCACCACGTCGTGGTGCGCCATCATCACGATGGGGTCGAGCGCGGCGTCCGCCCCCGGCCAGCGCAGCAGGAGGCCGAACTCGTCGATCATCGTGAGCTCGCAGGCCTCGAAGGTGAGCGGGTACAGCCGGCGCAGGGTGGGCACCCAGCGCTCGAACGGCTCGCGGTCGACGAGGGTGGGGTCATCGCGCGAGACCGTGGGAATGCGCAGCAGCTCCTGGAAGCGCTCGACCGCCGCGTCGTCGGCGGTGTAGCCGCCGGCGTCCAGCGGGCTCCCCTGGGCGCGCGACGGCCTCATGCGCGCCGCCCGCACCCCGCACACCGCCGCGAGCGACCCCGCCGCCATACCGGCAACCGTCGCCATAGCCAAACCGACCGTCCGAGCACGCATACGCCGCTCCCCTCGTCGTGTCCCGCGCCATCGCGCCGGGCCCCCATCCGTCAAGCAATACCAGTATCATAGACCTATAGGAACCGGCAGGGCGAGCGCGCCGCGCCGGCACGAGAAGGAGAGGCTCCCATGGCAAACACCCCCACCCCGCATAACGCCGCACAGGCAGGCGATATCGCAAAGACCGTCCTCATGCCGGGCGACCCGCTTCGCGCCAGGTACATCGCCGAGCGCTACCTCGACGGCGCGCGCTGCGTCAACGAGGTCCGCAACATGCTCGCCTACACCGGCACCTACCAGGGCGCACCCGTCACGGTCATGGGGCACGGCATGGGCATGCCGAGCGTGGGCATCTACTCCTATGAGCTCTTCAACTTCTACGACGTGGACGCCATCATCCGCATCGGCTCCGCGGGCGCCTACGCCGACGAGGTCGAGCTGCGCGACGTTATCGCCGCCCAGGGCGCCTGCACCGACTCGCGCTACGTCCACCAGTTCAACCTGCCCGGCGACTTCGCCCCCATCGCGAGCTACGACCTGCTCGAGCGCGCCGTCGCGGCCGCCCGCGCCCAGGGCGTTCCGATCCGCGTGGGCAACGTGCTCTCGAGCGACGTCTTCTACGACGAGGACCCCTCCGCCGCGCTCGCCTGGAAGAAGATGGGCGTGCTCGCCGTCGAGATGGAGGCCGCCGCGCTCTACATGAACGCCGCGCGCGCCGGCAAGAAGGCGCTCTGTCTGCTCACCGTCTCGGACAAGCCGCTCGCCGGCGAGGGCCTCTCCGCCGAGGAGCGCCAGACCGGCTTCAGCGAGATGATGGAGGTCGCGCTGGCGGTCGCGGCGGAGCGGGCCTAACGGGCCCCGTCCCCCGATCGCCGGCAACCACGATAGGAGCACCATGCCCGCAACACCCCGCTTCCGCCGCGTCCTCGTCATCGTCATCGACTCCATCGGCGTGGGCTTCGCGCCCGATGCCGCCACGTACAAGAGCGCCGGGGCCGATACGCTCGGGCACATGGCGGAGTACTTCGCGAGCGAGCTCGGCCGCCCGCTCGCCATCCCCAATCTGGCGCGGCTCGGCGTCGCCCGCACGCATCCCGGCGGCCTGGCCGGCGTGCCGGACCCCGAGCGGCCGCTCGGCGCCTGGGGCCGCATGCAGGTCACGAGCTTCGGCAACGACTCGCTCGACGGCCATTGGGAGATGATGTGCCTGCCGGCGCGCTTCCACGTCGACTACTTCCCCGAGGGCTTTCCCGCCTGGCTGCTCGAGAAGCTCGAGGCGTTCTCCGGGCGCGGCATCATCTGCAACAAGCCCTACTCGGGCACGCAGGTCATCTACGATTACGGCGAGCGCCAGCTTGAGACCGGCGAGCTCATCGTCTACACCTCGGGCGACTCGGTCCTGCAGATCGCCGCGCACGAGGACGTCATCCCGCTCGACGAGCTCTACCGCATCTGCGCGTACGCGCGCACGCTCGTGAACGGACCCGAGATCACCATGGGGCGCGTCATCGCCCGCCCGTACGTGGGCACCTGCAAGGAGGACTTCACGCGCACGGCGAACCGGCGCGACCTGGGGCTCGAGCCCGTGGGACCGACCGCGCTCACGCGCCTCGAGGACGCGGGGATCGACGTCATCGCGGTGGGCAAGACCTGGGACCTCTTCTGCGGGCAGGGCTTTTGCCGCTCCTACCACAACGAGAGCAACATGGACGGCATGGACCACGTGGACGAGGTCATGGGACAGGACTGGCAGGGGCTGTGCTTCACCAACCTGGTCGATTTCGACGCCGTGTACGGGCACCGGCGCAACGTCCGCGGCGACGGCGAGGCGCTCGAGGCCTTCGACGAGCGGCTGGGCCGCGTGATGGGCGCCATGCGCGCGGACGACCTCCTCATGGTCACGGCCGACCACGGCAACGACCCCACCTACCAGGGGACCGATCACACGCGCGAGCTCGTGCCGCTGCTCGTCTGGTCGCCCTCGATGGCGAGCGCGGGTATCGACCTGGGGCTGCGCGGCACCTGCTCCGACCTCGGCGCGACCGTGCTCGAGAACTTCGGCATCCCGGGCATGGGCGAGGGCACGAGCTTCCTCGACCGCATCGGCTAGGAGCGAACCCCTAGAGAGCGAAGGGCGCCCGTCGCGATGCGGCGGGCGCCCTTTCCTATCCCTATGGCTACCGAGCTGCGTCGGCGCTCAGGCGGGTGGTCGCGCGAAACGCGGGGGAGCCTACGCGGCCTCGGCCTCCGCGGCCTCGTCGGCCTCCTCCTGCTCGACGAGCTGCTTCTCATACGCCTTGTAGAACGGGTAGTAGATCAAGGCGTCGATGGCGATGAGCGCCACCACGAGCACGACGGCCTTCCAGTCGAACGTCGACAGGTAGGCGCCGAAGATGCTCGGCATGTTCCAGGACAGCAGCGCGAACGTCTTGGCGACGATGCCCGTGAGCATGCACAGGTAGGCGATGATGGCGTTCACCGTGGAGGTAAGCAGGAACGGAATGAAGAACATCGGGTTCATCATCAGCGGCACGCCGAAGATGATGGGCTCGGAGATGTTGAAGAACGCCGGCACGATGCCCACGCGGCCGATGGTGCGGAGCTGCTTGGACTTGGAGCGGAGCAGCAGGATGGCGAGCGCCAGCACCGAGCCGCAGCCGCCGATGACGACGAAGTAGACCCAGAACGGCGTGGTGAAGATGTTCGGGAGCTCCTGGCCGGCGGCGGCAGCGGCGGCGTTGAGCGACAGCCCGCCGTCGCGGATGGGGCCGAGCACGCCGGAGAGGGCGGCGTCGTGCACGCCGAAGAACCAGAAGAACTGGACGAGCGCGGTCGCGATGATGGCGAAGCCGAGCGAGTCGGTCGCATCGAAGACGGGCGCGAGGTTGGTGTAGATGAACGCGGGCAGGATGGTACCCATGAGGTTGAAGACCTGGAAGATCGCGGTGTCGACGGCGAGGATGATGATGCCGGGCACGAGCGAGGCGAAGGCCTCGGAGAGCGACGCGGGGACCGACGGCGGCAGCGAGATGCGGCCGACGTTGTGCTCACGCATGGCGTGGTAGGACTCGACGGTGAGGATCGCGATGAAGATCGCGCAGAGCAGGCCCTTGCCGTCCAGGTAGAGGATGTTCGCCGTCTTGGCGTCGAACCCGAGCTCCACCGGCCCGAAGCAGATCAGCAAAAAGCCCGCGGTGGAGAGCACCACCGGGATGAACGCGTCGATCTTGTAGTGCTTGCACAGGAAGTAGGTGACGCCGATGCAGATGTAGACGGACAGCGCACCGAGGGTCATCGTGTTGGCCCAGGTGAGCAGCGTCGAGTTGGCGGCGACGAAATCGGACCACGCGAGCAGAAACGCGTTGGAGTTCTCGTCGACCGTGGGGCAGGACGAGAGGATCGTCGCGATGCCGCCGAACAGCGTGATGGGCACGAGCGAGATGAACGCGTCGCGGATGGCATGCAGGTGGCGCTGAGTGCTCAGCTTGTTGGCGATGGGGAGAACGTGCTTCTCCAGATACGCCGTGAAGGTGTCCATGACGTTACTCATTGTTAAGCTCCGATACGGTCGATGATCTGCTGATAGACGGCCTTGCCGTTCATGACCCCGTAGTACTGCGGGGCGATGGAGTCCACCGGGCAGGAGACCTTCTCCTGGATGTTGGGCACCAGATAGCGGATCTGGGGACCCACGAGAATCATCTCGACGCCGTCGAGATGATCCTCGAACTCGGCCTCACCGTAGGCCTTGACCTCCAGGGTGTTCCCGCTCGCCTCCTCGATCTTCTTCGCCATGATGCCCGTGGACATCCCGGCGTTGCAGACCAGAATCACTTTCCTCATCTGTCTGTTCCTCCCCTTTTACCGTTCCGACATATCAGCCTGCTGCTCCGCGATGAAATCGCGGTACCAGCGATAGCTCTTCTTCGGGGTGCGCGCGTACCCGTTGTCGAAGTCGACGGCGACCAGACCGTAACGCTTGCGGCACCCGTTCTTCCAAGAGTATAGGTCGAAGGTGCTCCACACGAAATACCCGCGCACGTCCGCGCCGGCCTCCTGGGCCGCCTGGATGGCCGCGATGTGGTCCTTCATGAAGGAGATGCGGTAGTCGTCCTGCACCTCGCCGGCCGTGACGTCCTCGGCCACGCCGATGCCGTTCTCGGTGATGTAGATCGGCAGGTGGTAGCGGCGCGTGACCTCGATGAGGCCGCGGCGCAGCCCGTCCGGGTAGATCTCGGTGCCCCACTCGGTGGTCTGCATGTTGGGGTCGTCGAGCACCTGCTCGAACCAGCCCTTGATGACCACGCGCTGGCTGCCCTTGAACGCCTTGCCGGAGTTGTTGACCACCAGCGACGTCTCGCCGTCGGTGTAGGGCTTCACGAGCACGCGTGAGTAGTAGTTGAGGCCCAAAAAGTCGACCGTGCCCTCGCGCAGCGCCGCGAGCTTGTCCGGCGTGATGTAGGACAGATCGAAGCGACGGTTGAGGTCGGTCAGAAGGTCGATCGGCAGCTCGCCGGTGGCGGCGGTGTCGAGGATCCAGTTGTTGGCGTAGTTGTCGGCGAAGCGCATGGCGATCTTGGTCTCAAGCGTGTCGTCGACGCCGTCCACCGGCCCGAAGCTGTGCACGATGCCCACGGAGCCCTGGTAGCCGCCCTCGCGGAACGCCTTCACGCCGAGCGCCGAGGCGTACATGACGTTGAACGCCGCGTGCGCGCACTTCTCGGGGTCCTGGAGCGCCGGCGGGTAGTTGCCGATGAGGTACCCGCTCATCACGAACCACTTGGGCTCGTTGAACGTGGCCCAGTAGCGCACGCGGTCGCCGAAGCGGTCGAAGCAGACGCGCGCGTAGTGCTCGTAGGCATGCGCGGTCTCCTCGTTGAGCCAGCCGCCCAGATCCTCCCAGTACTGCGGAAGGTCCCAGTGGTAGATGGTCACGAACGGCTCCACGCCGAACTCGAGGCAGCAGTCGATGAGCGCATTGTAGAACGCGATGCCCTCCTCGTTGACCTCGCCCTCGCGGTTCTTGATGATGCGGGGCCACGACAGCGAGAAGCGGTAGGCGTTCTGGCCGCCCTTCGCCATGGTCTCGATGTCCTCGCGGAAGCGATGGTAGTGGTCGCTCGCGACGTCGCCGTTCTCGAGGTCGTTCTCATGCAGGTAGCGGTCCCACATCGACTCGGCCTTGCCGCCTTCCTGCCACGCGCCCTCGCACTGGTAGGACGCGGTGGCGCTCCCCCAGAAGAACGGTGCCCGATCGTCCATGTCTGTCCTCCTTCGTATCCCTGCCGGCGCGCGCCGGCACCTCACACGGGTCCCTTACGCCTCGCGCAGACGGTACAGCTCGATGATCTCGCGGATGAGCTCGCGCGCGAGATTCGAGGTCATCAGATGGTCCTGGGCGTGCACGAGCATCACGTTCACGGGCGTGTGCTCGCCGTTGGCCTCCTTGACCAGAAGCTCGGTCTGGCGGTTGTGGGCGCGCAGGTACGCCTCATCGGACTGCTTCATGTTCGCGTCGCTCGACTCGAAGTCGCCCTTCTTGGCGTCGGCGAGCGCCATGAACGCCAGGCTCTTGGCCTCGCCGGCGTCGGCGATCAGCGCGAACGAGAGCAGGTTGACCTCCTCCTCGATGGCCTCCTGGGTCTTTGCTTCCTCTGCCATGTCAGTTCCTTTCCTCTCCGTGTGCGATCTCGCGTACCAACGTTGCATATCCACGATCGTCCGCGATGCACCGGACCCGCTCCTCGTGGGACAGCAGCTCGGCTATCCTCGAGAAGAGCCAGTCCAGGGCGTTGCGGCCGTCATCGCCTATCACGACGAGCAGCACGAGCTCGACGTCCTTGTCTCCCCAGCGGATGGGGCGCTCGGGGATGCCCGCGCACACGCGCGTGGGCCCCGGGAGGGAGCGGATGGGGTGCGGCAGCGCGAGCCCGCTACCGAACGCGGTCGAGGAGACCTCCTCGCGCGCCACCGCCAGCTCGACGAGCTCGGCGGGCGCGGCCCCGAGCTCGACCATGCGACCCGCGAGCGCGCGGATCGCCTCGGTCGGGGTGCGCGCCTTGAGGTGCGGCTCGAACCACGCCGGGTCGAACAGGCCCGTCCCGGCGGTCGCCGGCGGCGCGTCGCTCAGCAGCTCGTCGATCTGCCGGATGTCGATATCGTCCAGAAACGAGTGGATCTCCTGGATGGGGACGGGGAACTCCCCCTCGAGCGGCACCGTCGTGAAGATGTAGTCGATGCCCGTGAGGTCCGCCGTCGAGACGTGCAGTGCGTCGCAGGGGACGATGCGGTCGATCCGTCCGCCGAAGCGGCGGCGGATGGCGTTCTCGAGTAGCCGCGAGGTGCCGAGCCCCGACGCGCAGACCACGAGCACGTTGCGCTTGGGCCCCTCCTCGCGCAGGCGGTCGAGGGCGAGCGCGAAGGCGAGCGCGATATAGCCCGTCTCCTCCTCCGAAAGGGGCGCGCCGTAGTGCGCGGCGAGCACGCCGGACGCCTCGCCCGCCATCGCGAAAGCGAGCGGGAAGCGCATCCTGATATCCGAGAGCAGCGGGTTGTCCACGTTCAGGTTGAAGCGCAGGCGCGTGGCGAGCGGGACGATGTGCCGCGCGAGGTTCATGCGCAGCTCGAGGTCGCCGCGGAAGTCGAAGTGGAAGAGCTCCCAGACGCGGTCGAGCATCTCCGTGACCACGTCCCAGACCTCCTCGGGGATGACGAGGCTGCGCGAGGCGTCCGCCCCGTCGGCGGCGGGCCCCTCGGGGGCGCCGGGAGCGGGCACCTCGGAGGGCGCGGCGTCATCCGCAGGCACGATGCTCTTCTTGCCGGCGAGGTGGATGGCGATGTAGGCGACCTCGGTGTCGGGCAGCTCGATGCCGAACTTCTCGACCAGGCGGTCGGCGACGCGACGGGCGGCGGAGAACTCGGAGGTGCGCGCGATGCGCTCGAGCGTCTCGTCGTCGAGCAGGATCAGGCACCGATCCTGGATGCGGCGGAACGCCACGACGATGTGGACCACGAGGTTCTGGAACGCCAGCATGCTGATGTAGAACGAGGTCTCGGCGAGCGCCTCCTCGATGCAGGCGGCAACGTCCTTGACCACCTGGGGCAGCGCCTCGTCGCCGAAGGCACGCGAGCCGATGAGCCCCTCCGAGGCGATGCTTGCCAGGCAGAGCCTGCGCCCCATCTCGGGGCCGACCACGCGCACGCCGTAGCGCGGCTTGCGCTCGAGCGTGAGACCGAACTCGGCGAGCTTGCCCGCCACGGCCTTCAGGTCCTTCGAGACGCTCTGCGGCGAGACGAAGAGCACCTGCGCCATATCGGCGATGGTGACCCAGTCGTTGCGCAGCACCAGGTCGTTGATGAGGTAGGAGACGCGCTTGCCGGCGGCGGTGGTGTCCGAGTCGGCGAAGGCGCCCATGCGCTCGATCCATGCGTCGAGCGCCGTCTCGTCGGTCACGACGAGCGCGTAGCCCGCGAGCTTGCGGGCGTACGAGATGTGCGCGATGCCGGCGAGCGCCTCGTTGGTGCGCTGCACGTAGAGGCGGACCGTGCGCGGGCTCACATCGAAGGCGGCCTTGAGCTCATCGGCGGGCACCGACTCGCGTCCGCGAAGATATGTCACGAGCTCGATGGCCTGCACGATGTCCCCTTTCGACATCCCTATCGTATGGATCGCCGTCCCCCGACTCCATCGCAGGCTCTGCCATACGCGTGGCAATACCGATAGAGGAATAGCGTCTACCTGCTCTTTTTGCATCATTAGTATACGCTATGACCCCCGATTTGAACCTTGTGATATGCGCGGCGGGGCGCTAGAGTGTCTACGGCTTGAAACGCAAGGAGGACAACATGGAAGCAGACGTCGTCATCGTCGGCGCGGGCCCCTCGGGCATCTTCACCGCGCTCAGGCTGAACGAGCTCGATCCCGAGGCCCGCATCGTCATCGTCGAGAAGGGCCTGCCGGTGGAGCGCCGCAGCTGCCCCAAGGAGAAGGTCGGCCACTGCGTGGGCTGCCAGCCCTGCCGCATCACCACCGGGTTCTCGGGGGCGGGCGCGTTCTCGGACGGCAAGCTCTCGCTCTCGCACGAGGTGGGCGGCGACCTGCCCGAGCTCATCGGCGTCGACCTCGCCCAGCGCACCATCGAGGAGGTCGACCGTATCTACCTCAAGTTCGGCGCGGACGACCGCGTCGAGGGCCTCGACGCGCCGGACGCCATCCGCCACATCCGCCTGCAGGCGATCCAGGCCGGGCTCAAGCTCGTCGACTGCCCCATCCGCCATCTGGGCACCGAGAAGGCGCAGGAGATCTACCTGCGCATCGAGCAGCACCTCCTGGAGCGCGGCGTCGAGATCCTCTTCTCGCACGACTGCCGCGACCTCATCATCGAAGACGGCGTGTGCCGCGGCGTCTTCGCCACGGGCCCCGAGGGCGAGGTGCGCATCGACGGCCGCGCGGTCGTGGTCGCCACCGGCCGGCGCGGCGCCGACTGGCTCGAGCACCTCTGCGCCGCCCACAACATCTCGCACCTGCCCGGACCGGTCGACATGGGCGTGCGCGTCGAGGTTCGCAACGAGGTCATGGAGCACGTGAACGACGTCCTCTACGAGGGCAAGCTCATCGGCTACCCCAACCCCTTCCGCAACAAGGTGCGCACGTTCTGCCAGAACCCGGGCGGCTTCGTCTCGCAGGAGAACTACGACGGCGGGCTGGCGGTCGTGAACGGCCACTCCTACAAGGAGCGCAAGTCCGACAACACCAACCTCGCGGTGCTCGTGACCCATAACTTCCGCGAGCCGTTCGACCAGCCCATCGCCTACGCGCAAAACGTCGGGCGCCTGTGCAACATGCTCGGCGACGGCCACATCCTCGTGCAGCGCTTCGGCGACATCCTCGACGGCAAGCGCACGTGGGACAAGGAGCTCTCGCGCTCGAACGTGCACCCCACCCTCGTCGACGCGGTGGCGGGCGACATCACGAGCGCCCTCCCCTACCGCACGATGACCTCGATCGTGAACTTCATGCTCGCCGTGAACGAGGCCATCCCCGGATTCGCCTCGGCGGAGACCCTGCTCTACGCCCCCGAGCTCAAGTTCTACAGCAACCGCGTGCGCATGGACGAGCGCTTCGACACCAACGTGCGCGGCCTGCACTGCCTGGGCGACTCGAGCGGCTGGACCCGCGGCCTCATGATGGCGAGCGTCATGGGCCACCTCATGGGCGGCTACCTCGCCGAGGAGCTCTAGCCAGCAACCCATGCCCTGACATGCCGACTCCGGCCCGCGGGCTCCCCCTATGCCGCGCGGCCGACGGAACAGAGAGCGCCCGTCGCGTATCGCACGCGGCGGGCGCACCTCGTACGGACGCCTGGCGCCCGCCCGGGAACGACGGCCCCGGAGGGCCGTCCATATCCGTATGTCCCAGCATGTGATTTTCCGCTGCCGCTATCGCTTCGCGAAAAGCGGTGCACGGCCGTTCCCCGGGGACTGTCCATATTCATGTATCTCGGCGTCTGATTTCCCGCCGGCGCTCATCGAGATACTGCAAAATGGACGGAATCGGTGGAATTCCGGCCGATTCCGTCCATTCCTCTGTATCTCGATTGTTCGGCTTCATCGAGATACTGGAAAATGGACATTCCGGAATCCCGCGCCTTGCGACCGGATTCCAAGGCGCCCGGCCTGCGGCTCGCGGCCCGTGATGCCGTGGCCACGGCCTCAAGCCCGGGGCGCGGTGCCGTAGCTACGCGAGCACCAGGAAGTACAGGAGCACGAGCGCACCCAGGATGATGCGGTAGACGCCGAAGACCGTGAACGTGTGGCGGCGGACGAAGCCCATGAGCCACTTGATCGCCACGAGCGAGACGAGAAACGCCACGACGCAGCCCACGACCATGATCGCGATCTCCGAGGTGCCGAACCCGCCCCCATCGACCAGGACGTACTTGACGAGCTTGAGCGCGCTCGCCCCGAACATGACCGGGATGGCCAGGAAGAACGTGAACTCGGCGGCAACGGAGCGCGTCGTGCCCAAAAGCAGGCCGCCGATGATGGTCGAGCCCGACCGCGACGTGCCGGGGATCAGGGCGAGCACCTGGAAGCAGCCGATGCCGAACGCCGTGCCCCACGGCAGCTCGTCGAGGTTGGAGATGGCGCCGAAGTCGCCGCCCTCGGTGGGCTCGGCAGCGGGCGCCGGGGCCGAGGCGAAGTGGGCGCCCGCGGGGCGCATCGAGCGCTCCATGCCCGCCGCCATCACGCGAGCCTCGAGCCGGTGAGCGCGCCAGGTCTCGATGACGATGAAGGCGATACCGTAGACGATGAGCGCGGCGGCGACCACGTAGGCGTTGTAGAGGTGCTCCTCCATGAAGTCGTCGAACAGAAAGCCGATGACCGCCGCGGGGATGCAGGCGACGACGATCTTGCCCCAGAGCACCCAGGTGGCGCGGCGGCCGGCCGGGCCCTTGCTCGGGCTGAAGGGATTCAGTTGATGGAAGAAGAGCACGCAGACCGCGAGGATGGCGCCGAGCTGGATCACCACCTGGAACATGTTCCAGAACTCCTGGCTCACATCGAGCTTGATGAACTCGTCGACCAAGATCATGTGACCGGTCGACGAGATGGGCAGCCACTCGGTGATGCCTTCGACCAAGCCCAGGAACGCGGATTTGATGAGCTCGATGATATCCATCCAAAACCCCTCCGGTTGCGCGTGCAAACAGATGCCATTATCGCCTCAAGCGCGTGCGCACGGGGGAAAAGCGGCATCGTTCACAGAATAATGAGGAGCCGGTCGCGGGGTGCGGGGTATAACGGATGCAAAGCGGGGCGCGCCCCGCATCGTGCACACCTAAGGAGGCTCACGATGAACGAAGGCTATAGCAAGGTATTCGTAGCGCTCGACGGCACCGAGCAGCAGGATTTCGTCCTCGCCCGCGCCATCAAGGTGGCTGCCAACAACGGCGCCAAGCTCTTCATCGGGCATGTCATCGACTCGACGGCGCTCGAGTCGGCCGGCGCCTACCCGGTCGACCTCATCAACGGGCTCGAGACCGCCTTCAAGGACTCGATCGCCGCGCAGGTCGAGGAGGCCGAGGCTAACCCCGCGATACCCGAGGTCGAGATCATGATCCGCTCCGGGCGCATCCGCGAGACGCTGAAGGACGAGATGCTCGACGTGGTCCAGCCCGACCTCGTGCTCTGCGGCGCACGCGGCCTCTCGTCCATCAAGTACGCGCTACTGGGCTCCATCTCGACGTTCCTGCTGCGCAACACCGATTGCGACATCCTCGTCGTCAAGTAGGCACCCCCGGCAAGAGCCGGCAGAACCCCTAGATACCAAGGGCGGCGCCCCGGAACCTACTTCCGGGGCGCCGCCCTGTCTGCGCTTTTGAGGAACCGTCGCTAGAACGCCGGCTGCGCGGAGCCGCCGAAGGTCTCCTCGAGGTAGGCCTTGAAGTCCTCGGTCTGGAGCATGGCCACGAGCGCGGCGATGCGCTCGTCGGCCTCGAGCGCGGGCGTAGTCACGATGACGTTCGCGTAGTCCTCGCGGATGGCCGTGGACTCGGCGTCCTCCATGGCCACCGCGTCGTCGAGCGAGAGCCCGGCGTCGATGGCGTAGTTGCCGTTGATGACGGCGAAGTCCACGTCGTCCTTCGTGCGCGGCAGCGCCGCGGCCTCCTGCTCGGAGAACTCGAGGTTGTGCGGGTTTACGGCGATGTCGTTGGGGGTCGCCGTCACGCCGGCGCCCTCGTCGAGGGTGATGAGGCCCAGGTCCTGCAGGAGCAGCAGGGCGCGGCCCTCGTTGGTGGGGTCGTTCGGCACGGCGATCGTGGCACCGTCGGCGATATTTTCGATATCGGTCGAGCGGCCCGCGAACACGGCCATCGGCTCGAAGTGGATGGCGCCGACGTTCACCAGGTCGGTCCCGTTCTCCTCGTTGTAGTCGGTGAGGTACTGGATGTGCTGGAAGTAGTTGGCGTCGATCGTGCCGTTCGAGGTGTCCTTGTTGGGCTGGATGTAGTCGGTGTACTGCTCGACCTCGAGCTCGATGCCCTGCTCGGCCAGAAGCGGCGCGGCATAGTCCTCGAGGATCACCGCGTGCGGCGAGGGGCTCGCGCCGACGGTGAGGGTGACGGTCTCATCGGCAGCGGCGGAACCGGCGGCGGACCCGGAGGCGGCATCATCGGAGCCGCAGGCGGCAAGGGCCGATGCGGCGGCGATGCCGGAGAGGCCGGCGACGAGGGAGCGACGGGAGAGGTAGATGTTCTTGAGGTTCATGGTGGTCTCCTTCTCAGATTTTGGGATGGCGCGGCGCGCGGGGAGCGTGCCGCCTAGTTGCCGAGCGTGCGGTGGTCGATCCTGCGGGCGATCACGTCGCACGCGCTCTGTATGATCTGCACCAGGATGATGAGCAGCACAACGGTGACGACCATCATCTGGTCCTCGTAGCGATAGTAGCCGTAGCGGATGGCGATGTCGCCCAGGCCGCCCGCGCCCACGGCGCCGGCGATGGCCGTGTAGCCGAGCGCGGCGATGAGCGTGATCGAGACGCCGCGGACGATGGAGGGCAGCGCCTCGGGCAGAAGCGCCGAGAACACGATGCGCGGCGTGCTCGCGCCGCAGGCCTCGGCGGCCTCGACCGACTCGCGCGGGACCTCGGCGAGCGACTGCTCGATCATGCGCGCCACGAACGGCGCGATGGACACCACGAGCGGCGGGATGACGCCGCGCACGCCCGAGGTGGTGCCCACGATCGCCTCGGTCATGGGCATGAGCGAGATGAGCAGGATGATGAACGGCAGCGAGCGGCCGATGTTCACGACCCAGCCGAGCACCGCGTTGAGCGCGCCCATGGGCCTCAGCGACCCCGGCGCGGTAAGGTAGAGGATGACGCCGAGCGCCGTGCCGATCACGTAGGCGATCGCCGTCGAGATGAAGAGCATGACGAGGGTGTCGAGCAGCCCCTGGCCAAGGAGCTCGCCGTATTCCTCGATGAAGAGCGTCACGTCGCTAGGCATCCCAATCAACCCTTTCCAGCAGCACCTGCGCGGCCTCGGAGGTGGGGTTCGCGAACACCTCGTCCACGCTCCCCTGCTCCACGACGCGCCCGTGCTCGAGCACGACCACGTTGCGGCAGATCTTCTCGACCACGCCCATGGAGTGGGTGATCACGATGATGGTGACGCCGGTCTTGCGGTTGATGTCGCGCAGCAGCTTCAGGATGACGTTCGTGCTCGCCGGGTCGAGGGCGCTCGTGGCCTCGTCGCAGAGGATGTACTCGGGGTCGCACGCGAGCGCGCGGGCGATGGCCACGCGCTGCTGCTGCCCGCCGGAGAGCTGGGAGGGATACGACGCTGCCTTCTCGGCAAGACCGACCATGTCGAGCAGCTCGAGCGCGCGCTCGCGGTTCTGCGCCGTGACGCGACCCGTCGCCGCCTTGTAGGGGAAGCAGACGTTGTCGAGCACGGTCTTCTGCGCAAGCAAGCCGAAGCTCTGGAAGATCATCGCCACGCGGCGACGGTAGCTGCGAAGCGCCGCACCCGAGAGCCCGGTCACGTCCTGGCCGTCGACCACTACCTTGCCCGACGTGGGGCGCTCGAGCAGGTTGATGCAGCGCACGAGCGTCGACTTGCCGGCACCGCTCATGCCGATGATGCCCACGATGTCGCCGTCATCGATCGAGATGGTGACGTCGTCGAGGGCGCGCGGCGCCGAGTCAGCGGTACCGTAGGACTTGGTGAGGTGTTGGATTTCTATCACGGGGAGCTCCGCTCGATGGATATGGTCTTGAGGAAGGCGGGCCATCTCCCGCCGGAGACGACCTAGTTGAGGCGCCCGGTCTCCCCATGCGCGCTGCTTGCGAGCGGCATGGCAAAGTGCCCGGGCGAGGGCATCTCCATGACCATCATCATCGCGATATGTGAGGCAGCGCAAATCATATGTTTAGCCTAGCAGCGCGCATCCGGATGCGCAAGCGGAAACAGGCTCGAAATACGCGAGGCGGCAGGACGAGACCCGCCGCCGCATGCACCGCAAACCTACTCCTCGGCCTCCTCGTCGCCCTTGTCCTCGGGCTTCAGGTTGTCGATGAGCTTCTTGCGGCTCGCCTCGTACTCCTCGCGCGTGAGCACATCCTCGATGCGCAGGTTGATGCCGGCGACCTCGAGGCCGGTCATAGCGTCGAGGCGCTCCACCACGCGCTCCTTCACGTCGTCGAAGATATCGGGCGCATAGCAGCCGTACTCGATGATGACCGAGATGTTGATGATCACGCGGTTGTCGTCGGTGACCTCGATCGTGACGCCCTTGGTGAGGTTCTCGGCGCCGAGCTGCTCCTGGAAGAAGTGGACGAGGTTGCCCTTCATGCCCAGCACGTGCGGCACCTCGCGCGTGGCCATGGCGACGATCTTCTCGATGACGCCGTTCGCGTAGGTGAGCGAGTCCTCGGAGTCGAGCTCCTCATCGTCCTCGCCCTCGATGTCATCCTCGGTAGCCGCGGGCGCGTCCTCGGCTGCCTGCGCGGGCGCCGCCTGCTCGGCCGCACCTTCCACGACGGCGTCGAGTTCGGACACGGCATCCATCGAATCGTTCTTGATCATTGCGATCCCTTTCGCTCACCCATCGCATGCGATGGCGCCCGCTCGGCGGGGCGTACGTACCCTTATCGCTCAGCGCCCGTTGCTGAAGAGGCGCCTGAAGAAGTTGACGATGCCGTTCTCGCCGTCGCGGATCTGCCCGACCATGGCTCCCACGACCACGAAGACCGCGATCACGATGGTGCTCCACAGGCCGATGGTCAGGATGAGCACCGCGAGCACCAGCCCGATGAACCCATAGGAGACCGTGTAGGGGTGCTTGCCCGCATAGTGCCAGGCAGCGGCCCCCAGCCCGCGCACGAAGCCGACGGCGCCCTCGAGGTCCTCGGCCGTGAGGAACTGGGCGTGCTTCTTCGCGGCGTCCTCGTCTACGACCTCGTCATGAACCTCATCGATACGCGTGGGCTCCTCCTGGTCTATGGAAAACTTGGGCGACGAGGCGCCCTTGCTACGCCTGCTCACGTCGATCCTCCTTGATAACCGTCGTCTTGCTGGGAAGGAAGCGGATGCGCACCGTGACGCCCGGGGCGCCGAGCATGCGCTCGCATGCCTCGGTCACGTGCGCCTGCACGCGCGCGCCCAGATCGGCGAGACCGACCTCGGTGAACGCGATGAGCTCGAGGGTGACGAGCACCTGGGACCCGTCGCGGCCGGTGACGCGGCTGCGCACGCGGTCGACCAGCACGTCGAGCTCCTCGGCGGCGGCGCGCGCCACCGACGAGAGCGCGGAGATGCGCACCTCGAGGTTGGGGTTGCCGGCGGGATGCACGCTCGTGAGCTCGCGGCGCTCCGCAAACAGGCGGATCACCGTGATGAGCACGCCGAGCGCCACGATCGCGAGGCAGACGGCGAGCGCGATGGAGCCGGCGGGCCTATCGAGCAGCGACCCCAACCGGTCCTGGATCCGCGCGGTACCGAACCGCAACGCCACCATACTCCCCACGACGACGATCGTGGCGAGCAGGTACACAAACGCGCAGAGTTTCCTGAGTACGCGCACGCAACCCTCCTTATGCCTTCCGCGGTCCCGTCGCGCCGCACCCGTATCGGCAAGCGGAATCGCGAGGGGCGCTCGCGCCGATCAGATGGGCGGACTTCCCCTGATTATAAAACGAGCCGGGCCCGCAACTGAGTGCGCGGCCCGGCATCAAGAAGTTCGCCATAGGGAGCTTGGCGCGATAGCGCTACTCCTCCTCGAGCGCGGCGATGACCTCGTCGGTCATCTCCATGGTGTGGTACACGTCCTGGACGTCGTCGAGGTCCTCGAGGCGGTCGATGAGACGCTGGACCTTCTTGGCGTCGGCGGCGGAGACGGCCGTCGGCGTGGTGGGGACCATCGTGAGCTCGGAGCCCTTGACCTCGATGCCCTGCTCCTCGAGACCCTTGGAGACGGCCATGAGGTCGCCGGGGTTGGTCCACACGACCCACTCCTCGCCGGCGTCCTCGTAGTCGTCGCCGCCGGCCTCGGCGACGGCCATCATGAACTCCTCCTCGTCACCTGCGGCGCCGTTGGCCATCAGGTTCTCCTTCTTGTCGTTGGGGTCGACGATCTCCTTGGCGACCACGACCTGGCCCTTGCGCTCGAACTGGAACGCGACGGAACCGGAGGTGCCGAGGTTGCCGCCCGCATGGCTGAAGGCGGAGCGCACGTCGGCCGCGGTGCGGTTGCGGTTGTCGGTCAGGCACTCGACGTACACGGCGACACCGGCGGGACCGTAGCCCTCGTAGACGATGTTCTCGTAGACGGCCGCATCGGCACCGGCGCCGAACGCCTTGTCGATGGCGGACTTGATCTTGTCCTTGGGCATCGACTGGGCCTTGGCCTTGGCGACGGCCGCGGCGAGCGAGGCGTTGTTGTCCGGGTTGGGGTCGTTGCCCAGGCGCGCCGCAACGGTGATGTTACGGGAGAGCTTGGAGAACAGGGCGGAACGCTTGGCGTCCTGAGCGCCCTTGCGGTGCTTGGTTGTTGCCCATTTCGAATGTCCGGACATGCGAGCTCCTTCTATACGCTTCTGGCCGCGCGCCCCGCGCTTCACCGCGGGTGCGCACCGGCCCATCTGACCGTAAACCGTACCATGATATACCGAACGGCATCTTCGATAAAGCCCCAGCGTCGCGGACCATAGACGCACCACGCGCATCGTCCGGCGGGCGCTCGGGCGGGTGCGGGCCGGCAGCTGGGAGCGGGCCGCCTACACCTTGAGGACGTCCAGGATCCCCGGAATCTCGTCCACCATGAAGTCGGCGCCCTCCTGCGTGAAGGCGAAGCGCTCCTCGCGCTTGGCGATGACGGTGAGGCCGGCGCGCTTGGCCGCGGTGATGCCGTAGTCGGAGTCCTCCACGGCGATGCAGTCCTCGGCGGGCAGGCCGAGCTCGTCGATGGCATGCAGGTAGATAGCCGGGTTGGGCTTGCTCTGATGGAAGTCCTCGCCGCTCACCAGAAGCTCGAAGCGGTCCTTGATGCCGCACTGCTCGAGCACCTGCACGATATTGTCCTTCGGCGAGGACGAGGCCAGCGCGAGCCGCCATCCCTGCTGCTTGAGGGCGGCGAGTGTCTCGGGCACGCCGGGGTTTCTGATCGTCGCGTAGTCGAAGGTCTCGCCGCCGATCTCGATGAACACCTCGTGGTCGATCTCGCGGCCGGAGCGCTTCTCGCCCGTCGCGCGCTCCCACCACTCCGAGAACATGCGGCGGCTGTCCTGGCCGGACGCGCCCGCGATGATGTTGTACTCCTCGTCGGTGACCGGGATCCCGTGCGCCGTGAAGTAGGTGCGGATGGCATCCTGGTAGACGCGCTCGCTGTCTACGAGCACGCCGTCCATGTCGAAGATGATCGCCTTCTTGTCGGTGAGCATACGCCCCTTCCCCCTTGATCAGTTCTTGCCGAACGGCCGGAAGATGAGGCCGTTCGAGCGCAGCACTTCCAGATACCGCGGATGCCAGCGCTCCTCCCAGGCGCGCACCCGCTCCTTGAGCTGCGGCGAGACGTAGATGTTGATGGTCGGCACGATGCCTATGTGCTCGGGGTCGCCGTCGTAGGTCACGTAGAAGAACGTGCCGGGCGCGGGCCGGTCCACGCCCTCGACGATGTCCTCCACGACGGTGCACGCGAGCTCCTCGCCCGCATCGGTGAACACCGTGAGGTCGAAGGTGAACAGATGGTGCTTGGCGAGGCAGAAGTCGCGCACATCGCGCAGCGGGGTCACGCGCTCGACGCGCGCGAGGGCGACCTTGCCCGCCGCGACCATCGAGTGGATCATGACCGCCTCGGTATGGCGCACCACGGCGCGGATGGCCACGTAGCAGATGCCGGTGAGCGCGATGAAGATGCCCGCCACCCCGATCATGCTGCCGTCGGCGTAGGCGACGATCAGGTTGTACCCCAAAAACAGCAGCACGGCCAGCGCGAGCACGATGGCGAGCACGATGATGTTCTGGCGTTTGCGGGCAGCTTCGTACATGGACGCTCCTAATCCTTCCGGCCCCGGCCGCGACCGGCCCCGACCTCCGGCAGCGCGAGGCGACGCGCACGCGCGCCGCCCCTGCCGCGCCGGCCTGGGACCCTAGTCCTCCTCGGCCGGATGCTCCGCGCGGAACTCCTCCGTGCGGAAATCGATGACCTTGTTCATCTCGTAGTACAGCGGATGCGAGGGCAGGCTGTCAAGGTCGCTCGACAGCGTGGACGCGACCGTCTGGAACACGGGCAGGCAGTACAGGAAGGTGAAGGGCTCCTCGCCCTCGATGGGCAGCGCCACCACGCGCGGGTCGGCAAGCTCCTCCTCGGAGCAGAGCGCCTCGGGCTTCACGAGGTAGGCGTTGGGCGTCACCTTGCAGAGCGCCTGGTGCACGCGGCGCGCGTGCGCCGTCGTCTCGTCGCCGCCGTCGATGACGAAGGCGGTGTAGCGCGGGCTCAGCTGGAGCGCCGGGCCGTGCAGGAACTCGTCCTGCTCGTAGGCGACCGCGAGCACCTTCACCGTCTCGCCGATCTTGAGCGCGCCCTCGAGCGCCGTGCCGTAGTTGCTGCCGCAGCCGAGCACGTAGACGCGGTCCATCTGCATGAGCTGCTGGTAGACGCGGGCGATGAAGGCGTCGGCGCGCTCGAGCACCGTGCCGTGGGCGGCGATGGCGCGCTCGATGCCCGCGACGCACGCGGCGAGGGTGCCCTCCGCGCCGCCGAGCTCGGCAACACGGGCGGCGAACTGCATGAGGTAGGTGGCGAGCGACATCGGACCGAAGGTCACGTAGCCCACGGCCTCCTCGCCGCAGCCCCAGTTGTAGACCTCGTCGGACACGCGGGCGCAGTCGCAGTCCGTGATGGTGGTCAGTAGGCGCGGCACGGCGCCGGCGGCGGCCACCGCCTTGAGCGCATCGATGCAGTTGACGCTCGCGCCGGACTGCGAGACCACGAGCACGAAGTCGTCGGCGCCGGTGAGCTTTGACTCGTAGTGCGCGAACGTGAACGGGAACACGACCTCGACGGGGATGCCGAGGGTCTGGGCGAGATACGGGCGGGCGCACATCGACGCCGTGTAGCTCGACCCCGAGGCGACGAGCACCAGGCGGCGCCACGTACGCGCGGCGAAGGCCGCCGAGAGCCCGCCGATGAGCTCATCGGCATGCTCGATCTGGCCGCGCACCGCAGCCGGGGTCATCTCGATGCAATCGCGCATGGTCGTCTTGGACATGGGGACCTCCAAGTTCTGCGAAGGGATTCCTGCGAGGGGATTCATGCCGGCCGCGCGTGCCCCTAGCCGGGCTCCGCACGGCCGGCGGTGCGGCACTAGACCGTGACCGTATGCTTGGACACGCCCTCCGGGTGGTCCGGGTCGTAGCCTCGAGAGAGGGAGAGCAGGCAGGCGAACATCTGGGAGATGACCGCGCAGCACAGCACCGCGCGAAGCCCGTCGAACTCGGCGGGGATGACGATCTGCTGCTCCCCCTTCCCAGCGATATCGGGGTCGTTGGTGACGACCGTCGCGAAGATCTTGCGCTCCTCATGCATCCGGTCGAGCAGGTCGACGATACTGTCGTTGGTCTGCCGGTCGGCGATGAAGAAGAGGGCGGGCACGAACCGCTGCGTCGTGGCGATGGGGCCGTGCTGGTAATCGCTCGCCGCATAGCAGCGGGCGTCGAAGTAGCTGGTCTCCTGGATCTTGAGCTCGGTCTCGGTCGCCAGGCCGTAGAGCAGGCCGCGCCCGAAGACGAGCATGTGCGAGCCGTTGCGGTAGGCGGGGATGACCGCGCGCACCTGGTCCTCGAGCTCATAGGAGGCACGGACCACGTCGGCGGCATCGTCGAGCGCGGCGAGCAGCTCCTCGTCGCCCGAGATATAGGCCGCGAGCCCCACCACGAGCACGAGCTGCGTCATGTAGGACTTGGCCGCGGTGATGGAGAGCTCGGGCCCGCAGGCGTTGTTCATGCGCACGTGGCCGATGCCGGCCATGATGCTGCCCGGCTCGTTGGTGATCGAGACGCACACGCCGCCGTCATCGACGCACTTGCGCATGACCTCGTAGCAGTCCTGGGCGCCGCCGGACTGGCTGATGCCCACCACGAGCGCGTGGGAAAGGTCGGGGCCGGCGCCGTAGCAGGTCACCGTCGAGGGAAGCGCGATGGTCGACACCATCCCCGTCTTGGTCTCGAACACGTAGCGTCCCACCTGGGCGGCGTGCTCGCTGCTGCCGCGCGCGGCGAAGACGACGGTCTTGATGCCGCGCTCGCGCACGAGGTTCGCCGCCTCCTGCAGCTTCGCGCGGTTCTCGCGCAGGCAGGCCTCGATGCAGTCGGCCTGCTCGTGGATCTCGCTCCACATGAGCGAGCTGGTGGTGTCCAGATTGAGCACGGTGCTCTCCTTTCGTCGGACACAAAAAGGGCGGACGCGTCTTCGCGCCCGCCCGATACGGTATCGCCCTGGTAGGGCGGGGACGTGCGGCGGAACGGTGCGCGCCCTGGCCATGGTCCTGGGTTCGACCCTAGTTGGGCATGATCTGGTCGATCTTGTCCGTCTTGGTGCTGATCGCGTCGCGGAAGCGCTCCTCGAACAGCGGATGCTTCTCCCAGCGATGCAGGTCGGTCGTCGCCTGGTGGGCGATGATCTGGTAGAACGGCAGCACGTAGAGCGGCATCATGAGCGGCTCTTTGATGTCGAACGGCATGCGGATGGCATGGTTGTCGTCGACGCGGTCGGAGTTGGTCACGATGAAGGCGTGGTCGGTCACTGTGCGCGCCGCGAGGTAGATGTCGACCAGGCGGTCGGAGCCCTCGGTGAGGTGGTCGATGCACACGACGGTGTAGTTGGGCGTGAGCTGCAGGTTGGGCCCGTGGATCCACTCCTCACCCTCGTAGGCGAAGCTCGGGATCTGGATGGTCTCGCCGAACTTGAGCGCGCCCTCGCAGGTGATGCCGTAGCCCTGCAGGAAGCCGCAGTGGTTCACGACGGTCATCGAGGTGAAGTCGGCCTTGTGGCGCTTGTAGAGCTCCCAGGTCTCCTTCTGGATGATCTCGTGGCGGCGCGGGGCGTCGGCCATCTCCTCGAGCAGCGCGGCGCGCTCCTCGGCCGTCACGGTGCCGGTGCGCACGCCGGCCTCGATGGCGAAGAGCATGAGGAACTGCGCGAGGGTGGTCACGCCCTTGGTGACGTAGCCCACGGTCTCCACGCCCACGCCGTAGTCCACGACGAGGTCCGCGTGGTCCTTGAAGTCGGACTCGACGTTGCCGGTGAGGCCGATGGCGGTGATGCCGAGCTTGCGGAGCTCGTCGAGCGCCTCGATGGAGTTGGTGGAGCAGCCGCTCTGCGAGATGACGAAGACGAAGTCGTCCTCATGCAGGTCGTGCTCGCCGTAGATGAAGGTCGACGGGGTCACGATCTTGACCTCGCGCTTGAGGTACTTCCTCATGAAGTAGCGGGCGCACTGCGCGCCGTTGGAGCTGGAGCCGCACGCGACGATCCAGATGGCGTGGCAGTTCTTCTTGGCGTAGAGGTCGACCAGCTCGCCCGTGAGCTCCTCGGCGCGCTCGACGTTGAGCTTGAGCTGGGCGGGGGTCTCCTCGATATAGGTGAGCATCGTGGGGGTTGCGTCTGCCATGGTTCCTCCTGTAGACGAAAGCGGACACGTACCGCAATACATTCTAATACAAGCTAGGTCGCACGGACCCGCTTAGAGCTCCTCGTCCTCGTCGGATTCCGTGAACGGTATGAGCTCGAACTTGGTCGCACCGGTATGCGCCTCGCCGAGCACCTGCTCCGCGAGCTCGTCGATATCGGTCGCGCCGGCATGCGCGAAGTAGGCCGAGATGAGCAGCGCCAGGTTGGTACCGGTCACCACGCGGACGCGCGGGTTCTCGGTCGCGATGGTCGCGGCGGCCTTGAAAGGCGAGCCGCCCAAGATGTCCGTGCACACGAGCACGCCCGCGGCGTCTGCGAAGGAGTCGACGGCGGTGGCGATCGCCGCCTCGAGCTCCTCGGGTGCCTGCGTGCCCTCGTAATCGATGACCTTGACGTCTTGGAGCGTGCCCGCGAGCAGCTCGAGCGCCGAGGTCACTCCCGTCGCGAAGTGCGCGTGTCCCGTGACGATCAATCCGATCATGTCATTCATCCCTTTCCTGGAACGAACCGTCTACGATGTCGAACGCATGGCCGAAGCCGCCCGCCTGCGCGCAGGCCTCCTTGGCGTGCGCGGCGGCCGCCGCAAGGGCGTGCTCAACCTGCCCCGCCGCGATGGCGGCGCCCTTATGCCAGCCGGAGGCGATGAGGTCCAAGACGAGCGCCGTGATGAAGGCGTCGCCCGCACCCATGGTGTCCGCCGCGGAACCCTCGGAGCGCAGGCCCTCGTAGACGGCGCCGCCGGCGCAGAAGAGCGGGGAGTCCGCCCCGCGCGTCGCGAGCACGGCGCAGCCGATGCCCATCCGGTCGATCTCGGCGAGCACCTCGTCGCGGCTCATCCCGCTCATCGAGAACTGGGCGATATCGACCGCGGGAAGCACCTGCGCTAGGTACTCCGGCGTGCGGTACTTGTCCTTCTCGCCGAAGTCGAAGACCACGATGCCCGGCACCCCGGCGAGCTTGGCGACCTCTTCGGGCATCTTGGCGTTGCAGCTCGTGAGGATCGCGTCGAACGTGGCGGCAAACTCCACGAGCTCCGGCGTGAGCGCGAGCGGTCCCGCCCAGTTTTCACCCAGGTCGTTGCGCTTCCAGTGCCGCTCACCGTCGATGACGTCCTCGATGCAGCACTTGGTCGTGCTCGCCCCGGGACGCGGGCAGTGCGCGGCATCGACGCCCTCGCGGACGAGGACGTCCATCATGGTCTCGCCCTTGGCATCGGTGCCCACGTTCCCCAGATAGGCGGCCTCGGCCCCCAGGCGGGCGGCGTTCACGGCGACGTTGACGGCGTTGCCGCCCGGGTAGGCCAGGTCCATGTTCTCGTAGACGTCGAAGACGTTGTCGCCGAGCCCCAGGACCCTCATCAGTACTCGACCGTCCTGTAGTAGCGGCGGATGTCGAGCGAATGGCCGGTCAGGTGCTCCATGTTCTTGGAGATGCGCTGCAGCGCCGCGTTGGCGACGACCGGCCCCAGAAGCGGACGGAACTCGTCGGAGATGCCCGGCAGGTCGAAGTCGGCCATGTCGATGACGAAGTGCTTGTCGGAGTACTGCTCGATGAACTTCTTCACGCGCAGGTCGAGCGCACGGGTCGCGCCTTCGCTCACGAGCAGGGTAACGCTCGTGTCCTTCTCGACGAGCTCGAGCGTGCCATGGAAGAAGTCGGGGCTCGAGACGGACTTGGTGCGGATCCACTGGCTCTCCTCGAGCACGCACATGGCGTAAGCGTAGCAGACCGGCCACAGCTCACCGGAGGCGATCCAGATGTTGTACGGGTCGTCATGCGTGGCCTTGCAGTACTCGATGGCGCGCGCATCGAACTGCTTGCGTACCGAGACGAGCGCCGCGGGCAGGTTGGCGAGCTCGTCGGCGAACTTCGCGTAGGCGTCGAAGTAGCCCTTGTTGGCGAGGATCTTGCCGATGATGAGGTAGAGCACGAACTCCTGCGGGCGGCCGTCGCCGTAGACGAAGGTGTAGTCGCTCAGCTCCTCGAGCGGCGAGGCCGGCTTGCCCACGACCGAGACGATGGTGACGCCGCGCTCGCGCAGCCACTTGGCCGCCGCGACGGTCTCCTTCGTGTCGCCGGACTTGCTCGACATGAAGACGAGGGTGTCCTCAGAGATCTGGTTGTGCCCGGTGAGCACGAGCACGCCCGAGAGCACCGAGAACACGGGGATGTCGCTCATCTGGTCGATGAACGTCGCGAATGGGTCGAGCATGGCCTGCGATCCGCCGGAGGAGGACAGCAGGATGTTCTTGAAGCCCTTCTCGCAGATGGCGTCGGCGATGCCCTCGAGCTCGGTGCGATGGCTGTAGATGCGATCCCCTTGGGCGAGCAGGGCCGCCTCATCGAACGTGACCATATCCATGATGTCTCCCCTCCGCCGCGCTCCCCCGCACGGCTTCGATCTGGTCGCGCACGGCACCGCGCCGTGCGCTGAGCGGACGCCACCGCTCGGTATAAGACATTATAGGACAACCATACAACATAATACAGGTTGTCATACATTCACCGCGAGCGGTCCGTTCACGTCCCTTGATTATCAACTTTATCCGAACACCTCCCACATTCATCCGCACATGTGCGGATGAATGTGGGAACCCGATACCCTGAGGGCCGGATCGGCCGGCCCCGGGAGATCGGAGGACGGCATGTCCGGA
>NZ_LR597539.1 GCF_902150035.1 Enorma burkinafasonensis
GCTGCTGGACGCCTACGGCGTGGAGGACGTGCCGCTCGGCGATCTCGACCTGACGCCGGGGCTCATCGAGAGGGCGCGCGCAGAGAGGGGCGATGCCCCGCTGGCCTAGCCTAGGAGAAAAACGGAATAGACGGACCGACCGTCCGGCTGAGTCTGGGAAGAGGTGCCGGGCGGCGGGCGGAGCATGGCCACCGGACCCATCGAAACACATCTCCACCATTCCTTCAACTGGGAAAATGCCGCCCCCGGGGCCCGGATAGGACCTCGGGGGCGTTCGGTTAACTGCGGGAGCGTGCCGTCAGCTCAATGTGTTCGGTTGGGATCGGAAATCAACCGGCAGCACAAATCTTGCAGCGGGGCGCTACTTGCAGAGCGCGAGCGCCTCCTCGTCGGCGACGACGACCACGTTGGGGTGCAGCTGCAGGATGGAGGCGGGGCACTGGGGCGTGACGGGGCCGAAGCACATGTCGTGCACGGCCTGGGCCTTGTTCTCGCCGTTGGCGGCAACGACCACCATGCGGGCGTTCATGATCGTCTGGGTGCCCATGGTGTAGGCCTGGCGCGGGACGTCCTCCTCGCGCTCGAAGAGGCGGGCGTTGGCCTCGATGGTGCTCTGGGTCAGGTCGACGCAGTGCGTGCCCTTGGAGAAGACCTCGTCGGGCTCGTTGAAGCCGATGTGGCCGTTGCGGCCGATGCCGAGCAGCTGCAAGTCGCAGTAGCCGGCCTCCTCGACCATGCGGTCGTACTCGCTGCAGGCGGCGTCGGCGTCCGGGTTGGAGCCGTCGGGCACGTGCACGTTCGCCGGGTCGATGTTGATGTGGTTGAAGAGCTGGTCGTTCATGAAGAAGTGGTAGCTCTGCGGGTCGTCGTGGGTGAGACCGCGGTACTCGTCCAGGTTGTAGGAGCGGACCTGCGAGAAGTCGAGGTCGCCGTTCTCATAGGCCTTGATGAGCTGCTGGTAGGTGCCGATGGGCGTGGTGCCCGTCGCGAGGCCGAGGATGGTCGTGGGCTTCAAGATGACCTGGGCGGCGATCAGGTTCGCGACCTTCCGGCTCATATCGTCATAGTCGCGTGCGCGTACGATCTTCATTCTGGGTTCCTTCCTTCGGTACCTTCCCACGGCCAAGCGACCGTCTTACCCAACTATCCCTCATCGCTCCCGCGCGGTGAGGAGCCTCTCGAGCTCGGAGACCGTGTCGCCCACGTTTCCCTTGATGCTCGAGTACTCGACCGAGTTGCAGATGAGAATGGGGGCGGTGATATCGTAACCCTCCGAGCGGATCGCGTCACGGTCGAACTCGATGAGCACGTCGCCCCGCTTGACGGAGTCGCCCTCGGCGGCGCGCACCTTGAAGTGCCGGCCGTCGAGCTTGTAGGTATCAAGGCCCACGTGGATGAGCACGTCGAGGCCGTCGTCGGTATGGAGCGCCACGGCGTGCCCGGTCGGGAAGATCGCCTTGACCTTCGCATCGGAGGGCGCGACCACCTTGTCGCCCGTGGGCTCGATCGCCACGCCGTCACCCAGCGAACCCGAGGCGAACGTGGGGTCGTTCACCTCGGACAGGGGGATGACCTTGCCGGCGAGCGGCGAGAGCAAGACGTTGCGGCGCTCGTGGAATCCCAAAGAATGTAAGAACGATTTGAACATGATCTCCCTTGGCTAGACGATGCACGTCCCACAGGTGCGATCGGTATGTCTATCCTACCGCAAAACGGCGCGGTGGGCATCCGGGGGGCGCATGGCGCCCATGCGGGCCCTCCGCCTGCGCCAGGACCCCTCATGCGTACCGGATCCCCCGTCGCGCAGGGCGTCCGCTGCGCCCGCACGACCTGCGCGGCGCACAAAAAACGGGGTCTGCCATGGGTGGCAAACCCCGTTTGCACGCGAGGTGGCGGGTAGTCCCGCGAAACCTTAGCGCTTGGAGAACTGAGGCGCACGACGGGCCTTCTTGAGGCCGTACTTCTTGCGCTCGACCACGCGGGCGTCGCGGGTCAGGTAGCCGGCCTTCTTGAGGTCGGCGCGGTAGTCACCGGCGTTGAGCAGCGCGCGGGCGATGCCCAGGCGGAGCGCTCCGGCCTGGCCGGAGATGCCGCCGCCGTCGCACAGCGCGATGACGTCGAAGGAACCGAGGGTATCGGTCGCCTTGAAGGGGGCAAGCGCGCCGTCGAGGAGCTGCTGACGGCCGAAGTACTCGGCAGCATCGCGCTTGTTGACGGTCACCTTGCCGGTACCGGGAACGAGACGGACACGGGCCACGGCGTTCTTGCGGCGCCCGGTGCCCTGGTAGACAACGGTGTTCTCAGCCATAGCTTATGCCTCCAACTCGATCTTGACGGGGTTCTGCGCCGCATGCGGATGCTCCGGGCCGGCGTAGATCTTGAGCTTGCCGAGCTGCTGGCGGCCGAGGGTGGTCTTGGGCAGCATGCCGCGGACGGCACGACGGATGACCTCCTCGGGGTGCTTCTCCATCGCCGTGCGGAAGCTCTCAGCCTTGAGACCGCCGTTGTAACCGCTGTGGCGATAGTAGGTCTTGTGATCCGCCTTGTTGCCGGTAAGCTGGACCTTATCGGCATTGATGACGATCACGAAGTCGCCGCAGTCGGAGTTGGGGGTGAACTGGGGCTTGTTCTTGCCGCGCAGGATCATGGCGATCTGCGTGGCCAGACGGCCCAGCACCTTACCCTCGGCATCGATGAGGACCCAGTTGCGGGCAACCTCACCCTGCTTGGCGTAGTGAGTCGACTTTGAAATCACTTCGAACTCCTCCAATAAAACGTGTCGTAACAGAGATTCACGGGGCTCTGCAAATGACCGTAGAAGTATACCGCATCTAGCTGCGCGGTCAACGGGATTTCGCAGAGTTTCCGCATCCCTTCGCAGCGCCTTGATTATCAACTTTATCCGAACACCTCCCACATTCATCCGCACATGTGCGGATGAATGTGGGAACCCGATACCCTGAGGGCCGGATCGGCCGGCCCCGGGAGATCGGAGGACGGCATGTCC
>NZ_LR597518.1 GCF_902150035.1 Enorma burkinafasonensis
CCGGACATGCCGTCCTCCGATCTCCCGGGGCCGGCCGATCCGGCCCTCAGGGTATCGGGTTCCCACATTCATCCGCACATGTGCGGATGAATGTGGGAGGTGTTCGGATAAAGTTGATAATCAAGGCCTCGCTATTCGGTTCGGCGTTAGCTGGCTAATTCCGCGCACAGAGGCGAGCCGCGTGGCATAATTAAACATGTCGTATCTCTTTCGCTGAGGAGTTGTGATGGTGGTTAACGAGCTGAACGATATGCTTAGCAAGGGCTTTTCGAAAAAGATGGCCTCTCTGTACCTCAATAATCTGGAGCGCGAAGTCCGTGACGGCTTTTTCGATGCAGACTACCTTGCGTGGGCGCACGAGCATGGCTTTTACGGTGAATCTGCGATTGCCTACGGATTGACCGACGAGAACATTTCCAACTATCTAAGTGATTATGACTATTGTCGCGCTTGGCCCCTGAATGATTGGCAGCGCATTTGGATCAATGACAAGCTCACATTCAAATATATCTTCGCGGGCACGAAGTTCGACAAGTATCTTCCCGAAACGTATTATTACCGCGCGCAGGATCGACTGGTTCCCCTCATCGATAGCCATATGCAGGAGGGCATATCCGGTTTCCTGGACCTTCTGAAAGAGAAGGGCGAGTTCGCATGCAAGCCGTGCAATGGTGAGTGGGCTCGTGGCTTCCATAAGCTCTCGTATCTCGATGGCCGATTCATGATAGATAACAAGCCTTCCGATGAGGAATCGGTGGTCGACTTCGTCTCAACCCATGCTAATTTGATCTATACGGAGTTCTTCCACCCCGATGCGCAGACTGCGCGCATCGACCCACTTATCCATACGCTGCGCATCCTCATGATCAACCAGACGGGAGCAGATCCTGTTCCCGCGGCATCCTATCTGCGTTTTGCCATGGGCGCGAACAATGACGATAGCAAGGCAAATTATCATCGACCCGAATCGAAGGACATAAGCTCCTACAACGTCGGTTTCGATATGGAGACCGGCAAATTCGGTGGCGGCCATATCATTTACGGATATAAGCGCATCGATACCGATCTGCACCCCGATAGCGGTGTCGAGGCAAGCGGTGTTATCGAGAACTGGCAAGAGATTAAAGAGATGCTCATTGAGATGTCTTTGCGCATCGGTCCCCTTGAGTATCTCGGATACGATCTGGGCATGACCACCAAGGGTCCCAAGCTCATGGAAATCAACTCCCATTCCGGTTGCAAATATCTGCAAGTGTTTCGCCCGTACCGTTCGGATGAGTTCCTCAACAGCTTCTTTACGAGGAAGCTTGAAGCGGTCGATCGTCTCGATGCCGATGCCATCCTCCGTCGCAATGCACTTGCGAGATAGCACTAGAGCGCGATTCGGTGATATGTCATGAAGTCAATATTGTTGCTGGGCGGGTCTCGTCAGCAGGTTGTGGCAATCGAGACGGCAAAGCGCTTGGGATATCGAACGGTGCTATGCGATTACCTGGTAGATAATCCAGGGCAATATGCGGCTGATGTGTACTATGGAGAGAGCACGACAGATCGTGAGGCCGTTTTTCGCATCGCTCAGGCGGAGCAGGTATCCGGAGTCCTCGCGTATGCTTCTGATCCCGCGGCGCTATCGGCGGCATTTGTAGCCGAGAAAATGAATCTTCCCGGCAACCCGCTGCAATCCGTTGAAGTGTTAAGCACGAAGCACCTGTTCAGATCGTTTTTGGCAGGACATGGATTCAACTGTCCCCGTACCTTGTCGTTTAACTCTTCGTGCACGGCGGGTGATTTGTTGGCTGCGTGTCGCGATATGACGTTTCCCGTCGTCGTTAAGCCTACCGATTCGAGCGGTTCGAAAGGCGTCAGTGTCATCGACGAGGCGAGCGAGGTGACCTTTGCGAAAGCGCTGGAGTATGCGAAGGCGTTTTCGCGCAACGGCGTCATTCTCGTAGAGGAGTACATCCGCTCATCGTTTCCTCGGGTGATCGGGGGCGATGTGTTCGTTGTCGACGGTCGAATAGCTTTTTGGGGGCTCATGAGCTGCCTGCGCGACTCGTCGGGCGGTGGACTTGTTCCCATAGGGGAGCGGTATCCGTCCGGCGCTTCGGATCTTCAGTTGGAGGCGATAAAACGCGAGCTCTCGCGCCTGGTGTCCGAATTGCATATCGCCTTTGGGGAGTTTAACGTCGAGGTCATTATCGGAGACGGTGGCAAGCCATATGTTCTTGAGTTCGGCGCGAGGGCCGGCGGTAACATGATTCCGATTCAGCTTTCTGACGTATCCGGGATCGATCTGGTGGAAGCCAACGTTCGCTTTGCGATGGGAGATTATTCCCAGCCGGTTACTTTTTCTGGAAACGGCGGAGCATATGCGACATATGTTCTCCATGCGCAAAAATCGGGGGTATTACGGGACGTATTGATTTCCGATTCGATTGCCCCAAAGGTTTACCGTCGTGTTATGTATCGCAATATCGGTGAGCCCGTCGAATCATTCGTAGGGGCAAACAACGCTATCGGCATCGTTTTCATGCGATTCGAGTCGGTCATGCAAATGGAACGCGACCTTCAGTCGATAGGAAATCAAATCAGGGTTGTGATTTCTGAATGAGAAGCCCTGCTGCCATGGATTGATAGCTCGTTTTGGCTTATCCATTTTATGCTGTTTAATGTGATGGAATGAGGAGCAGTCTGTGAACGACAACGTTGATATCGCCTTAGCCATGTGCCTTGAAGACCTCACATTGCTTGACTGTTCTTTTCACGCCGCAGCTTCGCTCAAGGGCAGAACGCTGGAGCGAAAGCTTTTCGTCGGTAATCCTGAAAAGCGTTTTTCGCTGGATGTGAAGCAGAGGAAAAACGTCCTGCAAGCAACAGTAAACATTCAATTCGGTCTTGTTGATCATTTTGACGAGCGCGCCCAAGGCGATTTAGAGGTCATGCACTTCGGAATTGTGGGGGGAGCGGTGATAAGCGCGCCCATCATGGGTGATGCCGCTATCGCGCCAAGACATCTTGCTGGTGCCGATAAGCCGGAGGACCATCGTGACCAAGCTATGGAGCGGGCGATGAGGCTGGAGGCGATTAAGGCGGTTTACAGCATGGCAATCGGAAAGCTCGCCGAGCTATCGTCTATGTCGCCTTTAGGGCTCATCACGCTTCCGCTTATCGATTCAGACGAGATGCTCGACGACATTGTAAAACGGGAACGGGACTCCAGCGTGAAATGAGTCCCTGCTGCGACCTTTATCAGATAGCGCCGTAGCGGTTAATCTGCCTAAATTACGCAGAATGGCTTCCTCTCCCACGCTGCCGTCTCTTAAGCATAGAATATCTGTATTTGTGCAGGGGGCACTCGTTGTTTCGCCGGTTGCCCGAGTTGAAGTGGTCATCATATGCTCGCATTTGTCACACGGCATTCAGGATCATGCAAAGCAGTGTCGCTTTCATGGGATCTGATGCGCCCGCTCGCTTTGACATATGCGCTTCTTCCAGTTGCAGTTTTCCTCTTAGGGTGGCTCCGTGCCAGTTTTGCTATCGCTGCCACGCTTATATTGTTGTTAGTTTGGCTTTGGTCGTCCTCCGTTCGGGTCAGACGCGCTTGCCCCCTTTGGTCACCCAGCGTAGAGTTGCTTGATGCCATGAACCCCGCCTCCCGCACCGGTGAGGAAAAGGGCTCTCATGCTATCCAGGTATCTCGAGCCGCACTGCTGTTGCTGGCGCTCGTTGCATCTTTGTGGGTGTTCTTTTCCGGCATCGGTGGATTCTGGGCCCAAAGCACCGATTTTACGGCGAGGAATGGCATTTTTCGCTGCCTTGTGCTGGACTCTTGGCCTGTATACTTCGATGGCGGCGCATCGTCTCTCGTCTACTACCTTAATCACTGGCTCCCCGCTGCGGCGCTGGGCAAGATCGGCCACCTCCTTTCAGGGGATGCCGATTTAAGCATGCGGATCGCCAATATCGCCCTCTATGTTTGGTCGGTGGCGGGAGTATTCCTCGTCGAGCTCTTGGCGCTGCTGGTTTTACGAGTCTCTTCAAATCGCGATTGCCTTATTGCCGTCTTGGTACTGGTGTTCTTCTCAGGTTGTGATGTTGCGGGAATCATCCTTCGCTGCCTTATGGGGTCCTCGGAGGTTGCCGCCCATGCCTTCGGAACGATGCATCTTGAGCAGTGGGCGGGTAGCTCATACGTGCAGTATTCGAGTAATACGACGTTGCTGCACTGGGTGTTCAATCAGACGATTATTCCGTGGGTCTGCACCCTATCGGTTCTGTTGGAGCGTGACCATTCGCGGTACGTCCCCTTTGCGCTTGCCTGCTTCGGCGCGGGGCCGTATCCATTCGTGGGGCTCGTCGCCCTGTGCCTTGTTTTGGGGATAAGCTCCTGCGTTCGTTCGATTCGAGGCGGCAACGCTTTGCTTTGGCTGCGCTCCGTCTCCTCCCCGGCGAATCTTTGCGCGGCTCTTCTTGCGGTCATTTATCTATTCTTCTTCCTCGGCAACCACTCGGTCGCTTCAAGCGGAGACCGTTTGCAGCCATTCGGCTTGGCTCCGGGGGCAACGCTCAGGCTGATAGTCCTGTTCTACATTGTCGAGATCGGGGTCTACCTGGTGCCGTTGTTCTCTAGATATAAAAAGAACCCGCTGTACTGGTTTTCCGCTATGTTGCTCGCAATCCTTCCGTTTATTCATTTGGGTAGCTGGTATGAGGTTTGTTTTAGGGTTTCGATCCCGGTCCTGCTCGTGATCTGCCTCATGAGCGCACGGTTGATTATCGAAGCGGCGCCTTCGTTGCTTGTGCGACCGGTTGCGGAGACTGCCATGCCGTGGCTTCTTGTCATCGTGCTCTCGATTGGAGCGGTGACCCCCTTGTTCGAGTTCGCGCGGGGGGCGGTTGCGGTGTCGCGCTTCGGTGTGGAAGGGGCGGTGCAGCCAGCTGCGGATATCGGTTCTGCGCATGTGCAAGAAGGGGCTCAAAGCAATTTCAAAGCACCCGTCTCCGACGGGGGTGTATTCTTTACGTATTTAGCACAACCCTATGAAGAGGAACAAGACGATGGATAAGAGTAGACGCGACTATAAGAATATGAAGGTCGTCATTTTGGCCGGCGGCTTCGGCACGCGAATTTCCGAGGAAAGCCATCTTCGCCCTAAACCGATGATCGAAATCGACGGGAATCCCATTCTCTGGCACATCATGAAGATCTTCTCTACGCAGGGATTCAATGATTTCGTGATTTGCGCTGGCTATAAGCAGCATATGATCAAGGAATATTTCGACGATTACTTCCTTCACTCCTCAGACGTTACCTTCGATTACCGAGATGGGCGTAAACTGGTGACGGTCCATGGAACGCAGGTTGAGCCGTGGCGCGTGACGGTTGCCGATACTGGTTACGGAACGATGACCGGTGGACGCGTTGGGCGCATCAGGGATTATATTGGTGACAATCCCTTCATGCTCACATACGGGGACGGCGTTTCCGATGTTGACTTGTCCCAGCTCATTTCGACCCATCGGGCTTCATCGGATTCCATCGTAACGCTGACCGGGGTCGCTTTGGCGCAGAGCAAGGGTGTGCTCGGCGTAGAGTCGAGCGGTAAGATCCGTAGCTTCCGTGAGAAGAGGGACTCCGATGGCTCGGTGATCAACGGGGGCTTCATGGTTTGCGAGCCGGAACTGTTCGATTATATCGACGGGGATGGTTGCGTGTTGGAAAGCGGGCCGTTAACCGTTTTGGCCGAAGAGGGAAAGCTCTCGTGCTATCGGCATTACGGATTCTGGAAGTGCATGGATACCCAGCGCGAGCGAGAGCAACTCGAAAAGCTCTGGGCATCAGGCGATGCGCCGTGGAAGATCTGGAGGTAGTGGTGGCATTACGGTATGGAGTCGCGAGTGGCTTCTGGCAGGGCAAGCGCGTTTTTCTCACGGGGCATACGGGCTTCAAGGGTTCTTGGATGACCGCTGCCCTTGTGATGGCTGGTGCCGATGTCTATGGGTATGCGCTTGAGCCAGAGGGTCCGAGCGCTCTTTACAACAGGGCGCGGCTCGATCGGTTCGTCCATTCATATATCGCAGATATCAGGGATGCATCTCGACTTTCTGCTGCCATCAAGGATGCTAGGCCCGACATCGTGGTGCATATGGCCGCCCAGCCGCTGGTAATAGATAGCTTTACTCGGCCGGCGTATACCTATGAAACCAACGTGATGGGTACGGTCAACATCCTTGAGGCGCTCCGTTCGACTGACGCAGCTGCTTCGTTCCTGAATGTAACCACGGATAAGGTGTATTTCAATGAGGAGCGGCCCGGCAGGCGCTATCGTGAGGGCGACCGGCTCGACGGCTTCGACCCGTATTCCAATTCAAAGTCCTGTTCCGAACTCGTGACGGCAACGTATGAGAGAAGCTTTTTTGCGCAGGACGGCCCAGCCATATCCACCGCGCGCAGCGGGAACGTAATCGGCGCCGGGGATTGGGCGGATAATCGCATCGTTCCCGATTGCGTCCGTGCGGTGCTCGCAGGGGAGTCGATAGAGATTCGAAACCCCAACTCAACGAGACCGTACCAGCATGTTCTCGAACCGATTTCCGCGTATATGGAAATCTGCGGGTCACAGTTCGATGACCGCGGCTTAGCCTCCTCGTATAATGTCGGCCCCGATGACGAGAGCTGCGTTACGACCGGTGAGCTCGCCGACCTGTTTTGTTCGAAGTGGGGGAACGGCGCCACGTGGAAGGCGGTCGATGTCGAGGGTCCCCATGAGGCGAATTTCCTTGCGCTCGATCACGGTAAAATAACCAGCGACCTTGGCTGGATGCCTCACTGGGGCATCGAGGAGGCCGTCGCCCAGACAGCTTCTGGCTATCGAGAGCTTGCGGAAGGTCTCGATGCGTGGAAAATGCTCCAAAAGGGCATCGAAGAGTATTTCGGGATGTGACGGATAAGACGGTTTGACCACAGGGTATCGCATGGGCTGCATGCAACCTGATTCGAAAGGGGAAAGATGTTCGAGGGAATGACCGAGGCTGCTGCTCGTGAGCAGATCCTTGCATCGGTGCGTGAATATACCGCTGCATATAAGATGCCCAAGAAGTGGGCTCCGGGAGAGAGAATCGGATACGCTGGCCGTGTCTTCGATGATGACGAGGTATGCTCTCTTGTCGATTCGTCGCTTGATTTCTGGCTCACGGCCGGTCGTTACACGGAGGAGTTCGAGCAGGAATTCGGCCGCTACCTTGGCGTCCCGTTCGTTGCGGTGACCAATTCCGGTTCCTCGGCGAACCTCTTGGCGTTTTCCGCTCTTACGGCTCAAGAGCTGGGTGAGAGGGCAATCAAGCCCGGCGACGAGGTCATCACCGTCGCAGCGGGATTCCCTACAACGGTGGCGCCCATCATTCAGTTCGGCGCCGTTCCTGTGTTCGTCGATGTGACCATCCCGCAATACAATATCGACGTGACCATGCTGGAAGGCGCATTTTCCGAGCGTACGAAGGCGGTTATGGTGGCCCATACGCTCGGCAACCCTTTTGATGTGCGCGCGGTTAAAGAGTTCTGCGACCACCATGGCCTCTGGCTGGTCGAGGATACCTGCGACGCCCTGGGATCCGATATCCGCATGGGGGATTCCATGCGCAAGGCAGGTACTATCGGGGACATCGGCACTGCGAGTTTCTACCCCGCCCACCACATGACGATGGGCGAGGGGGGTGCGGTGTTCACCTCGGATCCGCTGCTGAGCAGGCTCATCCGCTCGTTCCGTGATTGGGGCCGTGACTGCGTTTGCACCGGCGGCCAGGACAATCGCTGCGGGCATCGATTCGATGGCCAATACGGCGAACTGCCCTACGGATACGACCATAAATACGTTTATTCCCATTTCGGTTATAACCTGAAGATCACCGACATGCAGGCTGCCATCGGATGTGCCCAGCTTCGCAAGCTGCCCCAGTTCGTCGAGGCGCGCAGGCGCAACTGGCGCATGCTCCGTGAGCTGCTTGCAGACTGCTCAGACAAGCTCATTCTTCCGGAGCCGCTTGAAGGGTCGGACCCCTCCTGGTTCGGTTTTGTTCTGACATGCGCCGAGGGCATTCATGCAGCTGATGTGACGCGACGTGTCGAGGGTTTGGGCGTTCAGACAAGGCGGCTGTTCGCCGGTAATTTGGTGAGACACCCATGCTTCGACCCCATTCGCGGATCCGATGCGTATCGGGTGATCGGCGAGCTTGCCGAAACCGACCGGATCATGAACGATACCTTCTGGTTGGGTGTCTATCCCGGTATGGATGAGGACATGATCGTATATATGGCCGATGCCGTGCGCAAGGCGGTGTCGTAGCGTGAAGATTCGCGTAGCAGATTATCTTGCCAGCCGCCTTGTTGAAGAGGGGATAGTCGATTGCTTCTCGGTAACGGGGGGCGGTGCGATGCACCTGAATGATGCCTTTGGGCACCGGGAAGGGCTTCGCGTCACGTACAACCACCATGAGCAGGCGTGCGCCATCGCCGCTGAAAGCTATGCGCGGTTGACGCAGCGCATCGCGGCGGTTTGCGTTACGAGTGGCCCGGGCGGAACCAACGCGCTTACGGGTGTGTTGGGCGGATGGCTCGATTCCATCCCCATGCTCGTGTTTTCCGGTCAGGTCAAGTACAGCACGACGATTGCCTCGACAGACTTGCCTTTGCGTCAGCTGGGAGACCAAGAGTACAACATCGTCGACTCGGTGCGCCCCATGACGAAGTATTGCGCCATGGTAACCGATGTCGACCGCATCGCATACCATTTCGAGAAGGCGCTGTATATCGCGACGCATGGTCGTCCGGGTCCATGCTGGCTCGATATCCCGCTGAATGTGCAAGCTGCGATCGTAGATACCGATTCATTGCTACATTTCGATCCCGATCATGACGATTTCGGATCTGGATGCGGGCCGCTCCGTTTACAGGAGCGCGTGCAGTGCGTGGAGGATGCAGCAGTTGATGAGGTGTTTGCGGCTATTCAAGCTGCGAAGGCACCGGTTATCTTGGCTGGCGGCGGAATCCGTACAGCAAAGGCATACGAGAGCTTCCTCGAAGCGATCGATTGCATGGGCATTCCAGTGTGTACGGCATGGAATGCTCATGACTTGCTGCCTGATGAGCATCCGTTATATGTTGGTCGTCCGGGTACGGTTGGAACCCGTGGCGGAAACTTCGTGCTCCAGAATGCCGATCTCCTTATTTCTCTCGCTTGTCGCCTGAATATTCGGCAAATCAGCTATAACTGGGAGAACTTTGCACCCAACGCATACAAGATCGCCGTCGATATCGATGCGGCGGAGCTCGCTAAGCCCACGGTCGCCATCGATATGCCCATCCATGCGGACGTGCGCGACTTCCTCGATGCAGTGATTCGCAGCGGTAAACAGATCGCTCCCCGGGAGCACGCCGCATGGCTCGAGTGGTGCAAGGGGGTCAACGATCGTTTCCCGGCCACCCTTCCCGCGGTGAATTCTTCGGGTTCTCCTCTTAACCCGTACGGGTTTATCGATGTGCTGAGTTCTCACGTCCCGAACGACTGGTCCATCGTGGCGAGCAACGGTTCTGCCTGTGTCATAGGGTTCCAGGCATGGCGCGTTAAGTCCGGTCAGCGGCTGTACACGAATTCTGGTTGCGCTTCGATGGGGTACGGCCTTCCCGCTGCGCTCGGCGCCGCCATTGCGCGCCATGGTGATCCCGTTCTTTGTCTTGAAGGGGACGGGTCGCTCATGATGAACCTCCAAGAACTCGAGACAGTCGCATACAATCGGCTTAACGTCAAGCTTGTAATCATTAACAACGATGGATACCATTCCATCAGGCAGACGCAGACGAATACGTTCGATGCACATTTCACGGGCGTCGACGAGCAAAGCGGCGTGGGCTTCCCTCGTTGGGAGGCTATTGCGCGTGCGTTCGATTTCCCGTTCTACCGCATTGGGGATGGTGGCGAACTGACGGATACCATCGATGGGTTCCTCGCATCCGAGGGACCCGCGGTGCTCGAGGCTGTGGTCGACACCGGCCAGTTCTTCGAACCCAAGTTGGGGTCTAAGCGCCTACCAGACGGTTCTATGGTCTCTCCCCCCCTTGAAGACATGTCGCCGTTCATTCCGGATGATGAGATGCGTGCGGTGAAGGCTTCGTTGGCGGAGGCCCTCGGTGAATGAGATTTCCTGCGCCGTGGTCACCGGTCCAACGGGCGTGGTGGGGACATCTCTAATAGATGAGCTGGTGAGGCAGGGCGTTGAGGTCTATGCCGTGCATCGACCGGACTCTGCGCGCGTGGACGTGATTCCGCGCTGCGATTCGGTACATGCCGTTCCATGTGACTTGCATGAGATCGATCGCCTGCCGGGTCTTATCGATAAACCCGTGGACGCTTTTTTCCATCTGGCTTGGAGCGGGACGTTCGGTCCCGCTCGACAGGATTGGCTAAGGCAAGAGAGGAACATCGCCTTCACGCTTATGGCGGTTGAAGCCGCGAAGGAACTCGGCTGCTCCGTGTTCGTTGGCGCTGGGTCGCAAAGTGAGTTCGGGCATGTTGAAGGCGTTCTGTCTCCCGACCTCCCCTGCAATCCCGACAATGGGTACGGAGCCGCAAAGCTTGCGGCTTCCGTAATGAGTCGAGCCCTATGCTCCCACTTAGACATGCGTCATATTTGGTGCCGTATCGTAAGCATTTTTGGGCCACGCGATGCGGGCCATTCGCTTGTCATGAGCTGCATAAGGGAGCTTTCGCAAACGGGGCATTTTGCGTGCACGCCCGGGGACCAGATTTGGGACTATCTCTTTTGCGAAGACGCGGCGCGCGCCCTCTATTTGGCGGCGCGCGAGGGTAGAGACGGCGCTGTCTATGTGGTGGGGTCCGGCCAGGTGCGGCCGCTTCGAGACTACATCAGCATAATCAGGGACGCGGTCGATCCGACGGCAACGCTCGGGTTCGGAGAGTTGCCCTACTATCCCAACCAGGTTATGCACCTCGAGGCGGATATCACCAGCCTGACTTCAGATACGGGCTTTGTGCCCTCATGGTCTTTTGTAGAGGGAATCAAGAAAACGGTAGACTGGTATAAGAGTCGCCAATGACGGAAGGAGTCTATAGCTATGAACGCTACTGGACGGAAGATGCTCGAGATCCTCAAGGAGCTCAAGGAAGATTGCGGTTGCAAGGCCATCAAGGCTGAGTTTGAGGCTGAGGGCTCTCGCACCGACGAGATGATTATGCTTAACGAGGTGATCAACCGCGCTGATGTGCCCCTCACCATCAAGATCGGTGGTTGCGAAGCGGTGCGAGACCTCGATCAGTGCAAGCTTCTCGGCGCTGCGGGCGTTATGGCCCCAATGATCGAGACCCCCTTCGCCCTGTCGAAATTCAAGGGTGCCGCGCAAAAGGTATATGGCGACGAGATGGGATCCGTGGAGTGGATCATCAACGCGGAAACCATTACCTGCCAGCAGAATTACGATGCGATTCTCAAGGAAGGTGCCGGCTTCCTTGATATGGTCGGGGTCGGCCGCGTCGACCTCTCGTCATCCATGGGGCTCACCCGTGCCGATATCAATAGCGACACCATGTTCGAGGCCGTTTCGGAGATTGCGAAGCGTTCACGTGAGGCGGGCTTGCGCGTGTGCTTCGGTGGCGGCATCTCATTCGATGCCATCCCCTTTATTCAGAAGATGACGCCCCTTGCCGATCGTTTCGAGACGCGTAAGGTCCACTTTGAGATTACGGATGACGAGCGCGTGCTTCGGCGTGGAATCTTGCTGGCGATGAAGTTCGAGGCGCTGTATCTCGAGTCGAAGTGCACTTTCTATGACCGCATGGCGGGTGAGGACCGCGAGCGCATGAAGATGATGTACGAGCGCATTGCCGTTGCCGAGGGTAAGTAGCGTTGCCTAAATTCGAACTTGCTGTATTCGATTTAGACGGCACGCTGCTGGACACCATAGGGGATGTTGCCGAGTGCTTCAATGAAGCACTCCGGTGCAATGGCTTCCCTGTTCATCGAGTGGATGAGTATCCCGGTCTCGTGGGAGGAGATCTCGAGGCAATCGTCTCGAGACTCCTCCCTGAAGGGTCCCGAGATAACGGATGCGTAGACAGGGTCAAGGAATCGTACCGCAGCATCTATTCTGCAAGCGAGAAGCCCCTGACCCGTCCCTATGAGGGCATCTATGGGCTTTTAGAGCAGCTTGAGTCCTCATCTGTGCATCTTGCAGTGAATACGAACAAGAGCCAACGCCTCTCCGAGGAATGCATGCGTCGCTTCTTCCCGTTTTTTACCGGGAAGATCGTTGGCTACGATGAAAGCAGGCCTTCTAAGCCGGATCCGTATGGCCTGAATTCGATACTCGGGTATTTCGGGGTTGCTCCAGAATCTGCCATATACATCGGTGACGGCATGACGGATATGCTCACCGCCCGCAACGGCGGCGTCTCCTTTGCGTATGTCACCTGGGGCCAGGGAAGCGATCCTGTTCTACTGGAGCGTTGCGATTACGCAATTCGACATGCGAGCGACCTAAATAGGCTGCTCATGGGGGTTGAGTAAGAAAAGATGTCCGAAGACTACCAGGTTCGCAAGGAGCGTGGGCGGATGGGCGGGCTCATCACGGTGATGATACCGTGCTATAACGAGGCCCTCAATGTCATTCCCATGCACGATGCCGTGACGGAGCAGTTCACGAAGTACCTCCCTGGCTACGACTATCGCATTCTGTTCATCGATAACCATTCGACAGACGGAACGCGCGACAAGTTAAGGGTGCTCTGCGCGTCTGATTGTCATACGCAGGCGATATTGAACTCTCGTAATTTCGGGCAGTTTAACTCTCCTTACTACGGTATGTGCCAGGCCGAAGGCGACTGCGTGATCAGCATGTGCTGTGATTTCCAGGACCCTCCAAGCCTTATCCCGCGTCTTGTTCGTGAGTGGGAGCAGGGGCACGATGTCGTGTGCGCGATCAAGGCTTCCAGTGAGGAAAATGGCATTCTGCGCTGGTTGAGATCGATCTATTACAAGCTCATTCATGAAATGAGCAGCGTAGACCAGATCGAGCATTTCACCGGTACGGGCCTATACGATAGAAGCTTCATTGAGGTGATGAAGCGCCTCGATGATCCTCAGCCGTTTTTGAGGGGTATTGTCGCGGAGCTCGGGCCCGCCAATCGGAAGGATATTCCTTACGAACAGGCCGAGCGTAGGGCGGGTAAAACTCATAACAATTTTTCCTCGCTCTATGATGCCGCGATGCTTTCATTTACGAGCTATACGAAGGCACCGATGCGCATCGCTACACTTATCGGTGTCTTCGCTTCGGTTGTTTCGTTGTGTGTTGCGATCATCTATTTCGTAATGAAGATGCTCAACTGGGCCACGTTCCCTGCTGGATCGATTCCGGTGCTTCTGGCTGTTTTGGTGCTCGGGTCACTTCAGCTGACTTTTATCGGCATACTGGGAGAGTACGTTCTCACGATCAACAGCAGAACGCTTAGGCGTCCGCTTGTTATCGAGGAGGAGCGACTGGGGGAGTGGATGATTGCTGCCGAGCGGGAGCAGCGTGGTGAAAAGGAGAAAGTGCGATGAAAATCGGGATCGTTACAGTCTACTTCGCTGATTACGGCTCGTTTTTCCATACGATGTCTTTATACAATTATCTGGAGAGTCTCGGCCACGATTGCGAGCTCGTTAGCTATTCGATACGAAGGCATTACTCGTGGAAACTAAATTCCGTTTACTATTTCGAGAAATTCTTTCCCAAACCGTTTCAAAAGTTGGCGGCTCGGCTTGTTCCCGCCTATAACACCTTCCGTATTCTGAAAAGGGATCTTGAGGGAGTATCGATATCTCCGAACTATAGCTGCATTCAAGAATTGGAAGATCGCTACGATTGTATCGTCATCGGAAGCGATGAGCTTTGGTCTGCGACGAATCCAACGATTAACTTTGTTCCCGCGTATTTTGGCCTGGGCATCACCAAGCCCCATTTTTCGTATGCGACCTCTGGTATTACCCTCAAGAATCCATCACCTGAATTGCGTCGCCAGATGAAAGAAGGGCTTGACGGTTTCTGTGCCATTTCCGCGCGAGATCGTATAACCTGCAACTGGGTTGAGGAGCTGACAGATAAAACATGTGTGGAAGTGCTCGATCCCACTTTGCTATATCCCTATTTCGCGGACGAAGGCGCCGCAGATAGCGATTATATTGCAGTGTACGGAGAGCATTTTTCAACCGAGCAGGTGCGTGCGATTACCGCGTTTGCCAAACTGCATAATAAGAAGCTTCGCGCTATTTCGTGGCGACATGAGTGGTGTGATGAGTTTGCGACGCCTTCTTGCGCAGATGAGGTTCAGCGCGAATTCGCTAACAGCTTCTACTGCATGTCCTCAACGTTCCATGGAACGATATTCTCGATATTGCATAAACGGAATTTCACATGCTTTACGTCATCGCTCAGGGGCCTCAAGGTCAAGACTCTCCTTGAGAAGCTCGGTGCAGAGGATCGCTTGTTCGTCGGCGGGGAAATCGTTGATAAACCGGTTGATTATGCAAAGCTATATGAGTCGATTGCTGCTCTTAGGACCTCATCCGAGACATATATGACTTCTGCGCTGAAGGCTGTTGGGTCAAGGGGATAAGCTAGGTTGCGACTGATGGATAATTCAGAGCATTTCACGACCGATTACGAGGTTGTTTCCCGGTCCTCTTTCCTTCTGCATCATCGGAGGGATGACTTCGGTGGCAAGGCACCCCTGGAGCCCTTCCTCACCCAAATTCCAAACAGAAAGCGCCTGTATTATCTTGCGTGCTTGATATTTCTGGCGCTCTTCTTCATTTCACTTGTCATTACGGATCTGCACACGCTGCATTTGTATCTAACTTCATTCGACAACGATACATTTATGGATTTCTTCAATATGCTTGCAGCGAATATTGAGGAATATAGGGCTTCTAGATATGCGACCCAAACGATCTATCCGCCGCTGGCGAATGCGATCTACCTCTTTCTCGCATCCCTGCTTTCGCCTTTCTCGCAGTATCGATTGAGCCATGCGGTTAATAAGGACGAGCTGTTCCTCCAAGAGCCTCTCATGCTGTTTGTAATATACCTTCTCGTGACTCACTTGATGTTGATTATCGTGTTGTGGAATCTGAAAAAGGGAAAACCGTGGGAAAGATGGCTGTTCGTGGGAATCTTTCTAGTATCTGTTCCCATGCTGTATTTATATGAACGTGCCAACAACATCATCATTGCTTTGGATCTCACGCTGCTCTTCTTCTGTCTCAAAGATTCTAAGCATGCTTTTGCTCGCGAGATTGCTTTAATCTCGCTGGCCTTGGCAGCGGGAATCAAGCTATATCCTGCGATCTTTGGATTCCTCCTTGTTCGAGAGGGGAGACTGGGGGATTCAGTTAGACTCCTCATATACGGTATTCTCACGATCGTTCTGCCGTTTCTCTGTTTCAATGGAATATCGGACTTAGCGACATACATTAGCAACCTGATTAATGGTTCGGGAGCGCTTTCAATAGGGAGGGAAGGGTTTCGGCTCAATTTTGACGCGCAGTTCTCCTTCTTCTTATCTGAGTGGCCCTGGTTGATCGAGCCTGTCAGCAAGGCGTTCCTTTTCTTTTCGATTGTGGGCACAGCCTTATCTACAGTATTCGCTGCCTCGTCTTGGAAAGTCGTTCTTCTTTATACGTGTCTGCTTATGGGTATCCCGAGTGTGAGCTACGAGTATGCAGCCGTTTTTCTCGTCGTTCCGCTTGCCCTATCGTTGGATGACGATACCAGCTGGAATGCTTTCGATTACGCCTATCTCATATTAATGGTGGCCGTCCTCATGCCCGTTTCATTATTCTGGTTTGAGGGGGCAGGCCAAGCGTATTACTCATCTATGTTGCGGACTATTCCGGCAAATATAGCTGGATGCTCGGTAATATTGTTAACTGTTTTGGGGATAGTCGATTCTTGCTTCGTTTCCAATAGGCTGATGGCTTCCTCTGGAATGACCATTGATGTCTCCAGCCGATTTGCAGGGATTCCGGTTGCCCTGCTTGCCATACCGATGCTCATCTCGGTTGTTTTCGGTTATTATTCGGGAGCCGGAGCTCAATACTATGTTTCAAACTACATCCGATACACGATGAACGACATCATTCTGATGGGTTCGGGCGACTATATCAGGCAATCGTTCGTAACGAACGGCAGTCAGGTAGATGCGATTGCCATTCGCCTGGGGACATTCGATGATGGTGAATTAACAGTTCGTCTTCTTGATTCAGAAGGAAATGAGCTCTGTCGTTCAACGCGTTCTAGCACGCAGCTTGTGCCTTCTACGGTGAACGCGTTTTATTTCGATGATCCTGTCAGTGTCGAAACCGATTCGCTCTATACATTGGAGGTCTCCTGGCTCGGGGAATATCCGGATGATAATCTCCTGACGTTTCACTCTGTTCCAGAATACGGAAATAAAGTTGAAGATGGTTTTATTTTCAGCGTCGGTCTTAATACTGTTCTCGACTGGGATTACTGCCTCTCCTTCGCGGTGATTCAAGAGCGGTAAGTAGAAGCGGCCGGAAGGGCGGTTAGTGGTGCTTTGTGATAAGGAAAAGTGCACGGGTTGCGGAGCATGCATGAACGCCTGCCCAAAACGGTGCATATCGATGGCGCAGGATGACAACGGTTTTCTTGCACCCGTTATTAAGATGGATTTATGCGTGCATTGCGGCCTGTGCGACCGGGCATGTCCCGAGTTGAATCCGCAGATTCCAGCCAGGGCGATTCCGGTGGCGTTTGCGGCGTGCAACGCGGACGAATCGGTTTTGGAAAGAAGCGCCTCCGGCGGAATGTTCAGCGCCCTCTCGAAACAGGTTATAGAAAACGGTGGGTACGTTTTCGGTGCTGTTTGGGGGGAGGAATTCTCTTGTAAGCAGGTTTGTGCCAAATCGATGGACGAGCTCGATTCGATGCGTGGATCCAAATACGTCCAAAGCAGTACGGAGGACACCTTCCGTCAGGTCAAGCAGGCATTGGATGACGGCCGAGAGGTGCTTTATTCAGGGGTTCCCTGTCAGTTGGCCGGGCTATACGGATATCTCGGAGGAGATAGGGAAGGGCTGATAACGGTCGATCTGGTGTGTCACGGCGGGGGTTCCGTAGGGGTATTCCAACAATATCTTGCCTATAAGCAAAGCGATCGTAAATTGGCCGGAATAGACCAAACGTCGAAAGTGAACGGCTGGACACCTTTAATTCAAAAAACCATTCGCTTCGAATACCATGACGGCACCGTCGAGTATATCGATTCTTCGCAAGATCCCTATCTAGGTCCATTCCTTGACGGGTTATTCTACCGTGAATCCTGCTATTCCTGTCCCTATGCCTGTGTTCCAAGAGTTGCGGACATAACGCTTGCCGATTATTTCGGTCTTGGAGCGGTGCATCCATGCACGCTTGATGTATCAAAAGGCGTTTCGCAAATTCTGATAAACAGCAAGAAGGGCGTCGACCTTATCAATCGCTGTCGCGGAAGCATCACATTGGAGCAGAGGAAGCTCGAGGAATGCATGATGTTTAACGGTTGTCTATTGGCGCCTTCACATCGCTCGGCCCTTCGCGATCAATTCCTTGAATCATATCGAAACGGTGAATCGTTTAATAGTTTGAGGCGCTACCTGGATGAGCGAGATTCTTATTCAAAGAACAAAAAAGTAAGAAGGATGATAAAAGGCCTATTGGGGCATAGGCTTACGGCTCTAGGCATGTACTGCGTATACGTCCTTCAAGGCAAGCGGAAGATTGTCAAAAAGAGGATGGCCGATCTGGAAAGCACACTTCCGGCAATCGATGCTGCATCGATTGATCGATGACCATCTCACTCATCATGCTTACGTACTCGTTTTGCCGTTCGTTTGAATTGTGCTGTCTATCGTGAACTATTGAGCTTTTGATGTGATTTGCAGGATGTTTGGAAGATGAGCGTGGGGACAAACGAAAAGCCTGCCGGCAAGGCAGTTTTCTTCTGGAATACGCTGGGAGGGTTTCTTTCCGCATTTCAATCCGTGGCCATGTTGATGGTGATTACTCGGGTTGGAAATGTCGTTGATGCCGGCATATTTAGCATTGCATATGCCAACGCAAATGTCTTTTTGAACGTTGGCAAGTTCGGTGTCAGGAATTACCATGCGTCCGACATCAAGGGTCGTTTTTCACTGGCCACTTATTTTTATGCGCGTGTGTTTACGACCGTAGTTATGGTGTTGCTAGGGGCAGCGTATCTTTTTTATTCGGCATCGCAATTGCATTATGCGCCCACAAAATCTCTGGTCATTCTTCTCACGCTGATTTTCAAGGCTACAGATTCCATCGAAGATGTGTTCATTGGAGATTGCCAAAGGCGGGGCAAGCTTGATGTCGGCGCTAAGGCGCTATCAATTCGCTTCGCTACTAATATTTTGGTGTTCAGTGTCGCGCTTGTCCTTACGCAAGATATGGTGCCCTCACTGGTCATCGCCACTGTTTATTCTCTGCTATATGTGTTGCTGGAGCCATTTTGGATGAAATCGAAACGCGGGCTTACCTCGTTTGGTGATGCAAGCGTTTCTGGTGTGGTTAAGCTGTTATTTGAATGTGTGCCGTTATTCTTGGCAACGTTCCTTCTCCTCTATATCGGGAATGCGCCAAAATATGCTATCGATGCCCAACTCGACGACGCATCGCAAGCATACTACGGCTATATTTCCATGCCCGTTCTGGTAATCAATTTGCTTTCCTCTTTTATTTACAATCCGTTTTTACCGGCATTAACGAGTGCCTGGACAAATGGAGAATGCTCTCGTTTTTTACGAATGTTTGCACGCCAGATGGTTTATATCGCCGCGGTAACTTGCATGTGCGTTATGGGAGCCTTTTTTATCGGTGCGCCTGTTTTAGGGGCCCTGTATAACGCGGACCTCGAGCGCTACGTCATCGACCTCCTCATTTTGCTGATAGGAGGGGGTTTTATGGCAGTTGCATCGCTTTTTACGCTCGGAATTACCATTATGAGAAGGCAAACCACACTGATTTGGGGTTACGTAGCGGTTTCTTTGACTGCGCTAGTTTTGTCTAATTCAATTGTAGATCTGTTTGGAATCAGGGGTGCTTCGTTGCTCTATTTGCTTCTTATGTTCGTACTCTCGCTCTGGTTTGGAGCCGTGTTTGTTCTGGGCGCCCGTTCGAGAATACTTTCGCATCGATCTCGATGATTCGGCAAATTGAAACGCATAATGGAACATCATTATCCAGCAGGGTGGCGTCAAGGTGTATGCGTGCGCATCGATCTCCTTTCGGGACGGTTTGTGGGCCTCGCTCTTATATATATAGACTCTTTTGCGCTGGTGGGGATGCACGCCGAGCGGGATTGCCGGCTGTTTTGCGGCAACGTTTGCGTCGTATTCCATTAGCGCCATCGTACTTCGTGGGTCGTGTCGAGATGATGCGAATGCTTTGATCAGCGATCAACCGGGGCGGGTCCTACTTTTTTCTACGAGGATGCCCTCGGGCTTTTATTGTCAACCGGATTGTCTACGGGTCTCCCCACCGGTTTATCCTGAGAACTACCCTCATTCGATGTGCTACATTATGCAAAGCTTGGTTTTATGCTGCTGCATGAAGGTTTCTTCAACGGGAGATACATGTATGGGCAAAATGCATATCCAACACGAATGATCCAGGGGAAGACGAAGGGTTTGACATGGGAATACTCAGCTTCCTAATCCCTCTATCCGGGTTGATCATCCTCATATGTGCTCTATGCCTAGCGTCCCGTCTACGGTTCCATGATGGCATATTGTCCGCGCTCGCTTCTATTGGGTGGTTCCTTCCCTCGACGTTGTCATTGATAGCTCTGTGCGCTATTGGGGCTAAAGGTTGGTACCAATCAAGTAGTCTTTTTTATCTTCTTGTTTTGGTGGCGCTTATCGCTCTTTCGGGCGTCGTCATCTTGTTTCGTGTGCGTATCGTTTCCGGATTTGCATCAGGGCGGTTTCAAGGTAGCGTGCTCGCGAGATATGTTCGCGATGTCGTGGTTCTTCTGGTCGCGATCGTCTTCGCGAGCTTTTCGATCGAGTCCCCGTGGAACGAGTTCCTTCGCTTCTTTGAGCCATGGAAACTTCTATTGAATATCGTGCCGGTGGCGGTGGTGTTCGTCGCGCTGTATCTTCTTAGTCAGTGCAGGGGGGCAATCGTTGCGATCGCCTCTGTTGCCGCGATGCTGATCGGGCTTACGCAGTATTTTGTAGCCATGTTTAAGGGTGCTGCGATTTTGCCGAGTGATTTGTTTGCAGCGGGCACTGCCCTTTCTGTCAGCGGAGGCTATTCATTCATCGTGGGTGCCCGGCAGGTTCTGTGCATGGCCCTCACCTGCTGCTCGGTAGCGCTGCTTTCATTTGTGCGCCCAGCGGAGGTTGGGGCGGGGGAAGGGTGCTCTCCCATGGCGAAAAGTCGGCCGAAGCGCTTGGCTTGCGCTATGGCAAGAGCGCTGTCCGGCCTTGCCCTACTGGCTTCATTGTTCTATGCAATCTTCACGGTGAATCTTTCCGATAGATTCGGCTTTGCGCGTTCCTACTGGGATTCCTTGGCGGTATACGAGACCCAGGGTTTCGTTGCATCATTCATCTCGCTTTATCAGAATTCGATTATTGTCGAGCCTGCCGGCTATTCGGCGCAGGGAGCGGAGAGGCTTTTAGAAACATACGTGCAAGAATACCTGGACAACAGGGGGTCATCACCTGAACGCTTGGCGGCTGAAGAGCAGTTTCAAGCGGAGAGGCCTGCCATTGTCGCAATCATGAACGAGTCATTTTCCGACCTATCCATCTTTGAAAATCTGCACGCCGGCTATGAGGGCCCTAACTTCGTGGGTAACATTCCCGATGCACTGTATACGGGGTACGTTTACCCGTCGGTTTGTGGAGGGGGAACCTGCAACAGCGAATTCGAGTTCCTGACCGGCGCCGCGCTCGCTTATCTTGGATCCGAAAACCAGCTCTATATCACGCATGATTTGTCAGGGATGGCCTCGCTTCCGAAAGCTCTGGAAGTCCAGGGCTATACGTCAACCGCTATTCACCCCATGCCGGGAGACAACTGGAACCGAGATGTCGTGTATCCTGCCATTGGATTTGACGCATTCTTGGATGAGGGCGCTTTTCCCGAGGATGCCCCGCGTCGGCATGCAGGGGTAACCGATGCCGCCACATACGAAGAGATCATCCGGATCTTGGAACAGAACAGCGGTCCGCAGTTTATTTTCGACGTCACCATGCAAAATCATGGGGGGTACGGCGCCTGGGACCTTCCTGACGAGGAGCAAATAGGGCTCGATTTGGGGTGGATGGAAGACGATCTGGAGTCCATGCTCACCGAATATCTTTCCCTCATATCTATTTCTGATAGGGAGCTCGAGGATTTTCTTGGTAAGCTCAGAGAGATCGACCGCCCCGTTGTTGTCGTTTTTTTGGTGACCATCAGCCGGCATCCGATGTTGACACAGCGGTCTTTGGTTCACCTAGTCCCGGTGATGTGGAATGGTACGAGCGATCGTATTGCACCCCTTACTTCATCTGGGCTAATTATGATGTTGCAGGTAACGAACAGGTTTCTGAACGTCGAGATATCGGACTGTTTGCGCTGCAGTCACTCTTGCTCGATTGCATAGGTGCCCCTCTTGAGGAGCAGCAGATGGCGACCTTGGCCTTCCTAGATCGTGTGCCAATATTAAACGTCATCGGTTACCAGACATCCGATGGGGTGTGGCATTCTTTGGAAGATAAGACGAATTGGGATCAGGCGGTGCGCGATTTGGAGTGGATTCAATACTTGGAGTTTGGCGATAGGCTTTAGGGCTTCCGTCTCTATCGAGTTGTGCAGCTGGTTGCGGACACTCTTGCCTCTAGCCCATTGAACCTATCAGCACCACAAGATGTAGGCGAACCTCCCCCGTTTGCGGGACCGGTCGCTGGGTCATTCGTTCCGCTAATCGAATACTGATTGGCCACGCGTCCCCGCTCGGACAATAATGAAACCTATGCGGGAAATGGTTCCCGCCTGGAAACCCGAAGGGGCTGATTGCATGCCTAAGATTCTGCTGCTCTGCGGCGACTTCGCCGAGGACTACGAGACCATGGTGCCGTTCCAGGCGCTTTCGATGCTCGGTTACCAGGTCGACGCCGTCTGCCCGGAGAAGAAGGCCGGCGACACCATCGCGACCGCCGTCCACGACTTCCTCGGCGAGCAGACCTATACCGAGCTCCGCGGCCACAACTTCGCCCTCACGGCCGATTTCGACGCTGTCGATACCAAGGACTACGCCGGCCTCTACATCACCGGCGGCCGCGCCCCGGAGTACATCCGCCTCTATCCGCGCGTGCTCGAGATCGTGCGCGAGTTCTTCGCCGACGGCAAGCCCGTCGCCGCGATCTGCCACGGCCCGCAGGTTCTCACCGCCGCCGGCGTGCTTGAGGGCTACACTGCCACTGCTTATGCCGCTGTGGGTCCTGACATCGATCTTGCCGGCGGCACCTACAAGGAGGTTCCGGCAGACCAGGCCGTCGTCGACCGCAACCTCGTGACCTCGCCCGCCTGGCCCGGCGATACCGCCTGCTGCCGCGAGTTCGTGAAGCTCCTCGGCGCCAAGATCGAGATCTAATCCCTCATTTCGCTTCGCTGTGCAATGATATCCCGCCCGTTCGGTTCCGAGCGGGCGGGATGTTGTTATCTTGGCTGTAAAGTGGAGCTTCGTCTCGTTTATCGTTCGCTCATTTCGGTGTTCGAATCGTTTCGGTCGGTCATCGCATGCGCTGTCAATGATCTGTCTGCTTGCGGATGTCCAAAATAGCAACTGTGCTCCAAGGCAATTACGGGCTTCTATACCGTCTACCGGGTATTTTCAACCGGTTATGAAAATAATTCTCAAATAGATAGACAATGCGAAAATAATCACCATACTGAAGGTGCGAGGAACCTCCAGCCGGGGTTGTTCCTATGGTTGCAGCCAGCATCGTTCAAAGCCTCCTATGAGAGAGGTGGTAGGTATGGAAGTGCCTTCGTGGCTTGCAAACGTCCCCCTTCTGTTCAGGGACAACAGGATAGACCGGTTCTATATCGGCGGCTCCGCACTGGCTGCGTGGCGGCGCGCGGACCCCGAGCCCGACGGCCATCACTGCGAGGAGCTCCTCGTGTCCTCGATCGGGGCCATCGTCAGCGGGAAGCCGAAGGGATATGCGGTGAGCGTGACGGTTGACGATCAGTGCTCGCTGCCGCTCGACGAGATCATCCGGGCGTATCCGGATGAGATCCTGGGCGCCCGCTTCCAGGAGTACAACGCCGGGCAGCTCTCGGTCCTTGCCCGGGTGGGGGATACCACGGTGCGCCTGCCCATGCAGTGCCATCCCACGAGAGAGGATGCGCGGCGGTATTTCGACATGCCGATGGGCAAGACCGAGGCGTGGTATATCGCGCGGACGCGCGAGGACTGCGACGACCCGTGCGTCTACGTCGGGTTCCGTCCGCATGTGACGCCTGAGCTCTTCAAGGAGCTCTTCCTCAAGCAGGATATCGAGGGTATGCTCGCCTGCCTGCACCGCATCTCGGTCAAGCAGGGGGACGTGATCCTCGTTCCCGCCGGCATGCCGCATTGCGTCGGACCCGGGTGCCTGTTCGTCGAGTTCCATGAGTGCAACGACGTGACCATCCGCGTGGAACGCGAGGTGAACGGCCTCGCGCTCACCGATGAGGAGCTGTTCGGCGGCCTCGACGTCGAGCACGGCCTCGGCCTCTTCGATTACACGACGTATACCGAGGACGAGGTCCGCAGGCGCTGCGCGATGGAGCCCAAGGCGCTGCTCACCGCTGAGGGCGGATTGCTTCTCTCGCTCATCGGCCCCGAGCAGGGGGAGGGCTTCGAGCTCGAGGTCGCCGACGTTCACGGCTCCCTTGAGATGCCTCAGTTCGATGGGCATCGCGTGCTCGTCGCACTCGAAGGCGATATCGACCTCGAGGTCTCACAGGGGACGTTCAGGCTACGGCAGGGATACGGGGCATGCGTGCCCGCATCGTGCAGGGATCTCGCGTTGAAAGGAGAGCAGGCAAGGGTCGCAATCGGCAAACCGCGCATCGTCAACCGGTAATCGCTATCGCTAGGGAGGAAGCTATGAACATCGTCGCCGTCGCGGCATGCACCACGGGGCTCGCCCACACGTACATTGCCCGCGAGAAACTCGTGAAGGCCGCTGAAGCGCGCGGCCATACGATCAAGTGCGAGACGCAGGGAAGTATCGGCATCGAGAACGAGCTCACCGCGGACGATGTAGCCGCTGCCGATATCGTCATCCTCGCGATCGACGTCGCCATCGACAAGATGGAGCGCTTCTCGGGCAAACCGACGGTCAAGGTCGGCACGTCCGAGGTCGTGAAGAACCCGACCGCGTTCGTTCAGAAGATCGAGCGCGCCATGGCGAAAAGGGGTGTCAAGTAAATGAAGAAGATCATCTCCTGGAACGATGCCAAGCAGTGCATCCTGACCGGTATCTCGTACTTCATCCCGCTGGTGGTGGGCGCCGGCCTCACGATGGCCATCGGCCGCGCCATCGCGGGCACCGACGTCGCGAACCTGGGTACCTCCGGCATCGGGTACTGGATGTACCAGACCGGCAACCTCGGCATGCAGCTCATGGTGCCCATGCTTTGCGCCTACATCGCCTTCTCGCTCGGCGAGAAGCCGGCGCTGGCGCCGGGCTTCATCATCGGCTGGGTCGCCTACAACCTGAACACCGGCTTCATCGGCGGCATGCTCGGCGGCGTGCTCGTCGGCATCCTCGTCCGCCTGTTCAAGGAGTACATCCACCTGCCCCAGGCGATCGCATCGCTCAAGGGCATGCTGGTGATACCGTTCCTCGCGACGGCTATCGGCGGCATCATCATGTACGCGGTGATCCAGGGTCCCATCACGTGGCTCATGGCCCAGCTCACCGCCATCCTCGATTCGCTCTCCTCCGGCTCGCGCTTCCTGTACGGCGGCGTGCTCGGTGCCTTCGTGACGTTCGACTTCGGCGGCCCCGTCAACAAGGCGGCCACGGCGTTTGTGAACGCGCTCTACACCGAGGGGATCACCGACGCCAAGGTCGTCCAGATCATGTGCAGCATGACCCAGCCGTTCGGCATCGCCATCGCCGCGCTCATCGCCCGCAACAAGTTCACCAAGGCGGAGAAGGAGACCTTGAAGGCCGCGGTCCCCATGGGCTGCTTCATGATCTCCGAGGGCGTCATCCCCATCGCCGCCCGCGACCTGGTGCGCGTGGTCTTCGCCTGCGTGTGCGGCGCGTTCGTGTGCGGCGGCCTCTCCATGATGTGGGGGAACTCCTCCGAGCTTCTGAACGGCGGTTTCATCGCCTTCCCGTTCTTCGGTGATCCGCTGCGCGCACTGCTGTGCCTCGCGATCGGCTCCGTCGTGACCGGCGTCATCCTTGCCGCCATCAAGAAGCCCGTCGACCAGAACGAGGAGTCCGACGCGCTCGACCTCGGCGAGGAACTCTCCGAAGACGAGCTCGACGACCTCGACATCGAGATCATGTAGGGGGCGGAGATGCTGGTAACGCTGAAGGAACTGCTCGGGGTGGCGAGGGAGCGCTCGTTCGCCGTCGGGGCGTTCAACACCTCCGACCTCGTCTTGGTGCGCGCCGTGCTCGAGCAGGCGGAGGAAAGCGACGCGCCGGTCATCCTGCAGTTCGCGCCCGGTGAGTTCAACTTCGCGACGCCCGACTTCTTCGCCTACGTCGCACGGCGCGCCGAAGGGAGCCCGGTGCCGGTGGCGATCCACCTGGACCACGGCAAGACCGTCGAGGACTGCGCCGCCGCCATCAAGGCGGGTTTCACCTCGGTCATGATCGACGGCTCGCTGCTCCCGTATGAGGAGAACGTGCGCCTGACCTCCGAGGTCGTGCATCTCGCGCACCTCATGGGCGCGTCCGTGGAAGGAGAGCTCGGCACCATCGGCACGATGGGGAACTCGGACGAGGGCGGCGTCGAGAACGTCGTGTACACCGACCCGGATGACGTGGTCGACTTCGTGGGGAAGACCGGTGTCGACGCGCTCGCGGTGGCCATCGGCACGGCGCACGGGATCTACCCGAAGGATTTCGTCCCGCAGCTGCAGCTCGACCTGCTCGAGCGCATCGGCGCCATCTCGCCGGTGCCGCTGGTGCTCCATGGCGGGAGCGACAACCCCGACGACGAGATCGCCCGCGCCTGCCAGCTGGGAATCCAGAAGGTGAACATCTCGAGCGATATCAAGCAGGTGTATTTCCAGACCGCCATGGGAATCTACCGGGATACGGGGAACTTCATGCCGCCGCAGGTCTTCGGCCCCACCATCAAGGTGGTGCGGGAGACGGTCCTGCAGAAGATGGAGCTCTTCGGGTCCGTGGGCAAGGCGGGCTTCTGGCGCGCTGCCTGATGCGCCGGTGCCGTGCACCGGACTCACGATGTGCTGATGGGCGGCCGGCTCCGCTGCCGGCCGCCCCGGAAAGAGAGGGACGAGATGGAGCTCAAGGACGTTCTCACGCCGGCGCTAGTCCGCACGGGCGTCGAGGTCCCCGACAAGGACGGTGCCATCCGCTTCCTGGCGAAACTGCTGGTGGAAGCGGGGCACGTCGACGACCTCGAATCGTTCGTCGCCGACGTCTACCTCAGGGAGACGGAGGGCATCACCGGAATCGGCGGCGGTGTCGCCATACCCCATGGCAAGAGCGCAAGCGTGACGGTTCCCGCGGTCGCGATCGCGACGCTCGCGCATCCGATAGCCTGGGAGACGCTCGACGGGGGCGATGTGGACACGGTCTTTCTGTTCTGCGCGGGCGACAGCAACGAGGGGGCTCGGGAGCACCTGGTGCTCCTCTCCAAGGTAGCGACGAAGCTCGCCGACGATGAGCTGGTCGCTCGTGTTCGCCATGCACAGACGGCGGATGACATAGTACGATTGATGTGCGAGTAGCGGCGTGTCGGTTGCAGGGGGTGTTGACATGGTCGGCGCTTGGGTTGCGAGCGGGGTTCTGAGCCAGATCTGCGCGGTGCGCGATCATCTCTCGGCTGCCGAGCGCAAGGTCGCCGACTTCGTCCTCTCGCAGGATCCGGCCGAGGTCTCCATGCTCGGCGTGAAAAAGGTCTCCGAGGCGAGCGGCGCCTCGATCGCGACGGTCTCGCGCTTCTCGCGCCGTCTCGGGTTCGAGAGCTTCTCCGATTTCCGCTTCGCGCTCGCGCGCGAGAGCATCGTCGGCATCGAGCCCGCCGCGGACGAGCCGACGGCGCTTGCGACCGATGACCTGCGCCAATCGATCGACGCCATCCTCAAGTTCAAGACCGATGAGATCATCGATACCGTCTCCGGGCTCGACCTGGAGGTGGTCCAGCAGTGCATCGACGCGATCTTCGCGGCACGGCAGGTGCTGTTCGCCTCGGTGGGCAACTCGATTCCCGTCAGTATGAACGCTTCGTTCAAGTTCATGCAGATGGGCATCCATGCGAGCTGTCCGGTGAACACCGAGGCCATGTCGCTCGAGTCCCTGCTGCTTGAGAAGGATGACGTCCTGATTGTGGTCTCGAACTCGGGCCACTCCAAGCGCCTCGCGGCGATCATCGACAACGCCGAGGACTGCCAGGCGAAGGTCATCGTCATCTCCAATGACGAGACGTCCCCGCTCGCCCAGCGCACGCCGCTGTTCCTCAAGGCGGCGACGCGCGACCGGGCGCTCACCGGGCAGATGTCGTTCTCGCACAACTCGACGTTCTTCGTGCTCGACATGCTCACGCTGCTGCTCTTCCGGCACGCGAAGGACGTTCGCGAACGGTACCTGCTCCACTGGAAGACCGCCCGCGACGACAAGGGCGTTCCCAACCCGCTGCTCTCGTAAGCTTCGTTCGCTCGTTCACAACCGATATTGATTGGAGGTAGCGCCATGATGGCAATACCTGATGGTTCTGTGCGCGATTTGCTCCGTGCGGCAAACGCGATGCGCGCCGACGTGGTCTCGATGATCGCGCGGGCGGGATCCGGGCATCCCGGAGGTTCGCTGTCCTGCGTCGACATCCTCGCTGCCCTGTATCTCGGCGGCATCATGGATATCGACGCTGCCGACCCGAGCTGGGAGGGGAGGGACCTGTTCTTCCTCTCGAAGGGGCACGCCGCCCCCGCGCTCTACGCCGCGTTCCATCGTTTGGGGTGGGTCGATGACGACGACATCGCCTCGCTGCGGACGCTCGGTGCGAAGCTCCAGGGGCATCCCGACAGCAATACCTGCCCTGGGGTCGAGGTCTGTTCGGGGTCTTTGGGCCAGGGTTTGCCCCTCGCTGCGGGTGCGGCGTGGGCGCTCAAGAGGAAGGCGACGAAGGAGGGCTCTCCCGAGCGGTCGGTGTACGTGCTCGTCGGTGACGGGGAGCTGCAGGAGGGGTCGAACTGGGAGGCGCTCATGCTCGGTGCCCACCACAGGCTCGATAACCTGACGCTCATCGTCGATAAGAACCGCCTGGAGCTCGATACGGCCGTCGATAGCGAGTGCACGCTGGGGGATCTCGCCCAGAAGCTCGAGGCGTTCGGCTGGTGCGTGTTCGAGGTCGATGGCCACGATATCGAGAGCCTGCTTGGGACGCTGCGTTCTGCGCGACGGGTGCGGGATGCCCGGCCACGTGCCGTCATCGCGCATACCGTCAAGGGCAAGGGCGTTTCCTTCATGGAGGATACCGTCGGCTGGCACGGGGGTGCTCCGAATGCCGTCCAGACCGAACAGGCGCTTTCCGAGCTGGCGGCTCAGCGCGAGGCGATCGAAGGAGGAGAGATCGATGAGTAAGAGGGCGACGCGCGAGGCCCTGGGCGCCACGTTGGTCGAGCTCGCCCGGGAAGGGGCCGATATCTTCGCGGTCGATGCGGATCTGGCGCGGGCGACCACGTTGCAGGTGTTCGGCGACGCCTACCCCGACCGGCTCCTTAACGTCGGCATCGCCGAGCAGGACATGATGGGGGTCGCGGCGGGTATCGCCCTTACCGGGGCCACCGTGTTCACCGGGTCGTTCGCCGCGTTCGGCACGGGCCGGTGCTACGACCAGATCAGGAACACCGTCTGCGAATCCCATCTCAACGTGAAGGTGTGCCCGACGCACGCCGGCATCACGGTGGGCGAGGACGGCGCCACGCATCAGATGCTCGAGGACATCGGCCTCATGCGGGGTCTTCCCGGCATGCGCGTCTTGGTGCCTGCGGATTACCATGCCGCTTGCGCAGCGATCCGGCTGGCCGCCGATATCGAGGGGCCCGTATACGTACGCTTCTCGCGTTTCGCGACCGCCGAGGTCTACGAGGGGCCGCTGCAAGGTCGCCTGCCGTGGGCGAGCGTGCTGCGCGAGGGGACGGACGTCTCCCTGCTCGCTTGCGGCGTCGAGGTCGAGCAAGCGCTCTTGGCAGCGGATTTGCTTGCTTCTGAGGGCATCTCCGCCGAGGTTATCGACATCGAGTCGGTAACGCCGTTGGACGAGGAGCTCATCTGCCGTAGCGCCGCCAAGACCGGGCATGTTGTCACCGCGGAAGATCATTGCGTTGCGACCGGTATGGGAGCTGCGGTCGCCGAGCTTTTGGCCGAGAGGTGCCCGACTCCGATGAGGTTTGTGGGCATGCGGTCGTTCGGTACGTCCGCCTCCGCCGAGGTGCTGCTCAAGCACTTCGGGCTCGATGCGGAGGGGATCAAGGCGGCGGCGCTTGAATCGCTCGGCTAGGTAAAGGCTGGGCCGTAACCGCCTCAATGCTCAGGGGCTTATCGGAAATGGAATCGCGGCGACTTGCTGGGTGCTCTCGGTGAGTCGCCGCAGGCATTCTATTGTCTGCGTGAATACCGGTGGATGCCGTAAAGGGGAAATTGGTGCGCCATGGGGGATTCGAACCCTCGACCTTGAGATTAGAAGTCTCCTGCTCTATCCAGCTGAGCTAATGGCGCACGTATCGACATCGGGCGGCATGCGCGCCGCCGCGTGAACCGATTATAGACGAACCCTCGGATGCATGCGAGCAAGGTAAGAGACGGTAGCTATACGAAAGCTAATCCTTGATTATCAACTTTATCCGAACACCTCCCACATTCATCCGCACATGTGCGGATGAATGTGGGAACCCGATACCCTGAGGGCCGGATCGGCCGGCCCCGGGAGATCGGAGGACGGCATGTCCGGA
>NZ_LR597519.1 GCF_902150035.1 Enorma burkinafasonensis
CATCTCCACCATTCCTTCAACTGGGAAAATGCCGCCCCCGGGGCCCGGATAGGACCTCGGGGGCGTTCGGTTAACTGCGGGAGCGTGCCGTCAGCTCAATGTGTTCGGTTGGGATCGGAAATCAACCGATGACGGAATCTTTACGGATGTCGGCGCGGAATCCGAGCGGCACGGGACCGGGAAATCGGCTGAGTGGCCCGCCCTAGATGACCAACCCTAGATGAGCGGCTCCTCCGCACCGGCGGGCGCGGGATCGGCCCACGCGAAGCGGTCGCCCTCGCCGGCGCCCTCGAAGAGCACGTAGGCCGAGTACCCCGTGGGCGCACCGTCCTCGTCCGTGAGCCCCCGCTCGTAGAAGCTCACGAGCACCGCGTCCGCGAAGCCGTCCTCCAGCTGGACGCCGCCCACGTAGCCGATGGCGTAGCGCGCGATGGGCCCCAGCCCCTCCTTGGCCATGCCCTGGGCGCTCTGCGCGATGCGGGCCTTGGCCGCCTCGAGGCACGCCTCCTCGCCGTCGTCGGTGAACGACGCCTCGACGCGCGCGCCGTCGGCATCCTCGACGCAGGTGAGGACGCCGGGATCGCCGCCGTCGGCGAGCTCGTCGAGCATGTAGCCGATCAGGTCGCAGACCATCTCGTCGAGTTCCGGCGAGACCTGGCTCGCATCCTGGCGCTTATGGGACATGGGCGTATCCTCTCGTTCGCTGCGCTCTATGGTAGCGCATGCGCCCCGGGGCGTGCCCGCGCGCGCCGCGTGGCCGCACCCTTCGGCAAAATGTCCATCCTGCAATATGTGAGGAAATCACGGTTGGACCGTTGACGGGAACTCGCTATCGTTCAGCCGAACCGCCCTGGGCGCGCCGCTCGACAAGGTGTCCATTCCCATGTATCTCGGTAACGTGGAGGGGGGCCCGGTCGATCGAGCTCCATGGATATGGACGGAAAAGTCGTGATTATCCTCAATTTCGTCCATTTCGCTGTACCTCGATGAAACAGGCTTCACCGAGATACATAGATATGGATATCATCGCCGTCGACCCGGCGCCGCCGACACGCGAGCCGCTACAGCCGCGCGGCCTCCTCGGCGATCTTGCGGGCGGCGTCGCGCTGGCGCAGGAGCTCGGTCGAGCGCTTTTGCAGCGTCGAGATCTGGCCCGAGAGGCTCACCGCGTCCACGATGCCCCACACGGTGAGCATGGAGGCCACCGAGAAGATGAGCATGCCGAGCGTACCGCGCATGCGCGAGGTCACGAGCATGGCGAGCGCCGCGGCGGCCGCCATGCCGCCCATGGTGCGCCGGCGCTCGCGCATGGTGCGCAGCTGCGCCACCACGGTGAGACGCGCGGTCTCGGCGGCGTGCGCCCGGGCCTCGGCCTCGAAGCGGATCTGCGCGGGCGACGAGCCGCCGCGCGCGGGACCCGTACCGGAAGCGCGGCGCGTCTGGCCCGCAGCCGAGGCAGCGGCGCCGCGCGCGGTACCCTTCTCACCCAACAGCACGTCGCGCGCCTCGTTGATGCGCTTCATCTGCTGCTCGGCGCGCTCGCGCAGGCGCCTGTTCTCGCCGAACTTGTCGGGATGCAGCATCTGTGCCAGCTCGCGATGGGCGATCCGGACCTCCTCGCGCGTGGCGCCCCCGTCCAGCCCGAGCGTGGTCAACGCCTCATCGCGCGTCATCGCAGCACCTCAAAAGTCATGACGGCCCCACCTGAAGCGGCCTACATCTGCCCGAGCTCGCCCACCACATGGCCGGTCCGCTCCTCGGGCTCGAGCACGGGCACGCCCTCGTAGCGGAAGAAGCGCGCCGGATCGTGCATGAGGTCCTCGAGCGGCACGAGCACGAAGTCGCGCTCGCCGAGCCTGGGATGCGGCAGCTGCAGCTTGGTGCCGCCGTGCGTCTCGCCGTCCATCCACAGAAGGTCGCAGTCGATCACGCGCGGCCCGTTGGGCTTGGCGCTCTTGGTGCGGTTGCGGCCCATGCGGTTCTCGACGTCGAGCAGCTCGTCGATGAGGACGAGGGGCGCGAGCTCGGTCTTGATCTCGATCACGGCGTTGGCGAACGGCGACTGGCGCGTCTCGTAGGCGGGCTCGCTCTCGTAGATGCGCGAGCAGTTGGACACGCAGGTGAGCGGGATCTCGGCGATGAGGTCGCGCGCGCGGCGGATGTTGTCCAGGCGCTGGCCCATGTTCGAGCCGAGGGCCACGAAGGCGCGGCGCGGCTGCGGGCGCGCGACGGCCCAGAAGCCGTTCAGGAACTGCGCGAACCCGGCGACGTCGTGCACGCGCACGATGTTCGCGCCGTTCTCGATGGCGCCCAGGCACACGCCGAAGGTCGCCGCGTCGCGGTCGGCCGCATCGGCCACGCCCGAGACCGTGCCCACGAAGCGCTTGCGCGACACCGCGCACAGAAGCGGGTAGCCGAGCGAGGCCATCTTGGCGGTCTCGCGCTGGATGATCACGTCCTCGTTCGCGGACTTGCCGAAGCCCGGGCCCGGGTCGATGCAGATGCGCTCGCGGTCGACGCCCGCGTGCATGAGGGCGCGCGCCTGGTCGGAGAGAAAGCCCATCACGCGGCGCATGATGGGCGCCGAGTCGGGCAGGGTGAAGCGGCGGAGCTGCGAGGTGCTCACGTAGGCCTCCGCGCGGCGGGCCGAGCGGCGCATGACGGCGGCGAGCTCGTCGGTCTGCTCGATGACGCGCGTCTCCTCGTGCGAGGCGACCTCGCGGGCGTCCTCCTCGGCATGGGCCGCCTGCTCCGCGGCCTCGGCCTCGGCATCGGCGCCGGCGGAGCCGTTGGGCAGGTCGCCGAAGGGCAGCGGCGGCTGCACCGCGCCGCCGAGCTTGCCACCCAGCACCTTGCCGCGGGCGCGCTTGGCGCCCTTGCCGCCCTTCGCCGCGGCGGCCTCCTCCTCGGCCTCGCGGGCGCGCTCGGCGACGTAGGCCGCGGCCGAGGTGTCGAGCTGCACGGCCGTGCGCGTGCGCGCCGGGGCGTCCGAGACCTCGCCCGCGTGCACGATGATCACGCCGCAGGAGCTGTTCTTCACGAACTCGACCATCTTGGGGTCGGTGAAACCGGTGACGTCGTTCACGATCGAGGCGCCCACGCGCACCGCCGCCTTCGCGACCTCGACGTGGCGCGTGTCGATGGACACGATCGCGCCCTTGGACGCGAGCGCGCGGATCACCGGCAGGACGCGCTTGGCCTCCTCGTCGGCATCGACCGGCGTGAAGCCCGGGCGGGTCGACTCGCCGCCCACGTCGATGATGTCCGCGCCGGCATCGAGCATCGCCATGGCGTGGTCGATGGCGGCCTGCGCGTCGAGATGCTCCCCGCCGTCGCTGAACGAATCGGGGGTGACGTTGAGCACGCCCATGATCCGGGGGCGATCGAACGTGAGGGTATGCTTTCCGCAGCGCCAAACCTTGGTGTCACGAGCCATGATGATCCTTTCGCCACACCCCCAGCCGGGGCGCCGGAGGCGGTCGATGTCGAGCTCTCCCTATTGTATCCACAGCCGCCCGCGCGAGACGCTCCCCCGCGCAAGGTTCCAGGAAATGCCGATGGGCGCGGGCGCCGCTAGAAGTCGAACGCGGAGGCGATGTCGCAGGAGATGAGCAGGTCCGCGAGGCCGTCCTGGGGCGTGGGGTCGCGGTTCACGATGGCGAGGGCATCGCCCTGGAAGTAGCGGATGAGCCCCGCCGCCGGGTAGACCACGAGCGAGGTGCCGCCCACCACGAGAGCGTCGGCTTGGGCGATCGCGCGCACGGCCCCCTCGACGGTCGCGTCGTCGAGCGTCTCGCCGTAGAGCACCACGTCGGGTTTGATGGCGCCGCCGCACGCCGGGCAGACGGGCACGCCCCGCCCGTCCTCGTGCTCGCGCGCGCAGACCCACGCGGCGTCGTAGACCGCCCCGCACCGCCGGCAGATGTTGCGGTGCACCGACCCGTGCAGCTCGAAGACGCGCCGGCTGCCCGCCGCCTGGTGCAGCCCGTCGATGTTCTGCGTGACGACCGCCGAGAGCACGCCCTCGGCCTCGAGCTCGGCGAGCTTCTCGTGGCACCGGTTGGGCCGGGCGTCCGGCGCGATCATGCGCTCGCGGTAGAACTCGAAGAACTCGGCCGGGTGCTCGACATAGAACCCGTGGCTCAGCATCTCCTCGGGCGGGTAGGCGAAATGCTGGCGGTACAGGCCATCGACGCTGCGGAAGTCGGGGATGCCGCTCGCGGTCGACACCCCGGCGCCGCCGAAGAACACCACCCGGCCATGGGTCGAAAACAGCGCGCGCAGCGCCTCCTGGGCCGCTTTGACCTCGGTGATCGCCGTTCCCATCGATGCCTCCTCGGAAGTCGCGTGAAGCCGCCCGGCAAGCTCGCCCGCTGCCGCGCGCTCGGGTACGATAGTCCCGAGCCGCCGCCTGCCCCCAGGCGACCCCGTACACGACCCGGCGCCCCGCGCCGGCCGACATAAAGGAGCACCATGACCGCCAACCAGACCAGAAGCTATAAGTTCGCCTCGTGGAACGTGAACGGCCTGCGCGCCGTGCTCAAGAAGGAGCCGGGCTTCGAGGAAATCGCGCACGAGCTTAACGCCGACATCTTAGCACTCCAGGAGACCAAGCTGCAGGAGGGCCAGGTCGAGCTCGACCTGCCCGGCTACCAGCAGGTATGGAGTTATGCCGAGCGCCGCGGCTACTCCGGCACGGCCGTGTTCACGCGCGAGGAGCCGCTCTCGGTGCGCCGTGCCGACAGCCTTCTGCCCTTCGCCGGCGCGGGCGCGGCGGCGGACCTTGTGGCCGAGGCCGCCACAGAGGGCCGCGTGTGCGCGCTCGAGTTCGACCGCTTCTGGTTCGTGGACGTCTACACGCCCAACGCCAAGGAGGGGCTCGCCCGCATCGAGTGCCGCATGGCGTGGGACGACGCCTACCGCGCCTTCTTGAAGGGCCTCGAGGAGGAGACCGGCAAGCCGGTGGTGACCTGCGGTGACTTCAACGTCGCCCACGAGGAGATCGACCTCAAGAACCCCCGGAGCAACCGCGGCAACGCCGGCTTCTCGGACGAGGAGCGCGGCAAGTTCACCGAGCTCCTGGGCGCAGGCTTCACCGACACGTTCCGCTCACTCCACCCCGACGAGACGGGCGCCTACAGCTGGTGGAGCTACCGCTTCAACGCGCGCAAGAACAACGCCGGCTGGCGCATCGACTACTTCCTGGTGAGCGACGCCATCGCGGGCAACGTGCGCGAGGCCTCCATCCGCTCGGACATCTTCGGCTCGGACCACTGCCCCGTGGAGCTCGTCATCGAGCTGTAGGGACGGCACCTGGCGCCGGCGCCGTGCACATGAGCGGCGGCGTCGCGCCTACTCCCGCAGGCTATACTTGCGCACCACGCGGCCGATGCGCCGCGTCCAGGGCCGGTAGAGCGCGACGAGGAAGACCGCCGTCGAGGCGGCGTGCACCGCATCGAACGGGACCGCCGCCGCGAGCCGCGCGAGCGCGCCCGCCCAGGTGAGCGGCCGCACGAAGCCGATGATGTCGTAGGTGTTGATCACGGCTCCGAAGAGCATGCCCGAGCAGAACCCCGCGGCGGCGAGGGCACCCACGCGCACGCTCCCGTCCTCCCGGTCGAACGCGCCCGCGCGGGCGAGCGCCCCGCCCAGGTAGCCCACGAGCCCCCAGGCGTACATCTGCCAAGGCGACCACATGCCCTGGCCGAAGAAGAAGTTGCTGGTGAAGGCCGCGAGCGCACCGACCATGAAGCCGCTGCGCGGCCCCAAGGTCGCGCCGGCGATGATGGCGATGGCCGAAAGCGGCTTCACATCGGGGACCGCCGCGAAGAGGATGCGCCCCGCGGCGCCGAGGGCCGCGAGCACCACCGTGGGCATGATCTGCCTGAGCCCGGGCCGCCCCGCCTCGTAGCCGGCGAAGAGGAACGCGATGACGAGGGCCACCACGACGAGCATAACGAGCGCCGACTGGTCGACGTCGAGCAGGGCGAGCGCGAGCATAGCGCACGGGACCGCCGCGAGCAGCGGCACCTCGAGCGCGCGCAGGATGCGCCCGGCCCGCCCCGCGCGCGGCTCCCCCGCACGGCACGCGGCGCCGAGCCCTCTATCACGGCCGGTAGTAGACATTGCCCTCGAAGAACCTCTCTGCGGGCTCGGTCGAAGCGACCTCGCCGTCGAACACCATCGAGACCTCGTCCGCCAGCTCCTCGACGAGCGCGAGGTCGTGCGTCGCCATGACGACCGTCGTGCCCGCCGCCGCGACCCCGTCGATGAGCTCGCACACCGCGCGGCGGGAGGCGGTGTCCAGCCCCTTGGTGGGCTCGTCGAGCAGCAGGAGCTCGGGCCCCACGAGCAGGAGCTTCGCGAGCGCGAGCAGCTGCTGCTGCCCGCCGGAGAGGTCGTAGGGGTGTGTGTCCCCGCGGCCGGCGAGGCCCACGCGCGCGAGCATGGCCTCGGCCTCCGCCGGGCCATAGCCCGCGGCGTCGGCCCATTCGGCGAGCTCGCCGTCGACCGTCTCCGCGACGAAGAGCGCGCGCGGGTCCTGCGGCAGAAGCGCGCTCGAGCGGACGGACGTTCTGAGCGCGCCGCGCTGGAGCTTGAGCACGCCCGCCATGAGCGCGAGCAGGGTCGACTTGCCGCAGCCGTTGCCGCCCACGAGCGCGTGCACGCCGCCTGCGCGCACCGTGAGGTCGAGGTTGCGCAGGATCCACCCGTCGTCGCGCCCGTACCGGAACCACGCGCGGGAGAACTCGAGCGCGGCGGGCCCGAGCGCCGGGGACGGGGGCGCCTGCCCCGCGGCGGACCCGGGCACCGGGGCGACGCCCTGTCCGGACCCCTCGACTGCCGCACGGTGTGTGCGCACGCGCCCCGCAGGCAAAAGCGGCGCGCGGACGGCGAGCGCCCTCATGTCGGCGACGCGCTCGATGCGGCCCTCCTCGAGCCTGAACGCGCTGGTCGCGTAATCGAGCATGGCGCGGGGCGCGTGCGTGGCGACCACCACGGTGCAGCCCAGCTCGCGGTTCACGCGGAAGAGCGCGTGGAGGAAGTTCTTCTCGGCGATGGGGTCGAGCTGGGCGGTGGGCTCGTCGAGCAGGAGCAGGCGCGGCTGCATGACGAGGGTCGACGCCAGCGCGAGCAGCTGCTTGCGGCCGCCGGAGAGCTCGTCGGTGGCGGCGCGGAACCAGTCCTCCATGCCGAAGAAGTAACTCGTCTCCGCGATGAGCCGGCGCATCTCGCCTCGCGGCGTCGCCAGGTTCTCGAGGCCGAACGCCATCTCGTGCCAGACGCTCTCGCAGACGATCTGGTTGTCGGGGTTCTGGAACACGTAGCCCACCGTGCGCGCGGAGCGCTCGGCATCGAGATCCTCGACGGGATCGCCGAAGACGCGCACCGCGCCCGTGCGCTCCCCCGCCGGGGCGATCTCGGGCTTGGCGAGCGAGAGCAGGGTCGACTTGCCCGAACCGGTGTCGCCCACGACGAGCGCGAAGGCGCCCTGGTCGACCTCCCAGTCGATACCGGCGAGCACCGGGCGCTCCTGCCCGGCGTACGTGAAGCCCACACCCCTGAACGAGAGGGCCGCGCCGGGGTTGCCGCCGCGCGGCGGGGCTGCAGCACCGCAAGCGCTCACCTGAAGCTCACCGCCTCCCGCGCATGCAGGACGGCAGGCAGCGCCATCCATGCCGCATAGGGGACGTAGCCCCACCACATGACGAGCCCGCTCATCGTGGGGTAGAACGAGAACTGCGACGTCGCGGCCGCCGCGAGCAGGACCATGAGGGCCGCCGCGGCGAAAAGGCCGCCGAGCGCGGCGGCGTCCGCGGCGGTGAAGCGGTAGCGGGCGTACGTCGTGCGGCGCGGCGCCGCGCCCCAGCCGCGGGCGCGCATGGCGTCAGCGGTCTCGAGCGAGTTCTCCATGCTCCAGCCCATGAGCACCGACGAGGTGCGCAGGCCGTCGCGCACCGTGGCGGTAAGACCGCGACGCGCGCTGGTGCCCGGGTCGCCCGCAGGCTCCCCCACCCCAGCGGGCGCTCCCGCGCCGCCGCGCATGCCGGCCACGGCGACCGCGTGCACGGCCATGATGGTGCGCCCCTGGCGGGCGAAGCGCGGGATGAGCCGCATGCACTGCGCGACCATGAGCGCGAGCACCGGGGCGGCGTTGCCCAGAAGCGCCATGACCTTGTCGAAGGGCAGAAGCTCGGCGGCCACCTGGAGCCAGAGCACGCTCGCGATGAAGAGCGCGCCCATGCAGCAGCCGTAGCACAGGCTCTCGAGGTAGACCGCCCGCAGGCCGATGCGAAGGATCTCGGTCGACCCCGAGGCGGAGAAGAACGGGTTGAGCAGCGCGACGATGAGCACGAGGGGCAGCTGCCAGCGCAGGCTCGCGAGGCAGGCGACCGCCCCGCGCAGGCAGACCGCGCAGGTAAGCGCCCCCGCGAGCGAGAGCGCGATCAGGACGGGCTGGAACGCGCCCATGGTGAGACCGAGCGTGACCAGGAGGTACGCCGCCGGGACCGCGGGATGGGACGTATCGAACGCCGTATGCCGGACCCGTGTCGCCATCGCCACCTCCCCGTCGTGTCTTTTAGCGGTACGCGCGGCCGCAGCCGCGCACTGGGCGCCCGGGCCGCGGGCGCCCCACGGCGCCGATGCGCGCCGCGGCGCCACCTATCATACCAACCGGCGGCAGCGAGACTGCGCAGTAGCTGTGACGTTTAAGAAGGTGCGCCGCCCAGGGCCGGCAAGACCGCGCCCGTGGGTTATCATCGAGGGGCGCATCGCGCGGAACGCAACAGCTATCCGGGGGAGCATATGGACGCAACCGCCATCATCCTCGCCGCAGGCGAGGGCACCCGTATGAAGTCCAACCACGCCAAGGTCGCCCACCGCATCCTGGGCAAGCCCATGATCTCGTGGGTGGTCGACGCCGCGCTGGCGGCGGGCTGCGCGCGCATCGTCGTGGTGGTGGGCAGCCACGCCGACGAGGTCCGCGCCATCATCGACGCCACCTATCCCGGCAACGAGGCCATCACCTGCGTCGAGCAGACGGAGCGCCTGGGCACCGGGCACGCGGTCGCCGTCGCGCTCGAGGCCACCGGCATCGCCGAGGACCCCGTCGTGGTGCTGAACGGCGACCTGCCGCTCATCCAGCCCGAGACCATCTCCGGCTTCGCCGCCACCGTCGCCACCGGCGAGGTCGCCGGCGCGGTGCTCTCCATGCTGCCGCCCGATCCCTTCGGCTACGGCCGCATCATCACCGACGAGTCGGGTGCGCTTTTGGCCATCGTCGAGCAGAAGGACTGCACGCCCGAGCAGGCCGCCATCCAGGAGAGCAACGTGGGCTGCTACGCCTTCGACGGCGCGCAGCTGGCCGCCCACATCGGCGACATCACCTGCGATAACGCCCAGGGCGAGTACTACCTGCCCGACATGCTCGAGATCCTGCGCCGCGCCGAGCAGACCGTCACCTCGTTTTGCTGCGACGACTACCGCGAGGGCCTCGGCATCAACAGCCGCGCCCAGCTCGCCGAGCTCACCGCCATCGCGCGCGACCGCATCAACGCCCGCCTCATGGCCGAGGGCGTCACCTTCATCGACCCCGCGCAGGCCTGGATCGGCCCGGACGCCACGGTCGGCCGCGACACGGTCATCTGGCCGCAGACGCACCTGATCGGCGCCTGCGCGATCGGCGAGGACTGCACCGTCGGCCCCAACACCCGCCTCACCAACGTGCGCTGCGGCAACGGCTGCACCCTCGACGAGACCGTCGCGATCGACGCCGTGCTCGAGAACGAAGTCAACTGCGGACCGCGCGCGTACCTGCGCCCCGGCACGCACATGCTCGACCGCTCCAAGGCCGGCACGCACGTCGAGATCAAGAAGTCGACCATCGGCGAGGGATCCAAGGTCCCCCACCTCTCCTATATCGGCGACACCACCATGGGCGCCGGCGTCAACGTGGGCGCCGGGTCCATCACCTGCAACTACGACGGCGTCAACAAGCACGCGACCACGATCGGCGACGGGACCTTCATCGGTTCCGACACGATGATGGTCGCCCCGGTGAACATCGGGGCGCACGCGGTGACCGGCGCCGGCGGCACCATCACCAAGGATGTCCCTGACGGCGCGCTCGCCATCGAGCGCACCGAGCAGCGCATCATAGCAGGCTACACCGAGCGCAAGAACGCGCGCAGGTAGCCGCAGCCCGACGCGGTAGGCAGCCAACAAAAGGAGAAGGGGAACATGCCGACCAACGATTCGAAGAAGACCATGGAAATGGTAAAGACGCTGCGTCTTTACTCGGGCACCGCGAACCGCCCGCTCGCCGAGAAGATCGCGCAGATCCTCGGCGTCGAGCTCTCGGGCCTCGCGCTCGAGAAGTTCGCCAACGGCGAGATCTACGCCCGCTTCGACGAGACCGTCCGCGGCGCCGACGTGTTCTTCGTGCAGTCCATCTCCGGCGACGTGAACGACGCGCTCATGGAGCTCCTCATCGCCACCGACGCCGCCAAGCGCGCCTCCGCCCGCACCATCACCGCGTGCATCACGCACTACGGCTACGCCCGTCAGGACCGCAAGGCCGCGCCGCGCGAGCCCATCACCGCGCGCCTCGTCGCGAACCTCCTCGAGCGCGCCGGCGTCGACCGCGTCATCACGCTCGACCTGCACCAGGGCCAGATCCAGGGCTTCTTCGACATCCCGGTGAACCACCTCTCCGCGCTCCCGCTTTTCGGCGAGTACTACAACAACATGGGCTTCGACACCGACAACCTCGTGGTCGTCTCGCCCGACGTGGGTCGCGCCAAGGCCGCCAAGAAGCTCTCCGACATGCTCGGCTGCTCGCTCGCCATCGCCCACAAGGGCCGTCCGCGCCACAACGCGGCCGAGGTCATGGGCATCATCGGCGACATCGAGGGCAAGACCTGCATCATCAACGACGACATGATCGACACCGCCGGCACCCTCTGCGCGAGCGTCCGCGAGCTCAAGAAGATGGGCGCGGGCGACATCTACGTGTGCGCCACCCACGGCATCTTCTCCGGTCCCGCCGTCGAGCGCCTGAATGACGCCCCGATCGTCGAGTGCGTGGTCACGGACTCCATCCCCGTCGAGGTGGGCGGCAAGATCAAGACCATCACGGTCGCCAACGAGTTCGCCGACGCCATCAACGCCGTGTACTACGAGCACTCCGTCTCCAAGCTGATCGGCGGCGACTTCGCGCTGTAGATTTCAGGGATAGGTCCTACTCATCAATCGCTTCTCGCCTCTGCGACACCCTCGGAACCTGCCTGCGAGTTAATCGCGGGCAGGTTTTTTGTTTCCTCCCGCGAAAAGTGGCAACGCAGTTCAGATATGTACGATTGGAGCACATGCGACAGGGGCGAGTGCAGGCCTCTAGCGTTTCATGTGGGCGGAAGAGCGCCTTCCAAGCGTAAAGTCGCGGGATTGCTTCTCAACGAGGACGGGATATAGGGGCGTTTTGTGCCCCTCACAGCTACACCCTTAATTTCAATCGTACATATCTGAACTGCGTTGCCACTTTTCGCGCATTGGAAGAAAAAACAATCTGCTGCGGCTGCTACCCACCGTCATATTCCAGGTAAACCAATTCCTTTTCTCAGGTTGTTGAGCCACTGCTCTTGAATTATGCGGTAGCCCTTGATGCCGTACCGAAAACGCTTGCCCGCCGCCCTGTAAATCACTTTTGCAATCGCCTCAAGCGCCACGATGTCGCGCATCTGGTCACGGTTGATTACCAGCACGGTTACGCCCATGCCCTTGATTCCGTTGTTGCGCTGCCCATCATGTATGCGCGCGTTCTCCAGCTCATGGCCACATCCGTTGTATTCGACATCGGTCTTGGCTGCCGGAATGTAAGCATCACATATCGCGTAGGGCATACCCGACGACATAAGCACGGCATCAGCATTGAAATCGAGGCGATGGTTGAGCAGCATGCCCCCTTTAGGCAGCGAGCCACAGCCGAAGCCACCATGTCTCATTGGAGCTCCGAGCATGCCGAACATCACGCTTTCCCCGGGCGAGGCAGAACCAGGGGCCGCGATACGCACCGCCTCACGGAAAACGGCGTACCTGCTGCTCTTCGTCCAACGCGCCATCGCCTTCAGATCTGCCATCGTAGCCGCCGGGTCGCAATGGTAACGAACCTGCTCGACATCCTCGTGCGAGCGCCCATCCGGCCAGACGCCTCCCCATGAGATGGGAACGGTAGCCTCCTCGGGCAGTGAATAGGTCCCCAACAGCTCCATCAGCAACGTAAGCACCTCGCCCAGAGTGCGACCCCGCGAATAGAGCAGCGCCGCGAACGCGGGGGCGCACGCAAACACGCCGGGACCGATACGCATCAGGGCACCAGCGGGAAGCGAGCTTGCAACCACATGACACTGGAGGGGCTTCCTATGCCGCCGCGCCGAGGCGTCCTGTACGAGCAAATGGAGCGGCTCCCCCTCAGCCAAGTCCCAAGCCCCCAGGCGATTGAGCTCAACGAAGTCAACCTGGTCGGCATTGGGAACGCAGTCAGCGAGCGCACGGCGCTGCTCGACGCGTCCGAAAGACTCCCATGGCAGGAACCCATAGGCTCTTCGCGCCGCGCGAAGAGCTCTAAGAGATGGAATATGCGAAAGCACCAACGTCCCCATGCGGAGACGTTACCACAAGCATGATACTAGTATTTACCTCGGTTTTTTAACGCTATGACGTTTGCGCATCGGTTGGATATCCGTTAGATTCGCGTTTGATTCGTGGCGGGTTTTTGTTGGCTTCTCGCCGTCGTGGAGCGCGAGCATCGACCTAGACACAAGAATCTCCCGACCGATTCGGGACATTCAGCAAACATGCACCGAGTCGGCTCCCTAGCCGTCTAATGTGCTGTACCCTTTTGGACGATTGAGACTTGCGAATCCAAGCGCAACCGAAACGGAGCATGCATGGCACAGCCGACACCTAAACCCATCCGCATGATCGCGGGCCTGGGAAATCCCGGCGAGGAATACGCGAACACCCGACACAACGCCGGCTTCAAGACCGTGGACGAGCTCGCGCGCCGCTCGGGCGTGTCCTATTGGAAGAACCAGCTCGGCGCCGAGGTCGCCACGACCAAGGTGCGCGACACCGAGGCGGAAGGGGGCGTACGCGAGGTCGTGCTCGTAAAGCCGCAGAGCTTCATGAACACGAGCGGTGGCCCCATCTCCAAGCTCTGCCGAGAGTATAAGGTCGCGCCTGAGGAACTTCTCGTGGTCCACGACGAACTCGATATCCCCGAGGGCGACGTGCGCGTGAAGGTGGGCGGCGGGCACGCCGGCCACAACGGCCTGCGCTCCATCATCGACAAGCTGGGGAGCCGCGACTTCAGCCGCATCCGCTTCGGGATCGGCGAGCCTCCTGGCAAGATGCCCACGGCGGACTTCGTGCTCAAGCAGCTGCGCGGCAAGGATGCCGAAGCGTTCGATGACACCGTGATGCGCGCCGCCGATGCCTGCGAGCTCGCGTTCGCCCACGGCGTCGTGTTCGCCCGCGACCACGTGAACGGCTCCGCCGCGAACAACGGGAAACACTGAGACGACAACCAAACGACAATGCGCCGCGATCGAGCATCACTGACGCCAACAGGGAAGCCCCTGCAACCTCTCCCCACCTTCTCGCAAGAACGCCCTGCCATCTAACGACAGCAGGGCGCACGGTAGAGAGGAGGAGGGCTGAAGAATTACTTCAGGGTCGCGTACATCACGGCCTTGATGGTATGCATGCGGTTCTCGGCCTCCTGGAAGACGCGGGACTGAGGACCTTCAAACACCTCGTCGGAAACTTCCATCTCGGTGATGCCGTATGTATCGGCGATCTCCGCACCGATCGTGGTCTTCGTGTCGTGGAAGCTCGGCAGGCAGTGCATGAAGATGGCGTCAGGACGAGCCATAGCCATTACATCAGAGGTTACGCGATAGGGTTCGAACAACGGAATGCGCTCAGGCCAAACTTCACGGGGCGAACTCATGCCAATCCATACATCTGTATAGATAACGCTTGCATCGCGCGTGGCCTCTTTAATGTTATCGGTAATAGTTATCCTTGAACCGTTTTCCGCTGCGAGGGCGCGGCAACGCTCCAAGATACCCGGGTCGAAGAACGAGTTACCTGGAACGTCATCCTGTGGACCGCAAAGGCAGAAATCGATTCCGAGCATCGAGCAGATAATCATCGTCGAGTCGCTGGTGTTTCCGCCTCCGCGTCCAAAATATGTGACTTTTCTGCCGCTCATATCGCCGAACTCCTCGCGCATGGTGAGCACGTCGGCGAGGGCCTGGGTGGGGTGGAACTCGGTGGTGAGGCCGTTCCAGACGGGCACGCCGGCGTTGGCGGCGAGGTCCTCGACGATCTCCTGGGCGAAGCCGCGGTACTCGATGCCGTCGTACATGCGGCCGAGCACGCGCGCGGTGTCCTCGATGGACTCCTTCTTGCCCATCTGCGAGCTGCCCGGGTCGAGGTAGGTGACGCCCATGCCGAGGTCCATGCCGGCGACCTCGAAGGCGCAGCGGGTGCGCGTGGAGGTCTTCTCGAACAGCAGGACGATGTTCTTGCCCTCGAGGTAGCGGTGGGGCACCCCGCAGCGCTTCATGCGCTTGAAGTCGGCGGCGAGGTCGAGCAGGTACCCGATCTCGCCGGGGGTGAAGTCGAAGAGCTTGAGGAAGTTGCGTCCGCTGAGGTTGACTCCCATGGTTGTTTTCCTTTCTGCTGGGTCTAGATCTCTTCGCGCCAGAACGGCATGCTCATGCAGCGCGGGCCGCCGCGGCCACGTGAGAGCTCCTCTGAAGGCATAACGACGAGATCGATACCGGCCTTGTACAGCGCATCGTTCGTCACAACGTTGCGCTCGTACACACAAGTGACGCCCGGAGCGAGTGCAAGGGTGTTCGAGCCGTCGTTCCACTGCTCGCGCGACGCCTCGATCGGGTCGCCGCCGCCGCACTCTATCAGCTGAACGGAATCCTGCCCCGTAGCCATCTCAAGAATGTGGTCGAGTGTGTCCTCAATCTGCTCGAGCCCCACTTCCCCTGGCGCGTCGCCTTTGGTGAGGCGATAAACACGTAACGTGTCGAAAATCCCCGGATACACAGTGAACTTGTCGTAGTCGACCTGCGTGAAGACGGTATCGAGATGCATATAGGCATAGCCATGGGGGATCTTGATGGCATATATCTGTTCGATCTCACTTGCCCCCTCCCCCCAGAAGAGGTTCTGCGCAAGCTGGTCAATCGCCGCCGCTTCGGTACGCTCGGAAATACCGATCGCAAGTGTCTTGGAATTAATATTAAGTACATCACCGCCCTCGATGTGCCAAGGACTGTCGTGGTCGTAGAGCAGTGGCGTCCCCGCATAATCCGGATGATACTTGAAGACCATCTGATACAGGACCACCTCGCGATTGCGCTGAGGCCAGTACATACGATTAAGCGTGACACCGTTCCCAATGGATGCCATGGGGTCGCGCGTGAAATATGCCGCGGGCAACGGTTTAAGCACGAGGCTAACGGGAGACATACCCTCCCCCTCAAGCATCGCTAATGTCTTGACCCCTTTTGGAAGCTCAAGATCACGCACGTAGTAGCCTGTCATCATGTCGTTTACAAGCTGATGCGCGTCATCAATGGCCTCGAGCTTCTCGCGTGCTGCCTGTAAAAGGAGCGGCATCGTGACGCCACTCTCCGCGATCACCTGATCGATGAACTCAGCGCGAGCCGCCGGGTGCGCCTCGATGGCCTCTGCAGCAAGGTCGGTCAGATAGAGCACCTCGGCACCGCGCTCGGACATGAGCCTCGTAAATTCGTCATGCTCCTCTTGAGCTTTATCAAGATAGTAGCAATCGTGGACCCATACGGTTTCGAAGTCCTCGGCACGATGGTTGACCAGCTCTTTGCCCGGGCGAAGTACCAACACCCTCTTCAGAGCGCCAATCTCGGAGTGGACGTTGATCGGATACCCTGCCATGGCATACCCCTCTTTCCCGTTCGTCTCTGCCTTATCGGCCTTACTCATCACGCCAGCGGCAACATGCCTGAGATTGCGCAGAACACGCTGCAGATGACGCAAAGCACCAAGAAGAATTTCCAGACGGTCTTCCACCATTGATCGAGCTTTATCCTGCAAACCGCCAATCCGGCAACGAGAATAGGACTGGTAGGAGCAAGTATCGACATCGTGGACTCGCCCATGCATAGCGCCGTAACAGCCGCCTCGGCATTGAAACCCATGAGCTCGGTCAACGGGCCGAAAATCGGCATAGTAAGAGCCGCGAGGCTCGAGGAACTTGGGACAAGAATGGTGAGGAGGTTGAAAACGACGAATAGGATGGTCGTGAAAACGGGAGCGGGAACGCCCTGCATGGCGGTTGCGAGCACATCCAGAATGGTATCGATAACCATTCCGTTATTCGCGATAACGAGGATGCCTCGAGCCAACCCAACGACAATGGCGGAGAAGGCGAAATCTGCCAGACCGGCCACGAACTCTTCGGCAATCTGCGACATAGAGAACCCTGCTATGGCACCGGCACCGATGCCAACCGCAAGAAATACCGCAGACACCTCAACCATATACCAGCCCTGTGTGACAAGGCCCCATACTATCGCGCCTAGGCCGGCGACAAACAAAGTGAGTACAAGCTTCTGACGCAACGTGAATTCTGCTTCGAGAACATCGTCGCCTGCGCCGAACTCACCGCGCTTTTCTTTGTCCTCCTCGTAAGTAATGGACGTCTCTGGATGCGCTTTGACTCTGCGCGCATATAAGACCACCCAGAGGATCGCGACCGTGACCAAGACAATCCATTCGATGCAACGCAACCATAACTGCGGGTTGCCCGTAATCCCTATAATCCCCTGAGAAATAAGGACGTTGAACGGATTGACAGTCGAAGCGGTATATCCGATTTTTGCGCCCATGAAAACGACCATGAAAGCCGTCATCGAATCAAAACCCATGCTCATAATGATGGGCAGGAAAATCGCAAAAAATGGCAGCGTCTCTTCGGCCATGCCGAATGTCGAGCCACCAAGCGCAAACAGGGCCATAGCGACAGGAATAATCAAAATGTCCTTGCCCTGTAGACGTTGGATTACACGGCTCATTCCCGCAGCAATCGATCCGGTTTTCGTAATGATTTGAAACGAACCGCCAACGATAAGAATGAACCCCACGACATCTACTGCTTCTTCGATTCCCAGCAGAGGCGCCTCGAAAACATCTGCTATCCCCTGACGAAGATCGACTAGGGAACCATCCTCTTCATATACCTTCGGCACAGCCTCATAGGTCCCCGCTACCGTGACCTCGCGACCATCCACTTCTGTCTTCTGGTATGCACCCGACGGAATCACCCATGTCAGCAGAGCCATGGCAACCATGAGCACAAAGATGATGGCGTACGTATGGGGGACTTTGAACGGCTTAGACGCCCCGAAGAGCTTCGCCATGCCTATCAACCTCCATCACGGTTTCAAGCACTGCCTTTCCACCATTTTCCAGATTGCTGTGGACACATCGGACAGATAACGACCTGCAATCGATGGAAGCGGCAAGCGGGTGATGGGTTGATGTTTTCGCCAACTATTCACTTAAGAGATTGATATTAAACGTCAACTCAAATTGCCTGCTATCTACCCCTATGTAACGATGCGGGCGATGGGATTCCGCTTCAGCTCGATTGGATAGTCATGTCGTTTATCAACGTGGATAGCGATACAGATCGTCTCGTCGCAGCCCTCATCCACCGACCGGGTCTGGAATCGATGGAGTATTCGGTTACGAACTTCTCGCAGGTATTCTATCTTCGCGCACGACTAGGCAAGCAGTATTTTGATTATGATCGCGCCCTTGATGAACATGACCGCTTCACCAACATCCTTGAGGATGAAGGGGTGGAGCTGTTTGAAGTTGAAGACCTTCTTGCTGAAGCGCTCGATGCGTCGCCATTGGCACGAGAGCAATTCAACACTCGCTTCCTTGAGAGCTGTGGTGCACATGGGAGGCAATTGCTCGAAGCGATTAAGCAGCTCCTCGAATCGCAGCCAGATGGCAAGTCGCTAGCGTTGCTGGCCATCCGCGGCATCCGCTGCAAAGACGTCGGTCTGCCAAACCCCACATACGAACCCCTCTCCCATACTTTGGGAACAGAGTTTACTGAAACCACTCTTCTTGCAGGACCTCTGAATACGATGTTCTTCGTGCGTGATCCCGCCGTCATCGTCGGAAGCGGCGCCGTTTTGAGTTCGATGTACTGGCCAGATCGTGCACGTGAGGCCCTTTTTTACGAGACGATTTTCAAGTTTCATCCGCGCTTCGCCGGGACAAGCATATGGTATCCCGCCAATAGCTCATATCACCTTGAGGGCGGCAACATCCTCAATCTTGGAAACAAGTCGATTGCCATCGGAATATCCGAACGCACCGACCCCGCGACCGTCGACAACCTTGCCAGGGAATTGTTCTTCAACACGGAAGATTCGCCAGTGCAGCAGATTCTTGCTATTCAGCTACCAGAAAACATCGACCGCCGCATCCATCTCGACGCGTTCATGACAAAAGTCGACGAGTGTTCCATTCTCGTCGACCCGCTGTTGCGCGATCAGTTCGTGGGATTCCGCATCACTCCGGGAGCACGTCAGAATCCACTACTCAAGAAAACTGAGAATCTCACACAGGCGCTTCATGCAGCCCTAGGCACAAAACCTCGTTTGATTCCAAGTGGGAGGCGGAGCAGCGCCGCACTTGGACGTGAGATGGCGAATGGTGCGGCATCTGTACTTTCCCTAAGACCTGGAAAAGTATGCGCCTGCAACGGCAACCCCCTGATTTGTGACGAATTGGACAGGGCGGGTGTCGATGTAATCGCCGTTGATGTTGACGAGCTCGTATATGGGTACGGCGGACCGTGTAGTCTCTGCTTGCCCATCAAGAGGACGCTGTCATCATCATGAGCGTCGGCGAGAACCTCCGGGAACTACGCAGACGCGAACGTCTTACCCAGACCGAGCTAGCGCGTCTCCTTGGAGTCACCAAGGAGACCGTCTGCCGCTGGGAACGCGATAAATCCGCCATGCGCAGTGCACACGTGAGGCGTCTCACTGAGCTATTCGGCATTTCGGCAGATGATATCCTGAGCGAAGTAGTTGGCCTTGCCAGCCGTCGGCGCTTCCTAGAGAGCGGCGTTCGACGAGCCCCACGCTCTACCGAACGTCCCGACGGGCCCATGACTCCTATACCGGTATATCGAATAACGAAATCGCCTGCGGCAACATCATTGAAAATGATCTCAGAGGTCTACGCTCCTCCCGATGTCGTCGAGCGGCATAAGAACGCCATCTTCATACAGAACATCGGCAAAACTCTTGACCGGGTATACCCCGATAGATGTCTCCTTCTTATCGATCCGCACATTCGGCCATGGAATGGATGCTTCGTCGTAGCCATTGTGGACGAGGTCGGCGTCGTGATACGACGCTACAGCGCCGGATCGAACGCCGTCCTTCTCTCGCCCTACTCGCATACTCAAGATATCCCCGACCTAATGGTCGACAAGAGGAAATTCAAACTCCTTGGCGTAGTCGTATGGTTTCAAGCATCGCACGATGTGCATAGAAACTAAGCCATCGGGCAGCAGCCTTGCTGCATACTAGCAGGCAAGTTTCGTAAAAGACGGGGTGCGGGTACGAATTTAGCGTACCCGCACCCCTATCGAAAGGAGAGAGCGAATTTACAGCTACTTCAGGGTCGCGTACATCACGGCCTTGATGGTGTGCATGCGGTTCTCGGCCTCCTGGAAGACGCGGGACTGCTTGGACTCGAAGACCTCATCGGTGACTTCCATCTCCGTCACACCAAACTTTTCCGCGATCTCCGCGCCGATCGTGGTCTTCGTGTCGTGGAAGCTCGGCAGGCAGTGCATAAAGATGGCACCAGGCTTTGCCTTCGCCATAACATCCGCCGTCACGCGGTAGGGACTCATGAGCTTGATGCGGCTGTTCCAGAGCTCGTCGGGCTGGCCCATACCAACCCACACATCGGTGTAAATCGCATCAGCGTCGATTACCGCCTCGTCGATATCGTCAGTCACGCTGATGTGCGCTCCAGAGAGCGCGGCCGCTTCTTGGCACTTCGCCCACACTTCGGGATTGTAGGTTCGATTGCCCTCAACATCGCCCTGAGGTCCGCACTGAACGAAATCGATTCCGAGCTTTGCGCAGATTACTGCAAGCGAGTCAGCGGTGTTACCAACCTGGCCCATGAATACGAGCTTGCGCCCCTTGAGATCATCGCCGAACTCCTCGCGCATGGTGAGCACGTCGGCGAGGGCCTGGGTGGGGTGGAACTCGGTGGTGAGGCCGTTCCAGACGGGCACGCCGGCGTTGGCGGCGAGGTCCTCGACGATCTCCTGGGCGAAGCCGCGGTACTCGATGCCGTCGTACATGCGGCCGAGCACGCGCGCGGTGTCCTCGATGGACTCCTTCTTGCCCATCTGCGAGCTGCCCGGGTCGAGGTAGGTGACGCCCATGCCGAGGTCCATGCCGGCGACCTCGAAGGCGCAGCGGGTGCGCGTGGAGGTCTTCTCGAACAGCAGGACGATGTTCTTGCCCTCGAGGTAGCGGTGGGGCACCCCGCAGCGCTTCATGCGCTTGAAGTCGGCGGCGAGGTCGAGCAGGTACCCGATCTCGCCGGGGGTGAAGTCGAAGAGCTTGAGGAAGTTGCGTCCGCTGAGGTTGACTCCCATGGTTGTTTTCCTTTCTGCTGGGTCTAGATCTCTTCGCGCCAGAACGGCATGCTCATGCAGCGCGGGCCGCCGCGGCCGAGCGACAGCTCCTCTGATGGGACGACCAGCAACCTGAGGCCTGCCTTGTCTAGCACGTCATTGGTGATGATGTTTCGTTCGTACACGCATACGACACCGGGAGCGACAGCGAGCGTGTTCGAGCCGTCGTTCCACTGCTCGCGCGACGCCTCGATCGGGTCTCCGCCAGCACATTCGATGAGCTTTACGGAGCTTTGTCCGGTCATCTTCGCGAGAATGTCCTTGAGCTCCCCGTCCATGCGCTCGATACGGACCATGCCCGGCTTTGCGCCACGCGTGAGCCGATACACCCTAAGCGTCTTGTAGATTCCTGGATATACCGTAAATGTATCGATATCCACCTGAGTGAACACCGTATCGAGATGCATGAATGCATATGCTGAGGGGATGTTGAACGCATAGATCTGTTCGATCTCAGATTCTTCGGCTCCCCAGAACATATTCTGCGCGAGCTGGTCAATCGCGCCGGGCTCCGTGCGCTGAGAGATACCGACCGCAAGGGTATGCGCGTCGATATTCAAGATGTCGCCGCCTTCGATATGCTTTGCGCATTCGTGCTCATACCAGATGGGTGAACCTGCATAATCGGGATGATACTTAAATACCGTCTCGTACAGGATCACCTCGCGATTTCGCTGAGGCTTGTACATGTGATTGAGCAAAACTCCATGCCCTACCGTTGCGACTGGATCGCGCGGGAACTGGAGTCCGGGCAATGGAATCAGCAGCGGATCTGCCGGGTCATATTCGGTCTCGAGGTCCTCCAGGGTGAGATCCTCTCGCGCCGGCGGCTCCACATCTCGATAATGCATGCCGTTAATAAACGCCGTCACAAACTCACGCGTATCCTTGATGGCATCAAGCTTATTGCGCACGACCGCTCTCCAAGCGGGGGAAGCAATCATGCTCTCTTCCATAGCCTGCCGCATAAAATCCTCGCGGGCACCTGGAACCGCATCGAGCGCCTCGACTACCAAATCCTCGATAAAGAGAGTCTCGACGCCTTCATTATGAAGCAGGTCTACAAAGACATCGTGCTCCTCCTTGGCACGCTCAAGATAAAACGCTCCATGGCTCCATACCGTCTCGAAGTCCTCGACGCGGAAGTTTATGAGTTCTTTCCCGAAGCGATGGAGCACGACCTTTTTAAGTGGGCCAATTTCGCTGTGAACGTTGATTCCGCTTCGACAAGCCATATGGACCTCCTTGATTAACGGGGCAGGCGGCGCCGGACGTCGAATGCCATCCGACGCCGAAAAGCCTTAGATCTCTTCACGCCAGAACGGCATGCTCATGCAGCGCGGGCCGCCACGGCCGCGGGAGAGCTCCGCCGAGGGAACAACAAGGAGCTTCATGCCGTTCTTGTAGAGCAAATCGTTCGTCACGACGTTGCGCTCATACACGCACACGACGCCCGGCTTCACGCACAGCGTGTTGGAGCCGTCATTCCACTGCTCGCGGGCGGCGAGCACGGGGTCGCCACCACCGCATTCGATGAGCTGTACGGCGTCGAGACCGAGCGATTTCTCGAGAATGTGCTCGAGCGTGTCATCAATCTCCTCGATCTTGACCTCACCCTTAGTGGCACCGGGAGTAAGGCGATATACCGTGAGGTTGCCCATGATGTTGGGATGGATGGTGAACTTATCGATGTCAATCTGCGTGAACACCGTGTCGAGATGCATGAACGCGTAGGACTTGGGAATCTTGAACGCGAGGATTTCCTTGATTTCGCAGTCCTCGTTGCCCCAGAACATGTTCTGGGCCATCTGATCGATTGCCGCTGCCTCGGTGCGCTCGGAAAGACCAATTGCAAGCGTATGCTTGCTGAAGTTCAATACGTCGCCACCCTCGGTGTGGAATGCGCTCTTGCGGTCATACCAGCGGGGGCTGTTCTTATATTCGGGGTGATAGGTGAAGATCGTGTCGCCCAAGAGCGTCTCGCGGTTGCGGTTGTAATGATACATTCGGCTCATGTTGACGCCGTTGCCCACGATGGCAAACGCATCGCGCGTGAAATAGCTACTGGGCAGCGGATCTATGAGCGAATCGATATCGCCTGCCGCATTATCGATTTCGGCGAGGGTCTGCGCAGACGCTTTGGGGAGATCGATTTCCCGGCGGCGGATACCGCGGAATACGCGCTCGACAAACTCCTTCGTGTCCTTAATAGAATCGAGGAACTCACGCGCCGCCTTAAAGTACTCGGTCCCTGAGAGGCGGCTTTCGGCTAGATACTTCTCGGTAAAGTCCTCGCGCGCAGAAGGGTCTGCATCGAGCGCCTCGCGAAGCAGGTCCTCGAGATAGAGGACTTCAGCCCCTTCGGAACGCAGCAGCTCGGCGAACTTATCATGTTCCTGCTGCGCGATATCGATATAGAGGGCGTCGTGAAACCACACGCGGTCGAAGTCCTCATCACCAAAATACAGCATATCGAGACCGGGCCGGTGAAGCATGACCTTCTTAAGTGGGCCGATTTCGGTATGAACGTTCAACCCCTCATACATGGGCTACCTCCTTGAATAAATGAATGGTCGCCGATGAAACTGCCCGCCCAAGACGGATGCCATTTGACTACGAGCCATCTTGGACGGGCTCCATCGGGAAATGGATGGCTAGGCAGGAATCAAGCCGGATACCGTCGTGAACACGATGCCGGCAACTACCAGGAACACCGCGAACGGCAAACCGCCCTTCCACCACTTAGCAATCGGAACTCCGCAGATTGCGAGACCTGCGACCATCACGCCGCTCATCGGGCTGAAGGTATTCGCAAGCTTATTTGCCATATCAACGCCGGTGACGGCAGCCTGGATGTTGAGTCCCATGAGCTCAGTCAGAGGCCCGATGATGGGCATCGTGAGCGCTGCGAAACCGGACGAGCTGGGCACGAGAAGCGAGAGAACGGCGAGGAAGACGTACAGGAGGATCGAATACACCGCAGGAGGAACGTCCGCAAGCGCCGTTGCGAGCCAGTACAGCACGGTGTCGATGACCATGCCGCTCTCGAGAACCACGAGGACGGCTCGCGCAAGACCGATGATGATCGCCGCGTAGCAGAAGTCCTTCATGCCCTGAACGAATTCGCCGGCGATTTCCTGTTCGTTAAGCCCACCGACGATGCCGGAGAGAATACCCATCACAAGATAGATGCCGGAGAGCTCGTTCATGTACCAGCCTTGGGTGATAAGTCCCCAGATCATAATCACCATGCCGGCGACGAAGACCACGAGGACGCCCTTCTGACGGCCGGTGAACTCAGCGCTGGCAAGCTCGTCTGAGGATGCGATTTGCGTAGATTCGCGCTTGAGAAAGTCTTCCTCATAAACGATCGAATTCTTGGGATCCTTGCGGACCTTGAGAGCGTACCGCATGACAAACGCGATGCCGGCAGCGGTGAGCACCACCCAGTAGATGCAGCGCAGCCACATCTGGGGGTTGCCGGTGATGCCAACGATGCCTTGTGCAACCAGCGTATTGAACGGATTGATCACGCCCGCCATATAACCGACATTCGGCCCGATGAAGCAAATCATGAACGCGGTGAACGTGTCGAATCCCATGCCGATCATAATCGGGACGAAGATCGCGAAGAACGGCAGCGTTTCCTCAGACATGCCGAATGCGGTCCCGCCAAGCGAGAACAGAACCATCGTGATCGGTATGATGAGGATATCGTTGCCTTTAAGTTTTGCGACCAGGCGCTTCATGCCAGCTTCGATGGCGCCCGTCTTGGTGATGATGCCAAATGCGCCACCGACGATGAAGACGAAAGCAACAACATCAACGGCACCCTGAATACCCTCAGTGGGCGCCTGAATGAGATCGAAAAAGCCTTGGCGCAGATCGACTTCGTTGCCATCGGCATCGACCGTCACCTTATCGACAGTCTCGTACGTCCCGGCGACGGTAACCTCTCGGCCATCGACCTCGGTGCGCTGATACTGGCCCGAAGGAATAATCCAGGTCAAAACGGTAACAACCGCGAGCAATGCGAAGATGATGGTGTAGACGTGCCATAGCTTGAGCTTTTTAGGCTTCTTTTCCATGGTTCCCGATGGGGCTCCCATACCGTTCGCCTCCCTAACTCATTGCAATACGTTTCAATACCAGCTGGTAAGAACAGGCTAGAACCGATCTCAATTGGTATCTAGTGGTATTGCTTTTAAGTTCGCAAGCGGTACGGCGCCGGTGACAATCGGCAGTCGAAGTTGACGTTATGCTCAACGTCACATCACGCGCGGGCGGTTCGGGCGTCGACAGGCAACCGATGGTTACTAAAAATCGAATACCATCGAACTTCCAACAACATAGTTCTTTGCGATGAAGAGCGGTTCATCCCTCTCGTCCACAAACTGAATCGTTTCGAGAAAAAGAGGCTCTCCGACGGAAACCTCAAGATACCGAGCGATCTCGAGGCTTGCCTTTGCAATACGCAGCGAACAGCTACGGTGCCCGCTCGCCGAGCGTCCGGTATGTTCGGTTATCAATCTCAAAATCGAGGGATTCCGCATAACCGACTCAACCATGAATCCAAAATCCTTGGCTGGAAAATAGCTGTTCTCATACATCACGGGCACCTGATCGGCAAGCCGTACCCGCTGAACGCGAAGCAGTTCATCTCCTGGCTTCAGAGCCAGAAACGCGAGGTCCTTTGAGGTCCCTTTCACGCGATCGACCCCAATGACGCGCGTCCCCGCTGTCTTGCCGATGTCGCGGCACATCTGCTCGAAAGTAAGCAGTTCGGGCGTCTGAGTGATCTGCCGCTCAAGATGGATGGCAGCGACGAACGTCCCCTTGCCTTGCCGCTTGATAAGTACGCCGCGCTTTACTAGATCTTGAATGGCGCTACGAACGGTAACGCGGCTCACAGAATACCGCTCTGCGAGCTCTCGTTCAGATGGAATTGCATGACCAGGGGCATATACGCCCTCATCGATGTCGGCAATGATATCCGCTACGAGTTGCTCAAAGAGCGGAAGATTAGAGTTGGCCTCGAGTTCCATCGGCTCTCCGCACGAATTGGTGACAGCAGTGTGGATATCATACTCCCCTTTGGCCGGGAACTTGCAAGCGCCTGATACCACTCACTCCCTGCGCCCCTCAGCACCGCCAGCGCCGTATCCGACAACCTTTGCCGAATCGGTTGATTTCCGATCCCAACCGAACACATTGAGCTGACGGCACGCTCCCGCAGTTAACCGAACGCCCCCGAGGTCCTATCCGGGCCCCGGGGGCGGCATTTTCCCAGTTGAAGGAATGGTGGAGATG
>NZ_LR597540.1 GCF_902150035.1 Enorma burkinafasonensis
GAGCGCGCCTGCCGCGACGGCGGCCATGACCCTTGACTTTCCCTGCATTGGTTTCTCCTATCTCGCGGTGAGCGCGCAGCTGAAGCTGCCGATGCCGCTCGCTATGCGGCACACGTCGCCCGTTCGCGGCTCGTGTATGTACCTGTCGTCGCCGATGTAGATGGCCACGTGGCCCGAGCGGTAGAGGATGTCGCCGGGCTTCGCCTCCGAGAGCGGTATGCGCCTGAGCTCCTCGTACTGGGAACCCGTGTAGTGGCTTATGCGGATGCCCGCCTGCGCGTAGCAGTACTGCGTGAGCCCGCTGCAGTCGAGCGCCTTGCCGGGGGTCGAGCCTCCCCACACGTAGGGCACGCCGAGCTGGCTGTACGCCGCCTCGACGATCGCGTTCCCGTTCGCGGCCGGGTACTTCAGGTCCTCGACCGTCATGGAGTCGAGCCGGTAGAGGCCCCATTGCGCCATGATCGACTTCAGGGACTCGACGTAGGACGAGTCGGTCGCCCAGCCGGCGTCCTTGAGCCCCTCGGCCATCCTGTCCGAGTCGTGCCTCTCGATCGCCTCCCGGATGAGGGCGTTGCCCGAGTAGCGCTCCGCCTGCAGGAAGACCCTGCTGCGGAAGCGGATGCACTCGGCGTCGCCGGTGAAGCGGATGAAGCTCGCCGTGATCTGGGTGTGCTCGCCGGGCACGTACTCCTCGCTGGTGGCCCAGTTCGCCTTGCCGGCCACCTCGGGGCAGCCCGCGTAGCCCGACCACCACTTCATGCCGAAGAGGTTGTGGTCGCGCTCTGCGAGCTGGCTCATGCGGTCGCCCTGGCCGGACTCCTGGATGATCTGCGCGATGGTGCAGCCCGCCGGGTGCCCGTACTCCTCCTGGCACTCGAGCGCCGCCTCGACCATCTCGTAGGTGATGTAGGGCGGCAGCCCCTCGAGGCCCTGCTTGGAGGCCGCGTCGTCCCAGAAGCCGAACAGCGCGCTCAGCAGCTGCGCGACGGCGAGCGCGCAGGCGACGAAGGCCACGATGCCGGCCACCGCCCCGAGCAGGGCGGGCGCTGCGCCCGAGACCGCGCCCGCGATCGCGGAGGCGGCGCCCTTCGACCCCGCGGCTCGGGCCGCCTCGCCCGACGCCTGCGCGGCCGCCTGGGCCGCCTGGTGCTTGGCCGGGGCGGTCGCGCCGGCTGCCTCGGGGCCGCGCGCGCCTCCCTTTGGGGCGCCGAGCGCGGTTGCCGCCTTGCGGCTGCCTTGGGCTGCTTTCTTCGCCTTCCTCTGCCGCAGCCTTCCCGCGGCCTTCTTGGCCGCACGCCCCGCGTCGTACATGCCCGAGGCGCCCTCGAGCTCCTCCGAGTCGTCGAGCTGGGAGACGGCCTCCCGGGCGATCGCCAGCTTCGCCGCATCGACGCGCGAGCGCATCGCGGCCGCCGCGCGCCGGTCGCCGGCTGGTTGGGACAATTTGTCCCCGAGCCCGCCTTCCGGCGCGTCGGGCCTGGAAGGGCGCCCCTTCGCCGTTGCGGCGGGGCCTCCCGCCTCGTCGAGCGGGCCGGCGCCCTCCGAGACGTTTCCCAGGGCGTCGCGCTCGGTCTCCGCGACGTCGCCCGCGGTGAGCACGTCGCGGCGCTGCGCCCCGACCACCTCGAGCATCCCGCCGCCCTCGCTCGGGCCGGCCATTCCTATTCCTCCGCCTCTCGCGCCGCCCGGCGCATCTCGCGCTCGGCGACCTCTGCGGGCTTGGTGTTCCACAGGTCGTAGAGCGGGCCTTTCGGGAAGTCGTCGGTGATGGGCACGCGGATCCCGGCGCTGATGAGCAGGCCCTCGCCGGGCTTGACGGCGTCGCCGATGTAGCCGCGCTCCGTGGCGGAGAGCTGGAGCATCTCCGCCCATGCGTCGAGGTCGGCGGTGGACTGCTTGTGCAGCAGGAAGAACTCGGAGTTGAGCACCATGTCGCGGGCCTCGGCGTTGGCCAGCATGTGGCTCGTGTTCTGGCTGATGCCGGTGCAGATGAGGCCGAACTTGCGCCCCTCGCGCCACAGGCGGGCGAAGTACTCGACCACCGTCGGGTGCGCGAAGAGGCTCTGCACCTCGTCGATGTAGAGCCAGGTGTAGTTGGGGCGCGGCGGCGTTACCATCACGCGGTTGCGCACCATCTCGAGCGCCGTGATCATGCCGAACACGCGCATGTTCTGGCCGAGGCCGTGCATGTCGATGTTGGTGATGCGGTTGTCGAGCGCCACGTTGCTCTGGCCGTTGAAGAAGGAGAACGCGCCCTTCACGTAGCGCTCGTAGCGCAGCGCGATGTCGGCGGCCTCGGGCTCGGGCTGAGCGAGCAGCGCCGCGTGGAAGTCGCCGAGCGTGGGCAGGCGGCCGTCCCTCGCGCACTCCCGGTACGCCTCGCCGACGCAGCGGGCGATGATCGAGCGGTCGCGCTCCGGCAGGCCCTCGCGGCCCTCGGCCATGAGCGCGCTCGAGAGCGCGAGCACCGCGTCGGTCTTGTACGCGAGCTTGGCGGCGTCGGCGCGGTCCGCGACGTCGGCGGTGTCGAGGGGGTTGAGCACCGCCGAGCATCCCGGGGCGAGCTCGACGTTCGCGCCGCCGAGCGCGCCGACGAGGTTGCCGTACTCGCCGGCCGGGTCGAAGATCACGA
>NZ_LR597541.1 GCF_902150035.1 Enorma burkinafasonensis
TCCGGACATGCCGTCCTCCGATCTCCCGGGGCCGGCCGATCCGGCCCTCAGGGTATCGGGTTCCCACATTCATCCGCACATGTGCGGATGAATGTGGGAGGTGTTCGGATAAAGTTGATAATCAAGGGGTTTCATGCGAGCAGACTCCTTCATGCCTCGTTTCGGCTTCATAATCATTTTTACCCTTGTATACTTTGCGGCGGATGCCCTTGTTAGGCTCGACTCTATTCCCGAAAGGTCTCGTAGGATTCGTGCATTAACGTGTTCCGTTGTTTCCGTGTTCGCCGTTTTCATTCTCCTTGTTTTTGAGGGTACGGTTCCGTTATCGCGTCCGCTGCTTTTTCAACTGGCTGCCATTTTGGTTTACTGCATTTTTCTCATCGTGTTACCGATGGATAAAGCGCGGGGACTGCCGTTACTCATCGTTTCATGTTGTGCTGTCGGGCTTCTGTTCGTTGTCGAGCAGGGCTACGAAATCAAGAAGATCACGTATACGATCAACAATGACTACTCGATGAGCGTTCATGAATACGAAACCTATATCGATGATTTATCCAGTATTGTGAGCGATTTGGAGGACGGGGACTTTTTCCGGATCGAAAGCGTCGGCTTCTCTTCCGTGGCTGATCGAGCCATCTCGCTTCCATCGGGAGAATATCTGGCCGTCGGTATGCGAGGATTGTCGCACTACAGCTCTGCAACACAGCAGCCCGTCAATGATTTGTTGGGTAATCTGGGCTACTGTCTTACTCCTGGTAAACGTGCAATTACGTATTACAATTCCCCCATACTGGCAACTGATTCCATTCTCGGCGTGAGATATTTGCTGGCGCAGGATATTGAGCCTGCTGGTATGGAGCTCATGGGTGACGCGCGCATTGGTTCCGTACCCGATGTGTCCTTGTATGCTAACCCCGCTGCGCTTGCGGTTGGGTTTGAAGTGCCCGATGATATGCAATCCATTCAATGGGGGGAAGACGTCTTTTCCAACCAGGAAGCGTGGATTTCATCGCTGCTCGGTAAAGAGGTAAGCCTATATCGGTATTCCGAGATAGCAACGGGCAATGATGTGTCGCCGACCGCTGAGGAGTTGGCGCGCGCTCAGGATGACTCACGTGTTTACAATCCAGATATAGAGCAAGGAACTGGGTGGGAGGTTATTGCTCAAGCTGACGGTCCCCTGTACTGTTCGATTCTTAATTCAGGTTTCTCTGGTGTGTTTGTCAACGGTCGATTTTTGCAGACGGTGGGGGATTGGGAATTCGATACAAACCTGATGTATCTGGGAAGTTTCAATAAGGGCGACAGGGTGACCGTTTCTCTGATCCCGAGCGCCGGTGTCGACAACAGTCGCGTTACGATGAATGCGGCTTCCCTAGATATGGAGGCGTTCTCAACATGTCTTGATGAGCTGGGAAGTAGCCAGCTCGCCATAACGTCGTTCTCGGACGGTCAGCTTGATGGAGAAATAAACCTTACCGACGATTCTGCGCTGCTTCTTACCATCCCATTTGAGGAGGGGTGGCAAGCAACGGTTAATGGCGAGGAAGTGAGTATTCAAGAACGGGATGGATTGATGTATATTCCGCTCGAAGCTGGAAATAGCGTGATTCGTCTTCAATATACAGTTCCAGGACAGTTGATCGGATCGATCGTTTCCGTTGTTGGGATTGCCGGTTTCGCCGTTTTGTTAATTTGGAAGAAACGTAAGGGGCGGAATCAGGACGTGTACGCGGGCTCGGGAGATGCTGTCGATGAAGGATAAGCGCAACAAGGTTGTCTCGCAAGGGATAACGTACCTGTTCGTTGGCGCGGGCACCGCATTGTTTGAGGTCGTGCTTTTTCAGGTGTTGGTATGGTGCTCAGCGCATGTCGCGGTTGCGAATGTATGCGCGGTGTTCGCTTCGACCGCTGCAAACTTTCTATTAAACGGCAGGGTTACCTTTGAGGGCACCTCAAGCCAAAGAAGATCTCTAATTAGATACCTTGCGCTATTCGCATTCAATACTGTGTTTTCCACCACGGTCATCTCGATCGGAGAGCAGCTTGGTGCACCTGCGGTGTTCGTCAAAATTGCCACGATGTGTTGTACGGTATGCTGGAATTTCATCCTCTATCGGCGCTGGGTGTTCGTTTAGCTTCGCTCTTCGCTCGGCAGGGGCGAATGGCTGCGACTAGAGTTTCGACAAAATGAAGAGCAATATGAAATCAGGATGGGGCATATCGATCCTCGCTATTCGGGGTTGATTTCCGATCCCAACCGAACACATTGAGCTGACGGCACGCTCCCGCAGTTAACCGAACGCCCCCGAGGTCCTATCCGGGCCCCGGGGGCGGCATTTTCCCAGTTGAAGGAATGGTGGAGAT
>NZ_LR597520.1 GCF_902150035.1 Enorma burkinafasonensis
GCTGCTGGACGCCTACGGCGTGGAGGACGTGCCGCTCGGCGATCTCGACCTGACGCCGGGGCTCATCGAGAGGGCGCGCGCAGAGAGGGGCGATGCCCCGCTGGCCTAGCCTAGGAGAAAAACGGAATAGACGGACCGACCGTCCGGCTGAGTCTGGGAAGAGGTGCCGGGCGGCGGGCGGAGCATGGCCACCGGACCCATCGAAACACATCTCCACCATTCCTTCAACTGGGAAAATGCCGCCCCCGGGGCCCGGATAGGACCTCGGGGGCGTTCGGTTAACTGCGGGAGCGTGCCGTCAGCTCAATGTGTTCGGTTGGGATCGGAAATCAACCCGCGGGCGACGCGCGCGGGCGGCGAGACCCCGGGCCGCGATACCCAGGCCCCGCCCCCTCGGCACACGAGAAGACCCCCGGTCCCAAGGGGGACCGAGGGTCATCGCATCAGCATGCGTGAGCTGGAAGGCTACCTAGCGAGCCAGGCTCCTACATCTGGGTGGGCGCGGACACGCCGATGAGCGACAGGCACAGCGCGATCACCGAGCGCACGGCGTCGCACGCGGCGAGGCGGGCGCGCACAAGCTCGGGGTCGACGGGACGGCCCTCGCTCGGCAGCACCTGGCAGGCGGCGTAGAAGCTGTGGAATGCGGCGGCGAGCTCCTCGACGTAGTGCGTGATGCGGAAGGGCGCGCGGTCGCGGGCGCAGCCGGCGATGAGGTCCTTGAGCTCGGAGAGCTTGCGGGAGAGCGCGAGCTCGGTGGGGTCGGTCAGCAGCGCGTAGTCAACGTCGCCGTAGATGGCCTTGATGGCGACGTTCTCCATGCCCATGAGGTCGGCCTGCTCGGGCGTGACGCCGGCGGCCTTGCGCAGGATGGAGCAGATGCGCGCGTGCGCGTACTGCACGTAGTACACGGGGTTGGACTGGCTCTTCTCCTTAACGGCGTCGATGTCGAAGTCGATCGTCTGGTTGGAGGAGCGGGAGACGAGCGTGTAGCGGGTGGCGTCGGCGCCGACCTCGTCGATGAGCTCGCGGAAGGTGATCATCGTGCCCTTGCGCTTGGACATGCGGACCGGCTTACCGGAGCGCAGCAGGTTCACGAACTGGCCCAGCGGCACCTCGAACTGGCCGGGGTAGCCGAGCGCGTCGCAGACGGCCTTCACGCGGGCGATGTAGCCGTGGTGGTCGGCGCCCCAGATGTCGAGGACGCGGTCGACGCGCTGGAACTTGTTCCAGTGGTAGGCGATGTCGCTCGAGAAGTAGGTGTAGTCGCCGTTGGACTTCTGGATGACGCGGTCCTTGTCGTCGCCGAACTCGGTCGACTTGAACCACAGCGCGCCGTCATCGGTGCGGTAGAGGTAGCCCATGTCGTCGAGCTTCTTGTAGGCGCGCTCCACCGGCGAGGTGCCGCTCCAGTCCTTCTGGTACATGGTGCGCTCGCTCATCCACACGTCGAAGTCGCAGCGCACGTCGTGGCAGGTCTCCTTCATGTCCTTGAGCATCTTCTGGTAGCCGCGCTCGCGGAAGGAGAGCATGCGCTCCTGCGGGTCGGCCTCGACCCACTTGTCGCCGTCGCTCTTCCAGAAGGCCGCGGCCTCGTCGATGATGTAGGTGCCGCCGTAGGAGTCCTTGCCGAGGTCGGCCGTGAACTCATCCATGTAGGGATGGCTGTCCGGGCGCTCGTCGAGCTCGTCCTGCACGAAGTTGTCGCGGTCCTGAGCCAGGAAGTCGCGCGCGGCGTCGATGTCCACGCCCTGCTTCTCCATGATGTCGGCGAGCTGCATGTAGCGCTTGGAGATCGAGTTGCCGAACGTGTTCATCTGGTTGCCGTAGTCGTTGATCCAGAACTCGCGCTCGATATCGTAGCCGGCATGCTCCATGACGCGCGCCATGGAGTCGCCGAGCGCCGCCCAGCGGCCGTGGCCCACGTGCATGGGGCCGACGGGGTTGGCGGACACGAACTCGATCTGGGTCTTGAGGCCGCCGCCCACGTTGGAGCGGGCGAAGTCCATCCCCTGCTCGCGCGCCTCGGCGAACACGGCGTTCTTCGCGGCGACGGAGAGGTAGAAGTTGATGAAGCCGGGGCCGGCGATCTCGACGTGGTCGATGACGTCGCTTTGGGGCAGGTGCTTCGCGATCGCGTCGGCGATGGCGCGCGGGGCCTGGTGGGCGAGCTTGGCCGACTTCAGGGCCATGGTAGAGGTCCACTCGCCGTGAGTCGTGTCAGCCGGTCGCTCGATGCCACAATCTTCAAGCTCAAACGCGGGCAGATCACCAGCCTGCTGGGCCTCGACGAGAGCGGCGCGGACCAGCTCCTCGATCTTCTCGGGCATGGGGTTCCTCCTTCAGGTTGCCACCGGCCCGCGCTCCCTTCCACGCGGGCACATGTGGGACCACTTTAGCACGTCGCAGCGCAAATGTGCATCTTTTGCAGGGATTTTTGGCAAAAGCCCACGTTACCGTGGTATTCTTGAAATGTTGACTAGCCTAAGAGACGGAGGAAGCATGTTCAGTATCGGAGAGCACGTAATCCACCCCGGGCAGGGCGTCTGCACCGTGACCGGCATCGACGAGGACGCGCCGCAGCCCATGATCATCCTGGAATGCAAGCAGGGCCACGCCAGGACCCGCATGATGTACCCGCTCGCGCAGTCAGACCGCCTGCACGCCACGGTCTCGCGCGAGGAGGCCGAGCGCCTCATCGAGAACTACGCGGATATCGAGTGCGACACCTTCACCGAGCGCAACAGCTCGCTCGAGGAGTCCCACTTCAAGCAGCTCATCAAGGAGGGCGCGCCGGCGACCGTGCAGGTCGCCAAGACCATGCGCCTGCGCATCCGCGACGCCGAGCGCCGCGCCAAGAAGCCCAGCTCCTACTACGCCCGCGTCCTCAAGGAGGCGCACCGCCGCTCCGTCGAGGAGCTCGCCGTGGCCATCGGCGTGAGCGAGGAGGCCATCGAGGAGCGGCTCGAGACGGCGCTCTCCGCGTTCGAGGCGAGCCTGAACTAGAGCGCGGGACACCGGGCTCCGTCGCTGCGGGATGCTGCTCCGGGACCCGGTGCCGCCGCGCCGCGCGTATAATCGAGGCGGAAAACCCACACGTCGAAAGGAAGACCCATGGGCGAGAAACTGTCTGCAGGCCTCACGCGCGACGAGGCGTTCGCGCTGCTCAACGAGCACAACAAGGACCCGTTCCACATCGAGCATGGCGAGACCGTCGAGCAGACCATGCGCTACTTCGCCCGCGAGTTCGACCCCGAGAACGAGGAGTTCTGGGGGATCGTGGGGCTCCTGCACGACCTCGACTGGGAGGAGCACGCGGACGACCCGGACAACCACACCGTCTACGCCGCGAAGGACATCGAGGCGGCGGGCGGCACGCCCGAGCTCATCCGCGCCATCCAGAGCCACACGAGCGACTGGAACACCTCGCTGCCCGCGCCCGAGCACCAGATGGAGAAGATCCTCTTCGCGACCGAGGAGCTCACCGGGCTCATCGGCGCGGCCGTGGTCATGCGCCCCAGCAAGAGCGTCATGGACTTCAACGTGAAGTCGCTCAAGAAGAAGTTCAAGGACAAGCGCTTCGCCGCCGGCGTCTCGCGCGACGTCATCCGCTCCGGGGCCGAGAAGCTCGGCTGGGAGCTCGACGAGCTCTTCGCGCGCACCATCGAGGCCATGCAGAGCTTCGCCCCCGACCGCGACACCTTCGGCAAGGACGCCTAGCGCAAAAGCGCCTCGACCGCTGCGCGCGCCGGCATCGAGGGGATGCCCCCGCGACCGCGCACACAGAGCGCCGCGACCGCGTTGCCGAAGCGCGCGAACGCCGCCGCGTCCTCGAGGGTGACCTCATCGGGCACGCGCCCGCTCTCGCAGAACGCGGCGAGGAAGCCTCCCCAGAACGAGTCGCCGGCCCCGGTGGTGTCCGTGACCTCTGACGGGAAGCCCGCGACCGTGACGCCGCCCTCGGCGCAGCGCACGTAGGCGCCCGCGGCGCCGAGCGTGACCGCCACGACCTTAGGCCCCATGGCGAGGATGCGCGCGGCCGCCTCCTCGGGATCGGGGGTGCCGGCGATGAGCGCGCACTCCTCGTCGGAGAGCTTCATGAGGTCCACCTGGGGCACGATCGAGCGCATCTGGGTCACCGCCACCTCGACCGAGGGCCACAGATTGGCACGGTAGTTGGGGTCGTAGGAGAGCACGCATCCCGCCGCGCGGGCGCACGCGAGCGCCTCATGCGTTGCCGTGCGCGCCGGCTCGTCGGTGAGCGAGAGCGACCCCACATGGAAGACGCGCGAGCGCTCGATCACGTCGCGGGCGAGCTCCTCGGGCGCAAGACGGGTGTCCGCACCGGGTTTGCGCGCGAACGAGAACGCACGCTCCCCGCCCTCGCCGAGCGCGACGAAGGCGAGCGTCGTGAACGCCTCGGGATCGCTGATCAGACCGGAGCAGTCGATGCCCTCGCGCTCGAGCGTGGCGCGCAGGAACGCGCCGTGCATGTCGTCGCCGACCTTGCCCAGAAACGCCGTGGGATGGCCCAGGCGCTCGAGCGCCACGAGCACGTTCGCCGGCGCCCCTCCCGGGTTGCGCTCGAAAAGCGCCTGGCCGGCTTTAGAGGCACCCGCCTCGGTGAAGTCGATGAGCACCTCGCCCAGAGCCGTCACATCGTACATATGCGCTCCTTCCCCTCGCGCATCGCCATGCGATCGCATGCCCGTACCTGTCTAGACGCCCGCGGCGCGCAGGCGCCGGCCTGGCCCGCCGTCCTTTAGGGCCGCACCTGACCCGTGCCGCGGACCACGTATTTGTAGGTGGTGAGTGCCTCCGCGGCGAACGGCCCGCGCGCGTGCAGCTTCTGCGTCGAGATGCCGATCTCGGCACCCAGGCCGAACTCCCCGCCGTCGGTGAACCGCGTGCTTGCGTTCGCGTAGACGGCGGCGGCGTCCACCTCGGCGAGGAACCGCTCGCAGGCGGCAGGGTCCTCGGCGACGATGGCCTCGGAATGGTGCGTACCGTAGCGGTTGATGTGCGCGATGGCCTCATCGAGCCCCGCGACCACCTTGATCGAGATCTCGAGCGCCAGGTACTCGCGGCCCCAATCCTCCTCGGTGGCGGGCACGAAGTCCGCGCCCTCGGCGAGCCCGAGCGTGCGCGCCGCCTGGCAGGTGCGCTCGTCGCCGTGCACCAGCACGCCGCAGCCCTTGAGCACAGGGAGCATCTCCTCGAGGAAGCGCTCCGCCACCGCATCGTCCACGAGCAGGGACTCGGCCGCGTTGCACACGCCCACGCGCTGGGTCTTGGCGTTCACCACGATCGGGACGGCCTTGGCGAGGTCGGCGGAGGCGTGCACGTAGATATGGCAGTTTCCAGTACCGGTCTCGATGACGGGCACCTGGGCCTCGCGCACGCAGCGCGCGATGAGGCCGGCGCCGCCGCGCGGGATGAGCACGTCGACGATGCCGCGCAGGCCCATGAGGGCGCCGGTCGCCGCGCGGTCGGTCGTCTCGATGATGGAGACCGCCTCGCGCGGGAAGCCGCAGGACTCCACCGCGTCGGCGAGCGCGTAGGCGATCGCCACGCAGGAGCGCTGGGCGATCGAGCCGCCGCGCAGGATGCAGGCGTTGCCGGTGCGGATGCAGATGCCCGCGGCATCGGAGGTCACGTTGGGGCGCGCCTCGTAGACCATGGCGACGAGCCCCAGCGGGACGCTCACGCGCGTGAGGTCGAGCCCCTCGCTGATGGTGCGGTGCTCGAGCACGCGGCCGACCGGGTCGGGCAGGTCGGCGAGCGCCTCGAGGCCCGCGGCCATGCCCTCGATGCGCTCTTGCGTGAGCAGCAGCCGGTCGAGCAGGCCCTCGTTCGTGCCGGCGGCGCGGGCGGCGTCCATGTCCTCGGCGTTCGCCGCGAGGACCTCCGGCGCGGCAGCGCGCAGGGCAGCCGCCATGGCGCGCACGGCGCCCGCGCGCTCGGAGTCGGTCGCACGGCCGAGCGGCGCGCTCGCCGCCTTCGCCGCGCGGGCGAGTTCCTCGACGTAGGCGTTGATGTTCTCGATCATGGGGTCTCCCCTCTCGGTTGCGCGGCCCGCCCGCGGCGGGGGGCGGCGCGGACGTGGCTATGCGAACACGATCATGTTGTCGCGGTGGATGGCCGGCTTGCCCGCGAGCTGGGCGAGCAGGTGGTTCCCGGCGATCTCGTCCTGGCGGCGCCCCGCGGCGAGCGAGAGCTCGTCGGAGCCGGCCTCGGAGATGCCGCGCGCCAGCACGAAGCCGTCCGCATCACAGACATCGAGCACCGCGCCCGCCTCGAAGGATCCCTCCACGGCGGTGATGCCCACCGGGAGCAGCGACGAGCCGCGCTCGACGAGGGCCCGCGCCGCGCCGGCGTCGACGGTGACGCGCCCGTGCGCCGCGTCGCCGAGCGCGATCCAGAGCTTGCGCGGGGCGATCTCGCAGCGCGCCGTCGGCGGCTCGAAGCGCGTGCCCACCTCCTCGCCCGCCGCGAGGCGGGAGATGACCGCGGCGTCGCTGCCGCTGCAGATGACGCTCGGGATGCCCGCCGTCATGAGGATGCGGCTCGCGCGGATCTTCGTGATCATGCCGCCCGTCCCCACCGACGTGGATGAATCGCCCGCCGACTCGATGATCTTGGCGTCGATGCGCTCGACGCGCGGGATGAAGCGCGCCGTGGGGTCGAGCGCGGGGTTCGCCGTGTAGAGGCCGTCGATATCCGAGAGCGTGACGCACAGGTCCGCCGACACCAGGCACGAGACGAGCGCGGCGAGCGTGTCGTTGTCGCCGAAGCGGATCTCGTCGACGGTGACCGTGTCGTTCTCGTTCACCACGGGCACCACGCCGAGCTCCACGAGCCGCATGAGCGTGTCGCGCGCGTGCAGGTAGGACGTGCGGCGCGCGGTGTCGTGCCGGGTGAGCAGGACGAGCGAGGTCAGGATGCCCTCGGCCTTGAACGCCTCGTCGTAGGCGGCGGAGAGCACGCACTGCCCCACCGACGCGCAGGCCTGCAGGCTCGGCATGTCCTTGGGCCTGCGCTCGAAGCCGACCACCGGCGCGCCGCACGCGATGGCGCCCGAGCTCACCACGACGAGGTTCCAGCCGAGCTCGCGCAGGCGCGCCGCCTGGGCGGCGAGGCTCGCGATGAACGCGGTGTTCGCGCCGCGGCCAGCCTCGACCACGGTGGACGAGCCGATCTTCACGACCATCGTTCTCATGCGTTCGGTCATCAGGGTCCTTTCCGGAAGCGCGGGGCGCGCCTAGCGCTTGGGGGTCTTCCAGGGCAGCGTCGAGGTGTTGGCCATGCGCTCGCGCACGAGCTCGTCGCGCACGCGCGCCAGCCCGCGCTCCATGCCCACCACGTACGACTGCGGGTAGAGGAAGCGCTTGTAGGCGGGGTCGAGCGCATCGAGCGCCGAGCGGCAGCGCGCGCGGGCGGTCTCGAGCGGCTCGCGCTCGGATGCGGCCGCGCCGTCGCGGACGACGGGCACGAGCACGTCGCGGTAGGCCATCCCCGCCACGCTCGTCACGAGGGCGGCGTCGTTCACGGCGACGAGCACGCTCCCGCGCTCGGCGCCCGCACCCTCGAGGTACGCCTCGTCCAAGATCATGTCGCAGACGGGGCTGCCCGCCTCGTCGACGTAGCGGCGCACCTGCTGGATGCCGGGGATCGTGCGCTTGTAGGGCTGCTCGGAGAGCTTCATGACGGGCGTCCAGCTCTCGGCGCCGCGCGCGCGGTGCGCGCAGAGCTTGTAGACGCAGCCGAGCGCCGGCTGGTCGTAGCACGTGGCGAGCTTGGTCCCCACGCCGAACGAGTCGATCGGGGCGCCCTGGTCGAGCAGCGACTGGATGGTGTACTCGTCGAGGTCGTTCGACACCGAGATCTTAACGTAGCCCACACCCGCCTCGTCGAGGCGGTTGCGCACGTAGGTGGAGAGCTTCGCGAGGTCACCGGAGTCGATGCGGATCGCCGCGAGGCGCTCGCCCGCCTGCTCCATCTCGCGAGCGACGGTGACGGCGTTCTCCACGCCCTCGCGCACGTCGTAGGTGTCGATGAGCAGGGTGCAGTTCTTGGGCGAGGTGCGCGCGAACGCGCGGAAGGCCTCGAGCTCGGAGTCGAAGCTCATCACCCAGCTGTGCGCGTGCGTGCCGAAGACCGGGATGCCGTAGCGGCGGCCGGCGAGCACGTTCGAGGTCGAGGCGCAGCCGGCGACATAGCTCGCGCGGGCGACGGCCATGCCGCCGTCGGGACCCTGGGCGCGACGCAGGCCGAACTCCGCGACGGGACGGCCCTTGGCGGCCTGGACCACGCGGGCGGTCTTGGTGGCGACGAGCGTCTGGAAGCCGATCGTATTGAGCAGGGCCGTCTCGAGCAGCTGGCAGGCGAGCGACGGGCCCTTGACGCGCACCATGGGCTCGCGCGGGAAGACGAGCTCACCCTCGGGCACGGCGTCGATGTCGACGCGGGCGCGGAAGTCGCGCAGGTACTCGAGGAAGCCCGGCTTGAACAGGGCGCCGCCCGCAGGGGCCTCGAGCGAGGCGAGGTAGGCGATGTCCTCGGGCGTGAAGCGCAGGTTCTCGACGAGCTCGGGCAGATCGGCGGTGCCGCACATCACGGCATAGGCGCTCCCGAAGGGGTGGTCGCGGTAGAACGCGGTGAAGCAGTCCTCCTCGTCGAGCTTGCCGCTCTCCCAGAGCCCCTGGGCCATCGTGAGCTCGTAGAGGTCGGTGAGCAGCGCGATGTCGGTCGGGTGGGTGGTATCGGTCAGGGCCATGGGGAACATCCCCTTTCCTGGGGCGGATGGGCATCCGCCCGCATCATACGAGGTTGGAGCGTCGATCCTGCGGCGCCCGCATCACCTCGTAACCATATAGATGACGAAGCAGAGCGCCGCGGCGAGCGCGAGCGCGATGATGATCTTCTGCGCCGGCGGCATCGCGGGGACGCCGTCCTCGTCCTCGCTGTCGGAGAGCACCATGCGCTGGCCGAACGTGCGTTGCGCGGGATCCGCCGCGACGACGGGCTCCTCAGGACGGGCCGGGGCCGCGCTCGCGGCACTCGGCGCGGGCGACGGCTCGGGGGCGTCCGGCGTCGCTGCCTCGCGGGGGTCCGCGGCAGCTGCGCTCTCGGCCCTGAGCGCCTCGAGCTCGGCGCGCTCGCGGCGGGCCTTCTCCGCCCTCAGCGCCTCGAGCTCGGCGCGCTCCTCATCGGTAAGCGGACTCGTCTCCACATCTGCCATAGGTTGGGACCTCCCCCTCGGGCGCCCGGTGCCGAGCGCGATAACCTGCGCAACAGTATACCCGTACCACCGACCGCGACCTGCATGAGGTCGAAAGTTCAACGGACCCCGCAGATGCCTGCCGCACCCCATCCGGGTCCGACGGCAGACCGCAGCGCCAGGCCATCGAGCAGCGCCGCGCGGCCTTCGAGTGGACAAAACTACACGATTGTGAGAACTAACGGGCGAACAGCCCTGAAGGCAACGGTCAACTGGGACAGAATGCGCAGGTAGCTATCTCGCAACCGTTACAGCCACCGGTGTCGACGCGAGTTAGTTCTCACTATCGCGATCTTTCGCAGCGCACCGCCGCGGCACTTTTTCAAGTAGTCGGTACCTTTCTCGTATACGTCCGTGTATCGCAAGCTGTTTAATTAAAAAATTGCAGGTAATTTGCCTGCGGGACATTGGTCTTCTGGCGCCGCGTCCGCAAAGCCACCGACTACTTGAAAAAGTTTGCACCGCCCCGCGCAAAACGGCGCGCGCACGGGTTCGCGCGCGCGAACCCGCTCGTGCGAGACCGCCATTCCGGCAGTTGACGGCGATGCGCTACGCGTCTGCGCGCTCGACGACGCCCGTCGTGTCGAACGGCGGCGTGAAGCTCTCGTCCACTGCGCCGCCCTCCTGCCAGAACATCTGTGTGAACCCGAGGTCGTCGGCGTGATCGAGCACGCGCTCGTACTCCTCTTCCGTGACGGCACGCGCGAGCTCGCCGCCGGCAGCGCGCATGGCGGCGTTAGGCGTGTACTGGTTCATGACGGATATGGGCACGTCGCCGACCGCCTCCCACACCAGGTCGAGCACCCGGCAGGAGTCGTCAGCATGGCCGGGAAGCACGAGGTGCCGCACGATGATGCCCTGCCGCATGATGCCCGTCTCGTCGCAGGCCACCCCGCCGCGGCGGCGAACCTCCCCCGCCATCGCCTTCAGCGCCGCGAGCGCGACCTCAGGGTAGTCGGGCACATGCGAGAGGCTGCGCCCCAGCGCGGCATCGGCGTACTTGAAGTCCGTGAGCCACACGTCGACCAGGTCGCCCAGCTCGCGCACCGCGCGCGCGAGCTCGTAGCCGCTTGTGTTGTACACGATGGGGACGGTAAGCCCCCTTGCGCGCGCCGTGCCGATGGCCTGCGGCAGCAGATGGGCGTAGTGCGTCGCCGTGACCAGGTTGATGTTCAGCGCGCCCTGGTCCTCGAGCTCGAGCATGATCTCCACCAGGCGCTCGGGCGCCACGTCGATGCCGAAGTTGCCCGTCGAGATCTCGTGGTTCTGGCAGTAGACGCAGGCGAGCGGGCAGCCGCTGAAGAACACCGTGCCCGACCCCGCCTCGCCCGAGATGGGCGGCTCCTCCCAGAAGTGCAGCGCAGCGCGGGCGAGACGCAAGCGGTCGCTCGCCCCGCATGCGCCCCGTGCACCCGCGGCGCGCGCGGCCCCGCAGGCCCGCGGGCAGAGCGCGCACGCGGCGAGCGTCTCTTCAGAAAGCAAGCGAGCGGTCATCGACCCATCCTTTCGATAGGAGAAGGCCCCGCGGCGGGTGCCGCGGGGCCCGGGGCTCATCTGCGGAGCCGGCGACGCGCGCCGAATCCCATCTAGCCGAGCAGCTCCTCGACGTCGAGGGCGATCATGAGCTCCTCGTTGGTGGGTACCACGAGGACGGTGATCGCGGAGTCCGGCGTGGAGATGACGCGCGGGTCGTCGGAGCGGATCTTGTTGAGCTCGGGGTCGATCTTCACGCCCATCCACTCGAGGCGCTTGGCCACGCCGGCGCGTATGGTCACGGAATTCTCGCCGATACCGGCGGTGTAGGCCATGGTGTCGACGCCCTCCATGGAGGCGGCCATCTCGGCGAACAGCTGCGAGGTGCGGTAGTAGAACATCTCCATCGCCATCTTGCAGTTGGCGTCGCCGTTGTTCATGCCCTCCTCGATGTCGCGCGAGTCGCTCGACACGCCGGAGACGGCGAGCAGACCGGACTTCTTGTTCATCATGGTGTCGATGTCATCGATGCTCATGCCCGCAACGCGGTTGAGATAGAACACCGTGGCCGGGTCGACGGTGCCGCAGCGCGTGCCCATGATGAGGCCGTCGAGCGGGGTGAGGCCCATGGTGGTGTCCTTGCACTTGCCGTCCTCGATGGCGCAGAGGCTCGCGCCGGAGCCGAGGTGGCAGCTCACGAGCTTGTGGGTCTTGCCGCCCATGAACTCGTTGACCGTGCGCCAGATGTAGCGGTGGCTCGTGCCGTGGGCGCCGTACTTGCGCACGTGGTACTTGTCGACGACGTCGCGCGGGATGGCGTAGCGCCACGCCTGCTCGGGCATGTTGTAGTGGAACGCCGTGTCGGGCACGATGACGTTGCCGAGCTCGGGGAACATCTCGCGGCAGATCTCGATGACGTCGGCCTCGGCGTAGTTGTGCAGGGGCGCGAGCGGCGCGACCTCGCGCACCCAGCCGAGCGTCTCGTCGGTCACGACCGCGGACTCGGGGAAGTACCAACCGCCCTGCACCACGCGGTGGCCGATGCCCTCGGGCTTCTCGGCGACGGCCTCGAGGATGTCGAAGATGTGCTTGATGGCCGTGCGGTGGTCGGGCAGCTCGACCTCGAGCTTGTCCTTCTTGCCGTACTCCTCATGGCCGATGAACGAGCCCTCGATTCCGATGCGCTCGGCGTTGCCCTTGGCGAAGACCTCGCGGGTCTTGGTATCGAGGAGCTGGTACTTAAGCGACGAGCTTCCCGCGTTGATGACCAGAACGTTCATGGAACTCCCTTTGCTTGGGCGGCTGTGCCGCGAACCATTTGACCAACATGGTTATCATACCGCGAATCGGTGCGCGGGACCGCGCGGGCGCGCCCGCGGGGCGCATCGTGTTACACGAGACCTTCGCCGAGGTCCTTGCCGCCGAGCACGTGCATGTGGAAGTGCATGACGGTCTGGCCGGCGTTCGCGCCCTTGTTGGTGATCACGCGGAAGCCGTCATCGAGCCCCTTGGCCTTCGCGACCTCCCCCACCGCGTGCACCATGGCGGCGAGCACGTCGGCCGGCACCCCGTCGATGATGTTCTCGTAGTGCTCCTTGGGGATGACGAGCGTGTGCACGGGAGCCTGCGGCGAGAGGTCGTCGAAGGCGATGACCGTATCGTCCTCGTAGACGACGGTCGAGGGGATCTCGTGGCTCGCGATCTTGCAGAAGATGCAGTCGGACATGGCATGCCCCTTTCCGCGGAGCCGCGCCGGCCCCGCTCGAAACGCTTCCTCGATTAGCTTACCAGAGGCGAAAGCCGCCCCGGGCCTGATAGGACCTGCGCCACGGGTGCGCCCGCGACGGGTGGGTGGGCCTAGAACTTGAGGTCGTCTGCCGTATCGGCCGCCTCGGCGGGCTCGAGGACATCGCTGCCGTCCGCGTCCTTGATGAGCACGCTCACCTTCTGCTCCGCGTCGGCGAGGCGCGCCCGCAGGCTCTTGAGCAGCTCCACGCCGCGCGTGTAGCTCTCGAGCGACTCCTCGAGCTCCATCTCGCCCGACTCCAGCGCGCGGATGATGCGCTCGAGCTCCTGCGAAGCCTCCTTGTACGTGAGCTCCTCTACCGCTTTGTGCTCTGCCATGTCGCTACCTTTCCACTATCGGCTCTTCGCCGGTTTACCTACATCCTTGCCGCTCGCGGCCGCCACGGGGCGGCTGCGGCGCGGCGCCCTCAACGCCCGTGCTCAGGCGCGCCGCGGCGTCATGCGTCCGCGCCCGGCAGCACCCTGCTCACCGTCCCGAGCACGTCGCCGTCCGCCAGGCGCACGCGGATCTCGTCCCCGGGGGTGACATCCGCCGTGCTCGTGGCCACACCCGCCGGGCCATAGGCGATGGCGTAGCCGCGCGAGAGCACCTTGAGCGGCGAGAGCGCGTCGAGGGCGACGGCCTGCGCGGCGAGGGCGGCGCCGCGGGAGGCCGTGATGGCCGCCCCGCCGTGCGCCAGGCGCTCGCGTGCGAGGTCGATCGCATGACGGCGCGCATCGAGCGAAGCGGTGCTCGCTGCCAGGCGCTCCGCGGTCTGGGCGAGCTCCATGCGCCGGCCCTCGATGATGGCGCGGGGGCTCGACAGGCAGGGGCGCGCCGCGGCGGCCTCGAGCTCGAGCGAAAGGCGCCCCAGGCGCGCGGACATCGTCGAGGCCATGCGCTGCGCCCAGGCATCCAGGCGGGCGCCCGCACCGCGCACGGCCTGCGAGGTCGACGCCGCGAGCCGCTGCTCGCGCGCGGCGAGCAGGTCGGCGAGGTCGCCGATCGCGGGCGCCACGGACTCGGCGGCGGCCGTCGGGGTCGAGCAGCGCCGGTCGCCCACCATGTCGCAGATCGAGTTGTCGGGCTCGTGCCCGATGCCGGTCACCACCGGCACGGGGCAGGCTGCCACGGCGCGCGCCAGGCGCTCGTCGTTGAAGGTCATGAGGTCCTCGAAGGAGCCGCCGCCGCGCACGAGCAGGATGCAGTCGGGCGCCGGCTCGATGGCGGCCGCGCGGGTGAGCGCCTCGATGAGCTCATCGGGCGCGCCGTCGCCCTGGACCTTGGAGCCCACGCAGATGAGCTCCACGAGCGGGTTGCGGCGGCGGAGCGTGCGCTTCACGTCGTCGATCACGGCGCCCGAGAGCGAGGTGACGACCGCGACGCGCGTGCAGAACGCCGGGATCGGCCGCTTGCGCGCGGCGTCCATCAGCCCCTCGCGGCGGAGCTTCTCGGCAAGGGCCGCCACCTGCTGGCGGAGCAGCCCCTCGCCCGCGAGCGAGAACGACTTGGCCACAAAGCTCATGCGGCCCGTCGCCTTGTAGAGGTTGAAGTTGCCCGTGAGCTGCAGCTGCATGCCGTCGCGCAGGTCGAAGGCGCGCTTGCCGTAGACCCCGCGCCAGATGATGCAGTCAACGGCGCACGAGTCGTCCTTGATCTGGAAGTAGCAGTGGCCGCTGCGCGCGTTGGGGCCGCGGAAGCCCGTCACCTCGCCCAGCACCGTGAGCGTGGGCAGCGCATCGAGCGCTCCCGCGGCGAGGGCGACCGCCTGCGAGACCGAGAGCGCCCCGTCGCCGTCGCGCTCGGCGTCATCGGCCGATTCCCGCATCGCGCGCTCCCAGGGCAGCTCGTCTTGGGTGCCGCCCGTCGCGCGGGTGCGCGCGGCTGCCGCGTCGCGTGTCGTGCCGGTCAGGTTCCATGCGCTCATAAGCCCGTCTTTCCTCGAGATCCCATCTGCCACGAGTCTAGCAAACCGCCCGGACACAGACGGGGTGCCCCGCGCTCCCCTAGAGCACCTCCACGCGGCCGTCCTTCACGGTGAGGCCCATGTTGCCCGAGAGCAGGTCGTCCAGGCGGCTTCCCATAAGCTCGAAGCGCCAGCCCTCGCGCAGGCGGCTGCGCTCCGGGTGCTCGATGTAGTCGGCCAGGTCGTCGCGCGAGGCGATCATGGCCGTCGCCACACCGGACGACTCGGCGACGAGGCGCACGAGCGCGTACATGAGGTCGGTCACGCTCTCCATGTCGCTCGAGGGCGCCTTGCGCGGATGGTTCGCCGGCGGCAGCTTGTCTGCCGGGCAGCGGACGCCGCGCCCGATGGCCACGAGCGCCGCGGCGACGTCGTTCTCGGACAGCTGCTCGGTGCCGCGGATGCTCCGGAAGTCGCTCACGTCGCGCGGGGCGCGCTTGGTGAGGGCGAGCAGGACCTCGTCGGACATGACCCACTTGCGCGGGATGTTGTGCCGCTCCGCGCGGCCCTCGCGCCATGCCGCGAGCTCGCGCGCGATGGCGAGCTGGCGCCGCGTGCAGGAGGTCACGCGCTTCACGCGCTTGTAGACCTCGCGCTTGTCGACCTCGTAATGCGAGCGCTCACCGAGCGGCTTGAGCTCGTCGATCACCCAGGAGAGCCTGCCGAGCCCCTCGAGCCGCTCGCGCATCACGGCGTAGGCGCGGATGAGGTAGCGCACGTCGTCGAGGGCGTACTCGATCTGCTGCGGGGTGAGCGGGCGGCGCGACCAGTCGGTGAGCGACTCGCTTTTGGGGAGATTCACGCCGCAGAACGTCTGGACCAGCCCGTTGTAGGACACCTGCAGGCGCTCGCCCAGAAAGGTGGCGGCCACCTGCGTGTCGAAGATGGGCGCGGGCAGGGTGCCGAGCGCCTGGAGCAGGACCTCCATGTCCTGCGAGCAGGCGTGGAAGACCTTGACCGTCCCGGGATCGCACATGAGCGCCGCGAGCGGTGAGGCGTCCTTCACCGCGAGCGGGTCGATGACCGCGCACTCGTCGGGGGTCGCCACCTGGACGAGGCAGAGCCGAGGGTGGTACGTGCGTTCCCGCAGGAATTCGGTATCGACGGCGATCGCATCGAAGGCCGCTACCCGCGTGCAGAATTCCGCAAGTTCGGCATCTGTGGAAATATACATACTCCCCCGTTGTCTCGATGGAACCCGGACCGCCCGGGGTAGGATAACGGAATGTCTACGTAACTATACTCGCCTTCGGCTAGAACGGAAACCAAGACATGCGCTGCCTCATCATCCACAACCTCGCCTCGGGCCCGCATTCAGATGAGATCTTCACGTTCGTGCATGCGCTCGCCGCGAGCGGGGACGAGATCGTGATGCGCTGCATCGGCGCGGGCATGGAGCCCGAGGACGCGGTCGTCGACGTCAAGGCGTTCGACCGCGTGGTGGTGAGCGGCGGCGACGGCACGGTGGCGAACGTGCTCGACCGCCTGCGCGACTGCGACGTGCCCATCCTGGTGTTCCCCTCGGGCACGGCGAACCTCTACTTCTCGAACATCGGCAACGCGCCGGACGCCGCGGCGCTCGCGGCGACCTGCCGCGCGGGGCGCACCGCGACGGTCGACATGGGCGAGCTCTTCTGGATCGACGAGACGGGCGCCACCCGCCGCCACGGCTTCATCAACATCGCGGGCTCGGGCTTCGATGCGACCATCATGCAGAAGGCCGCCCCGCAGAAGAACGAGATCGGCGAGATCGCCTACGTGCTCTCGGCACTCGCCACGCCCAAGCCGCAGGTCTCGCACTTCACCATCGAGCACGACGGGCAGGTCGACGAGCTCGACGGCATCAGCTGCATGGTGGGCAACACCGCCCAGATCCAAAACGAGATCAACCTCTTCCCCGACTGCCGCATGGACGACGGCATGATCGACATCGCGGTCATCGAGCCCACCACGCTCGTGGGCCTGCTCCCCACCGTCACCGCGGCGATCATCGACCCCGCCGGCAAGGGGCTCGGCCGCCCGCAGATCAAGACCTTCCAGGCCAAGGAGGCCAAGATCACCTGCACGCCGTCGCTCGGCATGCAGTTCGACGGCGAGGTCATCCCCAACAACACCGGGATCTTCGGCGCGCGCGTGCAGCCCAAGTGCCTGAAGCTCATCATCGACGACTTCTCGAACCTCACGGCCGACTGAGCGGGGCCGCTGTCGCGCACCCGTGAACCCCGGGTCGCTTGCGCCCGGATCCTCGCCGCTCCGCGCCCCGCGGGGCGCGGTTCCCGCTAGGCTGCCTCGATCTCGATCAGGAGCTCCTGGCCCTGGACATCAACCGAATACGAACCGGCACCGTCATCCTGCCACGTACCGCTGGCGGTGTGGCCCGACGCGTCCTCCGCGTCGACCCAGGTCGCATCGATCTGATAGGTCCCATCGCCATCGACCGTGACCGTCGCCTCGTAGGATGACTCCGGCAGGCTCTGCCCGGACACACGCGCGATCGACCGCATGCAATCGGTGAAGTCGACGCCCCATGTCCCCGCGAGCTCGCCCGTTGCGGCCCCTTCGGGGATGAGCACCGTGACCTCAAGGCTATCGAGCATGCGCTCGAGCTGGTCGGCCTGCTCGGCATCGAGCAGGCCCGCGTACATCGAGGAGAGCGAGGACAGATCGACGGTCACGCCCCCGGCCTCGACGGTTTCAGCCGAGAAGGTGTACTCGCCCGTCCCCGACCGGTCGCCGACCCGCTCGAGCGAGCCGACGATGGACATGTCGGTCATCGAGCCGTAGGACATGCCGCTGTAGACGTCGCTGAGCAGGATCTCCGCCGTGCCGTCATCGTTCACCGTGCACTCTATGGCGCCCCGCTCGCCGGGAGCGGAGACAGATATCGTGCCCACGAAGTCGCGTGGGCCGAAGAGCCCGGGCAGCGCGAACGCGGCGACCGCGGCCACGATGGCGACGAGCGCGACCGCGGCGATACCGATCACCGCCGCCTTGGGGATCCCGCGGCGGGGCGGCGGGACCGGGACGCCCGGCGTGGGGACGGCCTGATGGGATGCCGCAGCGTCGGGCGTGGCACTCGGTGCGCCCGGCGCGTTCGGCCCGTCCGCCGCCTGGTTCGGCGCCGACTCGGCCCGTCGCACGGCGGCACCGCACTGGGGACAGAACGAAACATCGTCAGGGATGGGCTTTCCGCAGGTGGGGCAGAACATCGCGCGCTCCTTTCGACGTCTATGGCTCGATGGTAGCACAGGGGTGTAGAGGGGGACGGTCGCATTGCGATGAACGGCCTGGTGATGGAGCCAAGAGAACGAGCTGCGAGGGACGCTGCGCGAACTCGCCCGCAAGATGGGACCGTCGCACTTACGCATCAGCCCACTCGCACATGCAAGGCGCGCCCCCTCGCCCCTCACCATACGCAAGGTAGCCGACGCGCTCGGCGTCAAGCCCGGCGATCTGCCGCCCGAGCCATAGAGGCGGGCCCGATGGTTGACGGTGCGGCGGCAACCCGGCAGACCTCTTGTTATTATGCGCGGAGGTGGGTAATAAGCATGTTGATGGGCCCGGGAATGACCTCTGATTCAAGTCACCGGGCCTCGATTTATCTTTATAGGGGATCTTCGATGCGCGAAGAACCTGAGAGCACCATCGACGAAATATCATAGCCAAATCTTTACTTATATCAAATGCACCCCCCTCTATTAATAGTTATGTCACCTGCTATTCGAAGCATGCGATGTCGATCAGCTATCTCATCTGAGACATCATCAGCAAGCACTTCCGAACCGCACGGTCCACATAGGCCCATCGGTGAACGCGCCGAGACCATTCAACGAGAAAATGAACAAAATGTCGGATTCAAAATCCATCCGAATTGCAATCAAAGCATGACCTCGAAATAAAACAGCAGTTCAGAGGCATACCTGATAAACGCACTTGAGATTCCACGCGCTGAAGTTTATTCATTTTCCACTCGGATGGGCGCAGGCGACCATTCGCTGATCTTTTGTACGAGTTGCTGCCGTCGGATAACCTTCAGAACCCGGGATGCCCGAACGGGCCGGCGCGGACCCCACGTCAGCCCCGCCGAAACATAACGGCAATCTTCGCGGCGCGGAGCGCACGGGGCACTTCGCTATGCTATAGTGCCCTCAAGCACAACGGCAGGCGGCATGGCCCGCCCCTCGATCGACCGAAAGGAGCCACCAGGATGATGTACGTGTCCAGCACTTCCCTCAACAACTGGTGGTGGCGTGATGCGAATACGGTCGGTCGACGGTAGCCACTCACGCCTACCCTTAGGTTTGCGCATGATACGGCCTCCGGTCTGACCGGGGGCCTTTTTCTTTGCCCAGACCGCACCGACGCGCATCACGCGCCTCCCGTCCCAGCAGCCCGCGACTGAACCACCGAACGCGCCATACAACGGCGCACGCGAAGAAAGGCATCCATCATGTCCGAGAACACCACCACCCAGCCCCGCACCGTCTCCACCATCGATCGCGGAACGCTCGACATCCGCGGCCTCGTCCTGCTCGCCATCCTGCTCGCCGCCGGCTTCATCCTGAACTTCACCGTCGGCCGCGCCATCTCCGCCGCCACGGGCGGCGCCATCGCGCCCGAGTTCATCATCTCGGCGTTCTGCCTCACCATCCTGGCCATCCGTCCCAACGTGGGCCAGGCGCTCATCATCGGCCTCATCAGCGCCGCGGTGATCCAGATCACCACGACCTCCCCGTTCATCGACTTCGCCGCCGAGGGCATCGCGGCGATGCTCATGGCCCTCATCGTGCAGGCGGGCATGCGCGGCGGCGCCAAGAAGGTCGTCCCGCTCATCGGCACGTTCGTGACCACGGCCGTCTCGGGCATCATCTTCATGCTCATCAAGATCGCCATGGTGGGCGGCGCCGAGCAGCTCGTCGTCGCCATGCTCCCCGTCGTGCTCGCGACCGCCGTGTTCAACGCCGTGCTGGTGAGCGCCCTCTACCTGCCCATCAAGGCGGCGCTGAAGCTCGCCGACTAGTGGCACGCCGGCCCCAAGACCGCTACCATGGTGCCGCGCAGCCGCGCGGCACCATGCTTGAACACGACAGGATAGGCCATGGCATCAGACTCCGCGATCATAGCGCTCGATGACGTCTCGTTCTCCTATGGGAGCGCGGACGCCCCGCGGGCGCTCGACCATATCACCCTCTCCGTCGAGGAGGGCGAGTTCCTCGGCATCATCGGCCCCTCGGGAGCCGGAAAGTCCACCCTCGCCGCCGTCCTCTCGGGGGCGATCCCGCATCATTTCGGAGGCGCCTTCTTCGGGACGGCCCTCGTCGACGGGCAGGACACCTGCACCGTGACCCTCACTGATATCTCGCGGATCGTGGGCAGCGTGCTCCAGGACATCGACACGCAGATGGTCGCCTCGGTCGTGGAGGACGAGCTGCTGTTCGGCCTCGAGAACTTCGGCGTGCCCCATGAGGCCATCGAGGAGCGCCTGCGCCTCACGATGGAGACCGTCGGCATCACCGACCTGCGCGACCGCGAGATCGCGACGCTTTCCGGCGGGCAGAAGCAGAAGGTCGCCATCGCCGCCATCCTCGCGCTCCGGCCGCGCGTGCTCGTGCTGGACGAGCCCACGGCGGCCCTCGACCCGGCGAGCTCGACCGTGGTCTTCGACACCCTGCGCGCCATCAACCGCGACCTGGGCGTGACGGTGATCGTGGTCGAGCAGAAGGTCGCGCTCCTCTCTGAGTACTGCCGGCGCATCGCCGTCATGGACCATGGCCGCATCGCGCTCATGGGCACCCCGCACGAGGTCTTCGCCCATGGCGCGGAGCTCAAGCGCATCGGCGTCGACAGCCCGCGCGTCGCGCGCATCTCCAACAGCCTCGCGCGCGACGGCATCATCGAGCCCGGCGAGCCCTGCCTGAACGTCGCCCAGGCGGCGGAGCTCATCGAACGGATCTACGAGAGCGCCGACGAGCGGTGCGACGCGAGCGCCGATTGGCAGAAGCCCGAGGACAACGACCCGAACACGCGCGGGCGCTCCGCGTCCCCGCACCGGCCGTCCCGCCCCAAGGCGGCGGGCGCCGAGCCCGTGGTGGCGCTCGACGGCGCGATGTTCTCCTACCCCTCCGGCGGGGCCTCGGTACGCGACCTCGCCATGCGCGTCTATCCCGGCGAGCTCGTGGGCGTGGTCGGCCAGAACGGAGCCGGCAAGACGACCCTCACCAAGCTCATCACCGGGCTGCTCAAGCCCTCGGTGGGCAGCGTGCGCGTAGCCGGCCTCGACACGCGCGAGGTCCGCACCAGCCAGATCGCGCGCCATGCCGCGACGCTCTTCCAGAACCCCGATCGCCAGATCTGCAAGAACACCGTTCTCGAGGAGGTCGCCTTCGGGCTCGAGCTCGCCGGCGTCCCCACCGACGAGGCGCAGCGCCGGGCCCGCGCCGCCGCGGAGCGCTTCGGCCTGAGCGTCGACAAGGCGCCGTTCTCCCTCTCGCGCGGGCAGCGCCAGATGGTCGCGCTGGCCTCGGTGGTGGTGCTCGAGCCCGATGTCATCATCCTGGACGAGCCCACGAGCGGCCTCGATTACCGCGAGTGCATGACCGTGATGGAGACCGTGCGCGAGATGGCCGAGGGCGGTTCCGCCGTCATCATGGTCTGCCACGACATGGAGGTCGTCTCCGATTTCGCCGAGCGCCTCGTGGTCATGGCCGACGGCGAGATCCTCGCCCGGGGCGGCACGCACGAGCTGTTCTCGCGCGAGGACCTGATGGCCCGGGCATCGATGGAGCCCCCGCAGGTCATCGAGCTCTCGCACGAGCTCGCCCGCAGGATATCGCCGGCGTTCGAGGGCGTGCACGAGGTCTCGGATGTCGTCGCGCTCACCAAGGAGTTGATCTGCCGTGGTTAACGTCATCGACTACGTGCCGGGCACCACGCTGCTGCACCGGCTGAACCCGGTCACCAAGCTCGCCATAGCCGCGGCGATCATCGCCACGACCTTCCTGGCGAACACCTACCCGCTGCTCATAGGTCTGCTCGCGCTCACCTTCGCGCTCGCCGCCTACACGCGCACGGTTCCGCGCCTCGTGTCGCTGCTCAAGCTGCTCGTACCCCTCGCGGCGATCATGTTCGTGCTGCAATCGCTGCTGGTGCGCACGGGCGCGCCGGTGCTCGGCTTCATCACCGACGAGGGACTCGTGAGCGCGTCCAAGATGGCGCTCAGGCTCCTCGGCATCGCGCTGCCCCTCGTGCTCATGCTCTCGGTGACCAAGCTCAACGACCTCGCGAACGCCTGCGTCGAGGTGCTGCACATCCCGTACAAGTACGCCTTCACGTTCACGACGGCCCTGCGCTTCGTGCCGGTCTTCAGCCAGGAGATGAACGCGATCATGGAGGCGCAGACGGCACGCGGCGTGGAGTACGACACACCGCACCCCGTGAAGAAGCTCAAGCTCATGCTGCCGCTCTGCGTGCCCCTGCTCATCTCGAGCGTGAGCAAGACCGACGCGACGGCGCTCGCGGCCGAGCAGCGCGGTTTCTACCTGCGCACGCGCTCGTCTGCCTTCAAGCGCTACCCGCTCGCCGCCGCCGACCTCGCGGTGATGGCGCTCGGCGTGGCGCTCATCGTGCTCGGCGTCGTGTTCTAGACGGCCCGCGAGCGGGCCGCGCACCCCTTCGAAAGGAACGACGATGACGCAGGAGAACCCGACCTATCCCCCTCTGATCGACCGGTATCTCGAGGCCCTCGGCGCCGACGGGACGCGCCGCGTGCGCGCGGGGTTCGCAGAGGCCGCCGGCCGGCCGGTCACCCTGCGCGCGAACGCGCTCGCGACCGGCGCCGACGCCGTCGCCGAGGCGCTCGGGGCACAGGGCATCGGCTTCACGCGCGTCCCCTGGTACCCGGACGCCTTCGTGCTGGACGCCACGGTGCGCGAGCGGGCGGTCTGGGACCTCGGCATCTATGCCGCCGGTGACATCTACCTGCAGAGTCTCTCCTCGATGCTCCCGCCGCTCCTGCTCGCCCCCGCGGCAGGCGAGGACGTGCTCGACATGTGCGCCGCGCCCGGCGGCAAGACCTCCGAGCTCGCCGCCCTCACCGGCGACCGCGCGCACCTCACCGCCTGCGAGCTCCATGCCCCGCGCGCGGAGAAGCTCGCCTACAACCTGGAGAAGCTCGGCGTGCGCAACGTCAACGTCATGCGCTGCGACGCGCGGCGCCTGGACGAGTTCTTCTCGTTCGACCGCATCCTCATCGACGCGCCGTGCACAGGCACGGGAACCTTCCGCGCAGGCGACGGGCGCGCGCACGGGCGCATGACGGACGCCCTGCTCGCCAAGGTGACCCGCTCCCAGCGGGCGCTGCTCGACCGCGCGCTCACGGTGCTCAAACCGGGCGGGACCCTCGTCTACTCGACCTGCTCGATACTTCCCGCCGAGAACGGCGACCAGGTGGCCGCGGCCCTCGCGCGCCATCGCGACTGCGAGCTCGTGCCCCTCTCCCCCGCCCCCGAGGCGGAAGCGGAAGGCGACCGCGAGCGCTTCGCCTTCGCCGAGAGCGCCGAGCGCGTGATCGGGGCCGTGCGTGACGGCACGATACCCGCCCTGCCCGCGACGCTACCGGGTACCGTCACGGTCTGCCCGACGCAGCTCTTCGAGGGGTTCTACCTGGCCTTGATTCGCAAGAAGGGGGCGCTTCGTTAGCTAGCGCCTCATATGGCTGCCGCCACCCGGGCCGCCTGCGCGCTCGCGGCGCTCCTGGACCTTGCCCTTGATGGCGGTGACGATGAAGTAGACCGCCGCGACCGCGACGATCACGCCCACAATCATGCCGACCGGCTCGATGATGTCCCAAAAACCCATAGCTCCACCGCCTAGGAAACGGGGCCCGCGAGCGCCGCGCGCCCGGCCCCGGAGAAGTACACTGTAGTCTAGCAAGCTTACCAGAACGGGCGGACGCCCGAGACGGGTAACGAAAAGAACAGGGGGCATCATGGCATTTCTCGACCTCGCGACCGAACGCTACTCCGAGCGCAGGTTCTCCGCGCGCCCCATCGAGCGCGAGAAGCTCGCGGCCATCCTCGAGGCGGCGCGCGTCGCGCCCACCGCGCGCAACCTCCAGCCGCAGCGCATCCTCGTCGTCGAGAGCGCGGGCGGCCTCGCCAAGATGGACCGCTGCACCAAATGCCGCTTCGGCGCGCCGACGGTGCTCGTCCTCACCTACGACATGACCCTCGCCTCGCGCAGCCCCGACGTCATGGACTTCGGCATCGTCGACACCTCGATCGCGGCGACCCACATGATGCTCCAAGCGCAGGAACTCGGCATCCACAGCTGCTGGGTGGGGCTCATCGACCCGCCCGAGCTGCGCCGCCAGTTCGACATCCCGCGCACGCACAGGATCGTCTCGGTCATGCCGATCGGCTACCCGAGCGACGAGAGCGCCCCGAGCCCGATGCACGAGGCGTCGATCCCCCTCGACGAGATGGTCTGCTACGAGCGCTTCGGCGAGGCGGGCGACCGGGAGCGCTAGTCGACGCGCTTGTCGCCCATGAAGAAGAGCGCGACCGTGCCGGGGCCCGTGTGCGAGCCGATCACCGTGCCGATGTCGTTGATGGTGATCTTGCCGGCGAGCTGCGGGATCTCCTGCACGATGAGCTCGGCGACCGCCTCGGCGTCCTCGCGGCACGCCGACTGCGAGAAGCAGCACTTCCCGGTGTAGGACGACCCGCCGTCGACGTGGGCCATCATGGTCTTGACCATCTCGGCCATGGCCTTCTTCTTGGTGCGGATCTTCTCGCGCGGGATGAGCTTGCCCTGGTAGTCGACGTTCATGAGCGGGCAGATCTTGAGGGCGGTGCCCAGAAGCGCGCTCGTGGCGGAGATGCGGCCGCCGCGCTTGAAGCTCGTGAGGTCGGTCGAGAAGAACCAGTGGTGGACGTTGAGCTTGTGCTCCCCAGCCCACGCGGCGACCTCCTCGAGCGACTTGCCCTCGTCGCGCAGGTCGGCCAGGTACTCCATGAGCAGGCCGTACCCGGCGGACGCGGCGAGCGAGTCGATGACGCGGATGGTGCGGTCGGGATAGCGCTCGGCGAGGTCGCGGGCGGCGATGGTCGCCGAGCCGTACGAGCCCGAGATGCCCGAGGAGAGGGTCACGTGGAGGATGTCCCTGCCCGCCTTGAGCTCGGGCTCCCAGAACTCGGTGTACTCGCCGACGCTCACCTGCGACGTCTTGGGCATCGCGCCCGCCTTGATATCGGCGAAGAAGCGCTCGGGCGAAATGGACTGGTAGAGATCGTCCTCGTGCATCACGCCGTCGAGCTCGTAGTGGAAATAGACGACCTTGATGTCGCGGTCGTCGAAAAACGAGCGGGGGCGGTCGGCGGTCGATTCGCACGTGAGTACGTATGCGCTCATGGGGCTCCCATCTTTTACGGGGACGGATGCGGGGGCATCGCGTCGGAACGGTACGGGGGTATTATCACACCGCACAGGGTCTATCGCGCACGGATTTTGACAGTTTGACCATTTTGTCAGAACAGTTTACCCGCGTTGCGCAAGCGGGAAGCGCGCCGCCACGACAGCGGGCCGCAGACCTTGCCCCCGACCGACCATTCGATGCGGAATCGCCGCGGCGAGCGAAACTCGTTGCGGTATTCGGTGTGAAGTTTGGAATCAGAGGGTTTGCCTTCTCAACCGCAACGCCATTACCTGCGCTTTTAGAAATGCGCCTGACGGGTTTCACCGGCAAGGCGGAAAACTCACACCGAATACCGCAACGAACGTGCAACCACAGGGGAATTCGCGTCCCTCCAAGGCCCAATCCGGCTCTGCGATGCGGTACGGGCACGCCGGGACGAAGGGGCCTTATCGGCAGAAAAAAAGAACCCGCAGGTACGGACCTGCGGGTTCGCCAAGTTGCTTGTGGTGGAGACGAAGGGAATCGAACCCTCGGCCTCTGCCATGCGACGGCAGCGCTCTCCCAGCTGAGCTACGTCCCCAAGCAGAGATACATTCTAGCAAGCTCTCGCGGGCTGTCAACGCCTAAATCACCAAAGGGTCGCCAAAAGCGGAAAACCCTTGATTATCAACTTTATCCGAACACCTCCCACATTCATCCGCACATGTGCGGATGAATGTGGGAACCCGATACCCTGAGGGCCGGATCGGCCGGCCCCGGGAGATCGGAGGACGGCATGTCCGGA
>NZ_LR597542.1 GCF_902150035.1 Enorma burkinafasonensis
TCCGGACATGCCGTCCTCCGATCTCCCGGGGCCGGCCGATCCGGCCCTCAGGGTATCGGGTTCCCACATTCATCCGCACATGTGCGGATGAATGTGGGAGGTGTTCGGATAAAGTTGATAATCAAGGAGCGAACCTATCGCCCGACTTTTTTCATTTTGTGTCTTGCCATTCGCCACGACTTTTGTATACTAGGTTCTGTTGCTTGAGAGCAGCCACATTCCTCGGTAGCTCAATGGTAGAGCACGCGGCTGTTAACCGCGCTGTTGTAGGTTCGAGTCCTACCCGGGGAGCCATCGTTTCAAAGAACCCTCGCCAGTCCCCCTGACGAGGGTTTTTCGTTGTCGCTCCTCCCCTGCTGTGCTTGTATCAGGGCTATCGTACGGATTCTGCTTTATAGGAATTCTCTATCGAATGATATATGCATTCTTTGGATGACTATCGTACGTAATCTGCATTTCAGAATTTTGTATCGTACGGTTTCTGCATTCTCATATTACTATCGTATGCTATCTACATTTTCTTGCCTAATACTGCATTTTTCTTACGACGGTAATTATAGATTTATGCAATTCCTTATCGAGTTGCAATCCCATGACATAAGACCGATGCACAGCCATCGATAGGTTCGGAGAGCACGGACCGGCAGGGCGGGTCGCGCCTCAGCGCTCCCACGCTCTCTCACCGCGCTGCGCAAAAGAGGCGGGACCCCGAAGGATCCCGCCTCAAGATGCATCTATGCCCGAGACGCTAGTTCTCGATGTAGTCCTTGAGCTTGCTCGAGCGCGAGGGATGGCGGAGCTTCGCCAGCGTCTTGCTCTCGATCTGGCGGATGCGCTCGCGCGTGACGCCGAACTCGCGCCCGACCTCCTCGAGCGTGCGCGGGTGACCGTCCACGAGGCCGAACCTGAGCTCGATGACCTTGCGCTCGCGGTCGGCAAGCGAGTCGAGCACCTGGCCGAGCTGCTCCTGGAGCATGGAGAAGCTGGCGGCGTCGGGCGGCACGACCGCCTGCGAGTCCTCGATGAAGTCGCCGAGCTGGGAGTCCTCCTCCTCGCCGATCGGCGTCTCGAGGGAGACCGGCTCCTGGCTGATCTTCTGGATCTCGCGCACGCGGTCGGCGCTCATGTCCATCTCCTTGCCGATCTCCTCGGGGGTCGGGTCGCGCCCGAGGTCCTGCAGGAGCTGGCGCTGGACGCGCACGAGCTTGTTGATGGTCTCGACCATATGGACCGGGATGCGGATCGTGCGGGCCTGGTCGGCGATGGCGCGCGTGATGGCCTGGCGGATCCACCAGGTCGCGTACGTCGAGAACTTGAAACCCTTCTCGTAGTCGAACTTCTCGACCGCGCGGATGAGACCGAGGTTGCCCTCCTGGATGAGGTCAAGGAAGAGCATACCGCGGCCCACATAGCGCTTGGCGATGGAGACGACGAGGCGCAGGTTGGCGCTGATGAGCGCCTGCTTGGCGTCCAGACCGACCTGCTCGACGCGCATGAGGCGGCGCTTCTCGGCGCGGGAGAGTTCGAGCTCGCCGTCCTCGGCTGCCTCGAGCTGATCGGTGGCCTGCAGACCGGCCTCGATCTTCATGGCGAGGTCCACCTCGTCGGCGGCCGTCAGCAGGTCGACCTTGCCGATCTCCTTGAGGTACATGCGGACGGGGTCGCCCGTGAGCATGACGGTCGAGGCGTCGATGCCGCGCACGCGGGCCCGCGAGCGCGAGGTGCGCGCACGGGGGCGCTTCTTGCGGGCGGAGCCCATCTCGGCATCGGCGAGCTTGGCGACCTTGATGTCATGGTCCTCGATGCTCTCGTCATCGAGGTCGTCGCCGAGCCCCTCGTCATCGACGTCGAGCGGGGCATCGTCGTCATCGCCCTGGGAGACGACCTCGATGCCCTGGTCGCGCAGGGATCGGTAGATGGAGGTCAGCTGTGCATCCGTCACATCGACGTCCTTGAGGACGACCTGGATCTCGTCCTCGGTGACCGAACCGCTCTTCGAGCCCTTGTTGAGCAGCTTATCGACGTAGGCGTCGAGCTCGGTTCCCGCACTCTGGGTATTCTTAGGCACAGACTCTCCCTTCCTACAGCATAGGTTCATAAATGTACCACACGTGACTATACCCAGCACGTGCGGAGCTGATGCTGTGCACATTTTCCGCCCATTTCCTTGATTATCAACTTTATCCGAACACCTCCCACATTCATCCGCACATGTGCGGATGAATGTGGGAACCCGATACCCTGAGGGCCGGATCGGCCGGCCCCGGGAGATCGGAGGACGGCATGTCCGGA
>NZ_LR597521.1 GCF_902150035.1 Enorma burkinafasonensis
CATCTCCACCATTCCTTCAACTGGGAAAATGCCGCCCCCGGGGCCCGGATAGGACCTCGGGGGCGTTCGGTTAACTGCGGGAGCGTGCCGTCAGCTCAATGTGTTCGGTTGGGATCGGAAATCAACCAAAAGCGGAAAACGCATCCGCCTGTAGCGAGAACAAGGGGATTGAGCAGCGGAAACGAGGCATTCGCATCGAAGTCACATCATCACGCCCATCGTCCACCATCGAACGGTATAAGTCAAGACTGGTATTCGGTATGCGGCACGGTAAGATGAAGGTGTTCCGCACCCCGTGGAGCAACTGGGTGAACCGTCACGTTTTTTCAGGGAGCCCACACAGTCGTGCCAAGTACAGGCATCCTTCGTTGTTAAGGAAGCTGGAACGGGCGATGAGGGCACCCACCTTGTAGAGGTGGGTTCATTATCGTGAAACGGGGTGCGGTCTTTTTGTGCCCCGACGCACCCGCCACCTCGCTATATCTGCTATCACCGTGATGGACGCCCGCCGACACGCCCGACGTGGCGAATCTTTTGTATCATATATCGGATTGTCTCCCCGTCGCGTGCGGGGGGATACCTCGTGAACTTCTCGGACCTGCAACGGCGGTAGCGTCTGTATGGATTCATACGTCCCCTATATCTGCATCGCTGGTGCAGCCCTCATCACCACGCTGGTGCTGGTGCCGCCGGTCAAGCGGCTGGCGATCCTGCTCGACGCGGTCGACTACCCCTCGAAGCGGCGCGTCAACACCAGGCCCATCCCCCGCATGGGCGGGCTCGCGGTCTTCGGCGGGCTCATCGTCGCGTGCGCGCTGCAGGTGACCGGCACGATCCTGTGGGGCTGGCCGTCCGCGCTCGTCCCGCACCCCAGCATGAGCATCAACTACTACATGCTCGGCGCGTCGTTCTGCATCATCGTCCTCACGGGCGCCATCGACGACGTCTTCACGCTGACGCCCCGCGTCAAGCTCGCGGGCCAGGTCGCCGCCGCCATCGTCGCGGCGTCGAGCGGACTCACCGTGGGCAGCATCGTGAACCCCTTCGTATCGGGCGAGTACCTGAGCCTCGGGTGGTTCGCCTACCCCATCACCGTCATCTACCTCGTGGCGTACACGAACATCATCAACCTCATCGACGGCCTCGACGGGCTCGCCACGGGTATCTCGGCCATCGCGAGCATCACGATGTTCAGCTTCGCGGTCCTCTCCGGCCGCGGTGACGCGGCGGCGCTCTCGATCGCGCTCTTCGGCGCCTGCATCGCGTTTCTGCGCTACAACTTCAACCCGGCGAGCATCTTCCTCGGCGACTCGGGCGCGCTGCTCCTCGGGTTCGCGCTGGGCACGGTGTCGCTGCTCTCGGTCAGCCGAACCGCCGCCCTCACGTCGCTGCTCATCCCGCTCATCGTCGCCGGCGTGCCCATCTTGGACACCCTCGCCGCCATCGTGCGCCGCAAGCGCGCCCACGTGAGCATCGGCCAGGCCGACAAGGGCCATATCCAGCACCGCCTCATCCAGGAGGGCTACGACCAGAAGCAGGCGGTCCTGCTCATCTACCTCTGGTGCATCCTGCTCTCGCTGGGAGCCGCCGCCATCAACCAGGTCGAGATCGCGGGGCGCGTCGTCATCTTCGCGGCCCTGCTCGCCTGCTCGATCGCCTTCGCGATGAGGCTGCACCTGTTCGAGCCGGTGCTTCGCCACCACTACAACCCCAAGACCCACAAGGACGAGATCGTCACGCCCGATGACCCCGCCTTCGCCGAGGAGGAAGAGGCCGCCGAGCACAACAGGAAATCACACGGCAAGGAGTGAGCATGCCCAACGAGAGAAGCTACGAGACCGCGCTCAAGCGCAGCAACGAGATCCACGCGGACCTGGCACAGCACCCGGGGAACTACACCATGCTCACCGGCGACCGCCCCACCGGCCGCCTGCACCTGGGCCACTACTTCGGCACGCTCAAGGGCCGCGTCGAGCTGCAGGACATGGGCGTGAAGACCAACGTGCTCATCGCCGACTACCAGGTAATCACCGACCGCGACACCACCGAGCACATCCAGGACAACGTCTACAACATGGTCATGGACTACCTCGCCTGCGGCATCGACCCCGCGAAGACCATGATCTACGCGCACTCCGCGGTGCCGGCCGCCAACCAGCTCATGTTGCCGTTCCTCTCCCTCGTCTCCGAGGCCGAGCTGCAGCGCAACCCCACCGTGAAGGCCGAGATGGAGGCCTCCGGCCATGAGCTCACGGGGCTTCTCCTCACCTACCCCGTGCACCAGGCGTGCGACATCCTGTTCTGCAAGGGCAACGTGGTGCCCGTCGGCCGCGACCAGCTGCCGCACATCGAGCTCACCCGCCTCATCGCCCGCAAGTTCAACAACCGCTACGGCAAGGTCTTCCCCGAGGTCGACGCCCTGCTCTCCGACACGCCGCTTCTGCCCGGCCTCGACGGCCGCAAGATGAGCAAGAGCTACGGCAACGCCATCTCCATCTCCATGACGGCCGAGGAGACCGCGAAGCGCATCAAGAAGAGCCAGACCGACTCCGAGCGCATGATCACGTTCGACCCGGAAGGCCGCCCCGGCGTCTCGGGCCTGCTCTCCACCGCCGCCATCTGCACCGGCCGCGATGAGCGCGAGATCGCCGAAGAGATCGGCATGGGCGGCTCCGGCGCGCTCAAAAAGTACGTCACCGAGGCCGTGAACAGCTACTTCGAGCCCATCCGCGAGCGCCGCCACGCCTTCGAGCAGGACCTCGACTACGTGCGCGACGTCCTCCACGAGGGCAACCGCCGCGCCAACGAGATCGCCGAGAGGACCCTCGCCGAGGTGCGCGAGGCCATGGGCATGGTGTACTAGCCGAACCGCCGCCGTCGCGAAGAGGAGATGCCGATGTACAAGCTCATAGCGTCTGACCTGGATGAGACCTTCCTCGACAGCGCGCACCGCATCCCGGTGCCCAACATCGACGCGCTCAGGCGCCTGCGCGAGCTGGGCGTGCTCTTCGTGCCGAGCTCCGGCAGGCCCTACCGCTCGATCATGGCGAACTTCGCCGACGTCGACCCCGAGCTCATGCGCGACACCTACGTCATCTCCTACAACGGCGGCTTCATCAACCGCTTCGGAGACCCCGAGCCCCTGCTCTCCACCCTCATCGATCGCGCATCGGTTGAGTTCCTCTACCGCTATGGCGTCGAGCACCGGCTCGCCATGCACATCTACACCGATGAGGACGACATCTTCACGCAGTTCCTCCCGCCCGAGGAGGAGGACTACGTGCGCTCGATCGAGGGCGTCGTGCCGCTCGGCGACGACGTGCGCGACCTCACCTTCGCGGACGGCAAGCAGCTCGTGAAGATCCTCTACATGGATACCGACTTCGCGCACTGCAAGCGGCTCGGCGCCGAGCTCGCGCCGAGGCTGGACCCCGCGAAGATCGACATCACCTACTCGTCGGCGCGCTACGTTGAGTTCGTGCCGGCGGGCGTCAACAAGGGCACCGGTCTGGCGCACCTGGCCGAGATGCTCGGCGTCGACATCGCGGACACCATCGGCTTCGGCGACGCGGCGAACGACATCGACATGCTCAAGGCCGCGGGTCTCGGCGTGGGCGTCGCCAACGTCTCGGACGACGCGCGCCCCTACTGCGGGCTCGTGCTCGACACGACCGGTGGGGCCGGTGCGCTCCCCGAGCTCGTGCGGCGCGTCATCGAGCCCGAGCACCTCTCTGCGTAGACGGGTCTCCCGGGTCCGTATAACTGTTAGCTTAAGATAACTTATGAAGCGATTGTGGAGCGCCGACGCGTCATCGACAATCGCCTAATAGTTCACTATAGTTAACTTAACGGCACGGCAGGTACCGGCGATGAAAAAACCTGCCGGCCAGGATCGAATCGCATCCCTCCCCTCTGTGCGATCGACGGCGAAACCGGGAAGCGTCCCGTCACCCAAAGCGGATGGCGGGACGCTTCTCTGTTGAGGCCTGTTGAGGTCCGGACCGCTCGCCGGCCCGGGCGTCAGCGCGCGGCGATGGCCGAGGCCGATTGCCGATGCGATCACCGCGGCTTGAGCACGTGCTCCGCGAACCCGCGGTAGGTCCAGTCCTGCTCATCGCCCGGCAGCAGGTCATCGGTCGAGACCGCCTTGAAGAAGCAGGTGGGGATCTCGCCCTGCTTCAGGCACTTGGCGATGCACGGCGTACAGCCCCGGTCGTGGTTGCAGGGGTTGTTGGGGCACGCCTTGTCGGTGCAGGTGCAGAATGCGACGTTTGCCATAGGTACCTCCCTGTGTCATGGATCAACAGATGCGTGCGGGCGCGGGCCGGGCGGGTGCGGGCGGTGCGGACGCGGGCAGCGCGGGCGCGGGCCGATCAGCCCCCTCACTCGACGCCCGCCGGCCAGCGGCAGGCCCGTATGTCGACACGGTCGTCATCGACGAACGTGACGCCCTCGGCCTCGAGCAGCTCGCGCTGGACGCCCGGCCCGCCGAACGCGAATCCCGCGGCGAGGCGCCCGTCGGCGAACACGACGCGATGGCAGGGGATCTCGCCGGGACGGGGGTTGGCGTGCAGGGCGAAGCCGACGTAGCGCGCGCGGCGCGGCTCGCCCACGAGCTTGGCCACCTGGCCGTAGCTCGCGACCATGCCCGGCGGGATCTGCTCGACCACCTCGTAGACCCGCTCGAAGAACCCTCCTCGCTCCATCCGCACCCCCTGCTAGTCGGCGATCGCGACCGCGCGGTTCTGTGCCGTGACGAGCTCCTTCACCTTGATGGTGGCGCCCAGGTAGCGCTCGACCAGCTCGGCAAGCTCGTCGATGGCGGCGCGGCAGTCCTCGATCCGCTCGGGCTCGACGCACTCGATGATGAGGAAGGCGTTGCGCGAGTCATCCCGCAGCGCGGTGCGCACGCCGTCGCGCCAGTTCCAGCAGCGGCACACGGCGCCCGCGTCGTCGCGGTAGCACAGCTCGCCGGGAAGCGTGGGGTCCTCGTGCGCGTCCTCGCCGAGCGGCAGGAACGCGTCGCCGCCCTCGGTGATGCCGAGCCTGAGGTCGCCCGCGAACGTCTCGATGTCCTCGCCGCCCACGGGCAGGGCGTACTTGAGCGAGACGGCGTTGTAGATGTCGACCGAGGGCGTGATGTGGCCCACCGGGTTGCCCTTGAGCACGCGCTTGAGCAGGTTCTCGATCGAGCAGCGCGCGCCCTTCTTGGTCTTGAACGCGCGGTACGCCTCGCGCCACGCCCTCACGGGCGCGTTCTCGGAGATCGTGTTGCTCGTGATGTGGCGCTCGGCGAGCGCGTTGGCACGGTCGAGCAGGCGCTCGATCTGGGCGGCATCATCTGCCGGCACCTCATCTGCCGGCTTCATGCCCTCCGCGACCACGATGCCGATCGCCGCATCGGGAAAGAGCTGCCAAAACGAATCCTCGGTCACGAACTGCTTCATGCTTCCGCCTTCCTCTAGCGCGCGTGCGCGAATAAACGAAAACGCGTGCCGCCGACCGTCTTCTTCTGCCCTACGACGCCGGCACGCACGCGTTCGCGCTGCCCCATCCGGGGATGGAGCCCTATCGGGCCCCATGATAGCGACGGGGCGACGGCCCGTCAAAGGTCGCCGCCCCGGAACCGCCGTGCGGATGCGCGCGGGTGCCACTAGGCGCGCTTGCGCGTCATGCTCTTGAGGTCCACGTTGGGATAGCGCTTGTCGAAGTTCTCCTTGAACTTCGCCGCCAGCTCCTGGGCGGCCTTGTCGTAGGCCTCGGCATCGTCCCAGGTGCCGCGCGGGTCGAGCAGCTCCTTGGGCACGCCGGGGCACTCGTTGGGCACGTCGACGTCGAACACGTCGTTGTGCGTGTAGCCGGCGATGTCGAGCGAGCCGTCCTGGGCGGCCTTCACGAGCGCGCGCGTGTGGTAGAGCGCGATGCGGTGGCCCACACCGTAGGGGCCGCCCGTCCAGCCGGTGTTGACCAGGTAGACGCGCGTCTTGTTCTGGGTGATCTTCTCGCCCAGGAGGTAGGCGTAGACCATGTGGTCGAGCGGCATGAAGGGCTCGCCGAACAGCGCCGAGAACGTGGGCTGGGGCTCCTTGACGCCGAGCTCGGTGCCGGCGACCTTGGCGGTGTAGCCGGTCAGGAAGTGGAACATCGCCTGCTCGCGGTTGAGCTTGGAGATGGGCGGGAGCACGCCGTAGGCGTCGGCGGTGAGGAACAGCACGACGCTCGGGGTCTCACCGGTGCCGGAGTCGACGACCTTCGTGATATGCGTGAGCGGGTAGGCGGCGCGGCCGTTCTCGGTGATCGAGCTGTCGGAGTAGACCGCCTCGCGGCTCTTGCGGTCGAGCTTCACGTTCTCGGACACGCTGCCGAAGCGAATCGCGTCGAAGATATCCGGCTCGCGCTCGCGGGTGAGGTCGATGGTCTTGGCGTAGCAGCCGCCCTCGATGTTGAAGACGCCGCGCGGGCTCCAACCATGCTCGTCGTCACCGATGAGCAGGCGGTTCGGGTCGGCGGAGAGCGTCGTCTTGCCGGTGCCCGACAGGCCGAACAGGATGCAGGTCTTGCCCGTCTCGGGGTCGACGTTGGCCGAGCAGTGCATGGGCAGCACGGCGTCCTCGAGCGGCAGGAGGTAGTTCATCATCGTGAAGACGGCCTTCTTGATCTCGCCGCAGTAGCCGGTACCGGCCACGATGATCTGCTTCTTGTTCATGTCGAGCATGACGGCGGCGGGCTCCACGCCGTCGCGGTCGCGCGAGCACACGTAGGTGGGCGCCGCGAAGACCATGATGTCGGGGCGGCCGAACACCTCGAGCTCGTCCTTGGAGGGGCGCACGAGCATGTTCTGGATGAACAGCGCCTGGTGCGCGCGCTCGCAGACGACCATGACCTTGCGGGCGTACTGGCGGTCGGCGCCGGCGTAGCCGCGGATCACGAAGAGATGGCGGCGCTGCGACATGTAGCGCGTCACGTTCTTGCGCACGCGCTTGTAGGTCTCCTCGTCGATGGGCTTGTTGGTCTTGCTGTTCCAGTTGACCTGCTCGTCGGCGGCACCGGCGTCGACGATGTAGCGGTTCTCGGGCGAGCGGCCCGTGAAGGCGCCCGTCGAGACGGACAGCGACCCCGTCGAGGTCAGGTACGCCTCATGGTGCGAGATCGAATGCTCGATGAGCTTCGCCGGGCTCCAGTCCACATGGACGCGGTCGAAGTCGCAGTCGATCCCCGACTCCAGCAATATGGTCTCGATCATGCTTACACCTTTCACACGCGGCGACACGGACGCGCCGTGGCGCCTGCTATCAAAACCCACGGACGGAAGGCCCGGTGGCGATCGGCACCTGGCCCCCACACACGGTCATAGATATACCGTAACTTTGCGGGTACGCGACGGGTCGTATCGGGGAACGGCCCGCCGTGGCAAGCCGAGCGCACGCACTCTTACATTTCTGGTACGCCGACCACGTCCGCATGGCATGCAGCGCACCCCCAGAAGGCGCCACTCGACAGTTGCGGGACGCACAGGCGCGCTGTCCCGGCCCGCGCCGCGCTGCCGCGTCCGCGCGCCTGCGGGGCGAGCGTCTATAATGGTCCCTGTATGCGCCGGCGGCCCGGCGCGACCGACCCGTCCCCAACCGTCAGGAGCCCCGTGCCCGTAAACCCGCTCGACAAGATACGTGAAGCTCTCGAGGCCAGACGCGGCGCGCCCGCGGCGCGCCCCGCATCGAGCGCCGCCAGGCGCCTTGCGGACGGCCGCCCGGGTAACGCCCACGCTGCCCGGAGGCGCCGCGGGCGCCAGCCCCTCCTCGCGCGCATCGTCAACGACTGGTGGACCAGGCTCCTGCAATCGGTCTACAAGGGGTCGCTCAGCGAGCAGGAGGCCGAGTACGAGTCGCACAGCACCTCGCGCGACTACGTCTGGAACACGCTCGGCACCACCGTCTGGGGCATGTCGCTGCCCATCCTCTCCATCGTGGCCACGCAGCTCGCCGGCACCGAGCAGGCGGGCATGTTCTCGATGGCGTTCTCGACCGGCATGCTGCTCATGTACGTCGCGAACTACGGCGTGCGCAACTTCCAGGTGTCCGACATCGACGAGACGCACGCCTTCTCGTCGTACCAGATCAACCGCTGGCTCTCGACCGCGGCGGCCCTCGTGATGGGCGTCCTGTACTGCACGATCCGCGACTACCAGCCCCTCATGGCCACCATCTGCGCCGGCGTCTACCTCTTCAAGCTCGTCGACGGCATCGCCGACGTCTACGAGGGTAGGCTCCAGCAGGCCGACAAGCTCTACCTGGCCGGCATATCCCAGACCGTCCGCTCGGGCGGGGTCTTCCTCATCTTCTCGGTGATCCTGCTCGTGACGCGCAGCATCGCGCTCGCCTCCATCGGCATGGGTATCGCCGCCGTGGCGTCGCTCGTGCTCGTGACGCTGCCGCTCGCCCTGCTCGAGACCGAGAAGTCGCGCCGCTGGAGGCTCGAGGAGGTCATCGACCTCTTCAAGCAGTGCTTCCCGCTGTTCTGCGCGCTGTTCCTCTTCAACCTCATCGAGACCATGCCCAAGTTCGTGATGGAGGGCGCGCTCGCCTACGAGAACCAGCTCTACTTCAACGCGCTGTACTTCCCCTCGCAGAGCATCCAGATCATCATCGGCTTCATCTACAAGCCGCAGCTGCTGCGCCTCGCGAGCATCTGGTCCAACCCCAAGAAGCGCCGCCGCTTCGACCTCATCATCCTCGCGGTCATGGCCGTCATCGTGGCCGTCACCGCGCTCATGGGCATCGCCATGGCGAGCGTGGGCATCCCGCTCACGAGCTTCATGTACGGCGTGGACTTTGAGCGCTTCCGCACGCTCAGCTACCTCATGGTGCTGGCGGGGGGCGTCATCGCCGCGATCGACTTCCTCTATGCCATCATCACCGTGCTGCGCCGCCAGCGCGCCGTCATGCAGCTCTACCTCGCGGGATTCGCCGCCGTGACGGTGCTCTCGCTCATCTTCGTGAACCTGATGGGCCTTACCGGCGCGGTCGTGAGCTACCTCGGCGCCATGACGCTCCTGCTGGTGCTGCTCGTGCTCGAGTACGTGCGCATCCGGCAGGCCATCCGCAAGGAGCGCGACCCCTTCCTCGAGCGGCGCTGGCGCGCGAGCTGAGGCTACGCGCCCTCCTCGATGGCCGCGTACCACTCGGCGCCGTCATCCAGGCGCATGACGCCCACGCGCCCGCGCCGGGCGCCGGCCGCGGCCGAGCAGTCGATGTCGATGCGGTCGGCGACGCCCGCCGTGGCCTCGCACGCCCCCACGCGCACGATCCGGCCGCGCCCGTCGACGTCCGCGCCGTCGCGCTCCGGACGGTCGGCGTAGGCGGCGAGCACGATCGAGGGGGTGTGGCCAGCGACGACCACGGGACCCGCGCCCTCTGACCCGATAAGGCCGGTGGGCTCGCCCCAGAACCCGCTGCGCGTCCAGAGCAGGGTCTCCGGATCCTGCCTGCCCAGCATGTCGAGCAGCTGCTCGCGCGTGGCCGCGGCGGCGCCGCGCCCGCCCGCGCAATCGACACCCGCCGTGGCGAGGAAGCCGCGTGCCTCCATGGCGTCGATGCCGGCGTGCACGAGGAGGTAGATGCGGCCGCCGACCTCCACCGCGTCGTAGAGCGCGAGCCCCTCCAGCCACTCGATGAGCCCGCGGTAGGCCGCCCGCTCGAGGGCATCCAGGCCCGCGAGCGTGGTCCCGCCGCCGTTGAGCGCCCAAGTGAAATCGTCCATCTCGCCGGTGTCGAGCAGGACGTCGAGCAGCATGCGCTCGTGATTGCCCATAAGGACGCGCGCGCCGGGAAGCGAGCGCACGAGGTGGATGACGCCGACGGGGTCGGGCCCGCGGTCGACCATGTCGCCCAGCACGAAGACCGTGTCCGCGTCGCCCGGTCCGGCGAGCTCGAGGGCGCGGTCAAGCGCGCGCAGGTGGCCGTGGGCATCTGATGTCACGTATACCGCCATGGGCCTCGCCTCCCGCCTGTTCGTGCACCCATTGTACCCCGCGGGCAACCGCCGGGATCGCGCCGTGCGCCGCGGGCCGCGGGCGGCCGCCGGGATCGCGCCGTGCGCCGCCGCACCCGCGCCGTGCGTCCGGACGTGTTTCCCCGGGGTTAACTCCGCCGGCGGGGGCGCGCGATGCGGGCCGTATGGTAGAGTTACCGCACCCCAGTCCACTCAAGCAGGAGGTACGGCATGGCGCGCGTGCACAACTTCTCGGCCGGTCCCGCGGCGCTGCCCGAAAGCGTCCTCGCCGAGGTCGCCGCGGAACTCGTCGACTACCGGGAGCTCGGCATGTCGGTCCTCGAGATGAGCCACCGCTCGGCCGCCTACCGCGAGATCATCGACGGCGCCGAGGCCGCGCTGCGGCGGCTTCTCGGCATCCCCGGGAGCTACCGCGTGCTCTTCCTCCAGGGCGGCGCCACGCTCCAGTTCGCCGGCATCCCCCTGAACCTCATGCGCCGCGGCCGCGCAGGCTACGTGGTGAGCGGCCATTTCTCCCGCAAGGCCTGGCAGGAGGCGCAGCGCTACGGCGACGCCGTCTGCCTCGCATCGAGCGAGGGGACCGGCTTCGACCGCATCCCCGACCTCGCCCCCGTCGCGGAGCGCTGCGCCGCGGGCGACCTCGACTACCTCTATATCTGCCAGAACAACACCATCTTCGGCACGATGTTCGCCGAGCTGCCCGCGTGCGGCGACGTGCCGCTCGTGGCCGACGTCTCGAGCTGCTTCCTCTCGATGCCGCTCGACATCGAGCGCTACGGGCTCATCTACGCGGGCGCCCAGAAGAACGCCGGACCGGCGGGCGTGACCGTCGTCATCGTGCGCGAGGACCTCGTCGGCGCGGGCGCGGCGCTCGGCTGCTGCCCCACCTACCTCGACTACCGCGTGCAGGCGGACGCCGGCTCGATGTACAACACGCCCAACACCTTCGGCATCTACCTGTGCGGCAAGGTCTTCCACTGGGTGGAGGACGCGGGCGGGCTCGAGGCGATGGAGCGCCTGAACCGCGCCAAGGCCGACCTGCTCTATCGCGCGCTCGACGGAAGCGAGCTCTTCCGCCCGTTCGCCGAGCCGTCGTCGCGTTCCATCGCGAACGTGACCTTCCGCTGCCCCACGCCCGAGCTCGACGCGGCTTTCATCGAGGGCGCGCGGGCCCGCGGGATCGAGGGCGTCAAGGGCCACCGCCTCGTCGGCGGCATGCGCGCGAGCATCTACAACGCCGTGACGCTCGAGGACGTCCAGGAGCTGGTACGATACATGTGTGAGTTCGAAGCCGGGCACGGCCGGGGCTAGGCCCGGGACTTAGGCGATCGCGGGCGGACGCCCGAAGGGAGCAGACGATGCGCAACATCAAGGTCATCGACGACATCACCAAGGACGGGCAGGTCACCTTCGGCGACGGCTACGCCTACGTGGACGACGCCGCCGAGGCGGACGCCATCCTCATGCGCTCGACCGACCTGCACGGCTACGACCTTCCCGCCGGCATCCGCGCCATCGCGCGCTGCGGCGCGGGCGTGAACAACATCCCCGTCGAGGACTACGCCCGGCGCGGCGTGGTCGTGTTCAACTCCCCCGGCGCGAACGCGAACGCCGTCAAGGAGATGGTCCTGTGCATGATGGTGCTCGCGAGCCGCGGCGTCGTGCAGTCCATGGAATGGGTCCGCGCCAACGCCGCCGACCCCGAGATCCTCACCCACGCCGAGCACGTCAAGAAGGCGTTCGTGGGCCGCGAGCTTCGCGGCAAGCGCGTGGGCGTCATCGGCCTGGGCAACGTGGGATCCAAGGTCGCCAACGCCTGCGTCGCGCTGGGCATGGAGGTCTTCGGGTACGATCCGTTCATCTCGGTCGAGCACGCCTGGGAGCTCTCGCGCGACGTCCAGCGCGTCGGCACGCTCGAGGACCTGTGCCGCGGCTGCGACTACCTCACGCTGCACGTGCCCTCGAAGGCTGACACGGTCGGCATGATCGGCGCCGAGCAGCTCGCCCTGCTCGCACCGGGCGCCGTCCTCATCAACTTCGCGCGCGAGACCATCATCGACGAGGACGCTGTGAGTGCCGCGCTGCACACAGGTGGGCTCTCGTGGTTCGCGACCGATTTCGCCACCCCCAAGACGGTGCTCATGCCCAACACCTTCGTGACCACGCATTCCGGCGCCGGAACCGAGGAGGCCGAGGCGAACTGCGCCGACATGGCCATCTCGGAGCTCAAGGACTACCTGGAGAACGGCAACATCGCCCATTCCGTGAACTACCCCAGCTGCTCGATGGGCAAGGCGCGCGCCGCGAGCCGCATCGGCTGCCTGCACGCCAACGTGCCCAACATGATCGGCCAGATCACGCGCATCCTCGCCGACGACAACGCGAACGTCCAGCGCATGGTCAACGAGAGCGCCGGCGAGAACGCCTACACCATGTTCGACACCGACGAGCACCTCGAGCAGGGCACCATCGAGGCTCTCAAGCGCATCCCATCGATGTACCGCGTGCGCGTGATCAAGTAGCTCGGCACGGGGGCCACCGCGGCGGCACCCCTCGATGACACTGCCCGCTACCTCCCCAGCCGCACCCAATCCGAGAACAGGTAGCGGCAGAGTTCGCGCTCCCGGGCGAGGAGCGCAGGCGTCTTGGGACGGAAGGACACGCCGAGCTCCCGGGCGATATGCACCGCGATCTGCCGGAAAACCTGCTCGTCGCATAGCTGGGCATATGTCACGGGGACGACCAGATAGCCCATGCTCTGCAGCGCGGCCAACCGCGTCGCGTCATCGAGGGCGCTCTCCCGGCTGTCATGGATGAGCGCGCTTTGGCACTCGACGATCACGGACTTCGTACGTTCGGGGTTCTCTAGGAGCGCGTCCGCGTAGCACACCGATTTCCCCGAGATCAGCCGTGCGGAGCGGTCGAGCTGGATGCGCGGGTTCAGGCGAAGGCGGTCGAACCCGGCGCCGCCCCATCGGCGCGGGACGCCGAGCCGCATCGCCGCCTGCGTCTCGAGCGGCGAGGCGGCGTTGTCGAAAACGAGGCCGGCGGCCTGCGCGAACCGCTTGCACCCCTCCAGCCCCGAGATCCCCTCGGCGAATCTGGTGATGGCGCCGGCGTGGAGCAGCGGCGGCCTGCTCCAGAGGTCCGTGAGGCGGCCCTGCCGGTCGCGAACCGGACGCCACCCGTCGATCGTGGGCAGCCGTCCCGAATCGGCGAGCGCCTGCAACCACGAGCGGAGGCCGTCATCCGGCGAGAACACCGCATAGGAACCGCAGAGCTCGTTCATCGCCATGGCGAGCTCGATCGTGGAGATATCGGGCGCCATGGTGAGCAGCGTGAGGAGCGGCGAGGTGACGTGCATGCCCTCCGCGAGCTCGAGCGTCTGATTCGGGAATGCGGCGAGGTCGCGGACATGGGTGATGAGGTTGGGCGTGCGGAAGCTGCGCCGGCGATCATCGACCAGGACGTGCAGCGGCTTGTCGAGCGCCCCCAAGGGCCTATCGGCCCGGCACATCCCGCGCATCCCGGCACGCGACGCCAGGTCCCCCTCGCCCTTCGGGTACGCGAATGCGATCGGGGGCATCCTCAGCAGCTGAAACGCCGTTATGGAGCAGAACAACCTATCCATACCTGAAGCGTAGGCCGGATTCCAGCGGGAACCAGCGAGTTTTTAAAAAAGATGAACGCCGTCCAACAAAACCCTTCCCCCAATCCAACCAACGCCAAACTTTACAAAGGGCGAAAACAGACCGTGAAACGGGCTGCTGACAACAAACGGCGGTATGCTCCCGGAGAGGGCAGCATACCGCCTGTTTTGTTGTCCGGGGTTTCCAAAGGGGGCCCCTTTGGCACACGACTTTGCTTGCAAAGTGTAGTGTGTTATACCTGCTGGCGTGGCTGACGGGGGAAACGGGGTGCGGTGCTTTATGCACCCCGTTTGCTCCGTCAGGAAAACAGGCTGAATTTTTGCGAATGGGAATGAAAAAAATAATCGGGCTGTTTCCAGAGAACGGCGGCAGGCATATGAAAGCCCCCGTCCCTCGCCCCACGCTTCGACTTGTGGACAAAGTGTCCCGAAGTGTGGCCACATTCCTGGAAAAATAGCAGGACAGCGGGCAACCGTCAAGACTGAAATGAACGGGTTTACACCCGGCCTTGACCGCCGCCCGCCGTCATGCTGAATGGGTGGACAAGGCGGCCAATCTCCAAAAATGCTTGGCCGCTCTCTTTTTGATTTTGGAGCGTTTTTTCTCTCAAATTTGAAATGGACGGGAAGCCATTTTAGGGCTTTCCCGCCTTGATTGCCCATCAGCAAAGACGGGCGGGACTGTCAACGGCGGCGCATGAAATGCGCCGTTCATCTTGACCGTTGACTGGCCCGGCTGGCTTTGCTATATAACTACGCGCCTATGAAATCCGTCTATAAATCCGGTTCAATGAAGTGAACAGCCGAGGTATCCCAATACTTTTTGTAGACCCGGCTTTCATTCCCATCAAGATTAAGCTGATACATTCGGAATGTTACCAAAATGTTTTTCGGCTGCCATTGTTCTTCGTATGAATATTGGTACGTGTTGGATTGGGGGAAGGTTCTTGTGAGAAATGCGTCACCCTGTGTGCGCGATCGAAGGCGCCGCCGGCGACTGTGCGCAAGGACCGGAGGCGGCGCGCGGCGTTCCGCGCCGCTCTCGAAACGCTCGTTGCGGTATTTGGTGTGAGTTTTAGGACCGAGAGACCTCCCCTCTTCTTCGCAACGCTGCGACCTGCGCATTTATCGAGTCGCTCGATGGGTCTCCCCGAAGCCCCGGAAAACTCACACCGAATACCGCAACGAGCGTGCGGCACCAGGGGCGTCACTCCCCTACGGCCCCTGCCCGGGCCCCCGGAGGCGGTACAATAGCGGGACGCGGGCCGCCCGGCCCGCCGGCAACGATGACAAGGAGCCCCCATGAGAGTCCTCCCCTTCCCCTGCACGCGTCCGGCGCCCGAGGCGGCGCCGCAGGTAGCCGCGCCCCCCTACGACGCCGTCGACCGCGCCGAGGCCGCGGCGGCCGTCGCGAAGCAGCCGCTCTCGTTCCTCGCCATCGACCGCCCCGAGACGCAGTTTTCGCCCGAGCAGGACATGTACGCGCCCGAGGTGTACGCGCGCGGCGCCGAGCTGCTGCGCGAGCGCATCGCCGACGGGACCTTCATCGAGGACCGCAACCGATCCTACTACCTGTACGAACTCGCCTGGCAGGGCCATGTGCAGACCGGTGTGGTGGGGGTCTGCCCCGTCGCCGAGTACGAGGACGGGACCATCAAGCGCCATGAGCTCACGCGCGCGGAGAAGGAGCGCGACCGCATCGAGCACATCGAGGCGCTCGGCTACCAGACCGGCCCGATCTTTATCGCCTACCGCGACCAGCCGGTGCTCGACTTCATCCTCGCCGCCGCGAAGACCGCAACGCCGCTCTACGACTTCACCGATGCCGAGGGCGTGCACCAGACCGTCTGGGAGATCGCGCGGCCCGATGCCGTCGAGTCGATCCACGCCATGTTCGAGCAGGTTCCGTGCGCCTACATCGCCGACGGCCACCACCGCACCGCCTCCGCGATGAAGGTCGCCCAGCGAATGCGCGCAAAGGCCGAGGCGGAGGGCACCTATACCGGCAGGGAGCCGTTCAATTACTTCCTCGCCGTGCTCTTCCCCGCGAGCCAGCTGACGATCCTTCCCTACAACCGCGTCGTCGCCGACCGCGCGGGGCTCGACGCCGCAGGGCTGCTCGGCCGTATCGAGGAGGCGGGCTTCTCGGTCGAGGAGGCGGCAGCGCCCGTGGAGCCGGTCGCGCCGGGGCGTTTCGGGCTCTTCACCGACGGCCGCTGGTGGTCGCTCGCGGTCTCAAGCGAGCTCGCCGGGGCGCTCGCCGAGGGCGACCCCGTCGAGCAGCTCGACGCCTCGATCCTGCAGGAGCGCATCCTGGCCCCCATCCTGGGCATCGGCGATGTGCGCGAGGACGAGCGCATCTCGTTCGTGGGGGGCATCCGCGGCACCCGGGAGCTCGAGGAGCGGGCGGGCGACCAAGGCGTCGCGTTCACGCTCCACGCGACCGGCATCGACCAGCTTTTCGCCGTCGCCGACGCAGGCCTGCTCATGCCGCCGAAATCGACATGGTTCGAGCCCAAGCTGAGAAGCGGGCTCTTCCTCCACCGGATCGCCTAGCCGCGCGGCGGGGCGCCGAGGGCACACGTCGGCGCTAGCGCAAGGGGCTGCGACCGCAAGCGTCGCATCCGCAAGGCACCCCGCCTCAAGCGCGGGGCACCCGATCACGCGAGCACGAGCGCGACGAGCCCGCAGGCGACGGAGACCGCATAGAGAACGAGCAGGATGACGATGTTCTCGCGTGCGTTGCGGTTGGTGCGGAACAGCACGAGGAACCCCGCGCCGGCACCGGCGAGCGAGCCGGCGAGCATGGGGCCGAGCGCGAGGACGCCCTCGAGGTAGAGCTGGGTCACCACGACGCTCGCGGCGCAGTTGGGGATGAGCCCCACGAGCGCCGCGCCGAACACGGCCAGCGTCTCGTTGCTCGCGAGGAACCCCGTGATGACCGCCTCGCCCGCACCCTCGAAGACGGCGACGAGGACGAACGTCACGAGGAAGATGAAGAGGCTCACCTGGATCGTGTGCGACAGCGCGCTGCGCACGATCGAGCCGGCGGCACCGTGGCCGTGGGCGTGGCCGTGGTCATGGCCGTGCCCGGTATGCGCATCGTCCTCGTCGCATCCGCAATGGTCGCGCTCGCAGAGGCGGTGGATATGGTCCGCGCCCTCGCCGGCCTCGGCGAGGTCATCGAGCACGTCACGTGCGGCGGCGTCCCGCGCCGAGGCGGCGGCGCCCCGCCCGAGCACCCCGCGGCGCAGGACCGCGTGCGCCCGCCCGTTCAGCCTGAGCACGCGCACGGCCGCATCGACCGCGAGCCCGACGATAAGCGCGATGGCGGCCTTGGAGGCCAGGATCGCCGCGACCGTCCCCGCGTCGACGCGCTCGGCGACGAGCAGCGGCAGCATCTCGTCCGAGGTCGACAGGAAGACCGCGACGAGCGTGCCGAGCGTGATGACCCGGCCGGCGTACAGCGTTGCGCCCATCGCGGAGAACCCGCACTGCGGGACGATGCCGAGCAGCGCCCCCGCCACCGGCCCCGCCGCGCCCGCGCGCCTCACGACCGCGTTGACCCGCTCGCCCGCCGCATGCTCGAGCGCCTCGAGCACGAGGTAGGTGACGAGCAGGAACGGGACGATCGGCAGCGTGTCCTCCACCGCGTGCATCACGGTGTGCTCGAAAAACTCCATGTATGCGACCCCTCAAGCGTTCGGTTATGGAAGGTTCATACCCATCGCCGCGCCCCTGCGAGCGCAGAGCCGCGATGCGCTATCGTACCTAGCCGAGTTTCACAGAGCGAACACGAGCGCGCAAGGCCCGCCCACCGAGGGCGGCGCGCCACGTGGCCCCGCGGGAAGGACCTCCCATGAACGTCAGCCAAGCCCTAGAGTACACGATGCAGCCGTTCATCCCCTTCTTCATCTTCGGGGACCCCGACGCCATGGAGTCCGAGCGCCAGCATGGCGAGGAGGCGCTGCGGACGCTCATCGCCGCCTGGCGCGACGAGGACGACCCGGGCTTTAGCTTCGAGACGGTGCGCGAGCTCGCCGACCGCAACCGCCAGATCTGCGACCAGATCGGCGAGGCGCGGCTGCGCAACCTCTCGAGCGCGGCGCTCTCGCGCGGCCTTTCCGACGCGGACCTCTGCCGCGGCATCGCCGCCCTGCAGCGCAGGCCGGTCGCCGATGTCGAGCAGGAGGTGCGCGGAGACCGCGACGCGCTCGCCGTCGCCTACGTCAAGGAGCACGTGACGGGCACGGTCATCGGCATCGACATCGAGACCACCGGCACCGCGCCCGAGCGCGGCTACATCATCAACCTCGGCCTCGAGCTCATGGAGCTCACGGCGGACGCCGAGCCCTTCGCCGGCGGCGAGCGCTTCTTCGGCCTGCCGGAGGACCCCTATCGCGCGGCGGGCGTGCCCCTCACGAAGATCCACGGCATCACCTGGTCCGATATCGAGGGCGAGATGCCGTTTCGCGAGGACAAGGCGGCGCAGGCGGGCATCCTCGAGCTCATGAGGCACTACCCCTACATGGCTCATAACGCCGCGTTCGAGGACTCCTGGTTCATGCTCCACCTCGACGGCTACGCCGAGGCGCGCCGTGCCGGCGAGATCGTCGTCATCGACTCGCGCGACATCTGCCGCAAGCTCGACGGCGAGGTCGCCACGCTCCCCCGCGAGTCCGCGCCCGCGAGCCTCGAGAACTGGGCCCGCCGCCGCGGCACGCTCGCCGCGGACGAGAACGAGCGGCACCTGGGCCTTGCGGACGCCGACCTGATGCTGCGCACCGTGCAGGCGGAGTTCAAGCTCAAGAACATGTTCGCCTAGAGACGCCGCCTCCCGTAGCGCGGGGCGACGAGGCAGTCATAGCGGATCGCCTTGCCCGCGATGGAGTAGTCGGGCTCGATCCCGGCGAGATACGGCCCCTTGACCGGGCGCTTCACGACCACCTTGCGCGGGAGCGCGGCCACGGCGGCATCGACCAGCGCCGCCTCGTCGTCGCACGGCGACTCCAGCGTCTGGATGAGCTGGAGCTTCTTCTTCGCCGCCGCGCGCTTACCCCCGGGAAACATCGGGTCGAGCAGCACGATGTCCGGGCGCTCGGCGAGGTCGGCGAGCACGCGCGTGCTGTCGCCCTCTACGAGGCGCATGCGCCCCACCGCGTCGGCGAGCGCGGGGTCGCCGGCTGCGCGCTCAAGGCTGTCGCGCAGAAGCGCCGCGATGACGGGGTCGCGCTCGCAGAGGGTGACGCTGAAGCCGGCGGCGGCGAGCAGCAGGGAGTCCTCGCCCAGCCCCGCGGTCGCGTCGATCGCGGTGAGGGGGCCCGCAGCCCCCTTGATGCGGGCTGCGCGCACGATGAGCTCGCGCGGGAGCGCGCCTGGGCGGATGCGCCGCGCCATGCGCGAGAGGTCCCCGCGCAGCCGCATGCCGTCCCGCAGGTACGACACACCGTCGGCGTCGACCAGAAGGGCCGCGTCGACACCCGCCGCCGGCAGGTCGCGCTCCAGCGGAGCGCCGAGGTGCGCCGCGATCCGCTCGGCGAGGCCGGGGGCCGCTCCGGGACGCTCCACCACGCATGCCACCGCCGCGGGCGGCGCGGCGCCCGCCTCCTGCAACCCGTCTCCCATACCAGGTCCTCCCTTCGTCCTCCACGCCATTGTAACCGCCCCGCAACACTGCCCCGAAGCGCGCGATCGGCGGCGGGGCGCGCATGCTATCCTCAATGGGCACGCGACGACATGAGGTGAGCATGGCTGATATGAGACGAGACGGCGCCCTGAGCCCGGTATTCGAGTTCGAAGCGCACATCAGGTACAGCGAGGTCGACCACCGCGGGCTGCTCAAGCTCCCCGCGCTCATCGACTACTTCCAGGACTGCAGCACCTTCCAGTCGGAGGCGCTCGGCATCGGCATGGCGTGGCTCAAGGAGCAGAGCCGGGCCTGGGTCCTCACGCACTGGCAGATCGTGATCGACCGCTACCCCGCCCTCGCGGAGCCCGTCAGCGTGGGCACGTTCGCGAGCGCCTTCAAGGGGCTCACCGCGAGCCGCTACTTCTACCTGCGCGACCGCACCGGGGCGCTCATCGCGCGTGCCCATTCCTCGTGGGCGTTCATGGATCTCGAGCGCAACCGGCCGGTGCGGCCCACACCTGAGCACATCGACCCCTACGGCACGGCCGAGCCGCTCGACATGCCCGCCGAGGAGCGCCGCGTGCGCATCCCCGACGGCCTCGAGCCCTTGGAGCCCATCACGGTCCAGCGCTACCAGATCGACACGAACGAGCGCGTCAACAACTGCCAGTACGTGCAGATGGCGCTCGACGCGCTCCCCCGTGAGGAGGTCCCCGTCCAGGTACGGGTCGACTACAAGCGCGCCGCCGTGCTCGGCGACACGATCTTCCCCGGGCTCGCGTCTGCAGGCGACACGACGGTCGTCGCGCTCGAGGACAGGTCGGGCGCGCCCTACGCCGTGGTGGAGCTTAAGTTTTTGGTTGAATAGCAGCGCGAGCACTGACAACGCCGCCCGCGACCTATACCATATGCACGTTTGCACCAAAACGTAGGGAGGATCATGGGCAACAAGATCAAGGGGATCGTCTCCGAGTTCCAGGAATTCATCAGCCGCGGCAACGTGATGGACCTCGCCGTCGGCGTCATCATCGGCGGCGCGTTCACCTCCGTCGTGAACTCGCTCGTCAACAACATCATCACCCCGCTCATCTCGTTTCTGACGGGCGGCACGCCCGAGGTCGGCGGCCTGACCCTCGTGCTCGGCGGCCAGAAGATCGACTTCAGCGCCTTCATCGGCGACATCATCAGCTTCTTCATCACCGCCGCCGCCGTCTTCGCCATCGTGAAGGCGCTCAACACCTTCAACCGCCTGAAGGACATCGCCGCCGCGAAGGCCGGTCTCGCCAAGGAGGAAGAAGAGGAGGAGGTCAAGCCGCGCACCTGCCCCTTCTGCAAGCAGGAGATCGCCGACGACGCCACGCGCTGCCCGCACTGCACCTCCAAGCTCGAGGGCTACGCGAACGCGCAGGAATAGACGCCGCTACGGCTTCCAAGCATCTGACGCGCAGGGCGCCGCGACCGCATCCGGTCGCGGCGCCTTCTTTATCCCCCGTCGCCGCGCCGTCCAGGGGGCACGCGCCGCCGCCCGCGTGCGGCACCCGCCCGCCGGCGCGTCGCCATAGTATGCTTGATGCAGCTTGCAAAGAGAGGAGCATCCATGAAACGCACCCTGGTCCTCATCCGGCACGGCAAGGCGGAGCCGTCCCGCGACGGCCTCGCCGACGAGGCGCGGCAGCTCACCTGCGCGGGGCGTGCGGCGCTCGAGGGGCCGGACGGCTTCACCCGCACGTTCGCGCTGCTCGCCGATGACGAGCGGGAGGGCGCGCGCTTCTGGGTGAGCACCGCGACCAGGGCCCGCCAGACGGCGGAGGCCGCGGCCGCCGCGCTGGGCTGCAGCGACCTCGAGGAGCGGGCGTACCTCTTCGCCCAGGATGGCGAGGCGTTCCTCGACGAGCTCGAGAGCTGCGACGCGCGCTGCCTCGTCGTGGTGGGGCACATCCCCTTCGTCGAGCGCATGACCGAGTACCTCTGCGGCGCGCAGCTCGACTTCTCACCCGGGGCGGCAGCCGCCATCGAGCTCGATGAGGCGCTCGACGCCTGCGAGTCGAAGCTCCTCTGGTTCGTACAGGGGCCGCGCACGGCGTAGCGCCCCATACACGCACCCGGTGCGGAAGGCACGCGATACAGCGCGCTGCCTGCGATCACCATGGCGAGCGGTTGTCTCCCCGGAGGGATGCGGCCGCTCGCTCTTTTTCCCTTGACATATGAGCGTCTGCTCATATAATCATAATTGCACGTATGAACATCTGCTCATATGAGGGGGGAAGGCACCATGGCATCAAGCGATTCCACCGTCGAGAAGCCCGACGCGTGCGCGCCGGAGGGGATGCCCGACGAGGAGCTCCTGTACGACCTCGCGGACCTGTTCAAGACCTTCAGCGACACCACGCGCATCAAGATCCTCTACGCGCTCTACGACGGCCCCCGCTCGGTCGGCGACATCGCCGAGACCATCGGCGCCACGCAAAGCGCCGTCTCGCACCAGCTCCGCATCCTGAAGCAGGCGCGGCTCGTGCGCTTCGACCGCGACGGCCGCAGCCTCATCTACTCGCTTGCCGACGACCACGTGCACACCATGCTCGCCCAGGGCATGAGCCACATCTGCGAATAGCTCCGCGTACCTGCGGCCTTGAGGGAGGGACCCACCATGCGAAAGTCATTCAAGCTCGACGAGATCGATTGCGCCGTCTGCGCCCAGAAGCTCGAGGACGCCATCAAGAAGGTCGAGGGCGTCGACGACGCGCGCGTCAACTTCCTGACGCAGAAGCTCACGCTCTCCTGCGCCGACGGCACGGACTTCGACGCGGTGCTCGAGCGCGTGGTCGCGCTCACCGCCCGCATCGAACCCGACTGCGAGATCGTCCGCTAGGCATCGCGTCGCGCACGGCCGCCACGGGCGGCCATATTCCCGAAGGTTATATGAGCATGTGTTCATATCTGCAATTGGAGTTGTCATGAACAAGAAGCAACGCAGGTGGCGCGACCGCATCATCGTTGCGCTCGTCCTGTTCGCCATCGCATTCGCGCTCGAGGCCACCGGTGCGCTCACGCGGGCGTTCGGCACGCCCGGCGACGTCTACGCGAGCTTCGCGCTCTTCTTCATCCCCTACCTCATCGCAGGGTACCGCACGCTCCTCGAGGCCGTGCACAACATCCGCTGCGGCGACCCCTTCGACGAGGCGTTCCTCATGTCGGTCGCTTCGCTCGGCGCGTTCGCCATGGTGCTCTTCCCCGAGACGGACCCGCACATGGCCGAGGGCGCGGCGGTGATGCTCTTCTACCAGGTGGGCGAACTCTTCCAGAGCTATGCCGTGGGCAAGAGCCGCGCCTCAATCGCGGAGATGATGGACATCGCACCCGATTACGCCAACATCGAGCGTGACGGCGAACTCGTGGAGGTCGACCCCGACGAGGTGGCCGTCGGCGACACCATCGTGGTGAAACCCGGCGAACGCATCCCCATCGACGGCGTGGTGGTCGAGGGCGCAAGCCAGCTCGACACCGCCGCGCTCACCGGCGAGAGCATTCCGCGCCACGTGGAGCCTGGGGCGGACGTCATCTCGGGCTGCATCAACATGACGGGCATCCTCCATATCGAGACTACGAAGCCTTTCGGCGAGTCCACGGTCTCCCGCATCCTCGAGCTCGTAGAGAACGCGAGCGAAAAGAAGGCCAAAACCGAGAACTTCATCACGCGCTTCGCCCGCGTCTACACGCCGGTCGTCACACTTTCCGCCGTCGTGTTGGCCGTGGTGCCGCCCCTTCTGGGTATGGGCGCCTGGACCGACTGGGTGCTGCGCGGCCTCACCTTCCTCGTCGTGAGCTGCCCCTGCGCGCTCGTGATCTCCGTGCCGCTCAGCTTCTTCGGCGGCATCGGCGGGGCCTCCAAGCTCGGCATCCTCGTCAAGGGCTCCAACTACCTCGAGCTCCTCTCCAAGGTCGACACGGTCGTCTTCGACAAAACCGGCACCCTCACCTCGGGTACGTTCAACGTCGTCGCGGTGCACCCCGAGGCCGGCGTCGACCCTGACTACGTACTCAGCAACGCCGCCTATGCCGAGGCCATGAGCGACCATCCCATCGCGATCTCGATCAAGCAGGCGTACTCGGGCGAGATAGACCAGGTGCGCATCAAGGACGTGAAGGAGGAGTCCGGCCACGGCGTGCGCGCCACGGTCGACGAGCACGTGGTGCTCGTGGGCAACGACAAGCTCATGGCCGAGCACGGGAGCTCCTGGCAGGAATGCAAGCTCACGGGCACCATCCTGCACGTCTCCGTGGACGGTGCCTACGCTGGCCACATCGTCATCGCCGACGTGGTGAAGGAGGATGCCGCCAAGGCCATCAGCGACCTGCACGCCGCCGGCGTCAAGAAATGCGTCATGCTCACCGGCGACCGCGGCGACGTGGCCGAGGCCGTCGCCGCGAAGCTCGGCCTCGACGAGGTCCACGCGCAGCTGCTGCCCGAGGACAAGGTCCACGCCGTGGAGCGCCTGCTCAGCCTGGAGCAGGGCGGCGCGCGGCTCGCCTTCGTGGGCGACGGCATCAACGACGCGCCCGTGCTCATGCGCGCCGACGTCGGGGTAGCCATGGGCGCCATGGGCTCGGATGCCGCCATCGAGGCCGCCGACGTGGTCCTCATGGACGACAAGCCGAGCAAGATCGCGCAGGCCATGCGCATCGCGCGCAAGACCATGCACATCGTGTGGCAGAACATCATCTTCGCCATCGGCGTGAAGACCGCCATCCTGGTACTCGCGGCGCTCGGTATCGCGAACATGTGGCTCGCCGTCTTCGGCGACGTGGGCGTGGCGATGATCGCGATCCTGAACGCCATGCGCGCCATGCGCGTCTCGAGGTAGCCCTCCCCTTCCCTGCGACCGGCTGCTGCGTTAGGATACTTGACGCTGCATCCGGTCGCATCGTATTTGGGGGAATACATGGGCGACACCCGCGCGCGCATCGCGTTGTTCGATAACGTCAAGGGCGTCTTGATCGCGCTTGTCGTGGTCGGGCACTTCATGCACCCCGTCCACAACGACAACGAGGCGCTGAGCGCCCTGTTCGACATCATCTACCTGTTCCACATGCCGCTGTTCGTCTTCGTCTCGGGGCTCTTCGCGAAGGGCGCGTACCGGGACGGACGGCTCAACGTGAACCGGATCGTGTCGTTTGTCGTGCTGGGCTTCGCCTACCAGGTGGCGCTCACCGCCATCAACGGCGTGCTCGACGAGCCCGAGCGGCTCTGGCGCTTCAGCTCCGCGCCGTGGTACCTCATCGGCATGGCCTGGTGGTACCTTGCGACGCCTCTGCTCGCGCGGGTCGCGCCCGGCATCGGCATCTCCGCCTGCTTGGCCGCATCGCTCCTCTGGGGCTGCGTCGATGTGTCAAGCGGGTTTCTGGCCATCAGCCGCTCGCTGGCGTTCCTCCCCTATTTCGCGGCGGGCTACTACGCCTCGACTGCGCAGGTGGAGCGGCTCGCCGGCAAAAAGGTTCTCTATGTCGCGGTGGCAGCCGCCGCGGCCATATTCTCCGCGCGTCTCGTCTCGCCTACCTGCTTCGAGTGGTTCTTCCCCCAGGTGTACGGCGACAACCCCTACGGCCCCAACGTCCTCGCGGGCGTCGCCGCCAAGCTCGCGACCATCGCGATTGCCGCGGTCTGCTCGCTTGCCGTGCTGCGCCTCGTGCCGCGGGAGCGCTCGCTCATCACCGTGCTCGGCGAGCGCACCCTCCAGGTCTACGTACTCCATCGGCTCATCCGCGCGGCGCTCACCTTCCGCACGCCCTTCTACGGCCTGCCCATCCTGCTCGACCCGCTCTGGGGCACGGCGATCGTCTTGGCTTTGAGCGGGGGGGTCTTGGTCCTCACCGCATGGCGCGGCTTTACGCGCCCGTTCGCGGCGCTCATGGCCGCGCGCTGGCTGCCCGCGAGGCGCGACGGCGGCGCCTAGACCCCGGCCCCGCCACGGGCGCCGTCGCGGTGGCGGCCATGCCGTCCCCGCCCAGCGCAGGTGGCCGGCCCTGCCGCCGGCACGTGCGCGGCGAACGGTTGATTTCCGATCCCAACCGAACACATTGAGCTGACGGCACGCTCCCGCAGTTAACCGAACGCCCCCGAGGTCCTATCCGGGCCCCGGGGGCGGCATTTTCCCAGTTGAAGGAATGGTGGAGATG
>NZ_LR597543.1 GCF_902150035.1 Enorma burkinafasonensis
CGTTGTCGTTGCTTCGGTTACGACGATTGGGGGCCAGAGAGGAAATGATCGGCGTGGACAAGATCGACGATATCAGAAAGCTCGGGAGGAACGGGGCGACCGTCGCCTCGATCGCCCGGGACACCGGGGTCTCCGAGCCCACGGTGAGGAAGTACCTGAGGGAGCCGGACCTCTCCGAGAGGCCGCCGGCGGTCGGCAGGGCGCCCGAGTCGCCGCTGCTCGAGCCCTTCGCGGAGCTGATCGACTCGTGGCTGCTGGAGGACCGGCGCTGCTGGTTCAAGCAGCGCCACACCGCGAAGAGGGTCTACGACCGCCTCGTCGGGGAGAGGGGCTTCGAGGGCTCCTACACGACCGTCCAGAGGTACGTCAAGCGCAGGCGCGAGGAGCTCGCCGCCGAGCTCGACGCCCGCGAGGCGCAGGGGTTCCTCCTGCTCGACTGGCTCCCGGGCGAGTGCCAGGTCGACTTCGGGCAGGCGGACTTCCGCGTGCGCGGCGTCGTCACGCGGGGCCACTTCCTCGCGGTCACGTTCCCGCACTCCAACGTCGGTCTCGCCCAGGTCTTCTGGGGCGAGACCGCGGAGTGCGTCTGCCAGGGGCTCAGGGACGTGTTCGAGTTCCTCGGCGGCGTGCCGCTGCGCGCCGTGTTCGACAACGCCACCGAGGTCGGGCGCCGAGTCGGCGCGCAGATCGTCACCTCCGGGCTCTTCAGGCGCTTCGCGGCCCACTACGGCCTCGACTACAGCTTCACCAACCCCTACTCGGGGAACGAGAAGGGCTCCGTGGAGAACAAGGTCGGCGCGCTCAGGCGCAACCTCTTCGTCCCGGTCCCGCAGGTCTGGGACGTGAAGGCCTACAACGGGAGGCTGCTCGGGACGTGCCTGGCGCTCTCCGACGGCAAGCCGCACTACCGCAAGGGCGCGCCCGAGTCCGAGCTCTTCGGGGACGACCGCGCGGCGCTCTCGCCGCTGCCCGCGGCGCCGTTCGCGTGCGTCACGTGGATCACCCGGAAGTGCGGCAAGCGGGGCTCGTTCAGGGCCGGCGGCGAGCACCGCTACTCGGCGGGGCCCGCCAACGCCTCCCGCGAGGTCGCCGTCGCGATGGGCGCATTCGACGTCACGGTCGTCGGCGCCGGCGGCGAGGTCGTCGCCGAGTACCCGCGCGAGTGGGGCGACGCGCCGACCGACTCCGCGGACCCGACCCTGCAGCTGAGGCTGCTCGCGATCCGCCCGGGCGGCTGGCGCGACAGCGTCGTGCGCGGGTCGCTGCCCGAGGAGCTCGTGGCGTTCCTCGACTCGGAGGCGCCCGCCGACCTCGGCGCGGACCTCAGGGCGCTGCGCGACGTGAGCGCCCGCCGGGGCTGGGCTGCGACCGTGGAGGGCGCGCTGCGCTCGCTGGGGGCCACCGGCGGCGTGGACGCCGCGACGCTCGAGCTCGCCGCCGCCAGGGCGGCCGCGGGCGACGCCGTGGTCTCCTACGACGAGCCGGTCGACCTCGCGGGGTACGACCGGGCCTTCGAGCTGCTGGAGGGGGGCGCCGCCAGTGCCTAGGATCCCGGACGCCGAGCGCGAGGAGTTCTCCTCGCGCGCCAGGTCGCTGTTCATATCGAGGGCGACGGCGGCGTGGTTCCTCGAGGCCGCGACCCCGGGGCAGCTCGCCGCGTGCTCGGGGATGCTCGCGCGCGAGCTCGAGTCCCGCGAGCGGTCGAAGCGGGCGAGGCTGCTGCGCCAGGCCAGGTTCCCGGTGCCCAAGGCCGTCGACGGCTTCGACTGGTCGAACGTGCGCTTCCCCGAGGGCTGGGGGCGCGAGGAGATGCTGTCCCTCGACTTCGTCGGGCGCGCCGAGGACCTCGTGTTCCACGGCCCGACCGGGCGCGGCAAGACCCACATGGCCACCGCGCTCGGCATCGAGGCCACCAGAAGGGGGATCGCCGTGCGGTTCTTCCAGACGGCGACGCTGGTGCTCCAGCTCGGCAAGGCCAAGCGCGAGGGGACGCTCGACAGGCTGCTCGCGGACGTCGGAAGGGCCGACCTGCTCGTCCTGGACGAGTTCGGCTACGTGCCCTTCGACGTGGACGGGGCGAGGCTCCTGTACCAGGTCATATCGGACAGCTACGAGAGGAGGAGCATCGTGTTCACCACGAACGTGGAGTTCAGCCGGTGGGGCACGGTCTTCGCGGACGACAAGCTCGCCGCCGCGATCGTGGACCGGGTGGTCCACCACGGCAGGCTCGTGGAGTTCGGCGG
>NZ_LR597522.1 GCF_902150035.1 Enorma burkinafasonensis
TCCGGACATGCCGTCCTCCGATCTCCCGGGGCCGGCCGATCCGGCCCTCAGGGTATCGGGTTCCCACATTCATCCGCACATGTGCGGATGAATGTGGGAGGTGTTCGGATAAAGTTGATAATCAAGGGCACGCATTTTAAGGATAGCCGTACAGCGTGAACAATCTCACAGCAAATGGGTATGTGATACAATGCATATGCAATGTCAATGCAATGAGTGACAATGGCTAAAAGCGCATCGATCAGCATGAGGGTCAATCCGCAGATCAAGGCAGAGGCAGAATCAATTTACGAAAGCCTCGGAATGACGCTTACCGAAGCAATCAACATCTTCCTGCACAAATCGATTCTCGAGGGCGGGCTGCCTTTCGACGTTCGGCAGCCGCGGTACAACAGCGAGACCGAAGCGGCGATGCGCGAAGCTCGCGACATTCTTGCCGGGAAAATGCCCGCTGAGTCCTATGACTCGGCATCGTCAATGTTCGCCGCATTGGACGAATAACCGAACATGACGCTCAGGTTAGTCCCCCACCTCGCAATTCAAATGCAACTATAAGCGGAGTAGAGCCCGCGGTCGCTCGCGCAAAGCCACCGATGAAACAGCAAGCCATCGGAGCACCCATCGCGCCTTTGCGATACTTGGCCTCGCGACAGTGCACGGCAGCGAGAGTCCGGTTACCCCCAGCGAGACAATAGCGTCACCACCGCACGGATTAACAACAAAAGGGAATCAGCGCACGCGCGAGGTAAAATAACGATGTGCGAAGCGGCGTTGACGATTTTGTCGGCTGCAGACAAACGGACACAACCTGATTGCTTTTCGTTTACCGCAGCAATGGTAACCTAGAGGTCGCAAAGCCTATTGGACTCCAATGGTTCAACTTGGAGTGTTTTTTCGCTTTATTATAGCGTCGCTTCGCATAGAGCTAGGGAGGCAGGAGACGAGTGAACACCAAAAAGGAGGAATACCTCCCAGACATTATTCAAATGACCAGAAAAGCCCGAATTGAAGCAGAAAGACGTTTGTTAAGGAGCAATGCCCTTCTCAATCATGCGACTATCTATTATGCATGCACTACAACTCTTCTAACCCTTGTCCCCCTATTCTTTGATATCAGCCATGGCGCTTTGCGCGCAATTCCTTTCCTCTCAACTTTTTCGGCAATTGTAATCACCCTATGTTCGACTTACGCATCGGCGCAAAACTATGGAGTGAGAGCAGAACAGATGCGCGAAAGCTATTTGGCTATGCAAGAGTTGTTATTTGAACTCGATAGAATACAGAATAGTGCTGAGCCACGCCCAACTGACATTGATGGCATCAGTAGACGCTATATCGAGATTCTTCAAAGAACAGAAAACCACTTGCCAATAGATCATGAAATTGCGGAAAAGAATCATCGAGCTATCGTCTGCAACACCATAACCAATTTCTTCGTGCGTCTTCTCATTTATGTAGCGCCCGTCCTCGCTTCAGCTGCATTCGCGTTAATCATCTTTGGATAAACCATGTATGCTTCTACATCGTTTTCCTACCGCTTCCGGCACAAACGCCTAAAGGAAGTTTTTTACTCCGATATTGTTAACGCACCGACGGTTGGGATTGATAGGATGACCGCCGAGGCATTTGAAGCAAATTTGGTCGAGAACCTCAAAACGATCAATAAAAAAGTTCTTAACGGGAAATACCGTTTTACAAACTACAGGCAAAAACTGTTATTGAAAGGAGCCAATAAGCCACCTAGGGTAATCTCTGTTCCTACGATACGAGATAAGGTTGTTATCAAGACTTTATCGCGCATGCTCGAAGATGTTTATGGAAAAGAGTGTAAACCCGATCAACCGCAGGCAGTTGTTCAACTCATTATCTCTCGCCTGTCCGAAAATATCTTTGACAGTTATATCAAAATCGATATTCATCATTTTTATCAAAGCATCGACCAAGATAGACTTCTGTGCTTTCTTGGAGAAAAGATAAAAAAGAAAGAAATACTGTCTCTGATTGGGCGCGCAATAAAAACGCCAACAGTACCCATCGGTTCTTCCCAAAAGAAGAGGCGTGAATCAGGAATACCGGAAGGCTTATCGATATCAAATCAGCTTGCCATTCTTTTTTTAAGCCAATTAGATACTAAAATGAAAGGTCAGCAGGACTGCGCCTATTTCCGATATGTGGATGACATCCTTATTCTCTGCAAATCTGAAAACGTAGAACGCATCAAAGACGAAACGGTTGCCTCTATTAATGAGTTGGGTCTCATGGTCAACAATGACAAGACCACGAATGCATTTATTTCGTCTGATCCTATCGAATATTTAGGCTACGTATTTGCGCAAAGCCAAATCACCGCCCGACAGTCATCTAAACAAAGATTTATCAACTCACTTGAACGCCTAGTCAAAAAGGTTGTCAAACACCCAGAGGATAAATCTCTCTGCTACAAACTCAATTTGCGTATAACCGGCTGCAATGTCTCAAATGACAAAGGACAATTTCACCGCTATGGTTGGCTACAATACTTTTCCAGAATTAACGACTTGGCCTATTTAGGACAGGTCGATTGGCTCGTCAGAAAGTTTTTCTCAAGAAACAAGTCTGCTCCTCCTGCAGATCTGAAATCGCTACGCAAAACATATTACGAGCTGAACTACAACTGGAGAACGAGTAGTTATATTCCCGCTTTCCGCACAAGCCCATCTCCTTCAGAATGTCGTGCGTTCCTGGAAAATGCACTTGGGAAAGCCGTTAGCGACGACACATCCGATGCGGAGCTAATCCATATGTATCGAAAACAGATACGTTTGTTGACAAGCGAACTGGAAAGAGATATTGGAGCGTTATCATAAGCTATACATACGATATAGTTATCGCCTTCAAGCGATTGGGCAGCGCAAAAAATACCCCCATTACCTCCCCACATCAGCGGGGCTATCGAGAGCAATGGCTTATCGGATGCCGTAAGCTTCCAGTTTCTCATGAGCTCATCCTTATGCTACCGATACCCACGTTGTTGAATAGTGTCAAACCGCTCCTAGACATGCACCCGATCAGCTCATCCGCCTTTTCATTATTGAAATGGAGTGTCAGAGCACCTATACTACTGTTTAACAGAAGTATTGGAGTCGCTATGGAGTTTGCCGACAAAGATCTTCAGCAATTCTGGGAAAGCAACGGAGGGACATGCCCTAGGCGCATCCCTTCGGATTGCAGAAAAGTGCTGTTCCGCAAGCTGCAAATGCTCGACGCTGCGCACGCGATACAGGACCTTCGGATTCCCCCTAATAACAGACTCAAACGCCTTCAAGGCAATCGCTTTGGGCAATATTGCATTCGCGTAAATGACCAGTGGAGGCTTTGCTTCACTTGGTCAGATGGAGAACCAAAAGGGGTTGAGTTTTGTGACTACCATTAACAGCCTCATTTCCACACCCGGCGAGATTCTGCTCGAAGAGTTCCTACAGCCTTTGGGTATTTCGCAATATCGCCTCGCCAAGGCGATCAACAAGCCGCAATCCGCAATCTCAGACATCGTTCACGGGCGGCGCGCCATCAGCGTTGAGATGGCCTGGCTCCTCTCCCGCGCGCTCGGAACCACACCCGAATTTTGGCTCAACCTAGAAACGACCTATCAGATCAAGTCGTTCGATGAGAGCGAGCTCCCGACTGTCGAGGCGCTCGTCGAGTAATCTCGGCGGCCTGAAGCCGTATTCCGAGGGCGCACGTCACCCGGAATGCTACGGTTGCCGAGTGAACACAGCGCCCCAAGCTCGCAAGTCCGTCTCTACCACTCATCCCCGGCACGGCCGCGCTGTCGCTTGATCTGGGAACGGCGGCGCTTATCCGCCAGCCGGCGCTCGCGCGCGGCCTTGGGCACCTTGGTCTTCTTACGCACGCGCGGAGGCTGGGCGCGGCGCTTTATGGCCTGAGAGATCTTCTGCAGGCAGAGCTGGCGGTTCTGGAACTGACTGCGCGTCTCGCGCGCGGTCACGGTGATGCCCGTGGGGACATGCGTCATGCGCACCGCGGAATCCGTGGTGTTCACCCCCTGACCGCCGGGGCCCTTCGCCCGGAACACCTGCACCTCGCAGTCGCGCGCAAGCTCGTCGCAACTCTGTCGAGCGTATTTAGCATAATCGCGCCAGTTCATCCGCACCTCCTCTCCCTACATCGAAATGAAACGGGAAGCCCGGTTTCTGTGTTCCACAGAGAACTCCATCTTCCCGTATCAGCGAAACGTCAATGCAAAACATGAGACGCATATTATTACGTATCACGTTTCGTGCCACGTTGAAACGAAACCATAGATGGCAGCAGCCGGACCAGCGCGCCAACTACACGTCGTAGCACTCCACGATGTCGATGAAGTGCACGTACACACCGCAGATCTCGCCCTGTGCGTCGTGCCCGAAGTAGACCGGGTAGGCTCCGTCACCCCAGCCCGCTGTGCACATAGCAAGGTTGCAGTCCGTCCCGGGCACCGTCCAGTTGAGCCAGTCACCGCCCTCGGTCTGGTACTGGGGGTTCAGCCGGGCGTTTTCCTCCAGCAGCCCGAAGAAGAGATCGTCATACGGATTGATGTCCTCGTCTTCCTCAAGCCGCTTCGCCCAGTAGGCCTGGAACGCCTTCTGGGTCTGGATGTCCGCGATGCAGCCCATGCCGGCATCGACGCCGAACCCGAAGAACGCGCCGTCCTCAAGCTCTCCCGATAGGTCCTCGTCGCCGATCATGCCCAGCTCGTACCGAACGGGCTTCTGGTCGCTCACCGCCACCTTGATGCAGGCATAGCGGTCGCCGAGCTGTTCGTCAACGACCACGCAGAGCTTCACGGGGTACGTTCCCGCGGGAATGGTTTGGATGAAGGGCCGCGCGTCCTCAAGCCACACCAACGGGTCGCATGCGAACACCGTGCCGGTGGGGATGTTGATGCTGCCGATGTCCAGTACGTCAACCGGCATGCAGCCGATGGTCTTCTCGGAGAAATACGCATCCAGGTCAACTTTGCAGTCAAGCTTGTCCTTGACCGCCTCGAATTGGCTCATCCACTCCGTCGTAGGCATAACGAACCTCCATCCTCGCCCGGATGCCCTCCGTTGCCCCATCATACTCCGCCGGATTCGGCGCCAACGGCTGCAAGGGGCCGACCGGTTGCCTCCAACCGCCCTGCGGCTTTGCTGAGAACAACCGGTCGGCAGCGGTTTGCCCTACTTCCCCTGCACCATGGTGAGCGAGATCTTGCCGCGATCGCGGTCGACCTTCTCGACCCACACCTTCACGGTATCGCCCACGGCCACCACGTCGCTCGGGTGCTTCACGAAGCGCTTCGCCAGCTTGGAGATGTGCACGAGGCCGTCCTGGTGCACACCCACGTCCACGAAGGCGCCGAAGTCGACCACGTTGCGCACGGTGCCGGTGAGCTCCATGCCCGGCTGCAGGTCGTCGATGGAGAGCGCCGCGCGGCTGAACACGACCTCGGGCGCGTCGTCGCGCGGGTCGCGGCCGGGCTTCTTGAGCTCGTCGACGATATCGATGAGCGTCATGAAGCCGCAGCCCAGCTCGCCTGCGAGCGTTGCCACGTTGCCCACGCGCTTGTCGATGTCCGGGATGCCGCCCGCCGCAAGGTCGGCCGCCGTCACGCCGGCGCGCTCGAGCACCTGCGTGGCCACGGCATAGCTCTCCGGGTGCACGCTCGTCGCGTCGAGCGGGTTCTTGCCGCCCGAGATGCGCAGGAACCCCGCGCACTGCTCGAAGGCCTTCGGCCCCAGCTTGGGCACCTTCTTGAGTTGGTTGCGGTCGGTGAACACGCCGTTCTCCTCGCGGTACGCCACGATGTTCTTGGCCACCGGCTGCGTGATGCCGGAGACATAGCCCAGCAGGCTCGCGCTCGCCGTGTTCACGTCCACGCCCACGCGGTTCACCACGTCCTCCACCACGTTGCCGAGCGTGCGCGAGAGCTCCGCCTGGTCAAGGTCGTGCTGGTACTGGCCCACGCCGATGGACTGCGGCGGGATCTTCACGAGCTCGGCAAGCGGGTCCTGCAAGCGGCGGCCCAGGCTCATGGCGCCGCGCGTGGTCACGTCGAGCTCCGGGTACTCCGCGCTCGCCAGCTCGCTCGCCGAGTACACGGACGCGCCGGCCTCGTTCACGATGGTGTAGCGCAGGGCGGGTGCCTGCTCGGCGATGAACTCCGACACGACCTCCTCGGTCTCGCGGCTCGCCGTGCCGTTGCCGATCACGATGGTGTTGATGCGGTGCTTCTTCACCAGGCGGGCGAGCTCGCGCTTGGTGCCCGCCACGTCATGGCGCGGCTTGGTGGGGTACACGACGCCATGATCGAGCAGCTTGCCCGTCTCGTCCAGCACCGCGACCTTGCAGCCCGTGCGGAAGCCCGGGTCGAGCGCGATCACGCGCGCGCCGCGCACCGGACGGGCCGAGAGCAGGCTCTCGAGGTTCTTGCCGAAGACCTTGATGGCATCCGCCTGCGCGCGGACCGTGAGCTTGGCACGCAGCTCGCGCTCGAGCGAGGGCGCCATGAGGCGCTTGTAGCCGTCGGCGACAGCGGCGTCGAGCACCGGGGCGAAGGGGCCCTGGCGGCGCGGCCAGCGGGAGCCGAGGCGCGCGACGGCGGCCTCGGTGTCCACACCCACGCGCACGCGGAGCTTGCCCTCGCGCTCGCCGCGATCGATGGCGAGGATGCGATGGTTGGGGATCTTGCGCGCGGGCTCGGAGAAGTCGTAGTAGGGCTCGTACGGTGTCTTCTCGCCCGCATCGACCGCCACCACCACAACCTCGCCCGTGCTCTCGGTGAAGGAGCGCAGGTCGGCGACGTTCTCCGGATCTTCGGCGACTGTCTCGGCCACGATGTCCTGCGCGCCCGTAAGGGCTTTCTCAGGCGTATTGTAGCCGGCCTGGACAGCCTCGGCGGTAACATATGCGGCAGCCGCATCGAGCGGTGTCGCGGCTCCCTTGGGCGCGACCTGCATGATGATCATGTTGGCGAGCGGCTCCAGGCCAGCCTCGCGAGCCTTCTGCGCGCGCGTCTGGCGCTTCTTGCGGTAGGGTTTGTAGAGGTCCTCCACGCGCTGGAGCTGCGTGGCAGAGCGAATCTCGGCCTCGAGCTCGGGTGTGAGCTTGCCCTGGGCGTTGATGAGGACGATCACATCCTCTTTGCGCTGTTCGAGATTGCGCAGGTAGGTAAGGCGGTCGCCCAGGGTGCGAAGCGCGACGTCGTCCATACCGCCCGTGGCTTCCTTGCGGTAGCGTGCGATGAAGGGAATCGTGTTGCCCTCGTCGATCAACTTGACCGCAGCCTCAACCGCAGCAGGCTTAAGACAGAGCTCGGCTGCAAGTGTCGCAATGATGTCCATCGGATTACTCCCCGAATCGTTGGTTCAAAACCGCCTGGCACCGCGCGGCACCAAGCGTTGGCTTCCTGGAGCGATTAGCATACCCGCCCGTTCGGACACCCGCAACACGGGCTGCGGGAGTGAGGCCATGGCCTCCTGATTTGGCTCCCAACGTCTGCTCAGCACCTTTCGGGCATGATTTTGCAGAAAAGAGGGGGTATAGAAAGACTTATTCTGCAAATAACTGCCTAAGAACGCACCAAACGTCAGCTCGACGCTGCACGCCAACTACGACGCGACGAGTCCAAGGACCACGTGCAGCGCCAGCAGCGCCACCAAAAACACGACGTTCCAAGCGGTGAAAAGCGCGAAGTATCGTCCCTTTTCGCGTGGCAGCACGAGTGCGATCTGCTTGTACGAGATGAGGCTCGCCATCGAGGCGATGAGCGTACCGAGGCCACCGACGTTGGTGCCCACGATGAGCGCCGACCAGTCGTTGGTAAAGCCCGAAAGCAAAATGGCCGCCGGCACGTTGGAGAGCACTTGGCTCGCGCCCACCGCCACCGTAAGCTCATGGCCGTTCACCGTCTGCGCGATGAACGCGTTCACCGGCTCGATGCGCCCCATGTTGCCCACGAACACGAAGAACGCCACGAAGGTGACAAGCAGAGCATAGTCCACATGCGCAAGCGCACCGCGGTCAACAGCGAGGCCCACTACAAGCGCCGCAACCACGGTTACCTCAAACGGCAGTACGCGCGCGACCGAGAACAGCGCGCAGACGAACACGGCAAGCCAGGGCAGCGTGCGCGCAAGCGCGATATGCGGTGCACCAACGGTCCTCGCATCTGACGCTACGTTGACAAGAGCTGCGCCTCCATTCGCATCGGCGGACCCCACGCTTCCATTTGTCTTGGCACACACCGCTCCCTCATCCGCATCGGAAGAAACGACGCCCCTGCCCGCACCGTTAGCCGCCCCGCCATCTCGGCCAAACACCGCAACCGCTGCAACCAGCAGCGCAAGCGCACCCAGCGTATAGGGCAGCATGAGCAGCAGAAAATCGGTCAACTTCATATGCGAAGCGGAGTAGAGATACAGGTTTTGCGGGTTGCCCACCGGCGTGAACATGCTGCCCAGATTGGCCGCGATGGTCATCATGACTACGGTAAAGCAGGTGAGCCGTGCAGAGCCCAACGCGCCCAAGGCCAGCAGCGCCAGCGGGACGAACGTCACGAGCGCGACGTCGTTGGTGATAAGCATGCTGGAAAAGAAAGCGAGCAGGGTAAGTGCCAGGCACAGACGGCGCGGCCCTCGGGCCACGGCAAGCAGGCCCCGGCACGCCGCGCTGAACACGCCGAGTCGCGAGAGGCCCGCCATCACCGCCATAAGACTGAAGAGCATGCCAATGGTACGCAGGTCAACATAGCCGAGGTACGCCGCATCGAGCGGCACCGCGGCGCACGACAGCACTGCCAGCACCAGCGCCACCGCAAGCACCGGGTCCTTACGGACCACCTCGCCCACACTCATGAATCGCCTGCGCATTGCAGCCATGGCCCCTCCCCCGCGACATTGCCCAACCGCACATACCGCGCGCACGAGAAGCGCGGCGCGCTGCAACCTACCGGCAGCTTTGCTCGAACCGCATTAGTATACGGCAGCGCCACGACAGTCGGCAGCGCTACGACAATGCGCCGCATGGCACTGCGGAAGGAGGCAATCGAGCCACACCCTTCGCCCTACGGCTCAAAACGAGGAACCTCGGCCCGCTCCTCCGTCTGAAACACGCGCTCGACTTCTGCCTGGTATGCCTCGACCGTGCGCGCCTTTCGCACCGCGCGATGTACTGCCTGCGGACGCGCAAAGAAGAACCTAGCGTAAGACCACCACTCCTTCATACGGAACACCGCGTTGCCGCCTATCTCGGCCTCATATGCGCCAAAGAGCCTGTCGTGGAACTGCCTGAGTTCAGCCACAGTGGCAGCCGGGCCGCCGGCAAGCATGCGCGCAAGAGCGGGGTTAGCGAGAATGCCCCGCCCCAACATCACGTGGCGCGTCTCGGGGTACGCTTTGACCAGATCCGCCATGTCGTCGACGTCGAAGATATCCCCGTTATAGGCCACGGGGAACGGAGCCCGCTTGAGCGTCTCGCCGTACAGGCGCCGCCGCGGCGCGCCCTGGTAGCGGTCTTTCTGAACACGGGGATGAACGATGAGCTCCTTGAGCGGAAGACGGCAGTACAGCTTGAGGATCTGCTCATACTCCTCATCGCTTTGAACGCCGACCCTCGTCTTGACCGACACCGGAAGGCTCGACCGTTCGCACACGTCCTGCAGAAAGACGTCGAGCTCACCAAGGTTTCTGAGAAACCCGGCACCCTTCCCCTTGGCGACGACCGTCCCGGAAGGACAGCCCAGGTTCAAATTCACCTCGGAATAACCCATGCCGGCGAGCTGGCGCGTCGCCCACACGAATGCATCGGCATCGTTCGTGAGCAACTGGGGAACAACATCGAGACCCTGGTTGCGCTCAGGGTCGACCTCTCGATACGCCTTGCCGCCAAACGAGGAGCCCACCTGCGGAGGCGCGAGAAACGGGGTGTAGTAGCGGTCAAGCGCACCGAAGCACTCCGCGTGAACCCTGCGGAATATGTTCCCCGTTACCCCCTCCATGGGAGCCAGCGAGAATATCATCGATCTTCCCTTCGGTCGAAAGCCATAGAATAGCAGGCGCATGCTTATGGGCCAAACCGCCTGTATGCCAAGCCAGTTGCGCATCAAACCGGTTGCGCGCCATGCCGGAGCCAGGCCATTGTCGTGGTTTCTCTGTACGGCTGCATGCCGCATGCGCAGCACGGGAACACCTTAGGAGAGCTGCAGAGGAGGGGGTATTATGTCGAGTAGGAAGCCTTCAGCGCGGGCGAAGCGCGTCGCTGCGTTTCGTTCGAAGCTTGCGGGCGCGGACGACGCGTTCGAGCGCGAATCCAAACGATCCCACGCGCTTGACATCGAGCGCGAGCGGGCGCGCCGAGAAAAAGCCTGCGCCTCGAAGCGGCGGTACCCCTCCCGCGATGATGCCCTCGACGCCATAGCTGCCTGCGAGGAGCATGGCCGACGGGGCCTGAGTGCCTACCGGTGCCCCTATTGCAACGGATGGCATCTCACCTCTCACCCATGGTCGAACGCGACGTGATCTTGTGTGCCGCGCCTTAGCGCACGCCAGAGAAGAACGGGTTTCTTATCGTCCAATCCCAGATGTGCTCCGGCCAGCTCGCAAGGCCCAGCGAATCCCACTCAATCGCAGAGACCGCCCTGCCCTCAACCAGCAACATGCTTCCATCGCCCATCGGCGCAAGATGGCTGCTCAGCGAAAAGGTATCGCAGAACATCAGGCGCTCTGCGGTGTGCTCACCGTCGGCTGCCGGCATGTTCCACAGCTCGATTGATGCAACGGGCGTATGACCCACGATTTGGTTGAGCCCCGGAAGCGGGTCATCGAGGAGCTCTGTCCGGTCTGCCCAAAGCGGTCCCGGCAGCGCCAAGCCGCCGCGGGCGGGCCCCGCAGAGGCAAGTGTATAGAGGCTCTTTTGGTCACCGGCATCGAGCAGGGCGTTCAGTGCATCGCAAACCGCCACTGTGTCCGACTCTTCGCCATTGCCCGGGGCGACCTGAGGAAGGAACTGGCGCGCCCAGGCGCCCGTGACGCCGGCATGGGTCACCAGCGCATCCCCCACAACCGCTGCCGCCACGGCCTTCAGCTCGCTCAAGGCCGCGCGGGCCACGGGCACGAGCGACATCAAGGTCCCGGGACCGGGCTCGCCGAGCACATACTGCATGTCGTGATTGCCGAGCACCACATCAACCGCAATACCCTCCGAGCGCCGGCGCTTGACCCAACGCAGCAGCGCATCGACCCCGTCGTGGTACGCGATGGTGCCCGCGTGCCATTCGTCGAGGTAGTCGCCGCAGAACACCACGCGCTCCACCCCGAGCTGCGCTATCGCGCGGTCCACTCCGGCGAACACGGCGTCTTCCTTGAGGTGCGTGTCGCCCACAACGAGCGTGCGGGTGGTGGGGCTGCACATGGCGTCCTCCCTCCAGGACAGTCATCACGCAAGCGAGCAGGGCTCTACCGTAGCAAAAGGCGGAAGAGGAGCGGGTGCGAATATGGCCAACGGACAGCATGGGCGCGCGCGATGGACGCCTGGAGATCATCGCTGCACGCTGGAAACCAACGCTCCCAGATGTTATTTATCCCGGAACGTGAGCAAATCGCGGTAATCCGTGTTGCGTGGACGCCGCAGGTCGGGGTCGCGGAAGAAATCCTGCGAGAGGCGCTTGATCACGGGTGCGAGCGCGATGAGCGCGATGAGGTTGGGAATCGCCATGAGGCCGTTGAAGCAGTCGGCGAACTCCCACACGGCGTCGAGGTTCGCCACGCAGCCCGCGAACACCATGGCAACGTATGCCACCTGGTAGATGCGGATTGCCACACGGGCGCCCCGGCGCGCGCGGAACAGGTACTCCACGCACTTCTCGCCGTAGTAGTACCACGCGATGAGCGTCGCGAACGCGAAGAGCATGAGGCCCACCGTCACCACGTACTGGCCGCCCGGGATGCTCTGCCCGAACGCCGCCGAGCTCATGGCGCCTTCGGACATCATGGGGTCGGCGCACCAAAGCCCTGAGGTGATGATCACCAACCCGGTGATAGTGCACATGACGATGCTGTCGAAGAACACCTCGAACGTTCCCCACAGGCCCTGGCGGGTGGGATGGTCGGTGTCGGCGGAGGCGTGTGCGATAGGCGCCGAGCCCATGCCCGCCTCGTGGGTGAACACGCCGCGCGACATGCCCACGCGGCAAGCGTACATGACCGTCGCGCCCACGAAGCCGCCCGTTGCCGCCGTACCGGTGAAGGCATCGCGGAGAATCATGCTGATCGCCGCCGGGATCTCGGCCACGTTGATGACGAGCACCACGAAGGCGGCGATGAGGTAGAACACTGCGGCGAAGGGTACCAGCACCTCAGTGATCTGCGAGATACGCTTGATGCCGCCGATGAGGACGAGCCCGGCAAGCGCCGCCACGACGGCCCCGATAGCGGGAAGCGGGACGCCGAAGGTCGCATTCACGCTGGTAGCAAGCGAGTTAGCCTGCACGCTCGCCCCGATGCCGAACGACGCCAAGAAGCCGAAGATGGCAAAGAGCACTGCAAGCCAACCGGCTCCCAAGCCGCGCGAGATGTAGTACATGGGGCCGCCCACGATCTCGCCGCGCTCGTTGCGGGTACGGTATGCAACCGACAACGTGACCTCGCAGTATTTGATGACCATGCCAGCGAGCGCGCTCAGCCACAGCCAGAAGATCGCGCCCGGCCCGCCCGTCACCACGGCGAGCGCTACGCCCACGATGTTACCTGTGCCGAGTGTGGCGGCAAGTGCGGTGCACACCGCTTGGAAGGGCGAGATGGCGCCCTCCTCAAGCTCGTCCTTATTCGGGCGGCGGAACAGCGTCTTGGTGGTGTAGCGCATCACGACGTTGAAGCGCGCAAAGACGACGCCCTTGGTAACGATGAGCAGGAACACGCCCGTCCCGATCATCAGCACGACCATGGGAATGCCCCACAGCACGTTGTTGTTCAGAGTGGCCAGCATGGACATGATCTGGTCAAACATGGATTCCCCTCGATAGGCCTCTAAGCGGCAGCGCGCAGATAGCACAGCTTAGGGGTTCAATGTACACGCTCCGTGTTTCGGGGATGTGAACGCTGGCGCTCCAGGTAGGCATCCATGAGCTTGAGCTCGATCCTCTTGATGAAGCTTTTGCCGATGTTAGATCAAGGCTCTGACACAACACGCAGTTGGTATATCGCGAGAACGCTCAGGGATCCCTGCCCTCCCGCACGTGGGGGTCCCGGGAAATCGACCATGTTCTGCGACGCAGCCTATAAGTAAAACCATCGTGATGCGGGCGGATGGCGGTTCCGTGCCGGGGCTGGGCCCGGGGACGCCGATCCTGGCGACGGCGCCCCCAAAGAGCTGCCGTGGATAGGGTTCCGGCGCCGGACCGGGGCCGGGCTAGCCCGAGGCCCCCGGGGCGGAAACGTCCATATCCCCGCATCTCGAGACGGGCTCGAAAATCGAGATCCCGCTGGATGGATGGAATCGGCCTCTCCGGGGCCGAAACCGTCCGATCAGAGGGATCTCGGCGGGATGAGGCCGGATCCGGACGCACCGAGATGCGGACGGATAGCCACTTTTCGGAGAAGGCCCTGCCTTGGCACGCGGCTGATATGCCGCAAGAGAGCGCAGGGGCTCCCGCCCGCCCGCACGTGGAGGTCCCGGGAAATCAACTAAGTGCAGTGACAGAGCCTAGACCAAAAGAGGCGTAGATCCCTTCGTCGCAATCGTTGCAGGTAGGATCCCATGCTTTTATCTAGACGGTCAAATATAGGAGTATTACTCCTAATGTTCGCACGGGTATACGGAGAGAAACGACCACTGGGAGGGCCCATGCCAAGTCAGCTCACCAAGCGCGCGCTCGAGGAGTCGCTCAAGCGCCTTTTGCTTACGAAGCCTCTGAACAAGATCACCATCGCAGACATCACCAACGACTGCGGCATCAGCCGCATGACGTTCTACTATCACTTCCAGGACATCTACGACCTGGTCGAATGGGCGTGCGAAGAAGACGCCGCGCGGGCCATCGCCGGCAACAAGACCGCCGACACCTGGCAGACCGGCCTTCTTGACACATTTCTCGCCCTGCGCGAGAACAAGCCCTTCATCGCGAGCATCTACCACGACATGAGCCGTGAACAGGTTGAACGGTTCCTCGTCCCCGTGGTGAGCGACCTGGTGAAAAGCGTGGTCGACGAGCACGCAGCACGAAGGCATGTGCGTGAGCAGGATAGGAATTTCATCGCGCGCTTCTTCGCCCACGCGCTCATCGGGACGGTTCTGGACTGGATCGCCCTCGATATGCGAGACGACCCGCAGCAGCTGGTGCAGCGCGTGGCCACCATCGCGGACGGCGCCATCGAGACCGCGCTTGACCGGCTCGAGATCCCCGGAGGCTACGTCGCCGGAAGCGAGGGGAACGTGCCAGAAGGGCCCGCCGTGTCGTAAAGGGCGCGACGCGGGTCTCGACCGCGCTTCTCGACCGTTTCCCTCGCCCGCACTTCTCGACCGCCCCTTCCCGTCAGCTTCTCTCACCCGTCTGTACAATCCGGCCGTATTGATAAGAAACCGTACAGAGGCGCAGCACTGTTTATGGTGCGCCGCCCGCCGTGGCCCCACCATGGAACTAGACGCACGGGACACGCCCGATGCGCACGTTAGAAAGGTGCTGCCATGTACTATTCAAGCGGCAACTACGAAGCATTTGCTCGTCCCGAGAAACCCGCGGGCATCGAGCACAAGAACGCCTACATCGTTGGCACGGGCCTTGCGGCGCTCTCCGCGGCGTGCTACCTCGTTCGCGACGCCCAGATGCCAGGCAAGAACATCCACATCTTCGAGAAAGACAGCGTGCCCGGCGGCGCATGCGACGGCCTCGACATTCCGGGCCTCGGCTACGTCATGCGCGGAGGCCGCGAGATGGACAACCACTTCGAGGTGATGTGGGACCTGTTCCGCTCCATCCCCTCCATCGAGACGCCTGGGGTCTCCGTCTTGGACGAGTACTACTGGCTCAACAAGGAGGACCCCAACTACTCGCTCTGCCGCGCAACGAAGAACCGCGGGCAAGACGCGGGATGCGCCGGGAAGTTCGGCCTCTCGGACAAGGCAGCCATGGAGATCATGGAGCTCTTCTTCACGCCCGACGAGGAGCTCTACGACCGCCCCATCACCGACTTCTTCGATGACGAGGTGCTCTCGTCCAACTTCTGGATGTACTGGCGCACCATGTTCGCGTTCGAGAACTGGCACTCCGCGCTCGAGATGAAGCTCTACATCAAGCGCTACATCCACCACATCGCCGGGCTGCCGGACTTCTCGGCCCTGCGCTTCACCAGGTACAACCAGTACGAGTCGATGGTCTTGCCCCTCATCGAATACCTCAAGGCGGCGGGCGTGCAGTTCCACTTCAACACGAAGGTCGAGGACATCAGGTTCTCCATCGGAGGTGGCATGGGTCCGGTGCGTCCGCGCACCGGCACCGGCCAGGACACCATCCAGCGCATCCAGCAGGCAGCCTTCCCGCGCAACCCCTACAGCTCGCCCGCGAAGAAGGTGGCGACGCGCATCGTGCTGAGCCGGACGGCCGCGAGCGACGAAGCCGAGCCCGGCGCGACCACGGTCATAGACCTCACCGAGAATGACCTCGTCTTCATCACCAACGGCGGCTGCGTCGAGAACTCCACCATGGGCGCGCAGGACAAACCTGCTGCATGGAAGCCCGAGCTCGCCCCGGGCGGCGGCTGGGACATGTGGCGCCGCATCGCGGAGCAGGACCCCAGCTTCGGCCGTCCCGACACCTTCTGCGGCGATGCCGAAAAGACCAAGTGGATGAGCGCCACGGTGACGACCCTCGACGGCGAGATCCCGCCCTACATCCAGGCGATCTGCAAGCGCGACCCCTTCACCGGCCACGTGGTCACCGGCGGCATCGTGACCTGCACCGACTCCAACTGGCTCATGAGCTGGACGCTCAACCGCCAGCAGCAGTTCCGCGACCAGCCCAAGAACGAGCTGTGCGTGTGGGTGTACGGCCTCTTCCCCGACGAGCCCGGCAACTACGTGAAAAAGCCCATGCGCGACTGCACCGGCGAGGAGATCTGCCAGGAATGGCTCTACCACATGGGCGTTCCGGAGGACCGCATCGCCGAGCTCGCCGCGCACCATGCCAACACGGTGCCGGTCATGATGCCCTACATCACGGCGTTCTTCATGCCGCGCGCCGCAGGAGACCGCCCCGACGTGGTACCCGACGGCGCGGTCAACTTTGCCTTCATAGGCCAGTTCGCCGAGACGCCGCGCGATACCATCTTCACCACCGAGTATTCCATGCGCACCGGTATGGAGGCCGTCTACACGCTCTGTGACGTGGATCGCGGCGTGCCCGAGGTGTGGGGCAGCGTCTTTGACGTGCGCGACCTGCTCATGGCGAGCGTGAAGCTCCGCGACGGCAAGCCAATCACCGACATGAAGCTCGGCCTGATCGAGCGGTTCGCGCTCAAGGAGGCGCTCAAGAAGGTCAAGGGGACGGACATCGAGAAGGTCCTGAGGGAGTTCGAGGCAATCCCGTAGGAACAGGCGCCGCAAGACAAGATCCTCAACAGCTGCTACACACCCCGCCGTGACCGTCAACGTCCCCACCATGGTCACGGCGGGGACATCGCGCCCTGGTTGACCCGTTGCGCTCAAAGTCAACTGCTGCTCCTTTGATTCCACCGGAGCTTGATTCCATACTGGAAGCAGCAGCCGGCCGCCATCCGTTCATCGCAATGAAGGGACAGCCCATGAGCGAATCGATCAACATCGGACGCACCATCGCGCGAGAACGGCATCGCACCGGCATAACCCAAGAAGCCCTGGCGACGCATCTCGGCGTCTCGAAGGCGGCGGTATCCAAATGGGAGCTCGGCCAAAGCCTGCCGGACATAAGCCTTCTGCCGCGCATCGCCGCGTACTTCTCGCTCACCTTGGACGAGCTCTTTGACTGGCACGACGCGCTCACCGAAGCCGAGTCGGCCGCGCTCTACGCCGAGGTCTACGCGCTAGCCGAGCAAGATCGAACCGCAGCGCACGAGCGGCTGCGCGCGCTCGCTGCCGAGCACTACTCGGACGCGAATCTTCTGCTCATGCTAGTATCGCTCCTCACCCTATGGGCCGCAGGGATGGCCACACCGCTCGCAGCGTCGCCCGACCAGGACGGCGCCACCGGCGGTGAGGCCAACGCCCCGTCCGACGCAGATGCGCTCACAGACGAGGCGCTTGCCTTGATCGACCGTGCACTCGAGGTTGCAACGAATCCGGCGATTCTCTTCCTCGCGCAGCAGCAGAAGGCAACTGCGCTCTTCCAGGCAGAGCGCCACGAAGAGGCGGCGGCACTCCTGGAGCCGCTCGTTCGCCGGCAGGATGCGGGTGCGCCGACGATGCTTCTCGCCTCGTCCTACCGCAAGCTCGGACGCGACGACGAGGCACTCGAGCTTCTGCAAACAGAGCGGCTGCGGGCAGCGAACTTCGTGCTCTCGTCCCTCGTGCAGGAGGTGGGCATGCGAGATGACGCCGCATTTGCGCAGACGGCCGACGCGGCCGCCCGCGCGATCTTCGACACGCTGGGCATGGGTGAGATGAATCCGTTCTTCTCTGCCACGATATCTTTCGAGGTGGCCGAGACACTGCGCCGTACGGGTGAGAAAAACGGCGCCCTCGCCGCGCTCGAGCGCGCGGTGAAGGCCGTGATCGATGCCCCAGCGGACCCTGATACGGCGGCAACCGAACTCTGGGACCATTTGGACGACCGCCTCGACCCCGCACGTTTCGGCGAGGCATGGGCAGAGCACAAGGCACACCAGACAGACGCGTTGCGCGCTGCCCTGCGCCAAAACGCCGCCGAACGCGTTCTCTCACCCGAATGGCGCGCGTTCGCGAACGACGATGCGCGATACCAGAAGATGGTGGCATCGCTTTCATAACCAGAGAGAGTGCATCCGAGCAGCTAGGCGTTGCCATGGCTGAAGGTCCGGAGCTCATAAGCCAGCATCTCGTTACGCTCCGCGATGTTCCTGCTTCGAGCCCCCGATGATGGCTCGTACGAGATACGGCTCACCTCACAAGCGAACTACCTGCCACCCATCCGGTAGAACACCCAGCCCAATTTCTCGTGAAGCGCCTTAACAGCTCATTCCATAGCCCCGCTCACCAGCTGCGCCGCGGGCTCTGGAAGCCACTCGATCTTATCGCCAAAGTCCGCCATATCCTCATCGTATACGTGCATGAAGTCGAGAATTGTCCCCAGATGCTTGGGAAACATGCTCTCACAGTACACGGGAATGGTGTCGTGAGGAACTACGCCAACAAGATCCTCTCCCTTGAACCGCGCAAGAATCGCACGCGCATTGCAAAGAATTACGGGCAATCCCGCACGCTTGAGGGCAACATAGAAGCTTACCGCCTCGACCGACCTGTTCCACGCGTTGCCCGAAACGGCATAGTAGTACCCCCAGGTTTTCTTCGCTTCTTGGAGCTCGGCGTCGCTAAGCTCTCCAAGGCGATGGCGAAATTCCATCTCCGGCCTGTCGTGACAGACGGCTAAACTCACATGAGTGGAATTTCCGCCGCGACACACCTCCCACGGATGCCCGCCGGAGCGACTCCGATCAAAGTACCACTTCTCCCATGCCTCAGGACTCGAAAGGTCAATGCCCGATCCAGAATGGAAGCTCTTTTTCTTACCGGTAAGCCCCTCGTCGCGCCCGTCTGCATAGCGCAAATACAACTCGTCAAGCGGTAGGCGCTTACCGCCTTTTCCGTGCACGTCATATCCACACGCCTCGTATCCAAGCGCACATGCGGCCAAGAAATCGTTGCCCGTCATGGAGGACAGGCGACTAATCTTTCCCGCATCCTCAGCATCCGATGCGGCATATGAGCAGAACGCTTCGAACGTATCGATATCCATCCCATCGAAGAGAGCCGCCCTGGATTCCGGCTCGCATGCCCAGATAACGCTTCGCGAAACAACGCCAACGCGATGGAAATACGGAAGCTCGTTGGCAACGGTCTCGTTATACGTACCGCTCCTCAAGGCGCCCATGCTTTCGCCCGCAGCTCGGGCAAGCAGCTCGAGAAGTGCAAGCAGGCGTTCCTCATGCCAGTCGCTCTCAGTAGGCTCCCGACCAAGATCGGCGCAGACAACAGACACCCTGCCAACCGATACCGCCTGGCAATATTCGTTCTTCACGACGATGAGCTCGTACCACTTATAGGCATCTGAGTATTCGCTCTCCCATAGCGCAATGTATCCCTCGTATGAGTCCACTTCCCCCTCACCCAGCAGGTCCTCATAGTTGTCGAAATCGTCTATGCTCCCACGCGGAACCTTGAGCCAAATGGACTTCGCCTCATTGTTGGTAGTCAGCGGCGCAAGATCATCCAACGCTTCAAAGACCCGGTCGAGCGCGCCAAGCACCTTGCGCGTCTGTGCGGTGGGATTTTTGTATCCCCTATCAAAGCATCCGAGAAGTCTGTCGATATCCGGTGCAACGAGTTTCCATTCCATGCGGCCCTCCTTATCAGATCGTGAAGCCTATTGCATCAGACCCCGGCAACTTGCCCAGCAAAACAGAGGGCTGAGCCGAGCTCTTGCGCCTCGATGTCGAGGTAAAATCGCCGTCCCTCAACCTCAACCCGATATGACCCCTCCTCCGAAGGCGCGGTGGCATCAAGCGCCCCGAGCCCATGCCGCAACTTAACCCTTCTGCGGTGCCCGGTAGACAATCGACTTCCGCTTTCATCCGATCCATAATCGTCCCGTTGAGCTTTATATCTGCCAAGCGCGCAAGCCCGCGTGTCGACCCCTCATCATCGCAGCGGTACTGCAGAAACATCTCATCACCTCAACGATTAAGTTCTTGAGCCCACGAGGTGAAATAGCTCATGAATCGACTTCCAGCACTATGGAAGAGTCGGGGTTGCTCTATTGAATCATGAGCAAGCTGTTGATCAATCTTGAGCAACGAGGCGTCATCGGAATCCACCGCGCGGTAGTGGCTAAGGTCGCCGACATCCCAGAGTACTGGCACGAGAACATAACAAGATTGACGCTCAACGGAAGCCGAACGCACATATGCAAGAAGAGCCGCCGGGTCGGGTATTCCAACGGCACGAACCGCCGCGAGAAGCCCCACCTCGTTGGGAAACCGGCGGATTCTCTCCTGCAATATCTCAGCTGAATCGCAAAGGATCTTAAGGTTGCCAGCACCGTTCATAGCGCCTCCCGCCCCCTCGTTGCTCGGTCGTTACGCGGTGACAAATCCGTCATGCACAGCGTAAACGCTTGGGCGGACATAAATCGCCCAACCGGCAGAGACTGCAAGATCAAAATCAACGCCAACGGGACCGCCATGTCGCACAGGCTCCCTGTTTCGAGCCTATAGAACCCTTCTGATAAAGGTTGATTTTGCGACACAGATGGGGTGGCCATGAGATCTCATCAAAATGAGTGAGCGGCTGGTATGAATCGCATCGCAGATCGCGCCAGCCGCTTCTAGGCATCAGAACGCTTGGAAGGCAGAGGCAACCGCCTCAAATCGAGGATGCCGAGAGAGCCCCCTTATTTCAAATCATATCGCCTATTGCGGTTTGCGCCCGTCGCCACCACGATATCCCTCTTCACGAGGCGGCGCATAACATCACGCAGCGTCCGCTCCGGAATATCGAGGGCGTCTGACATGACCGGAACAGCAGAGGAGCCACTTTCGAACAGATACGCGCAGACGGCTCGCTCATTTTCAGACAGCGTATCCCACGCATGTGCTGCGGTACCGGAAGCCGCAACGGCGGTGGGTGCGCCTCCCGTCGCCGGCGGGTTGTCGGCGGGTTGTCGGCGGGTTGTCGGCGGGTTGTCGGCAGCAACGGCCTCCGCACGGGTGAAACGCACGTGAACACTGGCGCCCCGCTGAAAGACCTCGACAGGTACGTTCTGCTCGTCGCAGGCGTGCCATATGCGGCGAAGGCCCGTGCCGTACGTCTCGATGTCACCCGAGCGGTAGAGGGTGCTTGCGATGAGCTGGTTCCGCGGCTTCGAAGCGGTCTGTGCTCCAGAAAGGTAGTCCTCAGGCGCGAAACCAACAGGAAAGCTGCCTGGATTGTAGATGTCCACAGCATCCCAGAAAATGTCGATCTGAACAGCGGCGGAGTCCTCATAGCGGCGGTGACAGAAGGCGTTGTAGAGCGCCTCGCGAATCGCGCTCAGGGGGATCTCGGGACGCTCCGCGCGGTGGAGAGAAGCACCGTCGATGATGAACTCACGACGCGTGTTGTTCAGGATGTATGTTTCAGCAGCCTTGACCATGCCGAACAGCGTGCCCGCTTCCTGATGGTTGTCGAGTATCTGCGTACGGCTGGCATTCCCGAGCACGCCCATGCGCAACATGGGGTCGAGCGAAGTGCAGAAGCATACAGCTGCGGCATTGGTAAGCCTGCCATCGTCGCAGAGGAGGCCGAGACGGGAAAGCACATCCCTCGCACCGGTGTAGGAGAAGGGAATCCGCCCACGCTCAACGCCTCGCGCGACGTAGGCCCGCAGCGTGTCCTCATCCACGTCCGCGACTGGCCTGCCAGAGGGACGCCGATCCCAGGGGGTCCTTCCCGCGGAGCGTTCGAGCATCATCTGCTCGAGAAGGGCTGCACCTATAGGCAAGTCCTCATCGGCCGAACGGATGCGGTAACGCCCGTCACAGGCGTAGGGGCGGTCGCCGCCGGCGAAGGAAACCTTGACGTAGGCTCTCCCGTCCTCGGTCTCAAGGCGCTCGATGGCAGGTACGACCCTCGGCTCGATCCGGTTGGTGAAGGCCTGCGAGATGTCGCGCAGGGTCTTCTCGGAGACGTCCTGTCCCACGACCTCGCCGTCGGAGGGACGCACGCCAAAGTAGAGAGTTCCGGAACCGTGCTTGTTCAGAATTGAGGCGACCGACTCCATGGCCTCGCGCATCTCAGAAGTGCTGCGCTTGTGCTCAGTTCGCTCGTCTTCCATGCCGAGGTTCATCGGTCGCCTCCTCTGCGATCGTGATTTTGCAGTTTAGCCCTTAAGCCCCTTGGCCTGGCGGACCATGTCCTCGACAACTATGTCGTAGATCTCACCGACCGTGGCGCACCATTCGAGCACTCTCCACGGCTCGTTTGTATGGTAGTGAATCTTCACGAGGGACTCGTCGCCCACAACGAGCAGGCAGTCCCCGTCGAACGCCTCGTTGAAATGGTCCTCGATGGTCGCGACATCCATGTCCTGCCCGTCGATAAGGAGCTGGGTGTCGTACCGATAAGCTTCCATCAACGCCCCCTTCAGCCTCGTAAAAAATACGATTTCTCATGTTAGCACGTGTGCGATGCGCTCGAAAAACGGTGGAGCCACGGACCTGACGCGACCCCACCGTTCTATTATCTTGCTATATGTACGAACGTTCGTTCGCTACTCCCACTCGATGGTTATAGTTTTGCCGCCCCGTCATTCCAGTTACACCCAGTTTTCGGTGCCGCCTCGAGCCGAGTGCCGCCAGGTGACACCATGTCGCGTTTCGTCGGCTTTGGGGACAAAA
>NZ_LR597544.1 GCF_902150035.1 Enorma burkinafasonensis
CCTTGATTATCAACTTTATCCGAACACCTCCCACATTCATCCGCACATGTGCGGATGAATGTGGGAACCCGATACCCTGAGGGCCGGATCGGCCGGCCCCGGGAGATCGGAGGACGGCATGTCCGGAAAGAAGAAGAGCGGCTCCGCAAGGGCGGTCCCGAGGGCCTACGGAAGGCTCACGAGGCACGAGCGGGACACGGTCCAGAGGATGCTGGAGCGCAGGGCGTCGTGCAGGGAGATCGCGAGGGAGCTGGGCAGGTCGCCCTCGACGGTGAGCGCCGAGGTGGCGTCGCACAGGTTCGTGACGGCGCCGAAGGCCAGGCGCGGCGAGCGCGTGGACGCCTCCGCCGACCTGTCGGCGGCCTGCCCGCGCCTGGCGGCGTGGCCGCGCTGCTGCAACGGGTGCGGCCGGTACCGCGCGATCGGCTGCAAGCGCCGCCCCCACGTCTTCTACGAGGCCCGGGCCGCGCAGCTGTGCGCCGACTCGGTCCTCGTCTCGTCCAGGCGCGGGATAGACGCCGACGAGCCCGCCGCGGCGGCCAGGCTGGAGGCGATAAGGGACTGCCTGCGCCGGGGGCTGTCGCCCGAGCAGATGGCGGCGCGCAACGGCGGCCCGGTGGACCTGTCGCCGTCGACCATCTACCGCTGGGTCTCGGCGGGCTACGACGGCATGACCAACATGGAGCTCAGGCGCAAGGTCGGCTACAGGCCGAGGAAGCGCGCCGCGGGCCGGGCGGCGACCCGCCACTCCGCCCGCAGGTCGCATGCCGCGTTCCTCGCCCTCGGGGAGGACGCGTGCGCCGCGGCCTGGGAGATGGACACCGTCGAGGGGGCCCGGGAGGACTCCGCCTGCCTGCTCACGCTGCTGCACCGCCCCAGCAGGCTCCAGCTCGCGCTGCCGCTGGAGGAGAAGACCGCCGGGTGCGTCGCGGACGCCCTGGAGGGCGTCCGGGCCATCCTCGGCGCCGACGGGACGCGCCGCGTGTTCCGCGCCGTCCTCACCGACAACGGCGCCGAGTTCTCCGACGAGGCGGCGATCGCGGCGCTGCTCGGCGAGGGGCCGGGCGAGACGAGGCTGTTCTACTGCGACCCCAGGCGCAGCGACCAGAAGGGCGCCTGCGAGCGCAACCACGTCGAGATCAGGAAGCTGCTGCCCAAGGGCGCCGGAATCAGGTTCGACCGGCTCGCCCCGGCCGACCTGGCGCTGGCCATGTCGCACGTGAACTCCGAGCCCCGCGGCGCGCTCGGCTTCGCGACGCCCGCGCGCGCCTTCAGGGCGATGCTCGGGGAGGACGCGGCGGCGCTGCTGGACGCCTACGGCGTGGAGGACGTGCCGCTCGGCGATCTCGACCTGACGCCGGGGCTCATCGAGAGGGCGCGCGCAGAGAGGGGCGATGCCCCGCTGGCCTAGCCTAGGAGAAAAACGGAA
>NZ_LR597501.1 GCF_902150035.1 Enorma burkinafasonensis
GCTGCTGGACGCCTACGGCGTGGAGGACGTGCCGCTCGGCGATCTCGACCTGACGCCGGGGCTCATCGAGAGGGCGCGCGCAGAGAGGGGCGATGCCCCGCTGGCCTAGCCTAGGAGAAAAACGGAATAGACGGACCGACCGTCCGGCTGAGTCTGGGAAGAGGTGCCGGGCGGCGGGCGGAGCATGGCCACCGGACCCATCGAAACACATCTCCACCATTCCTTCAACTGGGAAAATGCCGCCCCCGGGGCCCGGATAGGACCTCGGGGGCGTTCGGTTAACTGCGGGAGCGTGCCGTCAGCTCAATGTGTTCGGTTGGGATCGGAAATCAACCCGATAGGTTCGCTCTGATAGAATGTCCTGCGTATGGTCAACCGCTGTCGTTTGGATCAACCTGTGTCCGAAGCACTCAAGAGCAACGCCGTGACGCATGCACGGTCGAAGATGGAGAAGGACCTCTTCATCCTCCAGCAGCTCGTTTCCAAGGATTTCAAGATCAAGTACCGCCGCTCGGTCCTCGGTGTCGCGTGGAGCGTCCTTAACCCGCTGCTCATGATGGTGGTCATGGCGGTCGTGTTCAGCACCATCTTCGCGCAGGGGCGCAACGGCTCCATCACGCCCGAGATGTACCCGCTCTACCTGATCGTCGGCAACATCACGTTCAGCCTCATGTCCGAGTCGACCTCCACGGCCCTGAGTTCGATCATCGACGCGGCATCGCTGCTCAAGAAGGTGAAGGTTCACCGCTTCGTGTTCCCGGTGCAGAAGGCGCTCTTCGCCCTCGTGAACTTCGCCTTCTCGCTCATCGCGGTCGCGATCGTCATGCTGTGGTTCCGCGTCGTGCCCACTTGGCACCTCATCTGGTTGCCGGTCTGCCTGCTGCTGCTCATGGGGTTCTGCACGGGGCTCGGCCTTCTGCTGAGCGCGCTCACGGTCTTCTTCCGCGACATCCGCCATCTCTGGAGCGTGGTCATCACCGCGTGGATGTACTTCACGCCCATCTTCTGGACCACCGACTTCATCGCCATGATGCCGCGCGCGCTGCAGCTGTTCATCTACGCCAACCCCATGTACAACTACCTGCAGTTCATGCGCGACATCTTCCTGTTCCAGGTCAACCCGTCCGCCTACACGCTCATCATGTGCGCCGGCTGGGCGGTCGTCGCCCTGGTCTTGGGCTACGTGGTCTTCCACAAGACCGAGCACAAGTTCATCCTGTACATCTAGTGCCCCGCGCCGGGCGGCACCCGGCAGGCAGGGGAGACGAGCTTTGAGGGACGAGGACGTTCAATGGCCGATACCGCAACCGCGCAGAAGCACGCCATCGAGGTCGATGACGTCACCATGATCTTCAACATGGCTTCCGAGCAGCTGAACAACCTGAAGGAGTACTTCATCAAGCTCGCCAAGCACGAGCTCTTCTTCACGGAGTTCCGCGCGCTCAAGCACATCTCGTTCACGGTGGACCCCGGCGAGACCGTGGGTCTGGTGGGCACCAACGGCTCGGGCAAGTCGACCATGCTCAAGATCATCGCGGGCGTGCTCGAGCCGAGCGAGGGCTCCTGCACCGTGCACGGCAACATCGCCCCGCTCATCGAGCTCGGCGCCGGCTTCGACATGGAGCTCACGGCACGCGAGAACATCTACCTCAACGGCTCGCTTCTGGGCTACACGAAGGAGTTCATCAAGGACCACTTCGACGAGATCGTCGAGTTCGCCGAGCTTCGCGACTTCCTGGACATGCCCCTCAAGAACTACTCGAGCGGCATGGTCGCACGCATCGCCTTCGCCATCGCGACCATCACCGAGCCCGACGTGCTGATCGTCGACGAGACGCTTTCGGTTGGCGACGTGTTCTTCCAGCACAAGTGCGAGGAGCGCATCCGCCACTTCATCGAGAGCGGGTCGGTGACCGTGCTCTTCGTGAGCCACGATATCGAGCAGGTCGAGCGCATCTGCGACCGCGCCATCTGGATCGAGAAGGGCGACCTGCGCATGGACGGCCCGGTCGGCGAGGTGTGCGAGGCGTACCGCAACCAGTTCAACTGAGTTATGCAGGCTTCGCGGATATCCGCCGCTTAAGGGAACTTCGCGACCGCTCGTCCCCATGGGCCGGGCGGTCGTGCTACACTAGGCCCGACCTTTAAGCGCGTACGAGATACCCGCAAGGACCCACATAGCACCCAGCGTGCCTTTCTTGCGATGTCTCTCCGCGCAGCGGTCGGGCATCTTTTTTGTGCCGCTTCCGGGCGGCGACGGTGCGCCGGTGGCGCACCGGGAGCGAGGAAGGAGTGCGATGGGCACTACGCCTAAGGCGATCATCATGGATGAGGTCGCCATCAACCGTGCGATCACGCGCATCGCGCACGAGATCCTCGAGCGCAACGAGGGCTGTGAGAACCTCGCGCTCGTGGGCATCGTGACGCGCGGCGACCTGCTCGCAAAGCAGCTTGTCGAGAAGATCGAGGAGATCGAGGGCGTCCGGGTCCCGCTGGGCAGCCTCGACATCAGCTTCTACCGCGACGACTTCGCCACGTTCGCGCCGGAGGTCCATGCCAGCAGGATCGACTTCGACGTCGACGGCAAGCGCATCGTGCTCGTGGACGACATCCTCTATACGGGCCGCACCATCCGCGCCGCGCTCGACGCCATCATGGACCTGGGCCGTCCGAGCCGCGTCGAGCTGGCCGTGCTCGTCGACCGCGGCCATCGCGAGCTCCCTATCTGCCCCGATTTCGTGGGCAAGAACGTTCCCTCGTCGCACGAGGAGAACGTCCGCCTGTATCTGCAGGAAGTCGACGGTCGCAGCACCGTCGAGATCTTCGACGTCGAGCCGGGCGCCCGCGTGGGCTCCGCGCCGCTGGGAGGCGAGTAGCCCATGTTCAACAACCATAAGCACCTGATCGACATCTCGGAGTACTCCGATTCCGAGCTCATGACGATCCTCACCACCGCCAAGGCCTTCTCGCAGGTCAACGAGCGCGCGATCAAGAAGGTCCCCACGCTCAAGGGCAAGACGATCGTCAACATGTTCAACGAGCCGTCCACGCGCACCCGCAGCTCCTTCGAGCTCGCCGAGAAGCGCCTCTCCGCGGACACGCTCAACTTCGGCGGCTCCTCCACCTCCACGGTGAAGGGCGAGAGCCTCATCGACACCGTCATGACGCTCGACGCCTACAAGATCGACTGCATCGTCGTGCGCGACAAGCACGCCGGCGCGCCGTACATCGTGAGCCAGTCGAGTCCCGCGGTCGTCATCGACGCCGGCGACGGCAAGCACGGCCATCCCACCCAGGCCCTGCTCGACCTGTACTCCATCTGGGAGCGCAAGCACGACTTCAACGGCCTCAAGGTGGGCATCGTGGGCGACATCGCGCACTCGCGCGTCTGCGGCTCGCTCATCCCCGCGCTCAAGATCATGGGCGCCGAGGTCACGGTCGTGGCTCCCGGCACGCTCATCCCCGCGGCGCCCGAGGTCCTCGGCGCCGACCACGTGAGCTACAGTCTCGACGACGTCTTGCCCGAGCTCGATGTCGTCTACATGCTCCGCATCCAGCGCGAGCGCCTCGAGGGAGCGCCGTTCCCGAGCCTGCGCGAGTACCATCAGCTCTTCGGCCTCACCAAGAAGCGCGAGAAGCTCATGAAGCCCGACGCGATCATCTGCCACCCGGGCCCGATCAACCGCGGCGTGGAGTTCGACTCCTACATGGCCGACCACCCGGAGCGCTCCGTGATCCTCGACCAGGTGTACGCAGGCATCTGCGTGCGCATGGCTGCCCTGTACCTGCTGCTTGGAGGTGCCGACAATGGCCTTTCTGCTTAAGAACGCACACGTCGTCGACCCTGAGGGCGCCCTCGACGGCTGCATGGACGTGAAGATCGACGGCGAGCTCATCGCCGAGGTGGGCGAGAACCTCGCCGCCGACGGATGCGAGGTCATCGACCTCTCCGGTAAGTACCTCGTCCCCGGCCTCGTGGACATGCACGTCCACCTGCGCGAGCCCGGCTACGAGCACAAGGGGACCATCGAGAGCGAGACCCGTGCCGCCGCGAAGGGCGGCTTCACCGGCGTCTGCTCCATGCCCAACACCGACCCCGTCGCCGACAACGGCACGGTCATCGAGTACGTGAAGTCCGTCGCCGCGCGCGACGGCCACTGCCGCGTGTACCCCGCCGGCGCCTGCTCGAAGGGCCTCAAGGGCGAGATCATCTCCGAGATGGGCGATATGGTCGCCCACGGCGCCGTCGCCTTCACCGATGACGGCCGCGGCGTGCAGGGCGCGGGCATGATGCGCCGCTGCATGGACTACGGCAAGATGTTCGGCAAGACGTTCCTGTCGCACTGCCAGGACGAGGACCTCGTCGGCGAGGGCATGGTCAACGAGGGCGTCGTCTCCACGCGCCTCGGCCTGCTCGGCTGGCCGGCTGAGGGCGAGGAGCTCCAGATCGCCCGCGACATCGCGCTCGCGCGCCTGACCGGGGCCAAGCTCCACATCCAGCACATCTCGACCGCCCGCGGTCTCGAGATGGTCCGCGCCGCCAAGGCCGAGGGGCTGCCCGTGACCTGCGAGGCCACGCCGCATCACCTCTTCCTCACCGAGGACGCGCTCGACGGCACCTATGACACGCGCCTCAAGATGAACCCGCCGCTGCGCACGGCCGCCGACGCCGAGGCGCTCATCGCCGGCGTCATCGACGGCACGGTTGACGCCATCGTCACCGACCACGCGCCTCATGCCGCGTGGGAGAAGGCCCGCGAGTTCGAGCTCGCCCCGTTCGGCACGACGGGCATCGAGTGCTCGCTCGCGCTCGTCCTCACCGAGCTCGTGAAGACCGGCATGATCGGCTACGGCCGCATGGTCGAGCTCATGTCGCTCAAGCCGCGCGAGATCCTCGGCGTCGAGCAGGTGCGCATCGCCGCCGGCTCCACCGCCGACCTCACGGTCTTCGACCCCGAGGCCACCTGGACCGTGGGCGAAGAGGGCTACGAGTCGCAGGCCGCCAACTGCGCGTTCGAGGGCCGCGAGCTCACCGGCCGCGCCACGGACGTCTTCGTGGGCGGCGAGCGCGTGCTCGCGGACGGCGTCGTCTGCTAGCCTCGGGCTCACCCGATCTGCGGGGACGGGCGCGCTCGCCGCTTGGGCGGGCGTCCCGTCCCCGCTTTGTATAGCATGTGCAGCGCCCCCGGCTGTGAGACAATGGGGGCACAATCGAACGTCAGCACGATCGGAGGGACTATGCCAACTCCTTCACCGGCCAGGCTCCATGGGTTCGAGGTGGTGCGCAACGACCGCATCGCCGAGGGCGTCTTCTCGCTCGTGATCCATGCGCCCGCGCTCGCCGCCGAGCTCAAGCCCGGCCAGTTCGTCAACATCGCCGTCCCCGGCAACGCCATGTCGCTGCTGCGCATCCCGCTGAGCTACGCCGCGGCGGACCCTGAGGCCGGTACCGTCGAGATCTGGTACGCGGTCGTGGGGGAGGGGACCGAGCGGCTTTCCCGCATGGCCCCCGGCGACACCTCCGATCTTCTGGGCCCCGGCGGCAACGGCTGGCACATCCCCGAGGGATGCTCCCGTGCGCTCGTCGTCGGAGGCGGCATCGGCGTGCCGCCCGTGCTCTGCCTCGCCCGCGAGCTCGCCGCGCGCGGCATCGCGTTCGACGCGTGCGTGGGCGCCGCGACCTCGGCGAGCCTGGTCGGGCCCGAGGACCTCGAGGCGCTCGGTGCGGATGCCGTGCGCATCGCGACCGACGACGGCAGCCGGGGGCACTGCGGCTTCTGCACCGAACCCGCCTCCGAGCTCATCGCCGCAGGCGCCTACGACTACATCGCGACCTGCGGCCCCGAGCCCATGATGGCCAAGGTCGCGGCTGCCGCCGCCGACGCGGGCGTCTTCTGCGAGGCCTCCGTCGAGCGCATGATGAGCTGCGGCTTCGGTGCGTGCTCCACCTGCGCCGTCGAGACCGTGAACGGCATGAAGGGCGCCTGCATGTGCGGCCCCGTCTTCGATGCGAAGGAGGTCGTGTGGTAATGGGCAAGGTATCCATGGCCGTGGATTTCTGCGGCATCCACCTGAAGAACCCCATCAACACCGCAGCCGGCACGTTCGGCCAGGGCTGGCAGTTCCAGAACTTCATCGACGTGTCGCGCCTGGGCGCCATCACGACGAAGGGCTGCGCCGCCGAGCCGTGGCCCGGCAACCCCAAGCCCCGCATGGCTGAGGTCCCCGGCGGCATGATGAACTCCGTGGGCCTGCAGAACCCCGGCGTGCGCGCGTTCGCCGAGGAGTCCGGCCCCTATCTCGCCGACCTCACCGACAAGGGTACCGCGGTCATCTGCCAGGTCGCCGGGCACTCCATCGAGGAGTACGTCGCCGCGCTCGAGCTCTTCGACGAGCTCTGCCCGTGGGCCGCGGCCTTCGAGATCAACGTGAGCTGCCCCAACATCGCGTGCGGTGGCGCCGCCATGGGCTCCACGCCTGAGGGCGCCGCCGAGGTCATGCGCGCCTGCCGTCCGGTCACGGAGAAGCCGCTTCTCGTCAAGATGGCCCCGGTGCGCCTGCCCGAGATCGCCCGCGCGCTCGCGGCGGAGGGCGCCGACGGCCTCACCGTCATCAACTCGATCCCGGGCATGGCGATCGACGTCCATACGCGCCGCTCCAAGATCTCGCGCCCCACGGGCGGCCTCTCAGGCCCGCTTCTGCACCCCATTGCCGTGCGCATGGTCTGGGAGGTCTGCCAGGCCGTCGACATCCCGGTCTGCGGCGTGGGCGGCGTCATGACGGGCGAGGACGCGGCTGAGTTCATCCTTGCCGGCGCGACCTCGGTCGCTGTCGGCATGGCCAACTTCGTCGACCCAACCGCGACCGTCCGCATCCTCGAGGAGCTCGAGGCGTGGGCGGAGTCGCAGGGCGTGAAGAGCATCACCGAGCTGATCGGAGCGTTCGAATGCTAGAGAATGAAGCGCGCGACCGCATCATCGTCGCGATCGACTGCGGCCGCGAGGAAGCCCTGGAGCTCGCCGGTGCCCTTTCCGGCCACGCCGGCTGGCTCAAGGTCGGCATGACCCTCTACTACGCAGAGGGCCCCGCCATCGTGCGCGAGTTCAAGGAGCGCGGGTTCAAGGTCTTCCTCGACCTCAAGTTCCACGACATCCCGCACCAGGTGCGCGGAGCCGCCCGCTCGGCGGCGCTCGCCGGGGCCGACCTGCTGTCGGTCCATGGGAGCGGCGGCGCGGCCATGCTCGCCGCCGCCCGCGAGGGCGCGGAGCTTGCCGCCGAGGCCACCGGCGCCTCGCGTGCGCGCCTCGTCGCCATCACCGTGCTCACGAGCATGGACCAGGCAGCGCTCGAGCAGGTCGGCGTCGACGCGCCGGTCGCCGAGCAGGCGGCGCGCCTCGCGACGCTCGCACGCGGCAACGGCATCGACGGCATCGTCTGCTCCCCGCAGGAGGCCGCGGCCATGCGTGAACTTTTGGGTGAGGATGCGCTCATCGTCACGCCCGGTGTGCGCCCCGCGGGCGCCGAGATCGGGGACCAGAGCAGGGTCGCCACGCCTGCCTCGGCCATCGCGGCGGGCGCGAGCCACCTCGTCATCGGACGGCCGATTACCAGCGCTTCCGATCCCGTCGCCGCCTACGAGGACATCGTCCGCGAATTGACGGGGGCATAGGAGCCCTCGCGCCCGATGGGCCCCTCACGTGCGGAAACTTCGAGGTCGTTATGTGAATTACCCGTCATACCCTGCATTCTTGGGATGAACGTGCTTGAACTTTGAAACCGTATCGACTAACCTAGTACGGCGGTCAGGCGCGGGAACTGTGTTTCCTAAGCTAGACTGCTTGTTTTCGGTAGTAATCACCTTATGTATTTGGAGGTTCTAATGGCGCTTCCCCAGCTCACCGATGAGCAGCGCAAGGCCGCTCTCGAGAAGGCCGCTGCCGCCCGCCATGCCCGTGCCGAGCTTCGCGAGAAGATCAAGAAGGGCGAGGTTTCCCTCGAGTCCGTTCTCAACTCCGATGATCCCATCGCTTCCCGCATGAAGGTCTCCACCCTCATCGAGTCGCTCCCCGGCTACGGCAAGGCCAAGGCCGCCAAGATCATGGATGAGCTGGGCATCTCCGCCACCCGTCGCGTTCAGGGCCTCGGCGTCCGTCAGCGCGAGCAGCTCCTCGAGGCCCTCACCAAGTAAGTGGCCTGCCTCGAACCAAAGCTCTTCGTAATTTCCGGACCGTCAGGTGTGGGCAAGGGGACCATGGTGGCGCGCGTGCGCGCCGCCCTCCCTGGCCTGGGCCTGACGGTTTCGGCTACCACGCGCCCGCCGCGCGAGGGCGAGGTCGACGGCGTCAGCTACCACTTCATGTCGCATGATGAGTTCATGCGGCGCGTCGAGGCGGGCGAGTTCGTCGAGTGGGCCCATGTGCACGGGAACTGCTACGGGACGCTCCGCAGCGAGGTCGACCGCAACCTCGCGGCCGGGTCCTCGCTCATCCTGGAGATCGACGTGCAAGGCGCCCTCCAGGTGCGCGAGCGGGTGCCCGAGGCGGTCCTCGTGTTCATCAAGCCGCCCTCGATGGAGGCGCTGCGCGACCGGCTCGCCAAGCGCGGTACCGAGAGCGCCGAGTCGCTCGAGCTGCGTCTCGCCAACGCCGAGTGCGAGATCGCGCTCGCGGACCGCTACGACGAGGTCGTGGTGAACGATGACCTCGACCGCGCCTGCGAAGAGCTTCTCACCATCATCGAGAACCATGAAAGGAACTGAGTTCAGTGTCTGTCATTAAGCCTCAGATCGACTCACTGCTCGAGAAGACCGATAACAACCGGTTCCTTCTCGCCGCGCTCGCCTCAAAGCGCGCGTGCGACATCAACAACATGCTGCGCGGTCAGCACTCGCGCGTCCTGCAGGTCCAGGAGGTCGACGACATCACCATCGCGCTCTCCGGCAAGGACACCATCTCCATGGCCATGGAGGAGATCGTCGACGGCGACATCTCCTACGACCACGACCGCTACGAGGCGGCCCTCGGCCACACCAAGGCCGCCGGTACCGAGTAGATGGGCAGTCGCGTCTGCCTGGTCCACTATCACGAGGTGGGCCTCAAGGGAAAGAACCGCGCCCATTTCGAGCGCATCCTCATGGAGACGATCAAGGCGGCCTGTGCCGCCTTTTCCGTTGCGAGCTGCGTGAGGATCTCGGGCCATATCCTCGTCACCTTCTCGCGCCCGGGCGAGGCGGAGCGGGCGTTCGACGTCATCCGCCGCGTGCCCGGCGTCGCGCGCGTGTCGCTCGCGTTCCACACCAACCGTGAACCCGCCGAGTACCATCGCGCCGCCATCGCCGCGCTGGCGGAGTTCGGCCCGTTCGAGTCCTTCAAGGTTGCCGCGAAGCGCTCCAACACCGATTACCCCATCGGCTCGATGGAGCTCAACGCCCAGGTGGGCGAGGCGCTCTGCGAGGCGTATCCCGACAAGAAGGTGCGCATGCACCATCCCGACGCCGTGGTGCACGTGCTCGTCGCCCAGGGCAGCGTCTACGTCTACGCGCGCTCCGAGCGCGGCGTGGGCGGGCTTCCCGTGGGTAGCGCCGGCAAGGTCGTGACCCTGCTCTCGTCGGGCATCGACTCGCCGGTCGCGACCTGGATGATCGCCCGCCGCGGCGCCGTCTGCGTGCCGGTGCACTTCTCCGGCCGCCCGCAGACCGCCGACACGAGCGAGTACCTCTGCCAGGATATCGTCGGCGCGCTCGCACCGGCGGTCCAGATCGGCCGCCTGTATGTGGTGCCCTTCGGCGACGCGCAGCGCGAGATCTCGCTTGCGTGCCCGAGCAGCCTGCGCGTCATCATGTACCGGCGCGTCATGTACGCCGTCGCCGAGCGCATCGGGCGCCTCGAGGGGGCCAAGGCGCTCGTCACGGGCGAGTCGCTCGGGCAGGTCGCCTCGCAGACCCTCGAGAACATCTCCGCAGTAAACGAGATGGTCTCGATGCCGGTCCTCCGCCCGCTCATCGGCTCAGACAAGCAGGAGATCATCGCCCGGGCGCAGGAGATCGGCACCTACGACATCTCCTGCGAGACCGCGCCCGACTGCTGCACGCTCTTCATGCCGCGCGCGCCCGAGACGCATGCGAAGCTCGACGTCGTCCACGAGGCATGGGACGCGTTCGACCATGACGCCATGATCGAGGAGCTCGTGCGCAACGTCGAGTACATCGATTTCGAGAGCTCGTCGTACCGTCCGCCGCGCGCCCTCAAGGAGCGCCACGAGGCGCTCTCGCCGCGGTCCTAGCTCGCGTGCACGCCCGCGACGCGTCTCCGGTCGCTTCGGAGGCCGCTATGCGCGTTGCATACTCTGACGTAAGAACTGCATAGCGAATTCGCTGCGAGCCGCGGGGACACCGCGGCTCGTCCTCTATGGTTCGCATGGATGCATAGGCGCGGCGCGGTCCGGGAAGATTCGGGGAAGCATTCTGTTGGATGGCGCGCGGGAAATCGAGAACGCCGGGAGCGACGGGCCCATCCTGCCCCACGATAGGGGTAGGGAGGAGGGGCCTATGGCGCAGATGGCTCAGGGTTCACGGGGAATTTCGGGATTCAGGCGGCTCGGGCTCGTATTGAGGCAGCGCCCCATACTCGCGCTCGTCTCGGTGCTCTTGTTGGGGATGGCGATCGGGGCGTTCGTGCTCGGGTCCGGCACGGCGCAAGGGGAGACCTTCGCCATCGAGCGGGCGCAGGCGGGCGCGGATGGGTCATCCGTGGCTGGCGGCGCGGAGTCCGCAGACGAAGGGGCGGCGCCGGCACCGGACGCCGACGGTGGGGAGGGGCCGTCCGGAGGCGAGCGTGAACCCGCCGATGACGGTCCACTCGTCGTGGACGTCGATGGTGCGGTGGCATCGCCGGGCGTGGTCGAGGTACCCGCGGGATCGCGCGTGGCGGACGCCATCGACGCCGCGGGCGGGCTCGCCGAGGACGCGGACGTCTCCGGTGTCAACCGTGCGGCGCCGCTCGCCGACGGCGAGAAGGTCTACATCCCCCGTGCGGGGGAGGCCTCGCAGGCACCTGCTGCTGCCGGATCCCCGCCGGGTGAGGAGGCAGCGCTCGTGAACATCAACACGGCGGACCTCTCGGAGCTCGACGAGCTCCCCGGGATCGGGCCCGCCACGGCGCAGGCCATCATCGACGAGCGCGAGGCGAACGGACCCTTCACGTCCATCGAGGACATCATGCGCGTCAGCGGCATCGGCGAGAAGAAGTTCGAGAAGCTCGCCGACCGCATCTGCGTATGAGCGCGCGTGAGGCGCCCGAGCTGCCCGCGCGGCCGTATGTGCCTCCCACGGCAGCCGCCGCGCTCGCCTGCTGCGCAGCCGCCGCGGCCTTCATGGAGGCTGGCTGGAGTGCGTATCTCGTCTCCGGGCAGGGCGAAGACGTCGTGCGCACGACCCTCGCTGCCCTCGCACCCTGCACCGCCGCGACCCTCGCGTGCATAGCGGGGATCGCGGCGGCGTCCACGTTCATCGCGCGGAAGTCACGCGGGGCCCGGGCCCGCGTCCTGTGCAGGTGGCTCGCGTTCGCCGCCGGTGGGCTCGCCATCGGGGCCCTTGCAGGGTGCATGGGGGTGGTGGGGCGCGCGGGCGCCGCGTAGGTCCTTGCCGGTAGGCCAGCGAGCTCGCTCGTGTTCGCCATCGAGGGCGATGCGAGCGTCTCGGCGTACGGGGCCACGATGGATGCCGTCGCGCACGACGCCACTGGGACCGCCATCGCGCGGGTCTCCCTTGCCGCGCCTGCCTCGTATGCGGATGGGACCTCCCTCGAGCTCGTGGGCAGGGTGGGGGCGCTTGAGAACGACCCCTGGGACCGGAGGGCTTACCTGGCCGGCCGGGTCGCGCGCGTTCAGGTGGTCAAGGTGACCGCTGAGGCAGAAACGGGTGGTGGCGTCATCGCCGGTCTGCGCAGCCGTGCGCTCGAGGTCATCGCGCCTGAACGGAGCGCGGCTCGGGCCCTCATCGCCGGCATCGTGTGCGGGCGCACCACCGAGCTCAACGGCGCGGAAGAGGCCGAATGGTTCTCGGCGACGGGCACGACGCACCTCATCGCGGTCTCGGGCAGCCATCTCGCCCTCATCTCCTCGATCGCCCTCGTGCTTCTCCGGCAGCTGGGTGCCGGCCCCGGCGCACGCTGCGCGGTGCTGCTCATGCTCATGGCGGCCTACGTCGTCTTCACGGGGTCCGCTCCCTCGGCGGCGCGCTCCTTCTGCATGGTCGGTATGGCGCTGGCGTCGACGCTCGCGGGCCGTCGCGGCCACGGCATCTCCGCCCTCTCGCTCGCCGCCGTGGCGCTCGTGGTCCTCGACGCGGGGGTCGTCTTCGACCTCGGGTTTGAGCTCTCGGCCCTGAGCGTGCTCTTCATCCAGGTCTTCGGCTCGTACGGAACGAGCGTCATCGCAGGTGCCGGCGCACCGCGTCCGCTTGCGGAGGCCCTGTCGCTCACGCTGTGTGCGCAATGGGCTACCCTCCCGGTGACGCTGCCCGTCTTCGGCGAGCTCTCGGTGGCGGCACCGCTCGCCAACCTGGTGCTCGGGCCGCTCATGAGCGCGCTTCTGGTGGTCGGGATCATCGCGGTCGGCCTGGCGGTCGCCATCCCTGCGCTTGCGTGGGCGGTCGCCTTGCCCGAGGCCCTGGCGCAGGTGTCGCTGTTCTCCGCCGAGCTCATGGCAGATCTGCCCTGGGCGTCGCTGCCGCTCACCTCGCCGGAATGGCTCTGCCCGGTGTCCTATGGCCTTGCGGTTGCCGTCTACCTCCTCTGGGCACGGCCACGTGTCGCGCATCTGGGGGCGGCTCTCGCGGTCGCGCTCGCCGCGGTCGCCATCCCGCTGGTCTGCGCACGGTGGTTCGCTCCCGCAGAGGTGGTGGTGCTCGACGTCGGGCAAGCGGATGCGATCCTCATCCGCGAGGGCGGAAGCACTCTGCTCGTCGACGCGGGTGTGGATGACGAGGTGGTCCGGGCGCTTCTGCGGCAGGGCGTCACGCATCTGGATGCGGTCGCGATCACGCACTGGGACGCGGACCACTATGGGGGCCTTGAGGACGTGCTCACCACCTTCGCGGTCGACCGGCTACTCGTGGCCGAGGGAGCGCTCGCCGGCATGCCCGACGAGGTGCGACGACTCGCGCTGCCCGAGACCGTCGAGCTCGGTCCGGGAGACATCATCGAGGTCGCCGGCTTTGCCTGCCGCGTCGTATGGCCGCAGGTTCCCGTGACCGGCGAGGGCAACGCCGCCTCGCTTTCGCTCGCGGTCGATTACAGGGTCGGGGAGCGGTCCCTCACGGCGCTGCTCACGGGCGACACCGAGGTAAGCGAGCTCGAGCGGTACCGTGATGCGGTCGGCGACATCGACGTGCTGAAGGTCGGGCACCATGGGTCCGCCGCCTCCGTCGACAGGGAGTCGCTCGCCATCCTCGACCCCGAGCTCGCTATCGCGAGCGCGGGGGAGGGAAACCGCTACGGGCACCCTTCCGAGGAGTGCATCGACCAGCTTCATGAGGCGGGCGTCCCGTTTCTGTGCACGATCGAGGCGGGCGACGTGTCGGTCGCGCCCGGATGCGACGGCTTCACGGTGGCGACCTCGCGCGCGGGCGGGTAGAATATGCCAGAACCGAGGGTCCGTCCCGTCGCCGCCCGGCGGCATGAAGGGACCCGAGCTAGTCTGAAGGAGGCTGTGCCCGTGGCGATGGCGCCCCTGCTGCCGGCATATCTGATCGTCGGAACGGACGAGGTCAAGCGCGATGCCGCGATCGAGCGCCTCAAGGGCAGGCTCGCCGCGAGCGGGATGCTCGACTTCAACTTCGACGAGCGCGACATGCGCAAGGACCAGGAGCCCGACGAGGTGCTCTCCTCGCTCAACACGTTCCCCATGGGTTCCGACTTCCGCCTCGTCATCTTGAGGGGCTGCGATCGGTTGCCCAAGCACCTCTCGGAGCCGCTCGTCTCCTATCTCGAGGACCCTGCTCCCACCACGGTCGCCCTCGTCGTCGCCGACTCCCTCGCCAAGAACACCCGCCTGTACAAGGCGCTCGCGAAGCTCGGGGCCAAGGCGGTCATCGACTGCGCGCCCAAGAAGCGCTGGGAGCTGCCCAAGCAGGTGCAGGGCATGGCGCGCCGCCACGGGCGCGAGCTCTCGCTTTCCGCCGCCGAGGCGCTCGTCGCGCGCGCCGGTACCTCGACCCGCATGCTCGACAACGAGCTCAAGAAGCTCGCGGCCATGGTGCCCAGCACCCATATCGATGTCGAGGACGTCGAGCGCCATGTCGTGCGCACGGCCGAGGTGCAGCCGTGGGACTTCCTCGACGCGCTCTCCGCCCGCGACCTCCCGCGGGCCCTCGAGCTCTACGGGTGCCTGCCCGCTCACAGCGAGGTGCGCATCTACTCGCTCATGGTCACGCGCATCCGCGAGCTCATCGTCGCCAAGGCGCTCGACGGCCGCGGCCAGGGCCGCGAGCTCGCCAGTGCGCTCGGCGTCAAGGACTGGCAGGTCAAGAACCACATCCGCTGGGCACGGCGCTTCAAGATGGAGCGGCTCGTAGGGGCGCTCCGCGAGGCGGTCGAGGTCGAGCAGGCGCTCAAGGGGTCGCGCGACGCCGGGGTGGCGATGACCCGCTGGATCGCGCATATCGCCGGCTGACCCTCCCGTGCGGCGTTCGGGGCCGCCGCGCGTCGCGTGGCGGGGACCCTGCTTCGCGATTTCACAAGGTCACCACTTCACCTACCGGAAACATCGTGCTAGACTACCTTTTTGTGTGACCTCACCGTGTCTCAGAGGCCGGATAGTTGATAGCTATCTATTGAAAGGAACTGCACCAGTGGCAAACATCAAGTCGCAGAAGAAGCGCATCCGCACCAACGAGAAGGCGCGCATCCGCAACCGCGCCGTGCGCTCTGAGCTCAAGACGCTCATCAAGCATGTCCACGAGGCCGTCGAGGAGGGCAACGCCGAGGCCGCCAAGACCGCCGCGAGCCGCGCCTACAAGCGCCTTGACCAGGCTGCCGCCAAGGGCATCATCCACAAGAACCAGGCTTCCAACCGCAAGTCCGGCGTCCAGAAGCTCGTGAACACCCTGAACTAACCCATCGGGGACATCGATTCATCGGGGCTCCATCCGGGGCCCTTTTCTTTACGGCTGCGGATTGGATACAATACGCCTCATGAACACTATCGATACCTCACATATCCGCAACTTCTCGATCGTCGCCCATATCGACCATGGGAAGTCGACCATATCGGACCGCATCCTCGAGCTGACCAACACGGTCGAGGAGCGCGATATGGAGTCCCAGCTGCTCGACACCATGGACATCGAGCGCGAGCGCGGCATCACCATCAAGTCGAACGCCGTGCGGGTGATGTACACCGCCGACGACGGCGAGACCTACCAGTTCAACCTCATCGACACGCCCGGCCATGTCGACTTCACCTACGAGGTCTCGCGCTCGCTCGCCGCCTGCGAGGGCGCGGTGCTCGTCGTGGACGCCACGCAGGGCGTCGAGGCGCAGACGGTCTCTAACGCGAACCTCGCGATGAACGCCGACCTCGACATCGTCCCCGCGATCAACAAGATCGACCTGCCCTCGGCCCATCCCGAGGAGGTCAAGATCGAGATCGAGGACGAGCTCGCCATTCCCGCCGACGACGCCGTGTGCGTGTCGGGCAAGACCGGCGAGGGCATCCACGACCTCCTCGAGGCGATCGTGTTCCTCATCTCGCCGCCCACGGGCGACGCGGACGCCCCACTTAAGGCGCTCATCCTCGACTCGTACTTCGACGAGTACCGCGGCGTGGTCGCCACGGTGCGCGTCTTCGACGGCCGCATCCGCAAGGGCGACACGCTCACGATGATGCAGACTGGCCACAGCTTTTTGGTCGACGGCGTCGGCGTGAAGCGCCCGGCCGAGACCCTCGTGGACGAGATCGCCGTCGGCGAGGTCGGCTTCGTGGTGACGGGCCTCAAGGACCCCGAGGCCGTGCACGTGGGCGAGACCCTCACGTACCGCGACCGCCCCTGCGCCGAGCCTCTGCCGGGCTACCGCGAGGCGAAGCCGATGGTCTACACCGGCATCTTCCCGATCGACAACAAAGACTACGAGAACTTGCGCGACGCGCTCGAGAAGCTCCACGTGAACGACCCCTCGCTCACCTGGACGCCCGAGACCTCCGTTGCCCTCGGCTTCGGTTTCCGCGTGGGCTTCCTGGGCCTGCTCCACATGGAGGTCGTGAAGGAGCGCCTGGAGCGCGAGTTCGACCTCGACCTCATCGCGACGAGCCCCAGCGTGGACTACCACGTCTACAAGACCGATGGCACGATGCTCGAGGTGCGCAGTCCCCAGGACCTGCCCGACGTGACGCGCATCGACCACATCGAGGAGCCGTTCCTAAGAGCGAAGGTCATCGTGCCGCCCGAGTACACCGGCGCGGTGATGCAGCTCGCCATCGAGCACCGCGGCGTCATGACCGACATGGTGCATCTCTCGCAGAAGTCCGTGGAGATGCGCTTCGACATCCCGCTCGCGGAGCTCATCCTCGACTTCTTCGACCAGCTCAAGAGCCGCACGAAGGGCTACGCCTCGCTCGACTACGACTTCGCCGACTACCGCACGAGCGAGCTCGTGAAGCTCGACATCCTGCTTTCCGGCGACGAGGTCGACGCGCTGTCGTTCATCGTCCACAAGGACAAGGCCTATGCGCTCGCGCGCGGCCTTTGCGACAAGCTCAAGGAGATCATCCCGCGGCAGCTCTTCGAGGTGCCCATCCAGGGCGCGATCGGCAACAAGATCATCGCCCGCTCGACGGTGAAGGCTCGGCGCAAGGACGTGCTCGCGAAGTGCTACGGCGGCGACATCTCGCGCAAGCGCAAGCTCCTCGAGAAGCAGAAGGAGGGCAAGAAGCGCATGAAGGCCATCGGCTCGGTCGAGGTGCCGCAGGAGGCCTTCCTCGCCATCCTCAAGGTCGAGGACTAGGGCCGCCCGATCCGCCGGGTCGCCACCTGCAGGCACCGGCATCGCATGAGCGTCAAAACGCGTCGATCTGGGCGAGAGTTTGACGCTCGTGCGATGCCTTTCTGGAACTGGTTTTACTATGAGCGCATTTGCCGAACAGCTACGCACGTTCTATAGCGAGCACCCCTTCATCATGGCGCCCATGGCGGGCGTCACCGATGGCGCCTACCGCGTCATGATGCGTCGGCACGGCGCGCCGCTCGCGTTCAGCGAGATGGTGAGCGTCGCGGGGCTCCACTACGCGAGCGAGCGCACCTGGGAGCTCGTCCTGCCGGCGGCGGAGGAGCCCTCGATCGCCGTACAGCTCTTCGGCAGCAAGCCCGAGCAGTTCGCCGAGGCCGTCGAGGCGGTCGAGGAGCGCGTGGGCGACAGGCTCGCGCTCATCGACATCAACATGGCGTGCCCTGCGCGCAAGGTCATCACGAAAGGGGAGGGGTCGGCCCTCATGGACGACCCGCTCACCGCCGAGCGCATCGTACGCGCCGCGGTCTCGCGCGCCCACGTGCCCGTGACCGTGAAGATCCGCACCGGGTTCCATACCGGCGAGCGCGTGGCGCCCGCCTTCGCCGAGATGCTCGAGGGAGCCGGCGCTGCCGCCGTGGCCGTGCACGGCAGGACCGCCAAGCAGCTCTATACCGGCACCGCCGACTGGACGGTCATCGACGAGGTGGCGCGCGCCGTCACGATCCCGGTCATCGGGTCGGGCGACGTGTTCACAGCCGCGGCCGCCGCGCGCATGCTCGGCGAGACGGCCGCGAGCGCGGTCTTCATCGCGCGCGGGTCCTACGGCAACCCCTGGATCTTCCGCGACGCGCGGGCGCTCGCGTACGAGGGGGCGCCCGTGCCGGAGCACGATGCGCGCGAGCGCTTGGCGGCGCTCCGCGAGCACCTGGCGCTCACGCACGAGCTCGTGCCCCGCGCGATGGCGCGCGCCCGCACGTACGCCACGTGGTACCTGAAGGGTCTACCTCATGCGGCGACCTGGCGCGGGCGAGTGGTGAAGTGCTCGACCTACGAGGAGTTCCGCGCACTCATCGACGAGATCGAGCGGGATGTCGAGGCGCATGAGGAGACCCTGAGTGGCCTTGTGCCCCCGGCGGCGCGCGCAAGCGCCCCGAACGGCGCCGATCCGCTCCGGTAGGCCCCCTCTGCCACCGCCAAGACGCACGAGTTTCCGCGTATCCTGCGCGAACTGTGAAGTTCGCCTATCATGGCGGTGGGTCCATCACGTATAAGGCCGCGCATGTCCATCGAAGCCCTCTACATCCACATACCGTTCTGCCATGCGAAGTGCGCCTACTGCGACTTCGACTCGCGCGCGTGCCGGGGGGTAGCGCTCGAGCGTGCGGCAGGCGCGTACGTCGCCCTGCTCGAGGAGCGCATCGACGCGTTCGGTGCCGCGGGGGCACTCGCCGCCGTCTCAACGGTCTACATCGGTGGCGGCACGCCCACGACGCTCGGTGCGCGCCTTCCCGAGCTTATCCGCCGCGCGCGGGGCTGGTGCGATCCCGTGGAGCTCACGGTCGAGGCGAACCCCGAGTCGTTCGACGACGTCATGGCGGCATCCCTGGCCCGCGCGGGGGCCACGCGCATCTCGCTCGGCGTGCAGAGCTTCGACGACGGTGAGCTTTCCGCCATCGGGCGGCTTCATGACTCGGCCGGTGCCCGTTCGGCGTTCGCGCGGGCTCGCGCATGCGGCTTCGACGTCTCCCTCGACCTCATGTGCGGACTGCCGGGGCAGACGGCGGCGAGCTGGGAGGACACGCTCGAGCATGCGATCGCCTGCGCTCCCGACCACATCTCGGTCTACCCGCTGACCATCGAGGAGGGCACGCCGCTCGCGCGGAGCGTCGAGCGCGACCCTGCGCTCGAGCCCGATGAGGACTTCCAGGCGGCGTGCATGGAGCGAGCGCGCGACCGCCTCGCCGCCGCGGGCCTCTCTCGCTACGAGGTGGCAAGCTACGCTCGGCCGGGCATGGCGTGCCGGCACAACCGCGCGTACTGGACCGGGGTGAGCTATCTCGGGGTGGGGCGCTCGGCGGCGAGCATGCTTACCGCCGGTGAGTACCGTGAGCTCTCGGGCCTGCTTGGCGGGCGCGCATGCGGCCATGGCACGGCGCGCGTCCGTGCGGTCCAGCGCGACGACGCGGGCCGCACATTCGATATCGAGCTCCTGGATGCGCGCGAGGCCGTGGCAGAGGACCTGATGCTCGCCATGAGGATGGCGGTAGGCGCCCCGGCCGCGCTCATCGAGCGGGCCCGCTCCGTCATCGGCGCCGCCGAGGTCGACCGCGCCATCGGGACCGCCCTCGCCGAGGGGCTCGCCCGCCGCGACGGGGCGCGCGGTGCGCTCGTGCCCACCGAGCGCGGGTGGCTCATGGGCAACGAGCTCTACGGCCTCATGTGGGACCTCGCCGGATAGGGGGCCGTGCCCGCCGTTCACGAGGTGCCGGCGCCGCGCGCCCCCGTCGTGGGTATACGTAAGCCAAGCTGCCGGGTGGGACTTTCCAGGAGGGGCCATGGGCATCATCGGCGATGTGCGCCGCGGCTGGGCGGCGCTCGGTGGCGACGTTCGCCGCAGGATCCGGGTCGTCATGATCATCAGCTTCGTCACGCAGGTGGCGATGCTCTTCTATCCCGCCGACAGGATCGCGTACAGCTTCAGCTCGGAAGAGGCGTACTTGGCCTCGCTCGACTACCTGAACGGCGTGGTGCTCCCGCTTCTGGCCTTCCTGATCGTTGCGGGCATCGTGCTCACCGCCGTGCAGATCTTCCAGCTGGTGAAGGCGTACTCGTCCATCAAGTGGGCCTACCTGGAGCGCGCCTTCCCCGGCGTGGCGGCACCGGACCGCGCGCAATGGCCGCTCATCCCCGCGATCGGGCTCTTCATCGCCCTGTTCAAGCTCGCGGGCTTCCTGCCGGGCATCCTCGCGCTCGCGGTGGATGCCGTCGAAGTCGACGTAACGGGCATCGCGTCCGACGTCTTCTCGCTCGCGCTCGCCGTCGTGCTGGTGCCCTGGATGTTCCGGAGGTTCGTGCTCGCCGCCGGCGGAGACGCTCCCCGATAGGTGCCATGTGCCGTGTCGGGCCCGGGCGCGCTCGCCCGGCGGTAGCGCGACCGGCCATGTTGGGCCCAGGCGGGGCGCATCGATCGACGCTCGGCGTGGAGCCTCCATGTTGACGTTTGCGGGGGAGCCGTTCTATCGCGACGAGGGGTATACGGGCGCCGGCAGTCCGGTACAATACGTATGCTCGCGACTAGCAGGAGGTATACCCGCCCCATGGCAGGCATGAACGAGAAAGACTACTACGCGATCCTCGGCGTGTCCAAGGACGCCACCGCCAAGGAGATCCAGAAGGCCTTCCAGCAGAAGGCGCGTAAGCTCCATCCCGATGTCAACAAGGAGCCCGATGCCGAGGAGCGCTTCAAGGAGGTCTCGGAGGCCTACGCCGTGCTCTCCGACGAGCAGAAGCGCGCCCGCTACGACGCGATGCGCTCCGGCAACCCCTATGCCGCCTACTCGGGATCCCCGCGCCAGAACCCCTACGCCGGCTCCTCGAGCGGGTTCTACACGAGCGGCTTCGGCGGCTTCCCCTTCGGCGGGGTGTGGACCTCGCAGGGCTCGGGGGGGCGCGGGGGCGCGCAGGCCTATAACCCCGAGGAGGGCGCCGACGTCCTCGTCGATATCGACCTCACGCCCGAGGAGGTGCGCGCCGGCGCGCGCAAGGCCGTGAAGTACCGCAGGTACGAACCGTGCTCGCACTGCCATGGCTCCGGGTCGGTCTCGGCTGAGCACGCGCACACATGCCCCAGCTGCGGCGGCACCGGCGCCATGGACGTCGACATGTCGTTCCTGTTCGGGGCGGGCGTTTTCCAGATGGTCTGCCCGGAATGCGGCGGCTCGGGCAAGGTCATCAACGACCCGTGCCCCGACTGCGCCGGTTCCGGCCGCAGCCAGGTGATATCCGAGGCGGTCGTCGAGTTCCCCGAAGGGTCCCACGACGGCACCTGCGTGCGCATCAAGGGCCTCGGCAACGCAGGCACCAACGGCGCCGCGGCGGGCGACCTCGTGGGACGGGCCCGCGTGGCCGCCGAGCGCTTGGGCGACCAGGCGCGCCAGGGCTTCAGGATCGTCGGCTTCGCGCTGCCCTTCGTGATCTTGGGGCTCGTGGTGCCGTCGTTCAGGCTGCTCGCGCTCGTGGCCCTCATCCCGCTCGCGATGGGGGTCGTCGCCGTGGGCCGCGAGGCGATCTCGCACCGCTCGCTCACCTGGTGGCGCCGCGGCGCCAACATGCTCCTGAGCGGCTTCGGGAACGCCGTCTTCTACGCGGTCCTTCTGGGCTGGCTCTCAAGCTGCATGATGTACCCGCGCATGCCGTACGGGTACTGGTAGGCCGCGCCCGCCTCGGCCGGCGCCGCCCTGCGCGCGGTTTAGCGGCCTGCGAGGAGGGGTACCATCTTTGCTGTCGGCCCAGGGCCGATATCTGTATGCACATCGTGTGTCCCATGGGGAGAGGTTTTCAACGTGCCGGGTTCGAAAGACTACTACGAGGTACTGGGTGTCGACCGCGATGCGGACCAGCGCACCATCAAGCGGGCGTTCCTCAAGAAGGCGCGCAAGGTGCACCCGGACGTCTCGGACGACCCCGATGCCGAGCAGAAGTTCAAGGAGCTGAACGAGGCGTACTCCGTCCTCTCGGATGAGCAGAAGCGCGCCAACTACGACCGGTTCGGCACGGCCGAGGGTCCCGGCGGCCAGGGCTACGTCGACTTCAGCGACATCTTCGGCGGCATGGGCATGGACGACATCTTCTCGTCGTTCTTCGGGGGCGGCATGGGGGGCCGCTCCGCGTCGAACCGCTCGGCGCGCCGCCGCGGACGCGACATGGCCGTCACGGTCACCATCACGCTCGAGGAGGCCGCGCTCGGCTGCACCAAGACGGTCACCTACGACCGCCTCGCCCCCTGCGATGACTGCCACGGCACCGGTGCCGCCGAGGGCGCGCACGAGAAGACCTGCGAGCGCTGCCACGGCACCGGCTTCGTGACCACGGTCCAGCGCTCCATCTTCGGGCAGATGCAGTCGTCCTCGCCGTGTCCCGACTGCAACGGCGAGGGCACGGTCATCGACCATCCCTGCGAGATGTGCGGCGGCCAGGGCCGCACGCCCAACCACGAGAAGATCGAGATCAAGATCCCCGCCGGCATCGCCTCGGGCAGGCAGATGCGCGTGAGCGGGTACGGCGAGGCGGGGTACCGCGGCGAGGCCTCGGGCGACCTGCTCGTGACCGTCATGGTCGAGGAGCACGAGCGGTTCCAGCGCTCCGGCGACGATTTGCTGTGCGAGGTCGCGGTCTCGATCGCCCAGGCGGCGCTCGGCTGCTCCGTCAAGGTCGCGGGCATCATGCCCGACGAGGAGATCGCCTTCGAGATCCCCGCCGGGACGCAGTTCGGCGACGCCGTTGAGTGCCCGGGCATGGGCATGCCGTCGGTGCGCGACGGCGCGCGCGGGCGGGCCATCGCGCGGGTCCGAGTCGAGGTCCCGCGCAAGCTCAACGGGGAGGCGCGCTCGCTGCTCGAGCGCTATGCCGACGCGATGGGGGAGCCCTACGCGCCGGGCCGTCGCTCCGTGGGCGACCGCATCCGCGATGCCATCGACGACATCCTCGACTAGCGCCCCGGCGCCCGACCCACGAGAGAGGACAGCGTGGCCAACCCGTTCGTCTCCGTCATCAACCTCGGCTGCCGCGTGAACCGCGTCGAGAGCGACCATATCGAGCGCGAGCTCATGCAGGAGGGCTTCTCGCTCGTCGATCCCGACGAGGCCGAGCTCATCATCGTGAACACCTGCGCCGTTACCGGCGAGGCCGAGGCGAAGACCAGAAAGGCGGTGCGCCACGCCCTCGCGCGCGAGCGCTCGCCCTGGGTCATCGCCACGGGCTGCGCCGCGAACCTGCACCCAGACGCGCTGCGCGAGCTCTCCGACCGCGTGCGCGTCGAGCCCTCGAAGGTGAACGTCGTGGCGCGTGCGGCCGACCTTCTGGGCCTCACTATCGAGCCGGGGTCGGACGGGGCGCCGGCGCGCTTCAGGCAGGCGCGCGTGGGCGTCAAGATCCAGGACGGATGCAACAACCGCTGCACCTACTGCATCGTGTGGAAAGCCCGCGGGCCCGAGCGCTCCGTGCCGGTGGAGGCGGTCCTCGACCAGGTGCGTGCCGTCGAGGCGGCGGGCCTTCCCGAGGTCGTGCTCACGGGCGTGAACCTGGGGGCCTACGACGGCGTCGGGCCGCGCGACGAGCACGTCGAGATCGACGAGCTCGTATCGACCATCCTGCGCGAGACCGGCATCCCCCAGGTCAGGCTCTCCTCCATCGAGCCCATGGACGTGAGCGATCGGCTCATCGACGTCATGGCCGCGTCCGCGGGCCGTGTCGCCCCGTATCTCCACCTGCCCCTGCAGTCCGGCTCGACAGACACGCTCGAGCGCATGGGCAGGCCCTACAGCGCAGAGTCGTTTATCGAGCTCACGGACCGCATCAGGGAGCGGCTCCCTCGCGCCTCGCTCTCCTGCGACCTCATCGTCGGGTTTCCCGGCGAGACGGAAGGAGACTTCCAGGCGTCGCTCGACCTCTGCGAGCGCGTGGGCTTCTCGCGCATGCACGTCTTCCGCTACAGCGCCCGGCCGGGCACCGTCGCCTGCGATATGCCCGACCAGATCGACCCGCGCGTGAAGGAGGAGCGCGGACGGCGCGCCCGCGAGCTCGCCTCGGCGCTCGCGCGCCGCGACGCCCTCGCGCGCGTGGGCACCGTCGAGCGCACCGTGATCGAGCGTGGCTCGCGCGGGACGACCTCGTCGTTCCATGCCATCGGCGTGGAGGGGGCCCAAGGGCTCGCGCCCGCGATCGCCGACGTTGCTATCATGGGTGTCGAGGACGGCGGGTCGCTCGTCGGCCGCATCGTCGACGGCGGCCCTGCCGACAAGCGGAAAGGGGCATGATGGACACGGCTAGCGTGAGGCTCGGCATCCCCGAGGGCGTGGACGAGGCCCGCATCGTCGGCGGCGGCGACGCGCTGCTGCGCCAGATCGAGCAGCTCACCTCCGCCCGCATCGTCGTGCGCGGCGGCCAGATCGCCATCAAGGGCACCTCCGAGGAGGTCGAGATCCTCACAAGGCTCTTCACCTACCTCATCCGCGAGGTCCGCGACGGCGGCGCTCCCACCGAGGACGAGGTCGTGCGCGCGCTCTCGACCCTGCGCGAGAGCGTGATGGACATCTCGGGCTTTCGCGACGACATCCTGCTCACCTACCGTGGCAAGGCGATCCGCCCCAAGACGGTGGGGCAGAAGCGCTACATCGACGCCATCAGGTCCAACACCGTGACGTTCTGCCTGGGCCCCGCGGGCACGGGCAAGACCTACCTCGCCATGGCCATGGCCGTGGCGGCGCTCAAGCGCCATGAGGTGGGCCGCATCGTGCTCACGCGCCCGGTCGTCGAGGCGGGGGAGAGCCTGGGGTATCTGCCCGGCACCCTGCAGGAGAAGATCGACCCCTACGTGAGGCCGCTTTTCGACGCGCTCTTCGACATGACCGACATGGAGCGCGGCGGCGAGCTCATCGAGCAGGGCGTGATCGAGATCGCTCCGCTCGCCTATATGCGCGGCCGCACCCTGAACGACGCCTTCGTGGTGCTCGACGAGGCACAGAACACCACGCCCGAGCAGATGAAGATGTTCCTCACGCGCCTGGGCTTCAACTCCAAGTTCATCATTACCGGCGACATGACCCAGCGCGACCTCATGGGGCGCAAGGGCGGTCTCACCGATATCGAGGACATCCTCTCGGGCGTGCGCGACATCGCCTTCATCCACCTGGATCGCGCCGACGTCGTGCGGCACGCCCTCGTGGGGCGCATCGTCGAGGCCTACGATGCCTACGACCGCGCGCATGGAGACGCCGAGAGGCGCGGGCACGATGGAAAGGCGGCGAGGTAGCATGGCGGTTCTGGTATCCGTGGCGGACGGCGTCGAGCCGCTGCTCGATGCGAGCGAGGTCGAGGCGGCTTGCGCGGCCGTGCTCGACGCCGAGGGGGTCGCGTGCCCGGTCGAGGTCTCGGTGGCGTTCGTCGACGACGAGACCATGCGCGAACTCAACGCGACCTGGCGCGGCATCGATGCGCCGACGGACGTGCTCTCCTTCGAGTGCGATGCGCCCGGCGACCCGGACCTGCCGGAAGGCGAGCCGGTGGAGCTCGGCGACATCATGCTCGCGCCCGCGGTGATCGCGCGTCAGGCGCCCACCTTCGATGCCACGCCGGTCGAGGAGTGCCGCCTCATGCTCGTCCACGGCATGCTGCACCTGCTCGGCTACGACCACCTTGCCGAGGATGAGGCGAAGATGATGGAGGCCCGCGAGCTCGAGATCTTGCGCGCGCTCGCCGCCAGCCGCGGCGACGACCCGGATGCGGTGCGCATCGGTCCCACGACGCGCCACGAGGATGAAGGGTAGGGAAGGCCATGATCCCCGGTTCGAATAGGGAGCATCCCACGTTCCTGCGCTCGTTCGGCTACGCCTTCGAGGGCTTCAAGACCGCGGTCGCGACCGAGCGCAACATCAAGGTGCAGCTCTGCGTGGGCGCCGCTGCCGTCGTCGCCGGCATCGTCCTGCGCATCGACGCCCTCTCCTGGGTGCTCATCGCGCTTTGCATCGGGCTCGTGATCTTCGGCGAGCTCGTCAACACCTCCATCGAGGCCATCGTCGACCTCGCGACCCAGGAGCTGCATCCGCTCGCCAAGCGCGCGAAGGACATCGCCGCCGCGAGCGTGTTCACGCTCTCCGTGACCGCCGCGATCGTGGGCATCATCGTCTTCGCTCGCGCCTTCATGCTGCTTTAGCCCGGAAGAACGTAAACGGGTTCGAATGCCCCGCATCTGGGGCCGTCGATCCCGCCCCACCGCCCCATCGACGCACAGAGGAGTGCAACCATGACCGATATCGTCGAGAACGACCCGTTCGCCGACCTTTCCGACGAGGAGCTCGACGCCCTCGCCGCGTGCGCGCCGGCAGACGCCGCCCCCGGGGCGGCAAGCGGCCTGCGCAGCGGCTTCGTCGCCCTCGTGGGCAGGCCCAACGCCGGCAAGTCCACGCTCATGAACGCCTGCATGGGCACCAAGATGGCCATCACCTCGCCGGTGGCCCAGACCACGCGGCGGCGCATGTGCGGCGTGGTGCGCCGCGAGGGCCTGCAGATCGTCTTCGTCGACACGCCTGGCATCCACAAGCCGCAGGACTCGCTCGGCAGCGAGCTCAACAAGAGCGCGCTCTCCGAGCTCTCAGACGTCGACGTGCTGTGCTTCCTCATCGACGCGTCGAAGCCCGTGGGCAAAGGCGACGCCTGGATCGCCGAGCGCGTGGCCAAGAGCCCCGCGAAGCGCATCCTCGTGCTCACGAAGGCCGACCTCGCCTCGCCGGAGCTCGTGGCCAAGCAGGTCGAGGCGGCCCGCGCGCTCTGCGCATTCGACGACGTGATCGTCCTCTCGGCGACCGAGGGCTTCAACGTCGACGGCTTCATCGACCTCGTCGCGAGCTACCTGCCCGAGGGCCCCGAGTGGTTCCCCGAGGGCATGGCGACCGACATCCCCGACGAGACGGTCGTCGCCGAGTTCGTGCGCGAGAAGGTGCTTCTGCGCACGCGCGAGGAGGTGCCGCACTCCGTTGGAGTCGTCTGCGACGAGTTCGAGCGCAAGCGCGACCTGCTGCGACTTCACTGCACGATCTACGTCGAGCGTGACGGGCAGAAGGGCATCATCATCGGCAAGAAGGGGGCGCTGCTCAAGGCCATCGGCACCGATGCGCGCCGCGACCTCGAGCAGATCTTCGGGTGCCGCGTCTACCTCGAGCTCGACGTTCGAGTCCAGAAGAACTGGCGCACCGACGTGCGCGAGATCAGGCGCCTGGGCTACAGCGCCGATGACTAGCGCCGAGGCCCCGGCGGGCGCGTGCCGGTAGGGGAGGTGCCGCGGCATGGCGGGAAGCAGGACCTATCGCACGAGGGCGATCGTCCTCGACAAGACCAAGCTCAAGGAGACCGACCTCATCTACACCCTGCTCGACGAGAGCGGGCGCGAGGTGCGCGCCGTCGGCAAGGGCGCCCGCAAGCCGGGCAGCCGTCTTGCGGCGCGCTGCGAGGTGGGCTGTTCGGTCGACCTGCTGCTCGCCCGCGGTCGCTCGCTCGACGTCATCGCCGAGGCGCGCCTCATCGCCGCCCCGCTCGGCCCCGCGCCCACGATGGAGCTGCTCTCCGCCGCGAGCGCGCTCGCCGACGTGTGCCGTGCCTGCATCTTCGAGGACGCCCGGGACCCCTTCGTCTACCCGATCACCGAGCGCGCCCTCGAGGTGCTCGGCGGCCTTGCGGGCGAGGACGCGGGGGCGCACCTCGACGTGCTCGTGGCCGCCTACATCATGAAACTCCTCGCGCACATCGGCTACCGTCCCGATTACCGCGGCTGCGTGCTCTGCGGGGATGCGGACGTCACCTACTTCTCGGCTGCCGCCGGCGGGCTCCTCTGCGCGTCGTGCGCGTCGAGCATCGCCGGTGCCGAGGAGGTCGACGCCACGGTCGTCGGCTGGCTCCGCTCGCTCATGACGCTCAAGCTCGACGAGCTCGCCAGCGCCCCCATCGACCCCATGACGGCGACCTTCCTGCTCGCGCTCGCGCACGTGTGGGCGGCGACGCACCTCGACGTGCGCCTGCGCGGCCTCGAGTTCATGCTCGGCGTGTAGGGCCGCTCGTGCCTTACCCCGACCTCCCCGCATCTTATGACTTGTGCAGGTTACGAGGACGTTCGCAGTTGTGGTACCATTACGAGCTGTTGGTTTACCCGCACTTGGAGGTTCGCTGCACCGGCGGCTTCCCAGTGCCGGGCGGATACGAGAGAAAGGTGTGAACATGACCGTATCCAAGGAGCGCAAGGCGGAGCTCACCGCCGAGTTCGGCAAGAACGCCCAGGACACCGGCAACCCCAAGGTCCAGGTCGCCATCGCGACCGAGCGCATCCGCGAGCTCACCGAGCACATGAAGACCCACCCGAAGGACTTCCACACCCGCCGCGGCCTGCTCATGATCGTCGGTCGCCGTCGTCGTCTTCTGTCCTACATCAAGAAGAACGACATCGTCGAGTACCGTGAACTCATCGCGAAGCTCGGTATCCGCGACAACATCCAGTAAGTTGTGCATGCAGGAGCCCCGACGCGGGCTCCTTTTCATGTGAGGGCCGAAAAATCGGTCCTACGCCGTCCGGTCCCACGCCGGACCCGAAGAAGCCCGTACGCAACGGGGCGTACGGAGATGAAGGAGAGAAATGTCACTCGTTAGCAAAACATTCGAGCTCTACGGCAAGACCTACACGCTCGAGGCGGGCGAGCTCGCCAAGCAGGCCACCGGCGCCACCCTCGTCAAGCAGGGCGACACCACCGCGCTCGTGACCGTCGTCGTCTCGAAGGAGCGCAAGAACTACGACTTCTTCCCGCTCACGGTCGACTTCAACGAGAAGCTCTACGCCGCCGGCCGCATCCCGGGCGGGTACCTCAAGCGCGAGGGCCGTCCCACCGAGAAGGCCACCCTCACCGCGCGCATGATCGACCGCCCCATCCGCCCGAGCTTCCCGGACGGCTTCCGCAACGAGGTCCAGATCGTCGCGACCTCGCTCGTCGCCGACCAGGTGAACCCCATCGACGTCATCTGCACCATGGGCGCCTCGCTGTCGCTCACCTTGGGCGGCGTGCCCTTCGAGGGCCCCTTGGCCTGCGTGCGCATCGGCCGCGACAAGGAGACGGGCGAGTTCATCGTGAACCCCACCTATGAGGAGCGCGAGAACTCCGACCTCGATCTCGAGCTCGCCGGCACGCGCGACTTCATCTCGATGGTCGAGGCGGGCGCCGACGAGGTTACCGAGGACGACATGCTCGCCGCCATGCGCGTTGGCCAGGAGGCCATCGGCGCGTTCTGCGACGCCCAGCTCGAGTTCGTCAAGGAGTGGGAGCAGGTCAACGGCGCGATCGCCCCAAAGGAGTACGAGCTCGACCAGCCTGTACCCGAGGTCGAGGAGCGCATCTTCGCCCACTACGACGAGATGTACGCCGCGCTCTCCGATGCCGACAAGCTCAGCCGCATCGCGCACGTCGAGGAGCTTAAACAGCGCATCCGCGCCGAGTTCACCGAGGAGGAGCAGCTCGCCTGGGAGCGCGAGATCCCGGTGAACCTCAGGAAGCTTGAGAAGAAGGCCATGCGCACCATGGTCGTTGAGACCGGCGAGCGCGTCGACGGCCGCACGGCCGACGAGATCCGCCCCATCATGGTCAAGGACTCCTACCTGCCGCTCGTGCACGGTTCCGGCCTGTTCCAGCGCGGCCAGACCCAGGTGCTCTCCGTCCTCTCGCTCGGCATGCTCAACGAGGCGCAGCGCCTCGACACCATCGAGCCCGTCGACGGCAAGCGCTACATGCACCAGTACAACTTCCCGCCGTTCTGCACCGGCGAGACCGGCCGCATCGGCGCGCCCAAGCGCCGCGAGATCGGCCACGGCAACCTCGCCGAGCGCGCCCTTCTGCCCGTGCTGCCCGACGAGAACGAGTTCCCCTACGCGATCCGCGTGGTCTCCGAGGTCATGGAGTCCAACGGCTCCTCGTCGATGGCGTCCACCTGCGCGAGCTGCCTGGCGCTCATGGACGGCGGCGTGCCGCTCAAGCGCCCCGTCTCCGGTATCGCCATGGGCCTCATCCAGGAGGAGGGCAAGACCGTCGTCCTCTCCGACATCCAGGGCATCGAGGACTTCCTCGGCGACATGGACTTCAAGGTCACCGGCACCGAGAAGGGCATCACCGCGCTCCAGATGGACAACAAGGCCACCGGCCTCACGTTCGAGATCCTCGCGACTGCGCTCCAGCAGGCCAAGGAGGGCCGCGCGTTCATCCTCGGCAAGATGCTCGACGTCATCCCCGCCCCGCGCGAGGAGATGCGTCCGACCGCGCCGCGCATCACCACGGTCACCGTGCCCGTCGAGAAGATCCGCGAGGTCATCGGCAAGGGCGGCGAGACCATCCGCGGCATCCAGGACGAGACCGGCGCCTCCGTGGACATCCAGGAGGACGGCACCGTCTACGTCGGCGGCGTGGGCGACTCGGTCGACCAGGCCATCGAGCGCATCAAGCTCATCGTCAAGGAGCCCGAGGTGGGCGAGGTCTACGACGGCCGCGTCGTCACCATCCAGTCCTTCGGCGCGTTCGTGCGTCTGTTCGGCAACAAGGACGGTCTCCTGCACATCTCCCGCGTGGCCGAGGGCCGCGTGGAGCGCGTCGAGGACGTGCTGAACGTCGGCGACGAGGTCAAGGTCAAGGTCATCGAGATCGATGACAAGGGCAAGGTCTCGCTCGACCGCCTCGACAAGCCCAAGGCGCCCGAGGGCTCCGGTCGCGGCGACGACGAAGGCCGTCCCCGTCGCGAGTCGCGCGATCGCGCCGGCCGCGGCCACGGCGACCGTCCGCGCCGCCGTCCCGGCGACAACGGCAACCGCGCTCCCCGCCGTCATCACGAGGCATAGAGCGTATACTTCCTTTAAGGGAGCATGACTGAAGGCACATGGATGCTGCTCCATGTGCCTTCTCGCTTTTCGGGGGAGTTATGGCAACAAAGCGTATCGGGTGGGTCGATGCTGCAAAGGGCATCGCGATCATTGCCGTCATCATTTACCACACCAATTGCTCTCCTGCGATTATCCATTCATTGATGGGCTCATTTCAGATCCCGTTGTTCTTCTTTCTTGCGGGTTATACCTTTCACGTGCGTTCTGTAGGCGAGACTGCGCGTCGATCGATGCCGCGGCTGCTCATTCCCTGGGCGGTCCTCTCGGCGTACGGCTCGATGGCCTATAACTTGGCAGGAATGGGCTACGCAGCTCCGGACCTGGTCTTGACGACGTTCAAGGCGATGCTCCTCAATGTGAGCTACAGCGTGACGGGCCAGCTCGTCGTGGGGGCGAGCTGGTTTCTGCTCGCCCTCTTCGGCGCACGCCTCATGCTCGCCTTCGTTGCCGGTAGGCTCGACGGTTCCGGGCATCCCGACCTCATACTCCTCGTGGCGAGCGTCGCGGCGGGAGCGGTATCGATCGCGCTCTCGCGTTGGTCTAAGGTTGCGATCCCGTTGAACCTGCCGGCGGTCCTCATGGGATTCGCCTTCATGGGTTGCGGGCATTGCGCCCGCAGGATGGGCCTCTTCGACTTTGAGGAACGGTCCTGGGGCGTCTCGCTACGCTTTGTCTTTGCCTTGGCGCTGTGGGTGGCCTGCATGCCGCTATCGGATATGGACCTCGGATACGGGTACTACCGGGGTCTCGCGGTCGCGGCGCCCCTGGGCGCCCTCGCGGCGAGCGTCGCGATATGTACCGCCTGCGTCGAGTTCGAACGGCGTGTCCCCGCGCTCTCACATGTGCTCGAGGCCGTGGGCCAGAGGTCGATGGCAATCTATTGTGTCCACGCCGTCGAGATCGTCGGTCCTTGGAGCGTCCTCGACCCGGTCGCCGCGCTCCCCATGGGCTGGGTCTTGGTGCTCGCGTTCAGGGTAGCATTAGACTTCTGCCTCGCCTTGCATGTCTAGCTGAGGGCCTGCTTCCCATCGCTTCCGTTATTCCTGTGGTAACGGCAAGAGCGGCGGGCAGCGCGGTGAACTCTGGATACAATACCAATACTTATGACTAATCTGCACGTTTCGCGGGCGCGCAGTTCGCTATGCCCGCGTTTGGTTCGCTCAATCAGCTTGAAAGGAGCTTATCCTATATGGCGAAGAAAACCCCGCCCTTAAGGGTCATCCCCCTGGGAGGCCTTGATGGCATTGGCAAGAATATGACCGTTATCGAATGCGGTGCCGACATGGTGCTCATCGACGCGGGCCTCATGTTCCCCGATGATTCCCAGCCCGGCATCGACCTGGTGCTGCCCGACTACACCTATGTCCTCGAGAACGAAGACAAGCTGCGCGGTATTATCGTCACACATGGTCATGAGGACCACACTGGTGCGCTTCCGTACCTCTTGCAGGACCTCAACAACAAGGTGCCCATCTTTTCGAGTAAGCTCACACTCGGCTTTATCGAGGGCAAGCTCGCCGAGTTTCGCATCAAGGCGCCCAAGTTCCGCGAGGTTAAGAGCGGATCGCATATCAACCTGGGTGGGATTTCCGTCGACTTCTTCTCGATGACTCATTCCATCCCTGGTGCGCTTGGCGTCTATATCAAGACCCAGCAGGGCACCATTATGCACACGGGCGACTTCAAGCTCGACCAGACGCCCATCGATGGTGTCACGCCCGATTACGCCGCGATTTCTCGCTTTGCTAAGCAGGGCGTCGATCTGCTGCTTTCTGACTCCACCAACGCGACGGTGCCCGGATTTACCAAGTCCGAGGCCGAGGTTGGCCCTACGCTGAACGACGTCATCAAGAATGCTCCCGGTCGCGTTTTCGTTGCTTCGTTCTCGAGCCACATTCATCGTTTGCAGCAGATCTGCAACGCTGCCAAGGCCTGCGGCCGCAAGATCGTGGTCACCGGTCGCTCCATGCTTACCAACACGCGCGTTGCACGCGAGCTCGGCTACCTCAAGATCGACGAGCAGGACATCATCGATGCGTACGAGGTCAACGGCATTCCCGACGATCGCATCGTGGTCATGTGCACCGGTTCGCAGGGTGAACCGCTCTCGGCGCTTTCGCGTATGGCCAACGGCGAGCACAAGACGCTCTCCATCCATCAAGGAGACACGGTCATCATCTCCGCCACGCCCGTCCCCGGCAACGAGAAGGCCGTCCAGCAGGTCATCAACAGCCTGGCGAAGCTCGAGTGCACCGTGGTGGACAAGTCCACCAAGCTCGTGCACGTCTCGGGTCACGGCAGCCAGGAGGAGCTCAAGCTCATGCTCACCATGGCCAAGCCGACCTACTTCATGCCGGTTCACGGCGAGGCCGTACACCTGCGCGCGCATGCGAACCTCGCCCGCAAGGTCGGCATCGCCGACGACCATATCTTCATCCTCGACAACGGCGACACGCTCGAGATGCGCGGCGGCATCGTGCGCCGCGGGCCCGCGGTCGAGTCCGGTGTGGTCTACGTCGACGGCCTGCGCATCGGCGACACCGACCCCATCGTACTGCGCGACCGCCAGAAGCTCGCCAACGACGGCATGGTGACGGTTGTCGCCACCGTCTCGCTCAAGCGCAAGAAGATCGACGCGGTCGAGCTCTCGAGCCGCGGCGTCTCCTTCAACATCGACGACGAGTTCAGCGCGGACGCTGCGGCGTCCGTCATCAAGGCCATCGAGAAGGGCAAGTTCGACTACACCCGCAACGGCACGGGCGCGCTCAACAAGGCCGTGCGCGACTCCATCTCCAACTTCATCTGGAACCGCACGCGCACGCGCCCGATGATCATCCCCGTGGTAATGGAGGTCTAGGGTGGCATCTCGTCGGGGTACAGCTCAGACGGGCTCGAAGGCCAAGGCGCGTTCGGGCAAGGGCACGGCGTCCAAGCAGGCGCCCGCCCACCTGAGGGCCAACGCCAAGGCCGCCGAGGAGGCGCCGGTCGAGACGCTCATGACGGGCTCGACCGCCCACGACATCTTCGGCGTCGCCCTCGCCGTCTTCGCCGTCGCGTCGTTCATCGCGGTCGTGGCGCCCGCCACCGCGCCCATCACCGCTGCGCTCGCTGGGTTCTACCACCTGGGCTTCGGCCTCGGCGGCTATGTGCTGCCGCTCGCGCTGCTGCTCGTCTCCGCGCTCTTCTTCGTCCATGCCGAGCAGCTCCTCAAGGTCCGCACGGTCCTGGGGTCGCTCCTCATCTTCTTGGCCATCATCGCCTTCCTCACGCTCGTGGGCACGCCCGAGCGCATGGTGCTCGGGGTGACCGTCGGCGATGCCGAGCTCGCGCGGACCGGGGGCCATGTCGGTTTCTGGATCGCATCGGTCCTCGCGGCGGGGCTCGGCAAGGCGATCGCCGGGGTCGTGCTCATCGGCTTGGTCGTCGCGGGCGCCGTGATCATCGGCTTCTCGATCTCCGCGTTCACCGAGGCGTTGCGCGAGCGCGCCTACGACCTGCGCGAGCGGCGTCTCGTGCCGGTGAACGAGAGCCCGTGGGGCGATGAGGACGCGCTTTCGCAGGAGGAGGCGCCCCGTGCGGGCGGCGCCCGCCGCGCCGCCGCTCCCGATCCCCGCCAGCTGGAGCTCCTCGATGAGGACGGGGAGGCGCCGACCACCTATCTCGGCGACCGCGCGAAGACGACGCTCATCGCCGACGAGGCCGATGAGCCCGATGAGGACCCCTTCGTGGACCTCTCCGCGCAGATCGCCGCCGAGCAGGCCAAGACCACGCTCATCCCGGTTGCCGACCGCTATGTGGACGACACCGCTGACCATGGCACTGAGGCCTCAGACGACGAGGCGCCTTTCGAGGGCGCCGTCCTCGAGGCCGGGCGCGCCGCCGCGCCCGCCCAGGTTCCCGCAGCGGCGGAGGCTCCCGCGAGCGCCGCGCCGGCCATCCCCGCGTTCCTGCTGAACCCGCGCTCTCGCGCCACCGACCAAGCGGGCGGGGCGGGGGAGGGTGATGCCGCCGCCGAGAGCGTCTCCGCGCCCGGGAAGACCGAGGCTGCCGAGGACGCGCCGGCCAAGACCGCCGAGGACGCCGAAGAGCCCGAGGAGGGCGCGCGTGTCCTGCCCCCGCTCTCGATGCTCAGGCACAACCCGCATTCGGCGAGCTCCGCCTCCTCGGAGAAGGAGCTCCGCCAGACCGCCGAGTCGCTGCAGTCGACCCTGAACGAGTTCGGCCTGCATTCCCGTGTGGTGGGCTGGATCAGCGGCCCTACGGTCACGACCTTCAAGGTGCAGCCCGGCGAGGGCGAGCGCGTGAGCCGCATCTCCAACCTCGAGGACGACATCGCGCTCTCGCTCGCCGCGCAGTCGGTCCGCATCTTCGCGCCCATCCCGGGCACGTCGCTCGTGGGCATCGAGATCCCCAACCGCAAGCGCCAGAACGTGAACCTCGGCGATGTCCTGCCCTACGTGCAGGGCGGTCCGCTCGAGCTCGCCATCGGCCGCGACGCCGAGGGCGCCCCGATCGTGGCCGACCTCGCGAAGATGCCGCACCTGCTCATCGCCGGCACCACGGGCTCCGGTAAGTCCGTCATGATCAACTCCATCGTCATGGCGCTGCTCATGCGGAGCTTCCCCGAGGACGTGCGCCTCATCATGGTCGACCCCAAGCGCGTCGAGCTGGCGGGCTACAACGGACTGCCGCACCTCTACGTGCCCGTGGTCACCGAGCCCAAGCAGGCGGCGAGCGCCCTGCAGTGGGCCGTCTCCGAGATGGAGCGGCGCCTCAAGGTGTTCGAGCGCGTGGGCGTGCGCAAGATCTCGACCTTCAACGAGAAGCAGGCCGCCGGCGCCTTCGAGCACTACGACAACCCGCCGCAGAAGATGCCCTACCTGGTCATCATCATCGACGAGCTCTCAGACCTCATGATGGTCGCCGGCAAGGACGTCGAGGCGTCGATCGTGCGCATCGCGCAGCTCGGCCGCGCCGCCGGCATCCACCTGATCGTGGCCACGCAGCGCCCGAGCTCGAACGTCGTCACGGGCCTCATCAAGGCGAATATCACCAACCGCATCGCCTTCAATGTGGCCACCGGCATCGACAGCCGCGTCATCATCGACCAGATGGGCGCCGAGAAGCTCACCGGCTACGGCGACATGCTGTTCAGCAAGGTCGACTGGGGCAAGCCCAAGCGCATCCAGGGCTGCTTCGTCTCCGACGACGAGATCGCCCAGGTCACCGAGTTCGTGAAGGCGCAGGGCGAGGCCGACTACCACGAGGAGATCCTCTCCGCCGTGGCGCCTGCCATGATGTCCGGCGGAGGAGGCGGCGCGGCGGCGCCCCAGGACGACGACCCCCTCATCTGGGAGGCGGCGCGCCTGGTCGTCGAGTCGGGGCTCGGTTCGACCTCGGGTCTCCAGCGGCGCCTCAAGGTGGGTTACGCCCGCGCGGGCCGCATCATGGACATGCTCGAGGAGAAGGGCGTGGTGGGCCCGCCCGACGGCTCCAAGCCGCGCGAGGTGCTCCTCGATGAGGATGGCCTGGCCGAGCTCGAGGCCGTCGAGGCCCGCATGGCCGCCGACGACGAGTTTGGAGGGTACTGATGTCCGCCAGGTTCGGCACCATGCTCCTCGAGCGGCGTCGCCAGCGGGGCATGTCCATCCAGCAGGTAGCCAACACCATCAAGATCCGCCCGCAGATCATCGAGTACTTCGAGCAGGGTGATTTCACGGCTATGCCGCCGCGCGGCTACGCCCAGGGCATGATCGCGAGCTACGCGCGGTTTCTCGGCCTCAATCCGAGGACGGTGGTCGCGGCCTATTTCGAGGATCTCGACGCCTACGAGCGCGCGACCTCGCATACCGGCGGCCAGCTCCAGGACGCCGCGGGCATGGTCTCCGCCCGCTCGGAGAACCCCACGGGGCGCTTCATGGCGCTCGACGGCGGATCGCGGTTCGCGCAGCGGCCCCCGCAGGCGGGCTACGTGCCGGAGTCGCGCTCGGGGCATGAGCCGATTCGCGTGACCAACAACCCCTACCAGCGGCGCCTTCTCGGAAGCGGCGAGGGGCCCGCGGGTCGCAGGGAGCCTTCCGCGCCCTACGGCGCCGACCGGCTTCGCTCCCGTGGGCCCCAGGACCGGTACGGATCGTACCGGGGGCAGGATGGCTTCCGGCCCCGCACGCCCGACCGCGGCACGCGCGGCGGCATCGAGCGCACGCCCGGCAGGGGGCCTGAGCGCCCGCGGTACGGGACCGGCCGCCCGGACGCCCGCATGCGCCAGACCGGCAACGAGATCAGGAGGCGCTCGGCCGACATGCGGCGCGGCTACGACCGCCGGGAGCGCGACCGCTACCCCGAGGCGGATCGGCGCCGCAGCCAGGGCGCTCCGCGTGGCGGGCGCACGCCCGGGCGGGGAGGGGCGGCCTCCGCGATTGCCGGTCTCGACCCCAAGATCCTGCTCGGTGCCGTGGGCCTCATCGTCGTCCTCATGCTTGTGGTCGCCCTGCTCTTCGTGCGCAGCTGCTCGGCGCGTTCGACCGACGAGCAGGATCCCGCCTCCTCCACGGTCGAGACCGTCGAGGCCGTGACCTCACCGGAGGCGACGAGCCCCACCACGGATGAGCCCGCCTCGGCCGAGACGCCCGCCACCGACGAGGCCGCGAGCCCGGTGACCGAGCCCCAAGAGACCGTCGTCGCCGTCCACGTGGACGAGGGCGATACCTCGTGGGTCGAGATCAAGCTCGACGGCGCCTCGGTCTTCGCCGACAACGTCGTGGGCCCCTTCGACCGCGAGTTCACGGTCGAGCAGTCGATCGAAATCACCGTGACGAGCCCCGCCGATGTCGACGTCACGCGCAACGGCGAGGCGGTGAGCTGGGACACCCGTACCTCGGGCGTCGCGCGCGTCACCATCACCGCACCGCAGCCGGTGACGACCCCCGCCACCGACAAGGGCGCCGACTCCGATACGGACGACTCGGCCGCCGCGACCCAGTAAACGCAGACCCCAAGGAGGTTACCCATGGCCAAGGATTCCAGCTTCGACGTCGTGTCGCAGATCGACATGCAGGAGGTCGACAACGCCTATCAGCAGACGGTGCGCGAGATCTCGCAGCGCTACGACCTCAAGGACTCGGGCTCCACGATCGCGCTCTCCAAGCCCGAGCGCACGCTCACCATCTCGGCGCCCGCCGACTTCGTCGCGCGCCAGATCACCGATGTCCTGAACTCCAAGCTCATCAAGCGCGGCGTGGACATCAAGGCGGTCCGGTGGGACGCGCCGCAGGCGGCCTCGGGTGGCACGGTGCGCGTGCTTGGCCACCTCATCGACGGCATCGACCAGGAGACCGCCAAGAAGATCAACAAGGACATCAAGGCCCTGAAGCTCAAGGCCAAGGTCACGATCGAGTCCGACAAGCTCCGCGTGACGAGCGCCTCCAAGGACACCCTGCAGGAGGTCATCGCGTTTTTGCGTGACCAGGACTACGGCCAGCCCCTGCAGTTCACCAACTACCGCTAAGCCCCTCGGCTGCGAAAGGATCGCCTCATGCCCGCTTTGGGTTCCATCCTCTACATCACCTTGGGATGCGCCAAGAACGAGGTCGACACCGACCGCATGCGCTCCTTGCTCAACGCCGCCGGATACTCCGAGGCCGATTCGGTCGACGGCTGCGACGCGGTGATCATCAACACGTGCTCGTTTCTCGCCTCGGCGACCTCCGAGAGCATCGAGTGCACGCTCCAGCTCGCCGACGAGGTTGAGGAGGGGGTGCGCCGGGCGCCCATCGTCATGTGCGGCTGCGTGCCCTCGCGCTACGGCGACGACCTTCCCGCGGAGCTGCCTGAGGTCGCTCGCTTCGTCAGGACCGACGAGGAGGACGGCATCGTCCAGGTGATCGATGGGCTGCTCGGGGTCGAGCGCTCCGTCCCCGCCCACGTGCCCGAGGTCAAGCGCACGGTCGAGAGCGCCGTGGCCTACCTCAAGATCTCGGACGGCTGCGACCGCTTCTGCAGCTTCTGCGCGATCCCCTTCATCCGCGGTAGGTACCGGTCGCGTCCGGCCGAGCGCCTGATCGCCGAGGCCCGCGAGCTCGTCGCCGGCGGCGTGCGCGAGCTCGTGCTCATCGGCCAGGACACCGGCGTGTGGGGATGCGACTTCGAAGACGCCGCCCCCGGCCCGAGGAACCTCGCCGGGCTCCTCGTGGCGCTCGCCGAGGCCGTGCGGCCGGAGCGCGTCTGGATCCGCGTCCTCTACCTGCAGCCCGAGGGCATGACCGACGAGCTCGTGTCCGCCATACGCGATACGCCCGAGGTCCTGCCCTACATCGATATCCCCGTGCAGCACTGTGACGCGCGCGTGCTCGCCGCCATGAACCGGAGCGGCTCCGAGGCCGAGCTCGACGCCCTCTTCGAGCGCCTGCGCACCGAGATCCCCGGCATGATCCTGCGCACCACGTACCTCGTCGGCTTCCCCGGCGAGACCGACGAGGAGCACGAGCGCATGATGGCGTTCCTCGACCGCACCGGGTTCGACTACACGAGCGTCTTCGCGTACTCGCCCGAGGAGGGCACCCGCGCGGCGAAGATGGAGTGCCAGGTCGACGAGGACGTCAAGCTCGAGCGCACGCAGGCGGCGATGGACCTCGCCGAGGCGCTCGGCTTCGCGGCGACCGCGGCGCATGTGGGCACCACGGCGGACGTGATCGTCGACGGCATCGAGGAGACCGAGGACGGTCCCGAGCTCATCGGCCACGCCTGGTTCCAGGCGCCCGATTGCGACGGCGCGGTGCATCTCGACGCCACCGAGGCCTCCGTTGGTGATATCGTACAGGTTAGGTTCACCGACAGCTTCTGCTACGAGCTCGTCGGGCACGTCATCGATAGCGAGGGGTAACCCATGGCATCTAGTTCAGGCTCGCCCGCTCAGGCGCCCTGCGGCGTCTGGACGCCGGCGAACATCGTGACCTGCGTCCGCATTGTGTTCATCCCCGTGTTCATGGTGCTCGCCGAGCTCTCCTGCGACGTGCCCGGGGCGTCCTACCTCGCCGGTCCCGCCGTCGCCGCCTGCGTCCTCTATATCGTGTTGAGCCTCACCGACAAGCTCGACGGCTACCTGGCGCGCTCGCGCGGCGAGATCACCGACTTCGGCAAGTTCCTCGATCCCATCGCCGATAAGCTCCTGGTTTTCTCGGCGCTGCTCATCCTGCTCGAGCAGGGGCTCGTGAGCGTCTGGGTCGTGTTCATCATCCTACTGCGCGAGTTTTTGGTGAGTGCCCTCCGCATGGTCGCCGGTGCCCAGGGCGTCGTCATCGCCGCCGACCAGCTCGGCAAGGCCAAGACCGCGGTCACGATGGTGTCGCTCTGCGGCTACTTCGTCGCCTTCGCCGCGTCCTCGCTCGGTTTCGCGTTTGTCGCCGCGTGGCTTCTGCTCATCTCGGGCGCGCTCATGATCGCCGCCGTCGTGCTCACCGTCGTCTCGGGCGTCCAGTACTTCTGGAACGGGCGCACCGTCATCTTCTCGTAGGGGATGGGTCGCATGGCAGCGGATGCCGAGGCGATCGCGCGCGGGCTCGTCGAGCGGTGCGCCCTCGCGGGCGTGACCGTCGGCTGCGCCGAGTCCTGCACGGCTGGCCTCGTCGCCGCGACGATCGCCGATATCCCCGGCGCCTCCTCCGTGCTCATGGGAGGCATCGTGAGCTATACCGAGGACGTGAAGCACCGCGTGCTTGGGGTTTTGCAGGAGACGCTCGACACCGTCGGTGCCGTCTCGGAGCGCTGCGCGAGCGAGATGGCCGCAGGCGCCCGTGACGTTCTTCGCTGCGATGCCGCCGTGAGCGTAACGGGGTTCGCGGGCCCCGGGGGCGGCACGGAAGCCGATCCCGTGGGGACGGTCTACATCGGCGTCTCGACGGCAGGGGAGACGCGCGCCCAGCGCTTCCGCTTCGAGGGGGACCGCTCGTCCATCCGACATGCCGCCTGTAGGGAGGCTCTCGCTTTGCTCGCTGAGGCCGTCGAGACCCTGAGCTAGGTCAGTTGTCGAGGTTCCGTGCATTTTCACGGGACCTGTGCCGTCTACTTGTTCACCCGCAGCCGCTGCTCCTTGCGCCCGGAGGGTCCATGGAGGCATTTCTGGAACCGCTACCTGCGGCTATGCACAGGCTCTATTCGGTCCGCCGGTTCTGTTACCTTCGGGGAAGGTTCCGGTGAGGTTCCCGTTTGATGTGCGGAAGAATCTCTTGGATTCCCGTTGGATGCGCCGCGTATCATTCTGGCCAGAAGGCTTGACCGCGAACAGCTGTTCGCATATGATAGTCGCACTATGATACAAGGAGGATTCAATGGCTAAGAGTTCCGGTCCCGTCCGCCAGGTGCACGAGCGCACGTATGGCGAGGAACGCGACAAGATGATCGACCTCACCAAAGCCGAGATCGAGAAGAAGTTCGGCACCGGCTCGATCATGCGCTTCGGTGACGGCGGCCCCGAGCTCGAGATCGAGGCGATTCCCACCGGTGCGCTCTCGCTCGATGCCGCGCTGGGTATCGGCGGCGTGCCGCGCGGCCGCATCATCGAGATCTACGGCCCCGAGTCCTCCGGCAAGACAACGCTCTCGCTCGAGATCCTCGCCGAGGCCCAGGCCGCTGGCGGCGTGGTCGCCTTCATCGACGCCGAGCACGCGCTCGACCCCACCTATGCGGCGCGCATCGGTGTCGACATCGACGAGGTCCTCATCTCCCAGCCCGATACCGGCGAGCAGGCGCTCGAGATCTGCGACATGCTCGTCCGCTCCGGCGCCATCGACGCGATCGTCATCGACTCGGTCGCCGCGCTCGTCCCGCGCGCCGAGATCGAGGGCGAGATCGGCGACAGCTCGGTCGGCCTGCAGGCCCGCCTCATGAGCCAGGCGCTCCGCAAGCTCGCCGGCTCGCTCGCCAAGTCCAAGACCACCTGCATCTTCATCAACCAGCTTCGCGAGAAGATCGGCGTCATGTTCGGCAACCCCGAGACCACGACGGGCGGCCGCGCGCTCAAGTTCTTCTCCTCGGTGCGCATCGAGATCCGCAGGATCGAGAGCCTGAAGAACGGTGCCGACATCGTGGGCAACCGCGTGCGCTGCAAGGTCGTCAAGAACAAGGTCGCGGCGCCCTTCCGCACCGCCGAGTTCGACATCATGTACGGCACGGGCATCTCCAAGGAGGGCTCGATCCTCGACATGGGCGTCGACTACGAGATCGTCAAGAAGTCCGGCGCCTGGTACACCTACGAGTCGGAGCGCCTGGGGCAGGGCCGCGAGGCCGCGAAGGACTTCCTGCGCCGCAACCCCGAGCTCTCTGACGAGATCGAGCACAAGGTGCGCGTCGCGTGCGGCCTCGACTTCTCGGACGAGGCCACGGGCGAGGCCGTCGAAGATGCTGCCGGCGAGCTCGACTCGTAAGGCTCGCCGCCCCAGGCCATGGATGAACCCCGCATCGTAGAGGATATCGAGTTCCAGTTCCCCTCGCGCGCCACGCAGGGCTTCTCGGCGCCGACCCGCAAGAAGCCGCGCGCGAGGGTCCGATTCGTCCTCGAGGGAGGGCGCGAGCGCGACGCCTGGGTGCCCGCCCGCGTCGCCCGGCTCTTCAACAAGAATCTGCCGGAGGAGCCCTGCACGCTCGAGCACGCGCTCGGTGAGCTCTCGGCCCTCGAGGAGCGCCAGTGCTTCGTCGCGCTGACGGAGATGCTCTCCCGGAGGGACCATTCCGTGCACGAGGCGCGCGACAAGCTCCTCTGCGCCGGCTTCAAGCCCGCTTCGGTGGACCGCGCCGTCAAGCGCGCCGAGGACCTACGGTTCCTGAACGACGCCCGGTTCACCGAATCCTTCATCGAGGAGCGCATACGCCGCGGATGGGGGAGGCGCAAGGTCGAGCTCGAGCTCGCGCGACGCGGTGTCGACCCCGCGCGTGTCGAGGGCTGGCCCGAGCGCTTCTTCAACCGCGACGACGACCTCGAGCGCGCCTGCGCCCTGCTTGCCAAGAAGTCGGTCCCAGCCGCGAACCCGTACCAGAAGCTCGTCCGCCACCTCATGTCCAAGGGCTTCCCCTATGACATCGCATCCGATGCCGTGAAGAGGCGCCTTGCCGAAGACGATTGAGGCGTTTGCACCTGTTGTAGTTCCTCGATGGACTCACGACCGACGAGCCCTGCATCAATTGACATGCTTCATGCATACTCGTAGGATGAAGGGGTCATTTGTAATGAGATGCGCACTCATCTTCGATGAGGTTCATTTTTGATAGTTCAACTTCATAATGGGTGTCCATACCGCACAAATGTCTGGCGCGCTCGAGGCGCGTTACTGTTTTGATGCTTGAATTTGAAAGAGGTAGGGCATGGAAATCGTGATCGGCATCGTTGTCGGCCTCCTCGTGGGCGCCGGCATCGCCGTCATCGTCCTGCGCAACGCCAAGCAGGGTAGCCTCCGTGAGGCCGACTCGCGGCTCGAGTCGGCGCGCGCCGAGGCCAACCAGGTGATCGGCGATGCGCAGCGTCAGGCCGAGACGCTCAAGAAGGAAGCGCTTCTCGAGGCCAAGGAAGAGATCATCCAGAACAAGCAGGCCGCCGAGGCCGAGGAGAAGCAGCGCAAGCGCGAGCTCCGCGCGCTCGAGAACCGCGTCATGCAGCGCGAGGAGTCGCTCGACCGACGCAACGACGCCCTCGACAAGCGCGAGCACCAGCTGTCGAGCCAGGCCGGCCAGGTCGAGAAGCGCAGCCGCGAGCTCGAGCAGCTCTACGCCAAGCAGACCGAGGAGCTCGAGCGCATCTCCGAGCTCACGCGCGATGACGCCCACAAGGAGCTCCTCGACAAGGTGCGCGGCGAGGTCACGCACGAGGCCGCGACCATCATCCGCGACTCCGAGCAGCGCGTGAAGTCCGAGTGCCACAAGACCGCCCAGAAGATCATCTCGCTCGCCATCCAGCGCTGCGCGGCCGATCACACCGCCGAGGTCACGGTGACCTCCGTCCATATCCCCTCCGATGACCTCAAGGGCCGCATCATCGGCCGCGAGGGGCGCAACATCCGCACCTTCGAGCAGGTGTCCGGCGTGAACCTCGTCATCGACGACACGCCCGAGACCGTCGTCCTCTCGAGCTTCGACCCGGTGCGCCGCGAGACCGCCCGCGTCGCCCTCGAGAACCTCATCGCCGACGGGCGCATCCACCCTGCGCGCATCGAGGAGATGTACCAGAAGGCCTCTGACCTCGTCCAGCAGCGCGTGCGCGAGGCGGGCGAGCAGGCCGCGTTCGACACCGGTATCCACGACCTGCATCCCGAGATCGTGAAGACGCTCGGTGCGCTCAGGTACCGCACCTCCTTCGGCCAGAACGTCCTCAACCACTCGCGCGAGGTCGCCGAGCTTTCCGGCATCATGGCCTCCGAGCTCGGCATTGACCCGGTGCCTGCGCGACGCGCCGGCCTCCTGCACGACCTCGGCAAGGCCATCGACCACGAGGTCGAGGGCCCGCACGCGGTCATCGGCGCCGACCTCGCCCGCCGCTACGGCGAGAAGCCCGCGATCGTGCACGCCATCGAGGCGCACCACAACGACGTCGAGCCCAACTCGATCATCGCCGTGCTCGTGATGGCGGCCGACGCCATCTCCGCCTCGCGTCCGGGCGCCCGCCGCGAGTCCGCCGAGAACTACATCAAGCGCCTCGAGAAGCTCGAGGAGATCGCGAACGCGCACGAGGGCGTCGAGCGCACCTACGCCATGCAGGCGGGTCGCGAGGTCCACGTCATGGTGCAGCCCGACAAGATCTCGGACGCCCAGGCGACCGTCCTCGCGCACGATATCGCCCATCAGATCGAGGACGAGATGGAGTACCCCGGTCAGGTGCGCGTCGTCGTCATCCGCGAGAGCCGCGCCGTCGATATCGCGAAGTAGCCCATGGCCGAGTCGCAGGAGCTCATCTCGTTCATCGCGTCCATGACGGGGGAGGGTTCCCTCCGCGTCGAGGAGAACCTCGGTGAGGGCTTCGTGCGCCTGCGCGTGGCCGAGGCCGAGCGCCGTCAGGCGAAGCACGACATCCAGCATGTCGAGGACATCGTCATCGAGATGCTGCGCAACGCCCGCGACGCCCACGCCACCAAGATCTATATCGCCACAGCGAAGGAGGAGGGTGTCCGCACCCTCCTTTTCCTCGATAACGGCAGCGGCATACCCGAGGACATGTTCGAGCGCATCTTCGACGCGCGCGTGACCTCCAAGCTCGAGTCGATGAAGATGGACCGCTGGGGCGTGCACGGACGCGGCATGGCCCTCTACTCGATCCGCGAGAACACGGAGGACGCGCGCGTCGTGGCCTCAGGCCCGGGCAAGGGTTCGTCGCTCAGCGTCACCGTCGACTGCGCGCGCCTACCGGAACGCGCCGACCAGTCTACCTGGCCGCAGGCGGTCCGCGACGACGACGGGACGTGGGTCTGCGCGCGCGGCCCCCACAACATCATCCGCGCGACCTGCGAGTTCGCGCTCGAGGAGCGCCACGGGTGCGACGTCTACCTCGGCAGCCCCGCCGAGATCGCGGCGACGCTCTACGCCCACGCCTCGGGCGAGCTCGACGCCTCGCGCCTGCTCTTCCTCGACGACGAGGAGGGGCTCCCCGTCGTCGAGCGGCTGGGGTACGCCGCCGATGCCGCCGACGTCATGCGCATCGCCGCCTCCCTCGGCATCACGATCTCCGAGCGCACCGCGCACCGCATCCTGAGCGGCCAGGTCAAGCCGGTACGCAGCGTCACCTCGCGCATCCTGCGCGAGCGCAAGCGCACCTCCGCGCCCGCGGAGGTCGATCTCACGCGCGACCGCCGCGGGCTCAAGATCTCCCGTGACGACCTCGACGCGTTCTCGCGTCTTCTTGAGCGCGATTTCGACGACCTGGCCGCCAAGTACTACCTCACGCTCGCCCGCGAGCCCAAGATCAAGGTGTCGCGCGACGCCATCACGGTGACGTTCGAGGTCGGCAAGGGAGACTAGCGCCTCATCTCTTGCCGTGACGTGCCGGTTAGGATAAAGTCAAAGAGCTGCATATTCGCACTAGAACCGCAGGAGCAAACGTCAATGGATTATCTGAAGGTATCGAGCAAGTCCTCGCCGGCTTCCGTCGCGGGCGCCATCGCCGGCATGGTCAAGGACGGCGTCCCCGTGAACATCCAATGCGTCGGCGCCGGTGCGGTCAACCAGGCCATCAAGGCCATGGCCATCGCGCGCGGCTTCCTGATCCCCACGGGCTTCGATATCTCCTGCGCGCCCACGTTCTCGGATATCCTCATCAACGGCGAGTCCCGTACCGCGATCAGGCTCGCGGTCTTCGTCCATCCGCTTTCCTACCAGGGTGCGGAGATGGATGAATCCGGCGCCGAGATGCTGACGGTGCACTGATATGGATAGCCGCGAGATCTCATCCGTCCTTTCCGGCAAAACGTACTTCATCCGCACCTTCGGCTGCCAGATGAACCTGCATGACTCCGAGCGGGTGTCGGGCCTGCTCGATTCCCTGGGCTGCTCGCTTGTCGCGGAACCCGCCGACGCCGATATCGTCATCTTCATGACCTGCTGCGTGCGCGAGGCCGCGGACCAGCGTCTCTACGGCCAGTGCAACTCCTGCAAGAGCCTGCCCACCCCGCCCTCGGGCCGCCGCGTGATCGCGGTGGGCGGCTGCATCGCGCAGCGCGACGGCGAGGGGCTCCTCACCAATGTCGACAACGTCGACGTCATCTTCGGCACGCACGCGATCGCCCATGTGGGCGAGCTCATCGCGCAGGCCTTCGGCGACGAGGAGCGCCATATCCTCACCGAGGAGGGGGAGACCCTTGGCGCCCTCACCATGCCCTGGCATCGCGAACAGAGCTACCATGCGTGGGTGCCCATCATGACGGGCTGCAACAACTTCTGCTCCTACTGCATCGTGCCCTACGTGCGCGGCCGCGAGAAGAGCCGCACGATCGAGGAGGTCGTCGACGAGGTGACGGGCCTCGTGCGAACCGGCGTGCGCGAGGTGACGCTGCTTGGCCAGAACGTGAACTCGTTCGGCCGCGACCGCTACGGGGCGCCGCGCTTCGCCGAGCTCTTGCGCGAGGTCGGCGAGACCGGCATCGAGCGCATCCGTTTCACCTCATCGCACCCCAAGGACCTGCTTCCCGAGACCATAGACGCCATGGCGGATGTCCCGGCCGTCATGCCGCATCTCCACCTCGCGGTCCAGTCCGGCTCGTCGCGCATCCTGAAGCTCATGAACCGCAGGTACACGCGAGAGGACTACCTGGCTCTGGTCGATGCCGTCCGTGCTCGCATCCCCGGCATCGCCCTCACCACCGATATCATCGTCGGTTTCCCCGGCGAGACCGAGGAGGACTTCCAGGAGACCTTGAGCCTCGCCGAGACCGTCGGGTACGCCCAGGCCTTCACGTTCATCTACTCGCGGCGCGCGGGCACCCCCGCCGCAGAGATCCCCGACGACACGCCGCGCGAGGTCATCCAGGACCGCTTCGACCGTCTGGTCAAGGTCATCGAGCGGACCGCCTTCGACTTCAACCAGCATGAGCTCGGCTGCATCGTCCCCGTGCTCGTCGAGGGGTCCTCCAAGAAGGACGCGGCAATCCTGCAGGGCAAGAGCCCCAAGAACCAGACCGTCCACGCGCCGGTGCCCGAGGGCGCCTGCGTCGAGGGCCTCATCGGCAAGATCGTCGACGTGCACATCGACCGCGCCCGCACCTGGTACCTCTCCGGAACGGTTGTCGGCGAGGCCCGATGAGTGAGGTGGTCCTCGCCGTCGTGGGGCCGACTGCGGTCGGCAAGAGCGCGGTCGCAGACATCGTCGCGTCGCGCCTCTCTTCAGAGGTGGTCTCGGCTGATGCCATGCAGGTGTACCGCGGCATGGATATCGGCACGGCGAAGACGCCAGTCGCCGATCGGCCGGTCCCCCTGCGCATGGTCGATGTCACCGATCCGGACGTCGCCTACTCGGCGGCGCTCTTCCAGCGCGACGCGCGCGCCATCATCGACGGCCTGCTCGCGGACGGCAGGACGCCGGTCGTTTGCGGCGGCACCGGGCTCTACGTGCGCGCCGTCCTCGATGAGATGGATTTCCCCGCCGGTGAGGTAGGCGGCTCGAGCCGTGAGCGCTACGAGCACATCGCCGCGTCTGAAGGGGAGGACGCCCTCTACCGACTCCTCGCCGAGCGCGACCCCGAGAGTGCCGCGTGTATCCACCCGCATAACGTGCGCCGCGTCGTCCGGGCGCTCGAGATGCTCGACGAGGGGACGTCGTATGCCCGGCAGCGTGCCGGTTTCTCCACGCCGCGCGAGCACTACCCGACGCGCTACTTCGGGCTCACGATGGAACGGTCCCGCCTCTACGAGCGCATCGACCGCCGCGTGGACGCCATGATGGATGCCGGCCTTCTCGACGAGGTCCGCGGCCTCATGGAGCAGGGCGCCGGACCCGCGCTCACGGCGCGGCAGGCCATCGGCTACAAGGAGCTCATCGACGTGCTCGAGGGCCACGCGAACCTCGACGACGCCGTCGAGCTCATCAAGCGACGCAGCCGTCGCTATGCGAAGCGGCAGCTCACCTGGTTCAGACGTGACCGGCGCATCACCTGGCTCGACCTCGATGAGCTGACCGTCGAGGACGCAGCCATGCGCATACTCGATTCGATGGGGGAGTAGATGGGTCGGTTCCCGTTCGTCACGACCGAGCTCGAACCCGAGCGCGCCGTCCTCGTGGGCGTAGAGCAGCGCGATACCCGCTGGCCCCTCGAGCGCTCCCTCGACGAGCTCGAGCGCCTCGCCGATACCGCGGGTGCCGTCGTGGTCGCGCGCCTCACCCAACGGCTCGAGAAGCCGAACCCCCGGTCCTTCATCGGTTCCGGCAAGCTTGAGGAGCTCGTGGGCCTTGTCCATAGACTCGACGCAGACGTGGTCATCTTCGACGACGACCTCACGCCCTCGCAGCAGACCGTTCTCGAGAAGGCCGTCGGCTCACCGGTCAAGATCATCGACCGCACGGCGCTCATCCTCGACATCTTCGGCCTCCATGCCCAGACGCGCGAGGGCAGGTTGCAGGTTCAGCTCGCTCAGCTCCAGTACCTCCTTCCTCGCCTGCGGGGCATGTGGAGCCATCTAGCTAAAGAGCAGACGCGCGGCGGCATCGGGAGCCGTTTCGGGCAGGGCGAGACGCAGCTCGAAGTCGACCGGCGCCTGGTGAGGAGCAGGATCGCCGTCGTGAAGCGCGAACTCCGCGAGGTCGAGAAGCGCCGCGGGGTGCAATCCAAGGAACGCGTCGCCTCGCCGGCGTTCCGCGTCGCCTTTGCCGGGTACACCAACGCGGGCAAGTCGTCGCTTTTGAACCGCCTCACCGGATCGGACGTTCTCGCCCAGGACAAGCTCTTCGCCACGCTCGATCCCACCACGCGCTCCTACCGGCTGCCGGGCGGCCGCGCCATGACCATCACCGATACCGTCGGCTTCATCCAGAAGCTGCCGCATGGGCTCGTCAACGCGTTCAAGTCGACGCTCTCCGAGGTTCGTGATGCCGATCTGCTCCTCAAGGTCGCCGATGCGTCCGACGCCAACCTCACGCGCCAGCTGGAGGCGGTCGACCGCGTCCTCGATGAGATCGACGCGGACGAGGTCCGCTCCTGCGTGGTGCTCAACAAGGTCGACCTCATCGACGACCTTCAGCGGGTCGAGCTCAAGCGGCTCTATCCCGATGCCGTCTTCGTTTCGGCTGCCACCGGTGAGGGCATCGATGAGCTCGTAGCGCGCATCGGTCTCGAGGCGGCCGCGCTCGACGTCCTCGTGGACGTCTTGATCCCGTATCGCGAGGGGAAGCTCCTGAAGGTCCTGCACGAGTGCGGGACGATCCTCAACGAGAGCTACGAGGAGTCCGGCACGCACGTCCTCGCCAAGCTGCCCCAGCGTCTCGCGGCCCGCGTCTCGGATTTCCGGGTCTCTTAAAACCCATCACGGCGCGATGAGGCGAATCCCCTCGAAGAGCACGATGAGCAACGGCTGATGGACCAGGTAGATCTCCAGGCTGTGCCTACCGATCAAGGCGAGGGGCCCGCAATGGGATGAGATCATCGCCGCGGGCGGCTCGCTACCGTACCGTTCCATGAACAGACGCTGGCAGAACGCCCCAGCGAGATACATGAAGAGATAGGGGAGCAGCGGATAGTAATCTCCCGAAGAGAAGGTAGGGGAGGGGAAGCCCAGCCAGGCGAGGCCCTCCACCGCGTAGCGCGCGTGAGGCACGGCATAGGTGATGCCGAAGAGCGCGAGCGTACCGAACAGCCCGAGTGCAGGCGGCACGCGCTTGAGCACGGGCTCGGCGACGCAGTACACGGCGGTGCTCGCTGCCATGCAGAACAGGATTCCGAACGTGACAGCGGTGTCCACGCCAGCCAGAGCCGTCGCCGCGAAGACGAGAAGGGCGCAGAGGGCATAGCGCACCGCCCTTCTCGCATTGCTTCTGCTGTAGGCGGTCATCCATCCGGCAAGCAGGAGGAACACCCAGCTGATCGAGCAGCGCCATACGTTTTGGATGATCGGCTCCTGGAACCAAGCGAGGTCATAGCCGTAAAGATAGGCTGCGTCGTAGGCGGCATGGAAGAGCACCATCGAGACGATGGTTAACCCGCGAACCTCATCCAACAGCACCAGGCGGGCCGTTGCTTCCTGCTTGTTCGTGCTCTGCGGCATGAGATGGGGTGCCCCTATCCGAGGCGACGCATCAGGGCGACGACTTTACCGAGGATCTGCGGGTTGTCGGCGTAGATGGGCTCCATGGCGTCGTTCTCGGGCTGGAGGCGCACACGGCCGCGCTCCTTGTAGAACGTCTTGACCGTCGCCTCGCCGTCGATCATCGCCACGACGATCTCGCCGTTCATGGCGCTCTTCTGCTCGCGGACGATGAGGTAGTCGCCGTTGTAGATGCCGACGTTGATCATCGAGTCACCATGGACCTCGAGGACGAACGAGGAGGAATCGGTTGCGATCTCGGTGGGGAGCGTGAAGGTGTCCTCGACGTTCTGCTCGGCGAGGATCGGCATGCCGGCGGCGACGCGGCCGACCAGCGGGAGCGATACGGTGCCGCGCTCGGGTGACTCCTTGACCTCGGCGAGGTTGACCGAGGAACCGTCCTCGTTGAAGAGCTCGAGGGCGCGCGGCTTGGTGGCATCGCGCTTGATGAGACCGCGCTCCTCCAGGGCGCTCAGATGGGCATGCACCGTGGAGGGGGAGGAGAGGCCGACGGCTGCAGCCATCTCGCGCACACTGGGCGGATAACCCTTCTCCAGCTGATACGAACGGATGAAGTCGTAGATCTGCTGCTGGCGCTTCGAGATCTTGCGTGCCATCGGAGCTCCTTTCAAACCAAACATTTGTTCGATTTCTTCTTGACAGGAACAACTGTTCGAAGATAATGATATACGAACATCCGTTCTTGCGCCAGACCTTTTGTCCGGGCCGCACGGTATAACAGGTTCGACACAAGCAGAGAGGAGACGCGTTATGTACCAGGATTGCCTTATCGACGGGAACCTCGCCCTTTCCGTCAGCCAGAACCCGTCTCAGGAACCGAGCCGTCGTTTCGAGACCAAGATCTACGCGCTGCCGGCGCAACATGTCTCCAAGGCGTCCGCACCTCGCGTTTCCGCTAAGCATCAGGCATCCTCGCTGCCGAAGCTGGCTTTGTCCCTAATCGCCGTGACCGCTATGGTCGCCGCATTGGTCTTTGTCGCCCATGCCGTCGTCGCCCACGAGTCGTCGGCGTTCGAGGAAGCTCTCGCCACCACGGCGACGCAGAGCGTGGAGGTCCGCCCGGGCGATTCTCTCTGGGCGCTTGCGGAAGCGTATCCGGTAGAGGGCATGACGACACAGGATACCGCCGAGCTCATCCGTGCGTGGAACGGTCTCGAGTCGGCGACGCTGCAGCCCGGCATGGAGCTTTCGGTCGCCTCCCAGGCCGATTAAGCGAGCGACATTCAGCTAAGCGTTTCTTCACTACAACATCTGGTGTCGCGAACTCCTTATAGCATCGATATATGCTATCCTGATTCGGTTGCCATAAGGAGGAGACATAATGCGCTGTCCCAAATGCGGCGGCGATGACACCCGCGTGGTCGATTCGCGCATGCAGGATGCCACCAACGCCATCAAACGCCGTCGAGAGTGCCGTTCCTGCGGGTACCGGTTCACGACGTTTGAGCGTTGCGAGGACCCCATCGAGGTCATCAAGAGCGATGGCACGACCCAGCCGTTCGACCGCAACAAGCTGCTCGTCGGCCTCATGAGGGCAACCTCGAAACGCGATATCGACCTCGCGCAGCTCAACGGCCTCATCGACGATATAGAGCTCGAGCTTCGCGGCAGGACGCTACGGGCTGTATCCTCCCATGAACTCGGCGACATGGTACTTAAGCGCCTCGAGCGCATCGACAAGGTCGCGTACATCAGGTTCGCTTCCGTCTATCGCGATTTCAAGAACATCGAGGAGTTCCTCCAGGAACTCGACAAGCTGAGGTGATCTACGTGAATAGGGTTTCAGTCAACATCAAACGGCTCGATCCTTCGGTCGAGCTGCCTTCCTACGCCTACGAGGGCGATGCCGGGCTCGATCTGCGCGCTAACGAGGATGTCACCATCGAGCCCCACGAGCGCGCCCTGGTCGGTACCGGCCTCGCCATCGCGCTTCCCGACGGGTACGCCGGCTTCGTCCAGCCCCGCAGCGGCATGGCCCTCAAGCGCGGCCTCTCCATCGCGAACACCCCAGGTCTTATCGATGCCCACTACCGGGGCGAGCTCAAGATCATCTGCGTCAATCTCGACGCCCATGAGCCCATTCACATCGAGCGCGGCGAGCGCATCGCCCAGCTCGTGATCCAGCAGGTTCCCATCGTGAACCTCGTCGAGGTCGATGAACTCGATGAGACCGACAGGGGTTCCGGCGGCTTCGGCTCTAGTGGAACCAACTAGCGGTTCCTGAGCATAGGTAGTAGAAGAACAATCCAAGGAAAAGGGGAGTATATGGAATCGTTCTTCAAACTTGGTGAGCGTGGGTCTTCCACGGCTACGGAGATCCGTGCCGGCCTGACCACGTTCTTGGCGATGGCCTACATCATCATCGTGAACCCGAGCATCTTGTCTGCTGCTGGGATTCCCGAGACCGCGGCCGTCACCGCCACGTGCATCGGCGCCGCGATCATGACGATCGCCATGGGCCTGTTCTCCAACCGCCCGCTCGCGTGCGCGTCGGGCATGGGCATCAATTCGATCGTCGCCTTCACGCTCTGCCTCAGCATGGGCGTGAGCTGGCCGACCGCCATGGCCGTCATCTTCGTCGAGGGCATCGCCATCCTCATCCTTGTGCTTTGCGGCCTGCGCGAGGCCATCATGGACGCCATCCCGGTCTCGCTGCGTCACGGCATCTCGATCGGCCTCGGCCTCTTCATCGCCATGATCGGCCTCAAGGACGGCGGCGTGATCGTCGCCAACTCCGACACGCTCGTGTCTCTTGGCAAGGTCATCGGTGAGGACGGCGCCTACAACTTCACCTTCGTCATCGGCATCATCTCGATCGTGCTCACGGTCATCCTGTACTCGATGAAGGTCAAGGGCGCCCTGCTCTGGGGCATCATCATCTCCGCCGTCATCGGTATCCCGCTGGGCGTGACGCCGCTTCCCGCTGGTGTGGTCGCCCCGCTCGATTTCTCGACGTTCGCTGCTCCGTTCCAGGTCAGCGAAGCCTCCGGTGTCATGGGCGTCATCGAGGTCGTCACCACGCCGACCCTTCTGCTCATGGCGTTCTCGCTCATGATGAGCGACTTCTTCGACACGATGGGTACCGCCATGGCTGTCGCCAAGCAGGGTGACTTCCTTACCGAGGACGGCAAGGTCGAGGACATCAAGCCCATCCTGATCGTGGATTCCTCTGCAGCCATCGCGGGCGGCTTCCTCGGCGCCTCCTCGATCACTACGTTCGTCGAGTCCGCCTCCGGTGCCGCCGACGGCGGCCGTACCGGCCTGACCTCGGTGTTTGCGGGTATCCTGTTCCTGCTCGCCGCGTTCTTCTCGCCGCTCATCAACTGCATTCCCTCCGCTGCCACCTGCGGCGCGCTTGTGTTCGTCGGCTTCCTCATGATGAGCGATGTCGTCGATATCGACTGGTCCGATCCGCTTGAGGCGTTCCCGGCGTTCATGATCATCGCTGGCATCCCGTTCACGTACTCGATCTCCAACGGCATCGGCCTCGGCTTTATCACCTATGTGATCGTCTCCGTCGTCACCGGCAACATCAAGAAGGTCCGCCCGCTCATGTGGGTCGCCGCTCTTGCGTTCCTGGTGTACTTCCTCATGACCATCACTGCGTAGGGGAGTACCGCTACCACGTCATATTATTTGTGACTGATTCAACGGCGCTGAATGATTTCGATCGTTCAGCGCCGTTATTTTTGTTGTTATTCTCGTGCTCAGCGTGAAGGCAGCATCTTCAGATTTCAGGTACGTCGCGAGGGATGATTATCAATAAGAGTAATCCTATGAAAATTACCATAAGTTAGGTGCCTAAGTATTGTTGTAGTAGTCAGATAATTCAAAATTGTACGATTGGTGCCCAAATCGGAGATTCAGTCAAAGTAGTTAGCTGCTATTTTGATGCCAGATATCCACCGTAAGGAGAATCACCACTGCTAAACACCGAGGTTACTATTCGCAAAATCGAAACATTTGTCTATCTCGTTGAGTCGATCTCGGAGAAGCACTATTTGAAGATGCTGGTTGCGATTTATAACTGCCTATACATAAGAGATTGCTTCGGGCTCCAAGCAGAATGATCTCATTGAGACTTGTGCCTCACTACATAATTCAGGATGCTTGTCGGGCATGCATGTAGAACAAGGGAAATAAGCGCAATAGCTGTTGTAAACTCAAGAGATGAACAAAGGAATTAATTGCTGTTGCGTTTTGGAGCTCTGTCAAACCAGTTTCAAAGTGAAAGCTACTAATCGTTTCAGGATAATATATCTTATGTAAAGTAGTAATGATTGAGCAAATGGGGGCGCGAGCCCCCATTCTTGATCAGATGTTTTAGAGAACGTCAGCTCCGGTTGCCGCTCCCCAACCGTAGCCGATAATGAGACCCTCGTTCTCTGCATAGTACGAGCAGAGCCCGCCGCACGGCATGCAGGTGACTTGAGCCTCAGGCCACTTCTCGACGATCTTCGCGGCGAGCGCGCTCGCGCCGGCCTCGTTGTTCGAGTGGTCGATGAATACCGGGCCGCCAGCGTAGCCCTGGCCCTCCATGGTGGCGATGATCTTCGTGAAGATCTTCTTCTGGCTACGAGACGGACCGAGCACCTTGATGGTCCCCTCGTCGCTCGCGATACCGAGTATCCTGATGCTCAGCTTGTTCGCGAGAATGCCGGCCATCTTGGGCATACGCCCCGACTTGGTCAGATTCTCGTAGGTGCAAAGCGAGAACAGCACCGTCGAGGACAGCTCGACATCAGAGATATAGGCCGTGACCTCGTTGAACGTTGCTTCGGGATGAACCGATAGGTACCTATCGAGCAGATACACCAGTAGCTCGAGCTTGCCGCCCGCGGCACGCGAGTTGACGATGAAGATGTTGCGCGGGCCCTCCTCGAGCACGATCTCGCGGGCCATGACGGCGGCCTCGTAGCTTCCTGAGAGGTTCGCCGAGATGGTGATCGCGATCACATTGTCCGCGGTACGGAACCGCTCGGCCCACTCCCCGACGCTCGGGCACGCGCTCGACGTGGCGGATTCCTCGGCGGCGACGCGCCGGTTGAGCTCGTCCACATCGAGTTCTTCGTTATCGACGAACTCCTCGCCGCCCACGTTGATCTTGAGGGGCGCGAACAGATAGCTGGTATCGGGAGCTTGCGGCTGGTAGCCACGAAGGTTGCAGCTGGAATCGGCAACGATTGCCCAACTCATATCGGGGTCCTTTCGACCGGAGTACGTCTACCCCATTATAGAAGTATGGTTATATGAAATCATTGACAACATGGTTTAGCGAACAAGATGACATAGTTCTACAATCTATGAGTGTACGTATGCGATACCTCGTGATAGGTCGCGCTTGTAGTTCAGAGGAGCGTCCATGAGCACCAAGAAGACGGTCATCCCCATGTCCAGCAATGCTCCCGAGATCACGCAGGAGGATATCGCCCCCACGATACTGCCGGACGCTTACCTGCAGTCCGATCTCGCAAAGCAGCTCGCCGCGTTCAGGATGCCCCGCTATCAGGAGCTATCTTCCGTGGAGCTCTATCGCGACCAGGTCATCGGTACCGTCGAGAAGACGCTTCAACCCCTCGACGCATGCACTGAGGGAGAGTGGCTCACGCCCTCGATGGTGAACAATTACGTCAAGGCAGGGCTCATCGCCCCTCCGGTGAAGAAGCTCTACGGCCGCGAGCAGATAGCGCGTTTACTCGTTATCTGCGTGTTCAAGCAGGTGCTCTCGATCCACGCGACCTCGTCGCTCTTCCGCATCCAGCGCGTAACCTACACCGCCGAGATGGCGTACGACTACGTCGCCCGCGAGTTGGAGGGCGCCATACGGGGCGTATTCGGCGACGGGCCCTCCCCCGCTCCCGACTCCGCGACCATGGTGACCCGCGAGTCGCTGCTCGTGCGCAACGCAGTGATCGCCTTCGCCGCGAAGGCCTACCTCATGGGCTACCTCAAGTTCATCGGCTATGACGAGGAGCACGACGGCAAGCACGGCAAGTGATCGGCGCGATCTTTAGCCCGATATGAGCGACGGTGCCTCCGTACGAGCGGAGGCGCCGTCGCGTTCAGCGGCCGTTAGCGGGCGAAAGCTCTAGTACTCGATCTCCATGATCTCCTTGATGCCCAAGATATAGCACTTGAGCGAGAGCTTGAGCGCGTCTTCGGAGATGCCCTCGTCGTCACCGTGCATGGGGCCGACCCAATCGGGGTCCTTGCGCCACGGCATCTCGACACCGAAGGCGGCTCCGCGCTCGAACTCGCGGCAGTACGTGCCGCCGCCGAGCGTGTAGCAGGAGCGGTTCTCGCCGGTGAGGTCGTTGTAGACCTTGGTGAGGCGCTGGACTTCCTCGCCATTGGGGTCGATCCAGAACGGCACGGTGTCGTTATCGGTTTCGTAGGTGGCGCCGAACTTGGCAGCGGTGACCGTGAGGATCTCCTCGAGGCGTTCCTTGTTCATGGTCGTGGGATAGCGCGAGTCGCACGACTGGTGCAGCGTGCCGTCCTCGTCCTTCCAGCAGGTGCCGCCGATGATGGTGAGCGGCCCGAAGATCTCGTCCTCGGCCTTGACGCCCACGGCCTCGCCCGTGTAGTCATCGATGAGGGTCTTCTGGAGGTCCAGGAACCGGCGCTCGGAATCGGACACGAGGTCGTTGTCGAGCATGTAGTCGACGAGCATGCCGATGGCGTTCATCGTGCCCTCGGGCTTGGCGGCATGCCCGCCCTTGCCCTTGGCGGTGATGCGGACACAGCCGTCGCCCTCATCGGAGAGCGTGATGCCGTCGCGCGCGGGAAGCGCGGCCAGGTCGGCCTTCACGACGACGTGCGCATCCGAGGGGATGGCGTTCGGCGCCTCGCCGGCGTTCCAGGAGACGATCTTGCCGTCGGTGATGGGGCCGGAGGTGAAGATGCCCTCGTAGATGCCCTTCTCGCCTGCGGAGACCGGGAACTCGGCGTCAGGACTCAGGATGAACGCCGGCTGCTCGAAGTGCTCGTTGTAGTAGTACACGTCCTGGAAGCCGGTCTCCTCGTTGCACCCCAGGATAAGGCGGAGCGTATAGGGGAACTGGTAGCCCGCATCGTGCCAGTACTTCGCGGCGTAGGCGGAGACAACGAAGGGGCCCTTGTCATCGAGGGTGCCGCGGCCGATGAGGTAGCCCTCGCGGCGCGTCATCTTGTGCGGGTCCTGGGACCAGCCGGGGCCGCAGGGCACAGTGTCGAGATGCCCGATGATGGCGATCTTCTTCTCGTCGTTGTCGCCGACGTAGTCGGCGGTGCCGACGTAGCCCTCATGGTTCTCGGCCTTCATGCCCATGCGCTCGCACATGCTAAGACCGGCCTCGAGCGCCTCGGCGGGCCCGGGACCGTAGGGCTTGCCCTCGGTCGCGTGGTCGAGGTCCTCCTGGCTCGGGATGTTGACGAGCGTCTCGATGTCGGCGATGACATCCTCCCAGTGGTCCTCGACCCACTGGTCGATCTGCTCCAGGGTCTTCGCGTCTGCCATGGTGTTCCTTTCCTCGAAGGTGCACTTCCCTACTGGATAGTACTACCCAGTTTATGCAGAGGAAACCCGGGCTCATGCAGACGGCCATCCACGGTTGAAAACCGACCGTTTAGCGAACGTGATTAGTTTATTCAGGTAATCGTGGTCTACGCAGCGTGTTTGTCTATCTGCACGGGATAGGAATACAAAAATGGAGCCCATTTACCATGGGCTCCACAACGAACTACTATGCAGAAGATCAGATATTGCCGCCGCCGTAGGGGGTGCCGCATTCATAGACGCCACCGTAGCCGGCGGGTCGACCCTGGCGCCAGGCGCCGAAGACTTGGCCGTTGCCGACGTAGAACGCGACATGGCCGCTATAGAAGACGAGGTCACCGTACTGGAGCTCACTCACGTTCGTCGTCCAGCGCCCATGGCTCCTGATGTAGGAGGCCTGAGCGCCAGCGGTACGCGGCAAGTCGGTGACGCCGATCTGCCGGTAGGCCCAGTAGACAAGACCGGAGCAGTCAAACCCGGCAGACGGGCTCGAGCCGCCGTAGACGTAGGGCTTCCCCTCCTGGCCGAGAGCGTATGCGAGCGCGCTGCCCCCGACGTTCGAGGTGCCGGAGGAACCCTGGTTCTGGTTGTCGTCGGCGGGCTGCTGCGGCGTGGAGGGAGCGCTGGGGGTCTCCTCCTCTTCCTCCTCCTCGTGCTGCGCGTTGCCGTTCTCGACGATCTGGTCGCGCAGGGAGTTCTCGTCCTCGGCGTCCTCGGCGGACTGGATGCCCGCGGCGAGCGCGGCGTTCTGCGCGGCCTCGGCCTCAAGCTGCGCGCGCACCTCGGCGGAGAGCGAGTTCACGAGCGCCTGCGCCGAGCTCTGGTTGTCGGCTGCCGCGTCGACCTGGCCCTGCAGGTCGTCGATCATCTGCTGCTCGTCGGTCTGCTGTTCGATGAGCTGGTCCTGGAGCGTGCGGACGTCCTCGATCGCCTCGGCCTGGGCCTCGGAGACCTTGTCCATGTAGAAGACGCGCGAGATGAGGTCGTCGAAGTCGTTGGAACCCAGGATGACCTCGAGGATCTGGTCGCCGCCGTTCTTGTAGTCGTTGGCGACGTTCTCGGCGAGGATGGCCTGGGCCTGCTCGAGTTCGATCTGGGTCTCCTCGATCTCGCCCTTGGTCACCTCGAGGTCGTTGGACGCGTTCTGGAGCGCATCCTGGAGGCTCTGGTACTCCTGACCGAGCCGCTCGAGCTCAGCCTTGGCTTCGGCGAGCTCGGACTCGAGATCGGCATATGCGGGAACGGCCGGGACGGCCGCGAGAACGATCGAACCGGAAAGAGCTGCCACGAGCGAGAACCGTGCGCACGCGCGTCCGAATTCCCTGATCTGCATGGAAGAACCTCCAAACGGTCTGAACAAACAGTAGCCATTATAGACGCTCGGCCCTAACGCCCTGCCCCCGCGACGCCGATTCGGGCGAACCTTCAGAAGCCGTCCATCAGCCTTTCATAAGAAGGGCGGTCCCGGATGCCCGGAACCGCCCGAATGCGCATGGCTGTGCGGTGCGCTTACGCGACCTGGATAAGGCTGAAGACGTCGTGGTCACCCTGCGCGGCGAGCTTCTTGCGCGGCTCCAGGAACGCGAGCTCCATGATGCAGCCAAAGCCCACGAGCGTCGCGCCCATCTGCTCGACGAGCGAGCCCGTGGCGGCGATGGTGCCGCCGGTTGCGATGAGGTCGTCGATTACGATGACGCGGTCGCCGGGCTCGAGCGCATCGGCGTGGATCTCGAGCGTGTCGCTGCCGTACTCGAGGTCGTAGCTGATCGAGACGGTCTCGCGCGGGAGCTTGCCGGGCTTGCGGGCAGGGATGAAGCCGGCGCCGAGCTCCAGGGCGACCGGGACGCCCACCATGAAGCCGCGGGCCTCGGGCCCGATGACCTTGGTGATGCCCTGGCCGCGGAAATGCCCCGCGATGGTGTCGATGGCCGCGCGCATGGCATGTGCGTCGGCGAAGAGCGGCGTGATGTCCTTGAAGACCACACCCGGCTCCGGATAGTCCGGGATGTCGGCTATGTAAGAGCTGAAATCGATATCGGCCATAGGTCCCTCCCCTAGTTCCGGCCGGTCCTTCTGGTGGCTCGTCGCGCCGCAGCGGGCGCGTTGCCCGAGGGCTTCTGGGCGGGCTCGTCGTCCCCATCGCGGCGTGCGCGCTCGCGCTCTGCCTCGGCACGGGTGATCTCGTCGTCGATCGAGTCGACGTCGGCGTCCTTCACGACGGCGTTCAGCGACTCGAAGACGCGGTTCTTGAGAAGCGCCGTGTGCACGCCGTCGGTGAGGTCGTGCAGCTTGTTGAAGGCGCGCTCGAGCTTGGCGTTGCGGTCCTCGTCGCTGTCGTCCATGCCGAGCATGCCGACGAGCACCTGCTCGAACATGGTGGACTCGCGGTTCGCGGAGAGCGCGTACTGGCGGAGGTTGCGCGGCTCGATATGGAAGCGAGAGAGCTCGGAGCAGTAGCGGATGATCTCGAACTCGCTGCCGTCCACGAGCTCGCGGTTCTTGGGGCTCTTGATGATGTGGACGAGGTCGTTCTGGGCGAGCTGCCGCACGAACGAGATGCTCACGCCCAGAAGGTCCGGGATGTCCTCGAGCGGATGGAGCTTCTGCTTGGTCTCCTTGGGCTGCGTCTTCATGGGTACGTCGGAGAGCAGGCCAACCTCGTAGGCGAGCGTGCGCAGGTCGTCGGCGCCCTCCAGGCGCTGCTTGATGACGTTCAGCGGCATGTAGCGGGTCTTCTGCAGGTGCAGGATGACCTCGAGGCGCTCCACGTCATCCATCGAGTACTGACGATAGCCCTTGGGCGTGCGGTGGGGCGTGATGAGCCCCTCGTCCTCGAGGAAGCGGATCTTCGAGTTGGATAGATCGGGATACGTGCCGCGGAGAAGGTTGACGACCTGGCCGATACTCAGATAGCTGCGCTCGGCCAAGCTCACTCACCAGTCTCTATGCGCTCCGGCTGGCTCTCATGGTAGACGAGCGTGAACGTGCCGATCTGCACCGACGAGCCGTCGTGCAGGGGCGCTGAGTTGACGATGGCGCCGTCGACCCAGGTGCCGTTGAGCGAGCCGAGGTCCTCGATGACGACGTTGGCCCCGTCGCGCAGGATCTTGGCGTGCGCGCGCGAGACGGTCATGTCGTTCAGGAAGATCGTGTTCGCCGGGTCGCGGCCGATCGTGGTCTCGGCACCGTCGATCTGGAAGGTGTTGCCCGTCTGGGGCCCCTTGATGATCGAGAGCACCGGGTTGGAGATGCGCGCGCTCTTCATGAGGTCGGGCGCCGTCGCGTCATCGGACGGCATACGGAACACGCGCGTGGAATCGATCGTCGGGTCGGACATGGGAACCCCAATCAGTCATACGTAAAGGCAGCGCCCGGGGACGCTTCTGTGGCCTATTCTACCGCAGGAACGAAAAGCGTGCGTCTAGAGCGCCGCGGCATCGTCACAATCCACGATTTCGGGGTTGAGGAAGTCCTCATCCTCCTCCTCGGGATGCTCGATGGCCCGCTTGCCCGCCCGGTAGCCCTTGACCGTGTAGACGACCGCGGTGATGAGCGAGAACACTACGCCGAGGTACACGAGCAGGATCCCCATGGGCACCGTGCGGCCGTCGAGCCCCGGGAAGGGCTCGCAGACCTCGCCGAGCCAGCCCAGGCCGTGCATGGTGGGAAGGCCGAGCAGCATGAACGAGAACCCGGTCATGAGCAGCGCCGTGGCGGCCTTGCCGGTGAGCACGACGTCGATCGGCCGCTTGTGGTAGCGGCGCACGATGGAGTTGCCGATGGCGAGGTAGACGTCGCGGCAGATGATGACCACGCAGACCCACACGGGCAGCTCGGCGCGAGCGACGAGCCCGATCACGCCGGTGAAGAGCAGGGCGCGGTCGACCACCGGGTCCATCATCTTGCCGAGCCAGCTCACGGTGTGCGTACGGCGCGCGATCTGGCCGTCGAGCCAGTCGGTGCTCGCCGCGACGGCGTAGATGACGAGAGCGACATAGCGGTTGACGTCGGCGACGAACAGGTACAGGAAGACGAACGTCAGCACGAGGCGCAGGACCGTGATGAAGTTCGATATGGTGAAGATTTGGTTCGAGGGGTAATCGGGGGTGCCGATGAGGTCTTTGGTCACCCTCTTCTTACGTCTCACGATGCAAACCTACGCTTCCTAACGAGTACACGCACGTTCTGCATGATACCCATCATCGGGAAGTCTAGCCAACGGCCGGACCAGATATGAAAAAAGGCACCGGTGTAACCGGTGCCCAGGCTGCTCTGGTCGGGACGACTGGATTCGAACCAGCGACCCCTTGACCCCCAGTCAAGTGCGCTACCAAGCTGCGCCACGTCCCGAAGCAATGCCGTCTCATCTGACAGCAAAAGATACTTTACTCAACTCTTCCGCGTTGCGCAAGGCCCAATCTAGAAAAAGCTGACGTCCGCTGTCACGGCCGCGGTGACGGGGCCGCGGAGGGCCTTCGCGCGCAGCAGGATCTCGCGGGCGAGCTCGCCCTTGGTGAGCAGCGGCAGCTCCTCGACGCCTCCGGCGGTGACCCACCAGGCCTTGTCCGTGTCGCTCCCGAAGCCCGAGTCGGCGCGCGAGACGTCGTTCGCCACGATGGCGTCGCATCCCTTGCGCGCGAGCTTCGCCTGCGCGTAGGCCACGGCCTCGTCCGTCTCGGCGGCGAACCCCACCACGACGCGCTCCCCCTTCGCGGCCGCGAGGTCGGCGAGGATATCGGCGGTCTGGGTGAGCTCGAGCGTATCGAGGACATCGATGCCCTTCTTGAGCTTGCGCTCGGCGGGGTGCGCCGGCGTGTAGTCCGCGACAGCGGCGGCGCAGACGGCCATGGTCGCGCCCTCGAAGGCGGCGAGCGCGGCGTCGTGCATCTCGCGCGCCGTCTCGACGCGCACCACGGCCATGCCGGCGGGAGCGCTCGCCTCAACAGGGCCGAGCACGAGCGTGACCTCGGCACCCATGCGCCGGGCGGCACGCGCGAGCGCGCACCCCATCTTGCCTGAGGAGCGGTTGGCGATGTAGCGCACGCTGTCGATGGGCTCGTGGGTGGGACCCGCCGTGATGACGATATGCTCGCCCGTGAGCTCATCGGTCGACTCAAGCACGTCGAGCGCCCGGGCGGCGATGTCCTCCGGGTCCGCGAGGCGCCCCTCGGCGACGTCACCGCAGGCGAGGTAGCCCACGCCGGGGGCGACGACCTCGACGCCGCGGCGCACGAGCACGGCGAGGTTCTCCTGGGTGGCCGCCGCGCGCCACATGTTCACGTTCATCGCGGGCGCGACGAGGATGGGCGCCGTCGTGGCGAGGAGCGTCGTCGAGAGCAGGTCGTCGGCGATGCCGTGGGCCATCTTGGCGATGACGTTCGCCGTCGCGGGCGCCACGAGCACGATATCGGCCTCCTGCGCGAGCGAGATGTGGTGGATGGGGTCGCTCGGGTCGTCGAAGAGGCCCACCGCCACGGGCTCGTGCGTGAGCGCCCGGAACGTGAGCGGGTCGACGAAGTGCGTCGCGTGCTCGCTCATGAGCACCTTCACGCGCAGCCCCGCCTTCTGGAGGAGCCGCACGAGCTCGCAGGACTTGTACGCCGCGATGCAGCCCGTCACGCAGACGAGCGCCGTGCGGCTCGCGGTTGGCTCCCCCATCGTCAGTCCTCCTCGAGGATCAGGATGCGGTGGCAGTAGGGGCACTCGGTGATGGCGCCCGCGCCCTTGAGGTCGTTCATCGAGGACTCGGTGAGCGTCATGCGGCAGATCGAGGGGATCGAGCCCGCGAGCCGCTCGACCGCGAGGCCCTTGTGGCGCTCGAAGGCGCGCTCGTAGCGCTCCTTAAGATCTTGGGACAGCTCGGCCATGAGCTTCTGGCGCAGGCCCTCGCAGCGCTCGATATCGGCTTGGATGCCCGCGGCGTGGTCGCGCGCGGCCTGCGCGTCGGCGAGAATCGCCTTCTCGAGCCGCGCGATGAACGAGGTGCCCTTGGCCTCGCGCTCCGATACCTGGGCGAGCTCGGTCTGGTAGTCGTTGCGCTCGAAGGCGATCTTGTCGAGCTCCTTGGCGAGCTGCGAGAGCTCGTACTCGAGGTCCTGCACGTCGGCGTAGTCCTTCGCGGACGCGGCGTGCTCCTGCGCCGCCTCGATGTCCTTGAGGCAGAGCGACTCCTCCTCGTCGAGCTCGCCGAGGTAGGTCTCGAGGTCCTTACGGCGGCCCGTCACGCGGCGGAGCTCCTCCTTCGCCGCGGCGAGCGACTTGCGCTTCTGCGCGAGCGCCTTGATCTCGGGCAGGTCGGCGAGCTCGGAGCGGTGGCGCACGAGCTCAAGGTCGGTCTCCTGCAGTTTGAGCAGCATCTGTCCTTCGCCCATTCAGCGAACTCCTTCCATAGCGGTCCACCACGCACGGGGCGGATCGAATATCTCCACATCGGTCGCGGGGCCCGCAGCCGCGCGCACGGCGTCGGCGAGCACGCCGCAGAAGGGCCGCTCCGAGGCATCGTGGCCCAGGAGCACGACGCCCACGTCGCGCCCCGCGAGGTCCTGGCAGACATGATAGCCCGCCTCGCCGCATATGACGGCATCGGCGCCGGCGGCGCGCGCCTGCTCACCGAAACCCCCGAGCGAGCCGCCGAGCACGGCGAGGCGGCGGACGGGCATCCCGGGCTCGCCCCATACGCGCGGCTCGGTCGAGAAGGCCCGCGCGGAGGCCGCCGCAAGCTCGCCGAGGGTGGTCTCAAGCGGGGCGGAGAGCATGCCGTACCCGATGGCCTCGGCATCGTCCGGGCACTCGATCGAGCCCGTGGCGACGGTGCCGGTGAGGCGGGCCATGACCTCGCGTACCTCAAGCGATCGGTCGAGATTCGTGTGGAGGGAGATCACGCTCACGCCGTGCCTAACGGCGCTGAAGACCGCCTCGGAGGCGACGGGGTGCTCGCCCGCCGCGGGCACGAAGGCGCCTGGCGCCTTGAGGTAGACGGGATGGTGCGTGACGAGCACATTGGCGCCGGAGCGGGCCGTGGCCTCGATCGAGGCGGGCGTCACGTCGAGCGCGACGAGCACGCCCCGCACCTCGTCGGCGGGGTCGCCCACGGAAAGGCCCACATGGTCCCAGTCCTCGGCATGCTCGGCAGGAAAGCGCGCGAGCAGCGCGTCCAGAAGCTCGCGGACCGTCATGATTCCCTCCCCTCGACGAGCTCGATCAGTGCGCGCGCGAAGCGCTTGAGGTCGCCTGCGTCGACGCGGTCGTCGAAGGAGATGCGCAGCGACCCGCCCGCCTCGGCATCGGAGAGCCCCATGGCGGTGAGTACGTGGCTCGCCTTGGTGGAGCCGCTCGAGCAGGCGGAGCCGGCCGAGACGCAGAACCCCCGGCTGTCGAGCCTCAAAATGAGGTCCTCGGACTCCATCCCGTCGACGTAGACGGAGACGATCCCCGGCAGGCGCTCGACCGCGCCGGGGTCCCCCATCGTCGCATGGATGCGGCCGCAGGCGAGAAGCTCGCGGTAGAGCCCGTCTGCGAGCGCCTGGAGCCGCGCGCGCTCGCCCGCGACCCCGGGATGCAAGGCGCGCGCGACCGCGGCCTGCGCGAGGGCGCTGCGCACGTCCTGCGTGCCGGGGCGGCGGCCAGCCTCCTGCCCGCCCCCGTGCGAGACGGCGGCAAACGGCGTGCCCTGCCTGAGGTAGAGGGCGCTCGAGGCGACGGGCCCGCCGACCTTGTGGCCGGCGAGCGAGAGCGCGTCGACGCCGAGCTCGTCGACGTCGAAGGGGATGTGCAGATAGCCCTGGATGGCGTCGGTATGGAAGCAGGCGCCGGCCGCATGCGCAACGCGGGCTAGCTCGGGGAGGGGCTGCACGACCCCCGTCTCGTTATTGGCGAGCATGATGGAGACGAGTGCGACGTCGTCACCGAGCAGCGGCTCGAGCGCGGAGGGCAGGACTTTGCCCTGGCGGTCGGGCTTGACGGTATCGACGCTGAACCCGCGCCGCCTGAGCTCAGCCGCGTTGTCCAGGATCGAATCGTGCTCGATGGCGCTCACGACCACGCGGCAGCGCCCGTGGTCGCGCAGGCGCGCCCCCTCGGCGATGCCCAGAAGCGCGCGGACGTTAGCCTCGGTCCCGCCGGCGGTGAGCACCACCTCGTGCGGGCGCACGCGCCGACCGAGCGAGGCCGCGAGCGCGCGACGCGCCCCCTCGAGTTCGCGCGCGGCGCGGCGACCGAGCGAGTGCAGCGAGTTGGGGTTCGCGCCGGCGATGTCGGATGCGTCGTAGGCGGCCATGGCCCCGAGCGCCTCGGGACGAAGCGGCGTCGAGGCGGCGTAATCGAGGTTCACGGGCACCGGGGCGGCAGCCGTCATCGGTCGGCACCGGGATTCTTGGCGGCGCAGGCGAGCTCGCGCAGGCGCGCGATCTCGGCCGCGGGGTCGTCCGCGCCGAAGACCGCGGAGCCGGCCACGAAGGTGTCGGCCCCGAGCGAGGCGACGCGCTCGATGTTCTTGGCGGAGATGCCGCCGTCGACCTCGATGCTCGGGTGGGCGCCCACGCGCGCGCAGAGCTCCGTCAGGCGCTCGAGCTTCGCGTAGGTGCCCTCGATGAACGACTGCCCGCCGAAGCCCGGGTTCACGCTCATGACGAGCACCATGTCGAGCTCGGGCAGGATGTCCTCGAGGACCGAGACCGGGGTCGCGGGGTTGAGCACCGCACCCGCCTGGGCGCCGCGGTCCTTGATGTGCGTGACGGTGCGGTGGAGGTGCGTCGAGGCCTCGGCGTGCACGGTGATGACGTCCGCGCCCGCATCGAGGTACCAGTCGATGGTCTCGTCGGGGTTCGTGACCATCATGTGCACGTCGAGCGGCACGTCGCATACACGCTTGCAGGCGGCGACCACGCCGGCGCCGAACGTGAGGTTGCCGGTGAAGTGGCCGTCCATCACGTCGATGTGGATGAGGTCGGCGGTGGCGATGCGCTCGAGGTCGCGGGCGAGATGCGCCATGTCCGCGGAGAGGATGGAGGGTGCGATGCGCACGTCATGGGCCATGGGGCTACCTTTCTCTAGGCGGTCTCGATATCGAGGCCGTAGAACTCCTCGGTGGGGAACCGGTCGATGAGCATGTGGAGCGCCTCGTCCATCGAGGCGTCGCCGTAGAGGGCCGCCTCGAGCGCGAAGGTGATGGGCGCGTCGACCCCGAGCGAGCGGGCGAGCTGCGCGGTGCTTCTGGCCGCGACGGCGCCCTCGACGATCATGTGGGTGCGCGCCTGGTACTCGTCGAGGCTCTCGCCGTGCGCGAACGACAGGCCGAAGGTGCGGTTGCGCGAGTGCGGCGAGGTGCAGGTGGCGATGAGGTCGCCCATACCGGCGAGCCCCATGCACGTCATGGGCCGCCCGCCGCGCGCGTAGACGATGCGGCTGATCTCGGCCAGGCCGCGCGTCATGATGAGCGCGAGCGTGTTGTCGCCGTAGCCAACACCCGCCGCGATGCCGCAGACGATGGCGATGACGTTCTTCACGGCGCCGCAGGTCTCGATGCCGCACATGTCGTCTGAGGTGTAGATGCGGAAGCTCGGCGAGATGAGCAGGTCCTTGAAGAACTCGGCGACCGCCGGGTCGGCGGCGGCGATGACCGCGGCCGAGAGGCTGCCCTTGCAGATCTCCTCGGCGTGGTTGGGGCCCGAGAGCGCCGCGACGCGCTCCTCCCCGCCCAGCTCCTCGATCACCACATCGCTCATGAGCTTGCCGGTATCGGCCTCGATGCCCTTGGTGAGCGTGAGCACGGGAACGTGCGCGGGCACCTCGGACGCGGCCGCCCGCAGCGTCGAGCGGATGAAGGGGGACGGCACGACGACGATGATGCCGTCCGTGCCGGCGAGCGCTGCGGCGAAGTCGCCGGTGCAGGTGACGTTCTCGGGCAGCGTGTAGTAGGTGAGGTAGAGCGGGTTTCGGTGCTCGCGGTTGATGCCGTCGGGCACCGGCGCGTCATGCGACCAGAGCACCACCTCGTCCGCCTTGGCGGCGGCCACACCGGATATGGCGGTACCCCACGACCCGGCACCGATGACCGTGACCTTCATCTAGGCCTCCTTCTTGGACCCGAACGAGAGCTTGGACTCCGTGCCCGCGCGCAGCCGGCCGATGTTGGCGCGGTGCGCCCAGACCACCGACCAGCCGAGCAGCGCCCACACGGCGATGGCCGCGGGCGCGAGATGCGGGAACGCGACGAACACCGTCACCGGCACGACGGCCGCGGTGACGATGGAGCCCACCGAGACGTAGCGCGTGATGGCCACGAGCACGATGAAGATGGCGAGGTGCACGATGGCGAGCGGCCAGAAGAAGCCGAAGAGGATGCCCACGCCCGTGGCGATGCCCTTGCCACCGTGGAAGTGCAGGTAGGGCGAGAAGATGTGGCCGTAGAGGCACGCGAGCGCCACGAGGGCGACCATGAGGTCGACGGGGACCCCGGCGTCCCAGGAGCCGCCAAGCAGCACCTGCTTGGCCGCGACCATGCAGACCGTGCCCTTGAGCAGGTCGAACGCGAGCGTGATGGCCGCGACCTTGGGGCCCGCGACGCGCAGCGCGTTGGTGGTGCCGATGTTGCCCGAGCCCTCCTGCTGGAGGTCCTTGTGCGCGAAGCGCTTGGCGAGGATCTTGCCGAAGGGGATCCCGCAGATGAGGTACGAGACGAGCATGAGCCCGAGCTCGAGGTAGATGGCAGTGTCGAGGCCGTGTCCCATGCTACTCCCCTGCCTTCCCGTCGTTCTTGCGCTGGAACCTCAGGCGGATGGGCGTGCCGGCGAAATCGAACTTCTCGCGCATGCGGTTCTCGATGTAGCGGCGGTACGTGGGGTCCACCAGGTCGGGATGGTTCACGAAGAAGGTGAACGTGGGCGGGTTCACCCCCGTCTGGGTCACGTAGTGCATGCGCAGGCGCCGCTTGCCGTCGACGACCGTGTGGCCGAACTCGCGGAGCTCGGTGAGGAAGCGGTTCAGGGCCGACGTGGTGAACTTCTGGGAGCGGGCGGCGGCCGCCTTGTCGACGAGGCTCCAGATCTTCTCGACCGAGCGGCCGGTGAGCGCGGAGATGCGCAGGTACGGGGCCCACGGCGCGAGCGTCATGCGACGGTCGACGGTCTCCATGACCTGGGCGCGCCGCTCGTCGTCGGCGAGCAGGTCCCACTTGTTGAGCAGGATCACGAGCGCGCAGCCGCGCTCGATGGCGAGGTTCGCGACCTTCTGGTCCTGCTCGGTCATGCCGATGCTCGCGTCGACCACAAGCAGCGCCACGTCGGCGCGGTCGATGGCGCGCAGACCGCGGACCATTGAGTAGTACTCGACGTTCTCGTAGACGGTGCTCTTCTTGCGGATGCCCGCGGTGTCCACGAGCCGGTAGCGCTTGCCGCCGCGCTCCACGTAGGTGTCGATGGCGTCGCGCGTGGTGCCCGCCACGTCGGAGACGATGGAGCGGTCGGAGCCCAGGATCTTGTTGAAGAGCGACGACTTGCCGGCGTTGGGGCGCCCGATGATGGCCACGCCGAGCGCATCGGGGAACGGCTCCTCGTCCTCGCGCTCGGGCGGCAGCGCGGCGACGACCTCGTCGAGCAGGTCCCCGGTGCCGTGCCCGTGGTGGGCCGAGATGGGCCGCGGGTCGCCGATGCCGAGCGAGTAGAACTCCCAGAGGCGCTCCTCCTCGCGGTCGGGGTTGTCGAGCTTGTTCACGAGCAGGAAGATGGGCTTCTTCACGCGCTTGAGCATGCGCGCGACCGACTCGTCCTCCTCGGTGACGCCAACCGACCCGTCCACGACGAAGAGCACGACGTCCGCCTCCTCGGCGGCGGCGAGCGCCTGGTCGCGGATCGAGGCGGAGAAGACGTCCTCGCTCTTGAGCGGCTCGATGCCGCCCGTGTCGACGAGGATGAAGTCGCGGCCGTTCCAGTCCGCGTCATGGTACGAGCGGTCGCGCGTGACGCCGCGGCTCTCGTGCACGATGGCGTCCTGGGTGCGCGCGAGGCGGTTCACAAGCGTCGACTTGCCGACGTTCGGCCTGCCTACGACGGCTACGATGGGTTTCATAGAGGCTCCTTGAGCAGATGGGCTATACGGTTGTGGCGGCCAGACCGCGCTCGATGGCGTCCGCGAGCTCGCGCGGCGTCGTGGGGGCGACCCACGCCTGCGCACCCCTGCGGCTAAGCTCGGCCAGAAGCTCATCTTGATGATAACCGTCGAGCGTGAGGCCGTCGGCGTTGAACATGACGTCCGGCACAAAGAGCATAACCCCGGAGAGGTCCTCCGGGAGCTGCTCCAGAAGGTCGCATCCGCAGATGAGGCCGGTCACGTCGACGTTGCCGCCGAAGTAGCGGTTCTCGATGGCCTCGGCGCGGCCGGGAAGGCCCGCGAGCTCGATGAGGCGCGCGACGGTCGCGCGGGCTGCCGCACCCGTGACGACGAGCAGGCTGAGCTTCCGGGCCGCGAGCGCGCGGGAGAGGCCCTGCAGCCGCACGGCGTCCCCGGCGACGAGCGCATCCGTCTCGTCGAGGTAGCTCCGCACCATGCCGATGCCGTCGTAGTACTGCGGGTAGCCGTCGTAGAGCTCAGCTGTCGGCACCTCGACGCCCGCATCGAGGTAGAACTCGTCGCCGAGCTGGATGACGGTCCTCCCCCGCTCCAAGCGCATGCGCTCCTGGAAGGGCCGCACCTGCTCGATGACGGCGCGTGCCGCCGCGGGGTCGTCCGAGAACGACGAGGCGAAGCGCTTCTGGAACCGCGTGTAGCCGAGCGGCACGATCCCGAGGCTCGTCACCGCGGGGCGCTCGGCGCACCAGGCGAGGGTGCGGTCGAGCTCGGCGCCGTCGTTCTCGCCGGGCAGGAGCACGATCTGCGCGTGGATCTCGATCCCCTCATCGATCAGGCGCTCAAGGACCTCCATGCCCCGCGCGGCGTTGCGCCCCATGAGGCGGCGGCGCACCTCGGGCGTGACGGCGTGGAGCGACACGTTCATGGGACTCAGCCGGCACGTGACGATGCGCTCGACCTCGGCGTCCGAGAGGTTGGTGAGGGTCACGAAGTTGCCCTGCAGAAAGCTCAGGCGGTAGTCGTCGTCGCGGATGTAGAGCGTACGGCGCATGCGAGGCGGCAGCATGTGCATGAAGCAGAACGTGCAGGCGTTCACGCAGGTGCGCATGCCGTCGAAGACGGCGCCCTCGAAGGTGAGGCCCCAGTCCTCGCCCGGCAGGCGCTCGAGCGTGCAGCTCTCGCAGGCGCCGTCTGTGGGGTCATGCACCTCGAGCTCCACCTCATCGTCCGAGGCCTCCCAGAGCCAGGTCACCATGTCGGCGAGGGGCTCGCCGTTCACGCGCGCGATGCGCATGCCCGGCTCGATTCCCGCGTCATAGGCCGGGGAGCCCTCGCGCACCGCGGTGACGAGCGCCCCTCCCGCGTCCTCGGGCGCGCGCGTGGGCGCGTAGTCGGCGCGACCCTGCGCGTAGGGCGCTTGTGGAGCAGCCGCGCTCATGGCCTGAGCTCCCCGATGCGCGCGAGCGCGCGCTCGATATGGCTCTGGGGCGTGGAGGCGCCCGCCGTGATCCCGCAGAGGCCCACGCCGTCGAACCAGGCGGCGTCGAGCTCCGCCGCGTCCTCGATGTGGTGGGTGTTCGCGCAGCGGGCGCGGCAGATCTCGGCCAGACGGCGGGTGTTGCCGGAGTTCTTGCCGCCGATGACGAGCATGCAGCCCGCGCGCTCGGCGAGCTCGGCAGCAGCGCGCTGCCGCTCGCTCGTGGCCTCGCAGATGGTGTTCACGAGCTTGAGCTCCTGCACGCGGCGGGAGAGCGCGGACACGACCGCGGCCAGACGGTCGGCGGTCTGGGTGGTCTGCACCACGACGCCCACGCGCTTGGCGAGCTCGATGCCGTCGAGGTCGGAAGCGTCGCCCACGACCCAGGCCTCGCCGCCCGCGTGGCCCAGGATGCCCTCGACCTCGGGGTGACCGGCCTCGCCCACGACGATGAGCTGATAGCCCTCCTCGATGAGGCGGGCGGCCGCGTGATGGACCTTCTTCACGTACGGGCAGGTGGCGTCGACGACCTCGAGGCCGCGCGCGCGGGCGCCCTCGATCACCTGGGGCACGACGCCGTGCGTGCGCACGATGAGCGTGCCCTCCTGTACATCCTCCAGCCGCTCGGCGAGGCCCACGCTCGCGCCGGCGAGCTCGTCGACCACGAGCGGGTTGTGGATGAGCGGCCCCAGCGTGTGCACCGGGCCCTGTGCCCCCTCGGCGGTGGCGGCGGCCAGCTTGAGCGCGCGCTCCACGCCGTAGCAGGCGCCAGCGTGCTCGGCGACGACGACCTTCATGGACATGCGATCACCTTCTGCCCGGGTGCTCGGCGCGCAGCTCGTCGCGGACGGCGTACATGCGGCGGATGGCCTCGTCCTCGAACCACTGCATGCGGTCGCGGCGCGAGAGGCCCTCGGGCGCATCGGCGAGCGAGAGCCGCTCCCCCACCCGCATCCACGTCTTCATGGGCCGCATGAGGTGCTTGCCGGCGGGCGTGATGTCGCGGAAGCCGCACACGGCCATGGGGGCGATATCCGCCTTGGCCATCTGGGCGATGAGGGCGAAGCCGCCGTGGACCTCGACCGGCTGGTCGTCCGTGCGGATGCGCGTGCCCTCGGGGTAGATGAGCACGTCCTCGCCGCGCTGGAGCGCGTGCTGGGCGCGGCGGAGCGCCTTCATGTCGGCGGTGCCGCGGTCGACGGGGATGCCGCCCACGCGCCCGAAGAACCACTTCACGATAGGGTTCCTGTTGAACTCCGACTTCATGATGGGCCGGACGCGTCGCCCTGTGCGCACGATGTGCGGCACGAGCGCCACCACCTCGGCCATCGAGGTGTGGTTGCAGATGATGACCGTGCCGGTCTTGCCGGGCGCGATGAGGGCCTCGGCGTTCTCGACCTTCCAGCGCCACATGAGCTTGGTGAACGCGTAGAGGATCGCGATCACGACATAGTAGAAGACGCGCAGCGCCACCGGGTAGTCGCGCATGCCGTTGTCGTAGTAGTCCTCGATGCCGTAGCGAAAGAGCTTCATCGCGCGCGCCTCCCATCGATGAGCTGGGCGATCTTCTGCACGACCTCGTCGATCGTGTAGGCGGTGCTGTCGATCACGACGGCGTCTGGGGCAGCCGCGAGCGGCGCCACGTCGCGCGAGGAGTCGAGCTCGTCGCGGCGCTCGAGCGCCTTAAGCGTGCGGGCGACCTCGTCCTCGAGGTCCTTTGCCGCCACGTCCTCCCCCGCATGGCGCTGGAGCACGCGGCGCCGGGCGCGCTCCCGCGGGTCGGCGGTGAGGAAGACCTTGACCTCGGCCGCGGGGAACACCACGGTGCCGATGTCGCGGCCCTCGGCCACGACGTCGTGGTCGTCGGCCGCGGTGCGCTGGTGCGCGAGGAGCGCGCGGCGCACGCCCGGGTAGGCCGAGACCTTCGACACGGTCGCGTCGACCGCCGGCGTGCGGATCTCGCGGGTGACGTCCTCGCCGTCGACGGCGATGCGCTGGCCGCAGTCGGCGTCGGCCGTGAAGGTGATGACGATATGGCGCGCGAGCTCGCTCACCGCCTCCTCGTCATCGAGGTCGACGTGGCGCGCGCCGGCCGTGAAGGCGACGGCGCGATACATTGCGCCCGTGTCGAGCTTCTGGAAGCCGAAGCGGCGCGCGACCTCGCGGGCGATGGTCGACTTGCCGGAGCCGGCGGGTCCGTCGATGGCTATGATCATGAACGCGTTCCTTTCCGAATTGCGTCGTCAGAGCGGGTGGGGCTCACGGTACGGGCGGCTCCCCCGTCGCCGCCGACCGCGCGCCGCATGGCGTCGAGCTCAGCTGCGGTGAGCGCGCGCCATGAGCCGGCGCCGACGCCCGTAAGGGCAAGCGGCCCGAAGGTGGGCCGGTGCAGCGCGAGGACCGGGTGGTGGATGGCGCCGAGCATGCGCTTCACCTGGTTCTTGCGGCCCTCGTGGATGGTCACCTCGACCAAAGTCGCGCCGCGACGGCACCCGAAGGGGCAGACGGAGCCGCGCGGCGGAGCGTCGAGGATCCGGCAGCGCGCCGGCTGGCACGGCCCGTCGTCGAGCACGATGCCCGCGCGCAGCGGCTCGAGCTCGGCGTCGCGCACCGTGCCGTCCACAAGCGCTAGGTAGGTCTTGTCGATATGGCGCGAGGGGTGCAGGAGCGCCTGCCCCAGGTCGCCGTCGGTGGTGAAGAGCAGAAGCCCCGTCGTGTCCATGTCGAGCCGCCCCACCGGGAAGAGCCCCGGGTAGCGCTCGGTGGGCACGAGCTCGGCGACGGTGGGCCGGCCGTGCGGGTCGCTCATCGTGGTGAGGTAGCCCGCCGGCTTGTTGAGCATGAGGTAGGCGGCCTCGCCGGGCCACGCCACGCGCGCGCCGTCGACCTCCACCACGTCGCGGTTCACATCGACCTTGAAGCCCAGCTCGCGTGCGACCTCGCCGTTCACGCGCACGCGCCCGGCCGTCATGAGGCTCTCCGAGCCACGGCGGCTCGCCACGCCGGCGCGCGCCAGGAAGCGCTGCAGGCGCATGGTGTGCGGCCACGCGCCCCCGTCCATGTCGCGGCTCGCGTCAGTCATCGAATTCCTCATCCGTCGCGTTGCCCACGATCATGAGGTCGTCGTCCTCGTCGTAGGCATCGTCTATGAGCTCGCGCTCCTCCTCGAGGTCCTGCTCGGTCTCCTCGAGAGTGGACTGGATGCTCCTGCCCGAGAGGCGCTCGCGTATGAACTGGCGCGCCTGCTCGTCGGGGGCGAACTGCTCGAGGTCGGGCAGGTCGCGGGTGGAGCGCAGGCCGAACTTCTCCAGGAAGGCGTTGGTGGTGCCGTAGAGGATGGCCTGGCCGCGCTCGGCGTCGCGGCCCACCTCGCGGACGAGTCCCTTGTCGACGAGCGACGAGATGACGCCGTCGGAGTTGACACCGCGGATGCCCTTCACGGCCTCGCGCGTCACCGGCTGGTGGTAGGCGATCACGGCGAGCGTCTCGAGCGCCGCCTGCGAGAGCTTCTGGGTGTCCCACGAGAGCACGAAGGCCTCGACCTGGTCGTGGTAGGCGGGATGCGTGAAGAGGCGCCAGCCGCCGGCGACCTCGCGCAGCTGGAAGCCGCGCTCGGCCTCCTCGTACTCGACCTTGAGCTCGGCCAGAAGCGAGGCGCACTCGCCGGGCGTGATGTCGATGGCCTGCGCCAGCGCGCTCGCGCTCACCGGGTCGCTCGACACGAGGAGCAGGGCCTCGAGCGCCGCCTTGGGCGAGAGCGGGTTCAGCTTGTCCAGGTCCCTCATCGAGGGCCTCCCTTGCACGTGGCGACGGATGCGAAAGCGGGGGTCATCACAGCTCGACCTCCTCGATGGCGAGGGCATCGCCGGGATGGTAGGCAGGAGCCCCCTCAACGCGGTCGATCGTGATCTCGCCGAAGTTCTCGTCCTGGGCGAGCTTGACCGAGCCGCGCTTGGCGAGCTCCAGGATGGCGAGGAACGTCGCGACGAGCTGCTCGGTCGTGGCACCCTCGTCGAGGAGCTCGCGGAAGGTGGTATGCGCCCGCGCCATGGTGAAGCGGTCGACCGAGGCCACCGTGAGCTCGAGCGGCAGGCGCTTGGGCGCCACGTGCTCCGCCTCGAGCAGGAACGTCTCGCGCCTGCTGTCCAGGTCGGCGCAGATCACGGCGAGCCCGCGCAGCGTGATGCCGGCAAGGTAGTCGGGCATGAGGCCCAGAAACTCGGGGTCCGGCCCCGCGACGCGCGGGTGCATGCGCCGCGTCGCGTCCATGCGGGCGCCGAGCGCCGCGGCGGCGCCCTTGAACTGCTTGTAGGCTATGAGCCGCTGGATGAGGACCTCGCGGAGCGCGTCGCCGTCGAGCCCGTCGAACTCGTCGTCGGCGTCCTCGTCGTCATCGGCGGCACGGTGCCCGTCATCGGGCACGAGCGATGCGGCCTTGATGTCGAGGAGCGTCGCCGCGACGAGCAGGAAGTCGCTCGCCACGTCGAGGTCGAGCGCCTCGATGCGCTCCACCTCCTCGAGGTACTGCTCGGTGACCTCCGAGATGGAGATGGCGCCGATATCGACCTTCTGGCGCGACACCAGCTGGAGCAGCAGGTCGAACGGACCGGAATAGACCTGCGTGGTGACCCGGTACGACATGCCCCTCCCTTGCGTGCGCTCGCCCTGGCGCCGGTCGGCGCCCCAACTGGTTTAGTTTAGCGTATCGGTCGCTAGAGTACGAAGGAGAGCATCCAGTTGGCGAGCGGATACACGGTGAAATCGAAATAGACCCCTATGAGGTTGATCCCCGTGAAGGACGGCAGCAGGTAGAGCACGACGATGAGGATGGGCATCGCGTACGCCTGGATGCGCCGGTAGGCGCGGAGCGCCTCGCCCTTGAGGAAGGGCACGATGATGGTCGAGCCGTCGAGCGGCGGCAAGGGGATGAGGTTGAAGAAGGCGAGGGAGAGGTTGGTCACGAGCGCCGTGATGAGGAAGCCCGAGAGCGCGTAGGCGACCTCGAGCGGGAGCGCGCCCGCGATGACGGCGGCGCGCAGCGCCCCGTAGAGGGCGGCGAAGACCGCGGCGAGGAGCACGTTCGAGACGGGGCCGGCGAGCGCCACGAGCACCTCGTCGCGCTCGGGGTGCTTGAGGTTGCCCAGATAGACCGGCACCGGCTTGGCGTAGGCGAAGACCGGTCCGCCGGCGAGCATGAGCAGAAGCGGCAGGAGCACCGTGCCGAAGGGGTCGATGTGGTTCAGGGGGTTCAGCGAGAAGCGCCCCCGCGAGCGCGCCGTGGGGTCGCCGAGCGCGTAGGCAGCGAGCGCATGGGCGCTCTCGTGCACGACGATACCCAAGATCACCGCGACGGCGGAGAGGAGAAGCGAGATGATGCGGTCCATGGCGCCCCCTAGCGGACCATGCGCGAGACGCGCTGGCAGACGTAGTCGAGCACGAAGCACGTAAGCGCGACGAGGGCGAAGTCGAACCTGAACACGCCACCGAAGGGCGAGGCGATGACGCCCCAGCCCGCGATGGCCGCGGGCAGCGCGCGCGACAGGTCGACCACGAGCCCGACGATGTTGAGCTTGGCCACGAGCCCCGAGAAGCACAGCACGATGACGATGATGCTGAGCGCGATGGCGACGAGCCTGAAGGCCCAGGACAGAACCGAGAGGGTCACCGCCGCTGCGTTGCGACTATCCACGTGCCGTCTCCTCCTCGATCGTGGCGGAAAGCTCGAGCCATTCGTCCTCGAGCGCGGGAAGCGCCTGCTTCAGGCCGTTATATTCCCCAAGCGCCTCGTTGAAGCGCGCCTGGTCGGCATAGAGCTCCTCGGAGGCCATGAGCTCCATGAGCTCATCATATCGGGCGCGCTTGCGCTCGAGCTCGGATTCGACCTTCTTCAGGCGGTCGCGGGTCGACTTGAGGCGCTTGTTCAGGGCCGCGCGCGCCTCGGCCTCGGCCCGGCGCTGCTCCTTGGTCTTCTTGCCCTCGCGCGCGGGCGCCTCTCCCCCCTCGTGGTGGCGCCTGAGCGTGCGGGAGCCCTCGGCGGGCGCGGGCGTGGGCGCGGCGGGCTTGGCCTCCTGCTCCGCCGCGAGGGCGCGCTGCGCCAGGTCCTCGCGTTTGAAGAGGTAGTAGTCGTAGTCGCCGTCGATGACGGTCATCTTGCCGTCGCGGATATCGATCACGCGGTTCGCCACGGCGCGCACAAGGTGCTCGTCATGGGAGATGAGGACGAGCGTGCCAGGGAAGTTCTTGAGCGCGTTCTCGAGCATGTCCACCGAGTCGATATCGAGATGATTCGTGGGCTCGTCGAGGCAGAGCAGCGCCTCGGGCGCCACGAGCATCTTGGCGAGCGCCAGACGCGCACGCTCGCCGCCCGAGAGCACGCCCACCCGCTTGTCGACGTCGTCGCCTGAGAACAGGAACGCGCCGAGCAAGCTCCGCTGCTGGGGCACCGTCCAGGTGGGCGCCACGGAGTCGATCTCCTGAAGGACGGTATTCGCCTCTTTAAGCCCTTCGAGCTGGTGCTGCGCGTAGTAGGCCACGCCCACGTTCACCCCGAGGTCGCGCGTGCCCGAACTCGGCGCTTCGATGCCGGCGAGCATCTTCAGGAGCGTCGACTTGCCCGCGCCGTTGGGGCCCACGAGCGCCACGTGGTCGCCGCGGTAGAGGGTGAGGTCGATGCCGCTGTAGACGTGCTTGTCCGCATAGGACTTCGACACGCCCTCGAGCTTCACCACCATGTCGCCTGAGCGCGGCGGGTCGGGGAACTTGAAGTCCACGTGCTTGTGGCCTTCAGGCAGGATCACGAGCTCGCTCTTGATCTGCTCGATGCGGCGCATGCGCTCCTGCGCCTGCGCGGCCTTGGTGGGCTTGTAGCGGAACTTGTCGACGAAGACCTGCATGTGCGCGATCTCGCGCTCCTGCGCGGCGCGTTTGGCGCGCATCTGCTCGAGGTTGTCCTCGCGCTGCTTGAGATACGAGCTGTAGTTGCCCGTATAGACCGTGATGCGGCGGTTCTCGAGCGCCGCCACGTGGTCCACGCAGGCATCCATGAAGGCACGGTCGTGGCTGACGATGAGCACGGCTCCCTCATAGCTCGAGATAAACGAGCGCAGCCACTGGACGCTTTCGAGGTCGAGGTGGTTCGTGGGCTCGTCGAGAAGCAGCAGGTCGGGGTGGCGCAGGAACAGCTTCGCGAGCGCGATGCGCATCTGCCAGCCGCCCGAGAACTCGGCGCAGGGCTTGTTGAAGTCCTCCACCGGAAAGCCCAGGCCAGCTAGGATCTGGCGGGCGTTGCTCTCGAGCTCGTAGCCGCCGAGCCCCTCGAAGCGGTCCTGCACGCGGCCGTATTCATCGAGGAGCGCACTCGGCATCTCGCCCGTCTCCCCCGCCTCGGCGATCTTGAGCTGCAGGGCCTCCGCGCGCTCGCCGAGCTCGCGGATCTCGTGTGCGGCAGCCATGACCTCGTCGATCACGGGCACGTCGCTCGCGAGCTTCGTCTCCTGCTCGAGGTAACCCACGTTCACGTCCTTCGCGAACGTGATGGAGCCGCCGTCGGCGGTGTCGAGCCCCATGATGATCTTCAGAAGCGTGGTCTTGCCGGCGCCGTTGGGTCCCACGAGGGCGAATCGGTCGCCTGGATTCACCTGGAAGGACGCGCCGGAAAAGAGCGTGCGCGCACCGAAGCTCTTCTCGATCTTGTCTACGTTGAGGATCATCTGCTCACCCCGCACACAACGCGCAGCGCATACCGCACTGTGGACCGTTCGATAAGAAAAAGGGCCGGCGATTGCTCCCCGGCCCCGTTCATGTACTGGTGGGCGTTACAAGATTTGAACTTGTGACCCCTTCCGTGTGAAGGAAGTGCTCTACCCCTGAGCCAAACGCCCTTGTGCTTTTCAGCGAACGCTATAGTACCACGCCACTCCCCCGCTGCCAAGCCTGAATTTTAGATTCGAGATAATCCGCCATCTTCGTAAACCTTCAAGATAGATCACGGCGCGTTTAGCAAAACGCCGCCGCAAGCGCAGAACAACGGTTTTCGAAGACTGGGGCGAACAAACTAATCTCTGATTTCTGACACCCTGCCTTCCTTGCGACCAGCTGCCAGGATCTCATCGCTGTGACGACTCGGCTCACGATGCGACGCGCATCTCCATCCGAGATGCCGCACAATGAAGCGAGAGCGCGAAGCCCTTCAATCTCTCCATCAGCTGTCTCCCCATATATCCCCGTAACCCGCGGTTCCGAAAGATCAAGGTTCGGGTTCACGTCGAAACATGGAGACAGCTTCCAAGCTTGTCCGGATCGTATGAAACCGATGTTGCGCAGGTGGTCATCGGTATTGTGCAGGGCAACATAGAGAACCACACGGGTGAATAGGTCGCATAGCGCAGCTTCGGCATCGTTCACCGCGTCGACAAGCGCTTCGGCGAGCTCAGCATAATCACGGAAATCACCATCTTGAGCTTGAAGCAAGGTCATTGCGCTCATGTAAGGCAGACGTCTCCCCTGGAGCAGGCTATCAGCGCGATCGAAGCGCTCAAGCAGCAATACATCATCGGATCCAATGGAAACAAGATGGCTCACAGGAACGGACAAACCAACCTTGGCGGCCATGGAAAGGGCAAAATGCTCCCAACGCATGGTATGTACCTCATCGCCTGGATGTGAGAACTTGGCCAGCAGAAGCCGCGCGCCATCGACCACCGATGCCTTTGGACGAGCTCCACCAAGCGAGCCGGATCCCGCATCAAGCAGAGTCTTGATATCTTCAACGTCACCAAGTTCAGTAGCTATTCGATTACTCGCCACTAGAAGACGCGGCAACTCGATGCGCGGGGGAACATCCGACTCTGCGGCTAATCGAAGACTCGTCCCCGTTTGAGCATAGCGGAGCGCGCCTTGACGGGCGGCATCATGCACGCCAAGGAGATAATCAACGTCATCCAACGTCCGAACGGCTTCGCGTTCCTCGCGTTGCGAGCGAAGTCTCCTAGAGATGAGGTGCCTCCCCCAACGATCGGGAGCGGAATCGCGAAATACCCCAGGGAGTCCGTCCGTATAGCTTGCGCTTGCCTGCAAAGGAAGTCCAGGATCGATGCTAAATGCGTCATTAGAGTCAAGATACGCCTCATCGTAGATAAACGAAGTCGACACACGCCCTTTCCTCAAATTGAAGCGGGCGCGCCCCACGAGGGCATCCTGGCCGTTTTCACCCGTGGAGAGATAGACGTCTACTGAGGGGATCACACCTGCCTCCTTACGCGTTGGGGAAGCTCATGGTCTGCACGAATGCGCCCAATCTCGGTCTCATAGGGGTCGGTCGCCTCGATCACGCGGTCGAGAATGCCGAGTGTGCGACAGATGTTCAGCACGGTGGCGAAGCTTACCGTGGGGTCGCCGTTCTCGATGCGCGAAAGCGTGCTGCGGGAAACGGCGGCTTTTGCAGCAACCTGTTCAGAGGTGAGCTTGTGCATCTTCCGCCACGTGGCAAGGTTCTCCCCCACCTGTTTGGCGGCAAGTTTGGTGCGTATGGGGATCGGTCGCTTCATGAACGATAGCCTAACGTCTGGTATTTAAGACACTATTCTAGATAGTGTAGCATATTCCAGACGTTAGGCATATCAAGTGTTGTACGAATAGCTCTATCGGCAAGTCCTCTTGCGGAGACCAGCAGCGACGAGTGCTATGCCGAAGATCCCGGCCAGCGCGCAGGCCATAGGCGCCACGTCGCCCGTGGCAGGGATGGAATCCTCGTTCTTGGCAGGCTCTTCTTCGCCGCAGAGCGTGCAGACGCCGTCGACGAAATCATGACCGGTAGCGGGGATCGCCTTGCCCTTTGCGATCACGTAGCCGCAGACGGAGCAGACCGCGTCGCCCGTGTAGCCGTCCTCGGTGCAGGTCGCGCTCTGCGCACCCTCGACCTTGGGCGCGTGCGCGGCGTGATCGAGCTTGTCGTGGCAGGCCTCGCACGCGTGCCAGTGGCCGCCCGCGTCTCTCGACCAGACGCCGGCGGGGTCGTGCTCGACCGTCACCGTGCAGGTCGCGGTCTTGTAACCGTCCTCCGTGGTGACGGTGATGGTGGCGGTGCCCGCGCCCTCGGCGGTAACGTTGCCGTTCGCGTCCACCGTGGCGACACCGGGGGCGCTGCTGCTCCACGTCACCTTCTGGTTGGTGGCGTCGGTTGGCTCCACCGTGGCGGTGAGGGTGGTCGTCTCCTTCTCCGTCAGGGTCAGGCTGGTTGCGCTCAGCGTCACGCCGGTGACGGAGACCGTCTGCTTGGGGTCGATGATCAGGGTGTATTTCCTGCTGTCGCTGCCGCAGCTGTTTTCAGCCTTCACGGTGAAGGTGCTTGTGCCCGCCGTGATGGGGGTACCGGTAATAGTGTTTCCGTTCAGGCTCAACCCCGTAGGCAGAGAACCGCTGGTGACGCTCCATGTGATCGGTGAGGTGCCGTCGGCCGCAAGGGTCTGACTGTATTCTTCGTTTACCGTGCCGTTTGGCAGGCTTTCGGTGGTGATGGTGGGGGCATATTTCACTGTACCCGTTATCTTATCTCCACCGGTGAGGGTGCCGCCATTTACAATTACCTCATGGCTACCCGTGTTCAGGCTTGCCCCGTCCCCGATGGTCAGGCTCTCGCCCTCGCCGATCTCCAAATCCTCCTGCAAGGTCACCTCGCCGTACACAGTGCCTTCCGTTCCGTCAAAAACGATGCCAGCGCCTGATGGTGTAGGTTTATCGACACGCTCAGCTTCGATTCCGTTTTTCGCCCGCACGATGGCATTATCGGTGACGGTCAGGCTGGTGGTGGCACCGGTGGCTTGAGATGATCCCACATAAAGCAGTATCCCATCACTGTTTCCAGTGCCGCTGGCGGTCAGGCTGCCGCCGTCGACGGAAAGAGAGATATTCGGGTAGTTGGTAGCGTACGTGCTGGACATCACATAGACGCCGGCGGCATAATTGACATTGGTGCTGCTTGTGACAGCGACATTCTTGATGTTCAGGGAGGCGTTGCCTGTTCCGCTTTTGACAAATATGCCGTGGCTATTTGTGCCGGTAACTATGAGACTGCCGTTACCAGTGATATTTAGGGAGGCATCTGTACCGTAGCTATTAGCTGACATCTCAGCATTCACATAGATTCCAAAGTTGCCTGTGATGGTATTTTCGCCAATCAGTTCGATGGTCAGGGTAACTGGTTGACCGCTGTTGCACTGAGCATAGATCCCGGCGCCATAAGGAACTGATGAAATACTGTCGTTTCCCGTGATCGTCGCCCCATTTAAGGTCAGGGTTGCGGTGCTGGGGTCGTATTTGACAGTCCAATCGTTTTCACTGCCATCTACCAGACTACCTTGTGTTGAACCTGCTTTTAAGTAGGTTGTCGCATTACCGATTGTAATCTGGTAATTGCCCACATACAGTGTTGTAGGGGCATATTCCGCTACCGCCAGCGCCGTGGCGGGGAGCGCAACTAAACAGAGCAGTGCCGCAACGAACACGGTCGCAATCGTTCTTTTCAGCATCTTCATCCTCCACCCAGCGTGTACGCAGTTGACGCAACAGGTCTTGAACCCATTGTTGAGGAGGACGCGCCCTCTTCCCCTACCCGACAAGCGGGGCAATATGGGGAGAGCGGAGACGCAGCGGACACAAATTGCCTCGCAAAACTTGCTAAAGCGCCCGAAAGCCTGCCTACGCCAACATGAATTGCGCCAGATCCTTGCGGCTCGATACCCCGAGCTTACGGAACGCGTTGGACAGGCACTCCTTCACACGATTCACCGAAAAGCCCATATGCTCGGCAATCTCGGCGTTCGACCAGTTGCGCGAAGCGAGCATGCAGACCGCGAACTCGGTGGTGGTGAGGTTGTCCGCCACGTCGTCGGCCGTCGAGGGGTTGTGGACGCGCCGCCAGCCGGCGCTGAAGCGGTACGTGATGTCGATCATGCGCTTGAAGTCGTCCGGCCACGCGGGTTTGATCGCGGCTTCGAGCATGCCACCAAGAAGGCCGTGATGCTCGCCAAAGGGCTGGATGAGGCCGTCCGGGCGCGCGATGTCCCAGGCGGCGAGGACGTGCTGGCGCGCCTCGTCGGTGCGGCGAAGCGCCATGAGGCTCATGACGGCCGCGAGGTGCAGGTAGATGGCCGGTATGGGATAGAGCGTATCTGCCATGGCAAAGGCGCCCAGCACGATGCCGTAGCTCTGCTCGTAGGCGCCCTCGAGGTATAGGCGGTGCGCCTTGACGTAACAGGCGAAGAGCCTAAGGCCGGGCGGCAAGAGCGGGAGCAGGTCGGGTGCGGGTTGTGCGGGCTTAGGTGCAGGCAGATGCAACAGGGCGCTCGCGGCGTTGCCGATGAAGGCCGCCATGGCCGTTACCTCAGGAGGCGTACCCCCCCCCATTTCGGAATTCAGGTTGCCGAGGGCGCCGTCGAGCGCGAAGCGGGCATCGTTGATGCGGCCGAGGGTGAGGTTCGAGAACGCGCAGATGAAGCAGGCGGAGAGGCGCGCCTCGGCGTCGGCACTCTTGAGGAGCGGGGCGGCAAGGTCGCGCGCACGCTCCGCGTCGCCGGAGAAGTAGGCGAGCTCGGCCTGCGCGACGGACGCGCGCGTACCGTTCGCGAGTGAGGCAACAAATGCCTTCGCAGTTCCCGGAGTATAGGCAGTACCCATAAGCGGCATGAGGTTCTGGAAGGAGGATGTGGGACGTGGGGTTGGTACCTGCGGCGTGGAAGTACGCTCTCCCCTGCGCGGGTCGTCGGGCTTGACCGTGCCCTCGGGGATGCGCCAGCTGCCGCCGAGCTTCTCGGCACCCGCGATGCGCCCCTGCTTGCAGTAGCGCTGCACGAGGCGCGTCGTCACGCCCCAGCGACGCGCCGCCTCCTCTGCCGTGATGTAGCGCATGCGCTCCCCTTCCGTGCAATTAGATGCCCTGTGCTTGGAAGCAGCATAGCAGAACGAACGGTTCGTCAAAACGAACAGAAAAAGGCCAGGCATCGAGTCTGGCCTTGAAATACTTGGTGGGCCCTGGGGGATTCGAACCCTCAACCCAGGGATTATGAGTCCCCTGCGCTAACCGTTGCGCCAAGAGCCCGTATAGCAAAACGCCCTCCGATTGCTCGGAGGGCGGCTGTTCACTTGGGTGGAGACGAGGGGGATCGAACCCCTGACCTCTTGACTGCCAGTCAAGCGCTCTCCCAGCTGAGCTACGCCCCCAAGCGGTGCGGGAAATAATATACGGGAACTGTCCGGTCATTGCAAGCGGAAATCCCAACTTTTTTGGAATTGTGCGCAACATAGAGACCCCGGCTTTCTCTATCATACGTTCTAACAGGGATTATCATGTGATATCTCTCTAGACTCGAATAAATCTCAAGCGGTTATCGAATTTCCGCAGTCTGCCGACCTCATATCGACCCAACGAAATACTAGTGACAGATCAGCGTCTCTGCCTCTAGGGCCGCCACGAATACCCTCCCCGGTGCGGACCCCCTGGAGAGCATCCTGTGTATGGCTTTTACATCCTGTTGGAGCCATATGCACATCTATCGGCCACCGAGATGTGCAAATAGCTCCAACAGGATCGAGGTTGCATACGCAGGATGCGTTCGGGGGCTACAGGGCGCGTGCCTACACAAGAAAGCGCGCCGGACCCTGAGGGCTCCGGCGCGCGCTCGCGGTTGGGTGGCTGTGCGCGTCAGGGTTACGCGCGGGCAGCCTCGATACGGGAGGCGACGTAGGCGACGACCTCGTCTGCGGGCACGTCCGCGCGCTCGGCCGTGGCGCGGTCCTTGACCTCGACCGTGCCGTTGGCAAGGCCGCGCTTGCCGACGATGACCTGGTACGGGAAGCCGATGAGGTCGTTGTCGGCGAACTTCACACCCGGGCGCTCGGCGCGGTCGTCGAAGACGACCTCGACGCCGTTTTCGGCAAGCTCCTCGGCGAGGCGCTCGGCGGCGTCGAAGGCGTCGCCTTTCTTGTCAAGCGCGATGACGGCGACCTCGTAGGGCGCGACCGAGACGGGCCAGATGATGCCCTGCTCGTCGTGGTGCTGCTCCACGACCGCGGCGAGCGTGCGCGAGATGCCGATGCCGTAGCACCCCATGTAGAAGGGCTGCTCGCGACCGTTCTCGTCCGCGAAGGTGGCGCCCATCTTGGCGGCGTACTTCTCGGTGCCGATCTGGAACACCTGGCCGCACTCGATGCCGCGACCGCCCTTGAGCGGCTCGCCGCAGTGCGGGCAGGGGTCTCCCTCGCGCACCGTGACGAGGTCCTCCCAGGCGTCGACCGTGAAGTCGCGGCCGGGGCAGGCGCCCGTGAAGTGGTAGTCGACCTCGTTGGCGCCGCAGGTCCACGACTTCGAGGCCTGAAGCGACACGTCGCACACGAGCCGGATGCCCTCGGGCAGGTTCACGGGCCCGATGAAGCCCTTGAAGAGGCCGTGCTGCTCGAGCTCCTCGTCGGTCATGAGGTGGTAGTCGCCGAAGAGCTTGGCGGCCTTGATCTCGTTGAGCTCGTGGTCGCCGGGAACGATCGCCACGACGGGGTTGCCCTCGCCGTCAATCAAGGCGAGCGACTTGCGCGTGCCGTTCTCGGGGAAGCCGAAGAACGCGGCCACGGCCTCGATGGTGCCGAGGCCCGGCGTCTCGACCTTCTGGAGGGTACCGTCACCCGGCCCCTCGCTGACGGCGACCGTGGTCGAGGCGGCCTCGTCGTCAGCCGCGAACCCGCAGTCGCACCACACGAGCGACGCCTCGCCGGCGTCGGCGAGCGCCATGTACTCGATCGAGGAGTCGCCGCCGATCTCGCCCGAGTCGGCCGCCACGGGCAGCGCCTTGAGTCCGCAGCGCTCGCAGTAGCGCGCGTAGGCGCCCTTCATGTCCTCGTAGACCTCCTGCAGCGACTCCTGCGTGGCCGAGAAGCTGTAGGCGTCCTTCATGATGAACTCGCGACCGCGCATGAGGCCGAAGCGCGGGCGCAGCTCGTCGCGGAACTTGTCCTGGATCTGGTAGAGCGTGACGGGCAGCTCCTTGTAGCTCCGAAGCTCGTTGCGCACGAGGTCGGTGAAGGTCTCCTCGTGCGTGGGGCCCAGGCAGAACGTGCGGTCGTGGCGGTCCTGCATGCGCATGAGCTCGGGGCCGTAGGCGCCGATGCGGTCGGACTCCTCCCAGAGCTCGGCGGGCGTGAGGATGGGCGCGAGCATCTCCTGGGCGCCGATGGCGTCCATCTCCTCGCGGCAGATGTCCTCGATCTTCCTGATCGAGCGCCACGCGAGCGGCAGGTAGCTGTAGAGGCCGGCGGCCACCTTGCGGATGAGGCCGGCGCGGAGCATGAGCTTGTGGCTCGCGAGCTCGGCCTCGGCCGGCTCCTCCTTGAGCGTGGGGGCGTAGAGCCTGGACATCTTCATGACGTGTGCATGCTTTGCCACGGGTGTTCCTCCTTGTTGATCGGTTCGAAAGGCGCGGTATGCGCAGATGTGCTCACGGGACAGCATGATACCGCAGGCGGGAAGAAGGCGCGCGCTAGAGGGCGTCGATCTCTGCCATGAGGGCGTCGACGATGTCCTCCTCGGCCACCTTGCGGATGACCTCGCCGTGCTTGAAGAGCAGCGCGCTCCCCCGCCCGCAGGCCACGCCCACGTCGGCGTCGGACGCCTCGCCGGGGCCGTTCACCACGCAGCCCATGACGGCGACCGAGATGGGCTTGGCGACGTCGCGCAGCCGCCGCTCGACCTCCTGCGCGATGGGGATGAGGTCGACCTGCGTGCGCCCGCACGTGGGGCACGACACCAGCTCGGGGCCCCTGCGGCGGAGACCTAAGCACTGGAGGATCCCCCAGGCCACGGGCGGCTCCTCGACGGGGTCCGCCGTGAGCGAGACGCGCAGGGTGTCGCCGATGCCCTCGGCGAGCAGCACGCCGAGTCCCACCGAGCTCTTGATGGTGCCCGCGAGCGCGGTGCCCGCCTCGGTCACGCCGAGGTGGAGCGGCACGTGCGGCAGCTCGCGCGAGAGCGCGCGGTAGGTCTCTATCGTGGTGGGGACGCTGTGGGCCTTCGCGGAGAGCACGATGTTCGTGAAGCCGCGTTCCTCGAAGTGCCCCACGAAGCGCAGCGACGAGGCGACGAGCTTCTCCGGCTGGGTGAGGTCGTCGCGCGCGGCGATGTCCTCCTCGAGAGAGCCGGCGTTCACGCCGATGCGGATGGCGGCGCCGGCCTCCCCCGCCGCGTCGATGACCTCGTCGACCTTCTCCCACGAGCCGATGTTGCCCGGGTTGATGCGGAGCTTCGCCGCGCCGGCGTCGAGCGCCGCGAGGGCGAGCCTGTGGTCGAAGTGGATGTCGGCCACGATGGGCACGGGCGAGGCCTCGCAGACGGCACGGAAGCCATCGATGGCGTCGCGGTTGGGCAGCGTCACGCGCACGATGTCGCAGCCGCCCCGGGCGAGGGCGCGCACCTGGGCGAGCGTGGCCTCGGCGTCGGCGGTGGGCGTGCAGGTCATCGACTGCACCACCACGGGCGCTCCCCCGCCGATCGTGACCGACCCCACCTGCACGGGCCTGGTGAGCGCGCGTGCCGGGACCGCCGTTCCGGAAGCGATATCAGCCATGGTCGTTGCCCCCTCACATGATGAAGCGGATTACGTCGTTGCGCAGGACGTAGACGAAGAGCATCATGAACAGCGCGATGCCCACGTAGGACACGGCGTTTTGCACCTTGAGCGGCAGCTCGCGCCCGATCAGAGCCTGGATGACCTCGATGACGAGCTTGCCGCCGTCGAGCGGCGGGATGGGCAGCAGGTTCATGAGGCCGAGCGAGAACGAGATGAGCGCGGCGAGCGTGAGGAAGGTGGTGGGCCCGGCCGCGGCGGCCTGCGCCGACATCACCGAGATGCCCACGATGGAGGTCGAGCTGTCGAGCATCTCCATGGTGTGCTGCGGGTTGAAGAGTGAGAGGATCGACGCGGCGGTCTGGCCGATGTAGTCGATCGACATCCGGGCGGACTCGATCGGGTCGAGCCGCACGACCTCGGTGGAGATGCCGATGCCTAAAAGCTCGTCGGGGCCGAGCTCGGCGGTGGCGGCGCGCTCCTCGCCCTCGTGCTCGAAGACGATCTCGAAGGGCTCGCCGTCGCTCGCGGCGTCGAGTGCGTAGACGATGTCCATCCAGCTCTCCGTGGGCGCGCCGTCGACCGAGAGGATCCGGTCGCCGGCCGCGAGCCCCAGCCCGGCCGCCTGCGACCCCGCCTCGACCGTGCCGACCTCGTTCACGTCGAGCGAGACCTCCACGCCCACGATGGAGTAGATGCTCATGAGCAGGAGCAGGCCCGTGAGGAGGTTCACGAGGATGCCGGCGACGAGCATGAACGCGCGGGCGAAAAAGCCCTTGCCAAGGTAGGTGCGGGAGCGCTCGAGCTCGAGGAAGGCCCCATCGTCCATGGGCGGCACCCAGGGGCTCCCGGCCTCGCTCGCGTGGCCGCGCTCGAACCGGCGCCCGTCGAGCAGCGTGTTGCCGGCGCGGTCGCGCGCGGGCGCGGCGTAGGTCGAGGGATAGGTTGAGCCGCCGGGGACCTCGCCTCTCGAGGCGTCGTAGACCCCGTCGATGGAGCCCCAGCCCATGAGCTGGATGCAGGCCGCGAAGACCTCGTCCTCGTCGAGGGAGAGCTCCTCGGCGAGCTCCTCGACCGAGACCGTGCCCCTGCGGTGCACTGCACCGAGCACGGCGGCCGCGTGCGGGCTCGTCTCGGGGTCCATGCCGCAGATCATGGCGTAGCCGCCAAGCAGCAGCGGCGTGACGCCGAAGGTGGTCCCGTTGCGCTTCGAGGTGTGGGCGAGCCGCCAGCGGCAGGGCAGGCCCAGGAAGTACTCGGTCACGCGCACCCCGCAGGCGCGGGCGGCGAGGTAGTGCCCTCCCTCGTGGAGGAACACCAAACACGAGAGGAGCAGGATGCCCCAGAAGGCGGTCGTGAGTGCGGAGGCGAGCAAAGGCTTACCTTTCTCGAGGGATCAGGGGGCGGGCCCGGCGCGCGGGCACGGGGGGGCCGCGGGGCCGCTAGCCGGCGATGAGCGAGCGCGCCCGCTCGCGCGCCCAGGCGTCGACCTCGAGCAGCTGGGCGATCGAGTCGACGGCGACGGCGTCGTGCGCGTCGAGCGTGCGCTCCACGATGTCGGCGATCGCGGTGAACGTGCAGCGGCGCTCCAGGAAGGCCTCCACCGCGACCTCGTTGGCGGCGTTGAGCACGCACGGCGCGGTACCGCCGGTGCGCCCGGCCCGCTCGGCGAGGGCGAGGCAGCGGAAGGTCCCGCAGTCGGGCTTGTCGAAGGTGAGGCCCCCGAGCTCGCGGTAGTCGAGGCGCGGCGCGGGCGTCTCCCAGCGCTCGGGGTAGGAGAAGGCGTACTGGATGGGGATGCGCATGTCCGAGGCGCCCAGGTGCGCGATGGTGGAGCCGTCGGCGAACTCGACCATCGAGTGGATCTTGGACTCGCGCTGGATGAGGACGACGATGCGGTCGAGGTCGCACCCGAAGAGGTGCATGGCCTCGAGCCGCTCCAGGCCCTTGTTCATGAGGGTGGCGGAGTCGATGGTGATCTTGGCGCCCATGGCCCAGTTGGGGTGCCTGAGCGCGTCCTCGACCGTGACGCGCTCGAGCTCGAGCGCGGACCAGCCGAAGAATGGCCCGCCCGAGCAGGTGAGCCAGATCGCATGGACCTCGTCTTTGCGCTCGCCCTCCAGGCACTGATAGATGGCGTTGTGCTCGGAGTCGACGGGCAGCATCTGCCCGGGTGCCGCGAGCGGCATCAAAAGGTCGCCGCCCACCACGAGCGACTCCTTGTTGGCGAGTGCGAGGCGCTTGCCGGCTTGTAAGGTAGCGTAGCTCGCCTCGAGGCCCGCGGCCCCCATGACGGAGTTCAGGACGCAGTCGACGTCGTCGCGCGCGACGAGCTCGGCCAAGGCGCCGTGCCCATCGAGGAGCTCGCAGCCGGAGGGCAGCTCCCCCAGCACGGCATCGTGCGCATGCGCGGGCGCCGTGACGGCTACCGCCCGCGTACCGAACTCGCGGGCCGCGTCCACGAGGGCCTCGGTCCCGGTGTGCGCCGTGAGCGCGACCACCTCGAGGCGGTCGGCATGCTGGCGGCAGACGTCGAGGGCCTGCCGGCCGATGGACCCCGTGCAGCCCAGGATGGCGACGCGGAGCCGAGGGGTCTGGATCATAGGATGCCTCCGATGGAGAGGAGCAGCTCGGCGGTGATGCAGCCGAAGATGAGCGAGTCGCAGCGGTCGAGCATGCCGCCGTGGCCGGGCATGAGCGAGCCGGAGTCCTTGACGCCCACGCCGCGCTTGATGCGCGACTCGATGAGGTCGCCGAAGACGCCGAGCACAGCCACGACCACGCCGCAGAACACGGCGAAGACGGCGTCGAAGCGGAACATGCCCGTGGCGAGGAGGATGAGCCACACGATGACGGCGCCCACAACGCCGCCCGCGAAGCCCTCCCAGGTCTTCTTGGGGCTGATGCGCGGGGCCATCTTGTGCCGGCCGATGGCGCGGCCCACGAGGTAGGCGAAGGAGTCCGAGACCCACAGCGACGCGCAGACGCCCACCGTGAGCACGGCGCCCGGAAGCCCGGGGATCGCGTCGCGCAGAAGCACGATGGCCGAGAGCATGAAGCCGGTGTAGAGCGGGCCCATGAGGGTCACCGCCACGTCGGCGATGCGCGTTCGCGGCGAGTAGACGTACCAGAGCCCCACCGAGAGGATGAGGATGAAGAGCAGAGCCGAGAGCAGCACGCCGTCGCCAAGCGCGGCGAGCGGGAAGAGCACCGCGGCGGCGAGGCCCAAGGAGTCGTTGGTGACCTTGCCGTCGCGCTTGGTCATCTGGAAGAACTCGTGGCAGCACAGCCCGCTCATCACCGAGACGAGGAGCGCCGTCGGGATCGTGCCGAACATGATGCAGCCGATGAAGACGACGACGTAGATGAGGCCCGAGGCCACGCGCGCGAGGAACCCGCCCGGAGCCGACGGCGCCGGAGGCAGGTCGGTGCGGGCGCCCTCCTCGGGCTCGGCGACCGCGACCGCCGTCTCTTCCCTAAGCTCCTCTTCTGTATGCTCGCTCATCTAGGACACCTCGTGCTCGTGGACCCCTCCGAATCGACGGTCGCGGCCCTGGAACGCGAGGATCGCGTCGACGAGCTCCCATCGGTTGAAATCCGGCCAGTAGGTCCTCGTGATATAGAACTCTGAATACGCGGCCTGCCACAGCAGGTAGTTCGACAGCCTGAGCTCGCCCGACGTGCGGATGATGAGCTCGGGGTCGGGCAGGCCGGCGGTGTAGAGGCGCGCCGCGACGGCGTCCTCGTCGATGGATGCGGGATCGATCCTGCCCGCGGCGGCGTCCTCGGCGAGCTGCCGCGCGGCCCGGGCGATCTCGGCGCGGGCGCCGTAGTTCACGGCGAGCGCGAGCACCATGCCCGTGTGGCCCGCGGTCTCGGAGAGGCCGTACTCGAACACCTCGCGCGTGCGCTTGGGCAGCGCCGAGACATCACCCAGAAAGACCACGCGCACGTTCTCGCGCTTGAGCAGCGGCAGCTCCTCCACGAAGGTCTGGGCGAACAGGTGCATGAGCAGGTTCACCTCGGCCGCGGGGCGCTTCCAGTTCTCGGTCGAGAACGCGTAGGCCGAGAGCACCTCGACGCCGAGGCGCACGCAGGCGGTGATGATCTCGCGCAGCGACACGATGCCGGCCTTGTGGCCCTCGCCGCGCTTCATGCCGCGCGCCGTGGCCCAGCGGCCGTTGCCGTCCATGATGCACGAGATGTGCCGGGGTATGCGCGCGCGGTCGAGGGCGTCCATCTCGAGCCCCTCCGGGGGGTCGGCGAAGAACGTCTCGAACGTGGAGTCGTCGTAGATGTGGTCCGCCCTCACGCTAGATCTCCATGACCTCGGCCTCTTTGGCCTTGAGCATATCGTCGATCTTCTTGATGTAGGCGTCGGTGTGCTTCTGCACCGCGGCCTGCTCGCGGCGGACGTCGTCCTCGGAGAGGTCCTCGTCGCGCTCGATCTTGCCGTTCTCGTCGCGGCGGATGTTGCGGATGGAGACGCGGGCGTGCTCGGCGATCTCGCGGCACTCCTTCACCAGGTCGCGGCGGCGCTCCTCGGTGGGCGCCGGGAACGGCAGGCGCACGATGGTGCCGTCGCTCGACGGGGTGATGCCCAGGTCGGAGGCGTTGATGGCGTGCACGATGGCGCTCAGGAGCGACTTGTCCCAGGGCTCCACCACGAGCATGTGCGCCTCGGGCACCTTGACGGCGGCGACCTGCGTGATGGGGGTCGCGACACCGTAGTAGTCGACGGTGATGTCCGAGAGGATGTTCGCGTTGGCGCGCCCGGTACGGACCTTGGCGAACTCGTGCGAGAGGCTCTCGAGGGTCTTGTCCATGCGGTCGGTGATCTTAGACACGGTTAGTCCTCCTTGACGACGGTACCGACGGATTCGCCCTTGAGGGCGCGCTTGATGCTGTCCTCGCCCTCGATGCTGAGGACGATGATGGGCATATGGTTGTCCTGACAGAGTGCCGCGGCCGTGGAGTCCATGACCTGCAGGCCGCGCACGAGCACCTCGTGGTAGGAGATGGAGTCGAAGCGTACCGCGTCGTCGTTGGCCACGGGGTCCTTGTCGTAGATGCCGTTGACCTTGGTGGCCTTGATGAGGCAGTCCGCGTCGATCTCGCAGGCGCGCAGAGCCGCGGCGGTGTCGGTCGTGAAGTAGGGGTTGCCCGAGCCCGCGGCGAAGATGACGACGTCGCCCTTCTCGAGGTGGCGCATCGCGCGGCGGCGGATGTAGGGCTCGCAGACCTCGTTCATCTGGATGGCGCTCATGACGCGGCACTCGCAACCGGCGCGCTCGAAGGCGTCCTGCAACGCGAGCGCGTTCATGATGGTGGCGAGCATGCCCATGTAGTCGGCCTGGGCGCGGTCCATGCCCTTGGCGGCACCGGCCATGCCGCGGAAGATGTTGCCCCCGCCCACCACGACACCGACCTCGATGCCGTCGTCATGGAGCTCGGCCACCTGGTGCGCCAAGCGGTCGGTCACGCTCGGGTCGATGCCGTAGCCGCCATCGCCCATGAGCGCCTCGCCGGAGAGCTTCAGCAGCACGCGCTTGTATCGATATTCGGACAAGGGAATCCTCCTTATGGTCGTACCTTACGCCATTCTAACAAAGCCGACGTAGACCGCCGGGATAATTACGGCTATCGCACAAAGCGACGGGATGAGCGTGCGCCTGCGCGGCGGCGGGCCCAGTGCGTTTGGGCACATAGGCTTCCCGGCACGCCGGGCAGCAGTCGGAAGCGCGGGGCCCTCACGCGCAGGCGCCCTCCCGGTCATAGACGCACCTGCCGCCCACGTAGGTCGCCTCGAGGTCGAGACCATCGTCCAGAACGAGCATGTCGGCGAGCTTGCCGGCAGCAATCGAACCCACCTCGCCGTCGATACCGAGCAGGCGCGCCGGGTTGAGCGAGGCCATGCGCGCGAGCTCGGGCAGGCCGCAGCCCGTGAAGGCCCGCACGTTCCTGATGGCGTCGAGCTGCGAGATGGCGCTGCCCGAGATGCGCCCGGTCTCGACCACGCGCACGGTGTTGCCGCGCTTGCGGCACCTGAGGTTCGAGAACACGTACTCGCCGTCGGGCATGCCGCGGCCGAGCATCGCGTCGGTGATGAGAATGATGCCCTCGCTGCCGCGGGCGCGGTAGGTGGCGAGGATAACGTCCGGGTCGATGTGGAAGCCGTCGCAGATAAGCTCGGCGTACTCGCCGAGTCCGAGGAGCGCCGCCGTCACGATGCCGGGGTCGCGGTGCGTGTGCTGGCTCATCGCGTTGTAGAGGTGCGTGAAGCCGCGCGCGCCGTGCTCGAGGGCGAAGCGCGCCTCGCGGCAGCGCGCGTCGGAGTGCCCGATCATGAGCACCACGCCCGCCCGCTCGGCCTCGCGGGCGACCTCGAGGTAGCCCGCGCGCTCGGGGGCGGCCGTCATCATCTTGAGCGCTCCGTGCGCCGCCTCGACCATCTCGGCGAACTCGCGGGCGTCGAAGTCCCTGAGATAGCGCTCGTCCATGAGGGCCTTGTAGGCCGGCGAGAGGAAGGGCCCCTCGGAGTGGACGCCCCAGAAGCGTGCGCCGGCGGTGCGGTAGGGATCGGGGAAGTCGGCGAGCAGTTCCAGGAGCTCCGCGTGGCTCACGACAGTCAGGCTCGCGAGGAACGAGGTCGTTCCCTCGGCCGCGAGCCGCTCCCCCACCGCCTCGACGCTCACCTTGGGCTCGCGGATGAAGTCATGGCCCCAGCCGCCGTGGATGTGGATGTCGACCATGCCGCTCATGAGCAGAAGGCCCGCCAGGTCCACGGCCTCGAGCTCCCCCGCGTAGCGGCCCTCGCCCACCTCGGCGATGCGCTCGCCGTCGACGACGACGTGGCCCGCAAACACCCCGCGCGCGGCATCGACGATGCGCGCGTTATCCAACACGAACATGGCGCCCTCCCCCGGCACATAGCAAAGGGGCAGCCCCGAAGGACTGCCCCCAAAAGACGGACTCGCTTGGCTCTAGGCCTCGCCGCGGGCGAGACGGTCGAAGCCGGCGACCTTGACGGTGTCGCCGAGCTCCTTGCTGACCTGCTCGGCGTACTTGGCGATGGTCAGGCTGGAGTCCTTGATGAACTCCTGCTCGTTCAGGACGACGCCCTTGTAGAACTTCTCGAGGCGGCCGATCGCCATCTTCTCCTGGATGGCCTCGGGCTTGCCGGACTCGGCGGCCTGAGCCATGTAGATGGACTTCTCGTGCTCGACGGTCTCGGCGGGCACGTCCTCGCGCACGGCGCAGATGGGCGCGGTCGCGGCGACCTGCATGGCCACGTCATGGGCGAAGGCCTTGAAGGCGTCGGCGCCGGCGGTCTCGGGCTTCTCGAAGGAGAACTCGACGATGACGCCGATCTTGCCGCCCATGTGGATGTAGGTGGACACGCCGCCGTGGGCGGGCTTGCGCACCGCGAAGCGGGTGATCTTCATGTTCTCGCCGATGATGTGGATGAGCTCGGTGAGCGCGGCCTCGACGGTCTCGCCCTCCATCTCGGAGGCGAGGAGCTCCTCGACCGAGGCGGGCTCGGTCTCGGCGACGTGCTGGGCGAGCTTGGCGGCGAAGCCGGTGAAGGTGGGGTTGGAGCCCACGAAGTCGGTCTCGCAGGCGACCTCGACGATGGCGCCGAGCGTGCCGTCCTCGGAGACGTAGGCGCCGATGGCACCCTCGTTGGTGGCGCGGCCGGCCTTCTTGGCGGCGGCGGCCAGGCCGTTCTTGCGGAGGATGTCGACGGCGAGGTCCATATCGCCCTCGGCCTCGACGAGCGCCTTCTTGCACTCCATCATGGGCGAGTCGGTCATGTCGCGGAGCTGCTTGACCTGGGCGGCGGTGATGTTGGCCATGGATGTTCCCTTCTTGGACATCGGTTACCTATAGGGGGACCCGCCCCCGGCACGGGGACGGGAAGCGTTGCGTGGCGCTACTCGGCGACCTCGGCCTCGGCGGCCTCGGCCTTCTCGACGGGGGCCTCCTCGGCGGGGAGCTCCTCGCCGGCCATCTCGGCGGCGGTGACCTCGGGCTTGTCGCTACCGGCGATGCAGGCGTCGGCCATGAGCTCGCACATGAGGGTCACGGCGCTGATGGCGTCGTCGTTGCAGGGGATGCCGATGCCGTTCTCGAAGACCTCGTCGGGATCGGAGTTGGTGTCGATGAGGGCGATCACCGGGATGTTGAGGCGGCGGGCCTCCTTGATCGCGTTCTCCTCGCGCTTGGTGTCGATGACGAACAGCGCCGCCGGCAGGCCCTTGAGGTCGCGGGCGCCACCGAGGTTGGCCTGGAGCTTGGCGAGCTCCTTACCGAGCACGGACTGCTCCTTCTTGCCGCGCAGCGCCATGGAGCCGTCGGCGATCATGCCCTCGAGCTCCTCCATGCGGTTGATGCGCGAGCGGATGGTCACGAAGTTGGTGAGCATGCCGCCGAGCCAGCGCTGGTTGATGTAGGGCATGCCGCAGCGCTCGGCAGCGGCCTTGACGGGCTCCTGGGCCTGCTTCTTGGTGCCCACGAACAGCACCTTGCCGCCCTTGGCGGCGTTGCGCAGGAAGGTGTAGGCCTGGTCGGCGTTGATGATGGTCTGCTTGAGGTCGAGGATGTAGATGCCGTTGCGCTCGCCGAAGATGAACGGCTTCATCTTGGGGTTCCAGCGGCGGGTCTGGTGGCCGAAGTGGCAGCCAGCCTCGAGCAGGGTGCGGATGTTGATCTTGGTAGCCATGTGAAACCTCCTGTGGTTCGCCTCCGTGCGGGGTCTTCCCTGCGCGCCAACCTGGATATGTGCTACCGAAACCCAGGCACCACGGCGCGAAAGTAGCCGCACGTGTGTGATGGAACGTGCCGCTTGTGCGGCAACGGTCGACATGATAGCAGAACCGCGGCGCCCACGCAGGGAAAGTTGCGGAACTCACGCATTTGCGCACAAGCCGCCCCGCTCCCCCGTCCGGCGGCGCGCCGCCGGGCACGCATGCGCTCCCGTGCGCCGGGCGGACGCCCCTCGAATTCCGCCTCACCCGCGGGGATGGGCGCCCTTCACGGCCGACTTCAGGCGCTCGGGCGTGAGGTGGGTGTAGAGCGTCGTCGTGGAGAGGCTCGCGTGCCCGAGGAGCTCCTGCACGCTCCGGAGGTCCGCCCCGCCCGCGAGCAGGTCGGTCGCGAAGGTGTGGCGCATCACGTGCGGCGTCACGTCGGCGGGGAGGCCCGCGCGCCGGCAGAGCACCCGGAAGCGGTACCTGAGGGCGTTGGCGTCCATGCGGTTGCCCCGGGCGGAGATGAAGAGGGCGTGCCTGCCGGACGGGTCCTCGCGCCTGCCCGCCTGGGCGAGGAGCTCCCCGCGCGGCCCCGCGAGGTAGGCGCGGACGGCATCCGCGGCCGCGCGGTAGATGGGCACGATGCGCTCCTTCGACCCCTTGCCGAAGAGCCGCACCGTGCGGGCGCTCAGGTCGACCGACTCGATGTCGAGGTGTGAGAGCTCGGATATGCGGGCTCCCGTCGCGTAGAAGAGCTCAAGCATCGCCCGGTCGCGGGCCCCCTCGGGACCTGCGGGGTCGGGCGCGTCGAGGAGCGCGCGCATGTCCCGCGCCCCGACGGTCTTGGGCAGCGACTTGGGCACCTTGGGCATCTGCACGGCCTCGGCGGGGTTCAGGGACACCGCACCGGCGAGGACCGCCCACGAGAAGAAGGAGCGGATCGCCGAAAGGTGGGCAGAGACCGTCCGCGGCGCGTAGCGCGCCGCCTTGAGCTCCGCGAGGTAGCGCCTGAGGCCGCGCACTCCCGGGTCGAGGGCGTCCGTGCCCGTGCGCTCCGCCCAGGCAAGGTAGGCGTCGAGATGCCCCTGGTAGGCGCGGACCGTCTCGGGCGAGAAGCCCTCGAAGCCCGCTATGTGGGCGATGAAGTCGTCGACCGCCTCGAACGCGCGGGCGTCCCGCGCATCCGCCTCAGCCATCGCGGCGGCACCCGTCGAAGAGCTCGGGCCGCGTCGAGAGATAGGCCTCGAGGTCGCGCTCGGCGCGCTCGGCATAGGCGGCGTAGCGCTCGCGCTTGCCGCGGCGGCGCCCGTCTTCAAGCGGCGGCACCAGCCCGAAGTTCACATGCATGGGCTGGTACCCCTCGGTCGCGGGGTCGGTGGCGTAGGCCATAAGCGACCCCAGGGCGCCCGTCGCGGGAAGGCTCACGGGCTCGGCGCCCGTGAGCTCCGCGTAGGTGTTCAGCGCGGCGAGCAGGCCCGAGGCGATGGCCTCGGTGTAGCCCTCGGTGCCCGTGATCTGGCCCGCCAGGCGCACGCGGGTGCCGGGGACCGCGAAGGTGCGGTCGAGCACATGGGGGCTGTCGAGGAAGGTGTTGCGGTGCATGACGCCGAAGCGGAAGAACTCCGCCCCCTCGAGCCCCGGGATCATCCTGAAGACGCGCTTCTGCTCGCCGAAGGTGAGGTTCGTCTGGAAGCCCACCAGGTTGTAGGCCGTGCCGTCAGCGTTCTCGGCGCGCAGCTGCAGCGCAGCCCACGGCCTTCTGCCCGTCCGCGGGTCGGTGAGCCCCACGGGCTTCATCGCGCCGAAGCGCAGCGCGTCGCGCCCCGTGCGCGCGACCTCCTCCGCCGGCTGGCAGGCCTGGAAGAGCCCGCCCTTGTCGAAGCCGTGCTGGACCACGCGCTCGGCCGTGACGAGGGCGTCGATGAAGGCCTCGTACTCGTCGCGGTCCATGGGCGCGTTCAGGTAGTCGCCACGGCCGGCCTCGTCGTAGCGCGACTGCCTGAAGAGCACGTCCATGTCGAGCGTGGCGGCATCCACGATGGGTGCGGCGGCGTCGTAGAACGAGAGCGCCTCGCCGCCCACGAGATCGAGCAGCCGGTCGCTGAGCGCCGGCGAGCAGAGCGGGCCGGCCGCGATGACGACCGGGCCCTCGGGGATCTCCGTGACCTCCTCGCGCACAACCTCGATGAGGGGCTCCGCGGCGATGCGCTCCCCCACGAGCGCCGAGAAGCGGTCGCGGTCGACAGCGAGCGCGCCGCCCGCGGGGACGGCCGCCTCGTCCGCGCACGAGAGCAGGACCGACCCCATGCGCCTGAGCTCGGCCTTGAGCAGGCCGGCCGCGCTGTCGGGGCGCGTGGACTTGAGCGAGTTCGAGCAGACGAGCTCCGCGAAGCCGCCCGTGCTGTGCGCGGGCGACATCGTCTGGGGCCGCATCTCGAAGAGCCGCACGGGGACGCCCCGCGCCGCGAGCTGGAGCGCGCACTCGCTGCCCGCGAGCCCGCCCCCTACGACCGTCACCGTATCCGTTGCCATCGAACAGCCTCCTCATCGTCGCTGCACCCCATTGTGACCCAAGGCCGTCCGCGCGTGAAGTGATGCTTTCGTGGCGATGTAGCGCCCGTCGATCCCCTGCTCGATGGCGCCCACCGCGGTCATGTCGCCCAGAAGCTCGAGCGCGGCGCGGATGTCGCAGCCCAAGAGCGCCGCCACGTCATCTGACCTTAACGGGCTCGCCACGACCGCGTCGAGCACGCGGTCCCACCTGCGGTCCCGGTGGCGTGCGGGCGACGCCGTCCCGTGCGGCCTGCGCAGCCGCCCGTAGATACGCGAGATCGCCATCTCGAGGGCCTCCTCGTCGGCGATGCAGCAGGCGCCGATGCCTATGAGGTAGTTCGCGCCGCGCGACTGGGACGAGAAGATGGACCCGGGCACGACCAGGACCTCGTGGCCGAGCTCGATGGCGGCCTCGGCGGTCGAGAACGTGCCGGAGGGCAGCCCCGCCTCGCCGATGAAGGTCGCCTGCGAGAGCGCCGCGATCACCCGGTTGCGCTTGGGGAAGAGGAACCGCTGCGGCTGCGTGCCCCAGGGCGCCACCGAGACCACGGCGCCGCCCGCCGCGAGCGTCCGCTCGATGAGGGCCTCGCTCGACCGCGGGTAGACGACATCGGCGCCCGTGCCCAGAACGATCACGTGACTGCCCCCGGCATCGAGCGCCGCCATGCCGGCGGCGCAGTCGCAGCCGCGCGCCCCGCCCGAGACCACCTGCAGGCCCGCCTCGACCGCGAGGCGCGCCGCGAGCTCGGTCGTCGCGAGCCCGTAGGGCGTGGGCATGCGCGAGCCCACGACGGAGAGCGAGGGCACGGCGAGCGCGTTCGGGTCGCCGCGGACGAAAAGGACGCGGGGCGCGTCCGCGAGCGCCGCGACGGAGCGGGGGTAGCGCGCGTCCCCATACCGGATCTCCAAGCCGTCTGACGGCACCTCGCTGCTCATGTGGGCCTCCTTCCCTGAAAGACGCCGGCCTCGAGCACGTGCGCCTCCCCCACTTCCTCGCACTCGTCGATATCCGCGATGGCGCGGGCGATACGGCAGAGCCTCGCGACGCCGCGCCCCGTGAGGCTCCCCCGCCGCGCGAGGCCGAGGATCGCCGCCTCAGCCTTACGGTCGAGCGCGCAGCCGCGAAGCGCCCGCGAGCCGCTCCGGCTGTCCTCGGCGGACGCCCCGTCCCCGGCGCGCGCCCGCCTCCATGCCCTGAAGGCGCGCCCGCCCGCGACGGCCCGCTTGAGGTCCGCGGTCGAGAGGCCCTCGGCGCCCTGCACGATCAGCTCAGGGTCGGGCCGTGCGACATCGACGATGAGGTCGATGCGGTCGATGAGCGGCCCCGCGAGCCGCGCGCGATAGCGCTCGATCGCCGCCGCGGAGCACGTGCAGGCGATGGCCCGGTCGCCCAGATACCCGCAGGGACAGGGGTTGCTCGCCGCGAGGAGCTGGAAGCGCGCCGGGAAGCGGTACATCCCGTCCGCGCGCACGATGCGCACGCAGCCCTCCTCGATCGGCTGGCGGAGCGCCTGGAGCACGCCAGGCGGGAACTCGCCGAGCTCGTCCAGGAAGAGCACCCCGCCGTGCGCGAGGCTGATCTCGCCCGGGCGCACCGGCCTGCCCCCGCCGATGAGGCCCGCTGAGGAGACGCTGTGGTGCGGGTTCCTGAAGGGGCGCACGCCGGCGAGGAGCGCGTCTATGGGCTCGCCCGCCACCGAGTGGATGCTCAGGGCCTCCTGCTGCTCGAGCTCGTCGAGCGCGGGCAGGATCGAGGTCATGCGCACCGCGAGCATGGTCTTGCCCGAGCCCGGGGCCCCGACCATGAGCATGCCGAGCTCCCCGGTGGCGGCGATGGCGATGGCGCGCTTCGCCGTCTCCTGGCCCACCACGTCGGCGAAATCAAGAGGAGCGCCCGTGCTGCCGGGCGCGCACGCCGCTGTGACCTCGCGCACCGCGTCCTTGACGCCCGCGGCGAGCCTACCGAGGTCGGGCAGGCAGCGATGGAGCGCCCCGGCGATGGGCACGTGCTGGCCATCTCGCGCCCCCACGAGCACGAGCTTCCTGTCGCGGGCGAGCAGCTGGTAGGCCACCTCCCCCTTCACGGGGTTCACGGTGCCGTCGAGCGCGAGCTCGCCCACGAAGAGGCAGTCATCGAGCCCGTTCAAGGGAATCTGCCCCGAGGCCGCGAGGATGGCGACCGCGATGGGGAGGTCGAGCCCCGACCCGGTCTTGCGCATGTCGCTCGGGGCGAGGTTCACGACGATGCTCCGGCGCGGGATGTCGAAGCCCGCCGACCGCAGCGCCGAGCGGACCCTCCCGCGCGACTCCTGGACCGAAATGTCGGCCATCCCCAGAATCGACATGCCGGGGAGCCCCTGGCTCATCGACACCTCGACCGTGACCGGCACGGCCTCCACGCCGCGGATGCACGCCGCGTGCACGGCGAAGACCGCTCCCATCACACGCCCTCTTCCTCGTGCAGGACGTCGTAGAAGTGGTCGACGCGCGCCTCGCCGCCGCCCACGAGCTTGATCGCGATCACGTCGAAGCGCAAATCGAGCACCGGGTAGCGGTCCATGAGATAGCACGATGCGATGCGGCGGTAGCGGAGCCGCTTGCGCTCGTCGACCCCCTCCTCGGGGAAGAGCTCGCGCCGTGCGGCCGCGCTCTCAGCGCGCCTCGTCTTGACCTCGATGAGGACCACCGCCTCCTCGACGCGGTCGTAGGCGATGAGGTCAGCCTCGCCGGCGGGGCAGCGGTAGTTGCGCTCCAGGATCTCGTAGCCGCGCTCCTCGAGGTAGCTCGAGGCGATGAGCTCGCCTATCGTTCCCACCTCGTGCGCGCTCAGGGTGTCCAGGAGGCTCTCGGGGCCCGCTTGGGGCGGACGTTCCTGCCGGTGCGATCCTTGTGCCATGGTGGCTCCTTCCCTTGGGGTGGAACCATCATCCCCGGAGCATCTGACCGCTTTCGCGCCGGATTCTCACCGCAATCAAACCGGGACCTCACGGCGACCTTCCCCCGTTCGTATCGCAGCAGCACAACGTGAGCTGGCAGACACGTCAGGTGCGCACGAACCCTTAGAAGAGGCGCTCGGTCTCCAGGAAGTTTCCACAGAAGCTCACGCGATGCTCCTCGGTGAGCCCGTGCGCCTTGATGGCGGCGATGTGCTCGGCCGATGCGTAGCCCTTCGATTCGGCGAAATGGTAGCCGGGATAGAGGGCGTCGAGCTCGACCATGTGGGCGTCGCGGGTCACCTTGGCGACGATTGAGGCGGCCGCGATGCAGGCCACGCGCGCGTCGCCGTGCACGATGTCGCGCTCGTTGGGAACCGCGCCCAGGGGGTTGCCGTCCATGAGCACGCAATCGGGCTCAAGACCGCAGTCCTCGACGGCGCCGGCGACCGCGCGCTTGAGGCAGGCGGCCATGCCCCAGCGGTCGATGTCCGCCGCCGGTATGCTGCAGATGCCGATGGCGACCGCGACCTCGGCGATGCGCGCGGCGATAAGCTCGCGGCGCGCCGGCGTGAGCTGCTTGGAGTCGTTCAGCCCCTCGATCTGGGGCTCCATGGGAAGGCAGACGGCGCAGACGGTCAGGGGCCCCGCGACCGACCCGCGGCCGACCTCGTCCACGCCCACGATCACGCCCTCGCCGCCGAGCTCGGCCATCGTGCGGTACATGGCGTCCACGCGCTCGCGCCGGGCGAGCTCGCGCCCACGCCGCCGCTCGGCGCGCTCGCAGGCCTTGCGCACCTGGATGCGCGGGTCGTCGCGGTAGCGCTCGATGAGCTGTGCGAGTTCCTCGAGCGGGGCGCTCGCCAGTTCCGCCGCGATCTCGGCCGCCTTGGCCGTGCTGTTCTGGTTCGCCATCGATACCCCCGGGGTTGAAAAAAGGGCCGCCTCGCGGCGACCCTTCGCTCATCAATGCGATGCGGCCTAGCGCTTCTCGGGGATGCGGGCGGCCTTGCCGATCTTGTCGCGCAGGTAGTAGAGCTTGGCGCGACGCACGCGGCCGTGGCGCACGACCTCGAGCTTGGCAATCTTGGGGCTGTGAAGCGGGAACGTGCGCTCGACGCCCACGCCGAAGGAGATCTTGCGGACGGTGAAGGTCTCGCGGGAGGAGCCGCCGCTCATGCGGATGACGTCGCCCTGGAAGACCTGGATGCGCTCGCGGTCGCCCTCCTTGATGCGGTAGTGCACCTTGACGTTGTCGCCGACGCGGACCTGCGGGATGTCCTCGCGGATCTGCTGACGCTCGATAGCGCGGATGTAATCCATTTCTCGTTCCTAACTCTTCTCCAGAGGTGCCGCGCGCGTACGCCGACACATGGGTTGGACAAACGGTATTAGTATACGCAAACGCCCGAGCGTGGCAAGTGCCTAATTGCAATTGCCGCCTTAGCCCGCGTTCGACCACGTCGAGACCACAACCGCGCGGGCCTCCATCGTGGCATCTTGCCCGGACCGCAACCGGCGCGACGGCCGGGTATAAGTCCATATCCATGTATCTCGAGAAGCTTTCACCCGCATCGGCTCCTCAAGGTACCGACAAATGGACGTTCCGAGCGTGAATCTCAGGATATTTATCCATTTGTATGTACCTCGATGAAATGGCCTTCACCGAGATACAGAGATATGGACATCCGTCGGGGGGCCGGGAGAGGCCCCGGGCTGCGATGCGCGGCGCCGACGGGAGCATGCTGGCGGAACATGGGAAGGCGGGGCCCGGCCGGGGCCCCGCCTCAAAGAGCAAGCCGACTATGCGCCGCTACGCGAGCTCGGCAAGCTTCGCCTGGGCGGCGGCCAGGCGCGCGATGGGCACGCGGTACGGCGAGCAGGAGACGTAGTCGACGCCGGCCACGTTGAAGAGGCCCTTGATCGACGCGGGATCGCCGCCGTGCTCGCCGCAGACGCCGCAGGTGAGCTCCGGCTTCACGGACCTCCCCTTCTCGACCGCCATCCGTACGAGCTCGAGCACCGCTTGGTCGATGGTCTCGAACGGGTTGCTCGCGAGGAGCTTCCTGTGCAGGTAGATGGGGATGAACTTGGACTCCGCGTCGTCGCGCGAGAACCCGAAGGTCGTCTGCGTGAGGTCGTTCGTGCCGAAGCAGAAGAAGTCGGCGTGCGCCGCGATGGCGTCGGCCGTGAGGCAGGCGCGCGGCAGCTCGAGCATGGTGCCCACCGGGATGTCAAGCGCGACACCGTACTCGCGGGCGACCTCCTCGATCACCTGCTCGCAGACGGCGCGCATCTGCACCTGCTCGGCCTCGAGCGAGACCAAAGGCACCATGACCTCGGGCCGGGGCGCGAGATGCTCGTCGCGGATGAGCTGCGCCGCGGCGCTCGCGATGGCGCGCACCTGCATGAGCGGGAGCTCCGGGAAGACGAAGGAGAGGCGCACGCCGCGCAGGCCGAGCATGGGGTTCATCTCGGCCATGCCGTCGATGCGGCGCAAGCGCGCCTTGAGCGCATCGAGCTCCGAGGCGGGCGCGCCCTCGTCGGCGCGGCGCTCGATGGCGACCTCGAGGGCGCGCGGGTCGTCGAGGAACTCGTGGAGCGGCGGGTCGATGAGGCGCACGACCACGTCGCGGCCGTCCATGGTCCGAAACATCTTGAGGAAGTCGTCGCGCTGCACGCCGAGGAGCTCCGAGAGCGCGCGCTCGCGCGTCTCGGCGTCGTCGGAGAGGATGAAGGACTGGATGATCTCCTTGCGCTCGCCGAGGAACATGTGCTCCGTGCGGCAGAGTCCGATGGCCTCGGCGCCGAACCCGAGCGCGAGCTCGGCGTCCTCGGGGTTGTCGGCGTTCACGCGCACGTGGAACGGGTGGCTCGCGCCCGGGCGCAGGCGGATCTCGTCGGCCCATCCGAGGATGGTCTCGAGGTCGCCTGTGAGCTCGGCGCGCTTGAGCGGCACCGCGCCCGCGACCACGATGCCCTCGGTGCCGTCGATGGAGATGGTGTCGCCCTCGTGCAGCACGAGGTCCGTCCCCTCCACGCGCACCTCCTTGGCGGCCGCGTCGATGCGGAAGGCCTCGACGCCGCAGACGCACGGGGTGCCCATGCCGCGGGCGATGACGGCGGCGTGGCTCGTCTTGCCGCCGTGGCTCGTGAGGATGCCCTCGGCCGCGACCATGCCCTTGAGGTCGTCGGGGTTGGTCTCCCAACGGACGAGCACCACGGGCACGCCCTCGGCGGCGCGGCGCACCGCGTCATCGGAGCTGAAGACGATCTCGCCCACCGCGGCGCCGGGGCTCGCATTGAGACCGCGGGCGAGCACCTCGGGCGCGGCCTCGGTGTCGAACTGGGGATGGAGCAGCTGGTCGAGCTGGGCGGGGTCGATGCGGCGCACCGCCGTCTCGCGGTCGATGAGGCCCTCCTCGACCATGTCTATGGCGATGCGCAGGGCCGCCGTCGCCGTGCGCTTGCCCACGCGGGTCTGGAGCATCCAGAGCTTGCCCTGCTCGATGGTGAACTCGATGTCGCACATGTCGCGGTAGTGGCCCTCGAGGATCTGGAAGATGCGCTCGAGGTCGCGCGCCGCCTCGGCGAGCGCGGGGTAGCTCCCCATCTCCTGGATGGGCTGCGTGTTGCGGATGCCGGCGACGACGTCCTCGCCCTGCGCGTTGATGAGGAAGTCGCCGTAGCGCACGTTGGCGCCGTTGGCGGGGTCGCGCGTGAAGGCGACGCCGGTCGCCGAGGTCTCGCCCTTGTTGCCGTAGGCCATGGCCTGCACGTTCACGGCGGTACCCAGGTCATCGGGGATGGCGTTGCGCTTGCGGTAGAGGCAGGCGCGCTCGTTCATCCAGCTGCCGAACACGGCCTCGATCGCGAGGCGGAGCTGGACGGCGGGGTCCTGGGGGAAGCGCACCGTCCCGTCCACGACGAGCTCGGGGTGCTCGGCGGCGGAAACGTTGGCGCGGAAGATCTCCTTGAACTCGCCCACGAGCTCGAAGAGGTCGTCGGCGGAGAGCTCGGCGTCGCTCTTCACGCCCGCGACGAGGCGCTTCTCGGTGAGAGCGTTCTCGAAGAGGTCGGCGTCGACGCCCATGACCACGTCGGAGAACATCTGGATGAAGCGGCGGTAGGAGTCCCAGACGAAGTGAGGGTCGCCGGTCTGCTTGATGAGGCCGGATGCCGCCTCGTCCGTGAGGCCGAGGTTCAGCACGGTGTCCATCATGCCGGGCATCGAGAACGGCGCGCCGGAGCGCACGGAGACCAGAAGCGGGTCCTCGGCGTCGCCGAGGCGCCGGCCCGCTCGGCGCTCGAGGTCGCAGGTCGCCTCCTCGATCTCGTCCAAGGCGCCCGCGGGCCAGACGTCGCCGGCACCCGAATACTCGACGCAGGTCTGGCACGTGATGGTGAAGCCGCCCGGGACGGGCAGCCCCAGACGGCACATCTCGGCGAGGTTCGCGCCCTTGCCGCCGAGCACGTAGTTCATGCGCGCCGAGCCCTCGGTCACATCCCTCCCCTCGGCATCGCATCCGAACCGGTACACCCGTTTCACATCGCTCACGATACTCCCCCTTTCGGCAGCCCCATGCTGCGATCGCTATACGATGTCCCGCCGGTCGGCGGGTATGGGGAAACTATAGGGAGCGACGGCGCCCGCGCTCCGCAGAGGATGTGTGCACCCGTCGACGGGGGATTCGGGGGCTTAAACGGTAGGATGAATGGAGTCTCCGTGTAGTTCTTTTCAGAAAGATTGCCTGCTTATGGAGGGTCTATGTAGCAGTCTGCCATATTACCTACCATTTTGGGTGGCATCAGGATACCGATACCACCTATCGGGCGGCCCTGCGGGCGCGGGCGGCGAGGATGCGCTCGAGACGGGCGGAGATCTCTGCCGCGGACTCCTCGATGGCCTTGCCGTCGGTGCGCACCACGAAGCAGCCGATCCGGCGCATGAGCGCGTGCGCGCTCTCGAGCTCGCGGGCGATATGCTCCGGGTCGGCGTAGCTCGGCGCGACGGCGCGGGCGAGCGGGCCCTCCAGCCGCTCGGTGCGGCGGCTCGCGATGACCTCGGTCGTGGAGAGCAGCCCGAAGACGCGGGCAGGGTCGACGTCGAAGAGCTCGCGCGGCGGCTCGACGCCGGGGACGAGCGGAATGTTCGCCACGCGGTAGCCCTGGAGCGCCAGATACATGGAGAGCGGGGTCTTGGACGTGCGCGACACGCCGATGAGGACGATGTCCGCCTGGGTGAGGTCCTCGGCGCCCGCGCCGTCGTCGTGCTCGAGCGTGAACTCCATGCAGGAGATGCGGTGGAAGTAGCGCTCGTCCGTCTGGTGGATGACGCCGGGGATACCGAGCGGCTCCGCGCCGCTCAGGCGCGCGAGCAGCCCGAGTGCCGGCCCCATGAGGTCGATGCCGGGAACGCCGAGCTCGTCGAGGAGCCCGCAGACGGCACCGCGGAGCTCGGGCCCCACGATCGTATGGAAGACGGCCGCGGGGCGCCCCGGGACGCCGTGGCGCGCGAGATGGGCCTCGACCTGCGAGGCCTCCTCCACCTTGGGAAGGCGCACGATCTCGAAGGTGCCGGGGGCGAACTGGCCCGCCGCCGCGAGGACGACCTCGCAGGCGGTGTCGCCGAGGGCGTCAGAGACCACGTGGATGGTGGGCCGGGCTTCCATGGGTACCTCCCTGGTCAGGACCGTGCGGTGCGGCACGGGAAACGGCAGGACGCCCCGGCCCCTGCGCAAGCGGGAACCGGGGCGTCCGAGCGGTCCATGATGGGCGCGCCTACTTCTTGCGGGCGAGCTCGCCGATGTTAGCGACCCCGTCGAAGACGGAGGCGAAGCGGTTGAGCAGGCGCAGGCGGTTGGTGCGCAGCGCCTCGTCGTCGTCCATGACGAGCACGTCGTCGAAGAAGCGGTCGATGGGCTCGCGGAGCGCCGCCAGCGCCGCGATCACGCCGGTGAAGTCCTTGGCGGCGAGCGCGTCGTCCACGCTCGCGCGGGCGGTCGCGGTCGCGTCGAGGAGCGCGCGCTCGGCGTCGCCGAGCAGCGTCTCGTCGATCGTATCGCCGAGCTCGGCGTCGGCGAGGTGGCTCGCACGGGCGTAGGCGGTGGCGAGGTTCTCGAACGCCTCGGGGTCATGCGCGCGGGCGTCCTCGAGGGCATGCGCGAGCGCGAGGTAGTCGACGGGCGTCACTACGGAGCCCTGCGAGACGGCGGACACGGTGTCAGGCGAGATGCGCTCGTCGCGGGCGATCTGCTCCATGCGGCCCTTGATGAAGGCGCACACGGCGGAGGCGACCTCGTTATGGTCGAACTCGATGCCCTGGGCGGCGTAGGCGCGAAGCGCGGCGCCGACGAGGTCCTCGTAGCCGCACTTCAGGCGGTCGCGCAGGATGTTCAGCACGCCGATGGCGCTCCGGCGCAGCGCGAAGGGGTCCTTGGAGCCGGTGGGCGGCTCGCCGATGGCGAACATGCCCGCGATGGTGTCGAGCTTGTCGGCCACGGCGACGACGCAGCCCTCGATGCCCTTGGGCAGGGAGTCGCCGGCGAAGCGCGGGCGGTAATGGTCGCGGATCGCGTGGGCCACGGCCTCGTGCTCGCCGGCGGCGAGCGCGTAGTAGCCGCCCATGACGCCCTGCTGGCTCGTGAACTCGATGACCGCGCTCGAGACGAGGTCGGCCTTGCAGAGGTGCGCCGCACGAATGGCGTCGGCGCTCACGATCGCGTCGCAGCCCGCGGCGCGGGCGATCTCGCCCGCGAGCTCCTCGATGCGCTCGCTCTTCTGGAGCACGTTGCCGAGCTTCTCCTGGAAGCCCACCTGCGCGAGGCGGCCGCGGAACTCCTCGAGCGGGACCTTCAGGTCCTCGTCGTAGAAGAACTTCGCGTCGTAGAGGCGGGCGCGGACCACGCGCTCGTTGCCGTCGACGATGCGCGCCGCGTTCTCGGGCTTGCCGTTGCCCACGACCACGAACTCGCGCGTGAGCGCGCCCGTGGCGTCGTAGATCGGGAAGTAGCGCTGGTTGGAGAGCATGGACTCGCAGATGATCTCATGCGGGACATTGAGGAACTCCTCGTCGAAGGCGCCCACGAGCACCGTCGGCCACTCGCAGAGGTTCACGACCTCGTCGAGCACCTTCTTGGGCGTGTCCACGTGCGCGCCGCCGCGCTCGGCCTCGATGCGCTCGATGCCCTCCGCGATCACGGCGCGCCGGCGCTCCTCGGAAAGGACGCCCGCGGCCTCGAGGACCTGCTCGTAGACGGCGGGCTCGGCGACCGCGTGCTCGCCGGGGCCCAGGACGCGGTGGCCGCGCGTGGTGTTGCCGGAGACCACGTCGGCATAGCGCACCGGCACGACGTCGCCGCCCAGAAGCGCGCAGATCCAGCGGATGGGGCGCACGAACGTCTCGTGCGTGGAGCCCCAGCGCTGGCTGCGGTAGTTGGGCCACTGCAGGCCGGCGATGGTCTTCTCGCAGAGAGCAGCGAGCAGCGGCGCCGCGGGCTGCGAGGGGACGCTCTTCTCGGCGAAGACGTACTCGCGGCCGTCGGTGTCCGCGCGGCGCGTGAGCTCGGCGGCGGTCATGCCGAACTTGCGGGCGAAGCCCTCGGCGGCCTTGGTGGGCGCGCCCGTGCCGTCGAAGGCGATCTCGGCGGCGGGGCCGCGGCGCACCTCGTGCACCTCATCGGTCGCGGTCGCGACGGCGTCGACGATCACGGCCAGGCGGCGCGGCGTGGAGAGCACGCGCACCTCCCCGTGGGCGAGGCCCGCCTCGTCAAGGCCGCGCTCGACCATGGGCCCGAGCTGCTTCACGGCGTTCATGAGCGGTGCCGAGGGCATCTCCTCGCACCCGATCTCGAACAGGAAATCGCGGGTATCGGCCATCTTACGCCACCTCCCCTTCGCAGGCGTCAGCGCGCTCGCCGGCGACCTCGGCGAGGTAGGCCTCGCAGCACGCTTTGGCGACCGTGCGCACGCGCAGGATGTAGTTGGCGCGCTCGACGGCGGAGAGCGCGCCGCGCGCGTCGAGGATGTTGAAGGCATGGCTGCACTTCATGACGCAGTCGTACGCCGGCAGGGGCAGGCGCGCGTCGAGGCAGGAGTGGCACTCGGCCTCGTAGTCGTCGAACTTCTGGCGCATGAGCTCGACGTCGGCCACCTCGAAGTTGTAGGCCGAGAACTCGCGCTCGTTCTCGAGGAACACGTCGCCGTAGGTCATGGGCGTGCCGTCGGGCAGATAGCTCCACACGAGGTCGTAGACGGAGCTCACGCCCTGGATGTACATCGCGAGGCGCTCGAGGCCGTAGGTGATCTCGACGGGCACGGGGTCGACCTCGATGCCGCCCACCTGCTGGAAGTAGGTGAACTGGGTGACCTCCATGCCGTTCAGCCAGACCTCCCAGCCAAGGCCCCAGGCACCGAGCGTGGGGCTCTCCCAGTCGTCCTCGACGAAGCGGATGTCGTGGTCGGCCGGGTCGAGGCCGATGGCCTTGAGCGAATCGAGGTAGAGCTCCTGGCTGTCGGCCGGGGAAGGCTTGAGCAGCACCTGGAACTGGTAGTAGTGCTGCATGCGGTTGGGGTTCTCGCCGTAGCGGCCGTCGGCCGGACGGCGGCACGGCTGCGCGTAGCAGGTGCGCCAGGCGGCGGGACCGAGCGAGCGCAGGGCCGTGGCGGTGTGGAACGTGCCGGCGCCGACCTCGGAGTCGTACGGCTGCATGATGACGCAGCCCTGGCTCCCCCAGTAGCGCTGCAATCCCAGGATGATGTCCTGGAAGGTACGCGTCGTGGCATCCATCAGATGCTCGACCTCCTCCTCATCGTGATACATATGGTGACTATGGTAGCGGATGCGCGCGGCTCTCGGCGCAAGAACCGCTCTGTTAACCGGCTAGACCGCGCCGATGCGGTTGAGCGGCCAGTAGCGGAAGACGACGACGGCGATGAGGTCGTCCTCGGACACGGCGCCGAAGTAGCGCGAGTCGGCGGAGTTCTCACGGTTGTCGCCCATGACCCACACGCAGCCCTCGGGCACGGTGAAGGGGTAGCCCACCGAAACGCCCTCGGCCTGGTTGGCGAGCGGGTAGGACGAGCCCTGCGCGTAGTCCTCGTCGAGCGGCACGCCGTCGACGACCACGCGGCCGTCCTCGAAGTCGACCGTCTGGCCCGCGGTGGCGATCACGCGCTTGACCAGAATGTCGTGGTCGGAGTCGCCGTCGGGGTTGTGGAAGACCACGATGTCGCCCGCCTGGACGCCCATGCCGGCGTTGAGCGTGACCTTCTGCGCGATCACCTGGTCGCCGACCTCGATGGTCGATTCCATGGATCCCGTGGGCACGCGGTAGGGCTCCACCACGAAGGTGCGCAGGAAGATGAAGAACGCGAGGACCAGAACGAGCGTCAGCAGCCACTCGAGCGCGCCTCGCACGATGGAATGGAGATGGGGTACCACGAATCGCTCCTACTCTGTCGGTTCCTCACCATGGTAGCGCGAGATGAGCTCCTCCGCATAGGCGCGCTCCTCGGCCGTGAGCTCGGCTGTAGCGATGAGGTCCGGGCGCCAGCGGCACGTGCGCTCGATGGCGTCGCGCCGGCGCCAGCGGGCGACCTTCGCGTGGTCGCCGGAGAGCAGCACCGGGGGCACGCCGTGGCCCTCGAAGTCGGCCGGGCGCGTGTACTGCGCGTACTCCAGAAGGCCGCCGCCCTCGCCGGTCGCGAAGGACTCGTCCACAGAGCTCAGCTCGTCGCCGAGCGCGCCAGGGAGCAGCCGCACGACGGCGTCGGTCACGACCATGGCGGCGAGCTCGCCGCCGGTGAGCACGTAGTCGCCGATGGAGAGGCGCTCGTCGGCGAGCTCGTAGGCCCGCTCGTCCATGCCCTCGTAGCGCCCGCAGACGAAGAGCAGCCGCTCGCAGCCGGCCAGCCGCTCGGCAATCCGCTGCCTGAAGGGCTCGCCGCAGGGCGTGAAGAAGACCACGTGCGGCCGCGGGCCCGCAGCCGAGATGGCGCGCACGGCCTCGAAGATCGGCGGGGCCTTCATGAGCATGCCCTGCCCGCCGCCGAACGGCGCGTCATCGACGGTGCGGTGGCGGTCGTGCGTCCAGTCGCGCAGGTCGTGGGCACGGAAGTCGAAGATGCCCGCCGCGCGCGCCCGCCCCAGGATCGAGGTGGACATGACCGGCTCGAACATCTCCGGGAAGACCGAGAGCGTCTCGATGAGCATCTAGGCCTCCCCCGCCGCACTTGCGCCGGAAGACGGCTCGGCATCGATGAGGCCGTCGAGCGCGCGGACCCGTATGGGGCCCTCCTCGGGCAGGTCGAGCACCACCTCGTCGATGACGGGCAGAAGGACCGCTCCATAGGCGCCCTCAACGGACCACACGTCGTTCGCGGGCGTCTCGATGACCTCGGCGATGGTGCCGAGCGCGCCGAAGCGCTCGTCGACGACCGCGCGGCCGATGAGGTCGTCCCACGCGACGTCGAGGGCGCCCAGGTCGAGATCGTCCTCGCAGGCGAGCAGGTAGCAGCCCACGATGCCCTCGGAGGCGTTCAGGTCGTCCACGCCCTCAAGCGCGATGCGATAGCCCGACAGCGCCTCCTCGACCGCCTCGATGACCGTGAAGCGCTCGCGGTCGAGCGCGGGCGGGGTGAGCGCGACGGCGAGGCCGGGCTCCATAAGAGGGGGAAGGCCCCGCACCGGCAGTGCGACGACCTCCCCCGCTTTCCCGTGGGTCCTGACCACACGGGCTATGTTTCGATAGCGTACCGTCAACGTGCTACCCGAGGATCTCGACCTCGACCGCGGTGCCCAGACGGGCAGCCAGGGCGCGGGCGAGCGTGCGGATAGCCTTGATGGTCCTGCCGCGACGGCCGATGACCTTGGCCACGTCGGCCTCGGCGACCGTGATCTCGATGACCGACGAGCGCTCGCCGTCGATCACCTCGAGGCTCACGGAGTCGGTATCGTCGACGATGCTCAAGACGAGGTACTCAACCAGATCGGCGATGCGATCGGAGAGCTCGGCCTCGGTTGCGGCGGAAGCCGCCAGCTCCTCGGCCACAGCGCCTACTCCTCGGTGGACTCGGCGGCCTCGACCTCAGCGGCGGCCTTGGCGGCCTCGGCTTCCTTGGCGAGCTGCTTCTTGGACTTCTTGACCTCGGTCTCGGTCTTCGGGCCCTCCTCGGCGGCCTTCATGAGCGCCTTGACGGCGTCGGTGGGCTGGGCGCCCTTGGCCTGCCACTCGGCGATCTTCTCGAGGTCGAGGCTGATCGTCTTGGGAGAGGTCAGCGGGTTGTAGCGGCCGACCTCCTCGATGAAGCGGCCGTCGCGCGGCGAGCGCGAGTTGGCGACGACGATGCGGTAGTACGGACGCTTCTTAGAGCCGTGACGGGCAAGGCGAATCTTGACTGCCAATGAAAACTCCTCCAACCATGCAGCATGATGCTGCGCTTACGGACAAACAGGTTGTAATGATACGCCAACGGATGGAGCAGGTGAAGTGGCAGCCGCCAACTTCTTCGGTAGTTCCGCAGGCACCTCCACATATTACGCAAGATTTCCGCGATTGCAAGGCGCCGCGCGAACAATGCGCAAATCGCGACAGCTGCGCCTCCCCCGCGCGCAGGGTCACTTTGCGGGCTTGTTCTGGTTCAGGAACTTGTCGGCGCGGACCAGGTCCTCGCCGAAACGCGCCGCGCGGCCGAAGCCCACCGACGCGTCGCCGAAGCGCTCGCGCACGCGGTCGACCGCGACGGAGAGGTCGCGCCGGTCGCTTGCGACGGCGCCGCGCTCGTCGACCTCGCAGAAGAGATCGGTCTGGATACCGGAGGCGGCCTTGAAGTCGCTCACGCCGATGCCGAGCAGGCGGATGTGCATGCCCTCGCGCCAGACCTCGTCCATGAGGCCGAGGGCGGCCTCGACGAAGATGTTCTCGTCGTCGGTGGGGCGCGCGAGCTTGCGCTGGATGGTGCGGCCCTCGCCGTAGGAGAACTTGATCTTGACGGTGACGGTCCTGCCGGCGAGCCCGCGGCGCCGAAGGCGCCTGCCCACGGTCTCCCCCAGAAGGTGCAGGGCCGCGTCGACGTCGCGCCGGTCAGTGAGGTCGCGCGCGAACGTGCGCTCGTTGCTCACCGACTTGACCTCGTCCTCGACGTCCACCGCGGTGACGGCGCTCGCCTCGAGCCCGCGGGCGCGCAGGCGCATCTGCTCGCCGTTCACCCCGAAGACCGCGCCGAGCACCCCGCGGGGCGCCTCGGCGAGCTGGCCCAGGGTGTGGATGCCGGCCTTCTTGAGCGCCGCCTCGGCGCTCTTCCCGATCCCGCTCATCGCGCGCACCGGCAACGGGGCGAGGAAGCTCTCCTCCGTACCGGGTAGCACCACGGTGAGCCCGCGCGGCTTGTCGCGGTCGCTCGCGATCTTGGCGACCGTCTTGCTCGTGCCGAGCCCGATCGAGCACGTGATGCCGAGCTCGCTCACGCGCCGCGCAATCCGCTGCGCGATGGCGACGGGGCTCTCGCGGGCGAAGCGGCCGGGCGTCACGTCGAAGAACGCCTCGTCGATCGAGACCTGGTCGACGTAGGGCGTCTCGTCGGCGAGGATGGCCATGACCTGGGCGCTCATCTCGCGGTAGCGGTCGAAGTGCCCATGTGTCCAGATCGCGTCGGGGCAGAGCCGGCGCGCCTGCGCGGACGGCATCGCCGAATGCACGCCATAGGTGCGGGCCTCGTAGGAGGCCGTCGACACCACGCCGCGCTCGTCGGCCGCACCGCCCACGATGACGGGCTTGCCGCGCCATTCGGGATGGTCGAGCTGCTCGACGCTCGCGAAGAACGCGTCGAGGTCCATGAGGCCGATCGCCGACCCCTCCCATGCCCCGAAGAGCCCCTCGAGGCCGCCTATGCCGCCCGTGCCCCCCACCGGCTCGTTCTTAGTCGAGGTCGAGCTCGAGTGCGGGCGCGGCGCCCCAGAGCTTCTCCAGGCGGTAGTACGAGCGCGCCTCGGGCGTGAACACGTGCACGAGGACCGAGCCGTAGTCCATGAGGATCCAGGTGCGCTGGTCGCGGCCCTCGATGGAGAACGGGTGCTCGCAACAGCTCGTGGCGACCTTCTCCTCTACCTCGTCGACGAGGGTGTCGACCTGGCGGTTGTTGGCGCCCGTGGCGATCACGAAGTAGTCGCAGACGTCGGAGAGCTCGGTCAGGTCGAGGACGACGATGTCCTCGGCCTTCTTGGCGGACATCGCCTCGGCCGCGACGCGCGCGACCTCACGGGCGGAGACGCCCGCAGAGGAGAGCGAGGCGGCGCTGCGCTCGACGGATGCCACGGAGTCCTCGTGCGCGGGGGCCGCGGCCTCAAGCGCCTCGTCGGCGGCGTCGTTCAGGATCTCGATATCGTTTGCCATGGTCTGCCTTTCTGGTCGGTCCTAGCGCTTCTGCGCGAGCGCGTAGCGGTTGTAGATGGGAAGTGCCGTGGGGTACAGGTAGCGGCCGCCGCCGATGACGTAGACGAGCCCCTGCGCGAAGCAGGTGAAGAAGAGCCGCTCGAGGTCGACCTCGCCCACGAGCGCGCGGAGGTCGTCGGCGTAGCTGCCGCGCCTCCCGGGCTCGATGGCGTCGGCCACGAAGACCACCATGTCGAGCGGCCCCATGTCGAGGGCGCCCACCGTGTGCCTGTCGATCGCCTGGAAGACCGCGCGGTCGAGCTCGGGGAAGAGCTCGGGCAGCTCGCGCGCGGCGACAGGCCCGTGGAGCAGCGGCGCGGCGAGCGCGGGCGACCCCTCGATGGGGATGCGGTAGCGCACCGCGCGGGCCACGAGCTCGCCATCCTCGACGACCTTGTCCCAGTCGTGGAGGAACCCCGCCGCCGCGGCATCGAAGGCGTCCACGCCATAGGTGCGCGCGAGCCCCACCGCCGTGCGGGCGACGCCGAGCGAGTGGACATGGCGCCGGGGCTTCTCCTTCATGCGCACGGCGAGCAGCCCCTCGATGCGCTCGAGAGCCGTAAGCTCCGCGCCCGTGAACCCGAGCTCGGCGCTCACCGATACCTCATGCGTCTCCATCGGCGATCTCCTCCCTGTGGTGGATGGCCGCGAGCTCGTCGCGGTAGAGCCCGTTCTTGCGGATGAAGCCCAGGACCGACTCGGAGGTGAGGTACCGAGCGCTCTTGCCGCTGGCGACGCGCTGGCGGATGTTGGTCGAGCTGATCGCGAGCGCGGGGATCTCGATGTAGCGAACGTCGAAGGGGATGCCCGCCGCCGCGATGCGCATGCGCGCCTGCGCGATATCGTACCCCGGGCGCGAGGCCGCGATGAGCGTGGCGAGCTCGGCGATCTCGGCAGCGTCGTGCCACGAGACGATGTCCAGGATGGCGTCGGCGCCCGTGATGAAGTAGAGCTCGACGTTATCCGGGTAGTGGCTGCGGAGCATCCGCAGCGTGTCGACCGTGTAGGTGACCCCCGGCCGGTCGATCTCGAAGCGGCTCGCGTAGAACGCGTCGTTCGCCGCGGTGGCGAGCACCGTCATGGCGTAGCGGTCCTCGGCGCGCGTCACGCGCTTGTCGAGCTTGAACGCGGGCGAGCCCGCGGGCATGAAGAGCACCAGGTCGAGCGCGAGCGCCTCGCGGGCCTGCTCGGCGGTGACCAGGTGCCCGTAGTGGATGGGGTCGAAGGTCCCGCCCATGATGCCTAGGCGGTAGGTCCTGCCGGCGTCCTCACCGAGCGCGGGGAGCCCCAGCGCCACGCGCTCATCCATCGATATCAGCTCCCCCATCGGCTGCGGGCGGCGCGGCCTCGACGGCAACACCCTCCTCGGGGGCGTCAACGCCATCGGAGCCGTCCGCGGCCACGGCATCGGCCTCGATGGCGAGGTCCTCACCGTCATCGAACTCCTCGGCGCCCTCGTAGTCGAAGGCGCGGCCCACGATGCGCACCTCGTCGCCCGCGCGGCAGCCGGCGGCCTCGAGCGCGTCGTCGACGCCCATGCGGCTGAAGCGGTGCTGCAGGTAGAGGATGGCCTCCTCGTTCTCCCAGTCGGTCTGGACCACGAGGCGCTCGACCTGCGTGCCGATGACGCGGAACACGCCGGGCTCCTCCTGGACCACGCTGAAGCGCGCCTCGCGCTCGCGGCGGCGGCGCTCCCAGCGCTCGTCGTAGACCACCGGCGCGACGTCGCTCGCAAGCTCGCTGCGGAGCTCGGCCACGGCCTCGCCGCAGGCGAGCATGAGCGTGTTCATCCCGGCGCCCGTGACCGCCGAGACGGCGAAGAAGCGGTGCCCGTCGGCGAGCACGGCCTCCTTCAGCCGCGCGATGCGCTCCGCCGTGCCCGTCACATCGCACTTGTTCGCGACGACGATCTGCGGGCGCTCGGCGAGGTCGACGGCGTACCTGCGGAGCTCCTCGTTGATCACGCGGTAGTCCTCCACGGGGTCGCGCCCCTCGAAGCCGCCCGTGATGTCCACGACGTGCATGATGAGCGCGGTGCGCTCGATGTGGCGCAGGAACTGGTGCCCCAGCCCCTTGCCCTCGCTCGCGCCCTCGATGAGGCCGGGGACGTCGGCGACGACGTAGGAGTACTCCCCCGCCCGCACCATGCCGAGGTTGGGCACGAGGGTCGTGAAGGGGTAGTCGGCGATCTTGGGCCGGGCGGCGCTCATGCGGGCGATGAGCGAGCTCTTGCCCACCGACGGCAGGCCCACGAGGGCGGCGTCGGCCATGAGCTTCATCTCGAGCTCGATCCAGTGCTCCTGCGCGGGTTCGCCGAGCTGGGCGAAAGCCGGCGCGCGGCGCACCGACGAGACGAAGTGCGTGTTGCCGAGGCCCCCCTGGCCGCCGGGCGCCACGACGACCTGCTCGCCGTCGTGCGTGAGGTCGGCGATCTCGTACAGGGGCTCCTGCGTCTCGGGGTCGAGCTCGCGCACGACCGTGCCCATGGGCACCTTGAGCACGAGGTCCTCGCCGGCGCGGCCGTCCTTGCGGGCGCCCTTGCCGTGCGTGCCGCGCTCGGCGCGGAAATGGTGCTTGTAGCGGTAGTCGATGAGCGAGGAGAGCTGCGCGTCGGCCTTGATGACGACGTTGCCGCCGCGCCCGCCGTCGCCGCCGTCGGGGCCGCCCTTGGGGACGTGGGCCTCGCGCCTGAACGACATGCAGCCGGCGCCGCCGTCACCGCCCTTCACGTTGATGCGACAGATATCGGTGAACTGTGCCATCTCGCTCCTCGCTTTCAAAAAACGGGAGACCCCCGAAGCAAACGAGGGCCTCCCGCATATGCATGGTATGAAGGGTCTGCTATGCGTTGGCGAACGGACGCACGCTCACGCGATGCTTGATACCGCGCTTGTACTCGACCGTACCGTCGATGAGGGCGAACAGCGTATCGTCCTTGCCGCGACCGACGTTATCACCCGGGTGGATGTGGGTGCCGTGCTGGCGGACGAGAATCGTGCCCGCAGTGACGGACTGGCCGCCGAAACGCTTGCAGCCAAGACGCTGACCGCGCGAGTCGCGGCCATTACGGGAGGAACCGAGTCCTTTTTTGTGTGCCATGTCTCGTACCTACTCTCTCTGAGTGCGCTACTCGGCTACGGGAGCCTCGGCCGGAGCCTCCGCTTCCTTGGTGGTCTTGCGGGCGGCGCGCGACGTAGCCTGCACCTTGGTGATCTTCACCTTGGTGAGCTGCTGGCGGTGACCCTTGAGGCGACGGTAGCGCTTGCGCTTCTTGAACTTGAAGACAAGCTGCTTCTCGCCCTTGAACTGGTCGACGATCTCAGCCGTGACCTTGGCCTTGGCAAGCTTAGCGGCGTCGGTGACGATCTTCTTGCCGTCGTTCAGGAAGATGACGGGAAGCTCGACCTTGGAGCCGACCTCGCCCTCGATCTTCTCGACGGTAATCACATCATCCTGCGCGACCTTGTACTGCTTGCCGCCGGTTGAAACGATTGCGTACATTTGATAGCCCTTCATGCATCTGGTAGTGCAACAGCCGAATATAGTAGCAGCAGGTCGAAACCCCGTCAACAGATATTCGCAGAGTCTCCGCAACCTGCCTTGCCGCCCCGCATCAGAGCGGCGGGACGTGCCCGCCCCGCTCGTCGAGTCCGTACTGCGCGACGCGGTCCACGCGGTAGCGCTCGAAGCGGACGAGGTCCTGGATCCCCGTGGACTCGATCGGGACGTCCGGCTCGCCGCGGAGCTCGGCGTCGAGGGCGGCGAGGAGGATCTCGGGCCTGAGCGCGCCCTCGTTGTCCAGGTAGGTCTCGAGCTCGAGCACAAGGTCGCCGGTGGCGGCGTCGGGGTGCACGGCGAAGCCCGTGAGCGTGCGCGCGAGGTCGAGCCGCTTGGTCTTGCGGCCGCGCAGGTAGGGGATCTCGCCGCGGGCGCGGACGACCTCGAGCGCGCGGGTGAGCTCGTCCGCCGAGACGCCCCCGCCCGCGCACGGCGTGAGCGCGATGGCGTAGTCGGCACGCGTGATGAAGGCCGTGAGGGCCGCCGCGCGCACGTCGACGTAGCCGGCCTCTTGGGGCGCGAGGCCGACTGGCGTCGCCGCCGCGAGCCGTGCGAGCGCCTCGGGTGCCGGGACGAGCTCGGTCATGAAGAGGTCGTACCACTCGCACGACGAGCCCGTGCCCACCGGCAGCGCCGCCGAGAAGCCGGCGCGCAGGTGGGGCGAGAAGCCCTGCGTGACCGCATAGGGCAGCCCCGCGCGGCGCACGGAGCGCTCGATGGTGTGCATGACCTCGAGGTGGCCGAGGTACCTCAGCCGCCCCTCCTTTACGTAGCGCCCGCGGAGCCTGAACAGGCACTGCTCGCTCATGATCGATCACCTGCCAGAACGTTCGAGGCGCCGAGCGTGGGGCAGATCCCGCAGCCCGTGCACGAGGCGCGCGTGCAGTCCGCGGTGGTCTCTCCCGCGAGCGCGCGGCGCCACTCGCGCTCGAGGAACCCGCGGGACTCGCCCGGGCTCACGTGCTCCCAGGGGAGGCGCCACGAGAGCTCGAAGGGCTCGGTCGCGATGCGGCGCAGGTCCATGCCCGCCTCCTCGGCGGCATCGAGCCAGCGCTCGAGCGAGAACTGCTCGGTCCAGGCATCGAAGCGCGCGCCCCGGCGCCAGGCGCCCATGATGACGGGCGTGAGGTCGCGGCCGGCGCGCGAGAGCGCCGCCTCGATGAGCGAGGTCGACGCGTCGTGGTAGTGGACGCGCACCTGGCGGCTGCGCACGCTGTCGACGAGGAGCTGCTGGCGGCGGCGCACCTCGGCGTCGTCGAGCTGGCCGCACCACTGGAACGGCGTGTGCGCCTTGGGGATGAAGACCGAGACCGAGACGGAGACAGAGATGCCGCCGCGCTGGCCCTTGGGGACGACCTCGTGCGCGATGTCGACGACGCGATCGGCGAGGTTCGCGATGGCGACGATGTCCTCGTCGCGCTCGCCGGGCAGCCCCATCATGAAGTAGAGCTTGATGCGGCGCCATCCGGCCCCGAAGGCCGCGCGCGCGGCGCGCTCGAGGTCGTCCTCGGTGACGTTCTTGTTGATGACGTCGCGCAGGCGCTGGCTGCCCGCCTCGGGCGCGAAGGTGAGGCCGCCCTTCTTCTCGCCCGCCACCTCGAGCGCCATGTCCACCCCGAAGGAGTCGAGGCGCTGCGAGGGGATCGAGACCGAGATGCCCGTGTCGGCGAGGCCCCGGTTGAGGCGGCGGAGCACCTGCGCGCAGCAGGAGTGGTCGGTCGTGGAGAGCGAGGTGAGCGAGACCTCGTCGTAGCCCGTGCGCTCGAGGCCGCGCGTCACCGCCGCGACGATCTGGTCGGGCGTGCGCTCGCGCACGGGGCGGTAGGTCATGCCCGCCTGGCAGAAGCGGCAGCCGCGCGCGCAGCCGCGCAGGATCTCGATCGAGAGGCGGTCGTGCACGAGCTCGGCGTAGGGCACCACCGTCTGGCTCAGGGGGTCCGTGGCGCCGAAGTCGGCGACCACGCGCTTGTAGACGACCTCGGGCACGTCCTCCCCCGCCCGCGGCACGGTGTAGCCGTGCTCGGTGCAGGGGCCCTCGTGCGACACCTCGTAGAGCGAGGGCACGTACGTGCCGGGGATGCGTGCGAGCTCGCGCAGGATCTCCGCGCGCGAGGCGCCCGCGTCGCGCAGTCGCTCGTGCGCGCGGCAGACCTCGACGATGGACTCCTCGCCCTCGCCGATGAGCATGGCGTCGAAGAAGGCGCAGATGGGCTCGGGGTTGTAGACCGAGGGCCCGCCCGCGATCACGAGCGGGTCGTCCTCGCCGCGCTCGGCGGAAAGAAGCGGGATGCCCGCGAGGTCGAGCGCCTCGAGGTAGTTGGTGCAGGCCATCTCGTGCGGGACGTGGAAGCCCACCACGTCGAAGGACGAGACGGGCGCGGCGCCCTCGAGCGAGAGAAGGGGCACACCGGCCTCGCGCATGCGGTCGGCCATATCGACCCAGGGCACGTAGGCGCGCTCGCACGCGATGCCCTCCTGGCCGTTCAAGATCTTGTAGAGAATCGCGAGGCCCTGGTTGGGCAGGCCCACCTCGTAGGTGTCGGGGTAGATGAGGCAGGCGCGGTAGGACGCCTCGCCGCCCGCGAGCGCGCCCCATTCGTGGTCGAGGTAGCGGCTCGGCTTCTCGACCTGCGCGAGCAGGAGCTCGAGCTCGGAGAACCTATCTTCGTAGACGGTACGCACAGGCGCCCCCTAGCGCGCCGGGGCGACGGCGACCGAGGCGCCCTCGGCGCCCGCGTGCCCGCGGATGCGACCGAGAAGCGAGCGGATGGCGTCGTTCGCCGCGGAGTAGTCGACCCCGCGCCCGTAGATGCCGGCGAGCGCGCACCCCATGCCATAGGTGCCCGCGGCGGCGATGGCGGCCTTCACGATGAAGGAGCCGTGCGGGATGAGGCGGCAGACGCCGCGGGCCACGGAGCGCAGCGCGACCGCGCAGGCGATGACGCCCGCGACCTCGTAGCCGCGCTCGGGCTCGAGCCGGTAGCCGAAGATCGAGCTCAGCTTGAGCGCCATGCCGATCTGGGCGACGGTCATGACCGGGAAGTCGGCGCCCGGGATGAACACGAGCGCACCGGTCGCCATGTTGGCGAGCGCGCACGACGTCACGATGCGGTTGACCGCGGCGATGCGCATGAAGGGGAAGTTCGCGGCGAAGGCCACGTCCTTCTCCGTGCGGTCGAGGATCCAGCGGGCGAGCGTCTCGAGCAGGTAGGTCTTATCTGTCGCGGCGATGAGCCCGAGCATGGGCGTATCGGCCTTGATGAAGGGCACCTCCACGCTCGACTCGGCGACGACCGCCACGGGCGCCCCGGCGACGAGGAGCTCGCGCACGGCCCCCTCGAGGCGCGCGGACCCGCAGGAGAGCACGAGCACGACATCGGTGTCGGCGCGCGGCTCGAGCGGCTTCTCGGTGATGCGCTCCACGCGCACGAGCGCCGAGGTGGTCTCGGGCACGAACGCGTCGCGGACCGTCTCGACGAGAAACGGCGTCACGCTCCGGTCGAGGTAGACCGCCACGCGCACCGGCGTGTCGGAATCGCGCTTGGTGGAGACGCCCACCTTGAGCGCCTGGGCGAACATGTCGAGGGGGATACGCATTGCAACACCTCACTGAGCCGCATGGCGACGCCATATGGATTGGATGATACCGATGACCATGCACTGCACGAGCATGGACGACGATCCGAAGCTGATGAACGGCAACGGAATGCCGGTGATGGGCATGAGCCCGATGCACATGCCGATGTTCTCGAAGATCTGGAAGAGCCACATGCCCACGAACCCCACGCACACGAGCTTGTAGAACAGCGACTCGCAGCGGATGGCGACGCGGATCGTCGAGAACATGAGCAGGGCGAAGAGCGAAAGCAAAAGGAACGCGCCGGCGAACCCGAAGGTCTCGCTCAAAAGCGCGAACACGAAGTCCGTATGGGACTCGGGCAGAAAGCCCGCCGCGGACTGCGTCGCGTTGCCGAGCCCCTTGCCGAAAAACCCGCCCGAGCCCACGGCGATGAGCGACTGCTGCAGGTTGTAGCCCGCGCTCGAGGTGTCCGACTCGGGGTCGAGGAAGACGAGCAGGCGGTTCATCTGGTAGTCCTGGATGAGCGAGTTCTCGTCGCCGACGATGCCGTCGACGATCGAGTCGGTCGCCAGGATGAGCGAGACGAGGCCGATGATGATCGCGAGCGTGGCGAGGACCCATTCCTTGCGCGCACCGCTCATCATGATGATGATCGCGCCCGAGACGAACACGACGAGGCTCGAGCCCAGGTCGCCCTGGATGATGACGCAGACGAAGGGCACGGCGAGCATGCCGCAGAGCTTCAGGTACTCCTTCACGGAGTCGATGCTGCCGTGGTACTGCGCGCCGAGCGCCGCCATGTAGAAGATGGTGACCACCTTCACGAGCTCGACCGGCTGGAAGTTGAGGCCGATGAGCGGGATCTTGATCCACCCGGTCATGCCCATCGCCGTGACCGAGAGGCCCGGCACATACGGCAGGAAGATGAGCACGATGTCCACGACCATGAGCGTGCTCGACATGTTGGCGAGGTTCGACAGGTCGAGGTTCCACATCACGACGGCAAGCCCCGCGCCGAGGCCGATGCCGAGGAGGTGCCGGGCGAACGAGGCCTCGGGGTTGGTGAGCGACGCCGACCAGATGATGAGCGTGCCGTAGGCCACGAGCCCGATCCACGCCGCGAGCACGCCCAGGTGCACCTGCTGGCGGAACGTGCTCCTGGAGGAGCTCATCTTCTTGTTGACGTGCTTCAGGCTGCTCGCCTGGGCGCCCTGCTTGGCCGGCATGGATGCACCTCCCTATCTGGTCTGGTCGGTCGTGGTGACGGGGACGTCGTCGGGATCGTCGTAGATGACGCCGAGGACGTGGCGGATCGCGTACATGGCCGTCGAGGCGCCGAAGCCGCCCTCCTCGAGGAGGCAGGCGATGACGTACTTGGGGTCGTCGGCGGGCGCGTAGACGATGAACCACGCGTAGGGGTCCTCGTTGTTGCGCTCGCCCGTGCCCGACTTGCCCTCGACGAGCACGGAGAGGTTGTTGAAGTGCGCGGCGCACGAGGGGCTCTCCTCGTAGATGACGCCGCGCAGGCCCGCCTTCACGAGCGCGAGGTCGTCCTCGGAGTTGATGGACGCGGTCAGCCGCTCCTTCGTGCCCGTCTCGTTGTAGAGGTAGGCGTCTCCGCTCCCGTCGCGCGCGACGGCGGAGAGCAGGATATGGGGCGTCTGCTCGAGGCCGCCCATGGCGATGCCTGCGTAGGCCGTCGCCATCTGGAGCGGCGTGACCAGGATGTCGCCCTGGCCGATGACGATGTTCGTCATGTCACCGGGATTCCAGGCGCGATCCTGCTCGGAGTAGTCGGAGAAGTGCTCGTCCTTCCACGCGGCGTCGGGCACGCGGCCCGCGGCCTCGGCGGGAAGGTCCACGCCGGTCTTGGAGCCCAGGCCCCAGCGGCGGAACATCTCCTGCAGGCCCTCGGGGTGGTCCTTGTCGTAGAAGAAGTCCTTGCCCATGTCGTAGAAGACCGGGTCGCACGACCAGGTGATGCCGCCCTGCAGGTTCAGGGTGCCGTGGCCGGAGTGGTTCCAGCACCACTTGCCGTACTCCTCGCCGTTGCCCGTCCACCAGCCGGTGCAGGTGGTGGTGCGCGTCGCAGGGTAGATGCCGTACTCGAGCCCGGCGAAGGCCGAGAAGGGCTTGATGGTCGAGGCCGACATGTACTGGCCGCTCACCGCGCGGTTGAGCAGCGGGTTTCCGCTCTCCTCGCTGTTGAGCTCGGCCCATACGTCCGACGAGACGCCGCCCACGAAGACCGAGGGGTCGAAGGTGGGCGCGCTCGCGAGGCCCAAGATCTCGCCGTTGGTGCAGTCGAGGCACAGGCACGCGCCGTTGCGCGCCTCGCCGTAGCCCGCCTGCTGCGAGATGTTGATGGCGTAGGCGAGCCCCTCCTCGCAGGCGCGCTGGATGGTCAGGTCGAGCGTGAGCTTGATGTCGGTGCCCGCGCGCGGCGGGACCTCCCCCACCTGGCCGGTGACGTTGCCCACCGAGTCGACCGTGACGGTCTGCTCGCCGCGGATGCCCTGCAGGAGGTTCTCGTACTGGCTCTCGACGCCGGCCTGGCCCACGATGTCGCCGGACTGGTACTCGATGGCGCTCGCCGTGTCCTCGCCCGCGTCGATGCGCTCCTGCTGGGCCTGGAGCTGCTCTTGGGTCACGGTGCCGGTGTAGCCGAGCACGTGGCAGGCGAGCGAGCCGTACGGGTACTCGCGCTCCGTGCGGTCCTCGATGTAGACGCCCGGGAACTCGCCAGCGTGCTCCTGGATGTAGGCGACGGTCGAGCGGCGCACGTCGGTGGCGATGGTGTGGCGCGCCTGGGCGCCCTCAGTGTTGTCCTGGATGTTGCGCATGACCGCGATGTAGGGCATGCCGAGCACGTTCGCGAGGTGCCGCACGAGCACGGTGTCCTCGCGCAGGTCGCGGTAGGCGGTCACCGCGAGCGAGGCGCGGTTGCGCACGAGCTCCACGCCGTTGCGGTCGAGGATGCGCCCGCGCGGGGCGGCCGTGGTGACGGTCCTGGTCTGGTTCTTGACGGCGAGCTCGTCGTAGTGGTCCGAGCTCACCATCTGCATGCTCCAGAGCTTGACCGCAAGCGTCGCGAACATCGCGGCGACGCCGGCGGTGAGCAGGGTGAAGCGGCCCTTGTAGGCGAGGCCCTGGGTGTTGCCCTCGCCCTCGGCGGCGCGCGGGCGCGTGCCGTTCTTGGTGTCGAACGTGAAGCGGCCCGAATAGCTCCTCATGAAGATGAGGGAGCCCACGATGGCCGCGACGAGGACCAGACCGGCTATGACGACGAGGAGCTGCGCACTCACCGACGCCACCCCCTACCTGAGTCCCCTACCCCGGCCACGCGAGGCAGACTTGAAGCGGGTGCCGCGGCCGCGGGCGGAGAAACTCGCCCGCGCGGGCCCCATGAAGATCGAGAGCATGAGGAAGGGCACCGAGGCCAGCGTAGAGAGGACCGCGGTCATGAGACCGTGGCCGCCGAGCGAGAGCAGGATGTCGCGCTCCGTGCCCAGAAGGAGGAGCGCGATGCCGTTCACGAGGCACACCGCGAGCGCGAAGACGCCCATGAAGCGCATCGAGGTCGACGAGAGGCCGCTCGTGCCGGCGCTCGCCAGCTGGACGAGCGCGAACGAGCCGACGGTCAGGATGAGCGTCATGAGCCCCACGGGCACGGGCGAGGTGAGGTCGTAGAGAAGCCCCGCCCCGAAGCCGACGAAGACCGCCTGGTCGGGCTTGCCCATGAGGGCCACCGAGCCGGCGAGCGCGATCATGAAGTTGAAGCGGCCGCCCAGAATCGAGATCTGGGGGGCTATGGCCACCTGCAGCACGCAGGCGGCGATGATGAGGATGGCGAGCGTGCGCTGGCCATGTGCGCTGTCGCGGAAGTCCATGGCCATCTACTCCACGCTCCCCGCCTCGGCGATGGTGCCGGCGTCCTCGTCCGTCCCGTCGCCCGAGCCGCCCTCGGCGTCATCGGTATCCTGCGTGTCCTCGTCGGTCGAGGTGTCGCGGCCGGTCCCCTGGGGGTTGGCGTTGGCCTCGGCGACCTCCTCGTCGGTCGCCGCCTGCTCGCTCGTGAGCGAGGTGATGACGAGGACCTCCTCGTTGTTCTCGGTGCCGGACGACGCGGGCGCGACGACGATCGTGTAGTAGGTCGCGTTGTCGGCGCGCGTGACCGACGAGACGGTACCGAGCGGGATGCCCTTGGGGTAGACCCCGCCGATACCGGAGGTGACGATGATGTCGCCCTCCTTGACGTCGGAGTCGACGGTCACGTACTCGAGCCTGAGCGTCCCGTCGGGCTGGCCCTGGAGGATGCCCTGCGCGCGGGTCGCCTGGACCATGGCCGACACGCCCGAGTTCTCGTCGGTGATGAGGCGCACCGTGGCGGTGTTGGTCGAGACCTCGATGATCTGGCCGATCACGCCGGACGAGTTGCAGACGGGCATGTTGATGGCGAGCCCGTCGGCCGACCCCTTGTCGATCTGGACCGTGCGCGACCAGGCGTCACCGGACTCGCCGATGATGCGCGCCGCGGTGGACTGCAGGTTGTAGGTCGACTGGAGCCCGAGAAGCTGCTCCAGGCGGGTCGCCGTCTCCTCGGCCTCGGAAAGCTCGGCCACGCGGGCCGTGAGCTCCTCGTTCTCGGCACGGAGCTCCTCCAAGGTCTCCTGCGAGGCGGTGAGGTTGCCCATGACGTTGCCGAGCGCGTTGAAGGGCGAGGCCACGGCAGATCCCGCCATGCGCACGGGGCTCGTCACCGTGGTGACGAAGCCGCGGACGCCGTGGATGAAACCGGTGTCGCCCTCCCTCAGGTAGAAGGTGAGCACCAGAAGCGACACGATCGTGAGGATCACGAACGGGCGCATCCCCGTCTGGGGCCTGTTGTTGTTGAGCGAGGACGAGAACCCTTGCGAGCGAGGCACGGAGCGCACCCTCTCTTAGGCGTTGCTCTGGACGAACCCGCCGTCGAACGCGTTCGCCTCGAGCACGCGGGCGCACCCGTTGACCACGTTGTCGAGGGCGGTGGGGCTCACGTTGACCGAAACACCCGTCTCCTCGCGCAGAAGCACGTCCAGCCCGCGCAGCAGCGCGCCGCCGCCCGTGAGCAGGATGCCGTAGTACATGAGGTCCGAGGCCAGGTCGGGCGGGGTCGCGTCGAGCGCGTCCTTGACGGCCTTGGTCATCTCGTCGAGCGGCTTCTGGAGGGCGCGGCGGATCTCCTCGCTCTCGATGCGCACGGTCTTGGGCAGGCCCGTGATGACGTCGCGGCCGTTCACCTCGACGTCGAGCTCGTCCTTGAGCGGCACGGCGGAGCCGACCTTGATCTTGATGTCCTCGGCCGTGCGCTCGCCGATCGCCAGGTTGTAGGCGTCGCGCACGTGCGAGAGGATGGACTGGTCGAACTCGTCGCCCGCGACGCGGATGGACTGCGAGACGACGATGCCGCCCATGGCGATGACGGCGACCTCGGTGGTGCCGCCGCCGATGTCGATGACCATCGAGCCCGTGGGCTCCTCGACGGGCAGGTCGGCGCCGATCGCGGCCGCCATGGGCTCCTCGATGAGGTAGGCCTGGCGGGCGCCGGCGGACATGGTGGCCTCGAAGACGGCGCGCTTCTCGACCGACGTCACGCCCGACGGCACGCAGACCACGACGCGCGGGCGCGGCGTCCAGGGATAGCGCTTGTCGGATGCCTTGTCGATGAAGTAGCGAAGCATCGCCTCGGTGACGTCGAAGTCGGCGATGACGCCGTCCTTCAACGGGCGGACGGCGACGATGTTGCCGGGCGTGCGGCCGAGCATGCGCTTGGCCTCGATGCCCACGGCGAGGATGCGGTCGTCGTTCTTGTCGATGGCGACGACGGAGGGCTCGCGGATGACGATGCCCTTCCCGCGCACGGAGACCAGCGTGTTGGCGGTGCCCAGGTCGATGGCGAGGTCACCGGCGTACTGGCCGAACAGCATGTCCATCAAAGAAAACAAGGTTGCTCCAGAAAGGTCGTTGGTGGCGTCGATACGCTAGCAAGCTAGTGTAGAGCACCGCGCCGGGCGCGTGCGGGCGCGCCGCGGCTCTGTGCAAATTACACACGCTACTCGACGGGTGCCTCCTCGGTCGCGGGCTCTTCCGCGGTGTCGGTCGAGGCGGCGTCCTGCTCGGTCGCCTGGGCCTCGTCGGCGGCGGCATCGCCGGCGTCGTCGGCCTCGTCGGAGGACGCCTCGAACTGCATCTCGATCGAGGCGACGGCCCAGCCGACGTGGTTCGCGTTGCGCACGAAGGTAACCTCGTAGGTGGGCTGGCCGCCACGCGGCAGCTCGACGGTCACGAGCGCCGTGGACTCGGTCATCGACTGGTCCATGTTGGTGATCGTGGGCGTCGCGTCCTCGGGGATCGAGGCAACGATCTGCGAGCGGGCGCTGTCGGAGAGGCCGGGCGCCAGGTACTGGTCGGTGTCGCCGCCGTCGGTGACCGCGTCGAAGAGCCCCGTCAGGGCGTCCTGCTGCGAGGGGAAGCCGAAGCCGCGCGTGTAGGCGAAGGCGAGGCCGCCTGCCGCCGCGATGAGCAGGATCAGGATGACGAGGAACACCTTGAGCCCGGTGTGGCGGTGCTTGCGGCGGATCTTCATGTTCTGGCGGTCCTGCTGGATCATCTCGGACTCGGTGAGCGTGAAGAAGCCGGTGTCGGAGGGGTCGGGCATGAACTGGCCGGACTTGCCGAGCGGGTCGAGCGGGTCGAGGCCGCCGACCTCCTGGCCGCCGACGGGCGCCATGGCGTTTTTGGCCGATGCGGCGTCGAGCGCGTCCTGCGAGACGGCCTGGGCGTCGAGCTGCTCGGGCGTGAGCTGGTAGATGCCGTCGGCCGTGGCGAGGCGGAACGCCTCGGCGGCCTCCGTGTGCCGGCCGCAGGCGCTGTAGGCGCAGCCGAGCCCGGCGTTGAGCGAGCGCGTGTCGTCGCGCGGGCCCGCGAAGTCGAGCGCGGTGCGGTAGGACTCGACGGCGTCGGCCGGACGGCCGAGCTTGACGAAGCAGGCGCCGAGCTGGCCCAGGGCAGATGCGGGCGCGGGGTTGGCGCCGTCGATGGCCGCCTGACGGAAGGCCGTGCCGGCCTCAGCGACGCGGTCCTCGGCGAGCAGCGCGCGCCCAAGGCCCAGGTAGGCCTTGTAGGGCGTGGAGTAGGAGTTGTCCTGCGTCGCCTCGGTGAAGCAGGCGATGGCGCCGGCGTTGTCGCCGAGCGCGCTCAGGGCCTTGCCGCGGTTGGTGAGCAGCGCGCCGCGCTTGCCGTAGGCGGTGTCGAGCAGGGCCTGCGCGTAGGCGTCGGCCGCCTCGTGCACGAGACCGAGCCTCATGAGCGCGTTGCCGCGCAGGTGGTCGACCTCGCCCGAGACCTCGGACTCGCCCTTGCACGCCGTGAAGAACTGGACGGCGCCGGAATAGTCGCCCGCGCGATATGCAGCGCGCGCCTGCTCAAGAAGCTGTGAGTTCACGGTTACTCCCCCGCTCGCGTAGCGTCATGGATGATCTCGACGTGCTCGATCGCGTCGCCGGCGCGCAGCGCGCCGATGACGTCGAGCCCCTCGACCGTGGTGCCGAAGACGGTGTACCCCGCATCGAGGTTGTGCTGGGGCCCCAGGCAGAAGTAGAACTGGGAGCCCGCGGAATCCGGGTCCTGGGAGCGCGCCATCGCGAGCGCGCCGTCCACATGGCTGTTGCGCGGGTTCGTGGCGAACTCCGCCTTGATGCGCCAGCCGGGGCCGCCCGTGCCGGGCATGCCGTCCGGGCCTGGCTTGCCGGCCGCGACGTCCTCCCCGCTCATGTCGCGGGTGTTGGGGTCGCCGCCCTGGATGACGAAGCCGGGGACGTAGCGGTGGAACTTGAGGCCGTCATAGAAGCCCATGGTGGCCAGCTCGCAGAAATTGCCCACGTGGATGGGGGCGCCGTCGCCGTCGAGCGCGACGCGGACGGTGCCCTTCGAGGTCTCGATGACGGCGACCTCGTCGCCGCGGACGTCGTACTCGGGGGTATGGAGCTCGGGCCTGGCGAATCCGAACATGCTGATCCTTCCCACGGCAGATACCTTCAATCCATCCAATTCTAGCAATAACCGGGGGCGTTCACGAATTCGGCATGTAGATGGGCCAATTCAAGGAGGGCTTGAGGGCGGGCGCTACGAGCGCTCCGCAGGGCGCCACTCCGTCACGTGGTCGTAGTAGCTCTCGAGCGCGCTCGATCCCGCCTCACGCATGGGCGCGAGGATCTCGTCCTGGTGCTGGCCCATGTGCTCGCCGTCGGGGTAGCCGAGCGACACGTCCCACGACGCGCAGATGGCGTCGATGCGCTCGTACATCCACTGCGCGAGCTGGCGTACGTTCGCGCGGTCGGTCTCGTAGGCAGAGCCCTCCGTGAGCTGCATCTCGTCGAGCTCGTCGATGATCTGCTGCAGCTCGTCGCGGACCTCGTAGGCACCGCGCGAGGCGTCCTGGCGCTTCTGCAGGCTCGAGGCCATGTACCAGCCGTTGAAGGAGTCGATCGCGTCGCCGAAGGCGTCGCCGTCGTTGATGGCGACCACGCGCTCGTAGAGCTCGGTGAGCTCGGCGAGGGCCGCCTCGTCGGAAAGCGTGCGGTCCTCGAGGGTCTGCGGGGCGTCCTCGGCGTCCTCCACGGCATCGGTGCCGTCATCGGCGGCCTCGGCGCCCTCCCCCATCCCCTCGCGGCTCGGGAAGGACTCGCGGGCGGAGGTGCGCACGCTCTCGTAGATGCCCGGCATGACGCCGAGCGGGTCGAGGTAGACGAAGGCCACGGCCCCGCACACGAGCGCGATGGCGGCAAGCGCCACGAGCGCGCCGCGCGGCACGAGCCTGCGCGGGTGGTAGGGGTCCCCGCCGTCCTTGCGGCCGCCGCGGCGAGCGCCGTCCTTCGAGCGGCGCTCGACCTCGTCGCGGTCGAGCACGTTGGTCGCCGACGGGTCGAGCGACTCCGAGAGGACGTCCTGCACCGATGAGGAGCGCGCGAAGCGGCTCCCCCGGTCGCCCTCGAGCATGGCGTCGGTCAGCTTGGGGAAGCTCGCCGTCTTGCCCGCGGCGAGATCCGAGGCCGCCGCCTCGGTCGAGAGGATGCCGGGGGCGGGCCTGCCGCACTTGGGGCAGGTGCGGTCGCTCGGCGCGAGCCGCGCCCCGCACCCCTCGCAGAACACGAAGCTCTTGCGCGCGGGCGCGGAGGCGACGTAGGCATGGCAGTGGGGGCAGACCGACGCGTCGTCATCGATGTGCTTGAGGCACTGGGGGCAGATCACAGGGGGCCTTTCTGGTCGCTAGGATGCGTGCCCGCGGATGAGCCCGTCGAGCACATACGGTAGGATACCACCGCTCGCCATGTACGCGGCCTCGGCCGGGGTGTCCACGCGCGCGATCGCATCGAAGCGGGTCTCGGTGCCGTCGGGCGCGGTCGCGCAGACGCCCACGCGCCGCGATGCGGGCAAGCCGGCCGCCCAGTCGATGGGCTCGATCGAGAAGGTCTCGAGCCCCGTGAGGCCGAGCGAGGCGGCCGTGACGCCCTCCTCGAGCTCCAGGGGCAAGATCCCCATGCCCACGAGGTTGGAGCGGTGGATGCGCTCGAAGCTCTCGGCGATGACCGCGCGCACGCCGAGGAGCGCCGGGCCTTTCGCCGCCCAGTCGCGCGACGAGCCCGACCCGTACATCTTGCCGGCGATGACCAGAAGCGGGATGCCGGCAGCGCGGGCCGACTCCGCCGCGTCGAAGACCGTCACCGTCTCGCCGCTCACCGGGTCGCGGGTCCAGGCGCCGCTCCGGCCGCTCGCGAGCCGGTTCTCGAGGCGCACGTTCGCGAAGGTTCCGCGCATCATGACCTCGTGGTTGCCGCGCCGCGAACCGTAGCTGTTGAACGCGCCCTCCTCGACGCCGTGCTCCTCAAGGTAGCGCGCCGCGGGAGATGCGGGCGCGATCCGGCCCGCCGGCGAGATGTGGTCGGTCGTCACGAAGTCGCCGAGGTAGACGAGGCAGCGCGCCCCCTCGATGCCCGCACCCGGGTGGGCGATGTCGGCATCGTCGACGAACGGCGGGCGTCGCACGTACGTGGAGGCGGCGTCCCACGGGAAGGTCGATGCGGGCGCGCGGTCGCCGAGAAGGCGCCAGCTCGCGTCGCCCTCGAAGAGGCCGTGCGCGGCCCTATCGTAGAGCGCGCGGTCGGCAAAGCGCTCAACGAGCGCGGCGACCTCGTCGTCTGCCGGCAGCAGATCGGCGAGCATGACGGGGCCCCGTGCGCCCTGGCAGACCGGCTCGTGCTGAAGATCGACATCGACGGTGCCCGCAAGCGCGTAGGCCACGACGAGCGCCGGCGCGCACAGATAGTTCTGGGCGACCTCGGGCGCGATCCTGCCCTCGAAGTTGCGGTTGCCCGAGAGCACGCTCGCGAGCTCGAGCTCCCCTGCGCGCTCGGCGAGCTCGGGCGCGATGGGGCCCGAGTTGCCGATGCAGCTCATGCAGCCCCAGCCGCAGACCGAGAAGCCGAGGCGCGCGAGCGGCTCGATGAGGCCGGCGCGGGCGAGCAGGTCAGTCGTGGCATGCGAGCCGGGCGCGAACACGCGCTTCACCCAGGGCCTGGGCTCGCAGCCGAGCTCGACGGCACGGCGCGCGACGAGGCCCGCGGCGATCATCATGGCGGGGTCGGTCGCCGTGGTGCAGCTCGTGATCGCGGCGATGGCGACGGCGCCGTGGCGCACGCACTCGGCGCCCGCGGCGAAGTCGACCTCGACGCCCGAGCCGGGCTCGCGACCGTGGTCGCGAAGCACCGAGCGGAACCGCTCCCTCAGGCCGGGCACCGCGACGCGGTCGTGCGGGCGCGAGGGCCCGGCGAGCGAGGGCTCGACGGCCGAGAGGTCGAGCTCGAGCACGCGCGCGAAGACCGGCTCCGGGGCGTCTGCCGTGAAGCCCTGGGCTTCAAGGTAGACGCGGGCGAGCTCGAGCGTGCCCGGCTCGCGCCCGAAGGTGGCGAGCTGCGCAAGCGTGGCCTCGTCGGGCGGGAAGTAGGTCACGGTCGCGCCGTACTCGGGCGTCATGTTCGCGATCGTGGCGCGCTGCGTGGGCGTGAGCTCCGAGACGCCGGGCCCGAAGCACTCGACGAGCGAGCCCACCACGCGCTCCGCGCGCAGCAACTCCGCGAAGGCGAGGGCGACGTCCATGGCACTCACACCCGGGCGGAGCAACCCCGTGAGGCGCATGCCCACGACCTCGGGGATCCTGATGGCGCAGGGCTGGCCGAGCGCGGCGGGCTCGGCCTCGATGCCGCCCACGCCCCAGCCGAGGACGCCCACGCCGTTGGCGGTCGTGGTGTGGGAGTCCGTGCCGACGAGGGTGTCGAAGAAGGCGAAGGGCTCGCCGTCGTCGACGGCCGTGCGCACCACGGTGCAGAAGCGCTCTATGTTGAGCTGGTGGCAGATGCCTTTGCCGGGCGGGACGATCTCGACGTTATCGAAGCTCTTGGCGCTCCAGGAGAGGAACGAGAAGCGCTCGGCGTTGCGCTCGGCCTCGATGCGGGCGTTCTCGGCGGCGGCGTTCGCGCAGGAGGCGACGTCGGCGGTGACCGAGTGGTCCACGACGAGCGTGCAGGGGATCCGCGGGTTCACGAGGGCGGGGTCGGCACCGCGCGCGAGGGCGGCGTCGCGCATGGCGGCGAAGTCGACGAAGACCGGCACGCCGGTGAAATCCTGGAAGAGCACGCGCGCGGGCATGAACTCGATCTCGTCGCCCGCCGTGCCCGCGAGTCCGGAGCGCACGATGCGCTCGGCGACCTCGCGGCCCGCCTCGGCGGAGGGGGCGTGGCGCACCGCGTTCTCGAGGAGGACCTTCAAGGTCAGGGGCAGCCGCTCGGTGCCCAGGATGTCGGGGATGCTGACGTAGCGGTACGTGGCGCCGTCCACCGTGAGCTCGCGCTCGGCGAAACGGACCTGCTGTGCTGGTGCCATGGGGCTCCTATCTCGCGTGGGGGTCGTCCTCCCCCTGCATCTTAGTGCGCCGCCGTCCCGGCATGCGCACCCTGATCCCGGTTGTCGATTTCGTTACAGAACGAACCGACGTGGACCCCGACCGTCCAGCAGCAGTCGATTGAGCGGAAGAATTCGTTTTCGAGGAGGCGCGGGCCGCTCCCCCATCCGGCGACCCGGTGCCCCGGGGCGCGGGCGCCGCCTGGGAAGCGGGCGCGCCGGCGCGCGCGTTCGGAGCCTGGGCCTCCTGGTCAAGAGCCTGCGCGCCGACGTCATGGGCGTCGCGCTCGCGGCGGCGCGCCATGCGCTCCCTGACCGAGTCGACCATGCGGCGCGCGGACGAGCCGGTCGACGAGACGCGGCCCCGGGAGCCCTTGCGGCCGAGCGACACGCGCACGCCGCGGCCGAAGCCCGTGGCGAGGCGCGCCGTGCGCGGGGCCCGGGAATCCATGAGGGTGGCCACGCGGAAGAACAGGGCGCAGCAGGCGACCGAGATGACGACCATGAGGGCGGCGAGCCCCAAGCCCATGGGCGCGATCGAGAAGAACGCCGGGAAGCCCATAATCCCTGTGGCGAGGCCCGCCACGATCGAGGCGAAGAGCACCGTGCGCACGGTGGTGAACGGCTGCGAGATGCGCCAGATGAGGCAGCACCCCACGCCCGCCGTCGAGACGAGACACATGGTCGAGAGCGTGGCGACGTCGAAGGCGAACAGCGACCCCGCGAGCATGCACAGGCAGGCGCCCACGATGACCGAAAGCGACGCGGGCAGCGCGCGCTTCACCACGTTCACGAGGAAGCTCCCCTCCACGCGGGCTCGGTTCGTCTCGAGGCCGAGCACGAACCCGGGGTAACCGATGCAGAAGAAGTTGATGAGGGTCATCTGGATGGGCTGGAAGGGATAGGGCGGAAACGCGATGCATATGGCGGCGAGTCCCATCGAGAAGAGGGTCTTCGTGAGGAAGAGCGCGGCGGAGCGCTGGAGGTTGTTGATAGACCGGCGGCCCTCGGCGACCACGGCGGGCATGCTCGCGAAGTCGTTGTCGACGAGCACGAGCTCGGCGACGTTGCGCGCGGCGTCGGAGCCGGCCGCCATGGCGACCGAGCAGTCGGCCTCCTTCAGGGCCAGCACATCGTTCACGCCGTCGCCGGTCATGGCGACCGTGTGCCCGCGGCGCTTGAGCGCCTGCACGAGCTCGCGCTTCTGCTGAGGGGTCACGCGGCCGAACACGTGGTAGCGGTCGACCGCCGCATCGAGCTTCGCCGGGGTGTCGAGGGTGGTCGCGTCGACGTAGCTGTCGGAGCCGGGCACGCCCACGACGCGCGCGATCGAGGAGACCGTGCGCGGGTCGTCGCCCGAGATGACGTTCAGGGTCACACCCTGCTCGGTGAAGTAGGCGATGGTCTGCGCGGCAGAGGAGCGGATCTCGTCACGGATGGTCACGAAGCCGAGCGGACGGGCCCGACCCATGAGGTCGCCCTCCTCCGTGAAGCCGTCGACCTCGGCTACCACGAGCACGCGGCAGGTGCTCGCGAGCTCCGCCACGGTGTTCTCGACCTCGGCGAACGCCTCGTCGTCGAGCACGAACTGGGCCGCGCCCATCACGAACGAGCCCTCCGCGAAGGAGGCGCCGCTCCACTTCTTTGCCGAGGAGAACGGCACCACGCGCACCGGCTCGCTTGCGGGCACGGGGTTCTTCTCGAAGTGGTCGAGAAGCGCCTTGCAGGTCTCGTTCGCGTCGGCCGACGTCGCGCGGGCGATGTTGGCGAGCGCGAAGTCGGCGACGGAGACCGTCTCGGGGATGCCGGCGGGCACCCGCGCGCCCTCGACGGGCAGCGGGTAGGTGCCCTCGACCTCCATGCGTCCCGAGGTGATGGTGCCGGTCTTGTCCAGGCAGAGCACGTCCACGCGGGCGAGCGTCTCGATGCAGTAGAGCTGCTGGGCGAGGACGTTTCTGCGCGCGAGGCGGGCGGTCGAGATCGCGAGCACCGACGAGGTGAGCAGCACGAGCCCCTGCGGGATCATGCCGAGCAGCGCACCCGTGACCGAGAGGATCTCCGAGGAGGGCACGCGGCCCGCCGCGAGCTCGGAGAAAAACCACGAGCCCAGGCCGTCGCCGGGGCTCCCCGCGAGCGCGTAGGTCTCCTGGAGGCTCGAGATGAACAGCGCGATGCCCAAAGGCAGCATGATGACGCTCGCGAACCTCACGATGAGGTTCAGCGTGTTCATGATCTCCGAGTTCACCTTCTTGACGTACTTCGCCTCGTTGTTGATCTTGGCGACGTAGTTCTCGGCGCCGACGTGCACCACGCGGGCGTACACCAGGCCCGAATCGAGGAAGCTGCCGCTCATGAGCATGGAACCGGGCTCCTTGCGGATAAGGTTGCTCTCTCCGGTGAGCAGGCTCTCGTTCACCTGCGCCTCGCCGGAGACCACGACCGAGTCGGCGGGGATCTGGTCGCCGCGCCCGAGCTTGATGAGGTCGTCGGCCACGATCTCCTCGAGCTCGACATCGACTTCGGCCCCGTCGCGGATCGCCACGGCCTTCTTCGTGACGAGCAGCGTGAGCTTGTCGACCATGCGCTTTGAGCGCAGGGACTGGACGATGCCGATACCGGTGTTGAGCACGACGATCGCGAGGAACGTCAGGTTCTTGAAGGAGCCGGCGATGATGACGAGGATCGCGAGCACGAGGTTGATGAGGTTGAAGAGCGTGAGCAGGTTCTCTAGCACGAGCTGCTTGACCGATTTGGTCTTGAGCTCCATGTTGACGTTGACGCGGCCCTGGGCGATGCGCTCCTGGACCTCGGCGTTCGTGAGGCCGCGCACCTCGTCGGGCGCCGGCGCGGACGCGTGCGTCTCCTGCATGGGTCTATCGGGCTCCCCCGCCATCTATCCTCCTCGATGTGTAGGCAACGTCGAATAGCTTACCCGCAATCCCCGCGACGGATGCCCGCGCCGCGATATTCGCCCCGCGAACGCGGAACCAACACGAGCGCCCCGCCCTCGCGGGGCCGCCACCTTCCCGCACCATCGGATGGGGCGCCACGAGCTCCCGGCCGCCGCCGTTGCACCGCGCGGGCGTTTGGGTATAATGGCTGTCATCCGCGTCCCATTAGCTCAGTGGATTAGAGCGTCTGCCTCCGGAGCAGAAGGTCACAGGTTCGAATCCTGCATGGGACACCAGCTTATGGCACCCGGGCCGTCCAAGCGGTCCGGGTTTTTCTTAAACGTCCCGTGACGTTCGCCCCTCCCGCATCCGCACACCCTGCCTGGAGCCCGAGCTACCCGGATGTCTCCCCGGCGGATCATAGGCGGTGGCCGCGGCGTTCCCGATCAGGACGCATCGGAACATCGTCCTGGGATGCCGTATGCTATCGTACGTTTTCTTCATTTCTCGAGTGCCCTCGTAAGAATAATGCAGACTTTTATAGAATTCTGCATTATTCTTACGACTGCCTTCACGTTCTGCATTCTTTGTACGATACATTTTCTTGTTTTGCATATTCTGTACGATAGTATTTTCTGGTTTGCATTTTTCTTACGAAGAAGAACTTCATTTTGCAGAAATAGTTCGATAGATAATTTCTATATTGCATTCTTCTTACGATAGTAAACCTATTCGGAAGAAGCCGTACGATAACGCCTCGTATTGCGTCTGTGGACGCCCTCGATCCACGCGCGTCGGCAACGGAAAGCTGGCCGAAACGACGACCCAGACGATACGTTCCGGCGCAGTTGTTTCGATGCGGTTCCGTAAGCCCGTTCCTGCCGGGCGTTACCCCCAAGTACGCTAAACTTCTGCCTATCTGAACGCATCGCTGATGAAACCGGCATGGCCGCAGGAGGGCACATGATCGCGATACTCAAGAAGAGCGCCGACGAGCGCGCCGTAAACCAGCTCGTCGGCTGGATCGAGGGCAAGGGCCTGCAGGCCCACGTGAGCCACGGAGAGAACGAGCTCATCATCGGCCTGGTGGGCGACACCACCAAGATCGACCCCTTCCTCCTCGAGAGCATGGACATCGTCGAGCGGGTCCAGCGCGTCTCGGAGCCCTTCAAGAAGGCGAACCGCAAGTTCCACCCTGCCGACTCGGTCGTGGACTGCGGGAACGGCGTGCTTCTGGGCGGCGGCCACTTCCAGGTGATCGCCGGGCCCTGTTCCGTCGAGGGCGATAACCTCATCCGCATCGCGCGACGCGTGCATGAGGCCGGCGCGACGATGCTGCGCGGCGGCGCGTACAAGCCGCGCACGAGCCCGTACGCCTACCAGGGCATGGGCCCTGCCGGCCTCGACCTGCTCTGCGAGGCCCGCGCCGAGCTGGGCATGCCCATCGTGACCGAGATCATGGACGCGCGCGACGTGCCCGTCTTCCTCGACAAGAAAATCGACGTCATGCAGATCGGCGCCCGCAACGCCCAGAACTTCACCCTGCTCAAGGAGGTCGGCAAGACCCAGACCCCCGTGCTGCTCAAGCGCGGCATGTCCGGCACCATCGACGAGCTCCTCATGGCCGCCGAGTACATCATGAGCGAGGGCAACGACAACGTGATCCTCTGCGAGCGCGGCATCCGAACCTTCGAGACGCGCACCAGGAACACCTTCGACCTCAACGCCGTGCCGGTGCTGCACTACCTCTCGCACCTGCCCGTCGTCGCGGACCCCAGCCATGCGACGGGCTATACCCGCTACGTCGCGCCGATGGCGCTCGCGGCGACCGCGGCCGGCGCCGACGGCCTCGAGATCGAGGTCCACGACGACCCCAGCCGCGCCTGGTCCGACGGCGCGCAGGCGCTCACGCCCGACATGTTCGACGACCTCATGCGGCGCATCGCGCTCATCCGCGACGCGATCCGCCCCGCCGCTAGCGAGGCCGGGCGATGAGCGCGGACGGGCGTCGACTGCGCGTCGGCATCGTCGGCCTCGGGCTCATCGGCGGCAGCTTCGCGCGCGCCTACCGTGCGGCGGGCGCCGAGGTCCTCGCCTGCGATGTCGACCGCGACATCCTCGAGGCCGCCCGCGTGGACACCATCGCAGGCGAGCTCGATGCGGATAGCCTGGGGACGGTCGACCTCGTAGTCCTCGCGGCCTACCCGCACGCCTGCCTCGAATGGCTCGAGGCGCATGCCGAGGCGCTCGGCGCCGCATCCGACCCCGAGCGCGGGACGGGACCGCTCGTCATCGACACCGCCGGCGTCAAGTCGGCCGTCTGCGAACGCGCCTTCGAGCTCGCGCGCACCCATGGCTTCGCCTTCGTGGGCGCGCATCCCATGGCGGGCACCGAGAACTCCGGCTTCGCATACGCGCGGGCCGACCTCTTCCGGGGCGCGCCGATGGTGCTGGTCCCGCCCGAGGTGGACGACCTCGAGCGGCTCATGCTGCTCGACCGCGCCCACACGCTGCTCGCGCCCATCGGCTTCGGCTCCTTCAGCGTCACGACGCCCGGGGAGCACGACCGCACCATCGCCTTCACGAGCCAGCTCGCGCACGTGGTATCGAACGCCTACGTGAAGAGCCCCACCGCCCAGGGACACCACGGCTTTTCCGCCGGCAGCTACCGCGACCTCACGCGGGTGGCGCACCTCAACCCCACCATGTGGGCGGAGCTCATGTGCGAGAACGCCGAGAACCTCAGCCGCGAGCTCACCTGGCTCATCGATGCGCTCGACGCCTACCGCGCGGCGCTCGACGCCGGCGACCCCGAGCGGCTGCGCATGCTCCTCGCCGAGGGCGACCGCATCAAGCGCTCGCTCGACGACGGCGACGTGCGCGCGTAGGCGCCCCGTCTGGCAGAACCGACCCCAAGGAACGACCCATGCACACCATCGACATCCCCGCATCGACCCCCTACCAGGTGCATATCGGCACCATGCTCCTCGAGGCGTCCGGCGAGATCGTGCGCGACGCCTGCGGTGGCGGCCGCGCCGTGATCGTCACCGATTCCAACGTGGGGCCGCTCTACGCCCCCATCGTGAAGCAGAGCCTCGACCGTGCGGGCTACGAGGCCTCCACGTTCACCTTCCCCGCCGGCGAGTGCAGCAAGCGCGCGCCCACGCTCGTCGACATCCTCGAGTTCATGGCATCCCGTGAGCTCGGCCGCGACGACGTCGTCGTCGCGCTCGGCGGCGGGGTCGTAGGCGACGTCGCCGGGTTCGCCGCGGCGTGCTACATGCGCGGGTGCCGCCTCGCCCAGATCCCCACGAGCCTGCTCGCGATGGTCGACTCCTCCGTGGGCGGCAAGACCGCCATCGACCTCGAGGCGGGCAAGAACCTGGCCGGTGCCTTCTGGCAACCGCGCGTTGTCATCGCCGACGTGGGGTGCCTGGGCACCCTCGAGCCCGAGCAGCTCGCCGACGGCTGCGGCGAGGTCATCAAGCACGGCGTCATCGCCGACGCCGCCCTCTTCGAGCAGCTCGAGCAGACGCCGCTCACGACCGAGCTCCTCCATGAGAACCTCGGGCTCGTCGCGGCCATCATCGCGCGCAACGTCGAGATCAAGCGCGACGTGGTCGCCGCCGACGAGCGTGAGGCGCACACCCGCAAGCTCCTGAACTTCGGCCACAGCGCCGGCCACGCCATCGAGGCGCTCGAGGAGTTCCGCCAGGGCCACGGCACCTGCGTGGCCCAGGGCATGGTGCTCATCGCGCGCGCCGCCGTGGCGCGGGGCACCTGCACCGCCGACGTGCCCAGGCGCATCGAGGCGCTCGCGCGCCGCCACGGCCTCGACACCGCCTGCCGCTGGGACGCCGACGCGATCTTCACCGAGGCGCTCCACGACAAGAAGCGCGCCGGGAACGCCATCGATGTCGTCATGCCCCACGCGATCGGCTCCTGCGCGATCGAGCGGATGGGCCTCGAGGACTTCCACGCGCTCGTGGCGCTCGGCGTTGCCGAGAACGCGGAGGTGAGCGCCTCGTGATCGCGCGCATCGAGCCCAAGACCCTCTCCGGCGAGGTGCATGCCATCGCCTCGAAGTCCATGGCACACCGCCTCGTGATCGCGGCGGCCCTCGCCAACGGCCCCACCGAGGTGCTCTGCAACACCACCTGCGACGACATCGACGCCACGCTCGATTGCCTCGAGACGCTCGGGGCACGCATCGAGCGGCGGCCGGGCGTCTTCGAGATCCACCCCATCCCGCAGAGCCGTGAGCACGGCATCCTGCGCGCGCTCGCGGGCCGCACGCTCGACTGCCGCGAGTCGGGCTCGACGCTTCGCTTCATGCTCCCCGTCGCGTGCGCCCTGCGCGCCGACGCGACCTTCACGGGGGCGCCGCGCCTCGGCGAGCGCCCGCTCACGCCCCTCACCGGCGAGCTCATGGCTGCCGGCTGCGACATCGCGACCGCGGGCGGCTTCCCCCTGACCGCACGGGGCCGCATGCGCGCCGGCACCTTCGTGCTGCCCGGCAACGTGAGCTCCCAGTACGTCTCGGGGCTGCTGCTCGCACTGCCGCTTCTGGGCCAGGAGAGCACGGTCGAGGTGCGCGGTACGCTCGAGAGCAAGCCCTATGTCGACCTCACGCTCGAGGCCCTCGCCGCGTTCGGCGTGCGCGTCCGCGTGGAGAGCGACCCCGAGGCCGGCCTCACGCGCTACCTGCTCCACGGAGACTCCTACCGCACGCCCGGGCGCATCCAGGTCGAGGGCGACTGGTCCAACGCCGCCTTCTGGTTCTGCGCGGCGGCCATCGGCAGGCGCCCCATCACGGTGCGCGGGCTCTCGCTCGCTTCGGTGCAGGGCGACCGCACCGTGCTCGCGGCGCTCTCGCGCTTCGGCGCGCGCGTGAACCGAGCCACCGCCGCGGCGACCGTGCGCCCCGACAAGCTGCGCGGCTTCACCCTGAGCGCCCAGGACGTGCCCGACCTGGTGCCCGTCCTCTCGGCCGTCGCCGCCTGCTGCGAGGGCACGACCACGATCCGCGACTGCGCGCGCCTGCGCCTGAAGGAGTCCGACCGCCTGGCCACCACCGCCGCCACGCTCAACGCCCTCGGCGCCCGCGTGCGCGTGGTGGGAGACGACCTCGTCATCGAGGGCGTCCCCGAGCTCACGGGCGGCACGGTGGACGCCTGCCGCGACCACCGCATCGCCATGACCGCCGCCGTGGCCGCCGTGCGCGCGACGGGCCCGGTCGAGATCCGTGGGGCCGAGGCCGTGGCCAAGTCTTATCCGACGTTCTTCGACGACTACAGCGCCCTCGGCGGCATCGTCGAGATTGAGGAGGGGTAGATGTCCTCGACCTTCGGAGAGCGTGTGCGCGTGTCGATCTTCGGCGAGTCGCACGGCGCGGGCATCGGCTGCACCATCGACGGCATGCCGGCGGGCATCCCCGTCGACCTCGAGGGGCTGCAGCGCTTCCTCGACCGCCGCGCGCCGGGCAGGGGCGACACCTCCACCAAGCGCCGCGAGGCCGATGCCCCGACCTTCTTTTCGGGCATCCGCGACGGCCGCACCACGGGCGCGCCCATCGGGGCCGTCATCGCCAACACCGACACGCGCTCGGGCGACTACGAGGGCCTGCGCCGGGTCCCGCGCCCGGGGCACGCCGACTATCCGGCTCGCGTCAAGTACGGCAACTGGCACGACGTCGCCGGAGGCGGGCACTTCTCGGGCAGGATCACCGCACCGGTCTGCATCGCGGGCGGCATCGCCAAGCAGGCGCTCGCGACCCAGGGCATCGAGGTCGCGGCCCATATCGCGACGCTCGGGCCGGAGGGCATCGCCGACGAGCCCTTGGACGCGCTCGCGCTCGACGAGGCGCAGCTCGCCGCCCTGCGCACGCATGCGTTCCCCTGCATCTCGACAGATGCCGCGAGCAGGATGGAGGCCGCGATCCTCGCCGCCCGCGATGGGCTCGACAGCATCGGCGGCGTCATCGAGTGCGTCGCCTACGGCGTGCCGGCAGGCGTCGGCGACCCGATGTTCGACGGCATCGAGAACCGCATCGCCCGGCTCGCCTTCGGGATCCCCGCCGTCAAGGGCGTCGAGTTCGGCTCGGGGTTCGCGGCAGCCTACCTCAACGGCAGCGAGAACAACGATCCCTTCGCGCTGGACGGAGGGCGCGTGGTGTGCACGACCAATAACGCCGGCGGCATCCTCGGCGGAATCTCCTGCGGCATGCCGATCGTCTGGCAGATGGCCGTGAAGCCCACGCCCTCGATCGGCCGGCAGCAGCACTCGGTCGACCTCGACCGCATGGAGGAGACCGAGCTCACCGTGAAGGGGCGGCACGACCCGTGCATCGTCCCGCGCGCGGTGCCCATCGCCGAGGCGGTCTGCGCGCTCGCCCTGCTCGACCTCATGGTCGAGGACGGCTCCTTCGCGCGGCCTGAGCCCCGCGGGCGCGCCTGCTGACGCGCACGCCTACCCTTTCGACCGATACGGGAGCAGCCATGGAACTCACCGATATACGCCGACGCCTGGACGAGATCGACACCGAGCTCATCGGGCTTTTCCAGGAGCGCATGGAGCTCGCCGGCGACGTCGCCCGCGCCAAGGCGGGAACGGGCAAGGCGGTCTTCGACCCCGCCCGCGAGCGCGAGAAGCTGGCGTGGGCGGCTCGCACCGTGCCGAGCGAGCTGAGCGGCCAGGCGGTCACGCTCTTCTCGCTGCTCATGAGCATGAACAAGGCCGCGCAGCAGCGTGCGCTCCGCCGCGGGGACGAGTCCTCGCCCGCGCATGCCGCCTTCCGGGCGCTCATGCCCTACGACCGGCCCTTCCCCGCGCGGGCAGAGGTCGCCTGCCAGGGTGTCGAGGGCGCCTACAGCCAGATCGCCGCCTGCCGCCTCTTCAAGCTCCCCACGATCAGCTTCCAGCCGACCTTCGAGGACGTCTTCCGCGCGGTGCGCGACGGCTCGTGCGCCTACGGCGTGCTGCCCATCGAGAACTCGACCGCGGGCTCGGTGAACGCCGTCTACGACCTCATAGCCAAGTACCGCTTCTCGATCGTGCGCAGCCTGCGCCTCAAGATCGACCACAACCTGCTCGCGAACCCCGGCGCCGAGCTCGGGGACATCACATGCGTCTACTCGCATGAGCAGGCCATCGCGCAGTGCTCGGGCTACCTCGCGCGTCTCGGCTGCCGCGTGCACGTGTGCGAGAACACCGCGCAGGCGGCATCGCAGGTCGCCTCGTCGGGACGCACGGACGTAGCCGCGCTCTCGTCGCGCGACTGCGCCGCGCTCTACGGCCTTACCGTGCTCGACGAGGACGTGCAGGACTCCGACAACAACTACACGCGCTTCGTCGTGATCTCGGCTGAGCCGCAGGTCTTCCCGGGGGCGACCCGCACCTCGCTCATGCTCACGGTCTCGCACGAGCCGGGCTCGCTCTACCGGGTGCTCGAGCGCATCTACGCGCTCGACATCAACCTCGTGAAGCTCGAGAGCCGCCCCATCCCCGGCAGGGACTTCGAGTTCATGTTCTACTTCGATCTTGACTGCCCGTTCGGCTCGCCTGCCCTCGGCGACCTGCTCGACGGCATCGACGACGTCTGCGAGCAGTGCACCTACCTCGGCAGCTACCAGGAGCTGGTCTAGATGGGCGCCGCTGTTCCCGGAGCGGGCGGGCGCGCGGAGGCGCGCTTCGGCCTCATCGGGCGCACGCTCGGCCACAGCTACTCACCTGCCATCTACCGCGAGCTCCTCGGCTTCCCCTACGACCTCTTCGAGCTCGAGCCCGATGAGCTCGGCCCCTTCGTGCGCGAGGGCTCGTGGGCCGGCGCGAACGTGACCGTGCCGTACAAGCGCGCGGTCATGCCCTACCTCGACGAGCTGACGCCCACGGCGCGGCGCCTGGGCAACGTGAACACCGTCCTCAGGCGCGCCGACGGGACGCTCCTGGGCGACAACACCGATTTCGCCGGCTTCCGGGCGCTCGTCGCCTCGCTCGGCGTCGATGTCGCGGGGAAGCGCACGCTCGTGCTCGGCGGCAGCGGCGGGGCGGGCACCACCTGCCGCGCCGTCCTCGCCGAGCTCGGAGCCGAGGTTGTCCCGGTCGGCAGGACCGGTGAGGTCACCTATGCCGACCTTCCCCGCTACGCCGACGCCGCGCTCGTGGTGAACGCGACGCCCGTCGGCATGTACCCCGCCTGCCCAGCCGCACCCTGCTCTCTCGAGACGCTCCCCGCGCTCGAGGGCGTGATCGACCTTATCTACAACCCGGCGCGCACCGCCCTCGTCATGGAGGCGGAGCGCCTAGGCATCCCCGCAGCCGACGGGCTGCTCATGCTCGTCGCCCAGGCGGCCGAGGCGGTCCGCGTCTTCACCGGCGAGGCGGTTTGCTTCGAGCGCGTGCGGGACGTGACCTGCCGCCTCGCGCGCTCGATGCGCAACGTCGTCCTCATCGGCATGCCGGGGGCCGGGAAGACCCGGGTGGGCCGTGCGCTCGCCGGGCTCTGCGGCCGCGAGCACGTCGATATCGACGTCGAGCTCGAGCGCGAGCTCGGGTGCAGCTGCGCCACGTTCATCACCGAGCGCGGCGAGGGGGCCTTCCGCGAGGCGGAGACGCGGGTGCTCGGAGAGGTGGCCAAGCGCAGCGCGCTTGTCATCTCCTGCGGCGGCGGCGTGGTCACGCGCGCGGAGAACTATCCCCTGCTGCACCAGAACGGCACCATCGTCATGCTCGACCGGCCGCTCGGCGAGCTCTCGAGCAAGGGGCGGCCCATCTCGGAGCGCGACGGCGTCGCGTCGCTCGCCGCTGCGCGCATGCCCCTCTACCGGGAATGGGCCGACCTGACCGTGCGCTCGCGCGCGAGCGCCGAGCTCACGGCCGAGGCGGCATGCGAGGCGCTCGGCTTTATGGGCGACCGCGCGGGCGGCGCCGACCGGAAAGGCTGAACCATGAAGGCACTCGTCATCAACGGACCCAACCTCAACATGCTCGGCATCCGCGAGCCCAAGATCTACGGGACCGGCACCTACGCCGACCTCGAGCGCATCTGCCGGGATGCGGGCAAGGCACTCGGCTTCGAGAGCGTCGAGGTGTTCCAGTCGAACCACGAGGGCGCGATCGTCGACAGGATCCAAGGGGCCCTGGGCGCGGTGGACGGCATCGTCATCAACCCGGCGGCCTACACGCACACGAGCGTCGCCATCCTCGACGCCCTCAAGGCCGTCGCCATCCCCGCGGTGGAGATCCATATCTCGGACGTCGACGGGCGCGAGGCGTTCCGCCAGGTGTCCTATGCGGGGATGGCCTGCTTCGCGCGGGTGTGCGGCGAGGGGCTCCCGGGGTACGCGACCGCGCTCGGCATCCTCGCCGAGCACCTGCGCGCCGGCGGCGCCGAGCGGGCCTGATCACAGGTAGCGGCGCGGCAGGCACCCCGCGATCAGGCGCGGCCCGCCTCCTTGAGCAACTCGCGCGCATGGGCGAGCGACGCCTCCGACGCATCGCCCGAGAGCATGCGGGCGACCTCGCGCACGCGCTCTTCGCCCTCCACGGCGCGAAGCTCGGTCTCGGGCACGTCGGCGTCGAGCTTGCGCACGACGTAGTGCCGCTCGGCCATGACCGCGACCTGGGCCACGTGCGTGACCACGATCACCTGGTGCGTGCGGGCGAGGTCGGCGAGCACGGCAGCGAGCGAGCGGGCAACCGCGCCCCCGACGCCGGCGTCGACCTCGTCGAAGACGAGCGTGTCGACCCCGTCGGCGTCGCCGAGCACCACCTTGCAGGCGAGCATGACGCGCGAGAGCTCGCCACCCGAGGCGATGCGCCTGAGGGGTCTGGGCGTGAGGCCGGCGCCGCTGCGGTAGAGCAGCTCGCAGGCGGCCGGGCCGTCCTCGCCCCAGCGCTCGCGCGGGAGCGGCCGCGCATCCCAGATGAGCTCCGCGCGGCCCATCTCGAGCCGCGCCATCTGCTTGCCGACCTCGCGGCAGAAGCGCGGGGCGGCCTCGTTGCGCCGCTTCGTGAGGGTGCGCGCGCACGTCTGGAGCTCGCGCTCGGCCTCATCGAGCTCGGCGCGGGCGCGGCGCACGCGGGTCTCGCCGTCGTCGACGAGCGAGAGCAGCTCGAGCGCCTCGTCCCGCTTGGCGAGCACGTCCGCCATACGCGGGCCGAAGCGCCTGATAAGGCCTTTGAGGGCGGTGTAGCGCTCCTGCAGGCGCGTGAGCTCCGCCGGGTCGAAATCGATGCCGTCGCGGTAGCGGATGAGGTCGCTCACCGCGTCCTCGACCGTGATGGCCGCGCCGGCAAGGGTGTCCGCGGCCTCGCTGAGCTTGGCATCGACCGTGCCCATGCGGGCGAGGCCGGCGATGGCGGCGTTCAGGCCGTCGAGCGCCCCGCCCTCGCCGGAGAGCGCCTCGACCGCCTCGTGCGCGGTGCCCGCGAGCGCCTCGGCGTGCTCGGCGCGCGGAAGCGTCTCCTCGAGCTCCTCGAGCTCACCGGGCTTGGGGTCGACCTCGTCGATGACCTCGCAGGTGAAGCGGGCGTCCTCGAGGCGCGCCCCCTGAGTCGAGGCCGCGCGCTCGACGCGGTCGAGCTCAGCGGCGGCGGAACGCGCCCGCGCGAGCGCCTCCCGATAGTCCGCGAGCGCCGTCGCAACCGGGGACCCCGCCCAGGCGTCGACCATCTCGACATGGGATGACGCGTCGAGCAGGCGCTGGTGCTCATGCTGGCCGCACAGGTCCACGTGCGGCCCCACGAGCGCGGCGAGCTCGCGCACGCTCGATATCGAGCCGTCCACGCGCACGCGGCTCCGCCCGTCGGCGCCCACGCGGCGCTCCACGCAGACGCCCTCGGTGTCGTGCGCGTCCCTGAAGAAGCGGCCCGTCACGAGGGCGGCATCGGCCCCTTCGCGGACCTGCGACGCGTCGGCGCGCTCACCGACGAGCAGCTTGAAGGCCGAGAGCAGGGCCGTCTTGCCGGCACCGGTCTCGCCGGTGAGCACCGTGAGGCCGCTTGCCGGCGCGAACGACGCGGCATGGATGAGCGCCAGGTCGCACACCTCGATCTCATCGACCATGATGCACCCCGTAGAACACGCGCGACACCGAGTTGTAGAAGCTCTCGGGGCCGTAGTCGAGCAGCAGGATGTCGCCGGGGCCGCGGCGCACGACGACCCGGTCGACGGTGGTCTCCTGCGTGATGAACTGGCCGTCGACGGCGATCGCGGGGACCGACGGGCGGTCGCGCGACATGGCGATCTCGACCACGTCGGCCGGCGAGGTGAGGAAGGCGCGCGCCTGGATGGTGTGCGGCGCGATGGGCACGCAGACCATGCCGGTGTAGTCGGGGCTCACGATGGGGCCGCCGGCGGAGAGCGCGTAGCCCGTGGAGCCCGTGGCGGTGGAGACCACGACGCCGTCGCCGCGCAGGCGGTCGATATGGTGGCCCGAGACGGTGATGTCGAACTCGACCATATCGGAGAGCGGGCCACGCGTGAGGGCGAGGTCGTTCAAGGCGAAGGTGTTCACGGTCTCGGGACCGTCGCTCGCGTCCTCGCCGATGACGTCGACGTCCAGGGTGGCGCGGCGGCTCACGTGGAGCTCGCCGGCGAGCGCGTCGCTCACGACGCCGAGGACGTCGCGCTCCGTGGGGCTCGCCGCGGTGAGGAAGCCCACGTGCCCGTAGGAAAGGCCGAGCACGGGGATCTCACGGTAGCCGACGATGCGCGCCGCGCGCAGGAGCGTGCCGTCGCCGCCGAGCGAGATCACGAGGTCGCTTCCCTCGATATCGGGCTTGCTCGCGATCTTCGAGCGCTGGTCCTGCGCCCATGCGACATCATAGCCCTGGCGGCTGAGCCACAGCTCGAGCTTGAGGCCGCTCTCGACCGCCTCGGTCTTGTAGTAGTTGGGTACCAGGAACACCTTCATGCGCCCACGACTCCTTCGACTTGGGAGAGGACCGCGCGGGCCGCCTCGTCGGGGAGCCGGCCATCCTCTAGCATACCCATCCGCGCGATGAGGAAGAACTCGATGTTGCCCTTGGCGCCCGTGATCGGCGAGGTCGAGACGCCGAAGGGCGCAAGGCCGTGACCGGCGAGCACGCGCACCGCCCGCTCGAGGACCGCGCGGCGCACCGAAGGGTCGCGGACCACGCCGCCCTCCCCCACCTCGTCGGCGGCGGCCTCGAACTGCGGCTTCACGAGCGTGAGGAAGACCCCGCCCGGTGCGAGCAGCTCGCAGACCGCATCGATGATGTGCGCGATGCCCGTGAACGACACGTCGCAGACCGCGAGGTCGAACATGGAAGCATAGCCCAACCCCGGCACGTCCAGCACGTTCGTGCGCTCGAGAAGCTCGACTCTGGGGTCGTTCCGCAGCGACCAGGCGAACTGGGCGCGGCCCACATCGACCGCGACGACGCGGCGCGCCCCGCGCTTGAGCAAGCAGTCGGTGAAGCCGCCCGTGGAGCACCCGATGTCGATGCAGGTGAGGTCCGCGGGGTCGAACGCGAAGGCGTCGAGCGCGCCGGCGAGCTTGAGCCCGCCGCGCCCCACGAAGGGGAGCCTCCCCTTCACGTGGATCTCGATGCCGGGCTCGACGCGCATGCCGGGCGAGGAGAGCCGCTCGCCGCGGGCGGAGACCTCGCCCGCCATCAACATGCGCAGGGCATCCGCGCGGTCGGCGCAGATGCCCTGTGCGATCATCTCGTCATCCAAGCGAACGCGCTTCACGGGACCGCCTCCGCCTATTCGGTATCCTCTGGCGCGGGCCCGGCCTCGGGCTCCCCGGCGGTAGCCCCTTCGGTGGCGCCCTCGCCTTCAGCGGCGTCGGCCTCGACGGCCTCGGCCAGCTGCTCGGCCTCCTCGGGGCTCAGATCGAAGCTGTCGACGAGCTCGACGGCGCGGGAGCCGAGCGCGATGCCCTCGTCCAGAAGGTCGAGGCTCCGTTCGAGCGAGGTGTCCTTGGCGCGCACGGACGCCACGATCTCGTCGAGGCGCTCGGTGATGTCGGCGAAGCTGTTGAGCGTGTCCGCCATCGCTAGCGTCCCTCCTCGGCGGGAGTGCCGTCCGCATCCGCCTCGGTGGAGGCGCTAAAGAGGCGGTCGCCCTCGCGCGCCACGCGGCCGAGCACGCCGTTCACGAAGCTCGCGGACTCGTCGGTACCGTAGGCCTTGGCGAGCTCGACGGCCTCATTGATCACGACGGCGTCGTCGAGCCGGTCCTCGGCGAAGCGGAGCTCGAAGACGGCGACGCGCAGCAGGTTGCGGTCGGCGCCCGGCATGCGGGAGAGCGCCCAGTTGTCGGATGCGCGCTGCAGCGCGCGGTCGATGATGGTGAGGTTGGCGGCGCAGCCACGCGCGATCTCGACCGCGTACGGGTCGAGCGGGCCCTTGGAGATGAGGTAGTCCCCCGCGAGGACCTCATCGACGGTCCTGCGGGTGATCTCGGCCTGGAAGAGCAGCTGCAGCGCCTGGCTGCGCGCGAGCGTGCGGCCTCGTTCGACTTTAAGGCTCACGCGCTACTCCTTGGGGAACACGAGGCCGTCGATGCAGACGTCGACACGCGCGACCTCGACGCCGACCTGGGCGTCGATGCCGTGGACGACCGCCTCGCGCACCACGTCGGCGAGCTTCTTGAAGGGGTACCCGAAGAAGACCACCAGGTGCACGGTGATGGCGAGCTTGTCGTCCTCGACCGCGGCCTCGACGGCGGGAGCGGAGGAGACGGTGCGCGTGGAGAACATCGACACCAGGTTGGCCGCGAGGTCCTTCACGCCGACCGACGCGACGCCCTCGATCTCCTCGACGGAGCGCGTGACCACGGTGGCGAGCACCTCGGGCGCGATGCCCATACCGGAAATGTAGATCTCCTGAGACATGAGGTCCCTCATTTCTTCCCCTCGGGGATTGCTAGACGCGGGAAACGAACTTGCCGTCGCGCGTGTCGATCTTGATGGTCTCGCCCTCGTTCAGGTACATGGGGACCTGGACCACGGCGCCGGTCTCGATCGTGGCGGGCTTGGTGGAACCCTGGACCGTGTCGCCCTTGAAGCCGGGGTCGGTCTGGGTGATGGTGACCTCGATGAACATCGGCGGGTTCACGCCCATGAGCTCGTCGTCGGCGTAGAGGAGCTGGCAGACGTCGTTCTCCTTGAGCCACTTGGCGTTGTCGCCGATGAAGTCCTCGGAGACGGGGACCTGCTCGTAGGTCTCGTTGTCCATGAAGATGTAGTCAGTGCCGTCGTGGTAGAGGTACTGCATCTCGCGGGTGCTCAGCATGACGCTCTCGAACTTGGTGCCGGCGTTGCAGGTGTTCTCGACCACGCGGCCGCTCTTGATGTCCTTCGTCTTGTAGCGGACGAACGCGCCGCCCTTGCCGGGCTTGACGTGCTGGAACTCGACGATGGTGACGACCTTGTCCTTGATGCGCAGGCCGATGCCGTTCTTGAAATCAGCGGTGGTGATGGTTGCCATATGCTGCCTTTCCGAATCCGTCGCGGCGGCGTCGCCGCAAAGCGTCGTTGCATGAACGCTCAGATTATACTCTTTCCCGCGAGCTGCCGCGATACGCTGCGAAATAAACACGGCGCGCCCGGGTGCGCGCGGCGCTAGCAGGCGATGACCTGGAGCTCGTGCGGGCTTCGGGTGAAGGGCACAAAGCCTTCCTCGGTGATGAGGCCGAAGTCCTCCAGGCGCACACCGAACTCGCCGGGCAGGTAGATGCCCGGCTCGATGGTGATGACCGCGCCCGCCTCGACCGTGTTGCCCGAGCGTCCGAAGACCGGCAGCTCGTGGATGTCGATGCCCACGCCGTGGCCGAGGCCGTGGCCGTAGTACGCCCCGTAGCCCGCCTCCGCGATGAGCCTGCGCGAGAGCTCGTGGACCTCCCGCCCGTCGACGCCGGCATGCGCCGCCTTCGCGCACTCCTCGTGGGTGCGCCGCACGATGTCGTAGACCTCGCGCTGCCGCGCCGTCGGCTCGCCCACGCACACGGTGCGGGTCATGTCCGACTTGTAGTCGCGGTACCCCGCGCCGTAGTCCATGAGGACGAAGTCGCCGCGCTCGATGACACGGTCGCCCGCGATGGCGTGCGGGTTCGCGGCGTTGGGGCCCGAGGCCACGATCGAGGAGAACGCGAGGCTGTCGGCACCCTGGCTGAACATGTAGTTCTCGAGCTCGAACTTGACCTGCCGCTCGGTGAGGCCGGGCTCGATGTAGGCGAGCATGTGCTCGAAGGCGGCGTCGGTGATCGCCTGCGCACAGCGCATGAGCTCGACCTCCTCGGCGTCCTTGACGGCCCGCATGGCCCGCAGGTCCCCGTGCATGAGCGGGATGGCGAACGCGACGGCGCCATCCTCGAGCGCGCGCACGAGCGCGCGGTGGAAGGCGAGGTCGCAGGTGTCCTCGAGGGCGATAGCGCGGGCGCGGACGGCCGCTGCGCGCTCGGCGACCCAGCACGGGGCCCGGACGCCCTCCTCGTCGACCGTCCACGGGGTCTCCGCCGGGAGGTGCTCGGTGAACGAGTTGAAGTAGCGAGAATCGGTGTGGAGCAGCGCCTCGTCGGCGGTGATGAAGGCGGCGTGCGGGAGCTCGCCTGTGAAATCGAACACGCCCTCCGCCCCGGTGAGCCAACGCAGGTTCGCCTCGTCGCGGATGACAACGGCATCGTAGCCGCGCTCGTCCATGAGGGCGCGCACGCGCTCGATGCGGGCGATGGTTCCGTTTGCCGAATTAACCGAAGCAGCCATGGCAGATTCCTTCCCTTGGGCCTTGCGGTGCTTGAAGCCCGCCTGCGTTCCGGCGGGCGGCGCGATCACTCGGCGAGGAGCTCCGCGCGCGAGGCGCAATAGGCCTCGGCGTGCCGCACGAGCAGCTCGTCGTCGACCGCAGCGAGGCGGATCGAGCCCACCTGGCGCGGCAGGGCGAGCATGGTGCGGTTGGAGCGCCGTGCCTGCTCGGCGCGGATCGCCTCGACGAGGCGGCCCGCATCGAGCTCGAAGCCCAGGTCCTCGATGCCGAGGTCCCAGAGCAGGTCGTCCTCGGCGAAGACCACCTCGGGGTCGAGCCGGCACGCGTCGACGGCGAGGCGCGCCTCGAAGCGCATGCCCTCGGCGAGCAGCGCATAGTCGGGCACGTCCCGCCCGAGGCACGCGCGGAGCGCGGAGGCGGTCACGGTGCCGTAGGCGAGGGCGCGCCGCGCCGCGGGGTTCGCTGCCTTCACGATGTTGCGGCGGGCGATCATGGTCGAGACGAGCAGGTCGGTCAGGGCGTCGGCGTCGTCGGCGACGAGCTCGGCGGCGCGCTCGGTGAGCGCCTCCCAGAAGCGCTTATCGTCCGAGAGCGCCGCCCCCACCATGCGGACGTAGCCCGCGCGGCGCAGGTCCGTATCCATCCCCGGCAGGAACGAGAGGTCGCAGACGACCATCGAGGGCTGGGGCGGCAGCGACACCATGCCGGCGAGCGCGCCGTCCCCGAGCGGGGCCATCTCGGTGGCAAGGGTCGCCATGCCGTCGAAGCCGGTGGGCACCAGGGCGCAGGCGCAGCCGCCGCACCAGATCTTGGCGCAGAACGCGGCGAGCGAGCAGAGCGCGGTGTCGCCGAGGGCGAGCACGAGGTCGTCCTCGGTGATGCCGGAGGCGCCGAGCCCCTCGAGCAGGCGCTCGGCGCAGGCGAGCGCGCGGGCGTCCCCGCCTGCGGCGAAGCTGACCCGCTCGACGGAGAAGCCCGCGTCGATGAGGCCGCGCTCGGCCTTCTGGAGCACGTCCGCGGAAAGATCGTCGCGCACGACGACGAGGGCGCGCCTAGGCTTGCCCACGACGCCCCCCACGAGCGAGGAAAGCTCGTCGAGGGCGCCCGCGCCGATGCGGACGTCGACCGACCGCTGGTTGATGGTGAGCAGCTGACGTTTGATCGTCATAGAAGACCACGCTCCAATAGCATGTCCGCGCAGATGTAGGAAACGTCCTTGAACGAGCGGCCCCTGATGTCGACCGTCATGTCGGCGGCGTCGAGGTAGAGCGGCCTGCGGTGCTCGTAGAGGCGCGCCGCATGCGCCGGCGACTTGAAGTCGGGGCGCGCGGCGAGCGAGCGGATCTGCCGCAGCGAGTCGTCGAGGTCGCCGTCGAGGAAGACGCAGTAGCCCATGCGGTGCATGAGCTCGATGTTGCCGGGGGTCTCCACGATGCCGCCGCCGCAGGAGACCAGAAGACTCCGCTCGGAGGCGAGCGACGAGAGCGCGGCGGTCTCGAGCTCGCGGAAGCGCCCCTCCCCTTCCTTGCGGAAGATCGCCTTGATCGAGGTGCCCGCGCGGCGCTCGACGAGGCGGTCGGTATCGACGTAGCGGCGGTTGAACATGCGGCCGAGGTTGCGGGCGAGGGTCGACTTGCCCGCGCCCAGAAACCCGATGAAGAAGATATGGTCGCACCCGCGCTTCCCGGTGCCAGCCGCCCGCGCCTCCACGGGCTACTCCTCGCAGGTGAGGTTGCGCAGCGCCCGGCGCTCGAAGATGCGGAAGATCTGCGTGTACCACAGATCGACCGTCGTCTGGGGCTTCACGAGGATGGTGTCGATGCCGGCGAGCGTACCCGCCCAGACATCGGTGTAGAGCTGGTCGCCGACCATCACGGTCTCCTCGCGCGAGACGCCGAGGCGCTTCAGGGCCGCGAAGAGCGCGAAGGGCGCCGGCTTCATCGCGAAGCCGATGGCCTCGAGCCCGAGCTCGCCGGCAGAGCGCATGACCTGGTCGTGGTGCCAGTTGTTCGACACCATGCAGAGCCTCATGCCGAGCTCGCGCGCGCGGTCGAGCCAGCGGGCCACCTCGTCGGGGGCCGTGGTGCGGTCGCGCGGCACGAGCGTGTTGTCGCGGTCGAGCAGGATCGCGCGCTTCCCCTGTGCGTAGAGCTCGTCGAGGTCGATCCGCTCGACCGAGGCGACGTAGCGTTTGGGCGAGAAGACGCTCATGAGCGGGAGTCCACGTACTCTTGGCGGTTCACCAGGAACTCGTCGTAGGTCTCGCTGAAGCGGTGCGTGCCGTCGTTGTCGGGGGAGAGCACGTAGTAGAGGTAGTCGGTGTCCGCGGGCGAGACCGCCGCCTCGATGGACGAGACGCTCGGCGAGCAGATGGGCCCGGGCGTGAGGCCGGTGTTCTTGTAGATGTTGTACGGCGAGTCGATCTCGAGGTCGTCGTAGGTGACGGTACCCGAGCCTCCGCCGCGCGCGTAGACGATCGCCGCGTCGATCTGGAGCGGCATGCCGGCGTCGAGGCGGTTGTAGATGACGCTCGCGACCTGCGGGCGCTCGTCGGCGACCGCGGTCTCGCGCTCGACGAGCGAGGCGAGCGAGACGAGCTCCTGCAGGGTGAGACCGTTGGCCCCATCGCCCAGGTTGAGGTCGGCGGTCTCGGTCTCGAACTGGTCGAGCATCACGCGGATGACCTCGTCTGCCGTGGGCTCGGAGAGGAAGGTGTAGGTCTTGGGGTAGAGGAAGCCCTCGAGCGAGTCGTTGTAGGCGCCCTCCAGGAAGGGGTAGTCCTCGGCGTAGTTGGAGGCCTTGGCCTGCGCCAGGAAGTCGGCGGCGGGGATGCCGAGCGTCTCCTCGACGCGAGCGGCCGTCTGGTCGACGGTGAGGCCCTCCTGGATGGTGAGGTCGATGCCCTCGACGTTGGGGCCGGAGATGAGCTGGCGCACCACGTCGAGCGGGTCCATGCCCGTGGTGAGGATGTAGTCACCGGGCTTGAGCTGCGTGTCGGCATGGAGCTCGCGGACCGCGGCGTAGTACTGCTGCGGGTCCTCGATGACGTGGTTCTGCGAGAGGATCGAGGCGATCTGGTCGCCCGAGGCGCCCTCGGGGATGTTGATCTGCACCTCGAGGCCGGCCTCGACGGCGGGCTCGTCGCTGCCCGCGAACGCGCCGGAGACGGCGGGTATCACCACGAAGATGACCCCCGCGAAGACGGCGAGGACGACGGCGATGGCGATGATGAGCGGGATGATGGGCTGCTTCTGCTTGCCCTGCTGGGTGCTCTTGCGGGTGTAGGCCGCCTGCACGCCGGCGCGGTGCGTCCCTCCCTGCGCGCTCCGCGCATGCGAGGGGGCGGCGGCATGGGCGCGATGGGCTGCGGGACGCTGCGCGGTCGAGCCGTAGGAGGACGGGGTGTAAGTCCTCGCCTGCCCGGAGGTGCCGTTTCGCGCGAAGCGCTTCCCGGCGGGACGCGGGGTCGCGCTTCCGCCGTGCGCACCCGCCGTGCGCCTGGGTGTGTTGCCGTCTTGGTACGCCACAGGGCCCCTTTCGATACGCGCGGACCGAACTCGCGCGTGTTGAGTCGTGGTGAATATATCGGCTAGTAGTGTACCGCAGACTTAAGAGCGGCTTAAACTTTCCATCTAACCTTGAAGCCCTGCCTCCGCGTCGCGGCGGGCGTCGAGCCAGGCCTGCAGGAAGAGGCTCGCGGCGACCATGTCCACCCGTCCGCGCATCTGGCGCTCCGAGAGGCCCTGCGCGCGCAGGATCCGCTTCGCCTCCGCCGAGGACAGCCGCTCGTCGACGAACTCGACGGGAAGCCCGCACGCTTCCGCCACCTCGGCCGCGACGGCGCGCACGCGCTCGGCCTGCTGCCCGTCCTCGCCGGCGAGCGTCTTGGGCAGCCCGCAGACGAGGACGTCGGGCTCGTGGTCCTCGAGCACGTAGCGGAAGCTTCGCGCCATGCCGGTGACCTCGGAGGCCGGCAGGACCTTCACGGGCATGGCGAGCCGCCCCGAGCTGTCCGAGGCGGCTATCCCGATACGGGTCTCGCCGATGTCGAGCGCGAGCGCTACCACGCGCGGGGCCTTTAAGCGTCGAGCGCCGCGCGCGCGGCCTCGAGCGCGGCGGGGATGCCGCTCGCGTCCTTGCCGCCGGCCTGCGCCATCTGCGGACGGCCGCCACCGCCGCCGCCCACGAGCGGGGCGATCTTCTTGATGATGTCGCCGGCCTTGAAGCCCGCGGCGACCGCCTCGTCGGTGGCGCCGGCGAGGAGCGCCGGCTGGCCCTTCGAGGTCACGGTCGCGAGCACGCAGGCGACCGGTCCCGCGACCTTCTGGCGCACGGTGTCCCAGACGTTCCGCAGGTCAGCGGCCTCGAGGCCCTCGAGCTTCGCGATCACGAGCTTGTAGGCGCCGCGGTCCTCGGCGGCGTCGATGGCGTGCCCGATGGCATCGGACGACCCGCCCGTGAGCGCGGCCTTGAGCTTCTGCTCCGTGGCGTGCATGCTCTCCTGGAGGGCGCAGACGCGCTGCGGCACCTCGTCGACGCGGCACTTGAGCTCAAGAGCCGTCTGCTCGAGGAGGGCGAGGCGCTCGTTCAGGTACGCGAGCGCGCCCGTGGAGGTGACGGCCTCGATGCGGCGGATGTTGGCGCCGGTGGAGGACTCGGAGACGATCTTCATGAGGCCGAGCTCGGAGGTGTTGCGGGCGTGCGTGCCGCCGCAGAGCTCGCTCGAAACATCGCCGCAGGACACCACGCGCACCTCGTCACCGTACTTCTCGGTGAACAGCGCCATCGCGCCCGACGCCTTGGCCTCCTCGATGCCTATGATCTTGGTGGAGACGGGCAAATCGGCGAAGATCCAGCCGTTCACGACCTGCTCGACCTCGGCGATCTCGGCGGCGGACATCGGCGAGAAGTGCGTGAAGTCGAAGCGCAGGCGCTCGTCGTCGACATAGGAGCCCTCCTGCGCCACGTGGGTGCCGAGCACACGGCGCAGCGCCGCATGGAGCAGGTGGGTCGCCGTGTGGTTGCGGCGGATGCGCTCGCGGCGCGCGGCGTCGACCGAGGCGAGCACCTCGTCGCCGACGGATACCGCGCCCGCCTCGACGGTGCCCGCGTGCGCGGCGATGACCTTCTCCTGCCAGGTGGTGTCGGCCACCGCGAAGGATAGGCCCGCCTCGGAGGTGATGGCGCCCGTGTCGCCGCACTGGCCGCCGCGCTCGCCGTAGAACGGCGTGCGGTCGAGCACGATCTCGACGCGCTCCCCCGCCTCGGCGGACTCGACGGAGCGCCCGTCGCGCACGATGGCGACGACGCGCGCGGTGAGCTCGGTCGCGTCGTAGCCGGCAAACCCGGTCGGCTCGAGCGTATCGGAGAGCGCGAGCCACACCGTGTCGAACTTCGACCACGCGACGTCCTTCACCTGGGCGCGGGCGCGCTCGCGCTGCTCGGCCATGGCGACCTCGAATCCGTCCGTGTCGACCGTGAAGCCGCGGCTCTCGGCGATCTCGACCGTGAGGTCGATGGGGAACCCGAAGGTGTCGTGGAGCGTGAAGGCGCGGCGTCCGTCGAGCACGCCGCCCTCATCGAGCTCGGCGAGGGCATCGTCGAGGTAGGCGGTGCCGTTCTCGATCGTCGCCGAGAAGCGCTGCTCCTCGCTCTCGAGGAACTTGAGGACGAGCGCGCGGCGCTCGACGAGCTCGGAGTAGTGCCCGCCCATGATGTCGATGACGGCCTCGGCGTAGCGGCACATGAACGGCTCGCGGATGCCCAGCAGGTGCCCGTGCATGATGGCGCGGCGGATGAGGCGGCGCAGCACGTAGCCGCGGCCCTCGTTGCCCGGGCGGATGCCGTCGGCGAGCATGAAGGTCACCGCGCGGGCGTGGTCGGCGAGGATGCGCAGGCTGCGGCTCGCGCCCTCGTAGACGCCCGGGACGTACTCGGCGCCCGAGATCTCCTCGCCGAGCGCGATGAGCCCGCGCAGGATGTCGGTCTCGTAGTTCGAGCGCGCGCCCTGCATGATGGCGGCGATGCGCTCGAGGCCCATGCCGGTATCGAGGTTGCGGTGCGGCAGCTCCGGCATGGAGCCGTCCTCCTGGCGGTCGTACTGCGTGAACACGAGGTTCCAGAACTCCAGGTAGCGGTCGCAGTCGCAGCCGGGCGCGCAGTCCGCACTCCCGCAGCCGAACTCCTCGCCCTGGTCGTAGTAGATCTCGGAGCACGGTCCGCAGGGACCGGTCGGGCCGGCGGCCCAGAAGTTGTCGTCCTCGCCGAGGCGCGAGATGTGCCCCGGCAGCGCGCCCAGATCCTCCCAGATCTTGAAGCACTCGTCGTCATCCGTGAACACGGTGAAGTAGAGGCGCTCCATGGGCAGGTGCAGGACGTCGGTGATGTACTCGAGCGAGAGCCTGCAGGCCTCGGCCTTGGGGATGCCGCCGAAGGAGAAGTCGCCGAGCATCTCGAAGAACGAGAGGTGGCGGCCATCGGAGCCGATGACGTCGATGTCGTTGGTGCGCACGCACTTCTGGCAGGACGCCGCACCGACCTCCTTCATGGTCTTCTTGCCGAGGTAGTACTGCTTGAACTGGTTCATGCCCGCGTTCGCGAGCAGAAGCGACGGGTCGTCGGGGATGAGCGACGACGAGGGGAACACCTTGCAGCCGCGCTCCTCGAAAAACGAGAGGAACGTCGAGCGGATCTCGGCGGTGGTCATGGACGGAAACTCTGCTGCCATTGCGCAATCTCCCTAGGGTAGGTGCATCGTGAATGCTGAAAACGTCATAAGTATAGCCAAACCGCGCGGGTCGTGGGCGCCTTGTTCACACACCGCGGGGCGGCACGCGGCGCTAGGCGGCCCTAGCGCCCGTCATCGTCGTCGCGGCCCGCATCGCGCCCCACCTTGAAGTCGGCGGGCAGGTGGATGAAGTTGAGCTTGCTCCAGGGGTTGTCGAGCTCGGGCTTGGGCAGCGCCGAGCCGCTCGGGGCCACGTCCTCGTCGATGAGCTCGGAGTCGGTGACGAAGCTGTCCTCGCCGAGCGCGTCGAACGCGGGTACCGGGCGGTCGCGCTCGTCGCGAAACGGCGTCCCCTTGAAGATGGCGCCGTCGTACGAGACGATGGCGCGCCCCGTGTTCTTCTCGAAGTAGAAGATGAAGAGGCCCTTCAGCGCCGCACACAACGGGATCGCGATGACCATGCCGAGCGCGCCGAGCAGCGCCGAGCCCACGACGAGCGCGGCGAGGCTCATGGCGGGGTGGATCTGCACCGTCGACTGCATGACCTTGGGCGAGATCACGTTGTCCGTGACGTTCTGCGCGACCATGCAGATGATGAGGGTCCACAGCGCCAGCACGGGATCGTAGAAGAGCGCGAGCAGCGTCGCCGCGAAGGCCGAGATCCACGGGCCGAGCACGGGGATGAGGTGCAGAAGGCCGGTGAGCACGCCCATGAGCGACGCGTACGGGTGGCCGGCGATCGCGAGCGCCACGCCGGCGAGCACGCCGTTCACGATCGAGGTGATCACCATGCTGCGCATGTAGCCGCCCACGGAGCGCGAGAGGATGGCCACCATGAAACGGTAGCTCGTCTCGTGCTCGCCGCCCACGATGGCGCCGATCTCGCGGTGGATGCGCGGGTAGTCGAGGGCGAGCCAGTACGCGAGCACAAGGCCCAAAAACACGATGAAGAGCTGGGCCGCGAACGCCGAGACGACCGGCACCACGCCCCTGCCCACGTCGCCTGCGATCTGGGTGATGTAGCCGGACGCCATGTCGGCGAGCGAGGTCAGGGCGGCGTCGAGCTGGCTCGCCCACGTGGACTCGGAGAGCGCCTCGAAGTCGCGGGAGAGCTGCACGACCCACTCGCCGAGACCGCGCAGCTGCTGGGGCAGACGCGCGAGGACCTCGAGCAGCTGGTCGACGATCACGGGGCCGATCACCATGATGAGGCACGTGAGCACCGCGACCACCACCACGAGGCCGATGAGCGCGCCCACGCCGCGCGGGACGCTCCGGCGCTCGAGGGCGTTCACGATCGGGGACTCGACGAAGGCGATGAGCGAGCCCACCGCGAGGAACTCGATCACGGGCGCGAGCACGCCGAGCACGTCGAGAAGGGCCGCGCCGATGACGATCGCGCCGACCACGGTCCAAACGCGCAGCGCAAGGAGGCGCGCGCCGGGGATCTTCGCCTCGACGGCCCTCATGCGGGAGGAGTTCTCTTCGGTCATGATCTGCCCATGACTCCTTCCGGGTCGATCTTGTCCTGGATCTTCTTGAGCGTGCGCCTGAGGAGGCGCGACACCTGGACCTGCGAGATGCCGAGCTTCTCCGCGATCTCGATCTGGGTCATGCCCTTCAGGAAGCGCAGCTCGATGACCTCGCGTTCGCGCGGCGAGAAGCCCTCGAGCGCCTCCTCGATGATGAGGCGGTCGTCGGTGAGCGCGAGCTCGCTGTCCTCGGTCGCGTAGCGGTCGATGATCGAGGGCGCGTCGTCGTTCTCGGAGCTGCCCGTGCCCTCGAGGGGCACCGAGCTGTAGGCCGAGGACGACTCCATCGCCTCGAGCACCTCGTCCACGCTCGCGTCGAGGTAGTCGGCGATCTCGTCGATCGTGGGCGAGCGCTGGAGCTGGGTGGTGAGCGTGTCGGTCGCCTGGTTGACCTTGGCGGAGAGCTCCTGCAGGCGCCTGGGCACGCGCACGCTCCACCCCTTGTCGCGGAAATGGCGCTTGATCTCGCCCAAGATGGTGGGCGTGGCGTACGTGGTGAACTCGAGCCCGCGCTCGGGGTCGAAGCGGTCGATCGCCTTGAGCAGGCCGAGGTAGCCCACCTGGATCAGGTCGTCGAGCGGCTCGCCGCGGTTCTTGAACTTGTTGGCGAGGAACCGGACCAGGTTGAGATGCGACATGACGAGCTGCTCGCGGGCATCCATGTCGCCGTGCTCCTTGTAGCGGCGAAACAGCTCGTGCGTCTTCTGCTTGTCCCAGGCCGACCTACTTGACGTGGTCTTCTCCGCCATATCAGACATCCGCCTTGAGCTCGAGATGGAGCCGCGCCGGCGAGGCCGTCTTCTCGTAGGCGTCGCAGACGGCCCCCAGGATGAGGTCCGCGTAGGCGGCAGGGCCCTCGGCCTCCCCCTCGGGGAGCGGGCCCGCCCCGAGCTCGACGTCGATGGCGACGTGCGCGGGATCGACCTCGAAGCGGAAGGTCACCTGGTCGGTGGCGGCGCCGCAAGCGTAGATGAAGGCCTCCTCGGCCGCCATGCGGATATCCTCGATGCGGTCGACCGACATCGAGGAGAGCGCGGCGACGTTGGCCGCGATCATGCGGACGAGGCGGGCGAGCCTGGGGTCGGGTGCGACGGCGAGCTCGATCGCCTCGATCGGGGTCTCGTTACTCATGGGCGTCCTCCCCCTCTGCGGCCTCGGTGCCCGCGGGCGCGGCGCCGTAGGTGTAGTAGCGCGTAGGCCGGGCGGGCTCATCCGCCGCGGCCTCGGCAGCGGGCGCCTCGGCGGAGGCGTCCGCGCGCGGGGCCTCGCCGGCATGCAGGGCGCGCTCGGCGTCCGCGGCGGGAGCCTTGATCTTGCCGAGGATGCGCTGGACGGCACCGGACGCGCTGTCGGCGACGCCGGCGACCGCCTCCTGCGCGGTGGCGACCGAGCCGGTCACCTGCGCGACGTCGCGCACGACGGCCTCAACCTCGACGAGGTTCGCCGAGAGCGCGTCGACGGCGACGTTGGCGGACTTGAGCAGGGGCTCGACCTGCGAGAGCGCGGGCGTGAGCTCGTCGATGGCGCCGTCGAGCTTCGCGACGACGGGGCGGGTCTCGGCAAGCGTCTCGTTGAGCTCGCCGACCGCGCGATCGACCTCGCCGACGGTGGCGCGGGCGCGGCGGATGGTGAGCGCCAGCTCCGCCACGGCCCAGATGCCCGCGACGACGAGGACGATGAGCAGGATCTGAAGGGGCTCCATGGGACCTCCTCTGTTGGACATACAGACTGTTTGATTCTACCCCAAGCGGGGCACCCGGTTGCGGGGCCGCCGCATCCGGCCGACGTTCTAGAGCGTCTCCACGTAGCTAGGCGCGGTGCTGCCCCCGCTCGAAGCGGAACTGCTCCCATCCCCTGCCGGAGCTCTGCCAGAAGGCGCCCGGCTCGAGCCCCTCGGGAAGGTAGCGCTGGTCGACCCAGCCCTCGGGGTAGTCGTGCGGGTAGCGGTACGCGCCGTACTCGTCCGACCCGGGGCGGTGCCGGTCGCGCAGATGGCTCGGCACCTCGCGCTGGCCCGAGGTGCGCACGTCCGCCAGCGCGGCGTCGATCGAGGCCTCGCAGGCGTTCGACTTGGGCGCGAGCGCGTTGTAGATGGCCGCCTGCGCGAGGTTGATGCGGCACTCGGGGTAGCCGATCACCTCGGCCGCCTTGAAGGCCGCCTCCGCCACGAGCAGCGCCTGGGGGTCGGCGTTGCCGATGTCCTCCGAGGCGGCGATCATGATGCGGCGGGCGATGAACTTGGGGTCCTCGCCGGCGTCGATCATGCGCGCGAGCCAGTACACCGCGGCATCCGGGTCGCTCCCGCGCATCGACTTGATGAAGGCCGAGATGATGTCGTAGTGCATGTCGCCCGACTTGTCGTAGGACAGGCCGCGGCGGGGGTTCGCCATCTGCACGTCGTCGAGCGATATGGGCGTGGGCTCCCCCTCCGCGGGCGCGGGCGTCCCGTCGGTATCGGGGCGGGTGACGGCGATCTCGCTCGCGAGCTCGAGCGTCGTGAGCGCGGCGCGCGCGTCCCCGGCGGCGAGCGTGCAGATGGAGCGCACCACCTCGTCGTCGGCCGAGAAGGCGCCGCCAAGCCCCTGGGGCGACGCGAGCGCGCGGCGCACCACGACCGCGATGTCCTCGTCGGTGAGGTAGCCGAGCTCCACCACGCGCGAGCGCGACAGCAGCGCGGAGTTGACCTCGAAATAGGGGTTCTCGGTCGTGGCGCCCACGAGCACCACCGTGCGCGTCTCGACGGCATGGAGCAGGGCGTCCTGCTGCGAGCGCGAGAAGCGGTGGATCTCGTCGATGAACAGTATCGTCCGCTTGTCGAAGGCCATGAGGCGGCGCTCGGCTGCCTCGATCTCGCGGCGCAGGTCCTTCACGGTGCCGGTGACGGCGGAGACCTCGACGAACTCGCTTCTGGTGTGCGCGGCGATGATGTGGGCGAGCGTGGTCTTGCCCGTGCCCGCGGGCCCGTAGAGGATCACGCTCGACAGCACGTCGTGCTCGATGGCCGAGCGGAGCCAGGAGCCCGGCCCCACGGCATTCTCCTGCCCCACGTACTCATCGAGCGAGCTCGGCCTCATCCGGACGGCGAGCGGCGCGTGCGCGAGCTTGCGGTCGGATTCCACCTGCGTGAACAGCGTCTCCATCGTCATGTCCTAACGCTCGACCTCCCCCGATATGTAGGTGCGCGCAGGGAAGCTGATCTCGGGGAACAGCTTGGTCGCGAGCTCCGTGAAGTAGCCGTCCGTCATGCTCGCGATGTAGTCGACGACCGTCTGGTCGAGGTCGTCCTTCCACCGGTACCTGCGCCCGTAGTGCGCGAGGTGCTCCTGCACGCGGGCGATATGGTGCCTGAAGATGAAGCTCGACTCGTCACGGGCCTTGAGGTCGCCCAGGCAGTGCTCGTACATGAGGCCGAACGCGCGGGCGAGCTCCTCGGCGCGCTCCCCCTCGATGCCGCTCGAACGGTAGATCTTGGCGTAGTTCTCGGCCTTGGCGCGCTTGATCTCGGAAAAGAGCTCGTCGCTCATCTCGATGCGGTCCTTGCCGTAGCTGTGCTCGATGATATCGGCCGAGGCGTGCGTCAGGATCCAGGAGTTGTACGCGCCGCCCAGCCCGTCCTCGAAGGCATCGCCCGTGAGCAGGCCGGCGGCGATGGCGTCCTGGCGGTCGCGCCCCACGTAGGCGATGATGTCGGAGATGCGCACCACGCAGCCCTCGAGCGTCATCGGGCGGAGGTGCCCGATGGCGAGGTCGCCGGTGGCGCAGCAGGCCTCGACGGTGCGGTCGAGCTCGTCGAAGGTGCGAAGGCCCGAGAGCTCGAAGACGCGCTGCTCGTACTCGCCGTTGTGCGTGAGGCAGCCGTCGAGCGTCTGGAGCGTGAGGTTGCGACCGTAGAGCGTGTCGAGCACGCGCACCGAGTGGACGTTGTGGAAGAACCAGCGGCCCGTCCGCGCGTGGAACACCTCGTTCAGGCAGCGCTCGCCGGCGTGCCCGAAGGGCGTGTGCCCCAGGTCGTGCCCGAGGCCGATCGCCTCGATGAGGTCGCAGTTGAGCCCGAGCGCGTAGCCGATGTCGCGGGCGATGCGGGCGACGAGCTGGACGTGCAGGCCGCGCCGCGAGAGATCGTCGTTGGCGCGGAAGCTGAACACCTGCGTCTTGCCCGCGTAGCGGTTGTAGGCGGGTGTGTGGATGATCTTCTCGACGTCGCGCACGTAGGCGGGGCGCCAGATGCTCGCGACGTCGCCGGGCCGGTCCTCGCGCCGGAGCGCGTCGCGGTCGTCCGCGCGGTACGGGTTCACCCATCCGCGCGCCCGGTCGTCCCGCATGCGCTCGATGAGCTCGGGCGAGAGTACCTCGGGAATCGAATCCATGCGCGCCCGAACCTGGGCGCGGTCGAGCGTGTCTGTGCTGTCCGGCATTGCATACCGCCTTTCCTCCCCTCCATCATCGCATACCGCGCCGACATCGGCGGCCCGAAGGGCCATTCGGTGGAGTTTTCGGCCCGATGCGACGCCTGCATGCAACTCGACGTTCATTTGAAGGGCGAGTTGCGCGCAAGCTGCCATTCGATATTCAAATGAAGTGCGAATGGCGCGAAAAGCCATTCGCAAGGAAATTGAACAAACCAGCGGCGAGGCACACGTTGACCGTACCTCATCTACCTGGTGATTTAATAAATATAGTTTGATGAAGACCATTCGATAGAAAAATGAACGTCGAAATCCACACACTTTTCAATCGGATGTCATCCGGGAACCACCGACGCGCCATCCGTGAGGGAACCTGCCCGCCCGTCGCGCGCTCGTCCCCCATGCGCTAGCAGAACGCGCGCAGCGCAACCTCCGCCGCGATGAAGGCGCCGAAAAAGAACGGCAGAAGCGGCAGGCTCGGCTTGCGCAGGGCGAGCGCCGAGGCGGCGAGCAGCGCGAGCGCGCCGATGAACCCGGCGAGCGCCGAGGCGGGGTCCAGCAGCATCGCCGTCCCGAGCACCTTGACGTCCCCCATGCCCAGCCCGATCGAGCCGCGCAGGCGCCGCCACGCGACCTCGAGCACAACGAGCAGGCCGCAGACCGCGAGGGTGCAGGCTATGACCGGCACCCACGACGCGGGCTCCCGCGAGAGGGCAAGGTGCGCCGCGGCGACGGCGAGCATGGCGGCGACGAGCGAGTTCGGAGCCCGGCGCTCGCGCGCGTCGATCGCCGCGGCCGCGAACAGCAGGACGTGGTAGCAGACAAAGCAGCAGCCGGCGGCCGCCCCAGCGATATCGGCTCCCCAGCCCGGCATCGGCTGCCCTACTCGACGACGAGGCAGCCCATGTTCAGGCGGCCCGTGAACTCGCCTATGACCGACGAGCGCCCGCAGCGCGTGAACACGCCGGCGAACCGCCCGTTGAAGAGGTAGAGCCCCTCCATGTTCATGTACGGCACCGGCTCACACGCGCCGGCGGCAGCCCCGCCCTCGAAGTTGGGCGAGGCGTACGGCACCACGTACTCCTGGACCGTACCGCCGGTGGCGGCCATCTCCTCGAGCACGCCGCGCCACGTGCCCTCGTCGCAGTCGCGGCCCGCGCGCACGCCGACGCTGTTGTAGCCGTCGCGGGGCTTCGCGATCCAGCGCTCGCGGTCGCTGAACCGCGCGAGGTCGCTCGAGGCGTCGAGCAGGTAAGTCGCGGGCACGTGCGCGCGCACGAAGGCGAGCTCGTCCTCGTCGAGCAGCTCTGAGGCGAGCGGCCCATGGAGGAAGGCGAACACGGTCTTCGTCGCGCAGGGCCAGGTACGGAAGCCGCCCACGATGGGGACGCGCCCCTCGGCGGCGCACGCCATGAGGGCGTCGGCCCCCGGGCAGGGCTTTTCGAGCATCTCGGAGATGACGACGCGGCGCCAGACGCAGTCGATGGGTCCGGTCGCGTCTGCCAGCACGCCGTCGGCATACCTGAGGTCGCGGATGTCGCTGAACGAGAGCTCGGCCCCGCGCGCGGCGAGGACCGGACGGAACGCCTCGATCTCCTCGGCGACGATGCTCTCGGCATAGTCCACGGCGACGACGCGCGGGCGCTCGGCGACACCGCCCGCCTCGCGATAGCACGCGAGCACCGCGTCGGCACAGGAGCCCAGGATGTCGAAGGTGGAGACGCGGTGGCGTCCCGCGAAGCGCGCGCCCGCCTCAGTCGCCAGGTTCGCGCGGGTGGCGCCCTCCGTCACGAGCATGCCCGAGGAGCCGTCGGTGTTGAGCTCGCAGAACTTGAACGAGCCGGTCTCCTCGTCGAGGAAGATGTCCACGCGCGCGATGGGGATCTCGGTCGCGAAGGCGTTCGGCATCGTCGCGAGCCGCTCGATGGCGGGGTCGAGCGCGAAGGCGGCGCGGACGCGCGCATCGGCGACGAACGCGCGCGTGACCTTGTCCATGATGCGGCCCATGGTCTCGGCGATCCAGGCGAGGTAGGCGATATCGCGGCCGGAGAACACCTTGGGCACGAACGCCCACTGGATGGGACCGCCGTGATAGAGGGCGCCGGCGTCGACGAGCACGGCGTCCGCCCGGGAACGCGAGGCGGCGTCGCCATCGAGCGCGCGGGCGTACTCGAGGTACTCGTCCTCGAGCGCGACCGCGTCGAGCGGGAACGCGCCCGCGCGCACGGGCGCCACGGGAAGCGCGACGCGTGCGCGGTGGTTAAGTTCGGCCATGGGAACTCCTTCCAGCCGGGTCCGCGCACGGGCGGGCGCGCCGGCGACAGATCAGGACGACGGCTCGCCCACGACCTCGTCAAGCGTCAGCGACAGGCTGTGCGGCGTGGGGACCCAGTCGACCTTGAGGAACAGCGCCGCGACGATGAGCGGGATGTAGGTGAACATGAACAGCGGGAACGTGAAGATGTTGAGCACCACGCGCCAGCGCTTGCCGCAATGGATATGGCGGCGCTCGAGGACGGTCGTGAAGAGCCCCATCCAGAAATAGGTCTGGTAGAGCGCCACGAACGTCATGATGATGGACTGGAGGCAGGTCTCGATCTCGGTGTCGGTGGCGAGGAACCCGTGGCTCAACAGACCGACGATGAGGAAGGTGCCGTTGGCGAGGATCGAGATGAGCGTGATGAGGTTGCCCGGGGCCACCGTCATGAACATGTCGTAGGCCGAAAAGCGCCTGAAGCGCACCATGGACTTGACCAGATGGGCACCGTATGTGAAGAAAACCTGGTAGAAGCCCTTGGTCCAGCGCATGCGCTGCTTCCATGAGGCCTTGAAGGCGACCGGCTGCTCGTCGAAGAACTCCGCGGGGGCATAGGCGATCCTGACGCCGTGGATGGCGCAGAACGTCGAGAACTGGATGTCCTCGGTAAGCGTGTGGAACTGCCAGCCGCGCATGGCCTCGATGATCTTCGCCGACACGAGGTAGCCCGAGCCCGAGACCGCGCAGGAGGTGCCGCAGATCATGCGGGCGTTGTTGAGGAAGCGCGCCTCGCGCAGGTAGGCCGTCGCATAGGCGGCCGACACCCAGGAGCTGCCGAAGTTCTTCGAGTTGCGGTAGCCGGTCACCGCCATGTAGCCCTGGTCGAACGCCTCGTTCATGATGGTCGTGTAGTCGGGGCTCACGAGGTTGTCGGCGTCGAAGATGAAGAACCCCTCGTGCACGCCCGGGTACTCGCTGAGGATGCGCGCGAACCCAAAGTCCATGACCCAGCTCTTGCCCTTGCGGGCGAGGTCGTGGCGCTCGTAGACGATGGCGCCCGCCTCGCGCGCGACCTCGGCCGTGCGGTCGGTGCACGAGTCGGCCACGACGAAGACGTCGATGAGCTCCTGGGGGTAGTCCTGCGCCTTGATGGAGCGCACGAGGTTGGCGATGACCTGCTCCTCGTTGTGGGCGGCGATGAAGAACGCGTAGTGGTGGTTGCGCGCCGCCTTGGGGTAGCGCACCTCGCCGCGGAGCGCACCGATGACGAAGAACACGGCCTGGTAGAAGAAGAACACGGTGAAGAAGCCCACGACCAGCATGTTGAACTTGACGATGGGCGTGGCCTCGAGAAACGCTATGACGAAATCCGGCACGGGCACCCTCCCGGGGATGTACTTATCACGCGACCAAGTTTAGACCACCCGCCCGCCCGGGGCCCCTGTCCGCATGGGGGCGCGTGCCGTTTCCCAAGAATGCACACGCCCTCAGGAGCGCTAGAGGAGCTGCGGCACGATCTCGTCGCCCGCCGCCGTGCGGCCGAGCGAGAGCTCCTCGATGTCATCGAGCACCGCCGCGAGGTCCCACGGCAGGGTGTCGCGGCACTCCACGGTCTCCCCCGTCACGGGATGGGTGAAGCGCACGCGCCAGGAGTGTAGGAACTGCCGCGTGAGGCCGCGGTCGGCGCGCTCGGCGCCCTTGCCTTTGCCGTAGAGCGGGTCGCCCACGAGCGGATGGTTGATGTGGCGCATGTGCACGCGGATCTGGTGCGTGCGCCCGGTGTAGAGATGGCATTCGACGAGGGTGTAGCCGTCGTCGCCCCTCCCCGCCTCGAAACGCTCGAGCACCCGGAACGTGGTGATGGCCTGCCGCGCGAAGGGGTCGTCGGTCACGGCCATCTTGACGCGGTCGCGCGTGGAGCGGGCGATGCCGGTGTCGATCGTCCCCTCGTCGTGCGCGATGTAGCCGTGGACGAGCGCGATGTAGCGGCGGTCGAGCGTGCGCAGGCGGATGAGGTCCTGGAGCGCGCGCTGCGTGTCGTCGTCCTTCGCGGCGAGCATGAGCCCCGAGGTGTCCCGGTCGAGGCGGTGCACGATGCCCGGGCGGTCCTCGCCCTGGAGGGTCCCCAGGTGGTCGGCGCCGCAGTGGTAGACGAGCGCGTTGGCGAGCGTGCCCCGGTCATGGCCCTGCGCGGGATGGCAGACGAGCCCGCGCTGCTTGGAGAGGACGATCAGGTAATCGTCCTCGTAGCGGATATCGAGCGGGATGTTCTCGCCCTCGACGACGCCGGGCTCCGCCGTCTCGGGAAGCTCGACGGAGATGCGGTCGCCCGCGGCGACGGCGTACTTCTTGGAGAGGCAGGTCTCGCCGTTCACCGCGACCGCGCCCCGGTCGATGAGGTGCGCGCAGGCCGAGCGCGACGGACAGGTGTCCTGCGCCCCGAGGTAGGCGTCGAGGCGCGCGCCCGCCTGGGAGGCGTCGACGAGGAGATGGATGTCACCGGCCACAGGCGTCACCGCCCGCACCCGAGCGCGCCGCGGCGTTCGCCGGCGAGAGCACGGCGAAGCCGATAAGCGCGATGACGACGCCCACGGTGATGCCGATGTCGGCGATGTTGAAGCTCGGGAAGTCGAAGAACCTGAAGGTGATGAAGTCGGTCACGAAGCCCTGGGCGACGCGGTCGATGGCGTTGCCCACGGCACCGCCCGCGATCATGGCGAGGCCCACGACCTCGAGGCGCGACACGAGCGGTGCGCGGGCCAGGTAGACCGCCGAGCCCACGACCATCACGACCGCGAGCGCGACGAACACCCAGCCGAACCCGTCGCCGAGCCCGAAGGCGGCGCCGCGGTTCTCGACGTACGTGAGGCCGATGACGCCCCGGATGAGCTCCACGGGGAAGGCGCCCGCCGCCTCGGCGGCACGGACCTCGACCTTGACCAGTTGGTCCGCCGCGACGAACGCGACGGCAATCGGCAAGAGCACCGCGAACCGCCAAGCGATGCTCGGCTGCGGCGCCTTCGTAGGCTCTGTTCCGGGCACGCGCCCTCCCTTCGGTACCTTGAGTCAAAGACGGGCGCGCACCGCGACGCGGCGGCACGCGCCCTGGGGATCCGTCTTTTACGCCTCGAGCGCCTCGGCGCAGCGGTCGCACAGGTGCTCGTGCGCGCCGTGGGCACCGGTGCTCTCGCGGTAGTTCCAGCAGCGGTCGCAGCGCTCGCCGCGAGCCGCCTCGACGGTGGCGGTGAACTCGGCGCCCTCCGCGAGCTCGACCTCGGAGACGATGAAGAACTCGGCGAGGTCGCAGGCGGCATCGCCCGTGAGCAGGGCATAGGCCTCCGCCGGCGCGGTCGCCGTCACGCGGACCTCCTGGCTCTTGGTGAAGGCGCCCGCGCCTCGGGCCTCCTCGATGGCCTTCGTCACCACGCCGCGCAGCTCGAGCGCGGCCTCGAGGACGGGCGCGTAGGCGCTGGCCTCCTCGACGGTGATGGGCGCGCGGTACCAGTCGAGCAGCGCCGCGAAGCGCTGGCCGTCGCGCACGCCCTCGGGCGCGAACGCCATGACCTCGTCGGTGGTGTAGGAAAGGATCGGCTGCAGGTCGCGCAGGAGCATCGAGAGCAGCTCGGCGAGGACCGTCTGGGCGCTGCGGCGCGCGAGCGAGCCCACCTTCTCGCAGTAGAGGCGGTCCTTCAGCGCGTCGAGGTAGACGTTGGAGAGCTCGGTCACCACGAAGTCGTAGAGCGCGCGGTAGGCGCGGTTGAACTCGTAGCCGGCATAGGCCTCATCGACCTCGGCCTGCACCTGCGTGAGGCGCGCCACCATGAGCTTGTCGAGCGGCAGCAGGTCGGCGAACGCCACGTGGTCGCGCTCGGCGTCGTACTGGCCCTCGAGCTCGCCCAGAAGGAAGCGGAAAGTGTTGCGGAAGCGGCGGTACGCGTCCGAGGTGCGCGCGAGGATCTCGTGGTCGATCGCGACGTCCGAGGAGGTGTCGACGGAGGCCACCCACAGGCGAATGATGTCGGCGCCCATCTCGTCGCAGACCTTGTTGGGGTCGATCACGTTGCCGAGCGACTTGGACATCTTGCGGCCCTGGCCGTCGAGCGTGAAGCCCTGGCTGACGACCGCCTTGTAGGGCGCGATGCCGTTGGCGCCCACGCTCGTGAGCAGCGAGCTCTGGAACCAGCCGCGGTGCTGGTCGGAGCCCTCGAGGTAGACGTCGGCCGGGTAGTGCAACTCGGGGCGCTTCTCGCAGACGGCCTTCCAGGAGACGCCGGAGTCCCACCACACGTCGAGGATGTCGCGGTCGGCCTTGAGGTGGTGCCCGCCGCACGCAGGGCACACGCAGGCGTCGCCGAGGTAGTCCTCGGGCGCGTCGGTGAACCAGGCGTCGGAGCCCTTCTCCTTGAAGAGCGCGATGACCGCGTCGAGCGTGGCGTCGTTCATGACCTTCTCGCCGCAGTCGGCGCAGGTGTAGCTCGGGATCGGCACGCCCCAGTTGCGCTGGCGCGAGATGCACCAGTCGGGACGGCCCTCGACCATGGCGCCGATGCGGTTGGCGGCGTGCTCGGGGTACCAGGTGACGTGGTTGCGCACCTGGTCGAGCGCCTGCTCGCGCAGGCCGGTCTCGTCCATCGACACGAACCACTGGTCGGTGGCGCGGAAGATGGTCGGACGCTTGCAGCGCCAGCAGTGCGGGTAGCTGTGGGTGATCTTCTTCTCGGCGAGCAGCGTCCCGCGCTCATCGAGCCAGGCGATGATCTTCGGGTTCGCCTCGTCGGTGTCCAGACCAGAGAACGGGCCGCCGGTGCCCAGGCCCTCGCCCACGTAGAAGCGGCCGTCGTCGTCGACGGGCATGACGATGGGCAGGTCGCAGCGCATGCCGGTGTAGTAGTCGTCGACGCCGTGGCCAGGGGCGGTGTGGACGCAGCCCGTACCGTCCTCGAGCGTGACGTAGTCGGCGGTCACGACCTTGCCGACGACATCGGCGAAGATCGGCTGGCGGTACGTGAGGCCCACGAGCTCGGCGCCCGTCGCCTCCCAGGGCTCGGCATTCCCGGCCGGGACGTGCAGGCGCGCGTCCTCGATGCCAGCGACCTCGTGGAAGACCTTCTCCCAGAGCGCCTTGGCCATGATGCCCAGACGTCCACCGGCCTCGACGGCGACATAGGCCGCCTCGGGGCTCAGCGCGACGCCGCTGTTGGCGGGCAGGGTCCAGGGCGTGGTGGTCCAGATCACGACGTCGACCGGCATGCCGGAGGCGGTGAGCGCCGCCGGCGCGTCGATGAGCTCGAAGCGGACGTAGACCGAGGGGCTCGTCTCGTCGGCGTACTCGATCTCGGCCTCGGCGAGGGCGGTGTGGCAGTGCTTGCACCAGTGGACCGGCTTGCGGCCGCGGTAGATCATGCCCTTGTCGAACATCGCCTTGAAGACCTCGATGTCGGCGGCGTCATGCTCGTGGTAGAGCGTGAGGTAGGGGTTGTCCCAGTCGCCAAGGACGCCCAGGCGGCGGAAGCCGGCCTTCTGGAGCTCGATGTTCTCGACGGCGAAGCGGTTGCAGAGCTCGCGGATCTTGTCGGTCGGCGTGGCGTTGAACTTCGCGGTGCCGAGCGCCTCCTCGACCTTGTGCTCGATGGGCTGGCCGTGGCAGTCCCAGCCGGGGACGTAGACGACCTCCTTGCCCTGCAAGGTCTGGTAGCGGTTGATCATGTCCTTCGCGATCTTGTTCATCGCGTGGCCGATGTGGATGGGGCCGTTCGCGTACGGGGGGCCGTCGTGGAGCACGAACTTCTCGTGTCCCTCGTTCTTCTTCAGGGTCTGCTCGTAGACGCGGTTCTCGTTCCACATCTCCAGGCGCTTGGGCTCGGATTTCGAGAGCCCGGCGCGCATGGGGAACCCGGTCTTGGGCAGATTCATGGTCTCCTGGTACTTGCTCTTCTCCTTCGCCACGGGATGCCCTCCCCTTTCCTCGTGCGCGGGGATGGGGCGCATCCCCGCGGTCTGTGGGCGCATGAAAAAAGCGCCCGTCCCTCAAGCTGGGACGAAGCGCTCCTGAAGCCGCGGGCGCAAGCCGTGCCCGGCCCGCCCGCGGAAAGCTCTCCGCTTGAAACCACCCAGCTTAGGCACCTGCGTGCCCGTACTCGGCCGACCACATGACGGCGGTCGTCCCGGCGACGTCTACTGGGGCGGCTCGGCTAAGGAGGGCACGTGCACCTCCCCGCAGGGCGCCCGTTCGGGCCGCGGCTCCGGGGTGATATTCGGTCGCTCGCGCCCGCGGACCTCGCAGCGCAGGCGGCACCAGCCGCCGTGCGGTCCGCTCTCTCGGGAGCGTGGTGGACGCCTACTCGTCCCCTTCACAGCCATTGCGCCGTATTGTAGCACGCCGGGAGCCCATCGAGACCGAGCATGCAAAGTCCACGAACCGCTGCGGCCCTGCCTACTCCCTGCAGAGATGGATGGCGAAGCCGGCGACCTGCTCGTTGAAGTAGACGAGTTTGGTCGACCCGTCCGGATAGAGCGCGCGGGAGTCCTCGTTCAAGGTGAGCCCGCGCCCGGTGAAGTAGGCCTCCGCGGCGGGGAGGTCGCTCACCGCGAGCCCGATATGGCCCTTCTCACCGCGGCCGCAGCCCTTCATGACCTCGATCAGGGTGTCGTTGAAGATGGATATGGGCGTGTCGTTGCACGGCAGGCCGAACAGCGCCTCGAAAAGGCCGGCGATGCGCTCGGCGTCCCCTTCGTCCGCCGCGTTGATGCCGATATGCGCGATATGCATGTCGAAAAGCTCGACCGGGTTGTCGTTTGCCTCCATCGGGGCTCCCTTCCTGTACGGGTCTTCCGGCGCCCCGCTTGAGGCGCCCGCACCTTCAGTATACGCGGCGACCCCGTGCGCGAGCGCCCGGTCGAGGTCACCTGGTACGCAGACCGGGATTCCCTGTTCTGCGAGAAAGGCGGCGAACACCCCGTCGCCCGCGACCAGGCGCCCCGAGAACGTGCCGTCATAGATCGAGCCTATGCCGCACGAGGGGCTCCGCGGCTGCAGGACCGCGAGGTCGCACGGCCCGTCCTCGAGCACGCGCGCGAGCTCGGCGCGGGCGCCCGCGCGAAACGCCGCGTCCACGCTCGCCCCGAACTCGTCCACGACCACACCGTCGCGGATCTCGGAGCGCGGCCGCGGGACCGGCAGCCCGCCCGCGACCTCGGGGCAGACGGGCACCACCTCGTGGCCCGCGAGCGCCTCGACGAGGCGCTCGTCGAGGTTGCTCCCGCCGTTGTACTTGCACATCCTGCCCAGAAGGCAGGCACTCACCGCGATGCGCATGCGCACCCCCTTAACAATCGGTTTCCCACCATGGTACGGCACGGCGCGGGGACTACAATGGTTCGGGATGCAACCTTCAACGAAAGCGAGGCCACATGCGCACCATCCAGATGAGCGACTACACCGTGGGCGAGGACGCCTTCGACGCCATCCCCGAGACGCTCGAGAGCTACGGCGCGACCAAGGTCGTGCTCGTGGGCGGCGAGCGCGCGCTCGCGGCTGCCGCCCCCGGCATCGAGCGGGCGCTCGAGGGCACCGGCGTCACGGTCACCGGCACGATCGTCTACGGCAAGGACGCCACGCGCACCAACGTGAACCGCCTGCTCGAGACCCCGGCGTTCCGCGAGGCGGACGTCGCCTTCGGCATCGGCGGCGGCAAGGCGATCGACACCGTGAAGACCGCCGCGGCCGAGCTCAAGAAGACGGTGTTCTCGGTCCCCACGATCTGCTCCAACTGCTCCGCGGCGACCGCCATCGCCGTCATCTACCACGACGACGGCTCGCTCGAGGGCTACGCCTACCCGCCCTGCCCCGCGCACATCTTCATCGACCCCAAGATCATCGCCGAGGCGCCGGCCGAGTATTTCTGGGCGGGCATCGGCGACGGCCTCTCCAAGCAGCCCGAAGTCGAGTACGCGACCTCAAAAGACGAGCTCGGCCACACCGCGGAGCTCGGCCTCGCGCTGGCGCACACCTGCACCGAACCCCTCATGACCTGGGGCGAGCAAGGTCTCGCCGACGTGCGCGCGAACCGCGCGAGCGAGGCGGTGCGCCGAATCGCGCTCGACATCGTGGTGAACACCGGCTACGTGTCGAACCTCACGAACCAGCCCGACTTCTACTACAACTCCACGCTCGCCCACGCGTTCTACAACGGCACGACCTCCGTGCAGCGCGAGGGGACCTACCTGCACGGCCAGGTGGTGTCGTTCGGCGTGCTCGTGATGTTCGCCTACCGCCACGACGACGCTGAGCTCGCGCGCTACGCGGCGTTCAACAAGCGCCTCGGCCTGCCGGTGACGCTCGCCGAGATCGGCCTCTCGGAGGACGACATCGCCCAGATCGAGCAGGCGGCCGAGCTGACCAACGAGTGGAAGCAGGGCAAACCCGAGCCGGTCGACCCGGAGCGCTTCATGCAGGCGATCCGCGACGCCGACGCGTACGGCCGCGCGCTGTAGCGGGTAACCGCCCGAACGAGGAAGCGCTCGTCCCGGAGGTGCCGGGGCGAGCGCTTTTTCGATACGTGGGAACGGGATGCCTCTTGCTGGGGCTGCTGCCTCTTGCTGGGGCTACTCGGCGATCTTCTGGCCGCAGGACATGCAGAAGACGTCGCCGGCGTTGACCGGGGCGCCGCAGTGCGGGCATACAGGCCCCTCGGCGGGAGCGGGGGCGGGGGCGGCAGGCTGGGCGACCGGGGCAGCCGCCGCCATAGCGGCCTGGATCTCTGCCATGGACTTGCCGCAGCCGGCGCAGAACATGTCCGTCGCGCTGATGCGGGTGTGGCAGAACGGGCACTGGATGAACGTGGCGGCCTGCGTCGCGGCCGTCGCCTGGCGGTCGATCTCGTCGAGCTGGTACTGGATGCTCGCGCGCTCCTGGTCGATCTGCGCGATGCCGTCGTAGAGCGACTCGCGGCCGGCACGGAAGGCGGGGTCGTCCTTCGTGGCCTCGTAGAGGCTCGCGCCGAGCTGCGCGGCGAGCTGCTGGCGGCGCTTCATGGCGTCATTCAGCTGGTTCTTGAGCTGGAACGAGCCGGCCGCGCGGTTCGCGCTGGCGACACCGCGGTTGAGCGAGGCTTGCATATCGTCGAGAAAGCTCATGGTTCCACCTTCTAGGTCGTATGGCAGAGGTCCGGGGCGAGCCGGTCATACCGCAAGTGTACCACCGGCATCATGCGGAGCAAACGGCACCGGTCCCGGGCGCGCGGGGCACGCGGGCGGTTCGAGACGGGCAGGTGCCGCCTACTGCTCCTTGATGCGCAGGTACACCGCGCGCGAGCCGGACGCGATGGCCCGCTCGTCGAACTCGTAGACGCCCATCGACTTCAAGAACGGGCTCAGCTTCTTGTAGCCGTAGTTGCGCACGTCGAAGTCGGAGAGGCGCTTGGGCAGCTCGCTTCCCACCGTGCCGAGGAAGACCCAGCCCTCCTCGTCGGAGAACTGGTCGACGATGGCGTCCACGGCAGAGCGGATGCGCTTCATGTGGCGCCGCCGCGCTGCGCGCGAGAGCTCGCTGAAGTCGGTCGGCTCCTGGGAGTCGCCCTGGGAGGGAGCCGCCTCTCCGCCGAGGTCGCCCGGCGAGCGCTTCGATCGCGCCGCGCCCTTGGCGTGCTGGGGTGCAGCCGCCTCCTGCTCGCCCGCCGCGGGAGCTGCCTTGGCCTTGCCGGCCGAGCCGCCTGCGCCTGCGGCCTTGCTCGCGCGCTTGGAGCCGCGCGGGGCCTTCTTGCCGCGCTTGTCCTCGACAGCATCCTCGGCATCGTCCGCGTCGTCCTCGCCGCTCTCCTCGACGCGGCGGGCGGCGTAGAGCAGATCGAGGTACTTGAACTGGTTGCACGCCGAGATGAACGGCTCGGGCGTCTTCTGCTCGCCCATTCCGATGACCTGCATGCCGCTCTCGCGCAGGCGGGCGGCGAGGCGCGTGAAGTCCGAATCGGAGCTCACGATGGCGAAGCCGTCGACGTTGCCCGAGTAGAGGATGTCCATCGCGTCGATGATCATGGCCGAGTCGGTCGAGCTCTTGCCGTAGGTGTAGCTGTACTGCTGGATGGGGATGATCGAGTTCTCGAGCAGGCACCCCTTCCAGGATGCCAGCCGCTGACTCGTCCAGTCGCCGTAGATGCGCTTGTAGGTGGCGACACCCGAGTTCGAGACCTCGTCGAGGATGATCTTGATGTACTTGTCCGATACGTTGTCCGCGTCGATCAGGATCGCGAACCTCAGCTCATGTGTAGCGTCGAGTGACATAGCCGCCTCTCTGTCGTGGGTACAGAGCCATGATATACCAAGAGCGAGGCGCCGCAGGAAGCCTGCACGCCTCGCTCAGATGTCCATGCCCGAAAAGGCCGATGCGGGGGCAGCCGCCCATCACGGAGGGGACGGGCGGCGGCTCGAAGGCCGCTACTCCCCCGCCCGACGGCGGCGCCTGCGCCCAAGGACGACGAGCGCGCCGCCCAGGACAAGAAGTGCCGCGGCCGCCGCCAGGGGCGCGGGGTCGCCCGTGGACGCGAGCGTCCCGTCCGGCCCGCGCGGCACGTCGTCCGCGGGCGGGACCTCGTCGGGCGCGAGCTCGTTGGTGAGCGCGAAGCCCGTCGCGGTCCGCTCGGGCTCGCCCGCGAGTCGGTAGCCCGCGGGGAGCTCCTCCTCCACCGTGTAGATGACCTCGTGGTCGTCCTCGACGAGCGGGATCCCCGCGACCACAGCCATCCAGTCGTCGGCGGTGCCGCTCACGCCGTCCGGCCCCTCGGCGCGGATCTCGACGCGGCAGACGACCCTGCCCCCATCGGCCACAAGGCGCACCGTCACCGAGTGGGGGCGAATCCCGCGGGCGTCGCCGTCGTCGTCCCAGCGCTTCTCGAACGTGAGGTCGAAGGGCTCGAAATCACGGGAGTTGGTGATGACGGCCGTGCCGCCCTCCCAGGTGTAGGCGGCCGTGTAGCCCTCCGCCACGTCGAGCTCGCGTACGCTGTAGGCCACGCGCGCGCCGTCGCGCATGACGGGCAGGCCGTCGAAGGAGCCGCGCCAGTCGTCAGGAGTGCCCGCAGCTCCGTCGGGGCCGGCGGCGTCCAGCTCGAGCACGGCGCCGTCCACCGGCTCGCCGTCGGCCACGAGCTGCACGCGCACGCTCGCGGGGCGCGCCCCGTCGCGGTCGGAGGCGTCGCGCCAGCGCTTCTCGACCGCAAGCGACGTGGTCGCGGAGAGGTCGGTCATGGTGACGGCCTCGACGGAGCGCCCGTCCTGAAGGACGCTGCGCGCGCGGTCTCCCGCCACGGTGAAGGCGACGTCCTCGGCGCGGTCGTAGCCCTCGGGCGCGCTGACCTCGTGCAGCCGGTACTCCCCCGGCGCGAGCACGAATTCCTGGCGCCCGCTGGCGCTCGACGTGAACTCGACCGGGCTCCCCGCCGCGTCGCGGGCGACCGCGCCCGTCGCTTCGAGCACCTCGAGGCGCGCGCCGGAAAGACGCATGCCCGCATCGTCCACCTTCTCGAAGGCGACGGTGGTGTAGGGCTCGTTGTACGCGGTGATCACGGAGCCCGAGGGCCCCTCGAACACGTCGTCGGCCGCGAGCCCCGCGGGCAGCGCCGGCGCGACGGTGCCCTCGCCGTACAGCACGAAGTAGCGCGGCGCGGCATCGAGCACGTACCCCTCAGGGGCGGCGGTCTCGACCAGGCGGTAGAGCCTTCCGAGCTCGAGCGACTCGACCTTCACGCCCTTGGCGGTGCCGCCCTTGGTCTGGATGCCGTCGCGGACCGCGCTCCAGCCGCGCGCGGCGTCGAAGACGCTGAGCTCATAGGTCGCCCCGGCCAGGGGCTCGGCGCTCTCGTCGCGCTTCGAGAGCCAGACCATGGGCTCGCTCACGGCCTGCCCGGTCGCCTTGAGGACGCGGACCGTCTCTGAGATGCTGCTCTCGCTCACGGGCCCGGGCCGGTGCCCCTCGAAGTAGGCCGTGTTACCCACGGTGACCATCCGGCCCGTCACGCCGAGCACCTGGGCGTTGTAGACGATCTTCACGTACATCTCGTCGGGCACCTTTATGGTCACGCGGTTCTCCGCCATGCCGGACGCGTCGATCTCGAAGTGCACGGGGTCGCCCGTGGTGGCGTTGACCACGCTGATGGACGTCGGGTCGAGCGCGAGCGAATCTGAGCTCTCGTCGACGATCGCCACCATGTCGCCGTCGGGGTTGAGGTCGACCTTCTCCTGGTTGACCTCGACCGCGAACTGCGCGTAGGGCGCCGTGGACTCGTTGTAGGTCATCGTCTTCTTGATGGCGCTGTGGTGGATCGTCGCGGTGGAGCTGGCCTCCTTCGCGTGGCCGTAGCGGTCGTTCAGGCTCACGTGGTTGGTGAAGGAGAAGTCGCGCGACTCCGAGCCGTAGAGGTAGTCCTCGTCGGTGATGCGCGCCTTCACGATGAAGTGGAACTCGATGTTGGAGTTGCCGTCATAGGTGTTGGACTTGCTCACCTCGTAATGGGCGAGGCCCGAGAGCCTGATGGTGACCGTCGTGGTCCCGTCCGGGTTGCGCACGGCGCCGGTCACCTGGAGCGATCCCGACCCCTGCACGCGCCATGCGCTCACGAACTCGGTGCCGGCTGGCAGGGTGTCCGTCACGATGCACGTCCCGTCCGGCTGGCCGGTGTAGCCGTAGTAGTTCGCGCGCACCCGCCAGGAGATATACCCCTTCGAGCTGCTCTCGACCTGCTTCACGACCTCGGTCGTGTTGTTGCGCCGGCAGAAGTCGTAGTCGGTCTCCTCGGTGTCGCCCACGGTGAGGCGGGCGTCGTTGTAGTAGTCGCGCGAGCCGGTCTTGAACGCCGGGTCGACCATCTTGGCGAAGTACGAGACCTCGAGCGGGGTCCTCGAGCTCGGCGTCACGGTGGCGCCGCCCACCGTCACGGCGACCCTGCCCGTGAACGTGACGGTGAACGACGGGTACCTCCCGTCCTGCGCGTCGCCCGCCGGCTCGATCCGGTAGAGCGCGGGGTCGACGGCGACCCCGCCGATGGTGAGCTGGACGGCGGCGAGCTCAGCCGGGGTGAAGTACATGTACGTCACGCCGTTGCGGACGGTATCGGTCAGCACGTCGCCCGCGTCGAGCTCGTTGTAGATCGAAACCTTCCACTGCGACCAATCCTCCGCCTGCCTCACGAACCGCTTGGAGAGGCGCGGGACCCGCGGGCGCTCCGACGTCGAGCTGCCCGTGGAGATGCCCCAGGGGCCGCTCACCCGGTTGCTGTAGCTCTTCGCCGGACCGACATAGGTCTCCCAATCGGTCACGCGCGAGCGGTACGTGATGGTGAAGCCGCACGTACCGAAGGCCTCGGGGATGGTGTAGCTGAAGCTCGTCGAGCCCTCGGTGAGGGCGACGGTATCCGTGCCGGCGCGGCTCCCGTCCTGATTGTAGAAGGTGACCGTGGCCGTCCCCGCCGGGAAGACCTGGTCGGGCCCGAGCGTGTCGGTGACCGTCGTGCCGGCGATGTTCTCCGGGGTGGCGCTCTTGCCCTGCTCGTTGCCCGTGATCGTCCACGTGATGAAGCCGTCGGAGGTGATCGAGGGCGAGTTCTTGGTAAGGTAGCGCTTCGTCAGGCCGAAGCGGGAGTAGTCGTTGCGGGCCGAGAGGTCGTTCGCGTAGAAGTCACCCGCGCGCACGCCCGAGCCGATGTAGGCGTAGTTCCAGATGTCGCTGTCGCCCACCGTGCCGGAACCGGTCTGCGACCAGTAGGAGTCGGCGACCTGGGTGTAGGCGTCGATGGTGAACACGTCGCCCGGCTCGACCGTCGGCAGGCAGGCCCGCCATTCACGGGAGGACGGGTAGGATATAGCGCCGAGCGGCACCTCCATGGTGGTGCCGTCGACCCGCTTCACGGTGACCGACGAGACGCCCGACTTCTCGAACACGCTCGCCGCGGGCGCCGAGGACAGCGTGTCGTAGATGGGCATGAAGTATTCCGTGTAGGTGTTCAGCCGCGAGGCCGTGACGGTGATCGTGAAGTGCTGCGTCTGGTGCGCGGCGTCGTAGCGGCCGTTCGACTTGGAGATGTAGACGTCGTTGCGCACGGGCATCGAGAAGTCGTCGGTCACCGCGGGCACGCCCTCCGCCGAGGCGCTCGCCGTGTTGCGGATGGTCCGCGCCTCGATGGCGTCCGTCGAGGGGGTCTGCTGCTTGGCCGCGTCGACGGCGCGCGTCATGCCCTCCCGATCGACCTTGATGGTGTAGACGATCCGCGCCACCTGCCCGGCAGGCAGGTTGCCGATGTTCCAGCCATCGAGCCTCCCCTCGTCGTCGGTGAGCGGGACGAGCCGGGATGCGATGTCCTCGCCATCGACCGTGGCGCTCACGAGCTGCATCGTCGAGAGGTCGACCTTGGTCTCGCTGTCATCGGTGAACACGTCCGTCACGTGCACGTTCTTGAGCGTATGGGTGTTGTCCTGGCCAGCCCTGACCTCCAGGGTGTAGGTGATGCGCCCGTCGGAGTTCACGTACGCGAAGCCGCTCGAGGTCGTGCCGGTCTTCTCGATGGAGAGGTTGCGCACGATCTCGAGGCGCGAGAAGCGGGCGCCGATGGTGACGTTGCCGAAGACCAGGTCGTAGTCGAACTGCTGGTCCGTCTGGTTCGACGTGTCGAACCCGCCCGAGAACTTGATGGACGACTCGATGATCTTGCCGCTCTTCTCCTGGAGGTACCCGTCGTCATAGGAGATGGTCAGCTTGCCGTCGGCGATCCGGTAGTCGCCCACGCCGCCGTGTTCGCCGTCCCAGTCGGAGGACGCGTCGCGCAGGCGCCCCGTGAGCGTCCCGTTGGGGCGCAGAATCGACGGGAAGGTGCAGGTGATCGTGTCGCCGGGGACGAGCGGGTACGCGCCGCGCGCCGCGGCCATGGAGCGCACGTCGATGGTCATGTCGCCCGCGTAGGTCGCGCTGCGCGCCAGGCCGTCCGGGAAGTCGGCCGTCGTGTCGACATCCTGCCCGCTCGCGAGGTCGTACTGGTGCGAGACGCCGCCGCTCTCGAGGGTGAAGCGGAAGGCCTTGATGAAGGCATCGGCATCGAAGGCGATGCCCGCGCGCACGGGGTCGGGCTCCTCGCCCTCTCCCGCCGGAGGCTCCTCGCCCTCGGCGGCAGGCGCCTCCCCGTCCGAGGCGGGCCCGGCAGGCTCGCCCTCGGGTGCGGGCGCGCCCTCGGTTACGGTTCCCTCCGGCAGGCCCGCGGTACCCTCCTCCTCGGTCGGTACCGCGGTATTGGCCGTGGTGGCGTCATCGCCGCCGTGCGGCTCCTCCGCCGCCGGATCCGCCGCGGGCTCCTCGACCGCGGCGACCGGCGCCCCCTCTCCCGCCGCATCGCCTTCCGCATAGAGCGGGCGCGCGGGAAGGGTGGATATCACCAGCACCGCCGCCAGCACGTAGACGAGCACCTTCTGCAACCATCGCATCTGGCTCATCGCTCAAGCTCCTTACCGTTATCGTGTCGCGCCGACGCGCGATGTCTCCGTGTCGTCCGATGGTAGCCGGCCACGTGTTCCCCATCCGTTCCCTGCACCGTCCCGTAACCGGCGCCGAACTGTGGTGTTGTTTTGCTATCTGCTCGGTGTCATTTTAAGGCGCCGCCTCAAGGCGGGTATACGGGAGGCAGCCCCGTGCGCGACGGCGGCAGGTGGCGCATCCGAAACCCGCCCGCGCCGTGCCCGCAGGTCCCAGCCGGCACGGAATGGGAACGCTCTCCGCACGGCGGGAAGCTAGGCTGAAACGACGAACACCCGATGACCGGGCGCGGCGGTGGCGCTTACCGCCGGGCCTCGATAGGCAGGTTGCCATGAACGACCAGATCAAGGATCCGCGCGCGCCCGAGGCGGGCTCTCCCTTCGGCGTCGTGCGCTTCCGCAAGGGGGACATGAAGGTGCTCTGGGCGAGCGAGCGCGCCTGGGAGATCATGGGGCTGGACCCCGACCGACGCGCGCTTAGGGAGCATGTCGCCGAGAACCTCGAGCGCATCGTCCCCGTCTCGCAGCACGCCGCCTTCTCCTTGCTGCTCGCCGCCGCCGAACGCGACGGGAGCATCGAGTTCGACACGGAGCTTGAGCGCACGGACGGCGAGACGGTGGAGATCGCCTGCTGGCTCGCCGCGGAGGAGGGGCCGCTCGCCGCGCCGGTGTACCGGCTGACGATCGCCGACGTGACGCGGAAGCGGCGCCTCGCCCGCGAGCGGCGCCGCACGGACCGCGTGGGCTACCTCTCGTCCCAGTACGATGTCGTATTCCTCGTCGAGGCGACGGGGCACCGCGCGCGCTGCCTGCACTTCGAGGGAGACGAGCTTTTCGAGCGCCTGCGGGGCCTGCGCATGGAGCTCGCCGACGTCGCGGCCTACCTGGCCGACCGGCTCGCCGCTAAGGAGGACCGCGAGGCCCTCAGGGCCTTCTTGGCCACGGCAGCCGAACCGATCTCCGAGGCGGAGCAGGGGCACCGGCGGCTCGTCTTCTCCTCCCACGGGGACGACGGCTGCCGGCGCGAGGCCCTCGTCGTGGCCGCGGAATCCGGCGAGGCCTTCCTCTGCTCGCGCCCCATCGGGGAGGCGGCGGCGCCCACCGCCGCCGAGACCCTTGACTGGGAGGCCATCGTGGTCACCGAGTCGCTGCCGCACGGGGGCGAGCGCATCGTCTACCTCAACGACGCGGCGCGCTCGCTCTTCGGGGCGGGCGTCCGGGACCTCGCCGACGCGTCCCCGGAGCGCCTGCTCGCCGCGGCGTCGTTCGACCCTCAGGTGGCCGCGGAGCTCGTGCGCCAGGGCACGGCGGATGCGGTCCGCGCGAACGGGGACGTCGCCTACCGGCTCCTGCTCGACACCACGCCCGCGACCCCCGCCGTGCGCGTCCTGCGCGCGCTCCCCCGCGCCCGCGAGGCGACGGGGCAGGCCCCGCGCGTCAGCATCAGGACCTTCGGCTACTTCGAGGTCTTCGTCGACGGGGAACCCATACCGTTCGGTAGCGGGAAGGCCAAGGAGCTCCTCGCCCTGCTCGTCGACCGACGCGGGGGCTTCGTGACCTCAGACGACGCCATCGCCGCGCTCTGGGAGCACGAGCCCGTAAGCGAGCGCAGCCGCACGCGCTACCGCAAGGCCGCCCTCCACCTCAAGAACACGCTCGCCGCCTACGGCGCCGAGGGCATCATCGAGTCGGTCCGCGGCAAGCGGCGCATCGTGCCCGAGCGGGTCCGGTGCGACCTGTTCTCCTACCTCGACCGCGAGCCGGGGTCGGAGGGGCTCTTCCGCGGCTCCTACCTCTCGAACTACAGCTGGGCGGAGGTCACGCTCTCCGAGCTCAGCTACCGCTGAGGCGCCGGCGCGGCTCGCCCGCCCTGGGCGCCAGCCGCCCCGCACGAAAGCGCTCCCGCACCCCGGAGCCGGGATGCGGGAGCGACAGGGGCACGCTGGAGGGGCCTTCGCGCGGGCTTACGCCTGCGGTTTGGGCGGCATGAGCGGGTTCTCGCGCTTCAAGAGCGTCATGAACTCGTCGCCCGTGATGGTCTCCTTCTTGTAGAGGTAGCGGGCGAGCTCGTGCAGCTTGAACTTGTTCTCCTTCAGGATCTGCAGGGCGCGGGCGTGCGCGGCCTCGATATAGGTCTTCACGACCTCGTCCACGCGCTCGGCCGTGCCCGGTGCGCAGGTGAGCGAGGACTCCTGGCTGAGATAGGGGTTCTGCACCGTGCCGAGCGCCATCATGCCGAACTCCTCGGACATGCCGAAGCGCGTGATCATGTTGCGCGCGAGCTTGGTAGCCTGCTCGATGTCGTTGGCGGCGCCGGTGGTCATCTCGCCGAAGATGAGCTCCTCGGCGGCGCGGCCGCCGCAGTACACCGCGAGCTTGTCGAGCACCTCCTGCTTGGTGGTGAGGAACTTCTCGTCCTCCTCGACCTGCATGGTGTAGCCGAGGGCGCCCGAGGTGCGCGGCACGATCGTGATCTTGGTGACGGGCGCGCCCTCCTTCATGTTCGCCGCGACGATGGCATGGCCGATCTCGTGGTAGGAGACGACCTGCTTCTCGTGGTCGGAGAGCACGGTGGACTTGCGCTGCTGGCCGGCGATGACGACCTCGACCGATTCCTCGAAGTCCTCCTGCGTGGCGCGGCTGCGGCCCTGGCGCACGGCGCGCAGCGCGCCCTCGTTGATGATGTTCGAGAGGTCCGCGCCCGAGGCGCCGGGCGTGGCGCGCGCGATGGCGGAGAGGTCGATCGGCGGCTGGGTCTTCACGTCCTTGGCATGCAGCTCGAGGATGGCCTTGCGGCCCGCGAGGTCAGGCAGCTCGACGGGGATGCGCCGGTCGAAGCGGCCGGGGCGCAGGAGCGCCGGGTCGAGCGAGTCGGGGCGGTTCGTGGCGGCGAGCACCACGATGCCCTTGTGGTTGTCGAAGCCGTCCATCTCGGTGAGGAGCTGGTTCAAGGTCTGCTCGCGCTCGTCGTTGGTGGAGAGGCCCGCGTCGCGGCGCTTGCCCACGGCGTCGATCTCGTCGATGAAGACGATGCAGGGGGCCTTCTCGTTCGCCTGCTTGAACAGGTCGCGCACCTTGGCGGCGCCGCGGCCGACGAACATCTCGACGAACTCGGAGCCCGAGATGGAGAAGAACGGCACGCCCGCCTCGCCGGCGACGGCCTTGGCGAGCAGGGTCTTACCGGTGCCCGGAGGGCCCACGAGCAGGGCGCCGCGCGGCAGGCGCGCGCCGATGGCCTCGTAGCGCTTGGGGTTCTCGAGGAAGTCGACGACCTCCTTGAGCGACTCCTTGGCCTCCTCCTGGCCGGCGACGTCCTTGAAGGTGACGCCCACGTCCTTCGACGCGACGATGCGGGCGCCGCTCTTGCCGAGGCCGCCCCCGCCCATGCCGCCGAACCCGCTGCCGAAGTTCATCGACGGGCCGTCGTCGCCCGAGGCCTTCTTCATGCGGCGGTTGATCCACCAGCCGATGAGGAAGAAGATCGCGAACGGCAGCACGAGCGTGATGAGGTAGTAGGTCCACAGGCTCGAGTCGTTGTTGGGGATCACGACGTCGATATCGGCCCCGGACTCCCTGATGAGCTGGATCAAGGTGTCCTCGGAGCCGGGCATGACGGTCGTGCGGTAGGCGACGTTGTCGGGGTCGCCCTCGCGCGTGTAGACGGCATCGTACTCGCCGGTGGTGTAGTCGATCTTGTCGACATCGCCCTTCTCGAGGTCATCGAGGAGCGTGGTGTAGCTCACCTCGGTGATCTGCGCCTGCTGGCCCATGTTGGGGAAGAGCACGGTGTTCAGCACCAGGTACACCATGAAGGCGATGATGATGTAGAGGATCATGTTCCGTCTACGTTTATGGTCATCCATCTCCATCGGGAACAACTCCATTCCGTACGTTCATAATGGTTAGAGGATACCCAGCGCACAAGGGGCTAATCAGACATCTTCGAGCACAGGGGAAGGAGCTCGCATGGCGTTTGGAAGGCGCTCCGCCCGGCATGCGGGGGCGGCATCGCTCGACGTGACCCACGGCGTGATCTGGCGGCAGCTCCTGCTGCTGTGCGTGCCCATCTTCTTCAGCTCGTTCTTCCAGCAGGCCCACGCGCTCATCAACACCTTCATCCTGGGGCAGTTCGGCGGCAAGCTCGCGCTCGGCGGCGTGCAGGCGACCGCATCGCTCTTCGAGCTCGCCGTGGGCTTCTCGGTGGGGCTCGGCGCGGGCTGCGCCGTCATATCGGGCCAGTTCTTCGGCAGCCACGACGACGAGCGGCTCGCGCGCTCCATACACACCGCCATGACGCTCGCGCTGGCGCTCGGCGCGGCCGTCTCCGTCGCGGGCGCGCTCTTCATCCCGCAGGTGCTTGCCCTCATGGGGACCCCTGCCGACCTCATGCCCGAGGCGGTCCCCTACGCGCGCTGCTACGCCGTCGGCATGGTGTTCTCGCTCACGCTCAACATGGGCTCGGCGCTCCTGCGCTCCGTGGGCGACACGCGCACCCCCGCCCTCATCATCGCGAGCGGCTGCGTGATCAACGCCGCGCTCGACGTCGTCTTCGTCGCCGTGCTGCACCTCGAGGCCATGGGCTGCGGCATCGCCACCGCGACGACCCTCTTCGTGAACGCCGCCCTCATCGTGCGCCGGCTCACGCGCGCCGAGGGCGCGTGGCGGCTCGACCTCAGGCGCCTGGGCTTCGACACCAGGATCTTGAGGAGCATGGTCGCCACGGGGCTTCCCCTCGCCATCCAGTCCTCGGTCTACTCCATCTCGAACATCATCCTGCAGTCGACGGTCAACACCTTCGGCTCGGACGCCGTGACGGGCTGGGGCCTCTCGGGGCGCCTCGACGCCATGATCTGGATGGTCACCGAGGCGCTCGGGGTGTCCGTCACCACGTTCGCCGCGCAGAACTTCGGGGCGCGCGACTACGACCGCATGCGCCGGGGCTACCACACCTCGCTCTTCATCACGGTCGTGCTCGTGGGCAGCATCTCGGCGTTCCTCGTCGCGTTCGTGGAGCCGCTCGCTCGCCTGTTCATCGACGACGCGGCGGTGACCGGCTACACCACGACGATGATCCACTTCATCGCGCCGTTCTACGTGTTCTACTCCATCGTCGACAACACCTCGGGCGCGATCCGCGGGTCGGGCGAGAGCCTGCGGCCGATGCTGCTCACCATCCTGGGCACCGTCGTCTTCCGCATCATCTGGCTGCTCTCCGTGGTGCCGCTGCACCACACGATCGAGACCATGCTCATGGTCTACCCGGTCACCTGGATTCTCTCGGCCTGCCTGTTCGTGGGCTACCACCACTGGGGCCACTGGCTGCGCCACGCCGAGCGCAGGGCGGCGCGCCTCGAGGCCGCGACGCACGCGCGCGAGGGGCACCAGGAGGTCGAGCTCTAGCGCGGGGCGCCGGGGCCGGGGCCGGGGCCGCCGCCGGTCGCGCGGCCGAGCGCGGAAAGCCGGCGCGAACCGCGCGCGGCGGAGCCGTTCCCGCTGGGCGTGCGAACCCTTTTTATGCGTAGCGCCCCGGACGGTAATGGTAGGCGTTCGAGGCATGGGGGCAGAGCTGCCAGAAGGCCACGGCCGAGGCGGCGGCGACGTTCAGCGAGTCGACGCCGTTCGCCATGGGGATCCTCACCGCGATGTCGGCGCCGGCTATCGTGCGCGGGGTAAGCCCCGCACCCTCGGTCCCCATGAAGAGGGCGAGGCGCTCGTGCGCCACGAGCTCAGGGTCGTCGAGCGACACCGAGTCGTCGGTGAGCGCGAGGGCGGCGCAGGTGAACCCCGCGTCATGGAGGGTCTCGAGCCCGTCTTGGGGCCAGCGGCGCGCCTCGCTGCCGATGCGCGTCCAGGGCACCTGGAAGACCGTGCCCATCGAGACGCGCACGGCGCGGCGGTAGAGCGGGTCGCAGCAGGTGGGGCTCACGAGCACGCCGTCGACGTTCAGGGCCGCCGCGGACCTGAAGATCGCCCCGACGTTCGTGTGGTCGACGATGCCCTCGAGCACGCAGACGCGCACCGGGCGCCCGTCTTCGCGCGCCACGAGCCCCTCGAGGAACGACCCCGCGTCCGGCAGCCGCGGCCGGCGGCAGGCGGCGAGCGCCCCGCGCGTGACCGTAAAGCCGGTCAGCCGCTCCATGAGCTCCATCGGCGCCACGAACACCGGGACCGGCTCCGGCACGTCCAGGGTCTCGAGCAGGGGCGTGAGCGGCTCGAGCCACCGCTCGCCCAGAAGGAAGCTCACCGGCTCCATGCCGGCGTCCGCCGCCCGCTCGATGACCTTCAGGCTCTCGGCGATGAAGATCCCCTTCTCCGGCTCGAGGACGCTCCTGAGCTCGCGCTCGGTGAGCCGCGTGTACGCGTCCAGGCGCTCGTCGCCCAGGCTGTCGATGCGGATGACCTCGTACATGCTAGGACACCGCATCCGAAACGACGCCCGCGGCCCCCGAGATGGGGTCGGCCGCCGCATCGAGCGGGACGCTCGCGTCGCCGCGGCGCGCATCGCCCGTGCGCTCGTAGGTCACGAACTCGTACGCCACGCCCGCATCGCCCTCGCCCTCGGCGACCACGTGGCCGCCGTCGCGCGCGGCGATATGCCAGGCAGGGTCGTCGTCGAGGTTCGGGAAGAAGGTGTCCGCGGGGCGCTCGCAGCGGTTTCTCGTCACGACGGCTTCCGAGCAGAAGGGCAGCAGCTGCCGGTAGACCTCCGCGCCGCCGATGACCCAGGCCTCGTCCTCCCCCGCGACGGCGGCGAGCGCCTCGTCCACGGAGCGGACGGCCTCGACGCCGGCGCGCGCGAACGACGCGTCGCGCGTGAGCACGACGTTGCGGCGGTCCTTGAGCGGGCGGCCGCCGGGAAAGCTCTCGAGGGTCTTGCGGCCCATGATGACCGCATGGCCCTTGGTGCACGCCACGAAATGGCGCATGTCGGCGCGGTTCTCGACGACCATGCCGCCGTCGAGACCGATCCCCCAGTCGTCGCATACCGCGACGATGGCCTTGAGGTCCATCGATACCCCTCTCACTCCTGCTTGCGCGCGCTCGTTGCGGTATTCGGTGCGAACGTTCGCGCGCATCTACGATAGCGCATTGCCGCGCGTTTGCGACCTGCGGTTTTACTCGAGCGGGAACCGGGTCTTTCAGCTGACGCCGAAATCTCGCACCGAATTCCGCAACGAACGTCGCGCTCGCCCGGGAACCCCGCGAACCAGGCCCCCGCCAGCGACCCCGCCCGCGGCCTACACGGCGATCGGGATCCCCTTCACCTGGGGCCCGTGCTGGTAGTCCTCGACGATGAGGTCGTCGGTCGTGAAGTCGTAGAAGTCCGTGACCGCGGGGTTGAGCGAGACCTTGGGTGCCGGGAACTGCGGGCGGGCGATGAGCTCGCGCACGATGTCCACATGCCGGTCGTAGATGTGCGCGTCCACGATCACGTGCAGAAGCTCGCCGGCGACCATCCCCGTGCTCTGGGCGACCATCATGAGCAGGATCGCGTACTGGCACACGTTCCAGTTGTTCGCCGCGAGGATGTCCTGGCTGCGCTGCATGAGCACCATGTTGAGGGTGGGCCGCTCGTCGCCCTCCGCGTGCGTGACGTTGTAGGTCACGCTGTAGGCGCACGGATAGAGGTGCATCTCGTGGAGGTCGGCGAAGGTGTACATGTTCGTCATGATGCGGCGCGAGTACGGCGTATGCGTGAGGTCAAAGAGCACGCGGTCCATCTGGTCGAAGTCGCCCTCCGGGTAGTGCGACTTCTGCGCGATCTGGTAGCCGTAGGCCTTACCGATAGAACCGGTCTCGTCGGCCCACTCGTCCCAGATGTGGCTGTTGAGGTCGTGGATGTTGTTCGACTTCCGCTGGTATATCCACAGGATCTCGTCCATCGCGCTCTTGAGCGCCGTGCGGCGCAGCGTGAGCGCGGGGAACTCCTCGCGCAGGTCGTAGCGGGCGGTCACGCCGAAGTTCTTGATGGTGTAGGCGGGCGTGCCGTCCTCCCAGCGCGGCCGCACCTTCTCGCCCTCGGTCGTGGTGCCGTGGTCGAGGATGTCCGTGCACATCTTCACGAAGAGCTGGTCTGCCTTGCTCATGCGCGCTCCCGTCTCGCAGTCCGAATCGAACGCATCCATTGTAGGCGAGCGGGCGCCGGCGCGCCCCGCGGCGCCGGCACGGCCATAGAGAACACGAAACGGCGGCAGAGCGGGCACCTAGGCGCGGGCGAGCTCCTCCTCGTCGTCCGGCACCGCGTCAGAGCCCTTGCCGAGGCCGACCACGAAATCGATGAGCGGCGACGAGATGAACACCGTCACGAGCGAGAACGCGATCTTGGTGATGGGGATGTAGGAGAGCGAGAGCACAAGCACGGTGAGGTCCGTGAACAGGTAGCAGCGCGCGAGCTTGAGCCCGGTGAGCTTGTTGATCGAGAGGGCGAGCGCGTCGTCGCCGCCCGCCGACGCGTTGCAGCGCACCACGAGGCCCGCGCCCACGCCGACGAACATGCCGCCCAGGATGGCCGCGACGAGCGGATGGGCCGAGAGGTCGGGCAGCAGGTGCGGCAGGCTCTCCCAGAGGGCGTAGAACAGCGCGAGGAGCACGCTCGAGACGGCGGACCAGCCGAGGAAGCCGGCGCCGAGCACGAAGAGCCCCACGAGGTAGCAGACGGCGTCGAGCACGGGCGAGGCGATAGAGGCGTCAATGCCGAACCAGTGGTTGAGCAGCAGGATGCCGCCGAGGACGCCGCCCTCGGTGATGCCCACGACCTGGTGGATGTTGTGCATGCCGAACGTGAGGATCGCGCAGCCGAGCGCGATGGTCAAAGAGCGCCTCGCGAGCGCGCGCGGCGACGCCTGCTCGAGGGTGTCCTTGGCCTTCCGTTGCATCTTCATCGCTAGCTCGGCGAGCATCGTTCCCACTCCATCTTGCGCCGTATCGTTTCCATTCGCTTCCCTAGGGTAAACTCTGGTACGGTACCAGGGTCAAGCGACGGGCATGGAGAAAGCATGGAGCGCACGCGCATCAAGGACAGCTACACCATCAGCGAGGTCTCGCGGCTTTTCGGGATCGGCATCGACTCGCTGCGCTACTACGAGCGGCTCGGCATCATCGCGCCGGCGCGGGCCGCCAACGGCTACCGGATCTACAGCCTCTCCGACATGTACAAGCTCGCGAGCATCAAGGAGCTCAGGAGCCTGGGGCTCGGCATGGAGGCCATCGGCTACTACCTCGACCACCAGGAACTCGCGAGCACGGAGCAACTCCTCGCCGACGAGATCGACCTCATCGAGAAGCAGATATCGAGCCTCCGCGAGCGGGCGGCGGCGCTCACCGAGCGGCGCGCCCGGCTCGATGCCGCCCAGGCCGCTGCGACCGGCGAGGTCATCGCGTGCGAGCTGCCCGCACGGCGGTGCGTGCGGCTCTCGGGAAGGCTCGAGCGCGACGAGGAGATGGACCTCTTCATATCGCGCCTGCACCGCCGCTACGACACGCAGCTGCCGCTTCTGGGCACGATGACCGTCGGCGCGTTCTTCGACCGCGAGGCGCTCGCCGCCGGCCGCGCCGACGTCTTCGAGTCGGTGTTCTTCGTCGTGGACGATGAAAGCGTGCCCTGCGATTTCGAGCTACCGGCGGGCGGGTACCTCACCTACCGCTACCGCGGCCCCTACAGCCAGGACGCCAGCGCCCTCTCCGCGCTCGCGCGGGCACGGGGACGCGAGGGCCTCTGCGAGGACGCGGCCCCCTTCGAGATCTACGAGATCGACAACCGCGACACCGCGCGCGAGGAGGAGTTCGTCACGCGCGTCGAGGTGCCCCTGGCATAGGCGCCGGACATGGCGTGAGCCTAGAGGGTGAGCAGGAGCGCGAGCAGCGGAAACGTAGCGAACGAGCAGACGGTCGTGACCACGATGCCGCGCGCGGGAAGGTTCGCGTCGATTCCGTACGCCGAGGCGACCGCCGGCGCGATCGAGCCGACGGGCATCGCGAGCAGCACGGTGAGCACGCCGGTGAGCACGCCGTCCACGCCCGCGAGGCGCAGCAGCGCGAAGAGCGCGAGGGGCAGGAAGATGAAGCGCAGGGCCTCGAAGAGGTAGAGCCGGCGCTCGTGCAGCACGTCGCCGAGATCCGACTCGGCGATGGCCACGCCCACGAGCATCATACCCAACGGCGACGTGGCGCTGCCGGCGAGCCCGCAGGCCTCGGCAGCGAACGCGGGCAGGTGGACATCGAGCAGGAAGAGCGCCATGGCGACCGCGCTCGCCGCGAGGGGCGCGCTCAGGATGCGGCTGTAATCGACGGCGCCGCCCTCGGCGCCCGCGGTGACGAGCATGACGCCCAGGCTGTAGAAGAGCAGGTTGAACACCGCGAAGACGATGCTCCCCAGAAAGACGGCGTCGCTGCCGTAGAGTGCCTCGATGACCGGAAAGCCCGCGAAGACGATGTTGGTGAAGGTCCCCATGAACAGGTAGAGCGGGCGTTCCCGTGCAGGCAGGCGCATCACCTGGATGATGAGCCAGCTCGCGGCGAGCATGATGAAGAAGAACGCGAGCCCCAGGACAAGGCCTCTCGCCACCTGCGCCCCGCCGAGCGAGCGGTCGGCCTGCGCGGCGGCGTCGAGGATGGTGCAGGGCAGGGTGATGTTGAAGACGAGGCCCGAGACGCCGTCGCGCACGGGCCCGGACAGGTAGCCCAGGCGAGCCGCCACGTAGCCGAGCAGCGACACGATGACGAGCGCGACCATGCTGTCGAGCGCGCCTGCGATCCCCAACATGTCTCCCCCCGAACGGAGCGCCTACTTGCGCTTCATCTGCTGCTCCATGGCGCGGAGCATGTCCATCTCGGAGCCTGCGCCCATGCCGCCGAAGGGGTTGCCGCCGCCCATACCGGGCATCCCGGGCATTCCGGGCATGCCAGGCATGCCGGGCATGCGCATCCGCTTGCCCTTCTTGCCCTTCTTCCCCTTCTTGCCGCCCTGCTGCTGGGTCATGGAGCGCATCTTGCCCATCATCTTGTTCATCTCGCCCCACTGCTTCATGAGGTTGTTGACGTCGGTGGGCGTGGTGCCGGAACCGCGGGCGATGCGCGCGCGCCGCTGCCCGTTGATCATCGAGGGCTTCAGGCGCTCCTTGGCGGTCATTGACTGGATCATGGCCTCGATCTTGTCGAGCATGGACTCGTCGAAGTTGCCGCCCATCTGGTTGAGCATGCGCTGGCCGCCGGGAAGCATCCCGATGAGCGACTTCATGCCGCCCATCTTCCTGAGCATGCGCATCTGCTCCAAGAGGTCGTTCATGGTCAGGCCGTCACGGAGCATGCGCTCGGCAGCCTCGAGCTGCTCGGCGTTGGCGGCCTCCTGGGCCTTCTCGATGATGCCCACCACGTCGCCCATGCCGAGGATGCGCTTGGCCATGCGGTCGGGGCTGAAGACCTCGAGCGAGTCGGGCTTCTCGCCCATCGACACGAACTTGATGGGCTTGCCGGTCACGGCGCGGACGGAGAGCGCGCCGCCGCCGCGGGCGTCGCCGTCGAGCTTGGAGATGATGACGCCGTCGAAGTCCGTGCGCTCGGCGAAGGTCGAGACCACGTTGACGATGTCCTGGCCGGTCATGGCGTCGACGACCATGAGCACCTGGTCGGGCTTGACCGCGCGCTTGATGTCGACGGCCTCCTGCATCATCTGCTCGTCGATCTGCAGGCGCCCCGCGGTGTCAACGATGACCACGTCGCGCATCTTGTCGACGGCCTCGCGCACGGCGCCCTGGGCGATCTCGATGGGATGCGCGCCGTCGCCGCGGAAGACCGGCACGCCGATCTCGCCGCCGAGGGTGGCGAGCTGGTCGGCGGCGGCGGGACGGTAGACGTCGCAGGCCGCGAGCAGCGGCGACTTGCCCTGCTTCTTCAGGAGGTAGGCGAGCTTGGCGGCCGCGGTGGTCTTACCGGAGCCCTGCAGGCCCACCAGCATGATGACGTTGGGGATGCGGTTCGAGAGCACGAGCTTGCTCTCGGTGGAGCCGAGGAGCTCGACGAGCTCGTCGAGGACGATCTTCACGACGTTCTGCGCGGGCGTGAGCGACTCCATGACCTCGGCCGTGAGGCAGCGCTCGCGCGTCTTGGCGACGAAATCCTTCACGACCTTGTAGTTGACGTCCGCCTCGAGCAGCGCCATGCGGATGTCGCGCATCGCGGTCGTGATGTCGGCCTCGGTGAGCTTGCCCTTGCCGCGCAGGCGGTCGAAGGTGTCGTTCAGACGGTCGGAGAGGTTGTTGAACATGGGGGCTCCTATCGGGTTACCGCACAAGATGGGCTGGCTGCCCGCGCAGTCCCCTGCTCAGACAGTCCTCGCCGCTGCGCGGCCGCGGAACTCACGATGGACTGCGCGGGCAGCCAGCCCAAAGCGGGAATCCGTACTCGCGGCTGATACTCAGATGGGTTGATTGTACCGCAGGGAGCGGGGTCGTTGAGGGGTTTCGGCCATCGTACCCGAAGGCGACATGAACCGTCTGCGGACGCACGGGGGCCGCCCACCGGAGCCCTTCCGCTCCCGGCGACGCGCGGGCGACGCAGCACTACCATCCGAAGGGAACCCCGGGAGCGCCCGCACCCTGCGCTCGCGGAGACTCAAGGAGGCAAACATGGCAGCGCATGTCGTCAACGCGACCCAGACCATCGTCGTCGAGGGCTTCGACTGGGGGCCGGCCGTCACCGCGACCGTCATCGACTTCGGTGCCGCGGTCGCGGCCCGCACGCTCGACGCGCGCGCGTTTCGCGTGCGTGACCGCCGCCAGGATTACGTCGACGACGCTGCCGACGCGGACGGCATCGGCATCGTCGAGCACGAGCGCACCGTCGTTGACGCCTACCCGAGCGACGCGCAGGGCAGGCGCCTCGCCGGCGATTCGCGCTACGTCACGCTAGCAATGGCCGTCGGCGTGGACGACGGCGGCTGCAAGGTCTGGCGCGACTCGCTGAGCATGAACTTCTGGAGCGATCCGTACGAGCTCATAGTCGAGCTCGCGGGCGCGGCGCGGCTCGCCTTCGCGGACGGCGCGCCCATCGACGCGCTCGAGGTCGCGACCGACGACCTCATCGCCAACCGGTACGCCCCCGTCATGGACGCCTTCGCGACCGGGACGTTCACGGCATCGGATGGCCGCGCGCTCGCTTTCGCCGCCCACTCCCCCGCCGCCGACGGCGAACGCCACCCGCTCGTCGTCTGGCTCCATGGGGCGGGCGGCGGCGGGACCGACGTGTCCATGGCCGTCTTCGACACGAGGTGCACCGCGCTTGTCGAGAAGCCCTTCCAGACGGCGCTCGGCGGCACCCACGTGCTCATCCCCCAGTGCGACGGCTTCTGGCTCGAATACGAGGGCATGGGCGCGGACGGCCCGCTCGGCAACCCCGGCCTGCCCTCCGTCTGGAAGCGCGCGGTGCTCGAGCTCATCGACGCCCATATCGCCGCGCATGCTGACATCGACCCGGACCGCGTCCTCGTGGGCGGCTGCTCGAACGGCGGCTTCCTCACCTTGGACCTCGCGTTCGAGCGGCCCGGCTTCTTCGCCGCAGCCTTCCCCATCTGCGAGGCGTACCGGGACGCCGGCATCACGGACGCGATGCTCGCCTCGATACGCGAGCTGCCGCTTTGGTTCGTCTACACGCGCGCGGACGTCGTGGTCGATCCGCGCCTGAACGAGGACCCGACGCTTTGCCGCCTCGAGAAGGCGGGGGCGACGGACCTCCACGCCTCGATCTTCGACGACGCGCGGATCCTCCACGGGCCCTCGGCCGGCCACGTGTTCCCCGACGGCCACGAGGCATGGGTCTACTTCTTCAACGACCAGTGCGCCGACGCGCACGGCACCAGGATGTGGGACTGGCTCGCCCGGGCGCGGCGCCGCTAGCTACGCGGCGCCCACGAGCGCGCGGCAGAAGTCGTGCGCGTCGAACTCCTGCAAATCCTCAATGCGCTCGCCCACGCCGATGCGCAGGATGGGGAGCTTGAGCTTGGCCGCCACCGCGAGCGCGATGCCGCCCTTGGCGGTGCCGTCGAGTTTGGTCATGATGATGCCGTCGAGCCCCAGCGCCTCGTTGAACTCGAGCGCCTGCGAGAGCCCGTTCTGGCCGGTGCCGGCGTCGATCACGAGGACGACGCGCACGGGCATGGGGCCGGAGGCGCACCTCTCGGCGCGCTTGCGGGTCACGTTGACCACCTTGGCGAGCTCGCGCATGAGCTCGGCCGAGGTGTGGAGGCGCCCCGCCGTGTCGATGAGCACGAGGTCGGCACCCTGCGCGTCGGCCTGGTCGAGGACGTCGTAGCACACGCTCGCGGGGTCCGAGCCGCGGTCGCGCTTGACCACGGGCACGCCGGCGCGCTCGCCCCAGACGTCGAGCTGCTCGATGGCCGCGGCGCGGAACGTGTCGGCGGACCCGATGACGACGCGCTTGCCCGCCTCGTGCGCGGCGCTCGCGATCTTGCCCACCGTGGTGGTCTTGCCCGCGCCGTTGATGCCCACGAAGAGCACGCAGGAGGGCGTGTCGAGGAAGAAGTCGCTCGCGGGCTCGGTGAAGTACTCCTCGAGCCGGTCGGCGAGCGCGCGGCGCAGTTGGTCGGCGGTGGTGAGGTTCTTGCGCGCGGCGAGGTCGCGCAGGTCGTCGGTGACCTGCATCGAGATCTCGGCGCCCATGTCGCCCATGACGAGCGTGTCCTCGAGCTCCTCCCAGAAGCTCTCGTCCACCTCGCCGCCGAAGTAGAAGATCTCGTTCAGGGCCTCGCGGCTCCGCTCGAGCCCGCGGGAGAGTGCGTCGAAGAGTCCCATTTACGCGTTCACGACCTTTCCGGTTGCACGATCGAGTCTCTGGCTGACCACGCGGCTCACGCCGTCGGCCTGCATGGATACGCCGTAGAGGACGTCGGCGTCCTCCATGGTGCGGCGCTGGTGCGACACCACGAGCAGCTGCGTGCGGTGGCGCAGCACGTCGATGGCGTCGAGGAGCTTCGAGAGGTTGGAGTCGTCGAGCGCGGCCTCGACCTCGTCGAGCACGTAGAAGGGCACCGTGCGGGTGCGGTAGACGGCGAAGAGCAGCGCGAGCGCGGTGAGGCTCTTCTCGCCGCCGCTCATGAGCATCATCTTGGTGATGCGCTTGCCGCGCGGCTGCGCCACGACCTCGATGCCGGTCTCGGCGGGATGCTCGGGGTCGGTCATCTCGAGATGGGCCTGGCCGCCCGGGAACAGCATGCCGAAGATCTCGCGGAAGTTCGCGTCGACCTTCTCGAACGTCGTGAGGAAGGCCGTGCGCATCTTGCGGTCGATGGCGGCGATGATCTTGGTGAGCGCCTTGCGGGCGCGCTCGAGGTCGGCGAGCTGCTCCTCGATGTAGTCGGCGCGCTCGCGCAGGCGGTCGTACTCCCCCATGGCCACCTGGTTCACGGGGCCGAGGTTGTTGATCTGGCGCACGAGGTCGGCGAGCTCGCGCTCGGCCGCCTCACGGTCCTCGGGCGCGGGCAGGGTGAGCGCCTCCTCGAGCACCGTGGTGCCGTCGGCGGTGATGGCGGACACCGCGCTCTCGACCTGGACCTCGAGCTTGCCACGGGCGACCTTGAGCTCGCTTTGCGCGGCGACCGCGAGGTCGACCTCCTCCTTGGCGCGCGCGACCTGCGCCTTGGCGTCCTCGATGGTCTTCTTGAGCGATGCCGAGTCGGCCTCCTCGATGGACGCCTGGTCGCGCAGGCGGGCGGCCCACGCGGCGGCGCATTCGGAGAGCGCGGCGTAGCGGTCGTGCAGCGGGTCGACGCGCAGTCTCAGGACCTCGAGCGAACGCGATGCCTGCGTCGTCGCGCGGATGCGGCGGTCGATCCCCTCGAGCCTGCGCTCGAGCTCGGGCACGCGCGCCTGGAGCGACTTCAAGCGCTCCGCGGCCTGGGCGCGGCGCACGCGGGCGTCGCCGAGCTCGGAGGCCGCCTCGGCGTCCTCGCGGCGGAGCCGGTCGAGCTCGTCGGTCGCGTCGGCGATCTCCTGGGCGCGCTCGCCCGCCGCGGCACGGGCCTCGTCGCGGGTGCGCTCGAGCTCCTCGGCGCGCGGGGCGGCGGCGCGGGCGTTCTCGGCTGCCATCTCGCGGCGCTTGGCGATGCGCGCCCGCTCGGCGGTAGACGTCGCGATGGACTGCTCCAGGCGGCCGATCTCCTCGCGAACGGAGGTGCGCTCGCCCTCGAGGCGCGCGAGGTCGCCGGCGATGTCGCGCTCACCCGCGCGCGCGGCCTCCACGGCCTCCTGGGCCTCGGCGACCTGGGCGACCAGGCGGTCGAAGAGCGTCGAGAGGTCGGGCTCCATGCCCTCGAGCTCGCGGATGCGGCGCTTGCGCTCGAGTGAGCCGGCCTGCTCGTCCTGGGCGCGGCCGAGCCGCACCACGCCGCCGTCGCGGACGCGGGCGCCGTCGCGCGTGACGTAGACCACGCCGGGCACCGCCGGGGAGGCGAGCGCCTCCTCGAGCGAGTCGACGAGGTGGATGTGGCCGAGCATGCTCGCGACCGCGTCGGCGTACCCATCGCGGACCTGCAGCAGCTCCACGAGGCGCGTCCCCGCGGCGTCGGCGGCCTTGGGCGCGCGGACGTCGCGCGAGACGAGCGTGGCCTCGCCCGAGACGTCCTCGGCGGAAAGCGCCTGGGAGCCAGCCTCGAGCGTGGAGGCCCGGGAGCCCATCACGAGCGCGTCGATGTCGCCGCCGAGCAGCTGCTCAACCAGGCCCTCGAGCTCGGTCGGCGCCTCGATGACGTCGCCGAGCCGCGCGTCGACGGCGGAGGCGTTGTCCTCGGCGATGCGCGCCGCCAAGGGCGACGCGTCGGCGAGGCGCGCGTCGAGCTTGCGGAGGCTCCCGAGCTCGGAGCGGACCTCGCCCAGGCGCTCGCGTGCCTCGGCTTCCCGCCCGCGCAGCCCGTCCAGGGCGCGCGTCGCGGTATCGATGGCCTCGCTCGCCTCGGCGCGCTCGGATGTCGCCTGCTCGATGCGGGCGTCGATCTCCTCGGCATGCAGGCGGCGCTGCTCGAGGGAGGCCTCGACGTTCTCGAGCGCGTCGTCGATCTGCTCCAGGCGCGAGGCGTACATGGAGTCCTCGACCTCGGCGTTCGCGAGGGACTCGCGCACGCGGGCGAGCTCGAGGGTCGCGTCGTCGGCGCGGCGCTGGGCCTCGCGCTGGTCGCGCGTGAGCCGGCCGATGGCCTCGTCGAGCTCGACACGGCGGGCGTGCAGCTCGTCGGCGGCGGGCTCCAGGCGCGCCACGTCGGCGTCGGCGACGTCGAGCGCGGCTCTGACCTCGTCGAGCTGCCGGCGGGCGTCCTCGAGCTCCTCGGCGACGCGCCGGCGCTGGTGCTCGGACGACGAGAGGGTGCCGCGCATCTCGGAGAGGCGGGTCACCATGTTGTGGCCCTTCTCCTCGAGCAGGCGCATGTCCGAGCCGAGGCGGCCCATGATATCCTGCATGCGGCGGCGCTGCTCGCCGAGGTCACCCACGAACAGACCCTTCTCCTCGAGCATGACCTGCAGCTTCTCGAGCTCGCGCTCCTTCTCGCCCAGGCGGTAGCGCGAGAGCTCGAGCGCGGCGTCGCGCTCCTTGGCCTCGTGCTCGAGCGCCGCCCACTCCTTCTGGAGGCGCCTCAGCTCGTCGACGGCGAGGATGCGCGTGAGCTCGCCTGCGCGCTCGGTGAGGTCGCGGTGCTTGCGGGCGCGGTTCACCTGGCGCTCGAGCGGGCGGAGCTGGCGCGTGATCTCGCGGCTGATGTCGCGGGCGCGCGTGAGGTGCTCGTCCATGGAGCGGATCTTGCGCACCGCGCGCTCCTTGCGGCGCTTGTGCTTGGAGATGCCGGCGGCCTCCTCGATGAGGACGCGGCGCTCCTCGGGGCGGCTCTGCAGGATGGAGTCGAGCTTGCCCTGGCTGATGATCGAGTGGGTGTCCTTGCCGAGACCCGAGTCGTGCAGGATGTCCTGGATGTCCATGAGGCGGCAGGGGCTGGAGTTGATAAGGTACTCGCTCTCGCCGGAGCGATACATGCGCCGCGTGATGGCCACCTCGTCGAAGTCGACGGGCAGCACGTGGTCGGCGTTGTCGAGCACGAGCGTGACCTCGGCGACACCTACCGGCTGGCGCGCAGAGGAGCCCGAGAAGATGACGTCCTCCATGGCCTGGCCGCGCAGCTGCTTGGCGCTCTGCTCGCCGAGTACCCAGAGAATCGCGTCGGAGATGTTCGACTTGCCCGAGCCGTTGGGGCCGACGATGACCGTGAGGCCGGGCTCGAAGGTCATGTGGGCGCGATCGGCGAACGACTTGAAGCCCTTGAGCGTGAGTGACTTGAGGTACATGCCCCCTACCCGTGCCTTCCTTGGGAGTCCGTGTCGATGTAGCCCAGGCGCGCGAGCGCATCCTGGGCGGCCGCCGCCTCGGCCTCCTTCTTCGAGGGACCGCTGCCCCTGCCCTGGCGCACGCCGTCGACCATCACGACTGCCGTGAAGGTGGGCGCATGCGCGGGACCGCTCGTGTCGACCAGCTTGTAGACCGGCGGCTCCATGCGGTCCCCCTGGACGCATTCCTGGAGGTACGACTTGGGGTTCGAGGGCCGCTCGGCGCGCTCGGTGGCCAGATGCGGCTTGAGCGTGTCCATGATGAAGCGCTCGGCGACCTCGCGCCCGCCGTCCAAAAAGAGCGCCCCCACGAGCGACTCGTAGACGTTCTCGAGCGCGGAGTGCAGCCCGCGCGCGCCGGTGCCGGTCTCTGAGGCGCCGAAGATGATGCACTCGTCGATACCGAGCTCGTGGGCGACCTCCGAGAGCGTGGAGCCCGCCACGAGCGAGACCTTGAGGCGCGTGAGCTTACCCTCGTCGAGGTCGGGGTAGCTGCGGAAGAGCGCGAGGGCCACGATCGAGCCCAGGATCGAGTCCCCCAAAAACTCGAGGCGCTCGTAGGACGAGCCCACCGGCTCGCCCTCCACCGCCGAAGGGTGCGTGAGCGCCGTGCGCAGCAGCTTCTTGTCGTTGAACTCGTGCCCGCAGATCTTCTCGGCGCGGGCGAGCCGCTCTGATGTCGGCACGCTGGCTATGCCTCCTGCGTGGCCTCGATGGCGTCGATCGCGTCGGCCACGGAGTTGATGGCGAGCAGGCGCTCCTCGTCCATCTCGATATCGAACTCGTCCTCGAAGGCGGTGACGAGCTGCAGGCGATCGAGCGAATCGGCGTCGAGGTCGTCGAAGGTGGTCTTTTCGGTGATCTCGTCCGCGTTGATGCCGAGCACGTCGCTCGCGATGTCGGCGACCTTCTCGAAGATCTCGCTACGGTCCATGGTTGCTCCTTCCGGTGCTTGCTATGCCACCCCTCGATTCTACCCGTAAACGCCGCAGCCCATGAAGCGGGAGCGGCGAATGCCGGGGGCGAGGCGCAGGCGGTCCCTATTTCACGACGATGGAGTCGACGGCCGCCGTCACGCCCTCGATGAGCCCGGCGCGCACGGCCTCGGCCGTGGCGAGCGTGCCGTTCTTCACGGCCTCGACGGAGGTCGCGCCGTGCCCGATGAGCACGACGCCCTTGAGGCCCAGAAGGATCGCGCCGCCCTTGGCGTCGCCCGAGAGCTTGGCCTTGAGCGCGGAAAGCTCGTCCTTGAGCAGAAGCGCTGCGAGCTTGCCCTTGAGCGAGCCCAGAAGGGCGCCCTTGAGCTCGGAGAAGAGGAACTTCGCGCAGCCCTCGGTGGCCTTCAGGGCGACGTTTCCGGAAAACCCGTCGGCGACCACGACGTCATAGTCGCCCGAGACGAGGTCGCTCCCCTCGCAGTTGCCCGCGAAGCCCTCGAGGCGCCCCTTCATGAGCTTGAAGCACTCCTTGGTGAAGTGCGAGCCCTTGGAGTCCTCGGTGCCGTTGGAGAGCAGGCCGATGCGTGGGGCGGCGATGCCGCAGACCACGCGCGCGTAGGCAGCGCCCATCTGGGCGAACCGCAGCATGTCGCCCGGCTCCACATCGGGGTTCGCGCCCATGTCGCAGAAGACCGTGAGCGCGCCCTTGCGGTTGGGGACCGCCGTGGTGATGCAGGGGCGGATGGGGTGCTGCTCGCCGTCCTCCTCGTACTTGAACGGCGTGACGTAGGCCGTGGCGGCCGCGGTGACGGCACCGGTGGCGCCGGCGGAGAAGAAGCCCTGGGCGGAGCCCTTCTTGATGGCGCGGCAGGCGACGACGATCGACGACTTGCGCTTGGACATCACGGCCTTGATGGGGTCGTCGCCCATCTCGATGACGTCGGGTGCCGCGAGCGGCTCGACGCGGTCGTGCGCCTCCGCGAAGGGGACGACCAGCTCCTCGGGGCCGACGGCGAGCACCGTCAGCTCGGGGTCGGCGGCGACCGCCGCCAGGATGCCGTCGAGGACGACCTGGGGCTCCTCGTCCCCGCCCATCACGTCGACGGCAACACGGACCTCACTCATCGCGAAACTCCTTGAGATAGTGAAAAGGCCGACTCGCGAGCCGGCCTCATCGATCCTTGAAACGGCCCAGCCGCTTCCCATCGCCTGCGGTGCTACCCGAGGCGTCACCGTGCGCCGCGGCGCTACTCGGTGACGATGACCTCACGGTCCTTGTAGTAGCCGCAGTTGGGGCACACGTGATGCGGGAGCTTCACGGCACCGCAGCGCGGGCAGGTGGAGCGGGAGGGGGCGTCGATCTTCATGTTGGCCGAGCGACGGTTATGCGTGCGGATGCGGCCCTGCTTTTGCTTGGGTACTGGCATGATGACCTTCCTTATATCTACGTACAGCGTGAATACGCGCAAGCAGTGATATTAGCATACCACCTGCAAGGATGTACAGAAGTTATTTCCTGCGATGGGCTCGACCATAGAACATGCAGGATTTCCGCACATGGCGGGGTGCAGGCGCGCCCTAATCGTCGAACTTGAGGCCCTTCAGCGCCGCGAAGGGGTTGTCGTCGGCCTGGGCGCGCTCCTCGCGGGCGCGCTCGGCGCAATCGCACTGCTCGCGGTTGAGGTTGCAGCCGCACGTGGGGCACAGCCCCGCGCAGTCGGGCTTGCACAGCACCACGAACGGCGTGTCGAGCACCACGGCGTCCGAGATCGCCTCGGCGAGGTCGAGCGTGCGCTCGGGGCCGATGACGTCGAAGCCGTCCTCGAACGCCTCGGGGTCGTCGGGCTCGTCGAAGAGGTAGTACTCCTCGATCTCGCTCGCGATGTCGAGGTGCGCCGGGTCGAGGCACAGATCGCACTGGCCGACGGCCTCCGCGCGGACGATACCCGTCACGAGCACGCCGTCGCCGGTGTGCGTGAGCACGACGTCGTAGGAGACGCCGTGGGGCAGCGCGAACTCCTTGTCGCCCACCCGGTAGGAGACGGCGTCGATGGTGCCCGCGAGCGGGTAGCTGTCACCGGGGTTCTCGAGGTGGTCGGCGAGCGGGATGCGCACCGCTTCGAAGAGCGCCATGTTACCAGGCACCGTTCTGGGCGTTGTTGGCGCCCTCGTTGAGCTGCTGGCGGCAGCGGGCGACGGTGTTGGTGAGGCTCTTCAGGTTCTCCTCGAGATGCGTGAAGACCTGCTCGGCGTAGTCCTCGGCGGCGTATCGGGTCTCGCGCTCGTACTGCTGGGCGCGGTCGCGGATGTCGTCTGCCTGCTGCTGGGCGAGGCGGACGATCTCCTGCTCGCCGGCGATGGTCAGGGCCTGCTGCTGGGCGTCGGCGATGATGGAGTCCGCCTGGGCGGTCGCCGAGGCGAGCAGCTCGTCGCGTTCCTTCAGGATGCGGCGGGACTTCTGCCACTCGTCGGGGTAGCTCATGCGGATCTCGTCGAGGATGTTGTAGAAGACGTCGGCCTCGATGACCTTGAACTGCGCGTTCTTGCCGAACGGCGGCTTGGCCTCCTCGATGAGGGCTTCGAGCTCCTCGACCAGGCTCACGATTCTGTCGCCCGGAAAGTTCTCGCCCGGCATCGGATCTCCTCTCGTAGGGTACGTGTCAATCTGTCATGGTACCACATGGTACCCCGGCTACGAGGCGAAGCGGCGCTTGAGCGCGCGGACCACGTTCTCGGGGACGAATTCCGACACATCTCCACCAAACGACGCGATCTGGCGCACCACCGAGGACGAGAGGTAGCCGTACTGCGGGGAGCTCATGACGAAGATCGACTCGAGCTCGGCATCCAACCGATAGTTCAGGTCAGCCTGCTGGAGCTCGTACTCGAAGTCGGTCATCGCGCGCAGGCCCTTGACGACCGCGCCGGCGCCCACCTCGCGGGCGAAGTCCACAAGCAGCCCCGTGAACGGCCGGACCTCGACTTTGGACAGGTCATCGTAGGCGGAAAGCGCCTCGCGGGCGAGCTCCACGCGCTCGTCGAGCGTGAAGGTGGTGCCCACGCCGTTCTTGCCGAGCGACGCGGCGACGGCGACGGTCACGCGCGGGCAGATGCGGCTCGCCCGGCGCACGACGTCGACGTGGCCGAAGGTGATGGGGTCGAAGGTGCCCGGCACGAGCACGTGCTCTATCCTGTCTGCCATGGCCATCACGAAGATCCTTCCTGGTCCGGTTGCATGGTGGGGCGGAGCACGTCGATCGAGGTGCCCCCGTAGCGCTTGGACTTCACGCACGCGAAGCCGCGGGGCACCGCGCCCGCGCGCTCGCTCGCGCGCTCGCTCAGCACGACGGCGCCCGGTGCGATGAGCCCGCGGTCCGCGAGCGCCTCGAGCAGCTGCTCGGCCGGTGCGGGCCCGAGCGCGTAGGGCGGGTCGATGAGTACGACATCGAAGGGGCCGCCCGGCACCCGGCCGCGCGCGACCGCGGCGAGCACGTCGGCCGTGACCACGGTCCAGCTCCCCCGCTCGGCACCGAGCGTCTCGAGGTTGCGCCTGATGAGGGCTGCCGCACGCCGGTCGCTATCGAAGAACGTGGCGTGCGCCGCCCCGCGCGAGAGCAGCTCGATGCCGAGCGCGCCCGAGCCCCCGAAGGCGTCGAGCACGCGCGCGCCCTCGATGCCCTCGTCGAGCGCCGAGATCGCGATCGACGCGCACGCCTCGCGCACGCGGTCGGTCGTGGGCCGCGTGACCGCGCGCCCTGTGGGCTCGGCGAGCTTCCTGCCGCGCCAGATGCCTCCGACGATCCTCATCCCCCACTCACCTCTCTGAACACGTCGCCGTAGCGCCTGATGACCTCGTGGCGGAGCGGGAGCGTGGGCCGGGCGGCAAGCGTCGGCGCGTAGCGCAGGAGCTCGACCGCGTCGTCGTGGGCGGCCTCGATGAGCTCGCCGTCGGCATCGAGATCGACGAAGCGCAAGGTGACGCCGCCGTGCTGCCTCAGGCCCAAGATCTCGCCCTCGTGCCTGAGGCGCAGGTCCAGCTCGGCGAGCTCGAAGCCGTCCGCGGTGCGCTCGAGCGCCTCCAGGCGCTCCTGGGCCGTCGAGCGCGCGCCGCTCCCCTTCGCATGCGTCATGATATAGCACTCCCCCGCCCAGCGCCCGCGGCCCACGCGGCCGCGGAGCTGATGGAGGGTCGCGAGACCGAAGCGCTCCCCGTCCTCGATGACCATGACCGTGGCCTCCGGCACGTCGACGCCCACCTCGACGACGGTGGTCGAGACCAGGATCTCAACCTCGCCGGTCCTGAAGGCGTCGATCACGCGGTCCTTCTCGGCGTTGGCGAGCCTGCCGTGGAGCGCCGCCACCTTCGCCTCGGGAAAGGCCCGCTCGAGCCGCTCGAGCTCCGTGGTCACGCTGTGCAGGCGCGCCTTGGGCTGCTCGGCGCCGTTCTCCGCGACGGCGAGGCCGGGCACGTCCTCGAGCTCGCCGGCGTCGTCACCGTCCTCCACGAGCGGGCAGATCACGTAGGCGCGCCGCCCCGCGCCGAGCGCCTCGCGGATCGCCCCGTAGGCGATGTCGCGGTTGCGCTCGGTGAGCACCCGCGTGGTGACGCCCGCGCCGGCGTTCGGCCGCGTGCGGATGACGCTCGTGTCGAGGTCGCCGTAGACGGACAGGGCGAGCGTGCGCGGGATGGGCGTGGCGGTCATGACGAGCAGGTCGGCGCCGGGGCCCTTGGAGCGCAGGGCGTTGCGCTGCCCCACGCCGAAGCGGTGCTGCTCGTCGATCACGACGAGCGAGAGCCGCGCGAAGGTGACGTCCTCGGAGAGGACGGCATGCGTGCCGAAGAGCACCGTGAGGGTGCCCGCCGCGGCCTCGGCGGTGATGTGGGCGCGCTCGCGGGCGGGCGTGGCCCCGGTGAGGAGCGCCCACCGTATGCCCGCCGCATCGAGCAGGGGCCCGCACTTCACGGCGTACTGCCCGGCGAGCACGCCCGTCGGCGCCATGACGCACGCCTGCGTCCCGGTATCGGCGACCGCGGCCAGCGCGACGCAGGCGACCGCGGTCTTGCCGGTGCCCACGTCACCCAGAAGCAGCCGGTTCATGATGCGCTCACCCGAGGACATGTCGGTGAGGATATCGCGGGCGGCCGCCTCCTGCTCCTCGGTGAGCGTGAAGGGCAGCGCGGCGCGCAGGGCCTCGACGTGGCTTCCCGGCGTGTGGGCGACGCCGGCGATGCCGAGCAGGTTGCAGTCGTTGCGCAGGCGCAGCGCCAACTGGAGGTAGAGCAGCTCGTCGTAGGCGAGCCGCTCGCGGGCGCGGTCGCGCTCGACGAAATCGACGGGGAAATGGATGGCCCTGAGCGCGGCGGAGGCGCTCATGAGGCCGCGGCGGGCACGCAGCCGTGCGGGCAGCGCGTCGATAAGGCCCGCCACCCCGGCGAGCGCGCCGGAGACGATCCGGCGCATCCAGGCGACCGATATGCCCTCGCCAACCGGGTGCACGGGCATGATCGTGCCCGACTGCGCGCGCTCGTCGAGCTTCTCGAAGTGCGGCGAGGACATCTGCTTGAACCCGTAGGCGAACTCGACCTTGCCCATCACGGCGAGCCGGTCGCCCTGGGAGAGGTCGCGGGCGATCCAGGGCTGCTTGAAGAAGGCTACCTGCAGGACGCCCGTCCCGTCGACGAGGGACACCTCCACCACGGAGAGCCGCGGCCGGGGGCGCTTCTCGCGCACCCGGTCGACCGTCGCGACGACGGTCGCGACCTGCCCGAGCGGCGCCTCCTCGATGGTGTAGGCGTGGCTGAAGTCGAGATAGCGGCGGGGAACTCGCATGAGCAGGTCGCCCACCGTGTCCACGCCGAGCCTGCGCAGGGCCTCCTCGCGCGCGCCCGAGACGTACTTCAGGCGCGCGACGTCCTCGTCGAGCATGGAGGCGCGCAAAAGACGGCCCGCGACGCGGGGCACCGCGTAGCGGGCGGTCTCGTGTTCCATGGACCCCGTGCCTACTCGATCGAGAAGATGACGGGGTACAGCGGCTGCTCGCCGCGGTGCGAATCGATCTCGAGGTCGGGCTGGGCCTCCTCGATGGCGGCGATCAGGTCCTCGAAGTCCTCGTCGGACATGTCGGCGCCGGCGAGGATGGTGAGGGAGTCGCCCTCCTCGTCCTCCTGCATGCGGTTGATGCACTCGAGGGTGACCTGCTTGACGTCGGAGCCGACCACCTCGATGGAGCCGGAGACGATGCCCATGACGTCACCCGCGTGGATCGGTGAGCCGTCGGCGGCGGACGAGTCGCGGACGGCGGTGGTGACCTCCCCGTCGCGGACCTCGCCGATGGCCTCGGTCATCGCGGCGACCGCGTCCTCGAGCGAGGAGTCGGGAAGCACCGCGAACAGCGCGCTGAAGGCCTGCGGCACGGTCTTGGTGGGCACCACCGCGACCCGCTTGTCCTCGCAGGCGCTCGCGGCGGCCTCGGCGGCCATGCGGATGTTGCCGTTGTCGGGCAGGATGATGACCGCCTCGGCGTTGACGCGCATCACCGCGTCGAGCAGGTCGGCGGTGGAGGGGTTCATGGTCTGGCCGCCCGAGACGACCACGTCGACGCCGAGCGACTCCAGGATCTCGGCCTCGCCCGAGCCGGCGGCGACGGCGACGAAGCCGAGCGGCTTGGCCGGCGCGGCGGGGGCGCCGTCCTGGTCCTCATGGATCTTGGCGGTGCGCTCGGCGCTCTCCATGTCCATGTTGTGGATGAACACCTCGTAGATCTGGCCGAGCTGGAGCATGTGCTCGAGCACGAGGTTGGGCGTGTTGCTGTGCACGTGGATCTTGTAGTCGGGGTACGACCCCACGAGGAGCTCGCAGTCGCCCATGGAGGCGAGGAACGCCAGGCACTCGTCCTCGTCGAAGGGGGCGTCGGCCTTGAAGAGGAACTCGTTGCAGTAGCGGTACTCCGAGCCCTCCCAGTCGTCGTTCGCCTCGATCTTCACCTGGGCGAGCGCGCCCTCGCGCGCCGAGTCCGCATCGAAGGTGGCCGAGAACTCCTCGACCTTGACCGTGGAGCGGCCGAGCGCCGCGGCGACGAAGTTCTCGAGGAAGATCGCGAAGCCGAACGCGCCGGAGTCCACGACGCCGTTCTCCTTGAGCACGGGGAGCAGGTCGGGCGTGCGGGCGACCGACTCGTACGCCTCGACGACGATGGCGTCGAGCGTCTCCTCCACCGAGTCGCGCGCCTTCTCGCAGGCGTCGGCGCGGGAGGAGATGTCGCGCAGCACGGTGAGAATCGTGCCCTCGACCGGCTTGCGGACGGCCTTGAAGGCGACCTTCACCGAGCGGCGGAGCGCCTGGGCGATGTCGGCGGACGAGACGGGGTCGGTCGCGCCGATGAGACCCTCGGCCACGCCGCGCAGGATCTGGGAGGTGATGACGCCCGAGTTGCCGCGCGCGCCCATGAGCGACCCGTGGGTGATGGCGCCCGCGATGGCCTCCATGTCGGCGTCGGCGGGCAGCGCCGCGAGCTCCTTCACGACCGAGGCGAGCGTGAGCGACATGTTGGTGCCGGTGTCGCCGTCGGGCACCGGGAAGACGTTCAGCTTGTTGATGTCCTCGGACTTATCGGATACCGCGGCGGCGGCGATGGGAAAGCAGGTTCGGATGGTCTTCGCAATCATCAGCGTGTATCTCCGTCTATCGTTCGTGGTGAGGCTGCCGCGCGGGCACTAGGCGCGGTTCTTGAGGGCATCGACGTGGATGATGACCTTCAGGTGGGCAGGGTCGATCTGCGCGATCTCCTGGAGGGTGAACGCCACGGCGCTCGAGAGGTTCTCGCAGACGGACTTCATGTTGACGCCGCTCTCCAGCACCACGTGGAGGTCGACGAGCAGCCCCTCGTCGGTGGTCGAGACGAGCACGCCCTTGCGCAGGCGCTGGCCCGCGAGCAGGCGCACGCTCTCCGCGCCCTGCAGCTGCTCGGCCATGCCCACCACGCCGTAGCAGGACATGGCGGCGTAACCGGCGATATCGGCGATGACGTCGTTGGAGACGCTGAGGCTTCCGCAAATGATCTCTGGCACTGGTAGCTCCTTATCTGATGCGCACGCATCGACACGGGGAATCGACCGTTAATCCTAAGTATCTTACTACGACGCCCGGCGCGGTGCAGCTCAAATCGGCGGGTCGGCCGCCCGCTCAGGTTTTCTTCAAGCACTCCTTCCGCCGGCGGCCGGGCGCCCCCGGAGATGCACTCGGGATGTGGGGGCGCAGGCGCGCGGGTACCGCGGCGCTTCCCATTAGGTATCCTTACGAACCGTTAAGTATATGTTCAGCATTTCTAAAGCAATGCGCGGCATCCAGCCGCTCGACCGTTAGGAGCCCCATGCCCTTCCCCCGCCTCGCCTGCTTCACCGCCCGCCGCGTCCGCGACCTCGAGCACGCACTCGGCATGAACGCGGGCAACTTCCCCGGCGAGGTCGCCATGCGCCTCGATCGCGACGTCCTCTCGTTCGAGGCGGGCAAGATCACCGAGGCGGCCGTCGTCACGACGGGCACCAACGGCAAGACCACGACGAACAACCTCATGGCGAGCTGCCTGGCCGAGGCGGGCGCGGAGGTGTTCTGCAACCGCGCGGGCTCGAACCTCGAGGCCGGCATCGTCACCGCCCTCATCGACCCCCGGCGCGCGGCTTTCGCCTTCCTCGAGTGCGACGAGATGTACACGCGCTTCGTCACGCCCAAGCTCGACCCGCGCATCTTCTGCCTCATCAACCTCTTCGAGGGCGACCAGATCTACCGCTTCGGCAGCATGGACCGCATCTACGACGCCATCGCCCAGGCGCTCGACGGCGCTCCCGGGATGACGCTCGTGCTGAACGGCGACGACCCCAACTGCCAGGCCGTCGTCGAGCGCGCCGGCTCCGCGCACGACACGGTCGCCTTCGGTATCGAGGGCGCGCTCGCCGACGACGGCGCCGACGCGTTCGAGGGGGCGCGCTGCCCCGTGTGCGGCGGGCCGCTCTCGTACGCCCTGCGCCGCTACACCCAGCTCGGCCGCTGGAGCTGCCCTGCCTGCGGCGCCGCGGCGCCAAAGCTCGACGTCGTCGCACGCAACATCCGCGAGACCGAAGCCGGCTACCTCATCGACATCGCCGGCGCGACCGCCCTCGCCGGCGGCCGCGACTTCTCGCTCGTCGACGTCGAGGTGCCCTGCACCGGACTCTATATGGTGTACAACGTGCTCGCCGTGCGCATCGCGACGGCGCTGCTCGGCTGCCCCGACGAGGCCTTCAGGCGCGCGGTCTCGACCTTCGACCCCAGAAACGGGCGCCTGCAGGAGTACCGCGTCCGCGGCCGCGCGATCATGACGAACATGGCCAAGAACCCCGTCGGCTTCAACCAGAACATCCGCATGGCGCTCAAGTACCCCGAGCCCTACGCGGTCGCCTTCCTCATGGACGACATGGTGGAGTGCAACGGCGACTACAGCTGGGTCGACGGCATCGAGTTCAGCGCGCTCGCGGGCGCGGCGGGCTCGGGCGTGCCGGTGTTCTTCGGCGGCGAGATCGCCGAGCCCCTCGAGCGCGCGCTCGAGGCGGCGGGCATCGCCGCCACGCGCGCCGACACCGTCGCCTCCGTCCTCGACGGGCTCGACGCGCACGACGGCCGCAAGCTCTTCGTCATCGCCAACTACCATGCGCTCGAGCGCGTCTGCAAGGAGCTCGACGGCCTGTCATAGAGCGGCCGCCGCGCCGTGCGGCTCCGCGCGCCCGCCGGTACTGGCGGTCCGCCGGCGCGCCCTCAGGGCTCGCGGACGTCCTCGAACTGGGCGTTATAGAGCTTCGCGTAGAAGCCGCCCCGGGCGAGCAGCTCCTCGTGCGTGCCCTTCTCGACGATATCGCCGTCGTCGAGCACCAAGATGAGGTCGGCGCCCCGGATGGTCGAGAGCCGGTGCGCGATCACGAAGCTCGTCCTCCCCTGCATGAGGGCATCCATGGCGCGCTGGATGCGCTCCTCGGTACGCGTGTCCACGTTCGAGGTCGCCTCGTCCAGGATGAGGATCGGGCGGTCGGCGATGAAGGCGCGCGCGATGGTGAGGAGCTGCCGCTGGCCCTGGCTCACGTTCGACGCGTCCTCGTTGAGCTCGAAGTCGTACCCGCCCGGGAGCGTGCGGATGAAGTGGTCCGCGAGCGCGGCGCGGGCGGCGGCACGCACCTCGTCGTCGGTGGCATCGGCGCGCCCGTAGCGGATGTTCTCCAGGATCGAGCCCTTGAAGAGCCAAGTGTCCTGGAGCACCATGGCGAAGTTCGCCCGCAGCTCGTCGCGCGGCATGGCGCGCAGGTCCACGCCGTCGATGGAAATCGAGCCGTCATCCACGTCGTAGAAGCGCATGAGGAGCTTCATGAGGGTCGTCTTGCCGGCGCCCGTGGGACCCACGATGGCGACGGTCTGCCCGGGCTCCACCCTGCAGCTGAAGTCGTGGATGATCGTCTTTTCGGGCACGTACCCGAAGCGCACGTGGTCGAAGGCGACCGCGCCGCGGCACGCGGGCAGCTCGGCTGCCTTCGCATCCGGGCTCTCCTCGGGCTCCGCGAGGAACTCGAAGACGCGCTCCGCTGCCGCCGAGAGCATCTGCAGCATGTTGGAGACCTGCGTGAGCTGCGTGATGGGCTGCGTGAAGTTGCGCACGTACTGCATGAACGCCTGGATGTCGCCGACCGTGATGGCGCCCGACACGGCAAGGAAGGCGCCGATCGACACGACCGCCACGTAGGCGAGGTTCGCGACGAAGTTCATGATGGGCTGCATGAGACCGGAGAGGAACTGCGAGCGCCAGCCGGACTCGAAGAGCCCCCTGTTCTCGACATCGAACTCATCGAGCGCCCGCGTCTCGCGGTTGAAGACCTTGATGACGTTCTGCCCGGAGAAGCTCTCCTCGATGATGCCGTCGACGCGGCCGAGGAGCACCTGCTGCCGACGGAAGTAGCGCTGCGACATGCGCACCACGAGCACCACGAGCGCGAGCGACACGGGGATCGTGAGGAACGTGACGCCCGCGAGCGTGATCGAGACCGTGAGCATCATGACCGTCACGCCGATGAGCTGCGTCACGGATGTCACGAGCTGCGTCACGCTCTGGTTGAGCGACTGGCCGAGCGTGTCGACATCGTTCGTCACGCGCGAGAGCACGTCGCCCACGGAGTTCGTCTCGAAGTAGCCGAGCGGCATGCGGTCGACCTTCTGGATGATCTCGCGGCGCAGGCGGTAGCACACGCGCTGCGTGATGCCCGTCATGAGCCAGCCCTGCAGGAAGTTGAGGAAGGCGGACGTGGCGTAGAGGCACATGAGCGTCGCGAGGATGTACCCGATTCCCGCGAAGTCGACCGTACCCGTGCCGGCGACCTTCTGCGCGATACCCTCGAAGAGCTTCGTCGTCGCCTGGCCGAGGATGCGCGGCCCGATGACGTTGAAGACCACCGATCCGATCGCGCACGCGATGGCGACGATGAGCGCCGCGCGCTCCCGGGCGATGTAGGACACGAGCTTCACGATGGTGCCCTTGAAATCCTTGGCGCGCTCGGCGGCAGGCCCGCGCCCTCCCATGGGTCCCGGCATCAGCGCCCACCCCCTTCCAGGGCCACCGCATCCGCGGCGGCGGGCTCCTTATCGAGGCCGAGTTCCTCGGCCGAGAGCTGGCTCTTCGCAATCTCGAGGTACTCCGGGCAGGTGCACAGGAGCTCCTCGTGCGTGCCCTTGCCCACCACGCGGCCGTCATCGAGCACGATGATCTCCTCCGCGTGCATGATGGTCGCGATGCGCTGCGCGACGATAATCACCGCGGCATCGCCCGCGCAGCGCGCGAGCTCGGCGCGGAGCGTCGCGTCGGTCTTGTAGTCGAGCGCGCTGAACGAATCGTCGAAGACGAGAACGCGAGGCTTGATCGCCAGGGCGCGCGCGATGGACAGGCGCTGGTTCTGGCCGCCCGAGACGTTCGACCCGCCCTGCGCGATGGGGCTTTCGTAGCCGTCGGGCTTGGCCTCGATGAACTCCGTCGCCTGCGCGATCTGGGCCGCCTCGACCATGTCGGCGTCGGACATGGCCGGGTCGCCGTACTTGATGTTGCTCTCGATCGTGCCGCTGAAGAGCATGCGCTTCTGCGGCACGTAGCCGATCTGCCGGCGCAGCTCCGCGAGGCCGATATCGCGGATATCGACGCCGTCGAGCGTGATGGAGCCCTCCGTGACGTCGTAGAGGCGCGGCAGCAGTTGCACGAGCGACGACTTGCCGCAGCCCGTGGAGCCGATGATCGCGCAGGTCTTGCCCGGCTCGACCGTGAAGCTCACGTGCTCGAGCGTGGGGACGTCCGCGTCCGGATAGGTGAACGTGACGTCGTTGTAGGACACGACGCCACGCCAGCCCTCCCCGTCCTCGCGCGAGACGCGGGCCTCGGGCGCCGGGTCCACGATGCTCGAATGGGTGGCGAGCACCTCCTGCACGCGCTCGGCGGCCACGTCGGCGCGGGGCAGCATGACCGAGACCATGGTGATGATCATGAAGCTCATGATGACCTGCATCACATAGTTGATGTAGGCCATGAGGTCGCCCACCATGATGGTCCCGGCGTCGACGCCCTGGCCGCCGAACCACACGATGGCAACGGTCGAGGCGTTCATGACGAGGAGCATGACGGGCATGAGGACGGACATGCAGCGGTTCGTGAAGATATAGGCGCGCGTGAGCTCGCGGTTCGCCTCGTCGTAGCGCTCCTGCTCGTACTCCTGGCGGCCGAAGGCGCGGATGGGCATGATGCCCGTGATGACCTCGCGGGCGATGAGGTTGTTGCGGTCCACGAGCTTCTGCATGATGCGGAACTTCGGCATGGTCACGCCCATGAGCACGGCGATAGCGATGGCGATGGCCGCGACCGCCACGACGAGGATGGGCTCGAGGCCCACGGGGTTCGAGAGCACGCGCACGAGCGACCCGATGCCCATGCACGGCGCGAAGAGCACGATGCGCATGCACATGACGAGCACCATCTGGATCTGCTGGATATCGTTCGTGGCGCGCGTGATGAGCGAGGCGGCGGAGAACGTGTTCATCTCGGCCGGCGAGAAGTCGAGCACGCGGCCGTAGAGCTCGTGGCGCAGGTCGCGCGCGATGGCGGCCGAGGTCTTCGACGCGTTGAAGGCGGCGGCGATGGCGCACGTCGCCGAGAGCAGCGCGAAGCCGAGCATGGTCGCGCCCTGGCGGAAGAGGTAATCGCTCTGCACCTCGTTGAGGTCGACGCCGGCGCGCTCGTAGGCGCCGCTCACGTAGGCGATGGCGCGCGAGGAGACGATGCTGTCGCCCGTGTCGCCGAGCGCGTCGACGATGGCGGCGCGCGACGCGGCGAGGTCGCCAGCCGAGAGCAGGCCCGCGTCCACGAGCTTTGAGATGTCGTCCATATCGATGGTATCGCCGAAGACGGCCTCCATCTGCTGGAGAGCGGCGACCTGCGCCTCCGGCGAGGTGCCGGTCGAGAACACCTGCCCGACGCTTTGGGCGAACGTTTCGGTCGGGATGCCCTGTGCCATCTGGTAGACGAGCATCTCCGCTTCGGCGAGGGGTCGCTCGAGCGCGGCGCGGTCGTCGGCGGTGCCCGTGAAGGAGCGGACGGCGTCGCCCGTCCCCGCGCTGTAGGCAGCCTCGACCTGCGCGACCTCGTCCTCCGTGAGGAAGAGCTCGACCTGGGCGAGGTCGTCGGCGCGAATCTTGTCCGGCACGGGGCTCTCGATACCGCCCTGGCTGATGCCCACATCGACGATGTCGCTCATGAGCCCGGGCAGCGTGAGCTCGCAGTTCGCCTGGATGCAGAGCAGGGCGAGGGCAATCACCAGGTTCAGAAGGTGGCCCTTGAGAAATCCGAATGTCTTCACGTGACGGTCCCTCCATGCCGGCAGCGGGGAACCCATGCCCCGGTGCGCAAATGCATCTGTTCTACCCGCCCCCCGCCGTCCCAGAGGCGGCATCGGGAGGAAGGAATCTCCGCCACAGCATCTCCATTGCTTCGGTACCGAAGCATCTTGCTGCGGGGCTCCCGGCGGCCGTCGCGGACCCCATACCGCCGGCGCGCCGGGGGCACCAACGGCCATTCCTCCCAATAATCATGAAAATTGCACGCAGGAACGACGTTCTGTGCTATAGTTCCTATCTGTTTGTTCAGCCGGATGATTCCAGACCACCCAAGGAGGGTTTGAATATGTCCAAAGTTTGCGAAGTCTGCGGTAAGCACCCCGTTGCTGGTCGCTCCATCAGCCACTCCCACCGTGTGACCAACCGTAAGTTCCGTCCCAACATCCAGCGCGTCTACTGCGTCGTCGACGGTCAGCGCAAGAAGATGAACGTGTGCACCAACTGCCTCAAGTCCGGCAAGGTCGCCCGCTCGTAGCGCTCCCTCTCCTTGGGAACATCGTTGTGCCTTGGGCGCATCCCTTCGGGTGCGCCTTTTTTCATTCCGGTCGTTCCCGGCACGAAAACCAAAGCGCGCCGTTCACGCGAGACCCCATGCCCTCCCCGATGCAAGCCCTTCCGCAGCGCCGCCCGACCCCCTATCGTTACGGAAACCATGCAGGGGCTCTAACTGTGCCTTTACAATTGAAGCGCTTAAAAAGATTGAAGCGCTTTAATTTACCGTTTGCCGGAAATCTGCCGTTCGCCGAGAAATATCTTGCTAAACTTTAAGCCGTAGGGTAAGTCACCAGTCGCAAGGAGAGACACATGGTGAAAAAGCCAACGGTACCGGCAGCCCCTGAGGTCGTGGACTCCGTCGACGCCCTCGAGGCCAAGCTCGCGCACATGCGCGAGGCCCAGAAGGTCTTCGCCACCTACACCCAGGAGCAGGTCGACGAGATCTTCTACCAGGCGGCCATGGCCGCCAACAAGGCGCGCATCCCGCTCGCCAAGCTCGCGGTCGAGGAGACCGGCCGCGGCGTGCTCGAGGACAAGGTCATCAAGAACCACTACGCCGCCGAGTACATCTATAACGCCTACAAGAACACCAAGACCTGCGGCGTCATCGAGCACGATGAGGCCTACGGCATCACCAAGGTGGCCGAGCCCATCGGCATCGTCGGCGCGGTGATCCCCACCACCAACCCGACCTCCACCGCGATCTTCAAGTGCCTCATCTGCCTGAAGACCCGCAACGCCATCATCATCTCCCCGCACCCGGCTGCCGCCAAGTGCACCATCGCCGCCGCGAAGCTCGTGCTCGAGGCCGCTGTCAAGGCCGGTGCCCCCGAGGGCATCATCGGCTGGATCGACCAGCCCACCCTCGAGCTCACCAACAAGCTCATGAGCGACGTCGACATCATCCTCGCCACCGGCGGCCCCGGCATGGTGAAGAGCGCCTACTCCTCGGGCAAGCCCGCCCTCGGCGTCGGCGCCGGCAACACCCCCGTCGTGATCGACGAGACCGCCGACATCCTGAACGCGGTGAACTCCATCATCCACTCCAAGACGTTCGACAACGGCATGATCTGCGCCTCCGAGCAGTCCGTGACCGCGCTCGACTCCGTCTACGACCAGGTGAAGGCCGAGTTCCAGCGCCGCGGCTGCTACTTCGTCAAGAAGGGCAAGGAGCTCGAGGCCCTGCGCGAGGCCATGTTCAAGAACGGCGCCCTCGACCACCGCATCCCCGGCATGCCCGCCGCCAAGATCGCCGAGCTCGCCGGCATCGAGGTCCCGGCCAAGACCAAGATCCTCATCGCCGAGGTCACCTCGACCGACCCGACGAAGGAGGAGTTCAGCCACGAGAAGCTCTCCCCCGTGCTCGCCATGTACCACGCGAAGGACTTCCAGGAGGCCGTCGACAAGGCCGAGCACCTCGTGCTCGCCGGCGGCCCGGGCCACACCGCCTCGCTCTACGTCCACCCCGCCGAGAAGGACAAGATCGCGCTGTTCCAGGAGACCATGAAGGCCTGCCGCATCGTGATCAACACGCCTTCCAGCCAGGGCGGCATCGGTGACCTGTACAACTTCGCCATGAAGCCGTCCCTCACGCTGGGCTGCGGCTCCTGGGGCGGCAACTCCGTTTCCGAGAACGTTGGGGTGAAGCACTTGCTGAACATCAAGTCCGTGGCGGAGCGCCGCGAGAACATGCTGTGGTTCCGCGCTCCGGAGAAGGTCTACTTCAAGAAGGGCTCCACGCCCGTCGCGCTCGACGAGATCGGCCGCGTCATGGGCAAGAAGCGCGCCTTCATCGTCACCGACCAGTTCCTCTACAAGAACGGCAACTGCAAGGCCATCGAGGCCAAGCTCGACGAGATGGGCGTCGCGCACGATGCCTTCTACGACATCCAGCCCGACCCGCGCCTGCAGGACGCCGAGCGCGGCGTCGAGCGCATGCGCCTGTTCGAGCCCGACGTGATCATCGCCGTGGGCGGCGGCTCCGCGATGGACGCCGGCAAGATCATGTGGCTCATGTACGAGCACCCCGAGGCGAACTTCGAGGACATGGCCATGGACTTCATGGACATCCGCAAGCGCGTCTACACCTTCCCCGAGATGGGCAAGAAGGCCTACTTCGTCGCCGTCCCGACCTCCTCGGGCACCGGCTCCGAGGTGACTCCGTTCGCCATCATCACCGACGCCGAGACCGGCATCAAGTGGCCCATCGCCGACTACGCGCTGCTGCCCAACATGGCCATCGTCGACGTCGACAACGCGATGACCGCGCCCAAGGGCCTCACTTGCGCCTCCGGTATCGACGTCATGACGCACGCCATCGAGTCCTTCGTCTCGATCATGAGCTCCGACTACACCAAGGGCCTCTCCATGCGCGCCGCCAAGCTCGTCTTCGAGAACCTGCCCGCGGCCTACGAGAAGGGCGCCGCCGACCCGCACGCCCGCGAGGAGATGCACAACGCCTCCTGCCTCGCCGGCATGGCCTTCGCCAACGCCTTCCTCGGCGTGAACCACTCCATGGCCCACAAGCTCGGCGCCTTCCACCACCTGCCCCACGGTCTTGCCAACGCCGTGATCCTCACCCGCGTGATGCGCTACAACGCCGCCGAGAAGCCCGTCAAGATGGGCACCTTCTCGCAGTACCAGTACCCGCACGCGCTCAAGGACTACGCCGACCTCGGCCGTTACTGCGGCTGCACCGGCAAGGACGACCGCGAGGTGTTCGAGAACTTCATCGCCAAGCTCGAGGAGCTCATGGACACCATCGGCATCAAGAAGACCATCGCCGAGTACGGCGTGGACGAGCAGTACTTCCTCGACACCCTCGACGAGATGAGCGAGCAGGCCTTCAACGACCAGTGCACCGGCGCCAACCCGCGCTACCCGCTCATCAGCGAGATCAAGGAGCTCTACCTCGACGCGTACTACGGCCGCGAGCCCCAGTCCTACGAGGTCTAAGGTTTCCCATCGCGCCGGGATGCGTGGCATCCCGGCGCCCCCGGAACCCAAGCCTCTCAACCCTTGAGAGAAAGGACGTTGAACGATGATTCTTCCCGATTCCAAGACCGAGCTCGCCCGCCGCGGCAACAAGGTCGTCTACGACCTGGGCGATAAGATCGCGAAGGTGTTCAACGAGACCAAGCCCGTTTCCGACGTCTTCAACGAGGCGCTGAACCTCGCCCGCATCAACGAGTGCGGCATCCCGAGCCCCAAGGCGCTCGAGGTCACCGAGGTCGAGGGCGCCGAGTCCGGCTGGGCCCTCATCACGAGCAAGGTCCCCGGCGTCACCCTCGCCGAGAAGATCGACGCCGAGCCCCAGCGCTTCGGTGAGTACCTCGAGCAGTTCGTCGACCTCCAGATCGAGATCCACGGCTACAGCTCGCCGCTGCTCAACCGCCAGGACGCCAAGTACGCCCGCATGATCAACTCGCTCGAGCAGATCAACGCGACCACCCGCTACAACCTCCTCGAGCGCCTCGACGGCCTCAAGAAGGGCCAGAGCGTGTGCCACGGCGACTTCAACCCGTCGAACGTCATCGTCGGCGAGGACGGCAAGCTCGCCGTCTGCGACTGGGCGCACGCCACCCAGGGCGCTCCGGCCGCCGACGTCGCGATGACCTACCTGCTTTTCGCCCTGAAGAGCAAGGAGCAGGCCGAGGCCTACCTCGAGACCTATTGCGAGCGCGCCGACATGCCGATGCAGATCGTCCACCAGTGGATGCCCGTCATCGCCGCTTCCGAGCTCGCGCGCAAGCGCAAGGTCGACGAGGAGTTCCTCCTCAGCTGGATCGACGTGTTCGATTACCAGTAAGCGGCCGGCGCTCGACGGCGCTCCGGATATCCGGCGGATGCCGCCATCACCGCGCGACGCGTCTGCGCATGAGGCATATGACCTCGCAACAGGGCCCCGACATTCGTCGGGGCCCCTTTTTCACCCTATCCGATCGTCATCTAGACAGTTTTTTCGATTTTGCGCGATTGGGGCTCCTGCAAGGCCGATCGACGCCCTTGCCAACTGGGAAAATGTCATGAGATATCCGCCGGGTGGAGAATCCACACCGGTAAATGCCGAGATACAGCCGTGCAAAATCGAAAAATGTGTCTATGTCAGCCGTCAGCCGAGCCGTCGAGGCAGGTGAATTCTCCCTCGTGACCGGGGAAGGGCCGGACAAGGACGACGAGCACGCGCTCACGAGAAGAGCCAGCAGGCGATGCGCCCCTCATGGCAGGTAATGGACGCCTGGTCGCGCTCGATCACGTTCGAGATGCCGAGGTCCGACAGGAGCGGCACCTCGGCCCTATCGAGCTCCCAGCGCATACCCGCCTCCGAGACCGTCGCGACAGGCGACAGCGGCACGAACGAGAAGCGGCACCCGTGCGCCCCCTCGATCGAGTAGCTCATGCCGTCCTTGAGGATGCAGCCGGAAAAGCCGTCCTCTACGAAACACACCTTCCCGTCCCAGGTCGTCAGGCGCCCCATCACCGCGAGGGCATGGTCGGGACTGCCGCCGGCGAGGCAGGTCGCGCGCAGCGCGGAGCCCGGCCACCGGCGGGCGACCTCGGTGAGCGCGAGCCCGAGGTCGGTGTCGTCCTTGTGGGGGTTGTAGCGGACGACCTCGAACGGCGCCGCGGCGCCGCGGCGCGACGCATCCTCCGCCGAGCGCACGCGCGCCGCTGCGGCCTCGCTCGCGGAATCGACGTCGCCGCAGAACAGGTCGCATCCCAAGCCCGCATGCGCGAGGGCGTCGAGCCCCCGGTCGATCGCCACGACGGCGACGCAGCCCTCGGCCGCCCGCTCGATCGTGCCGGCGGACGAGGGGGCCGGAGACCCGCCCACGAGCAGCACGCAAGGCTCCGCTCCCGTAGAGGGGCTCGCTGCGAACATGGCCGCACCCCCCTAGTACGCCGCGAGGCGCTCAACGGTGAGCTCGGGGTAGCCGTCCACGAACACGTCGGAGAGGCTGCGGACCTCGTCGCGGGAGGCGCGGCCGTGGGGGTCGAAGATCCCGAGCGTGCGCATGCCGGCGTCGCGCGCGCTCCTGAGCCCGAACGGGGCGTCCTCGAACACCCAGACGTCGCCGTAGTCGACCGGCCCCAAGCCCGCCGCGGGGCTCACGCGCTCGAGCGCGAGCTCGTAGACATCGGGGAACTGCTTCGAGCGGCCCGACTCGCCCGTCGTCGTGATCGTGAGGAAGTAGCGGTCGAGCCCCTGCGCGGCGAGGCCGGCGGCAACGAGGTCGGCCTGCGTGGAGGTCGCGATGCCCATGGGGATGCCCGCGCGATGCGCCTCCTCCAGAAACGCCTGGACGCCGTCGCGGGCCTCGACATGGTTGGTGTACTGCTCGCGGAGGACCTCGGTGAAGACCGCGCGCACCGCCTCACCGGATTCCTCGATGCCCCAGGTCTCGTGGTAGGCGACGCACTCCTCCTCCATCGAGAGGTGCTCGAAGCGCGCGAAGTCCCTATCGGTCGCCTCGATGCCGTAGCGCGCGAGGAACCGCGGCTGGACGGTGATCCACATGCCCATCGAGTCGAGTATGGTCCCATCGCAATCGAAGATGAACGCAGCAGGCCGTGCCATGGTATCGCCCTCCCGGAGCGCGTCGCGCGCGAGTCGTCGGTGTACGTGGGCATGGTAGCAGACGGGAGCCTCTACAGCCGGCGCGCATCGGCAACTCCACGGACCGCTCGCTACCGTCCCCCGCCTTGCAGGGTGCCGCCGAGGGCGCGCATGGTATCCTATTCACGTCTAGGTTCCATCGGCGTGCACGCTTGTGGAACGCGGCCGAACGTTCAGACCGATGCGCAGTCAGGATCCCGGACAGCCTTATCGGATGGCGGCATGCCAGCCGCCCGAACGATTGGAAGCGCCCATGAGCACCCGCAAAGCCACGACCGCCAACGCCGCGCCGGCGGAGGGGACGCCCGCCGCTCAGGAACCCTGCCTCATCATCACGCAGGACGATATCAACCTGTTCGCCGCCGGCATCTGGCAACGCAGCTGGGAGAAGATGGGCGCGCACCCCGATGTCCAGGACGGCGTCTCCGGCTGGCACTTCGGCGTCTGGGCACCCGACGTCAAGAGCGTCCACGTGGTGGGCGACTTCAACGGCTGGGACTCGTGGGCGAACCCGCTCGAGCATATCGGCGGCGGCATCTGGCAGGGCTTCGTCGGCGGGCTCTCAGAGGGCGACCTCTATAAGTACGTCATCGAGTGCGAGGACGGGCGGCTCCTCTACAAGGCCGACCCCTACGGCTTCTACGCCGAGCAGGCGCCCGGCACCGCCTCGCGCCTCATGGACCTCGCCGGCTACACCTGGGGCGACGAGGCGTTCATCGAGGAGCGCCGCTCACACGACCACATGGAGCGCCCGCTCGACATCTACGAGGTCCATCTGGGCAGCTGGAAGCGTCACGGCGACGAGCCGCAGGGCGAGCCGCGCGAGGACGGAACCTATCCCGGGCCCGGCGACCCCTTCCCCGCACAGCGCGGCACCTTCTACACCTATGACGACCTCTCGGTCGAGCTCGTGGACTACGTGCGCGAGATGGGCTACACCCATATCGAGGTCATGCCCGTGATGGAGCACCCCTTCGACGGCTCGTGGGGCTACCAGGGCACCGGCTACTTCGCGGCGACCGCGCGCTTCGGCGAGCCCAAGCGCTTCATGCACTTCATCGACGCCTGCCACCAGGCGGGCATCGGCGTCATCCTCGACTGGGTCCCCGGCGGCTTCTGCGCCAACGACGAGGGCCTCGCGACCTTCAACGGGCAGATGCTCTACGAGCGCGAGATCCATCCCAACTGGGGCACGCACAAGTTCGACTTCGGCCGCGGCGAGGTGCGCAGCTTCCTGGTCTCCAACGCGCTCTTCTGGATCGAGCTCTTCCATGCCGACGGCCTGCGCATGGACGGCGTCTCGAGCATGCTCTACCTGAACTTCGGCGTGGACGACCCCGGCCAGAAGAAGTTCAACAAGTACGGCACCGAGGAGGACCTCGACGCCTCCGCGTTCATCCGCCAGGTCAACGCCGCGGTGGGCCGCCAGTTCCCCGACGTCATGATGATCGCCGAGGAGTCGACCGCCTGGCCGCTCGTGACCTACCCGCCCGAGGAGGGCGGCCTGGGCTTCCACTACAAGTGGGACATGGGCTGGATGAACGACACCCTGCACTACATGCAGACCGACTTCCCCTGGCGCCCGGGTAACCACCGCCTGCTCACCTTCTCGATGATGTACGCCTTCAACGAGAACTTCGTCCTGCCACTCTCGCACGACGAGGTCGTGAACGGCAAGTGCTCGCTCATCGGGCGCATGCCCGGTGACTGGTGGCGCCAGTTCGCCGGCCTCCGCACGCTCGCGTTCTACCAGATGGCGCACCCCGGCGCGCAGCTCACGTTCATGGGCGACGAGATCGCCCAGTTCATCGAGTGGCGCTACTACGAGTCGATCCAGTGGTTCTTGACCGAGCAGTTCGAGACCCATGCGCGCCACCAGGCGTTCATCAAGGCGCTCAACCACCTCTACGCCTCCGAGCCCGCCTTCTGGGAGCGCTCCTACACCGAGGACGGCTTCACCTGGATCGACGCGGACAACGCCAAGCAGTCCATCATCTCCTTCGTCCGGCACGGCAACGACCCCGCCGACGACCTCGTCGTCATCATCAACTTCGACCCCGCCTCCTATACGGACTTCCACCTCGGCGTCCCGCGCGAGGGCGACTGGGAGGTCGTGTTCAACTCCGACGAGCCGGAGTACGGCGGCAGCGGCTACACCGACAACGCCGTGTACATGAGCGTCCCCTACCCGTGGAACGGTTGCGAGAACTCGCTCACCATCGCGCTGCCGGGGCTGGCCGGCATCGTGCTCAAGCGCCAGGGGCCGAGCTCCTACGTCCCGCCCAAGCCCAAGCGCCGCACCGGCGCGCGCAAGACCGCCCCGATCACCGACCCGGGCGCCGCTCCGGTGAAGAAGCCCGCGACGAAGCGCACCGCCACCAAGAAGGGCACGGGCGCGACCAAGACAACGGCCAAGACCGCCGCGAAGGCGAAGGCCGCTTCGAAGCCCGCCGCCAAGAAGGCGGCAGGCACCCGCACCGCGGCCAAGAAGGCCGCATCCAAGACTACGCCGAAGGGCGACGCGTAACGGCGACGCTCCCTCGAGTAGATAGACCCTGTACCCGAACTGAAAGGCACCAATGAATAGGATCTTCGACAACAAGGACGAGTTCATCGAGCTGTACCGGTCGTCGGTCACCTCCATCTCGGGCAAGCCGTTCGAGATGACGAGTGACCTCGACCGCTTCCAGGCGCTCGCCAAGCTCATCGCGAGCAAGTCGCGCGCCATCCAGACCGAGACCGAGGAGCGCGTGACCGAGCGCGGGCAGAAGCGCGTCTACTACTTCTCCATCGAGTTCCTGATCGGCCGCCTGCTCGACAACTACCTACTCAACCTGGGCGTCCGCGACATCGTGAAGGACGGTCTCGCCGAGATGGGCGCGGACCTCGACGCCCTGTGCGAGCTCGAGCCCGACCCCGCGCTCGGCAACGGCGGCCTGGGCCGCCTCGCCGCGTGCTTCCTCGACTCCATGGCGCATGAGGGCATCGCCGGCTACGGCAACGGCATGCGCTACCGCTACGGCCTCTTCAAGCAGGAGATCGTCGACGGCGCCCAGCACGAAACCACCGACGAGTGGCTCTCCCACGGCTACCCCTGGGAGGTCCGCCGCCCCGACAAGGCCGTGCGCATCGGCTTCGGCGGCCGCGTCGAGGGCTACGAGCAGGACGGCCGCACGTTCTACCGCACGGTCGACACGCAGGACGTCCTCGCGGTCCCCTACGACATCCCCATCGTGGGCTACGGCGGCGAGACCGTCAACAAGCTCCGCGTCTGGAGCGCCGAGCCCGTCGAGGAGCAGTTCGACCTCGAGGCCTTCAACCGCGGCGACTACGCGCTCGCCGACGCGCACCGCGCCGAGGCCGAGGCCATCAGCGCCATCCTCTACCCCAACGACGCGGGCGAGCACGGCAGGCTCCTGCGCCTCAAGCAGGAGTACCTCTTCGTCTCGGCCGGCCTCTCCAGCGTGCTCGACACCTTCCGCGCCGAGCACGGCAACGACTGGAAGCGCCTGCCGGACTACGTCGCGATCCACACCAACGACACCCACCCGGCCATGTGCGGCCCCGAGCTCATGCGCGTCCTCATCGACGAGGAGAGGCTCGAGTGGGACGAGGCGTGGGACATCGTGACCCGCACCATCTCCTACACCAACCACACGATCCTGCCCGAGGCGCTCGAGAAGTGGCCCATCTCGACCTTCTCCAAGCTGCTGCCGCGCCTCTACCAGATCATCGACGAGATCAGCCGCCGCTACAACAGCGCGTTCGACCGCGGCTCCGAGGGCTGGCAGGAGCGCCTGCGCCAGACGGCCATCCTCTGGGACGGCGAGGTGCGCATGGCAAACCTCTCCGTGATCTGCAGCCATTCCGTGAACGGCGTCGCCAAGCTCCACACCGAGATCCTGAAAGAGCAGACGCTCAAGGACTTCTACGCGCTCACGCCCGAGAAGTTCAACAACAAGACGAACGGCATCTCGCACCGCCGCTTCCTCGCCGAGGCGAACCCCAGCTACGCCAGGCTCATCACCGAGGCCATCGGCGAGGGCTGGCTCGATGATGCCGACGAGCTCGCCAAGCTCGAGCGCTTAGAGGGCGACCCCGCCTTCCTCGAGCGCGTGGGCGAGGCCAAGCGCGACAACAAGCTGCGGCTCGCCCGCTACGTCAAGCGCGAGTGCGGACTTGTCATCGACCCCGACACGATCTTCGACGTCCAGGTCAAGCGCTTCCACGCCTACAAGCGCCAACTCCTGAACATCTTCAAGGTGATGGACATCTACAACCGCCGCCTCGCGGACCCCAACTTCCGCGTCGCGCCCACGACGTTCATCTTCTCCGGCAAGGCCGCCTCGAGCTACACCTTCGCCAAGGAGACCATCCGCCTCATCAACTCGGTCGCCGACGTCGTGAACAACGACCCGCGCGTCAACGAGGTCATGAAGGTCTGCTTCATCCCCAACTTCCGCGTCTCGAACGCCCAGCTCATCTACCCCGCCGCCGAGATCTCCGAGCAGATCTCCACGGCCGGCATGGAGGCCTCGGGCACCTCGAACATGAAGCTCATGATGAACGGCGCGCTCACGCTCGGCACCATGGACGGTGCCAACATCGAGATCGTGAAGCTCGCCGGCGAGGAGAACGAGAAGATCTTCGGCCTCACCGCACCCGAGGTCGACGAGCTCCGCGCGAGCGGTATGCACTTCGCGTGGGACATGTACAACGCCGACCGCGACCGTTTAGGCCGCGTTATCGACGAACTCACCGATAATACGTTCGCCCGCCTCTCCGGCGACTTCGGCAGCATCCATAATGAGCTTATGAGCAGTAACGACCATGACTTCGTCATGAAGGACTTCATGTCCTACGTCACTGCCTGGGAGGAGCTCACCGCGAGCTACTCCGACCGCACGGACTGGAACCGTCGCGCGCTGCACAACACGGCGAGTTCGGGCTGGTTCTCCAGCGACCGCACCATCCGCGAGTACCGCGACGACATCTGGGGAGCGTGATGCCGCACTAGGGGGACGTGACAAGGTGAATCTCGGGCCCGGCGCGGGCCATGCGCCGGGCACCGCTAGGAAGGATATTGGCACGGGTATCTGAAGGAGAACATCGATGAGCAAAAAGGAATGCATCGCAATGCTCCTCGCAGGAGGACAGGGCAGCAGGTTGGGAGCGCTCACCTCTAAGATCGCGAAGCCCGCGGTCTCGTTCGGCGGAAAGTACCGCATCATCGACTTCACGCTGTCGAACTGCGCGAACTCCGGCATCGACACGGTGGGCGTGCTGACGCAGTACCGTCCCTACCAGCTGCATGCCTACCTGGGATCGGGCAGCGCATGGGATCTGGACGAGAAGGGCGCGGGCGTGTCGATCCTGCCGCCGTACGCCACCCAGGAGGGCGGCGCATGGTACGCGGGCACCGCGGACGCCGTGACCCAGAACCTCGACTACATCAAGTCGCATGACCCCGAGTACGTGCTCATCCTCTCCGGCGACGCCCTCTACCGCATGGACTACCGCGCCATGCTCGACTCACATATCGAGAACAACGCGGACCTCACCATCGCCGTCATGCCCGTGCCCTGGGAGGAGGCGAGCCGCTTCGGCATCCTCACCGCCGACGACGAGGGCCGCATCACCCGCTTCGACGAGAAGCCCGAGAAGCCCGAGAGCAACCTCGCCTCGATGGGCATCTACATCTTCACCGCCGACTTCCTCATCAAGGCGCTCGAGGAGGACGCTATCGACCAGCGCTCGAGCCATGACTTCGGCGGCGACATCATCCCCAACGCCCTCGCCGAGGGCAAGCGCCTGTTCGTCCACGAGTTCCACGGCTTCTGGCGCGACGTGGGCACCATCGCGAGCTACCACGAGACCTCGATGGACCTGCTCGGCTCGAACCCCGCGTTCGACCTCTTCGACAATGCCGTGCCCGTGATGTCGAACGACCTCACGCGCCCGCCTCACTACATCGGGCCCGAGGGCCGCGTCGACGACTGCCTCATCTCCAACGGCTGCCGCATCCTCGGCACCGTGCGCCACTCGATCATCTCGACGGACGCCGTCGTGGGCGAGCGCGCCGTGGTGGAGGACTCCGTGCTGCTGCCGGGTGCCGTCGTGAAGAGCGGCGCCTACGTGAGCCGCGCCATCCTGGGCGAGAACGCCGTCGTGGAAGAGGGCGTCAAGCTCGGCTCCGTCGACACCACGAAGGACACGGCCGTCGTCGGAAACGACGTCGTCATCGGGAAGGGGGAATGAACCGATGATCAACCAGAAGGCCATCGGCTATATCACCGCTAACTACTCGAGCTCGGAGAAGAGCATCCTCGTCGAGAACCGCTCCATCGCCTCCGTGCCGTTCATGGGCCGCTACCGCCTCATCGACTTCCCGCTCTCCAACATGGCGAACGCCGGGATCAGGACCGTGGGGCTCGTGCTGCCGGGCAACTGGAGATCGATCCTCGACCACGTGGGCCACGGCAAGGACTGGATGCTCGACCGCAAGAAGGGCGGCCTGTTCCCCGTGCCGGGCAACCCCTACGGCACCACCAAGCAGGGTATGCGCTTCCTTTTGCGCGACATCATCTCCAACAAGGAGCTCTTCCAGCGCTCCGACAAGCCCTACGTGGTCATGATGGCGTCGAACATCATCTTCAACCTCGAGCTCGACGAGATCATCGATGCGCACGAGCGCAGCGGCGCCGGCCTCACCATGGTCTACGTGCATGCCGAGCGCGCGCACAAGGACTGCTCGCGCCTCATCATCGGCGACCGCGGCCGCGTCCAGAAGGTCGAGCCCGGCTGCGAGTACGGCGACAACAAGTTCATCGACTGCTTCGTCGTGAACCGCGACCTCCTGCTGCAGATCATCGAGCGCTACGAGAGCGCCGACTACCTCGATATCTTCGAGGCCATCGCCGGCGACTTCGGCCTCATCGACGTGTGCAGCTATGAGTTCAAGGGCTATGCGATCGGCATCTTCAACGAGAAGACGTACTACGACCGCAGCATGGAGCTGCGCGACCCGCTCTTCGCCGACCAGCTCTTCCGCAAGGACCGCCCGATCATGACCAAGGCGCACGACGCGCCCCCGGCGAAGTACTCCGCCGGCAGCAACGCCACCAACTCCCTCATCTCCGCCGGCTGCGAGATCGAGGGCACGGTGCGCGGCTCCATCCTCGCCCGCGGCGTCATCGTCGAGAGCGGCGCCAGCGTCACGAACAGCATCATCATGCAGTCCTGCGTCGTCAAGAGCGGCGCGCGCGTCGAGAACGCCATCATCGACAAGGGCAACGTGATCCCGGCCAACACCGAGCTGCGCGGCACGCCCGACGCGATCCTGGTCGTCGGCAAGAACCAGATGCCCGCGTAGAGCGCGAGCAGCGAAAGCGTTACCATAGAACCGCCGCCCCGCCCCGCGCGTGGCGGCGGTTTTGGAATCCGAAGGAATCGGGGGATTCATATGTCCGATAAGAAACTGCAGGTGGTGATCGCCTCCGCCGAGTGCGCGCCGTTCGTCAAGACCGGCGGCCTGGGCGATGTCGCCGGCTCCCTGCCCCAGGCGCTCGTCGCCGCCGGGGCCGACGTGATCGTGATGGTGCCCAAGTACGGCTCGATCCCTGCGCGCTACACCGAGCGCATGGAGCACTTCCGTGACTTCTACGTGAGCCTCGGCTGGCGCAACGAGTACTGCGGGCTGGAGCGCCTGGACATGGGCAACGGCGTCACCTACCTGTTCGTCGACAACGAGCACTACTTCCTGCGCGACTACCCCTACGGCTTCTTCGACGACGGCGAGCGCTTCGCGTTCTTCTCGAAGGCCGTGTGCGAGAGCCTCCAGTACCTCCCCGAGGGCTTCGAGTGCGACGTCCTGCACTGCAACGACTGGCACACCGCGCTCGCGCCCGTGTTCCTGCGCGAGTTCTACCAGGGCCTGCCCCTCTACGAGCGCGTGAAGACGGTCTTCACCATCCACAACATCGCCTTCCAGGGCCAGTACTCAGACACCATCCTGAACGACATCCTGGGCCTCGCGCACATCCCCGCCGCCGCGGGCCAGCTGCGCTGCGACGACCGCTCCATCAACTACATGCAGGGCGCCCTCAAGTACACGGACGCCATCACGACCGTGAGCCCGAGCTACGCCTGGGAGATCCAGACGCCCGAGTACGGCGAGGGGCTCGACGGCATCCTGCGCGAGCGCTCGAGTGTGCTCTCGGGCATCCTGAACGGCATCGACACGGACGCCTGGAACCCGGCGACCGACACCGCCATCGCTGGGAACTACAAGGTCGGCGACATGGCGGGCAAGGCCGCCTGCAAGGCCGCCCTCCAGGAGGAGCTCGGCCTCGAGGTGCGCGACGACCGCCCGCTCATGGTCATGGTCACGCGCCTCACGCGCCAGAAGGGCATGGACCTCGTGACCTACGCGCTCGACCGCATCCTCTCGGGCGGCGTGCAGGTGGCGGTGCTCGGTACCGGCGACTACGAGGAGCCCATGCGCTACTTCGCCGACAAGTACCCCGGCACCATGGCGGCCCGCATCACGTTCGACTCCGCCCTCTCCCACCGCATGTACGCCGGCGCCGACCTGTTCCTCATGCCGTCGCTCTTCGAGCCGTGCGGCCTCTCCCAGATCATCGCCATGCGCTACGGCACCCTGCCCGTGGTGCGCGAGACCGGCGGCCTGCGCGACACCGTCATGCCCTACAACCACTTCACCGGCGAGGGCACCGGCTTCTCGTTCGCCAACTTCAACGGCGACGAGATGGGCGACGCCGTCTTCCGCGGGGCGCGCCTGTTCTGGGACGACCGCGCCGCGTGGAACCAGGTCGTCAAGCAGGCCATGGAGACCGACTTCAGCTGGACCCGCTCGGCTGCCGCCTACCTGGACCTCTACCGCGGTCTGCATCCCGAGTGCGCCTTCGTCGTGCCCGCGCCGGCCGCCGAGCCCGCACCTGCCGCCGAGCCCGAGCCCGCCGCGGCTCCCGAGCCCGAAGTGAAGCCGGCTGCGGCGCCCGAGCCCGAGGTGAAGCCGGCTGCCGCGCCCGAGGCGAAGCCCGCAGCCGCGGCCGAGTCCGCGGCAGATGCGAAGACGGCGCCCGCCCCCGCCAAGAAGCCCGCCGCCAAGAAGGCGCCCGCGCGCAAGACCGCCGCGAAGAAGGCCGAGCCCGCGAAGGCCGAGGGGAACGCCCCCAAGAAGGCCGCGCGCACGACGGCGCGCAAGACTGCGGCCGCCGAGAAGGCCACGACCGCGACCGCTGCGAAGAAGCCCGCCGCGAAGAGCACCGCCGCCAAGGCCGCCCCGGAAAAGCCGGCGACCAAGACGGCTTCCGCGAAGAAGGCGACGGCCAAGGAGGCCGCCACCGCGATCGAGACCGCGGCAGCCGAGACACCCAAGGCGACGACCGCGAAGAAGACCGCGACCAAGCGGGCCACCGCCGCGAAGGCCGCTCCCGCGAAGAAGGCCACCCCGGCACCCAAGGCGGCAGCTGCCGCCGAGGAGCCGGCGGAGAAGCCCGCGCCCAAGGCGCGCACCGTCTCGGCCGCCCGCAAGACCACGCGCAAGCGCTCCTCGTAAGCCAGGAGGCGCTGCCGTCCACCCCGGGCGCGAAAGATGGCGGCACGCCGCGAACGCGCCATAACATGACCGGGCGAGCGCCGAGACGGCGCCCGCCCGGTTCTGCGTACCCGAGTACCCCGAGCGTAAGGAGCCACCATGTTCTGCAACAAATGCGGCCGCGAGCTCCCCGAGGGCGCGGCGTTCTGCAACGCCTGCGGCGCCTCCGCATCCCTCGGCGCAGACGCCGCGGCAGCAGCCGACGGCAGCGCAGCCACGGACCGACAGGCCGGAGGCGACCCCTCCCCCTCGTCGGCGCCCGGCGGTGGCACCGGCCCCGCGGCATCGGGCGCCGTCCCGCCGCCGATCCCGCCCCAGGCGGCCGCCCAACCCCAGGCGCAGCGGACGCACAACGACAACGTCGCGCTCGCCTCCCTCGTCTGCGGCGTGATCGGCCTGTTCTGCAGCCCGACCCTCATCATCGGCATCGCGCTCGGCATCATCGCCATCGTGCTCGCCTCGTCCCATCGCAAGGCGGGCGGCACCAGCACCCTTGCCACGGTCGGCAAGGTATGCGGCATCATCGACCTCGCGCTGGCCGCGATCCTCTTCATCCTGTTCACGACCGTGGGGTGCACCACCTTCGCGATCGTGGGCAACGCGGCGCTGGAGAGCTCCTCGCGCGCCGAGAGCACCGAGAGCGGGACCGACACGATCGAGAACGGGAACGGGACCGGTGGAACCACCGGGACCTCAGAGCCGGCGACGGTCGAGCTCTCGGACGCCGAGGTCGAGGATATCTCCAACCAGGTCGCCGCCTATCTCGACCCAATCTTCGCGCAGGACAGCGAGGCGGTCGATGAGCTCGCCGCGCTCGCGGACAGCGAATTCCAGGAGGTCTTCGGGTTCGGGCTCGATGAGGCCGGCGTGGGGGCGCGCGAGTACGTGCTCTGGCGGCTCGAGGGCATGAGCTGGGAGATCTCGAGCATCGAGGCCTACTCCGACGGCACGGCGATAGCGAACATCACGCTCAACTCCTGCTACAGAAGAGACGTGCACAGCGCGTTCGCATACCTCATGGACGTGTACTTCGAGCGCGGCGGCGACATCCACGACCCCGAGCGGGTGGGACAGGTGCTCGCGGCATCTCAGGAGATGTTCTATAACACGGACGTCCCGGACTGGAGCGGCATCGACAGGACATCGGTCCCCTTCAGGTTCGTGCAGCTGGGCGATGGCTCATATGGGCCCCAAACGAACACCTGGGACTACCAGATGCGCACCACCTTCGCGCCGCTTAACGCCGACAGCATAGAAATCGTCCTTGCGGACGAGGAGCTGTGCCTGACCTACGAGATGTATCCCCCCGAGGAGTACGCCGACCCCTATCTCGAGGGCATCATCTAGCAGGCGCGCTCCGGCCGGTCCCTTCGCCTGCGCGCCGCGCCGCATGCCCTAGGACGATAGGCGGCGCGCCTGCGGTTCCGGTATACTGTTCTGCTGGTATACCGCCCGCAGGGCCTGCTGCATGGTGCCCTGCGCGATGATAGATCGGACCGACCATGAGACTTACCCATAACAGCCGCCTCGAGCGGTTCCGCTCCCCCTTCGGCGCGGTGACCGTGGGCACGCCCATCCGGCTCGCCCTCGAGGTCGAGGACGCCGACCCCGCATCGGTCGCGGCGACGCTGCGCATCTGGATCGACGGGCGCGGCGAGGAGCTCGTGCCCATGGAGCACGTGGGCGCCGGCCGCTTCGAGGCGACGATCCGCTACGACGACCCTCTCATCGTGTGGTACAGCTTCGCGGTGCGCTGCGGCGACACCGAGCTCCACTGCGGCGCCGCGCACGGGCGCACGGGAGGCGTGGGCGCGACCTACGACTACGCCGAGGTCCCCTCCTTCCAGATCACCGTGTACCGCCACCGCGCGACGCGCCCCGCCTGGTACGAGCGCGGCATGGTCTACCAGATCTTCCCCGACCGCTACCGCCGCGACGACGCCTGGCGCGAGCGCTGCGAGCGGGCGCTCGCCGAGCCGCACAACGGCATCCCCCGCCGCATCGTCGAGGATTGGAACGAGCCGCCGGTCTACGAGCGCGCCGCGGACGGCTCCATCGCGAGCTGGGACATGTACGGCGGGTCCTTGAAGGGTATCACGGGCGACCTCGACCGCCTCGCCGAGATGGGCATCACCGCGATCTACCTCAACCCCATCTTCAAGGCGGCGAGCAACCACCGCTACGACACGGCCGATTACCTCGAGATCGACCCCATGCTCGGCACCGAGGAGGACTTCCGCGAGCTCTGCCGTGAGGCCGAGCGCCGCGGCATCTCGATCATCCTGGACGGCGTCTTCAACCACACCGGCGACGACTCCGTCTACTTCAACCGCTACTACAACTTCCCCGAGCCGGGCGCCTGGCAGGGCCCCGAGTCGAAGTGGTACGACGCCTACTGCTTCAACGAGGACGGCACCTACCGCTGCTGGTGGGGCATCGAGAACATGCCCGACCTGAACCAGAGCTCGCCGCTCGTGCGCGAGCTGCTGCTCGGCGAGGGCGGCGTGATCCGGCGCTGGACGCGCGCCGGCGCGCGCGGATGGCGCCTCGATGTGGCCGACGAGCTGCAGGAATCGCTCATCGAGGACATCAAGGCGACGCTCCTGTCCGAGAAGCCCGACGGCCTGCTTCTGGGTGAGGTCTGGGAGGACGCGTCGAACAAGATCAGCTACGGCAAGCCGCGCCACTACCTGCTGGGGTCCGAGCTCGACTCGGCGATGAACTACCCGTTCCGCGATATGGTCCTGGGCTTCTTGCTGGGCACGATGACCGCCTCGGACGCGGCCGAGGCCATCGAGACGCTGCGCGAGAACTACCCGCCCGAGGCGCTCGCCTGCTGCCTCAACCTCCTGGGCAGCCATGACCGGCCGCGCATCGCCTCGCTGCTGGGCGGCGGGCCCGACGAGAGCAAGCTCCCCGAGGAGGAGCGCGGCCGCTGGCGCCTCTCGCCCGAGGCCATGGGCCTCGCCAAGGGCCGCTTCTGGCTCGCCACCCTCATGCAGATGACCTTCCCGGGCGTGCCCTCGATCTACTATGGCGACGAGTACTGCCTCGAGGGCCTCTCCGACCCCGGCAACCGTCGCACCATGCCGCTCGAGGAGGACATCTACGACCGCGACATGCAGGACATCATCCGCAACGCCGCGGCGATCCGGCGCGCGCTCCCCTGCATGGTCACGGGATCCATCGAGGCCTTCGTCCCCGAGGGCGCCGGCGACGACGTGCTCGCCTACACCCGGCGCGGCGAGGACGGCGAGGTCGCCTGCGTGCTCGTGAACCGCAGCCTCGACGCGACGCATACCGTCCGCATCCCCGCTCCGGCAGAGGCCGCGACCGATGTGGTCTCGGGCGCCGAGCTCACGGTCGAGGACGGCTCCGTCGAGGTCACGCTCTGGCCGTTCGGCTCGTCGGTCGTGTACTTCCACCCCGTCCAGCGCCTGCAGAAGCCGCTCGAGGACGGTGCGGGCGTCCTCTGCCATATCACCTCGCTGCCCACGGGCACCGGCAGACCCGGCACGCTCGGCGAGCCCGCGCGCCGCTTCATCGACCATCTCGCCGCCATGGGCATGCGCTACTGGCAGATCCTGCCCGTGAACCCCACCGACATGTTCCGCTCGCCCTACTCGGGGCCGTCGGCCTTCGCGGGCAACATCGCGCTCATGGAGGAGACCGAGGACGAGCTCAGGCGCGACTTCGCCGCCTGGCAGGCCGCCGGCGACGGCGCCGTCGACCGCGAGTTCACCGCCTTCTGCCGCGCCAACGCGAGCTGGCTCGAGCCCTACAGCGCGTTCATGGCCATCAAGCGCGCGCTGCTCGAGACCCCGCGCAGCGAGTGGCCGGCGGAGCTCCAGACGTACGACCCGGCGTTTCTCACCGACGCCCGCTTCGCCCGCGAGGCGAAGATCCAGGCCTACCTGCAGTACCGCTTCGAGCGCGCCTGGCGCGACACCCGGGCGTACGCGCACGCGCGCGGCATCCAGATCGTCGGCGACATCCCCATGTACGTCGCTGACGACTCCGCCGACGTGTGGGCGGCGCCCGAGCTCTTCTCGCTCGACCGCGACGGGCGCCCGACCCAGATCGCCGGCGCGCCGCCCGACGGCTTCGCCCCCGAGGGCCAGATCTGGGGCAACCCCACCTACCGCTGGGACGCCATGAAGGCGGACGGCTACCGCTGGTGGCTCGCGCGCTTGAGGCGCGCCTGCAGCCTCTATGACCGCGTGCGCCTGGACCACTTCCTCGGATTCCACAACTACTTCAGCATCCCCGCGGGCCAGAAGGGCAACGCCGGCCGCTGGCTCCCCGGACCCGGCCGTGAGCTCTTCGAGCTCGCCGCGCGCGAGCTCGGGCCGCTCCCCTTCATCGCCGAGGACCTGGGCATCCTCACGCCCGGCGTGCGCTCGCTGATGGCGAGCTGCGGGTTCGCCGGCATGGACGTGCTCGAGTTCTCCGACTACGACGTGCGCCAGGGCCTGCACCCGCACCCCGGCAAGGTCTTCTACACCTCGACGCACGACACCTCGACGCTCGTGGGCTTCTGCACGCGCTCCTTCCAGAGCATGGGCACGCTGCTCGGCGGGCGCGAGCTCGCCGCCGAGCTGGTGAGGGAGGCGCTCGCGAGCGACGCCGGCGTCGTCATGATCCCGCTGCAGGACCTCCTCGGCCTCGGCGACGGGGCCCGCATGAACGTGCCCGGCGTGGCCGACGGCAACTGGCGCTGGCAGGCGCACGAGGATGACGTCGCCGACTGCGAGCGGCGCATCGCCGACCTCATGGTCGAGACGGGCCGCTTCGCCCGGTAGCGGCCGCGCCGCATCCGACCCAGATGGAATCTATCGCCCCGCGTTTGCGCGCGGGGCGATTTCGGGTACAGTATCCCCTGGACATTTCGGGATTCATAAGGAGCTTTGAGCATGGCACGTTATGACTACCGCTGCACCTCGTGCGGCGCGGTATTCGAGGTCGAGCACGCGATGACGGAACGCCCCGAGGTGAGCTGCCCCACCTGCGGCGCGCCCGCCGAGAAGGTCTTCAGCGCGAGCGGCATCAAGTTCGTGGGGAGCGGCTTCTACAACACCGACCAGCGCGGCGGGGGCTCCTCGACCGCTGCCACGTCGGGCACAGGCGACGGCGCCAAGGCGGATGCGGCCGGCACCTCGACCCATTCCTGCGAGAACTGTCCCCACAAGAACGACTAGCGGACGATCGCGCGATGCCCGTGCTCACCGTGCGGCGCGCTTAGGCCCTGCGGACGAGTCGGGCGCAGAAGTGCCCGTCGAATTCTCCGGGAGCGGGGCATGACCTGAAGAGCCCGCGCGCGGTCCCATGGGCCCGCGCATAGGTGGCGGCATCGGCGAGACCCTCGTGTCCGAAGATCTCCACTTCGGAGAACGCGGCGATCTCGAACCCGCGGCCGGCATCGCTCTTAAGAAAGGCGTCCACCACACCCTCGTCCTCCTCCTCGAGCACGGAGCAGGTCGCGTAGAGGAGCTGGCCTCCCGACGCGACGCGGGCGGCCGCGGACGCGAGCAGGGCGAGCTGGAGGCCCGGCAGGCTATCGCGGGCGCCCATCTCCAGGTCCTCCGGCACGAGGCGCCACGGGATCTCCGGGTGGCGGCGCATGGTCCCCGTCCCCGAGCACGGCGCGTCGACGAGCACGCTCGAGAAGAGCGCGCGCTCCCCCATCCCCCTATCGATCCGCTCGAGGGCGCGGTCGAGGTCGCAGCCGTCCCCGGTGATGCAGCTCACGCCGCCATCGAGCCCGGCCCGCTTGAGGCGGCGAACGTTGAGCCGCGTCTTCTTGCGCGACAGCTCGAGCGCCACCGCGGCGCGCTCGACACCCAGGCGCGCCGCCTGCGCGGCCATGACGAAGGTCTTGGTACCCCGGCCCGCGCCGACCTCGAGGCAGCTGCCCGGCGCGAGCGCGGCCGTGGCGATGAGCTGCGCGTTGAGGTCGCAGACCGCGAGCCCCGACCGCCTGAGCGCCGCGCTGTGGACGACGTCGGCGCCCGCGACGCGCACCAGCGCGCCGGCGAGCGGCGAGGCGGGAGCCGGTGCCGCCGGGACGCCCTTGGCGGCGTCCCCGAGGCCCATGAGCTCGGCTGCGGCATCGTCGTCGAGGGGGTTCAGGTGGACGGCGACGGGAGCCGGGTCGAATTGCGACGCGGCCAGCTCACAGGTGGCATCGAAGCCAATGGAGTCCGCGATCCGGGCGGCAAGCCATACCGGCAGGCCGCCGGCCCGGGCGAGCGCGACGACGCGGCGCCGCGACGGGCTCGCGACATCGACGGCATCGAGATACGCATAGCGATCCTCGGCGATACGGCGGAGCACCGCGTTGGCGAACCCCGCGGCGCCCCTTGTCTGCGTCCTGACGAGCTCGACGCCCTGGCTCACCGCGGCGCGGGGCTCCCGCTTAAGATAGACGAGCTCGAAAGCCGCGATGCGGAGCGCCTCGCGCACGCGCCCATCCATGCGGTCGGGCCGGGCGGCATACGTGTCGATCAGCTCGTCGAGGCAGCCGAAGGAGGCGACGACCCCCAGCACGAGCCGCATGGCAAGGCCGGCGTCCCTCCGGTCGAGCGCGCGCACCGCGGGCGAGGCGTCGAGCGCGTCGCGGGCGTAGGCACCCGTCTCCTCGAGCTCGAGCAGGAGGTCGAGCGCCACGCGGCGCGCCGGCGAGAGCTCCGTCATGCGAGGGGCCCCCAGGTGCCGCTGCGGTCGCGCTGGCCGGCGGCCCAGGATGCGGCGTCCATCTCGCGCTTCCCATCGGGCTTGAGGGCGGTGACCTCGAGCGCGCCGTCGGCGGCGCCGAGCACGAGCCGCTTGCGGTCGATCTCGAAGGTGCCGGGAGCGGGCACGGGGACCTCGCCAGCCGCCGCGACGGGCACCGCGGCCGTGATGCGCACCGGCTTGCCGGCGAGCATGCAGCGGGCGGGCGCCGCATCGGAGGATGCCAGCACGCGGCGCGCGTTCGCCGTCGCCGTGTCGGCGGGATCGAGCCTGAGCTCCGCCTTCGAGATCTTGGCGGCATGGGTGACGAGCGCCTCGTCCTGCTCCTGCCAGGAAGCCGTCCCGTCGACGATGGCGGGCAGCATCTCGACGAGCAGCTCGCCCCCAAGCGCGGCGAGCTCGGAGGTGAGCTCGTCGGCCGTCTTGCCGGCGACCGTGCAGGACGCCTGCGCGCAGAAGGCGCCCGTGTCGACGCCCTTGCCGATACGCATGATCGACACGCCGGTCCGCTCGTCGCCGGCGAGGATCGAGCGTTGGATGGGCGCCGCGCCGCGCCAGCGGGGCAGCAGGCTCGCGTGCACGTTCACGCAGCCCGCAGGCGCCATGGTGAGCACCTCGTCGGGAAGGATGCAGCCATAGGCGGCGACGCAGAACACGTCGGCCTCGGCGGCGCGCAGGGCACCGAGCGCCTCCTCGGTCATGCGGGAGGTCTCGAGCACGGGGAGGCCGAGCTCGAGCGCGCGCACCTTGACCGGCGAGGGCTCGAGCTTCTTCCCGCGCGAGCGCACGGCATCGGGGCGCGTCACGACGAGCGCGACCTCGAACGCCTCGGCGAGCGCCGTGAGCGAGGGCACGGCGAAGGCGGGTGTACCCATGAACACAACCCTCATGGCGGGTCTCCTTTCCGGCGCCGGCCATGCGGCCCTTCGGCGCCCGAGGTCGGATGGCGCGAGCGGCCGGTGGCTACTCGGTCTCGCCGGGCTTGGCGCCGCGGGCGAGCGCCTCCTGGTAGTCGTGCAGGGCTTTCACGCGCTGGCGGGGCTCCAGGCGCTCGAACATCGTGATGCCGTGCAGGTGGTCGATCTCGTGCTGCAGGCACACGCAGAACAGGTCACCCTCCGCCTCGTAGCGCATGAGGTTCGCGTCGAGGTCGTAGGCCTCCACCACCACGCGGTCGGGCCGGCGGATCTCGCAGTTGATGCCGGGGATCGAGAGGCACCCCTCCGAGGAGGGCACCAGGTTGTCGGACTGCTCGACGATGACGGGGTTCACCAGCACGAAGGGGTCGTAGTCGTCGCGCGAGCGGTAGTCGGTGTCCACGATGACGAGCTGGATCATCTCGCCCACCTGCGGGGCGGCGAGGCCGCAGCCGCCGTTCGCGAACATCTCCTCCTTCATGCGCTCGGCGAGCTCACAGATCTCGGGCGTGATCTCCTCGATCGGGGCGCACTCCTGGCGCAGGCGGGGGTCGGGCGACAGGACGATGCCGTTCACTTCCATGACGTTCCTTTCACGACGAAGTACAATCCCCATCATTGTATCCGCTACGGGGCGCGCCCATGCGGATTCACCGGAATACCGCCGCCGGGGCGGGCCGCTACATCATGTCGTAGGCGTCGACATCGACGCTCACGTCGATACCGGGCCTCGAGCCGACATCGGCCAAGGCGAGCGAGATAGCGGAGGACACGTCGAGGCCGAGGGGCGCCTTCACAAGGAAGTGGTAGCGGTAGCGGTCCTTCGCCCGCTCGATCACGCACGGCGTGGGCCCCAGAAGCTGCGGCCCCCGCATGGCCGCGCCGCCGTCCACGCCGCCCGCATCCCCGTCCGACACCTGCGCCCGGCCAGGGTCGCCCGGCCATTCCGGGATGGCGAGCCGCTCGCGCACCGCGGCGGCGAGGACCCCGATATAGGAGGCGACCGCCCGCTCATCGCGCCCGCGGCACACCACGTTCACCAACCTGACGAAGGGCGGGTAGCAGGCGTCCCCACGGGTGGCGAGGTCGTGCTCGGTGAAGATGGAGCGGTCGTGGGCCACGACCGCGCGGATGACGGGGTTGTCGGGCAGGTAGGTCTGGATGATGACGCGCCCGGCCCGCTCGCCGCGGCCGGCGCGGCCGGCGACCTGCTCGAGCAGGTCGAAGGCGCGCTCGCCGGCACGGAAGTCGGGCATCTTCAAGGCGTAGTCGGCGTTCACCACGCCCACGAGCGTCACCTCGGGGAAGTCGAGGCCCTTGGCGATCATCTGCGTGCCCAGGAGCACCGCGCACTCCGCGGCGTCGAAGCGCTCGAGCAGCCTGGCGTGGCCGTCCTTGCCGCGCGTCGAGTCGGCGTCCATGCGGATCACCTCGACGTGCCCGGGCATGAGCTGGCGAAGCGCGTCCTCGACCTGCTGGGTGCCGAGCCCCATCTTCGCGAGGTAGGGGCTGCCGCACTTGGGGCAGCGCGACCCCTCGGCGGGATACGGCCGCACGCGGTAGGTGGCGCCGCAGGTGTGGCACTCGAGCGTATGGGTGCGCTCGTGGTAGGTGAGCGCGGTCGAGCAGTGGCGGCACGTGGGCACGCAGCCGCACTCGCGGCACATGAGGAAGGGCGCGAACCCGCGCCGGTTGTGCAGAAGCACCGCCTTCTCGCGGCGCTCGGCCACCTCGAGCAGGGCATCCGAGAGCTCGCGCGAGAAGATCGAGCGGCCGCCCCCCATGAACTCGCGCCTGAGGTCGCAGACGGTCACGCTCGGCAGCTGCGCGCCGCCGGGGCGCTCGGGCATCTCCACGCGGGTCCAGCGCTGCCCGCCCGCGCCGCCGCGCGCGCAGCGCGCAAGCGCCTCGAGCGAGGGGGTGGCGGAGCCCAGCACCAAGGGGCAGCCGTGGCGGCGCGCCATCTCGGCGGCGACCTCGCGCGCATGGTAGCGCGGGCTCGAGGACTGCTTGTAGCTCTGCTCGTGCTCCTCGTCGATGATGATGATCCCCAGGTGCTCGAGCGGGCAGAAGAGCGCCGAGCGCGCGCCCACCACGACGCGGGCCGCGCCCGAGCGGACCATGTCCCACTGGTCGAGGCGCTCCCCTGCCGAGAGGCGCGAATGGAACACCGCGACCATGTCGCCGAAGCGCGAGCGGAACCGGCCCACCGTCTGGGCCGTGAGCGAGATCTCGGGCACGAGCACGCAGGCGGAGCCGCCGTCGGCGATGACGCGCTCGATGGCCGAGAGGTAGACCTCGGTCTTGCCCGAGCCGGTGACGCCGTCGATCACGACCACGTCGCCCGCGCGCGCACGGCGGGCGTCCTCGATGGCGGCGAGCGCGCGCTCCTGGCCCGCGGTGAGGCGCTTAGGCGGGCGGGCGGTCGCCGACGAGAGGCGCGCCGCGCCGGCACCGCCCCCGCGCCAGGCGCGCCGCTCCTCGACCGTGACGACGCCGCGCCTCTCGAGCGCGCGGATCGCCGCCGACATGTCGGTATAGAGCGCGTTGAGCTCGTAGGTGGTCACCGGCCCGCAGGAGAGCGCCTCGATGAGCTGGCGCTGGCGCGTCGCGCGCTCGGGCGGCTCGAAGGCGGCCCCCTCGGGAGTGAGCGACACCCAGCGGGCGCGCACCTCCTTCACGGCGGGCTTCACGAGCTCGTAGCGGCCGTCCTCGCCGCGGCGCAGCCTGGGCGTGGCCCCGGGCGGGAGGAAGAGCCTCAGGCACTCCGCCGACGAGGCGACGTACTCGCGCGCCATCCAGAGCGCGACCCCAGCCGACGTCTCGGAGAACGCCGGCGGCGCGAGCACGTCTTGCACGGGCTTGACGCGCGCCGGTTCGAGCCCGGCCGTCCCGGGCAGCCCCTCGAGGTGCGCGGCGCGTGAGACCACGTAGCCGAGCGCCGGCCGCCTGCCGAAGCTCACGAGCACCGTGCACCCCACCGTGCAGGCGTCGGCAAGGCCGGCGGGGACGGCGTAGGCGAAGGGCTCCGCCAGCGAGCGCGTGGGGATGTCGACGAGGACGGACACGAAGGCGGCCCCGGAAGCGGCGGGAGCACCGCCGGCGCGCGCCTCCCCATGGGATCCGCGCTCCCGCGGCGTCTCCTCGAACAGACTCACCTGCTTCACCGGTCTCCTCCTCATGCGCATGCGCGGCCGGGCCCCGCCCTGCCTACAGAAGCGCCTCGTATTCGCGCCGTTGATGGAACACGCCGTACAGCGTGACGCGCCGCCGGCGCGCTGAAGCGGCCCCTACGCGCGCAGGTCGAGCTCCATGAGGTGCGCGGCGTGCACCACACCGTCCTCGTAGTGCAAAACGAAGACACCGCGGTCCTCGTAGCCGTGCGCGCGGTACAAACGCACCGCCGGCTCGTTGTTGTCGAACACGTCGAGGCGCAGCGTCGCGAAGCCGCGCTCGCGCGCCGCGGTGCTCGAGGCCTCGAGCAGGACGGGCGCGATACCCTGCCCCCGGTGCGCAGGGTCGACGACGAACAGGTGCAGGACGCCCACCTGGGGCTGCGGCGCATCGATGCGCCACGGCGCGACGGCATAGGTGGGGTCGTCGGCGTTGTCGACCACGCACGCGCCCACGACCTCCCCCGCGAGCTCCGCGACGATGAGCTCGCCGGCGGCGATGCGCTCGAGGAGCCCCTCACGGGTGGGGTAGTTCCCCCAGACCCACTCGATATCGAACGCGGTGCCCGCCATGTCGCGGCAGGCCGCCTCGTAGACGGCGCAGACCGCATCCAGGTCGGCCGGCGCCGCGGGCCGCACGCGCAGGTCGCGCGCGGGCGTCTTCCCAGCATGCTCGCAAGCCATGGAAACCCCCTAGAGGCCGCAGGCGGTGCGCAGCTCCTCGACGCGGTCGAGGCGCTCCCAGGTGAAGTCGGCGTCGTCGCGGCCGAAGTGCCCGTAGGCGGCCGTCTTCCCGTAGATGGGGCGGCGCAGGTCGAGGTCGCGGATGATCGCGCCCGGGCGCAGGTCGAAGACCTGCTCGACGGCGCGCTCGATGGCAGCCACCGGCACCTGCTCGGTGCCGAAGGTCTCGACCATGATCGAGAGCGGGCGCGCCACGCCGATGGCGTAGGCGAGCTGCACCTCGCAGCGGTGTGCGAGATGCGCGGCGACGACGTTCTTGGCGACCCAGCGGGCGGCATAGGCGGCCGAGCGGTCGACCTTCGTGCAGTCCTTGCCGCTGAAGGCGCCGCCGCCGTGGCGGCCGGAGCCGCCGTAGGTATCGACGATGATCTTGCGGCCGGTGAGACCGGTGTCGCCCATGGGGCCGCCCACGACGAAGCGGCCGGTGGGGTTCACGTAGACCGTGGCGCCGTCCCACGCGATGCCCGCGGCCTCCATGACCGGCGCGATCACGTGCTCGAGCATGTCGGCCTTGATGACGGCCATGTTCTCGACCTCGGGCGCATGCTGTGTGGAGATGACGATGGTCTCGACCGCGACCGGGCGGTCGTCCTCGTAGCGGACGGTCACCTGCGTCTTGCCGTCGGGCCTGAGGTAGGGCACCGTGCCGTCATGGCGCACCTGGGCGAGGCGCTCGGCGAGCCGGCTCGCCAGGTGGTGCGGCATGGGCATGTACGCGGCGGTCTCGTCGGTGGCGTAGCCGAACATCATGCCCTGGTCGCCCGCGCCGATGAGGTCGAGCGGGTCGGTGGTGGAGCCGGCCTGGACGTCGAAGCTCTCGTCGACGCCCTGGGCGATGTCGGGGCTCTGCCCGTGGATCATGTTGATGACGCCGCAGGTCGTGCCGTCGAAGCCGTACTTGGCGCGGTCGTAGCCGATGCGCGTGATCACACCGCGCGCGATCTCCTGCACGTCGACGTAGGCCTGCGTGCGGATCTCGCCGGAGACCACGACCATGCCCGTGGTGAGCAGGGTCTCGCACGCGCAGCGCACGTTCTCGAGCTTGGCGGGAACCCCGTCGGTGTCGACATAGCCCTGCGCCTCGAGGACCGCCTCCTTGGCGAGGATGGCGTCGAGTACCGCGTCGGAAATCTGGTCGGCGATCTTATCGGGGTGCCCCTCGGTCACCGACTCCGAGGTGAACAGATACGAGCGGGGCGCGGTCTTAGCAGCGCCGTGCGACGTGGAACGAAGCTCTTCCGACATGTTGGTTCCCTTCTTGAGATGACGTAGTCCACCGGCGGCCGTTACCATTCCGCCGGGCACGCGCTCGCGATGGCGAGCCTAGTGATTGTACTCCCCCGCCGGGACGCTCGGGCGCGAATCGACCGAGCAGCGTCTCATCCACCGAAAACGGACGAAACCGTCTCGCGGCCCGCGAGACGCTCGGGCCGCACGCGGCGCTTCGTGCGCGTGAGCGCGAGCAGGAGCGCCAAGGCGGCAGCGATCCACACCGCGGCCGCGACAGCCGAGGTGCCGAGCCCCGCCATCGAGCCCGCGACGGCACCCCTGAGCGCATCCGCGAGAAGCGGCACCGGAAGCACGCGCGCGAGCGCGGCCAACGCACCTCCCACCGCATACGAGGGCAGGACCGCGCCGGCGCACAGGAGCTGGAGGGCGAGCAGGCCGAGCGACACCGGCGCGGCCAGGCGGCCGCAGACGAGGCGGACGAGCTGGGCGATGAGCGCCAGCGCAACCGACCACGCGAGCACGAGGGCGATAAGCGCGGGCAGCGAGGCCGCCTCGACGCCGCCGATGAGCACGAGGGCGGCCACCGCGATAAGGCCCTGTGCGAGCCCGAAGAGCGCATGGAGCGCGCAGGGCGCGAGCACCGACGCGGGCGCAGAGTCCACGAGCAGAGCGCGCCGGTCGTAGGGCGCCACGACATGCGAGCACGCAAGGCACCCGAGCCAGAGCGCCGCCGCGAGCGCTATGGGCGCGATCTGCGAGGCCGTCGAGGGGGCCTCGTTCACCACCGTCGTCGCGAGCGTGACCGGGCGCGAGGCGACCTCGGCGCGCTCGTCCGCCCCGGACGAGACGTCCTGGAGCGCCTCGCCCGATGCCTGCATGGTGTCCGTGACCGTCTGGGACCCCTCGCCGAGCTGGCCGATCCCCTGGGCGAGCTGCCCCTGGACGCTCGCGAGGGCGCCGAGGCCGTCACCCAGGCCGGACACACCCGTCCCCACGGCCGAGAGCGCCTGGCCGAGCGTGACGCCGCCGCTGCCGAGCTGCGCGCTCGCCGAGGAGAAGCCCTCGAGCGCCTGCGAGAGGGCCTGGGTACCCGCCGAGATGCCCGTGGCGCCGGCGCCGATGGCGCCATCGGATGAGAGCAGCGAGGCCGTCGTCTCGACACCTGCCGAGAGCCGGTCCGTGAGCGCCGGCACCTGGGCGAGCTGACGTTGCGCGATGGCCACGTCGGCAAGTGCGGAGGAGATGGAGGTGCCATGGTCTGCAAGCGAGCCCGCGATGGATGCGGTGGCATCGCTCGCCGCGGCGGCGCTTTCCTGGAAACTCGACGCGTCCTGCGAGAAATCCCCGATCGCGGTAGCCGCCGCATCGATGCCGCCGGTAGCGGTCCCGGCGGCGGTCGAGAGCGCTTGCGCCTGCTGCGATGCGGTCTCCGCTCCCGCCTCGAGGCGCGGGGCCGCCTCCTGGAACGCCTGCGCATCGGCCTCGTAGGCGGCGATGAGATCGGTCTGCTCCTGGGTGATCGTCCCGCCGGCCGCCTCGGCCTCGAGCGCCGCGGCGAGGGCGATGACCCGGTCGCGGCCGTTCGCCCCGAGCCATCCCTCGCCCGCCTCACCCACTGCGGAGGCATCGGCGGCAAGACCGCTCTCGCCGTCGGCGCCGTTCACGGTGGCGGCCAGCGCGGATGCGGAGTCCGCTGCATCCTGGACCCCGCCGCGCGCCTGCTCGACGGCCTCCGCCGCTTCGGAGGCGGCACCCTGCACGCTATCGGCAAGAGACGACATGCTCGCCTGCGCTTGACCCAGTTCCTCCATCGGGGCGGCGAGCTCGCCCACGAGCTCGGCGAGGCCAGCGAGCGCCTCGGAGCTTTGCGCCAGCCGTTCGTTCGCGGCGCTCGTGAGCCCGCCCACGCCGTCGATGCCCTGGGCGACGGCGGCAAGGCCGTCCGCCGCCTGGTCGAGCCCCGTCGCGAGCGCCTCCGACCCCGCGAAAAGCGGGGATACCGCCTGCTCGTTCACCATGTCGATGCCCTCGGCGAGCGCTTGGTTTCCGGTGCCGAGCGCGCCGGTGCCCTGCGCGATGGCGTCGACGCCCTGGGTGAGCGCGGCGGTACCCTCCGCCGTCTGCTCGAGCCCCGAGGCGACGCCCGCCGCGCCCTGCCCGAGCGCATCATACGCCTCGTCGAGCATGACCGCGCCGTCGGCGGTGAGCGTGAGGCGCGACGCCTCGCCGCTCACGTCGTTCAAGATGGAGACGAGGTACTGCTCCCCGAGCTCGCCCCTCAGGCGCTGCTGCACCAGGCGCATGACGGCAGAGCCCTCACGGGTCGCGAGCACGTTTTGCGCGCCGTCCGAGATGACCTCGATGCGCGCCTGCGCGGGGTCGTCGCCCTCGAGGCTCGCCACCTGCTCGGAGTACTCCTCGGGAATCTGGACGATCAGGGTGTAGGCGCCCGACGCGAGGCCCTCGTCCGCCGTCGCGCGGTCCACCTCGTCCCAGGCGACGTCGCCCGCATCGATGAGCTCGTGCACGAGGTCGTCGCCCGCGCGCACCTCCTTGCCGGAGGCATCCTTCGCCCCCCGGTCGAGGTTGACGAGCGCGACCGCCATCCGCCCGCTCGCATCGAGCGACGGCGCCACCACCACGACGAGCATAAGCGCGAGCACCGCCGGGACCAGCAGCGCCGCGATGGCCGCGATGCCGTGGGAGCGCTCGCGCGCGAGGCGCGAGGCTGCCTGACGCAGCGTATCCATGAAGCCGTTCACGAAGCGGACACCTCCGTATCCTTAACGCCGCCGCAGGCACGGAGCGCCTCCGCGGCATCGATATCGAGCGCGAACGCGGCATCGGCCGCCCGGGCAGCGGCGGGCTCGGCCGTCGCGAACACGAGCGCGCAACCGAACGCGCGCGCTGCCGCGCCCAGCTCGCCCACGAGCGCCACCGCCTCGTCGCGCGGGAGCGCCCCGATGAGGGGATCGGCGAGGTCGACGACGGCGACCTGCGGTGTGCCCACACAGGCGAGGGCGGCCGAGAGGCGCGCCCGGTTGAGCGCGGCGAGCTCATCCGCGCGCCGCGACGCCTCGGTCGCGATGCCGAACGCCGCGAGATAGTCCAAGACGTCGCCGCCGGACCGCCGCGCACCCTCCCCGCGGGGGCCGCGCAGGTGCATCTCGCGCGCGACGGCCTCCTCGACCGTGGACGACCCAGGGATGTCGGCGATGCCTGAGAAGATGCCGATACCCACCGTCCCGCGCGGCAGCGGCGCGGCGAGGCCGCCCCGCAGGCCCCTCCCCGCCGCGGTGCGGGCGGCGGCGAGCTCCGTGCCCGCCACCTCAAGGGAGCCCGACACCGGGCGCACGAGGCCCGCGATGGCGAGCAGGAGGTCGCGCGCGGGAGCCGCCTCGGCGCTCAGCAGCGCGCAGGTGCGCGCACGGCGCGCCTCGAAGGAGACGTACTCGAACGAGCGGTAGCCGGATACGGCATATGAGGCGTCGCGCGCGGCGACGGCGATATCTTCAGAGGACACGAACCCTCCCGGGACGGTTTCGCTATATCTGCATAGTCATACCCCATTTCACCCCCACGAGACAATTCGCAAGCACGATATCGACGGACACGGGGTCCCGGCGCGGCCGCTCCGTCGATTGTCTGCTTGCGAATCCGTTCGGCGGGGCGCGCATCCATGAGGCGGTGCGCGCATCCGCGCGGCAAAGACCCGCGCATGTGCGTATAATGGCTAGAGCATCTGCGAGACCTACAGCCAAGGAGCTCTACATGTCCGACGTCCGCGTCCGCTTCGCGCCCTCGCCGACGGGCAAGCTGCACATCGGCGGCGCCCGCACGGCCATCTACAACTGGGCTTTCGCCCGCTCGACGGGCGGCACCTTCATCCTGCGCATCGACGATACCGACCCCACCCGCTCCACCGACGAGAACACCCAGATCATCCTGCGCGCCATGCGCTGGCTGGGCCTCGATTGGGACGAGGGCCCCGAGGTCGGCGGCGACTTCGGCCCCTACGCGCAGACCGAGCGCCTCGATATCTACCGCGAGGCCGCCGAGCGCCTGCTCGCCGAGGGCCGCGCCTACCCGTGCTTCTGCACGCCCGAGGAGCTCGAGGCGGACCGCGCCGCCGCCAAGGCGCGCAAGGACCCCTTCCAGGGCTACCAGCGCCGCTGCCGCTCCATCCCCGCCGACGAGGCGCGGGCGCGCATGGAGGCCGGCGAGCCCTATACGCTCCGCATCAAGGTGCCCGAGGACCGCGGCGACGTCATCGTCGAGGACGCCGTCCACGGGCGCGTGGTCTTCGACGCCAAGGAGCTCGACGACTTCGTGATCTTCCGCTCCGACGGCACGCCCACCTACAACTTCACCACCGTGGTCGACGACGTCGCCATGGGCATCACGCACGTCATCCGCGGCGACGACCACCTCTCCAACACCCCGCGCCAGGTCATGGTCTACGAGGCCCTCGGCGCGCCGGTGCCCGTCTTCGCGCACATCTCGATGATCCTCGGCGCGGACGGCAAGAAGCTCTCCAAGCGCCACGGCGCCACCTCGGTCGAGGAGTACCGCGAGGCCGGCTACCTCCCCGACGCCTTCGTGAACTACCTGGCGCTCCTCGGCTGGTCGCTCGACGGCGAGACCACGGTCATCCCGCGCGACGTGCTCGCGAGCCGCTTCTCGCTCGACCGCATCTCCAAGAACCCGGCGACCTTCGACCCCAAGAAGCTCGACTGGATGAACGCCGAGTACATCAACGCGATGGACGATGCCGCGTTCACCGACGAGATCATGATCCCCGAGCTCAAGGCCGCGGGCACCGATATCGACCGCAGCGCGCGCAGCGACGCCTGGTGGAACCTGCTCGCCGAGATCGTGCGGCCGCGGACGAAGATGCCCGCCGACGCCGCGGCGGTCGCCGCGCCCATCTTCGCCACCGCGAAGACCCTCGCCTACGACGAGAAGTCCGTCGCCAAGGGCCTCGCCAAGGAGGGCATGGGCACGGTGCTCGACGCCGCGCGCGTGGCGCTCGGGACCCTTCCCGCCGACGAGTGGGAGGCGGCCAAGATCGACGCCGCGCTCGAGCCCCTGCCCGACACCCTCGACCTCAAGAAGCGCGTCGTCTTCCAGGCGGTCCGCGTCGCCGTGTGCGGCACCATGGTGAGCCCGCCGCTCGGCGAGACGATGGAGCTCATCGGCCGCGACGACTGCATGGCGCGCATCGAGCGCGCGCAGGGGCTGGCGCTGTAGCCCGGCGTCGATGAGGCGCCCTCCCCATACGGGAGGCAGCGCTTGCGCATGAAACCAGGAGCGTCCCGTGCGGGGCGCCCCTGGTTTTTTCGTTCGCTGGCTCGCCAGGGCCAAGGTCGCGCTGCAGGGCAGCTCGAAGCGGCCGCCGGGGACGAGCAGCACGCACCCTTCAGAGCACCCGGCGTATCGGACAAGCGTACCGCTCTGGAATCGCCGGGACGGCGCGGGTTGCGATGAACGGGGCGCCATTCTGTGGGACAATCGGGCGTAGCGGACGTGGCCCCTCATGCAAGGCGACCGGGCGCCCGCGACGCTATCGGCTCGACCGGGAAGGTGAACATGGCGAATATCTCCGCGTTCGAGATCCTGGGCCCCATCATGGTGGGCCCGTCCTCCTCCCATACGGCGGGCGCGCTCAGGTGCGCCCAGGTGGCCGCCTCGCTCATGGAGCGACCGGTGGTACAGGCGAGGTTCGTGCTGCACAACAGCTTCGCGCACACCTACCGCGGGCACGGCACCGACCGCGCGTTGGTCGCGGGCATCTTGGGCCTCGCCACCGACGACGAGCGCATCCGCGACGCCTTCTCCCTCGCGCGCGAGCGCGGGCTCGCCTTCGAGTTCGTCCCCGGCGAGGACTCGGAGCGCCTGCACCCCAACACCGTCGACATCGAGATGCGCGACGACGCCGGCACCGTGTGCACCGTGCGCGGCGAGAGCCTGGGCGGCGGGCGCGTGCGCCTCTCGCGCATCAACGGCGTCGACGTGAAGATCACCGGCGAGTACGACACCATCTTCGTGGCGCATCGCGACGCGCGCGGCGTGCTCGCCGCCCTCACGGTCATGCTCTCCGACCGCGGCGTGAACATCGCCTTCATGCGCACCTACCGGACCGAGCGCGGCGGCGCCGCCTACACGGTCTTCGAGCTGGACGAGCTTCCCGAGGGCGAGGACCTCGACGACCTGCTCGGCTCGCTGCGCGCGCACGCCGAGGTCCGGGTGGCGACGCTCATCCGCGTGCCCGGGGCCGCGCCGGCGTCGGGCGCCACGGGTGCGGAGCCCGCCTTCGGAACCGCGGACGAGCTCCTCTCCCGCAGTGCCGAGCTCGACTGCACGCTGGGCTGCGTCATGCGCCTGCGCGAGGAGTCGCTCCAGGGCGCCGCGGGCGCGCACGGCGCCATGGCACGCGTGATCGAGACCATGCGCACCGAGACGACCGCGCCGATAGAGCACCCCCAGCGCTCGCTCGGCGGGCTCATCGGCGGCGAGGCGGCGCGGGTGCACGCGGGCGCCGAGACGCTCGCGCCCCAGCTCATGGGCTCCGTCCAGAGCGATGCCGTCGCGCGCGCCATGGCGGTCCTCGAGCGGAGCGCCGCCATGGGCGTCATCGTCGCCGCGCCCACCGCGGGCTCGGCGGGCGTGGTGCCCGGCTGCGTGCTCGCCCAGGCGAGCGCCCTCGGCGTCGACGATGCCGCGGTCGAAGGCGCCCTCTACACCGCGGCGGCCGTGGGCCTGCTGCTCTCGCAGAACGCGAGCGTCGCGGGCGCCGAGGGCGGCTGCCAGGCGGAGGTCGGCAGCGCCGCGGCGATGGCAGCCGCGGCCCTCGTCGAGCTCAACGGGGGGACGCCCGCCCAGGCGCTCGATGCCGCCTCGATCGCGCTCGGCAACCTCCTCGGGCTCGTCTGCGACCCGGTGGGCGGGCTCGTGGAGGTCCCCTGCCAGAACCGCAACGCCATCGGCGTCGCCGCAGCGTTCTCGTCGGCGCAGCTCGCGCTCTCGGGCGTGGCGAGCCTCGTGCCGTTCGACGAGATGGCGACCGTGATGCGCGACGTGGGGCGGGCCCTGCCGGCGACCCTGCGAGAGACGGCGAAGGGCGGCATCGCGCAGGCACCGACCGCCTGCAGGGCGTGCGCGGCGTGCGCGAAGGCGTGATGCCACGCAGGCGAGCATGAGCCCCGGGACTGCGGTCCGCGCGGACAGGTATAATCGCCTACGTGTACCCTACCGATGTGTACCCCACGATTCGCGGAAGACGGTGTCTCGATGCCCCTCCCTGAAGATCAGGCGCGCTCCTCGGTGACCGCGCCTTTGCCCATCAAGCCCGCCGGCGGCCACTTCGCCGGCAGCGAGAAGAAGCCCGAGGACGACCGGCGAGGTGACGCCGGCAAGAAGCCCGACGGCGACCCGGAGCGCAAGCCCCGCCGGCGCGGGCGCCTCGTGCGGCGCCTGCTTCTGGGTATCGTCCTTCTGGTCGGCATCGCCTACGGCGCGGGCGTCGCCGTGTTCTCCAACATCTACTACCCCGGCACCACGATCGCAGGCGCGGACGTCTCGCTCGTGGACTCGGGCAGCGCCGCCGCGCGCATCCGCTCATCGGTGAACCGCTATACCCTCACCGTCGAGGGCGCCGGCTTCAGCTGGCAGTACGCCCCCGAGGACCCCGACGAGCTCATATCGGCATCTGCGGCGGCCGAGGCGACGCTTGCCCAGAACGAGCCCTTCAAGTGGCCCGTCCGCCTCTACGAGGCCGTGACCGCCCCGCGCGAGCAGGCGACCTCAGCGCCCCTGGAGCTCGGGGCCGAGCCCGACTTCTCCCTCTTCGCGAGCGACTTCGACCGCGCCGGCTTCGAGGAATCGCTCGGCGCCGCCATCGACGCCTTCAACGAGGGCCGCTCGGGCACGTTCGATGCCGCGAGCGCCTACGACGCCGAGCAGGGCGCCTTCACCGTCGAGCGCGCCCGCTCGAACGAGAAGCTCAACCGCGACAACATCATCGCCCTGGCCGAGCTCGCGCTCTCGCGGCTCGACGCCACGGTCTCGCTCGATGCGCTCGGCGCGGACGCCTTCGTGCCGCTCAACGGCAGCATCGACGACGCGCACCTCGAGAGCGTCTGCGAGGGCGCCAACCAGCTTCTGGGCACCCAGGTCACCTTCCAGATGGGCGGGACCGAGGTCGCAAGCATCGACAACTCGACCGTCGCCCAGTGGATCGTCTTCGACGAGGCGCTCAACGCCTCGATCGACCAGGAGGCTGCGGGCGCCTGGGCCCAGAACCTCGCGAAGTCGCTCACGACGGTGGGCACCGAGCGCACCTACACGCGCGAGGACGGCAAGGAGGTCACCGTCTCGGGCGGTACCTTCGGCTGGAGCGTCGACGCGGACACGTTGACCCAGCTCGTGCTCGACGCCGTGACGCAGAAGCAGACCGGCTCCATCGACGTGCCCTGCGCCCGCGAGGGCGACCGCTACGGCGGCGCCGGCGCCCGCGACTGGGGTGCCTACATCGACATCGACATCTCCGAGCAGCACGCGCGCTACTACGACGCGAACGGCAACGTGCTCTGGGAGTCCAACGTCATCACCGGCAACCCCAACCAGGGCAACAGCACCCCGACCGGCGCGTACCGCCTGCGGGCCCGCTCGCGCGACGTCACGCTCATCGGCAAGAAGGACCCCGAGACCGGCGAGCCCGAGTACGAGACGCCGGTATCCTACTGGATGCCCTTCATCGGGAGCGCCGTGGGCCTGCACGACGCCTCGTGGCAAAGCGACGCCTCCTTCAACGACCGCAACGCGTTCCGCAGCGTGGGCAGCCACGGCTGCGTGAACCTGCCGCCCGCCAAGGCCCAGGAACTCTTCGATATGGTCTCCGTGGGCGTGTGCGTCGTCGTCCACTACTAGGCGGCGCGCATGGGTGCGAAGATCCTTCTGGTCGAGGACGATCCCACCATCGTCGAGTCCCTCTGCGAGCTGCTCGCCGGCGAGGGCTACGCTGTCGACTGCGCCTCCACGCAAGACGAAGCCATCGCGCTCGCCCTCGGCGGGGGCGGTAGTGCGGGCGCGCGGCCCGGCGCTCCCTACCGGCTCGTGCTCCTCGACGTGACGCTCGCCCAGGGCAACGGCTTCGCGGTGTGCGGCGCCATCAAGCGCGAGCGGCCGGAGCTGCCCGTGATCTTCCTCACCGCCTCCGACGACGAGTTCAACACGGTGACCGGCATCCAGATGGGCGCGGACGACTACGTGGCCAAGCCCTTCCGCCCGCGCGAGCTCCTCGCGCGCATCGCCGCCGCCATCAGGCGCGCGGAGCCCCAAACGCGCCTCGTGCGGCTGGGCGACCTCGTCATCGACACCGACCGCGCCCATGTCGAGCGCCAGGGCCGCGAGGTCGTGCTCTCGGCGCTCGAGTACCGCCTGCTGCTCCTGTTCGCCACCAACCCGGGCAAGCTCGTCACGCGCGAGATGATCCGCGACGCCCTCTGGGACGACGCGGGCACCTATATCGAGGAGAACACGCTGTCGGTCTACATCAAGCGCCTGCGCACCAAGGTCGAGGACGACCCCGCCCATCCGCGGCTCATCGTCACGGTCCGCGGCCTCGGCTACAAGGCTCAAGGCTAGGTGCGCCATGCTGTCGCGCAACCGTGAGCTCGCCCGCGCCCTCGCCGTCTGGCTCGCGCTCGTCGCCGCCGCGGGCATCCTCATAGGCCGCTCGGGCGGACCCGCCGCCGGTCTCGCTGCGGCCGCCGCCTGCGCCGTGACCGCGCTCCCCCTCCTCGCGCTCACCTGGATGCGCTACCGCCGGCTCGCGCGCCTGAGCGAGCGCCTGGACGCCGTGCTCCACGGCGAGCGTGACGTGGACCTCTCGAGCATGGACGAGGGCGAGCTCGCCATCCTCGGCAGCGAGCTCGACAAGATGGTCGCGCGCCTCACGCTCACGGCCGACGAGCTCGCCCGCGAGAAGGAGGCGCTCGCCGACGCCCTCGCCGACATCTCGCACCAGATCAAGACGCCGCTCACCTCGATCTCGATCACCACCGAGGTCGTGCGCAAACACCTCGCCGAGGCAGGCGGCATGGAGGCCGAGGTCGAGCGGCTGCGGCGCATCGAGCAGCTCGAGCTGCGCGTCGAGCGGCTCGTCTCCGCCCTGCTCAAGCTCGCGCGCCTCGACGCGGGGACCATCGAGCTCAGCCGGGCGCCGGTCGATGTCGCCCGGCTGGTGGAGGATGCCGCCGCACCGCTCGCCGTCGCCTTCGACATCGCCGACGTGGCGCTCGAGCGCGAGATCGACCCCGCCTGCTCGTTCACCGGCGATGCCGCCTGGACGGCCGAGGCGCTCGGCAACATCCTCAAGAACTGCATGGAGCACACCCCGGCGGGCGGCACCGTGCGCGTCGAAGCATGGGAGGATGCCCTCGCCTGCCGCATCCGCGTGACCGACACCGGGCCGGGTATCGCCGAGGAGGACCTGCCGCATGTGTTCGAGCGCTTCTACCGGGGAGGCCGCGGGGCCGCGGGCGATGCGGTGAACCCCGCGGGGGTGGGCATCGGGCTCTCGCTCGCCCAGAGCCTCATCGCCGCCCAGGGCGGGACCCTCACCTGCAGAAACGAGCGGGACCAGGCAGGCGCGGTCCGCGGCGCGCAGTTCGACATCGCATTCTTCAAGGCCATCGTCTGACGGCGGGTGGCACCAGGGCCGGGGCGCCAGCGGGCACGCCCCTACCATTCACGGTTCAAATGAACAGCGAACGGCAACGATCGCGCCATCCGCTATTCAAATGAACGGCGAGTGTCACAAAATGCCATCCGAATGGAAAATGAAGAAACAGAGGTTGCGCGGATCCATCCATGCAAGCGTTCTACCAGCGCGTTTATATGGTTGCGAAGCGGACGAGACCATCCGATTGATTTCTGAACCTCAATTCTTATTCAATAATCAATCGAATTGCTTTTCAGCCGAAGAATGCGAGCCGGGACATAGGAGGCGGACCGGATATCCCAAGCCGAGGAAGATTAGAATGCATATTCACATGCGCCTATTCCCGGGACAAGCGGCCTCGTGCGATCGCGGCGGGACAAACGGCCCCATCACCGATGTCACCCGCCCCGTATCCCACGTGACGGAATCGTCACGCGGCGGTCATCTGGGCGCAAGGGCGCATGCGCAGTATGGTTGGTGACGTATCCCCACGAACGCTAGGAGCACCCATGAATATCCTTTCCGTGGAGCACCTCACCAAGGTCTACGGCAAAGGCGACACCGCCGTCACCGCCCTCGACGACGTCTCGTTCACCGTCGAGGCGGGAGAGTTCATCGCCATCATCGGCAGCTCGGGCTCGGGCAAGTCGACCCTGCTGCACCTCATGGGCGGGGTCGACCGCCCCACCTCGGGCACCGTCCGGCTGCAGGGCCAGGACATCTTCGCGCGCACGGACGAGCAGCTCGCCGTCTTCCGCCGCCGCGAGGTGGGCCTCGTCTACCAGTTCTACAACCTCATCCCTGTGCTCGATGTGGTGGAGAACATGACGCTGCCGGTCCTCATGGACGGGCGTGCGGTGAACGCCAAGCGCCTCGACATGCTCATCGCCACCCTCGGCCTCAAGGGACGCGAGCACTACCTGCCCAACCAGCTCTCCGGCGGCCAGCAGCAGCGCGTCGCCATCGGCCGCGCCCTCATGAACGCACCGGCCGTGGTGCTCGCCGACGAGCCCACCGGCAACCTCGACTCCAAGAACTCGGCCGAGATCATGGCGCTTCTGCGCAGCTCCAACCGCCACCTCAAGCAGACCCTCATCGTGATCACGCACGACGAGGACATCGCCCTCATGGCGGACCGCGTGATCGCCATCGAGGACGGCCGGCTCGTGCGTGACGAGCGCCGCCGCCCCGTGACCCCCGCCATCATGGGCGGCGCCGCCCGCGGGACGGTCGGAGCCGTCCCCAGTGTCCCGGGGGAGGTGCGCTAGGATGGGCATCTTCACGCGCTTCACCGTCAAGTCGCTCAAGCGTAACCGCACCCGCACCGTCGTATCGATCATCGGCGTCGCGCTCTCGTGCGCGCTGCTCACCGCCATGCTCACGAGCGTCGTCTCGCTCACGAGCATGCTCATCGAGCGCACGGCGGCGGACGAGGGCTGGTGGTACGCTGAGGCTGCCGGCATCACGGCGGACGACCTCGAGCGCCTGCGCGAGGAGCCCGGCGTCGTCGATTGGACCGGCATCGCCGACCTCGGCACCGTCTCGCTCGGCGATGAGAACAGCAGCCTCTTCGGCAAGTACCTCTACGCCAAGACCTGGCCCGACGTGACGGGCGAGGATGAGCCCCTCGTCGCGACGCCCGAGATCGTCGCCGGCCGCGCACCCGAGGCTCCCGGTGAGATCCTCCTCCCCCACTACCTGCAGAACGCTGAGCTCGCCCCCTGCGGCCTCTCCACCGCGGACGGCGGGGCGATCGAGCTGGGCGACGAGGTCACCTTGGACCTCGGCACGCGCACGGTCACGAGCATCACCGACGGCGTGAGCTTTACCGTGACGAGCCTGCGCGGCGACTATATCAACGAGGAGACGCAGACCGAGTCCTTCAGCGCCGACCTCGGGCAGATGAGCGGCACGGTCGTGGGCTTCTACCGCAGCTACGGCTACTCCGCCACGCTCGCCATGCAGGGCAACGCCGTCTACGTCTACGACGATGGGACGGCGCTCGAGCGGGTCATGACGGACGGCTCCGACGCCACCTGGGCATCGGTCCTCTTCCGCACCGAGAACCCCGCGGACGCCGAGCCGCTCGCTGACGAGATCGTCAACGTCCACGAACGCACCGTCGACGGCGGATCCTCGGTCCACACGTCCCTCATCCGCTGGATGGGCGTCACGCCGGACACCGCCATCTGGAACACGCTCTACCGGATCGCGGGCATCCTCGCCGCCATCGTGGTCGTCGCGGGCGTGTCGCTCGTCTACAACTCCTTCGCGATCTCCGTGGCCGAGCGCACGCGGCAGTTCGGCCTGCTCTCGAGCCTGGGCGCGAGCCGCCGGCAGCTCCGCCGCACGGTGCTCACCGAGGCGCTCGTCATCGGAGCGATCGGCATCCCCGCGGGCGTCATGCTCGGCCTCGCCGGCTGCTACGCTGTCTTCGGCATCCTGGGCGAGGGCATGTCCGCGATGGCCGGCGGTGCGACGGCCCGTGTCGTGTTGAGCCACGTCGCGATCGCCATCGCGGTGGCGCTCTCACTTGTGACGCTCGTCGTGAGCGCCTGGGTCCCCGCGATCCGCGCGAGCCGCGTCTCCGCCGTCGACGCCATCCGCCAGACGCAGGACGTGCGCCTCTCCCGCCGCGCCCGCCGCGCCCAGCGCCGGGCCGAGCGCCGCGGGAAGCATGGCGACGCCCTTGCTCGGCCCCTCGGCCTCACGGGGCGCATCTTCGGCGTCCCCGGCCTCATCGCCCACAAGAACCTCACGCGCGCGAGCTCCAAGGGGCGGGTCACCGTGGCCGCGCTCGCCGTCTCGGTGGCGCTCCTCATCACCTCGGGCTCCATCGCCGACGTCATGGGCTACGCATCCGACACCGCCGTCGACACCATGGACGGCCAGGACCTCGTGCTCTACATCGACGCGACCGGCGCCGGAGCCGACCAGACGCTCGCGCTCGCCGACGGCAAGGTCGACGGGCCGGGCATGCAGGAGGCGCTCGAGCGCTTCTACGCCGACGTCCAGGATATCGAGGGGGCGGCGCCCAACGGCTACGCCACAAGCTACGTCTCCGACGCGCTCATGCCCGCCGGCATGCTCTCCAGCGAGGTCACGAACCTCGATACCGGCACGCCGCTTCTGGCCGACGGTTCCTGGTACGGCAGCGCCTACGTTGAGTTCGTCGACGAGGCCAGCTGGGAGGCCTATGTGGACGGGCTCGGCCTCTCGCGCGATGGGTTCTGCGACCCGGACCGTCCCCGTGCCATCGCCGTGAACTCCTATGACATCCACGATGGCGAGACCTACGGCAACTACCGGCCGTTCGAGGGCACCGGCACCGTGCGGTCGCTCGAGTTCGCCGACCTCGACGGCCGCTTCATCGCTCGCATCGAGGACGACCCCGCAGGCAGCCTGCGCGCGGTGTACTTCAATGACGAGGGCACCGAGTGCTACCTCCCCTACGACGAGGCGGTCGCCGGCGAGCAGGATATCGAGGTCGGTGCGCTTGCGGACACGAAGCCCGCCTGCGTCGATGCCACCGGCACGCTCACGCTCGTCCTCCCGGCCTCGGCCATCGACGTGGCGGCGAACAGCGGCTATGTCCGCGCGAGCATGTCCTTCGACACGGGCGGCGACGCGGCGCGTGCCACGGATGCCCAGGAGGCGATCGAGGCTATCGCCGCGGACTATCCCGAGCTCGACGTCACCTACACGAACGTCGCCCAGAGCAAGCTCCAGTCGCGCCTCATGGCGACCACGGTGAACACGTTCATCTTCCTGTTCGCCGTCATCACGGGCCTCATCGCCGTGGCGAACGTCTTCAACACGCTCGCGAACGCCCTCATCCTGCGCCGCCGCGAGTTCGCGGTCCTCAAGTCCATCGGCATGGGCAACCGCGCCTTCCGCCGCATGGTCGCCTACGAGTGCGCGAGCTACGCGCTGCGCGGCTTCGCGATCGGCTTCGCGCTGGCGCTGATCGCGACCTTCGGGCTCTACCAGTCCATGATGCTCTCGTACAGCACCTACGAGTTCACCCTGCCCTGGCTGCAGGTCGCGGTGGCGGTCGCCGTCGTCCTCGCGGTGATCTTGGCGAGCGTGGCGTACGCCATGGTGCGCACCCGCGCCGCGAGCATCGTCGACGCGCTGCGCACCGAATAGCGGGACAGCGGGGCAGGGCCGCATATCCCAAGATGGCACCGGGACGCGCATGCCGTCCCGGCGCCATTCCCGGCACCTGATCTGTAACCATGAAGCTGAGCCAACCGGACATCCGGGCGCCCGGGGCGATCGGCCCCGTCCCGGCGCCACGGCTACTTGCGGCGGCGGACCGCCTTCGGCGAGACGGTGATGCCACCCGAGGTCTGGCGCACCTGCTGGCGGCGCGGGCGCGTGGGAGCGGGCTGCGACACGGACGTCTTGGCCTCGGAGGTGGGGGCGCGATGGGCCTTAGCGGCGCGGGCGGGGCGCTCGCCGCCGTGCACGATGCGGTCCCAGCGAGCGTGGATGCTCGCGTTGCGGGCGGACTTGAGGCCGAGCAGCGGGGCCGTCAGGATCGTCGGCGCGAAGAACGTGATGAGGCGCCATACCAGGTAGCCCGCGGTCGCGGACGCCCCGAAGAAGTGGCCCAGGAAGAGCGCGAAGCCGCCCTCGGCGCCGCCCGTGCCGCCCGGCAGCGGGACCGCGGAGGACAGGAGCTGGATGAAGGCGCCGGCGGCGAGGCACGACAGGAAGTCGACCTCGTGGTTGCCGAACGCGAGCAGCACGAAGTAGGGCACCATGTAGAAAAACGCGAGCTGCGCCATAGTGACGATCATCGTGATGCCCATCGACGACAGGTGCGCCGCGGCATGCTTGAAGTGGTCGGAGAACGAGTAGATCTCGTTGTTCACGTAGTCGCGCCACCCGCGCGTGCGGTCGCTCTCGCCGCCGATGCGCTCGACGAAGCCGATGCACCACGTGGCGAGCTTGGTCACGAACCCCGGGCAGAGCGAGACGATGAAGAGGGCCGTGAGCAGCACGACGTGGCCGCCGAAGCTGAACAGGCACAGAAGCGTCATGTCGCCGTAGAGCTCGGTGAAAAAGGGCAGGCGCACCGCGAGCAGGATGGCGCCCCAGGCGACGAGGCCCACCTGGAAGACGATATAGCGCGTGAACTGCGTGGCACCCGCCTCGCCCACCGGCTGGCCCGCCTTGGTGAGGCGGTAGATCTGGGCCGGGGTGCCGCCGACCATCATAGGCGTCAGGTTGCCGAAGAACACGCCCGACGCCTCGACCGAGATGAGGTCGCGGATGCCCACGGGCGAATCGGGGTCGAGCCACACGGCGATCGCGTAGGCCGCGACGCCGAAGATGAAGTAGAGCACCATGCACAGGCACGCCACGACGATCCAGGACATGTCGACCGTGGCCAGAGCCTCGACGAACTGGGCCATCTGCCCGGTGAACACAAGGTAGACGATATAGGCCACGAGCACGAGGCCGATGAAGATCGCACCGCGGCGGGCGCCCTTCTTATCGTCCCCGCCGGCAGCCGAGGCGTCGACGCGCGGCTTAGGGGAGGCGGTATGCTGGGATTCCGACATGGTTCTCCTTGGATGCGCTTGCGCGCGATCGCAGATCCTCACAACACTCCTATTGTAAAGCAACGCATAGCCCGCGAGCCGCCGGGAGCGCTCTGCGATGTAACTCCATGCGCGCCGTGTGCCGCCGGGGCACCGCCCCGCACGCTCGTTGCGGTATTCGGTGTGAGTTTTCCCGGGACCCGCGAAAGCAAGGCAAGCCCGAGATCGTGACCTGCGGTTTTCCTGGTGGGCACGGACCGTCGCGCTGACTTTGAAAAATCTCGCACCGAATACCGCAACGAACGTTCCCGATGCACCGTCGAGCCGATCCCGCACCGGGAACGATTCGCTGAAGTTAACCCGCATGCCGCGCCGAGCCGCACCGCGGTGCCCAAAGTGGGTAGGATGGAGAGGATGCAACCGTTTCAAGGAGCGACCATGCCCACGCAAGACCCCACGCGCATCCCCTCGTTCACCGGCTCCTTCCGCCGCAACCTCGACGCGCTCATCGACCTCTTCGAGCGCGGCGACAAGGATCCCGCGGGCAAGAAGATCGGCTTCGAGCTCGAGCGCATCTTCATCGGCGCCGACGGCGCGACCGTCCCCTTCTCGGGCGAGCGCGGCGTGGCGGCGCTCCTTGATGAGCTGGCACGGGGCCATGGCGAGGACGAGCGGGTCATGATCGACGGGCACCTGCTCGGCCTCTCCTATACGACCGCGACCGAGCTCGAGCCGGTCGAGGTCAACGTGTCGCTCGAGCCGGCGGCCCAGCTCGAGATCTCGGCGGGGCCGGCCCACTCGGTCAAGGCGCTCTACGACGCCGTCTGCGCCTTCGATGCCGACGTCGAGGCGGCATGCCGCGCCATCGGCCTCGATGCGCACCTGGTGCCGGTGGGCTACAACCCCGTCGTCGCCGACCCGCGCGAGCTCGAGCTCATCCCCAAGGAGCGCTACCGCGACATGGACGCCTACCTCTCGCGGCGCGGGCGCTACGCGCGCGACATGATGCGCTGCACCGCCTCCACGCAGGTCTCGCTCGACTACGAGAACGAGCAGGACGCCGCGCGCATCTACCGCATGGCGACGCTTCTGGGGCCGCTGCTCGCCTTCCTCTTCGACAACGCCCCCGTCTTCCGCGCGAAGCCCTCCCCTGGCATGGCGCGCTCGCGCATCTGGCACCACGTGGACGTCGACCGCTGCGGCATCGTCCCCGGGGCGCTCGAGGGGCTCAGCTTCGAGGACTACATCCTCTGGGTCTCCGGCGTTAAGCCCATCCTCTTCACCGATGCCGGGCACGTCACGACCCCGACCGGCGACCGCTACGCCCGCGACCTCATGTCCGAGCGGCCGCTCGAGCGCTCGGAGCTCATGCACCTGCTGTCGATGGTCTTCCCCAATGTCCGCCTCAAGGGCTTCGTCGAGCTGCGCGAGATGGACGCGCTGCCGCCGCGGCTCGCCGCCGCGTGCACGAGCTTCACCGGCGCGCTGTTCTACGACAAGTGCCTCGAGGCCAAGCTCGCCGAGCTCCTCGCCGAAGCGCTGCCCCACGGCTTTGCGGGCATCGACGAGAACGACGCGGTCGTCGCGCGCATCCACCTCGAGGAGCAGGGCTGGGACGCCGAGGCCTACGGCGTGCCGGTCCCCGTCATGACCGAGGCGCTCGTCGCCATCGCGTGCGAGAACATCGCACTCGGCTGCGGCTGCACCGGCATCGGCGAGGACGCGCCCGCATCCGTCACGGTGCCCGTCGTGCGCGAGACCGGCGCGGCGAGCGACTTCGACCTCGAGGGCATCGAGCTGCTCGCCCGCATGTGGGCGGAGCGGCGCCTGCCGCGCGACGAGAGCACCCGCGAGATCGCCGCGCTCGGCATCGCCTAGCCGACGTCCGCCGCTCCACGAGTTGCCCACAACTTCAGGTTCTTGGAAAATGGGGCTTGCGCAGACGTGACGCTTCCCGTAATATTCTCTTCGCTGAGCACGCGAGTGCTTGCGACATGGCCCGTTCGTCTAGCGGTTTAGGACGCCGCCCTCTCAAGGCGGAGATCACCAGTTCGAATCTGGTACGGGCTACCAAGACCTTCACGCAGGCCCCATCGGGGCCTGTTTTCGTTTACGGGCCCCACAGTCCGCCCTTCTGAAATTGCCCATAAATTGGGGCTTGCGCTCTCGCGGTACCTGCCGTATTATCTTTATCTGCGCAGCCGCGAGGCTGTGTATGCCACTGGGATGTCGTCTAATGGCAGGACAGCGGATTCTGGTTCCGTCAATGGGGGTTCGACTCCCTCCATCCCAGCCATATGGCCCGTTCGTCTAGCGGTTTAGGACGCCGCCCTCTCAAGGCGGAGATCACCAGTTCGAATCTGGTACGGGCTACCACGAATGCGAACAGGCCCCGCAAGGGGCCTGTTTTCGTATCGGTTCATGTTCGGGCGTACGGCGGGCCGGCCGCCAGCGGGCGCGATCGCCGCCCAGGGCCGTCCCAGATGGCATGGGCCACCGGCTGCCGAGGCGACCGATGGCCCGAGCGGCGATCCTACCGGTGGAAATACGTGTGGCGCTCGTACTTGGGCTCGCAGCACACGTTGATGCCGAGCTTCTTGAGCAGCGCCTCATCGGTCGCCGAGATGATGACCGAGAAGAACGCGTCGCAGCCGCGCAGGAGCGGAAGGCCCGCGAGCACCTGGGCCGCCACCTCGCTCGTCGCCGAGGTGATGGAGAGCGCGATGAGGGTCTCGTCTGGATGGAGGCGCGGGTTGTGGCTTCCCAGCTGCGTCGTCTTGAGACGGGATATGGGCTCGATCGCCTCGTTGCTGATGACCTCGAGCTCCATGTCGACGCCGGTGACGCTCTTGAGCGCGTTCATGAGCAGCGAGCTCGCCGCACCCAGGCGCTCCGAGGTCTTGCCGGTCACCACCGAGCCGTCGGGCAGCACCATGGCACCCACCGGGGCGCCCGTGGTCTCCTCCTTGAGGAGCGCCGCGGAGCGCGCGGGCGAGAGGTCCTTCCCCACCCCGGCCTTCTTCATGATGACCTTGAGCTTGTCCACGAGCCCCTGGCCGGTGCCCGTGCGCTTGACGTTCACGGCGGCGGTGAAGTAGCGGCGCACGATCTCCATGCAGGCCGCGTCGCGGCAGGCCTCGTCGTCGGTGATGGCGAAGCCGACCATGTTGACGCCCATGTCAGTCGGGCTCTGGTAGGGGCTCTCGCCCATGATCTTCTCCATGAGCGCCTTGACCACCGGGAAGGCCTCGACGTCGCGGTTGTAGTTGACCGCGGTCTTGCCGTAGGCCTCCAGATGGAACGAGTCGATGATGTTCGAGTCGTCGAGGTCGACGGTGGCCGCCTCGTAGGCGATGTTCACGGGGTGCTTGAGCGGCAGGTTCCACACGGGGAAGGTCTCGAACTTGGCGTAGCCGGCCGAGACGCCGCGGCTGTGCTCGTGGTACACCTGCGAGAGGCAGGTCGCGAGCTTGCCCGAGCCGGGGCCGGGCGCCGTCACGACGACGAGCGGGCGCGTGGTCTCCACGAACTCGTTTCTGCCGTAGCCCTCCTCGGAGACGATGAGGTCGATGTCGTGCGGGTAGCCCTCGATCGGGTAATGGAGCTTGCAGGGGATGCCGAGCATGGCGAGGCGGCGGCGGAACACGTCGGCAGCGGGCTGGCCGGCGTACTGCGTGAGCACCACGGCGGCGACGGCGAGGCCGTTGCTGCGGAAGATATCGGCAAGGCGCAGCACGTCCTCGTCGTAGGTGATGCCCAAATCGCCGCGGGCCTTGTTCTTCTCGATGTGGTTCGCGTTGATGGCGATGATGATCTCGACGTCGTCCGAGAGGCTCTTGAGCATGCGGAACTTGCTGTCGGGCTCGAAGCCGGGAAGCACGCGCGACGCATGGTAGTCGTCGAAGAGCTTGCCGCCGAACTCGAGGTAGAGCTTGCCGCCGAACTGGTCGATGCGCTTGCGGATCTGCTGTGCCTGAAGCTCGATGTACGTGTCGTTACTGAATCCCTGGCGCATGGGACCGGTCCCCTCTCGTCCGCTCACAACAACCCAACCAGTATAGCCGAGGGCGCCGCGATTCCATGGAGAAGCGCCCCGCGGGGCAGCCGGGACCACGCGAAGCGCATCAAACGGATTCGCCCCCTCCCGTGCACGGTTCGGGAGGGGGCAAGGTAGGGTCACACCGGGCGCCAGGCGCTCCGGTTGACGACTCATGACCCCGGGGCCGCAGGAGACGGGCGGCCGGGGGCGATCCGGCTCGCGACTAGAGGATCACGAGAGCGGCCGTCACGACGATGATGCAGACGATGGACAGGACCACGATGAGCTTCATCGCGAACTTGAGCCAGGTCGTCCACTCGATGCGGGCGAGCGCGAGGCCGCCCATGATGGCGCCGGAGGTCGGGGTGAACAGGTTCACGACACCGCTGGCGCTCGCGAAGATCATGACCATGACCTCAGGCGAGAAGCCGAGGGCGCTGGCGAGGGGCCCCATGATGGGCATGGAGACCGTGGCCATACCGGAGGTCGACGGGATGAGGAACGACAGGACGAAGTAGATGAGCCAGGCGATGGGTGCGAACAGGATGCCGGACACGCCCTCGAGGGCGGTGGCGGCGGCGTTCAGCACATAGAGGTCGAGGCCCGTGGCGGCCATGAGGACGGAGATGCCGCGGGCGAGCGCGATGACGAGCACGACGCTCATCATGTCGGCGGCGCCGGCGATGAAGGTGTTCACGATCTCCTTCTCGGAGAGGCCGCCCACGATGCCGATGACGATGGCCATGATGAAGAACCAGGTCGATGCCTCATCGAAGTACCACTGGCCGATCGGCAGGCCGGTGATGATGGCGGACCAGCCCTGGGCGGTCTGCACGTCGGTGGTCGAGATGCCCTCGACGGTGCCGTCCATGGTGGTCACGGAGCCGTTGGCGTCGTCGTAGGCGGCGACGAGGTCGTCGCTCGTGACCTCGGTCTCGACGGTCTCCCACTGGGAGCCGGCGTCGAAGAAGTTCGCCACGCCCTCGTTGAGGTCGGCGATGGGGATGAAGCCCAGGATCATGACGACGAACGTGAAGGCGAAGATCACGAGGACGCCCTTCTGGCGACCGGTGAGCTTGATGTCCTTGTTGACCTCGGACGCGGCGGCGCCATGGGCCTCCTCGGCGTTCTGCATCTCCTGCAGCGACAGGATGGTCGAGCCCTTGTCGGCCTTGACCTTCTTGGCGTAGCTCATCACGAAGACAATCGAGATCGCCGTGGTGATGACGCAGAGCACGAGGCCGAGACCGATGATGATGGTCTGGTCGGCCTCGATGCCGACACCGCGCAGGGAGTCGACGGCCGCGCCGACGGCGAACGGGTTGACCGTGGAGCCCAGGCAGCCGCAGCCGGCGCCGAGCAGGACGGTGGCGGCGCCGACCATCGGGTCGAAGCCGGCGGCCATCATGGTGGCGGCGAGCAGCGCGTAGAACGGCACCGTCTCCTCGCACATGCCGTAGGTGGTGCCACCCAGGGCGAAGATGATCATGAGGACCGGGATGATGGCGATCTCGTTGCCCTTGAGCTTCTTGACGAGCACGGCGATGCCGTTGTCAAGCGCGCCGGTCTTGGTCATCATGCCCAGGAAGCCGCCCAGGATGAAGACGAAGAGGCAGACGGGAAGCGCGTCAGCGAAGCCCTTGACCGGAGCGGTGAAGAAGTCGCTCAGGTTGGCCGCGGTGACCTGGTCGGGAGCGACGCCGGACACGATGACCGTGACGATCGCTACAATTGCAAGCAACAGAAGAAGAATGGTGAACGACGATAGCATGCCGCGCTTTTTCTTGGTGGCTTCAGCCATTTCTTCTTCCTCCCTTCTAATCGATCGGCTGCAGGTAAACTGCCCTTCCGTGCATAAGGGATTCCAGCTGATTGGTTGAAATGGAATCTAATCGGTTCCCTGATATGGATCGGGCGGGCGCCCCCACGCCCGCCCGAACACGAAACCTACTTCAGGGTCGCGTACATCACGGCCTTGATGGTGTGCATGCGGTTCTCAGCCTCATCGAAGACCTTGGACTGCGGGCCCTCGAAGACCTCGTCCGTGACCTCCATCTCGGTGACGCCGAACTTCTTGGCGATGTCGGCGCCGATGGTGGTGTTGGTGTCATGGAACGAGGGCAGGCAGTGCAGGAAGATGGCCGACGGGTCGGCGAGGTTCATGAGGTCCTGCGTGACGCGGTAGGCCTCGAGCTGCTTGATGCGCTCGGTCCAGACCTCGTCGGGCTCGCCCATCGAGACCCACACGTCGGTGTAGATGACGTGGGCGCCGCGGCAGGCCTCCTCGGGATCCTCGGTGAGGGTGATGGTGCAGTTGTTGGCGGCGGCGATGGGCTTGCAGGCCTCGATCACGTCGTCGGCGGGCATGCACTCCTTGGGGCCGCAGGCGACGAAGTTCATGCCGAGCTTGGCGCACACGACCATGAGGGAGCGGGCGACGTTGTTCTTGGCGTCACCCATGAACACCAGGGTCTTGCCCTTGATGTCGTAGTTGAAGTTCTCCTGGACGGTCAGGATGTCGGCGAGCATCTGGGTGGGATGCCACAGGTCGGTGAGGCCGTTCCACACGGGCACGCCGGACTTGGCGGCGAGCTCCTCGACGTCCTCCTGGGCGAAGCCGCGGAACTCGATGCCGTCGTACATGCGGCCGAGCACGCGCGCGGTGTCCTCGATGGACTCCTTCTTGCCCATCTGCGACGAGCCGGGATCGAGGTAGGTGACGCCCATGCCGAGGTCCATGGCGCCGACCTCGAAGGCGCAGCGGGTGCGCGTGGAGGTCTTCTGGAACAGCAGGACGATGTTCTTGCCCTCGAGGTAGCGATGCGGGGTGCCGGTGCGCTTCAGGTCCTTGAAGTTCTTGGAGAGCTTCAGCATGTACTCGATCTCCTCCGTGGAGAAGTCGAGCAGGCGCAGGAAGCTGCGGCCGGAGAGGTTAACACCCATGGTTCGTTCCTTTCGTTCGAATCCGTGCACGGGGCGGCGTGCGCCCCATCCGTCGTTCAGGCAAGAGCACGTCTGTGATCCTGCCGAGGCATCTCGAGTGCGCCGGCGCCCGTGGTGAGAGGAGAGACACGCCGTTTCGCCGAACGCGCAGAAGCGCCGGGAACTCGAAACACCTAGCGGGTGCGGCGCGGCGCCTCGCGCTTGTCGCCGCACCCGATACTACAAATCATCGATCGCGGGCCCCCGCCGCATGGCGCGGGAACCGGATCGCACCGACAGACGGACTAGAGGTCCTCGCGCCAGAACGGCATGCTCATGCAGCGCGGGCCGCCACGGCCGCGGGAGAGCTCGGCCGAGGGCACGACCAGAAGCTCCATGCCCTCCTTGTAGAGGACGTCGTTGGTGACGTTGTTGCGCTGGTAGACGCAGATCTTGCCCGGGGCGACGGCGAGCGTGTTGGAACCGTCGTTCCACTGCTCGCGCGCGGCCGCGATCGGGTCGCCGCCACCGCAGGGGATGAGCTTAACGGCGTCGAGGCCCATCGCCTTGGCGAGGATGTTCTCGAGCTTGTCGTTGATCTCGACGATCTCGACCTCGCCGGGGTTCTTGCCCGGGGTGAGCTTGAACACCTGGAGCGTGCCCATGATGGCGGGATGGATGGTGAACTTGTCGACGTCGATCTGCGTGAACACGGTGTCGAGGTGCATGAAGGCACGGGACACGGGGATGTTGAACGCGAGGATCGTGTCGATCTTGGAGTCGGAGTTCCAGAACATGTTCTGGGCCATCACGTCGATGGCGGCAGCCTGGGTGCGCTGCGAGATGCCCACGGCCACGGTGTGCTCGTTGATGTTGAGCACGTCGCCGCCCTCGGTGTGGAAGGAGGCATCGCGACGGAAGTACAGCGAGACATCCTTGTAATCGGGATGGTACTTAAAGATGTACTTGCCGTACAGGGTCTCGCGGTTACGGGTGACCGAGTACATGCGGTTGAGGTTGACGCCGGTGCCCACGACGGCGAACGGGTCGCGCGTGAAGTAGAGGTTCGGCATCGGGTCGACGATCAGGTCGGACTCGCCCTCGTTGTTCACGAGCGCGTCGAGCGTCACCGAGCTGGTGTGGGGCATATGGACCTCGGCCTTGGTGATGCCGGCCATGGTCTTCTTGACGTACTCCAGGTTGTCGGTGATGGAGTCGAGGAGCTCGCTGACGGCAGCGGGCGCCATCTTGCCCTTGATGCCGGCCTCGGCCAGCCACTGCTGCTGGAACTCGGCTCGGGCCTCGGGGACCGCGTCGAACGCCTCGGCCACCAGCTTCTCGAGGTACAGAACCTCGACACCCTGCTCGCGCAGGATCTCAGCGAAGCGGTCGTGCTCCTGCTGGGCGACCTCCAGGAACGGAACGTCGTCGAAGAGCAGGCGCTCGAGCTCGTCGGGCGGCAGGTTGAGCAGCTCATCGCCGGGGCGATGCAGGCAAACCTTCTTTAGCTGCCCGATCTCGCTCGTTACGTGCAAGCCTTTCGTCATGTCCTCCTACCTTTCTGCCTTGGCCGCGAAGCGGCCGCCTACGCACCGTGCACAACGCACGATGCGTGTTGCACACACCATTGATATATCCATTTTTCCAAAATCTGAACCCTAGTTCCGCCAACGGTACTAAAGAGCGGGGGAACGGTATATTGCGAAACAATGACCGGTTTTGCACTTTATCTAGTTAAAGCGTTTACGTGCGCAAATAATATCGCTTCTATTAATAGATGGCACAGAAGTTGGATATTTTAGCTATCTTTCTGCATATTATTACCTCAACTATGTACCAGCCGCGGTTGTTCTATGACATCCTAGATACCAGTTTCCTATTCATTTGATAACCGAGTTTATTCAATTCAACATCGATTCGGACCGCTCGCCACCTGCGGGGCACCGTTCACGGCGAGGTGGCCGCCCCTCCATGCGTAAGCAGTTGATAAAGGTTTGCCCGCGAGACCGCTCGCCGACGCGCGTTGGCTTATAACCATAAGAACCTATACTTGGGGAAAACGTGCGCCCCGATACCTGAGGGCGCCCACGAATGGAGCAAGATCATGGCATCGAAGGAAGACAAGAAGGGCAAGAGCTCCCGGAAGCGCCGCAAGGACGAGGGCGTCGAGCGCGCCGAGCGGCACGACTTCTCCTACACCCAGAACCGCGAGCTCAGCTGGCTCCGCTTCGACGAGCGCGTCCTCGACGAGGCCTTTGACGAGAGCGTGCCCCTCTTCGAGCGCTTGAACTTCGCGGCCATCTTCCAGTCGAACCTCGACGAGTTCTTCATGATCCGCGTGGGCGGCCTCTCGGACCTCGCCACGCTGAAGCGCCAGCCCGTCGACAACAAGAGCAACCTCACGCCCGCAGAGCAGATCGACCTCGTCTTCAAGACGCTGCCGCCGCTCATCAGAAAGCAAAACGACATCGTCGCCGCCATCGAGGGCGAGCTCGAGCGCCGTCACGTGACCCGCCTCACCCCCGACGGGCTCGCCGGCGAGGACCGCACCTTCGTCGAGCGCTACTTCCAGACCTACGTCTCCCCCGTCATCTCCCCGCTCGTGATCGACCCGCGCCACCCGTTCCCCAACCTCAGGAACGGCGCGCTCTACCTCATCTGCTCCCTCGACAGCGACGAGGAGGAGAACCTGCTCGGCCTCATCGAGGTCCCCGTCTCGATGAGCCGCGTGGTCACGATGCCCTCCGACGAGGGGAGCCTGCGCTACATCCTCCTCGAAGACGTCATCCTCACCTGCCTCTCGAGCTGCTTCGGGTCGTACCGGCCGGGGAGCTCGGCGGTGGTGCGCGTGACGCGCAACGCCGACATCGACCCGGACGGCGAGGGCGTCGAGGAGGACGAGGACTACCGCCAGCACATGAAGCGCATCCTGAAGAAGCGCCTCAGGCTCCAGCCCGTCGCCCTCCAGGTCCAGGGCGAGCTCGAGCCCGCCACCTTGAAGTCGATCCGCAAGGCGCTCGGCCTCCCCGCCCGCTCGGTCCTGAGCTACACCACCCCGCTCGACCTGAGCTACATCTACAGCGTGGAGGGCCACCTGCCCGAGCCCTACCGCGCGGAGCTCCTGTTCACCCCGTTCAAACCGCAGCCGAGCCCCATGTTCGAGGCGGGCAGGTCCATCCGCGAGCAGGTCGTCGAGGGCGACAAGCTGCTCTTCTACCCCTATGAGTCGATGGGGCCGCTGCTCGACCTCATGCACGAGGCGGCGTTCGACGAGTCCTGCATCTCGATGAAGATCACCCTCTACCGCGTCGCCAAGCAGTCGAGGCTCTGCGAGTCGCTCATCGACGCCGCCGAGAACGGCAAGGAGGTCACGGTGCTCATGGAGCTCCGTGCCCGCTTCGACGAGCAGAACAACATCGAGTGGGCGGAGCGCCTCGAGGAGGCGGGCTGCACCGTCATCTACGGCTCGGAGGGCTTCAAGTGCCACTCCAAGATCTGCCAGCTCACCTATCGCGACGGCATGGCGCTCACGCGCCTCACGCTGCTCGGCACCGGCAACTTCAACGAGAAGACCGCGAAGCTCTACTCCGACTTCATGCTCATGACCGCGCACCCGGGCATCGGCGAGGACGCGAACGCGTTCTTCCGCAACCTCGCGCTCGGCAACCTCTCCGGCGACTACCGCTACCTGGGCGTGGCCCCCGCGGGCCTCAAGCCCCTCATCATGAACGGGCTCAACCGCGAGATCGACCGCGCGCGGGCCGGCGAGCGGGCGCGCGTCTTCTTCAAGATGAACTCACTCACCGACCGCGAGGTCATCGACAAGATCGCCGAGGCCTCGCAGGCGGGCGTCGAGGTGCAGATGATCATCCGCGGCATCTCGTGTCTTCTGCCCGACATCCCCGGCAAGACCGAGAACGTGCACATCCGCTCCATCGTGGGGCGCTTCCTGGAGCACGCCCGCGTGTACTCCTTCGGCGTCGACGCCGATATCGTCTACCTCTCTTCCGCGGACATGATGACGCGCAACACCGAGCACCGCGTCGAGATCGCCTACCCCGTGCTCGACCCGGTGTGCCGGGCGCTGGTCCAGGACTACATGCACGCCCAGCTGAGCGACAACGTAAAAGCCCGCGCCCTCTCGGACGAGGGGACCTGGGAGCGCATCGCGCGCGCCGAGGGCGAGCTCGACTTCAACTCGCAGGACTACCTGCTGAAGCGCGCCTACGCGCGCGCGGCCGAGGCCGGCGAGGCGGAGCATGCCGCAGGCGGGCGCACCCAGGCGCCCACGGGGAGCGCAGCGGACTATGACGCCGCCCGGTCCGTGCTCGAGGCGGCGGCCGCGGGCGCGGAAAGCGGGGGCGCCGAGCCGGCCGCCAGCCCGCAGGGGCAAACGGAAGCGCCCCGGGAGCAGGAGGTCCCCGCGGCAGCAGCGGCAGGCGCCGCGGCGGCGGAGACGGCCGTCCACGCGACCCTGATCGAGCCCGCGGACGATGCGCCCTCGCCTGAGCCCGCCGCATCGAGCGCGAAGCGCGCCGAGCTCGCCAAGCGCGCGCCGGGCCGCCTGCGCACGGGGCTCTCGCTCATCGGCATGGGGCTCAAGACGCTTCTCGTCGGCACGCCCGAGGAGCGGAAGCGCTCGGGCCGCCGCGCACGCTAACGGCCACGGCGGCGGGCACTCCCCATCGCCGCGCCACCGGGGCCCACCCCATCGACATGCGCTACACTGGACGGCGTGAAATCCAGCGCGTCGAAAGGCCGCCCATGAAGCTCACCGTCGAACGCATGGCCTACGGGCCCGATGCCGTCGCCCGCACCGACGAGGGGAAGACCGTCTTCGTCTCGGGCGCGGTCGCAGGCGACGTCGTCGAGGCCGCTGTCGACAGCGAGACCCCCTCATACCTGCGCGCCCATGTCGAGCGGCTGCTCGAGCCCTCCCCCGACCGCGTCGAGGCCCCCTGCCCCTTCGTGGGCATCTGCGGCGGCTGCCCCTGGGGCGCGCTCGCCCGCCCGGCGCAGCTCGCCGCCAAGGAGGAGAACCTGCGCTCCGCGCTCGCGCGCATCGGCCATCTCGCGCCCGATGAGATCGGGCGCCTCGTGCGCCCCATCCGCTCCGCGAAGGATGCCTGGGGCTACCGCAACAAGATCGAGCTCGCGGTGAGCGCGCGCGGCGGGCGCATCGCGCTCGGCATGCACGGCGCCGATCCCGCGCAGCTCATCAAGGTCGACCGCTGCCCGCTCTTCGAGAAGGCCTTCCCCAAGGCGCTGAAGAGCGTCGCCGGTGCCCTCTCCTATCTCGGCAACTCACGCGACCTCGCCCTCGAGCGCGTCGGGATCCGCGCGAGCCGGCGCACGCGGGCCCTCGAGGTCGCGCTCTGGACGCCCACGGGCGGCTTCCCCCGCGCCCACGTAGCACGCGTCCTCGAGGACGCCGTGGCCCCTACGAGCATCGTCCGCATCATGACGAAGGGCGAGCGCAAGGCGCGCCGCGTCGAGCGCAACGAGCTCCTCGCGGGGCAGGGGTCGTGGACCGAGCGCATCGGCGACGAGGAGATGCGCGTCTCGGCGCCCTCGTTCTTCCAGGTGAACACCGCCGCCGCCGAGATCTTGATCGAGCTCGTCCTGGACGCGCTCCGCCCGACCGAGGACGACGTCGCCTGCGACCTCTACTGCGGCGCGGGCACCTTCACGCTGCCGCTCGCGCGCCGCGCCGCCTGGGTGAGCGCGGTCGAGTCCTACGGCCCCGCCGTGCGCGACCTGCGCCGCAACATCGAGCGAGCCGGGCTCGACAACGTCGACGCGATCGGCGGCGACGCCGTGCGCGAGTTCCCCGCAGACGTCATCGACGTGCTCGTGGTCGACCCGCCGCGCGCCGGCCTGGACCCTCAGGCGGTCGGGCTCATCGCGGCGACCGCCGCGCGCGACGTCGCCTACGTCTCCTGCGACCCGGCGACCCTCGCCCGCGACTTCGCGCGCTTCCGCGATGCAGGCGCCTTCGAGCCGGTCGCCATCACGCCGGTCGACCTCTTCCCCGAGACCTTCCACTGCGAGACCGTGGTGCACCTCACGCGGAAGAGCCGGTGATCGGACGCCTCGCATGGGTATAAGGGCAAAGATGTGCCGCCGAGGGAAGGATTCGCCATGAGTGCCGTTGCCGTATTGGTCGCCGATGGGTTCGAGACCATCGAGTGCCTCACGATCGTGGACGTCCTGCGCCGTGGGGGCGTGCGCGTCGCGCTCGTCTCCATCCAGCCCACGCGCGACGCCGTGAGCTCGCAGCAGATCGACATCGTGTGCGACTACACCTTCGACGAGGTCGACTTCGACGAATTCGACTACGTCGTGCTGCCGGGCGGCATGCCGGGCACGATGCACCTGAGGCGCGACGAGCGCGTCTGCGACGTCGTGCGCCGCTTCGCCGCGTCAAAGCACGTCGCCGCCATCTGCGCCGCGCCCTCGATCCTAGGCGAGCTGGGGCTTCTGGTGGGCAGGCGCGCGACCTGCTTCCCCGGGTTCGACCGCGCCTTCCCCGCGGGCACCTTCGCCGGCGAGAAGACCGTCGTCGTGGACGGCAACATCATCACCGCCTCCGCCATGGGCCAGGCGCTCCCCTTCGCCCTGGCGGTGCTCGGGGACATCGCGGGCGAGAAGGCGGTCCAGAAGGTCCGCGAGGGCATCCAGCTATGATCTTGGCCTCGCAGTCACCGCGCCGCATCGCCCTCATGCGCGGAGCCGGCTTCGACGTGCGCGTGATCCCCGCGGACATCGATGAGCGCAGCGAACCCGGCGAGACCCCCGTCGAGCTCGTCGAGCGGCTCGCGCGCCTCAAGGCTGCCGCCGTCGCCGCGCGCGACGCCGCGCCCGGCGAGACCGTCCTCGCCGCCGACACGGTCGTCGCCCTCGACGGCTCCATCCTGGGCAAGCCCGCCGACGGGCAGGACGCCGCCCGCATGCTCTCGCGCCTCTCGGGCAGGACGCACGAGGTCGCAACCGGGGTCGCGATCGCCCGCGGCGGCGACGATGGCGCCGAGTCGTTCGTCTCCGTCACGCGCGTCACCTTCTACCCGCTCGGGGAGGACGAGATCCACGCCTACGTCGAGAGCGGCGAGCCGCTGGACAAGGCGGGCGCCTACGGTATCCAGGGCGCGGGCGGACGCCTGCTCGTGCGTAGCATCGAGGGGGATTTCTACACGGTGGTGGGCCTGCCCATCGCCGAGGTCGTGCGCCGCTTGCGCGCCCGGGGAGAGGCGCCCTCGCGCTAGCGCCGCCGCCGGAACCAGAGAACGAGGAGCATCCATGGCAAGCACCTACACGAGCGTCCCCATCGACGACATCCGGGGATTTCGCATCGGCAACTACACCGACCGCGCGGCGGGGACGGGCTGCACGGTCGTCGTCGCGCCCGAGGGGGCCACGGGCGGCGTCGACGTGCGCGGCGGCGCCCCCGCCTCGCGCGAGACCGACCTCCTGCGGCCCGAGAACACGGTCGAGGAGGTCCATGCTGTCTGCCTCTCGGGCGGCTCGGCATACGGGCTCGAGGCGGCCTCGGGCGTCATGCGCGAGCTCGAGCGGCGCGGCATCGGCCTCGCCGTGGGGCCGACGTGCGTGCCCATCGTCTGCTCGAGCTGCCTGTTCGACCTCGCCTTCGGCGACGGTACCGTGCGGCCCGGCATCGACGCGGGCGTCGAGGCGACCGTGGACGCGCTCGACGGCACGGCCCCCTGCCCCGAGGGCACGGTCGGCGCGGGCACCGGGGCGACCGTCGGCAAGCTCCACGGCCCCGCGTGCGCGATGAAGGGCGGCCTGGGCGCCCGGGCGCTCGAGGTCGCCGGCATCCGCGTGGGCGCGCTCGCGGCGGTGAACGCCTGCGGCAATGTGCACGACCCCGTGACCGGCGAGGCAATCGCGGGCATGCGCGACACCGCGGACGGCCGCGAAATCGTGGATATGGAGGACGCCATGTTCGCCGAGGCGGGCGGGCTCGCCATGCCGCTCGACCGCACCAACACCACCATCTCCTGCATCATCACCGATGCGCGCCTCACCAAGGCACAGGCCACCAAGGTGGCCCAGATGGCCGCCGACGCCTACGCGCACGCCATCCGGCCCACCCATACCACCAACGATGGCGACACGGTCTACGTCCTCGCCTCCGGTGCCGCTGAGCTTGATGTTCCCATCGACCTTATCGGGCTCGCCGCCGTTCGCGCCCTCGAGGAGGCCATTGGCGCGGGATGCCGGGCCGCTGACGGAATATGCGGCATCCCCGCGCATAGGGACCTCGCCGAGTAGGTACCATTCTGCATAGTTTGGACGGGCCGCTGCATCCCGGCGGATGCGGGGGCATCGTTTTCGCGTCTCTGGAACAAGCTAGGAGCACAACATGGAAGAGCATACCGAAGGCGCCCCCGCACAGGAGGCGCCCCGGAAGGGCATCGGCCTCATGGGCCTCATCGCCCTCGTGATCTCGTCCTCCATCGGCTCGGGCGTCTTCGCCCTCTCGACGGACATCTCGGCCGCCGCCGCGCCGGGAGCCGCCATCGTCGCATGGATCCTCACGGGCATCGGCTTCATCGCGCTCGGCACCACGTTCGGCCGCCTGTCGCTCGCCCGGCCCGACCTGTGGGGCATCGTCGCGTACGCCGAGGAGGGCTTCGGGCGCTTCGTCGGCTTCGTCTCGGGCTGGGGCTACTGGCTCGCCACCTGGATCGGCAACGTCGCGTTCGCCGTCATGCTCTGCACCGCGATCGGCTACTTCTATCCCCCGTTCGCGGGCGACCTCACCATCCCCGCCGTCATCTTCATGTCGATCGTGAACTGGTTCATCATCCTGCTCGTGAACCACGGCGTCGAGGAGGCGTCGGTGGTGAACGCCATCGTGATGGTGTGCAAGCTCGTGCCCATCTTCACGTTCATCGTCTGCATGGTCCTCGTCTTCAGCTTCGACGTGTTCACGGCCGACTTCTGGGGCACGCTCGCCAACAACATGGGCGGCGAGACGGCTCCCGGCAGCCTGGGGACGCAGATCGTGAACTGCCTCATGGTCATGATGTGGGTCTTCGCCGGCATGGAGGGCGCCACGGTGCTGGGGCACCGCGCCAACAAGAAGAGCGACGTCTCGCGCGCCACGGTGCTCGGTTGCATCTCGCTCGTGGTCATCTACGTCGCCGCATCCGTCCTGCCCTACGGCTTCCTCTCGCGCGATGAGCTCATGGCGCTCGGCTCGCCGTCGATGGCCTACATCTTCCAGGAGGCCGTGGGCCCTTGGGGCGGCGCGTTCATCTCGGGAGGGCTCGCCGTGTCCATCATGGGCGCCTGGCTCTCCTACACCATGCTCGCCGCCGAGGCCATGAGCAGCCTCGGCAAGATGGAGCTCGTGCCGAGCGTCTTCGCCAAGTTCAACAAGAACGGCGCCCCGACCGCCTGCCTCATGGCGACGGGCATCATGATCCAGGTCCTGTGCATCGTGGTCCTCTTCTCGGACGCCGCCTACCAGTTCGCCTACTCGCTCACCACCGCGGCGATCGTCATCTCGTGGGCGCTCGCCTCGGCCTACATGGTCAAGTGGGCGTGGCCGCGGAGGCATGAGGGGCAGCTGGGCTCGCTCGCGCTCGGCCTCGTGGCGACGGTCTACCTCGTGGTCGCCATCCTGCTCGCCGGCGTGAACCTGCTCATGATGTGCTGCATCCTCTACATCCCCGGCATGGTCGCCTACCTCATGGCCTGCCGCGAGTACGGGCGCAAGCCCTTCGAGCGCTGGGAGCTCGCGCTCGCCGTCGTCCTCATGGCCATCGCCGCCGTGACCATCTACCTGCTGGCCACGGGCGTGTTCACCATCTAGCACGCATAGCGGCGAGCGCCGCGCCAGCTCGCGCGCCACCCACCGCATCCACGAAAAAGGGGCCGCTCGGGCGGCCCCTTTCCTGTGCGTGTCGCCTGTCGTGCGGGCGCATGCCCTAGTTGAACTTGAAGATCTTGTTCGCCACGCGGTAGAGCGCGATCGAGGTCTTCTCGCCCGCCTTGGTGGGCAGGTTGGTGCCGATGCCCAGAAGGCCGCAGCGGGCATGGCGGTACATGCGCTCGTCATACTCCTTGAGCTCCGCCCAGATGCGCTTGTTCTCGGCCTTCATCTCGGGGTCCTCGGAGAGCTTGGAGAAGATGGAGCAGACCGACATCATCATCGTGAAGTAGCCCATCATGTACGAGCTCAGGCGCGGCTCCTTGATGTCGGTGTAGAGATGGTACGCGTGCATCATGATGCGCGTGATGCGGAACTGCTGGTCGAGACGGCGGATCATCGTCGCCTCGTTCACGCTCTGCCCCTCGCGGCCGATGAAGTAGCGGTAGAGGTCGATGTCGGCGTAGTACATGCTCTTGCACAGCGGCAGCGGCACGTACGCGTAGATGTTGTCGACGTAGAACGTATGCGGCGGCATCGGCAGGTTGGCCGCGCGCACCACCTCGGTACGGTAGGTGAGGCTGTGCATGAGCAGGTTCTGGTCGGGGCGGAAGTAGCCCACCTTGTCCCAGCCGAAGATCTTCTTGCGGGGCAGCGCGCCATGGTAGCTGATGGTCATGTGCTTGCCCTCGTGCACCTTCTCGTACACGTAGTTCGAGATGAAGAGGTCGACGAGCGTGCCGCGCTCCTCGAAGCCGCGCAGGATGGTGAGCATCGTGGAGAGCGCCGCGCCGTCGAGCCAGTCGTCGGAGTCGACGACCTTGTAGTACACGCCGCGCGCCTCGCGCAGGCCCGAGAGCACGGCGATGCCGTGCCCGCCGTTCTCCTGGTGGACGGCGCGGATGATGCCCGGGTAGCGCTCCTCCCACTCGTCGGCCTTGGCGGGCGTCTCGTCGTGGCTGCCGTCGTCGACGATGATGATCTCGACATCCGGCGCGAAGTTGCTCCCCTCGAGCAGCGAGGTGATGCAATGGTCCATATCCGCGGCGGAGTTGTAGCACGGAATGGCGAACGTGATGATCTTATGCATGGCAGGCAATGATTTCGTCCGATAGGTCGAGGGCGGATTCGGTCACGGCATCCATGTCGTAGTAGCGGTACTCGGCAAGGCGACCGACCGGGTGGAAGTTGGTGAGGTTCTGCACCCGCTCGAGGTAGCGCTCGTAGAGCTCGCGGTTGGCCGGGTCGATGATCGCGTAGTACGGGGTCTGGCCGCTACCCGGCTCGTAGGCGTGGCTGTACTCCTTCATGATGGTGGTCTTGCCGGGCACCACCTGGCCGGTCATGTTCTTGAACTCGGTGATGCGCGTGAAGTCCTCGCTCGTGGTGTAGTTCACGGTGCCCACGGGCTGGAACTGGTCCTGGTCGAGGGTCTCGAAGACCATGTCGAGCGTGCGGTACGGCAGCGCGCCCAGATCGAGGTCGAAGAGCTCGTCGAGCGGACCGGTGTAGACGATCTCGCCGCCGTAGACCTTGCCGCAGATCTTGACGTTGGTCTCGCCGATCTCGAAGATGTCGCGGGCGTCGACGCCGACGAAGACGTCGATGAGGTCATGGTCGAGCATGTGCTCGAAGAGCGCGGTGTAGCCCTCCTCCGGCATGCCCTGGTAGGGGGCCTGCGGGAAGTAACGGTCGTCGTCGCCGATGAAGACCGGCACGCGCCCGGTGACCGAGGGGTCGATCTCGTCGGGCGTCTGGCCCCACTGCTTCATGGTGTAGTAGAGGAAGACGTTCTCGTAGACGTAGTCCGCGACCTCCTGCAGGTCGGGGTCGTTCTTCTGGCGGAGCTCCATGATGGGGACCTTCTTGTCCTCACCGAAGGCGTCGACGAGCTTCTGGTAGAGCTGCTCGCCGCGCTCCTCGCCGAACGCGAGCTTGAGGCTCGTGTGGTTGAAGGGCACCGGCATGAGCGTGCCGTGGATATTCGCGAGGACCTTGTGCTGGTAGTCGGTCCACTTGGTGAAGCGCGAGAGGAACTCGTGCACGCGCTCGCTGTAGGTATGGTAGATGTGCGGGCCGTACTCGTGGATGAGGATGCCGCTCTCGTCCTTGCGGTCGTAGGCGTTACCCGCGATGTGGTCGCGGCGCTCGAGGACCGCGACGCGGAATCCGGCGCTCTCCGCCACGCGGCGCGCGCACACGGCTCCGGCGTACCCGGCCCCGACGACGATCATGTCGTAGGACTCGGGGTTGAACGTCTCGGGAAGGCCGCTCGTGATATCCATACATGCTCCTTGCAGGCTATTCTCGGATGTCCTCTAAGACATACGGGCATTTATCAGAGCGATTATAGCGCTCAGGGTCCTATAATAGGTCATGTCACACAAGGAAAGCTCAACATGCCGCGCCGTGTGTCGATTATCTGGACGCACGGATGCGCTTCGTGCGGACGCGATACCCTGCGGCGGCGTGGATGGGCCCTGATTCTAGGAGCAGTGATGAGTGACTTCCTGAACCGCATGAAGGCCGCCGCCAAGACCGACGTCAAGACGATCGTCCTCCCCGAGGGCGAGGACCCGCGCACCATCGAGGCAGCGAAGAAGATCATCGACGAGGGCCTGGCGAACATCGTCATCCTCGGCGACCCCGCCCAGATCGACGTCCCCGGCGCCCAGGTCATCGACCCGACGAGCCCCACCGCACCCAGGCACGAGGCCTACGCCCAGAAGTTCGCCGAGCTCCGCGCCAAGAAGGGCGTGACCATCGAGCAGGCGCGCGCCCAGATGATGGACGCCACCTACTACGGCACCATGATGGTCAAGATGGGCGACGCCGACGGCCTGGTCTCCGGCGCCTGCCACTCCACCGCCAACACCCTGCGCCCGGCGCTCCAGATCCTTAAGACCGCCCCGGGCACCAAGCTCGTCTCGGCCTTCATGGTCATGTGCACCCAGACCCCCGAGTTCGGCGCCGACGGCACGCTCGTCTTCGCCGATTGCGGCCTGAACATCGCCCCGACCTCCGACGAGCTCTCCGAGATCGCCATCGCCTCGGCGAACTCCTTCAAGACCTTCATGGGCGACATCGAGCCCAAGGTCGCCATGCTCTCCTACTCCACGATGGGCTCGGCCGGCGGCGACACCGCCAAGAAGGTCCAGGAGGCCACGGCCTTCGCCAAGGAGAAGGCGCCCGAGCTCGCCATCGACGGCGACCTGCAGCTCGACGCCGCCATCGTGCCAGAGGTCGCCGCGCTCAAGGCGCCCGAGAGCAAGGTCGCGGGCCATGCCAACGTGCTCGTGTTCCCCAACCTCGAGTGCGGCAACATCGGCTACAAGCTCGTGCAGCGCTTCGGCCGGGCCGAGGCCTACGGCCCGATCCTGCAGGGCATCGCCAAGCCGGTGAACGACCTGTCGCGCGGCTGCTCCGCCGACGACATCGTGGGCGTCGTGGCCATCACCTGCGTGCAGGCGCAGCTCTCCGCATAGCAGCCCGCGCCGCGCGGAGTGCTGGCACCGAGGGCCCGAAATCCGCATGACATCCATATCCCGCACCGCTGGGGCGCCTGTAGCCGACCGCTCACAGGCGCCCCGCGCCTTCTTCACAGGGACTCGACATCCGCTCGGCATAATGGGCGACGTTGCGCGAGCCCCCGCGAACGGGTGCGCGCGGCGAGCACCGGACCGGAGCCACCCCGGCAAGGAGACCAGCATGTACACGCAAGATGCCCCCGAGCAGACCATCAAGTACCTCTCGCTTCTGGGGCACCAGTTCCCCAACCAGCAGGCGGTCTTCACCGAGATCATCAACCTGCAGGCGATTCTCAACCTCCCCAAGGGGACCGAGCACTTCATGAGCGACGTGCACGGCGAGTACGAGGCCTTCCTGCACATCCTCAACAACTGCTCCGGCGTGGTGCGCGAGCACGTCGACGAGGACTTCGGCGACACGCTCACCGAGGAGGAGAAGGACAACCTCTGCACGCTCATCTACTACCCGCGCGAGAAGATCGCGCTCGTGCACGCGGCGCACCAGGACTCGCCCACCTGGTACAAGCGCATGCTGAACCAGCTCATCACCGTGGCGCGGCGCCTCTCGAGCCGCTACACCCGCTCCAAGGTGCGCAAGGCCATCCCGCACGACTTCGCCTACATCATCGACGAGCTGCTGCACACGCACCCCGACGAGAACAACTACCGCGTCCGCTACCACGAGCGCATCATCGACTCCATCCTGGAGACCGACTCGACCGAGGAGTTCATCTACTCGCTCGCTGAGCTCATCAAGGTGCTCGCGGTCGACCACATCCACCTGGTGGGCGACATCTTCGACCGCGGCGGCGGGGCCGCCAAGATCATGGACCGGCTGCTCGACTGCGTGCACCAGCGCACCGACATCCAATGGGGCAACCACGACATCCTCTGGATGGGGGCGGCCGCGGGGGACGCCGCGTGCATCGTGACGGTCCTGCGCAACAACCTGCGCTACGGCAACTACGAGATCCTGGAAAACGACTACGGTATCTCGCTGCGCGCCCTCATGTCGTTCGCCGACCGCACCTACCGCGCCGGCGAGCGAATCACGCCGCTCATGAAGGCCGTCGACGTGCTGCTGTTCAAGCTCGAGGGGCAGATCATCGCCCGGCACCCCGAGTTCGACATGGAGGACCGGCTCCTGCTCGGCAAGATCGACCTCGAGGCCGGCACGGTCGAGATCGACGGGCGGACCCACCCGCTCGTCACGAGCGACTTCCCCACCCTCGACCCGGAGCGCCCCTACGAGCTCACGGCCGAGGAGGAGCGCATCGTGCGCAAGCTCGTCGACGAGTTCACGGGCACCGACCACCTCAAGCGCCATATCGACTACCTGTACCGGCGCGGCTCGGTATACCTCGTGAGCAACAACAACCTGCTCTTCCACGGCTGCGTGCCGCTCAACGAGGACGGGACCTTCGCGAGCATCAACTGCGAGGGCACCTGGCGCTCGGGCCGCGACTACCTCGATTTCTGCGACCGCATCGCCCGGCGCGCCTGGCGCACGCGCGACCGCGCCGCCCTCGACTGGATGTGGTACCTCTGGATCGGCTTTCGCTCGCCGCTCTCGGGGCGCCACGTGAAGACGTTCGAGCGCTCGTTCATCGAGGACCAAGCGACCTGGCGCGAGCCCATGGACCCGTACTTCACCCTCACGAACGACCCCGCCTGCTGCGACGCGATCATGCGCGAGTTCGGCGTGCAGCCCGAGCGCGGGCACATCGTGAACGGCCACACGCCCGTCAAGACCACGAGCGGCGAGAAGCCCATCCGCGCCGACGGCAAGCTGCTCGTCATCGACGGCGGCTTCTGCACGGCATACCACCCCAAGACCGGCATCGCGGGCTACACCCTGATCTCGAGCTCGCGCGGCATGCGCCTGAAGGCGCACGAGGCGTTCAAGAACGTCACCGAGGCCATCACGCACAACGCCGACATCCACAGCGAGACCAACCGCTTCGCCTCCGCCGAACGCCGCATCATGGTCGCCGACACCGACACCGGCGCCGAGATCCGCAACCAGATCCAGGACCTCAGGATGCTGCTCGACGCGTACCGCACGGGTCTCATCAAGGAGCGCTGACGGGGCGCGGGCGGGCGCGCCGATACCGGCGTCTGCCGCGTCACGGTATCCGCGGCAGGCGGTCGGCTATAATACGTCGGTCGGAGACACGGTTGGAGACGGAAGAGACACACCATGGGCAAGCTCGTCGCGCAGATCATGAAGTTCGGCGTCGTTGGCGTCATCGCGTTTTTCATCGATTTCGGCGTGATGGTGTTCCTCACCGAGGTCTTCGGCATGAACCCGGTCGCGTCGGCGACGATCTCGTTCACCGTCTCGGTGGTGTTCAACTACCTCGCCAGCATGCGCTACGTCTTCCAGCATCGCGAGGGCATGAGCCGCACGCGCGAGTTCGTCATCTTCGTCGTGCTCTCCATCATTGGCCTCATCATCAACGATGTGCTCATGTGGGCGGGGACGGAATGGGCCTCGCTCGACTACCGGCTCGTGAAGATCTTCGCCACCGCGGTCGTGATGGTCTGGAACTTCGTGACGCGCAAGGTCTTCCTCGAGGAGCATGGCGCGTAGGGGCCGCCGCCCGCGCGGATCCCCGGGAATCCCGTGCGAAATGCGCAGATTTCGTCGTGCTTTTCTGCGTTATCGGTATAAACCCTTACCTGGACTTACAAAACCTTTACTGATGGACTATAGTCACTACCTGCGACGCGACCGATGCGCATAGGGCGCATGGCATGCCACGATACGGAGTGATCGCGTGCTCGATACGCTTAAATACCCCGGGACCCAGCAGTTCCTCAAGTTCGCCGTGGTGGGCATCATCTCCTTCGCGGTCGACTGGCTGCTCCTCGTGTTCCTGACCGACGTCTGCCGCGTCGACTACCTCGTGAGCACGAGCATCTCGTTTCTGATCTCCGTCGCCCTGAACTACGCGCTCAGCGTCCGCTACGTGTTCCCGCATCGCGATGACATGAGCCGCAAGCGCGAGTTCACCATCTTCGCCATCCTCTCCGCCATCGGTCTGGGCCTCACCGACGTCTTCATGTTCGTGGGCGTCACCATGCTGAACGTGGCCTATCAGGCCATGAAGGTCATCGCCACCTTCTGCGTGACCTGGTACAACTACTTCAGCCGCAGGAAGTTCCTCACCGCGGTGAAATAGCGCGACGCACCCGACCGGCAACGAACCTTGAAACGCCAGCCTCGCGGCTGGCGTTTTCGTCATCGGGGCGCTTTCGCGCTACGGACCCGACCCTCCATGGGATGCCGCTCGGAAACCCGCGGGATCGGTACGCTATCTCCCGACCGGAGCCTGCGATTTCGGCCATCCCATCGGCGACCCAGACACATTTTTCGATTTTGTACGATTGGCCTATGTTCGCCCCAAAATCGAGAAGCCCTCAACTGGGCTTTTCCCATGCGGCGGCGCCCCTTGAGGCAAAGATGCCAGAAAAGGCCGCAAACAGTCGTACAAAATCGAAAGAAGTGTCTAGGTAAACCACATAGAGCATGCCCATCCCGATGGAGGAGGAGGCGCGAAAACGCGTGGCGCCGCGGCAGAACCGATCACGTCGGAAATGTTGGTGTAAGAGGACGCTGCCTGTAAGCGAAACGGCCATTGCCTAGAATCTGAAATCGCGACATTACAGGTTCTAGAGAAAGGCAACGACCGCGATGAACAGCATACCAGAGTCGGCGATTCTCCCGCCCGCGCTTCCCCGCTTCGAGGACGGCTTCATCAACATGCAGGAGCTCCTGAGATCGCTGGCCGAGTCCGTGGTCAACGAGATCATGCCCGCCGAGGCGGACCAGCTCTGCGACGCCACCGGCAACAGCGGGAACGGGTACAGGGAGCGGCCCCTCGTCACGTGCGTCGGCACGCTCACGCTGCGCATCCCCAAGCTGCGCGTCGGCAGCTTCTTCCCCGGCGACGCGATCGAGCGCTACCAGAGGGTCGACAGGGCGATCGTGGCGGCGGTCAGCGAGATGCACGCGACCGGCACGAGCACGAGGAAGGTGCAGAAGGCCGCCGCGGCGATGGGCGTCGAGCGCCTCTCCAAGGACCAGGTCAGCGCGATCTGCGAGCACCTGGACGCCGAGGTGGAGGAGCTCGTCTCGCGGCCGCTGGGCGCGCTCGGGATGCCGTGCCTGTGGGTGGACGCCACCTACGTCAAGTGCCGCAGGGACCGCCGCGTCGCCTCGACGGCCGTGGTCACGGCCATCGGCTGCGACGAGGGCGGCTGGCGGCGCGTGCTGGGCGTCTCCGTCGTGGACACCGAGGGCTACGACTCCTGGGTCGGCTTCCTGAGGAGGATCAGGGCGCGCGGCGTGACGGGGGTCCAGCTCGTCACATCCGACGCGCACGAGGGCCTGAGGAGGGCCATCGAGGAGGTCTTTCAGGGCTCGGCGTGGCAGCGCTGCGTCGTGCACCTCATGCGCGACTGCGCCCGCGCCGCGCCCGTGTCGAGGGGCCGCGTCAGGCGTGTGTGCAAGATGGTGGCGCCGGTCTTCCGCCTCAAGGAGGCCGGGGCGGTGAGGGCCGCCTACCACCTGGCGGTCGACATGCTCGAGGGGTGCTGCCCGGAGGCGGCGAGAATCCTGGGGGGCGCCGAGCCAGACGCCCTCGCTCACCTCGACTTCCCTCCGGGCCACTGGAAGCGCCTGCGCACCAACAACGTGCAGGAGAGGGCCAACAGGGAGATAAAGCGCAGGGCGCGCGTGGTGCAGGCGTTCCCGAGCACGGCGTCGCTGGAGCGGCTGGCGGGAGCGGTCATGTGCGACCAGGACGAGGCGCGGTCGGACGCGCGCTACTTCCCCGCGGGGGCGATGTCCGAGCTCTACGAGGAGCAGGGGGCGGCGGAGGCGGCCTCGCCGGAGAGGCGGGATGAGTGGCTTTCGGTGGCGAAGAAGGCGATCGAGGCCAGCCTCGAGCTTGCCGACGAGCTGGAGGCGGCATAGGATGGGGTTGGTTAAGGATTTAGGGTGATGGCCAGCCTGCTTGCAGAATCGACCCATACACCAACTTTCTCGACACTACCATGCGTATGCAAAAGGCCAGCCTTTCGACTGGCCTTTCTGTTACCGATGCGCTATCTCTCGAGTTTGCCGCTGCAGAATTCGCCGAGCAAACCGCACTAAGACGTCACGTAGAACCAACGGACCTGATCGCCATCGGACAGCACGTAGTTGCTCGCACTGGTGTTGATGCTATTGCCGTTCACGGTATACACCCATCCGCTCATATCGCCGTGCTCTTTCTCGGCGAGGCCCGCGATGGCGGAGACGTATATGCCGTACGCCGTCGATTGGGCGTTCACGCTGATGCCCGTCGCTAGCAGGGCGTCGTAGACCGTGGAGCCGGCGACGAGCGAAAGGTTGGCAGAAGAGCTCCCTGCACCCACCGATGAACCATCGACCGTAATGGCGACCGAGATGCTGGCGTCCGACGACCCCCCGCTGGTGGAAGCCGTGTCACTCCCCTGCTCTTGCGAGGCGCCGGAAGCAGAGGACCCGTTCGACCCGGACGCCTCCCTAAATGGAATCTCCGAGCCGTCGGGTAACACCGGAGCCTCGCCGGAAGCCTGCGCTATGCCGGATGCGGCAAGGGCATCGAAGCATGCGTCCGAGAACCGATAGGCGCTGCACGCAGCGACGAGCTCCGCCAAGCCACCGCTAGCAGGGGCCTGCGAAGCGTCCATGCAATAGGCGGCAATCACGGAGCCGGATGCGTCCTCGGCAATCCACGTGACACGATACCCATCCGCGCCCTGCTCACCCAGCCAAGATGCCAAGGCGGCCGTGCGGCGTGCGGAGAGCTCAGCAGCATCTGCGAGGTCGCCGGCAACCTTGGACTCCACCCACACGCCTCCGGAAGAGACGACGACCGAAAGCTCCTCTTCGGCGTCCAGCGAAACATCGTCACCATCGAATGCGAGGCCGCGCAGGGCGGCATCGATGTCCTCGACCGCGGGGGACCAGGCAGTCGAAGCGGAGTCTGCCTGGTCGGCATCGGACGCCTGGTCGTCCGCCACGGTGTTGAACAGCTCCGACGAGAGGAACGCCAAGGGGTCCCCGCCGGCGGCATAGATCCCCGCGCACCATGCGCACACCGCGATCAACACGGCAGCAACAAGTGCCACGGCAAGGCGCGCAGGCGACACCCGAAAGAGGCTGCTACGCATGGCCTTCTCCCTTCTCGCGCCGGCGTCCCGTCATCCACGCTGCAGCGAGGACCAAGGCGCCAAGTCCCATACCCACAAACGGCCAGAGCGGCACCCCGTCGCGCGTGGCCGACGTAGCAGCCACGGCCTCCTCGCCATCGAGCAACGTCGCGACCGGGGCGTCCGATGCGAATCTGCCAAGCAGCGACCCTTCGGCAGAGCCCGCCGCGCCGCCGATCATGCCGTTGAGCGAGGTGCGCAGCGACGGAATCTGCGTGGACGAGCCAGCCGTGTTCCCCGCGCCATCCTCGCCCGGCGCATCCCCGGAGCCCGACTCATCGGGCTCGACGATGGCAGACCCCGGCAGGAGCTTGAACAGGTAGCCAGAGTCATTCAGGTAGTAGACCGCGCCATCTGCACCCACGACCACGTTAGCGGTGCACCATTCCGCCGCGCTACCAGACGGAAGGTAGAGCAGCTTGGCGACGCTATCGCCAACACGGTAGAGATAGGCGGCGCCGGACGGCGCGTTGCAGGTGAAGTAGACGTACACAGCGCCATCGCGCACCGAGACGGTCGGCGTGGACATGACCGCGCCAGGCAGCGACGTGCCCTCGCCATAGGTCGTCACGCTATAGGCGACCTGCATGCTCGCCAGATCGATCACCGCGAGCACGCCGCCGTTATCCGCCGAAGTGCCGCCCACGTACGCCCGTCCACCGGTGATAGTAGGGGTCGATGTCGAGTACGCGGCAAAGGAGACGCCGCCCGTCTTGGAAAGCGACCCGTCCTCCCCAAGGGCAATCCTGTGGAGCACACCATCGCGCGAGGTCACATAGAGCACGGACGGGTCATCGGGGTCCGCAACGGGCTTGGAGCGGACCGTAGAGCCCAGGGGAAGCTCGGCCAAAACGTCGCCGGTCGCCGGGTCGATCGAACGCACCGTGCCGCTGCCGTCCACCGTGACCAGGACATCCCCGGTGAGCTCCGCGCCCGTCCAGTAGTACCCGGCATCCCCGGAGCCCGTGCTCGACCACCGCACGGCCCCGGTGCGCAGGTTCACGCAGAAGAAGGCGCCCGCATCACCCGCGGCGTTCGTCGTGCCAAAATACGCGTACCCGCCCACGACCGTGATCGAGGAGAGACTCTGCTGCCCTTCGGCAAGAACATCGGTGAGGGTGACCGTCACGAGCGTATCGGCCCTCAGCACCTGGAGGCGTCCGCCGTGAAGCGGCACGACAATGAGGCCGTCGCTATACACCACACGCGCCGCCGAGTCGATCGAGGTCGCAAGCACGGCGGACCCCAGCGACGCCCCGGTCGCAGCGTTGTAGACCTTGAGTTTGTCGCCCACGGCTACATACAAGCGCCCCTCCACGATAACGGGGTCGCTCGCGTAGACGGACGACGAGATGTCGCTGCCCACGTCGACGCTCCAGGCGAGCTCGCCGCCCTCGGTGGGCGTGCCGTCGTTCTCGACAGCACCCGGGGCGAACCCCTCCCACTCAGCTTCCCAATCGCTCGGGCGGCCGTCCCAGGCATCCTGATCCACCTGGACGTCGTTCTGGGGCAGGTCGGTGCCCCGCGCCGAGTAATACCAGACGATCTGGCTACCTGGCTCGAGCACAATCTGCCCGGCGCCCACCGGTGCGGGCTCGCCGTCGACGAACAGCTGCCAGTACTTGCCCGTCGCCTCATCCCAGCCAAGCGCGGCACCGGTATAGGGCGACGTGATGGACGAGAGGAGGTACGCCCCGGTCCCCTCGCCGTCTGCCACGTGCTCAAGGCTGCTCGCATCGAGCACGCGCTCCGTGAGGTCCGCTGCCGTGGAACCTTCGGGCAGGGAGACCTCGGTAAGCCCCACCCACGAGGTGTCTGCGCCCTCAGCATCCGGGCCTATAACCTGCACGATCGAAGTGACCTTGGCCGTACCGATATCGTCGAGCGACGCACCGTAGGCCGAGTAGTACCACACGATCTCGTCGCCAGCTTGCAAGGTGACGTCGCCTGCGCCCACAGCAGACGCGGTGCCGTTCACAAACAGCTGCCAGTATTTGCCCGTGGCGTCATCGTAGGCGAGCACGCGGCCGTCCGGCGAGGTGATGCTGTTCAGATACCAACCGTACGCGCTTGTCTGCGCATCCGCCTCGAGGCCCGCCTCGGCCAAAAGAGTCTCCGTGAGCTCCGCAGCCGTGGTGCCCTGGGCAACCTCGATGCTAGCGGGCGCGGCCCACACCTCATCGTCCCCAAAGGCATCGACGCCCACCACCTGGGCGGTCACCGAGATGCCCTGCTCCGTGGAGCCCGAGGTCCCCCGGACGGTCACCGTCGCCGTCACGGTCTGGCCCGTGAGCTCCGCAAACACCGGGCCCCAGGTGGGGTCGTCCGCATAGCGCTCGGCATAGCGGGCATAGCGCTCGCTGGAAAGCTGACTCGTGATGGTCACCTGGGTGTCGCGCGCGGGCCTCGTGACGGCAAGCGTGTCGTGCGCGATGACGGTCGCGTTGCTCGACTTGTACCAGTGGCCGGCAACGACGCCCATGTCGTCGTCCGGCTCGAGGTCGTCCGTAACGATGCCGTCGCCGGCGGCGTTGGCCGTCGAGTAATCCCGCGCCCAAGCAAGCTCACCGTTCTCGTCGAGATAGGCCTTCTGGAACGTGGCGAGGTCGCCCGTGACGGCGTTTACGTTCTGGCCGTTCAAGATGGCGGCGGCATAGCCTGCCTTGGCCGCATCCATGAGGTCGCGCTCGGCCTCGAGGTCAGAAGCATCGAGCGGAGCAACGACGAGTTCGATGGTCTTGCTAGCGGTAACCTCAGGGTTGTCTTTGCTGGTCACCGTGAGCGTGAGCTCGACCGGCTCGCCCTGCTCGCCCGGCAGCGGTTGGTACACGTTGCCGCGGTATCCGTTGATCTGAACGGCATCATTGGAGGCAGTGTATGTTACCGAGTAGTACTTTCCGTCGACCGCTATGGTGCCGGGCCGCGGCAGCTGAAGGTCGCCTGACACCGCGGACGCATCGATCGCGGAACCATCCTCACTGTAGGTGAGCGCTTCGGCGGAGAAGGCCTTGTCCACCTTAGCCTGCAGCTCCGCACGTGCCTGCTCGACCGCCGCAGGGTCAGCTTTCACCGTCACCGTGAACGGCACGTCCACCGTGACCTCAGGGGCGCCATACCCCGAGATGCCCACCGTCGCTGTGAGCGTGACCTCGGCATCGACGGAGCTTCGCGTAACGTCGCCGGTGTACGCGTCGTCCCAGCTGTAACCAGTAACCCTGACGGCGTCCGTGTTGGAAGAGGACCAGGAAACCTCGGACCAGCTCTTGCCGGAAAGCTCGGCCGGCAACATCATGTCCTGCGTGACGGCATCGGCTGCATCACCCTCAGCAAACCCGATGGCAAGGGCCTCCGCGGCGTCCTGCACAAGCATCGCACGCACGCGCGCCTCATCCCACGGCATGGTGGTGGCACGGCCGGGTGTGAACGTTACGCTCTCGCCCCCGCGGGATAGCGTGAAGGTAGGCGTGATTGCTTGGTACGAGGTGAAACCAGCCCATCCCGTGAGATCGTCGGGATCCATGAAGAAGTAGGTGATGTCGCCGTTGGTAGCATCAGCCGCGGTCGAGATACCGAGCTCGGCGGCATCGTTAGGCGTTCTGACCTCAACCGATGCAACGCTCACTTCGACATCGGTGATGCCCATCTCCGCAAGCTGGGCTTCGAGCACCTCGTTGGCGTTCGTGTCCACGCCGTAGGTGAGCTCCAGACGCCAGTTCTCGTCCTGTAGCTTGGCCGTGATACCCGCAAGGGAGTCTGCATCGACAACAGGATTGGCCGAGACGATCTCGACCACAGAATCTCCGCTCGTCGCTACGACCTTGAGGTACTTGCCGGCAAGGTCCGACGTCAAGGTAAGCTGTGCCGTATCCGCGCCGTCGATGGGCGCGAACTCACCGTCGGCAGCATCCGCCGCGTACCACTGAATGGAAACATCGCTGGTAATCACGTCGCCCGTGGTCGTTGATCCGTCAAGCCGCTTGGCCTGCACCGTTGCGCTAACGGTGTCGCCCGTGAAGAGCTGCGTGGTGGAGCTGTTGATAAGGGGCGACGTGGTTACGCGCAGCAAGTCGTAGGTGTCCGCTGCAAGCACCGTGAAGCTTGCCGAGGTAACGGTGTTGTCGAGCGCGGACGCGCTTACGCGCAAAACCTTGCCCACCAGCGCATCGCTTAGCTCGAGCTCACCGGTCGACGCGTCGTAGATAACGCCCTCCAGGCGGGACCAGCTACCGTCCTCGTCCTGAACCTCCCATACAAACGTAAGCGCGGCGTCTTCGGGCGCCGGGTCGTCGCCGTAATACGCGCCCTCAACCATGGCCGTGGGCGTAATGGTGTTGCCCACCTGGCCCGCCTGGCCTGAGGACTCAAGCTCGACAGCCGTGAGCGTATACTGCCCGGCGATGGTCACCGGACCCAGCGGATCAACCCGCTTCGTGCTGCCGTAATAGGGCTTCTCGGTGCTTACCACCGAGCCATCGCTCGTGGCGCGTACACGCAGGTACTTGCCTTGCATGTCCGCGGTAATGACATACGTCGAGTCGGTCGCGCCCGGAATGTCCGTGAACGCGGAGTCGGACGCGGTCTTGCTATCGGCGTACTGCCACTGATAACGGACCACATCGCCCGGAGAGACCTCGGTGTACGAGTTGCCCTTGTAGGCCGTCGCCGTGAGCGTGGACCCAATGCGCGCATCGCCCGCCACCGTGACCTGGTAGAGTTCGACCGCTCCCGGTTCCACCACCGGGCCGACAACCGAGGAATCCTCCTCACCAAAGCCACCATCCGCACGCGCCTCGATATACTTGCCCAGAAGGTCCTCGGTCACCACGAGCGTGTTGCCCGAGGCCCCCTCGATCCTGGTATTTGTCGCATACGAGCTATCGCCGTAGTACCACGACCAGGTCACATGGCTGTCGTTGGTAACATCGTCCGTCGAGGCCGTGGCGGTTGCCGTAAGCGTGTCGCCCACGTTGACCTTGCCGGACGCATCGAGCGCAACGGACGTGACGTTCACCGCATCGCGAGCGGCAATGGGCAGGTTTACCGTACGCGCATACGTGCTCGTCCCAACCTTCGCCGAGACGACGCATTTGATGAACTTCCCCTCAAGGGACTCATCGATCTCCAGCGTATCCGAAGTTGCCTCATCGAGATCCTGGTAGGTCCCGTTCTTCGTATCGGACACCTGCCACTGGAACGTCAGTAGCTCCGGGTCGATGTAGATGCCAGAAGGAGTACCCTTCTCGCGCGCCTTGGCAACTGCCTGATCGCCCACACGGAAGACCGAGCTCTCGTCTGCCGGATTCTGGATGACAACCGAGTAAATCTCGACCTGGCCCTCGAGCGGTTCGGTGTTTTCGAGTTCGACGCCTGAAAGTTGTACGCCTTCAGTGCTCAAAGCCGAAGAGCGCTCGTTGGAAGCGCCTTGGGCAGCGTCGCCATTGCCGCCGGATGTCTCCGAATTCGAAGTGCTAGATTCGTCCGTCCGCACAGCATCAGTCGACGTGGTCGGGCTCGATCCCTCGGAGCTAGGCCCATCACCCAAACCGCTCGAATTCGAATTAGCGCCTTCCGCGGAATCGCCGCCTTGGGGCTCAGAGCCCTGGCCGTTGGCACCAGACCCCGGATTAGAGCCCTCGCCCAGGCTCTCTCCCGATGTCGCAACAGCATCCGCGATGCCCTCGACGCCGGTAGCCCAGAGCTCGGAAGGAGCCTGGCCCCAAAGCATGAGGCCAACCAGTCCGAAGCATAGCACCCGCCGCGCACTGCGCACGAACATATTAGTAGTACTACCGAGCGGACCATGCCGATGCGACGTCGTTGCAGCCGAGCTTGCGGTGCGTCCGCGATTGCGTCCGAACATGCCGGACCCCTTTCCCCCAGGGCCATGACGCGCACGTGCACGACCGATGCGAGGCGATCCGGCTTATCGCAACCGTACCGTGCGCATCGTCCGATCTGCGACGCGACCCCACGGCACCGCGAATTACGGTTACTGGTATAGCTGGGGACTCTCACCCCATTCCCCTGGGCGCATAGGCACCCGTGCGTCTCCGCACCTGCATCGAGGCCAGTTGATTAATCGGAATCCATGCTAGCACAGGGACCAGCGTACTGTCCGTACCGGGAAGTATTTGGCAGCGTAAGCCACCAAAAGTTAGTGAATCCGTCAGCCATCCTTAACCTTAAAGGTGAACTTGAAACTCCATCGTTTCTCAACGACTCGCCAAACCCGCAGGTTGCGTCCCATCCTAAACCTTCAACTTGAGCCTTAAACTTTGCCTGGGGTGTTATTGATCTCGAAACGCATACTATAATCGTTGCTGCGTTTAAGGCAAGCAGATTGTCGAGGACCTCTATGCGTGATACCAAGCGTTCCATCATCAAGGTGATCGCCGGCAAGCCGGCCCGCGCCCTCACGTGCGCGGCGCTCGCCGTCGCGTTCACCGCCACGCCGATGATCGCTCCCCTCTCCGCGTATGCCATCTCCGCCGAGACCCAGGCGCAGCTCGAGTCCGCCGCCCAGGCGGTCGAGGACTCCGCTGCGGCGTACGACGAGGCCGTCGCCAACCTGGAGGAGCTCCAGGCCCAGATCGACGAGAACACCGCCGCCATCGCCGAGCTCCAGGAGCAGCTTCCCGTCCAGCAGGAGGCCGCCAGCGAGGCCATGCGCGAGATGTACAAGTACCAGACGGGCTCCAACCAGCTCGTGACCATGGTCCTCAACTCCGAGAGCATGAGTGACTTCATCACGACCTGCGTGTACATGGATGAGATCCAGGCCTCCAACGTCGAGGCCATCGAGGAGCTCAACGCAACCCAGTCCGAGCTCGAGCAGACCCAGGCCGAGCTCGATGAGCAGAAGCGCCAGCTCGAGGAGCAGCAGCAGGCCGCTGCCGACGCCCTCGCCGAGGCGCAGCAGCTCCGTGCCGACGCCCAGGCCCAGGCCGAGGCCGAGGCCGCGCTCGAGCTCGCCGCCGCCCTCGCCGCGCAGGACACCTCCCCGGCCGAGAGCACGGAGGACTCGAACGGCGACAACCCCTACAACACCGCCAACCAGTCCGGCCAGACCGCGAACACCGTCGTCACCGGCGGCGCCGTCAACTGGAACATGAGCCGCGAGGAGTTCATCGCCGAGTGGACCGGGCGCATCGACGCCTATCTCGCGGGCTCCCCGCTCGCCGGCCATGGCGCCACGTTCGCCACCGCCGCCTGGGATTACGGCGTGGACCCGCGCTGGTCTCCCGCGATCTCGTGCATCGAGAGCACCAAGGGCCGCTACTGCGCCAACACCTGCAACGCCTGGGGCTGGACGGCCGCCGGCGGCGGCTTCCGCGCCTTCGGCAGCTGGGACGAGGGCATCACCGCCCACGTTCGCTACCTGCGCAACATGTACGGCCCGACGCTCACCGTGGCCGCCGCCCAGCGCTACTGCCCGCCCACCTGGCAGGACTGGTACAACAAGGTCGGCTCGCAAATGAACTGCATCTAGGGCCGCTCGAACGTACGCGACTCGCCCCCGCCGCTCACGCGACGGGGGCTTTTTCGTGAAGCTGTTCGCGGACGGCTCACTCTGCCGGAGCCCGGCTCAAACCGCGGCGGTCGCCTACACGTAGCTCTCGATGACGGTGCCGTCCTTGAGGTCGATCGCATCGACGACCATGCCCGTGCTATCGACGTCCTGGCCGTTCTCGATCAGCAGCAGATGCCCGTTCATGACCGCTGCCGTCGGGTTGTAGTAGGTGAGCCCCTCGGCGATGGTGCGCTTCTCGCCGCCGGCGATCGGCACCGCGACGAGATCCCACTCGGTAATGTCGTACATGTTCTCGTCGAGCTCGTAGGTCATGAGGTAGACGGTGTCGTCCGAGCACGTGAGCAGGTTCGCCCCCTCGTTGCGCGATGCCCGGTAGACGACCTCGGGCTCCTCGCCGTCGCCGATGCGCAGGATGCGGAACGCCTGGCGCGTCGAGTCGTATTCGTAGCAGACTACGTCGTCGCCCACGAGCGCCAGGCGGCTGATCGTGGCGTTGTCGCGCTGGTACAGGCACTCGGAGCCGCTCCCATCGATGTTGCGCGCGTAGAGCGCGGCGTGGGAATCGCCCTGGGAGACGTAGGTGCTCTCGGTGTAGTAGATCTTTTCCGGCGTGATGAGCACCGCGCCGTTGTCCGCCCCCTCGAGCGCGCACTCGGTGCGCACGTCCTCGCCGGCGGCATCGGCGCTCACGATCTCGATCTCCGTGGTCTCGTACTCGCCGAAACGGTACACCGCCATGTAGGCGCGGCCGTCGTAGGCGAACAGCCCGTTCACGGTCGAGAAACCGCCCTCAGGGGTCTCGACCTCCATCACCGAGCGGTCCTCGCTGCCGTCGGCGCGCATACAGCGCAGCTCGTAGCGCGAGGAGCCGCTGTAGGTGTCGTAGGCGAGCGTCACATAGAAGACGTTCCCCTCGGAGACGGCGATGTTCATCACGTAGAACTCAGGCGCCTCGTAGCCGTGGTCGCGGTTCATCGGTATCTCGAGGATGCGCTCGACGTCCGCCCCGGGCTTGGCACGGCAGATCGCATGGATCTCGGAGGAGTAGAAGTAGTCGTAGCCGTCGTCCGCCGCCGCCCTTCCGTAGGTCAGCGAGGCGATGTTGGCGAGCTCCTCAACGGATGCGCCGCCTGAGAGGAAGCGGACGGCGAAGAAGACCGCGCCCGCGATGAGGGCGATCGCGAGCAGGCCCACGGCGATGAGCGCGAAGGGCACCTTGCGCCGCGGCGGCACCGGCACAGGCGCGGGCATAGCGCCACCCGATGCCGCGCGCTCCGCGAACGACGCTCCGCAGGCGCCGCAGAACCGCGCGTCATCATCGTTGCGCGCGCCGCACTTGGGACAGAACATGGACCCCACCCCCTTGGCGGCATGCGCCGCCCGCGAGCCATCGATACCAGCAGCTTCCCCCATTGTAGCCGGTAAGGGTATACGGAGGCCCCGCGGCCGCTCAGGCGGTGAGACGGACCGCTTGCCCTCGCCCAGCGGGGCGTGACGCGCAAGGCAGGGTGCCTACATCCCGGTGGCGAGCGAGACCGCCAGCACGAGGACGAACATCGCGGCGACGAAAAGGCAGATCGCCTTGGCATCGGCGGCGCGCGTGCGATGCGCGTAGCGCGGGAAGATGCGCGCAAGCGGGCGCCGATCGAGCGCCAGGTAGATGCCGCCGAGTACGATCGGCGCGGTGAGGAGCCAGTTCACGGCGAAGACGTACCAGGAGGGCTTGCCCGCGAGCGAGCCGATCTCGGGGCTCAACGTGGACTCGATGCCGTACTGCACCGCCATGCCGGCGCACAGCGCGAGGAAAACGTCCCAGATGATCCCGACCACGCGCGGCATGCGCTCGATGGGACCGGGTGAGCGCATAGGCTCGCCCCCGCCCTGGGGAGCGGGCAGGCCGCTGGCTGGAGTCTCGGAAAACGGCGCCTTGGGCGCGCCGGGCACCGCGGGAACGGGGGCTGCCGTCAAGGGGCCGGGACGCGTGCCCGCGGCGCCCCGCAGCGGCGTCACGCGGCGAAGCGCCTCCCCCATCTCGCGCGCCGAGGCGAAGCGCCCCGCGGGATCGAACGAGCAGGCGCGTGCGACGACCGCCGCCGCCTCACGGCTCAGCCCCCGGGCGATGAGCGCGTCCACGTCGAAGGGACCCTGTCCCGTCTCGCCCGTGCAACAGAAGAGCATCACCATGCCGAGCGCGTAGACGTCGCTGCGCTCGCTCGTCTGGCCGAACCCGTACTGCTCGGGCGGTGCATAGGCGCGCGTGCCGAACCGCACGGTATCGGTCGAGGCGTCCGCCCGGAAGCGCCGCGCGATGCCGAAATCGATGAGGGTCACGGCATCTTCCGACACGATGACGTTCGCGGGCTTGAGGTCGCGGTGGATGATGGGCGGGTCGAACGACTCGTGCAGCTCGCCCACCGCATCGCACAGCCCCGGCATGATGCGCCACGCCAGCCGCTCGCCCGCCCCCGTGCGCCCGACGAGCTCGGCAAGGCTCTCGCCGGGCACGTACTCGCTGATCACGACCAGCTCGAACGAGGTCTTGTAGCACTCGACGATACGCGGGATGTGCAGAAAGCGCCTTCCGGTGCGCTGCGCTGCATAGATGTCCTCGTAAGCCGTGCCCACGCCCGTCTCGAGCGGGATGCGCTTGCGAACGAACGGGCCGAACGCCGACCCGTTCGCGCCCACGAAGCGCACGAGCTCGGTCGCCGTGCCGTCCTCGCCTGAGCCGAGCCGCCGCTCGAAGCGGTAGTTTGCGTCGCGGTCGAGCGCGCCCAGGTAGGCCTCGAGGTCCTCGTGGGCCGCATCGGCAGGGGCGGCGGGAGCGGTCGGGGGTATGTCGTCAAGCGTCTTCATACCGGTTATCGTAGCAAAGCGCGCGGACCGAAAGCCGGACGGTGCGGACCCAAACGGCGGGGCTGCCGCCAGGTCATCAGGCCCCGAGCGTCTCCTCGCCGAAACGGTAGAGCTCCTCGTCGGTGCGCTGCAGGCCCAATCCCCGGTCGATGCAGAAGAGCACGATCGCATCGCGCCGGTCCTTGCAGTAGAGCTCGTTCACGCCGGCGGCCTTGAGCAGGCGGTTCGTCTCCACGACATCGCAACCGAGTGCGAAGGCGAGCTGGAGCACCTTGTCGCGCGACGCCTTGCGCTGTCCCTTGAAGATCTGGTAGCCGAACGTCTCGTTGATGCCGGCCGCGCGCACCACGTCGGCGCGCTTCAAGCCCTTCTCCTCGAGCAGCTGGTTGAGGTACCCGGAAAGGTCGCGATGGGTGATGCCGTGCGCCTCGGTGAACGCCACCGGGCTCGGCGCGGCCAGAAGCTCGTGCAGGAGCTCCTCGGTGAGCGGCTCCTCAGCGGAGGCGCCGGCGCCATCTTCCATCTGCCACGTCGGCATCTTCTGCCCCCGATCCGTCCTGTCGTCGCGCTTCGCGTCCACTGTACCCCAATACCTGCGCCGGCGCACACGCGACCGGGAACGCGCCTCGCGCACCCGGTCGCGCTGCCGGTCCTCGCATCGAGGATGGCCGGTGGTATCACGCCGGTTGGGCACGATATGCCCCTACGCGAGCGTCCAGCTCGCCGTGGGCTCGTCGGAAACCACCGTGCCGAAGTAGAGCGCCTTTACCGTATCGCCCTCGAAGTAAATGGTCCCGGAGACGGTGCCGCCCGCGGCGAGCGTGCCCGAGTTGAAGTTCTCCTCCGCCTCGGAATAGTAGGTCGAGTACTCCTGGGCGCCCTCGGCGTTCTCGCCCTTCCAGTCGTAAGGGTTGTAGCTCGCCGTGTCGTCGCCGTTGTTCACGTAGGTCACGTGCACGCCCACGACGGTGGAGCCATCGTAGTTGGTGAGGCCCGGCTCGACCGAGTCGACCGTCACGGTAAGACCGTTCTCGAGCTCGACGGTGGTGCCCACGGCGAGGTCGGTGTAACCCGCCTCGCCATCCGCGGGCTCGGCATCGCCCTCGTCACCGGCGCCCTCCGCCTGCGACGTACCCGTGGCCGCGGGACCGTTCACCGCGTCATCGAGTGCGGCGCTGTACATGCTCTGCGTGCCCAGCACGATCGCGATCGAGAGCACGTTCACGATGAGGGCGGCGATGGCAATGCCGCGGCCGAGCTTCTTGCCGCGCAGGACCCCCACCAACCCGACGATGCCGAAGATGAGCCCGAGCGCGCCGAACACGAACGCGAAGTTGTTGATGATGGGCATCCACGACATCAGGATCGCGATGATGCCGAGCACCAACGCGACGATCGATGCAGCGGAGCGCGGGGCGCCCTGTTCCGTACCAGCCATTGCTTCCTCCCTTTCATTGGAAACCGTCCCTATCTCGGACGGTCTCCATTGTCGATAAACGAAAGGGTCATTTCATTAGCTCGCAGCTAAGGCTGCGGGCAGCGTCGGCACGGAAGACGGCTCGGCGGCTACTCGACCGAGTAGCTCACCTGGCCGTCGTCGTCGATGACGATGACCTCGTGGACGCCGTCGACGAGCTCCTCGATGCGCACGGCCTTCTCCACGAGGAAGCGCTTGTGGTAGAAGAGGTCGGCGAATTCCAGGATCTTCTGCATCTGGCCGGTGTCGAACAGCGCCCCGATCACGCCTCCCACGACGGGGACGGCGCGGTCGATGGACTTCTGGGTGAGCCGCTTGCCGACATGCTCGAACAGGCCGCGGAACACGCTGTTCCCGGACGCTTGAACACTTTTTCAAGTAGTTGGTACCTTTGAGCGACGCTGAGCGAATACGGCCCCGGCAAACTCAGCAAAAGCGCAGGTGCAACGATTGGGCCTCTCAGGGCTTACCAACCTATCGGCTATAAGGCACCAACTACTTGAAAAATCTTTTGCGAATATTGGATACACTGGTTAACGCGCACGGAGAAGTCGATCGTAGGGAGCTCGAAATGTGCGTCAGGATGTGCCCGCTCACCGCCGACGAGGCCCAGGCCGCACTCGATGCGCGCGGGCGGCGGGGTGTGCACGCGATCGAGCCCATCGAGCGCCCCGACCCCGCGCACGACGCGCATCCCGGCTCCAGCGTCCCGGTGTACCTTCCCAGCGAGAACGGGCTCGTCGTAGCCGAGCTCGCCTGGGGTTTCCCGCTCAAGGGCAAGGCGGGCGCCGTCTTCAACACGAGGCTCGAGTCGGCGCTGGAGCAGCTCGAGCGCGGGCACGGCATGTGGTCGGGCGCCATCGCGACGGGACGCTGCGTCGTCCCGGTCCGCGCCTTCTACGAGAGCCATGGCACCGAGCGCGTGGCGAGCGAGCGCACCGGGAAGCCCGTACGCCGGCAGTACCGCTTCCGCGTTCCCGGCGCCCGCGCCTTCCTCCTCGCCGCCGTGCAGGAGGACGGCCGCTTCTCCATCGTCACCACCGCACCGAACGCCAGCGTGGCGCCCGTGCACGACCGCATGCCGCTCGTGCTGGGCCCGGGCGAGACGGGCGTCTGGCTCGGCCCGGACTTCGCACGGCTCGCCGACCGGAGCGGCATCGAGCTCGTATCCGAGCCGGAGCGGTAGCTTGATCGAGGCGGCGCGCACGCCCCCATAGGCAGCCCTACCCCTTACCCACCTCGTCCTCGATGTCGGCGATCATGCCCTCGTAGCCGGTGAGCGCGGCGAACGGCATGAAGAGGCGGCCGCGGTCGGCATCGGGCACGGCGCGGCGCGGGCCGTCCTCGACGATGCGGCGGCGGATGTCGGCGAGGATGCGCTCCCGCCGCGCGCGCTCCGCGGGACGGAGCCCGTCCCAAACCTCGATGCCGGGAACGGCATCGAGCGCGGCGCGGGTGGCGGGGTCGAACGGCGCGGGCGCGCCAGCGGGCGCCTCGGGGGCAGTAGCCGCGCAGGGCCCCGCATCCCCCGCGCGGGCGCCCCGCAGCGCCGCGCCCGGAAACGCCGCCTCGAGCGCGGCCAGGATCTCGTCCTCACGCACGGTGGCCCCCGATCTGCCGGTTGCGCTCGCGTGCGTTCGCCTCGGGCTTGAGGCTCGTCCCGCGCAGGAGCGCGTTCGCGCCGAAGCGCTTGCGCACCGCGACGGAGGCGCGCGCCAGGCGCTCCTCGCGCTCGAGCGCCGCGAGGTCGTCGAAGAGCGTCGGCGCGGCAAGGCGCGCTGGCACCACGCCCGCAAGCGAGATGTTCACGCGGCGGATGGGCGCGCGGCGCGACACGGTCTCGTCGAAGAGCGCCATGAGCGCGGCGGCGATCTTGGTCTCCGACGCCGTCACGCAGCCCAGGTGCCGCTGGCCGCCGCCGTGCAGGGAGGGCGGCTCGCCCGCGCCGTCCCACGTGCGCAGGATCGCGCCCGAGTAGCCCACCCACAGCCCCACCGTGTCGCAGGCGAGGTACTTCTCGGCGAGGTCCATGCAGCTCCCGAACACCATCTCGCGCGCGACGGTGCGCGCCTCGCCGAAGGTGTAGTCGCGCATGAGCACCTGGCCGTTGGTGAGGGAGTGCGCCCGCGGCACATAGGCGCGGCAGTCGGCGACGGTCGCGGGCTCTATGCCCCATGCGTGGTCGATGAGCACCTCGGCGTTCTTGCCGAACTCGCCGCGCAGGATCTCCGGCCGCTCGGCGCAGACGCCCGCGAGGTCGTAGATGCCCCGCTTGGCGAGGCGCCCCGCGATGCCGTGCCCGATGCCCCAAATGTCCGTGAGTGGGCGGTGGAACCAGATCTCGCGCCTGAACGACTCGTCGTCGAGACGGCCGATGCCGTCGTCCGCGTGCTTGGCCATCACGTCGAGCGCCACCTTGCACAGGAACATGTTGGGGCCGATCCCCGCCGTCGCGGCGATGCCCGTCCGCTCGCGCACGCGGGCGATGAGCCGGCGGACGAGGGCGCGGGCGTCGAGCCCGTAATGGACGAGGTAGGGCGTCGCATCGATGAAGCATTCGTCGATCGAGTAGGGCCAGGTTTCCTCCGCCGAGACGAACTCGAGGTACGTGCGGTAGATCTCCGCCGAGACCTCCATGTAGCGGCGCATGCGCGGCACCGCCGTGATGTAGTCCATGCCCTCCGGGATGTCGCGCACGCGGCAGCGGTTGCGCACGCCCTTGGCCTTGAGCGAGGGGGTGACGGCCAGGCAGATGGTGTTGGCACTGCGCTCGGGGTCGGCCACCACGAGGTCGGTCGTAAACGGATCGAGCCCGCGGTCGGTGCACTCGACGCTCGCGTAGAAGCTCTTGAGGTCGATGCAGATGTAGGTGCGCGCGGCGGCCGCCATGTGCATCCCCCTCCCATATCGAACAGATGTTCCTACTATACTACCGCACCGCGGGGACACCGCCCGCTCCGCGCACGTCGATTCCATCTCGTGTTCGGTAGGCAAACGCGAACTTCTGTTCGATAATGGGGTCATGGAGTACCGGTCCTCGACATACGGCACCAAGCGGCGGGTCCACCGCGAGTACGTCGACGTCTACGCCCGCTTCGGGCGAGACGGCGCGATCGAGCCCGTCTGCATTATGTGGAAGGACGGGCGCAGCTTCCGCGTGGACGAGGTCATCGATGCGGGCGGCTTCGGCACGATGAGCCGCGGGCGGCAGACCGCGCGCTACCGCGTGCGCTTCGGCAGGCACGAAACCGACCTCTACCTCGAGCGCCGCGAGGCCAACCCCGCCCTGGGCGCGGACGAGCAGCTCCTGTGGTGGGTGTACGCCCACGACGTCACCAAGCAGCACGAGACGTGCTGAGCGGGACCCGCCCGGCGGATCCCGCTCCGTGTGCGCAAAAATCTGTCGCCCACCCCGCAGGCACGGGGCCGGCAGGGATACCCGACCTACTCGCCGTCGCGGTCCCGGCGCGAGAGGCCGTGCCCGCCCGCCATGACGGCGGTGGCGCCGAGCGTGGCCAAACTCGCGCTCGCCAGGCCCATGACGACGACGAGGTCCGAGGTCTGCGGCATGCGCTCGGCCCCCTGCTCCCCGCCGTCGGCGGCAGCGGTGGCATCGGCGGAACCAGCGCCCTTGCCCCCATCGGCGCCGTCCTCATCCGGTGCGTCGGCCGACTCCCGGGCCTCAGGCGCGACGTCGTCTGTGTCCCCGGTCGCGGGGTCCTGCCCGGCAGGCGCCTCGGAGTCCGTGCCGTCCGAGGTGCCGCGCTCGGCGCCATCGGCCTCGGCGGCCTCCGCGGGCGGCTCCTCCCCGTCGTCGCTCTCCACCGCCGGGCGCTGGGGCGCCATGGCCGGGGGACGCACGCTCGCGGAGCCGTTCACGACGCCACCCGAGGTCACGCCCGTGCCGTCGGGAGTCGACGAGGAGCCGCCGGGCTCGGCGCCCGTGCCCGTCGCGTCACCGGACTCGGCCCCGCCGGCCGCGGCGTCGCCACCGGAGCTGCCGGCGCTATCGTCAAGGGAGCCCTCGGCCCCGTCCTGGACGCCGTCCGTCGAGCCGCCCTGCGTGCCGCTCGCGGCCCCGCCGGACGTGGAGCCGGAGCCCCCACCGTCCGCGCCGCCCGCGGTCGATCCCGTGGTGCCATCGGCGGCCCCGCCCGGGGTGGAGGCGGAGCCCCCGTCAGCCGACCCGCCCGGGGCCGGGGACGACCCGCTGCCGTCGGCCTCGGAGCCGGCGGTGGTGCCGCCCGCGGCCGCCTCATGGGCCGCGATGAAGGCCAAACAGTCGTCGAGCTCGTTGCGGTAGCGGTTGGTCCAGCCCTTGTAGTACTGCGTCTGCGCGCTGTACTTGGCGATATGGTCGGTCATCTGCGTCGCGAGCGCGGTCACGAACTCGCGGTCGGTCATGTCGTCGCTCAGGTTCGCGCCGGCGAGCACGGGGCGCACGCCGCCGGTGCCCCACATGTTGGTGAGGCCCCAGACCATGCCCTTCACGCAGTCGGCCCGTCCGGAGAGGTCGATGCCCTGGCTCGCGAGCCAGCGCTCGGTCACCACGTAGTAGTTGTTGTAGGCGTACGAGTCCTGCAGGGCGCTGAACTCCGAGGGGTTCGCGTCGTAGGCGGCGTACCACGCGTCCTGGACGAGCCTTCCCAGCTCGGAGAGGGTCTTCGTGCCCGCGTCGTACATCGAGGCGTCCTTGCTCGAGACCTCGTCCGCGCGGTCGAGCACGGGCCCGAGCATCGCGTAGGTCACGGGGTCGTAGCTGTAGACCGCGCGCAAAAACGGGATGAGCGAGTAGCGGCGGTCGAACTGGTAATAGCCGAGTGCGTTGTAGCCGTCGCCGTACGAGAAGCCCTGCCGGTAGTTGCCGTGGCTCTCGTACTGGGTGAAGTACTTCATCTCGCTCGAGAGCGAGACCGGGGAGAGCGATGAGGTGGCGGCGCGGGCGGAGCGCGCCATGGGGACGGCGGCGGGCGCCTCCTCGTAGAAGTCGGCGCGGTCGTAGTCGGCGGGAGCGGGCAGCTCCCCTTCCGCCGTGCCGGCGGCCGAGGCGGCGTCGGCGCCCTGCACGAGCGCGGCGCCCTCCTGCTCGGCGAAGGCGATGGACGATATCTGGGCGCCTCCGAACACGATCGAGATGGCGAGCCCGGCGGCCACGGCAACATGGCGCGTCTTCATGCGGTCCTCCTTGGGATGGCTCTTGCGAGCTGGTGCGGATACGGTACGGTTGCAGCAAGCGCCCGAAGGCTCCCCCAGTATGTCAAGGGCGCGCATGGGGGGTCAATACGAACCGGCAAGGTTCGCGCAATTCAATTAAGGTTCGAGTTCAACTTGAGGGGTACGGGCGGCAGGCCGGGCGCGTGAACGCTAGATGCCCAGGTCGATCTCGGGCACGCGGGCGAGGTCGGCGAGCGTCACGCCGTCGACGTACTCCTCGATCACGGCATCGAGCCCGGTCCAGAACCTCACCGTCGAGCACAGGCCGGCGCGCGCGCAGGCGCCCTCAAGCCCCTCGCAGGCGACCGGCGCCGTGGTCCCCTCGGCCACGCGCAGGATGTCGCCGGCGCGGATCTCGGCGGCCGGCTTGGCGAGCGCGTAGCCGCCCCCCTTGCCGCGCACGCTGCGCAGGTAGCCCGCCTGCATGAGCGGGCGCACGAGCTGCTCGAGGTACTTGAGCGAGATGTCCTCGCCGTCGGCGATCTCGCGCAGGGCGACCTTTCCCTCGGACCCGCCGAAGGCGGCGATGTAGACCATGAGGCGCAGGGCATAGCGTCCCTTGGAAGAAATGAGCATCTGCTACCCCCTCACGTTGTGCGCACCTTGTGGCGATGCGCTCCGCATGCGCGCCCTCTCCGGCCACCGCGGTGCGCAGCTGCGCCCGGATGGCCCGAACAGCCTAGATCTTCGCAGGTAGACACTACCGTTTGGAGGTCCGGGCTGAATTCCTAGTGAAATAGTCGGAATTAACCTTGACTTCACGGGTTTTCATCTTATCTTTAATCCGAGATAATTCCTAGGATTAACGTCCGAGCGTACCGCAAGGAGCACATCATGCCCATCACTCCGCTGCTCGCCATCGACGGCCTCACCGCCTCGGTCGACGAGAAGTCCATCCTCCATGATATCCACCTCGACATCCCCGCCGGCGAGACCCATGTCCTCATGGGGCCCAACGGCGCCGGCAAGTCGACGCTCGGCCACCTCATCATGGGCGACCCGGCCTACACGCAAGACGCCGGAACCATCACCTTCGACGGGCAGGACATGACCGACCTCTCGCCCGACAAGCGCTCGCGCGCCGGCATCTTCCTCTCCTTCCAGGCGCCGGTCGAGATCCCCGGCGTGCCGCTGTCGAGCTTTCTGCGCGCCACCAACGCCGGCCGTCCCGGCCTCGAGATGAAGGGCAAGGAGTTCCGCCGCCGCATGAAGGAGCTCTGCGCGGCGCTCGACATGGACCCCGCCTACCTCAACCGCGAGCTCGGCGTGGGCTTCTCGGGCGGTGAGAAGAAGAAGGTCGAGATGCTGCAGCTGCTCCTGCTCAAGCCCAAGCTCGCGATCCTCGACGAGACCGACTCGGGCCTCGACGTCGACGCGCTCGGCGTGGTCTCGCGCGGCATGGACCTCTACCGCAAGACCTGCGACGGGACGCTGCTCATCATCACCCACAACACGCGCATCCTGGAGCACCTTGAGGTCGACCGCGTCCACGTGATGGTGGACGGCCGCGTCGTGCGCGAGGACGACGCCTCGCTCATCGACTGGATCGACGAGAACGGCTTCGAGAGCTTCGAGCGCGCGGCCGGCGCCGACGGCGCCCGCACCCAGTAGGAGGCTGCCGTGGCCAAGCAACGCACCGAGGTCGCGGACATCGACCGCACCCTCTACGACATAACCGACAGCGAGGAGGGCTTCGACCGCCTCGACGCCGGCCTCACGCCCGATATCGTGCGTGAGATCTCCGAGCGCAAGGACGAGCCGGAGTGGATGCTCGACTTCCGCCTGAAGTCGCTCGAGACCTACCTCCGCATGCCGAACCCCACCTGGGGCCCCTCCATCGCGGGCCTCGATATGGACCACATCGTCACCTACGTGCGGCCCAACACCGACCAGAGCGCCACGTGGGACGAGGTGCCCGAGGACATCAAGAACACCTTCGAGCGCTTAGGCATCCCCGAGGCCGAGCGCAGCTACCTCGCCGGCGTGGGCGCCCAGTACGACTCCGAGCTCGTGTACCACAACATGCAGGATACGGCCTCGAAGATGGGCATCGTCTACTCAGGCATCGAGGAGGCGCTGCACGTCCCCGAGTGGGAGGCGCTCATCCGGGAGAAGTTCATGACGCTCATCCCGCCCACGGACCACAAGTTCTCCGCGCTCCACGGCGCAGTGTGGTCGGGCGGCTCGTTCGTCTACGTGCCCGCCGGCGTGAAGCTCGACTTCCCGCTCCAGAGCTACTTCCGCCTGAACGCCAAGGGCGCCGGCCAGTTCGAGCACACGCTCATCATCGTGGAGGACGACGCGGACCTCCACTTCATCGAGGGCTGCTCGGCACCCAAGTACAACGTGGCGAACTTGCACGCCGGCGCCGTCGAGCTCTTCGTGGGCAAGCGGGCGCACCTGCGCTACTCGACCATCGAGAACTGGTCGAAGAACATGTACAACCTGAACACCAAGCGCGCCCGCGTGGACGACGAGGGCGAGATCGAGTGGATTTCCGGCTCGTTCGGCAGCCACGTGGGCTACCTCTACCCCATGAGCGTGCTCAACGGCCGCAAGAGCCGCTCGAGCTTCACGGGCATCACGTTCGCCGGCGCGGGGCAGAACCTCGATACCGGCTGCAAGGTGGTGCTCAACGCCCCCGACACGAGCGCGACCGTCGAGACGAAGGGCATCTCCAAGGGCGGCGGCATCCAGACCTTCCGCAGCTCCGTGGTAGTGACGCCCAAGGCCGAGGGCGCGCGCGTGAGCGTGAGCTGCGCCTCGCTCATGCTCGACGACGAGTCCCGCTCCGACACCATCCCCGCGATGGACGTGCGCGCGAAGAACGTCGACATCGGGCACGAGGCCACCATCGGCCGCATCGGCGACGACAAGGTGTTCTACCTCATGAGCCGCGGCATCCCCGAGGAGGAGGCGCGCGCGATGATCGTGAACGGCTTCGCGAACCCGGTGGCCAAGGAGCTGCCGCTCGAGTACGCCGTCGAGATGAACAACCTCATCAAGCTCGAGATGGAAGGGGCGATCGGCTGATGGAGCAGCTGAAGATCAGGCACGCGAGCGCCATGCCCGCCCCCACGTGGCGCTGGCTGCACATGAACGATACCGAGATCCGCCTGCCCGCGGAGCTCGTGCGCACGGGGGACGTCGAAATCGAGGCGGCCGACGAGCTGCTGAACACCGCGGTGACGTTCGAGGGCGCCGTGGCGGGGCTGCAGGAGCGCGTGGACGCCGCGCGCGCAGGCGCCCCCGACACCCGTGCATGCCTGCGTGCCGCGCTGGGAGCGGACCGCGCGAAGGCCGATTGCGGCGCGCTCGGCGACCTCGACGTGCCCGCCCTCTCCACCTATCAGGAGCGCACCGCGCGCGAGGAGGTGGCAGGCGACGTCGCCCGCGCCTTCGAGACGGGCATCGGCACGGACGCCCGCTCGTACCTCAACTTCGCCGCCGGCGAGACCGTGACCATCGCGACCGGGACGGGGGCCGAGGGACGCGCCTGCGTGCGCGTGAACGGCGAGGCGGGGGCGACGGTCGCCTCGAGCATCGACGCCGTCGCGGCGCCCGACTCGACCCTCTCGCTCACGATCGCGCTCGACGCGGCAGGCGACGGCGGGAGCGGCGAGCCGCAGGGCGCATCCGGCGTCGTGGGCTCCGAGCTCCGCGTGTTCGCCGGCGCCCGCTCGCGCGTGGACGTCACCGTCTTCGTCACGGCCGATTCCGGCTTCACCGCGCTCGACGACTCGGGCTACGTGCTCGACGAGGGCGCCCGCGTAACCGTGCGCCACATCGTGCTCGGCGGCGGCACCACCGCCACCGGCATGGCCGCCGACCTGCGCTCGGATACCGCGCGCCTCGACATCGACACCCGCTACCTCGCCGCCGGATCGGAGGTGCGCGACTTCAACTACGTCGTGCGCCACCGCGGCAGAAGGACCGTTTCGAACATCATCGCCAACGGCGTGCTCGCCGGCACGAGCAAGAAGTGCCTCCGCGGCACGATCGACCTCGTCCACGGCTGCAAGGGCAGCGAGGGCACCGAGCGCGAGACCGTGCTGATCGCCGACGAGGGCGTCGAGAACAAGACCGTCCCCACCATCCTCTGCGACGAGGACGACGTCGCGGGCAACCACGGCGCCACCATCGGGCACGTGCGCCCCGAGCAGCTGTTCTACCTCGAGAGCCGCGGCGTCTCCCCCGAGGCCGCCGAGGCCCTCTTCATCCGCGCGAAGCTCGAGGACGCCGCGCTCTGTGCACCCGACGGGCGCATCCGCGCGGCCGTCGTGCGCCTGGGCGACCGGCTCATCGACGGCTTCGCCGAGGAACTCGAAGGAGATGCCGCATGATCGATACCGATTCCGTAGCCTGCGAGAGCTGCACCGCGCCCGCACCGGGCATGGTCGACGCGAGCGACGCGGCGTCCCGCGCCTGGCCGCGCGTGGACATCGAGACCAACCCGTTCAAGTCGGCGTTCCCGCTGTTCACCGAGCATCCCGACATCGCCTTTTTGGACAGCGCCGCCACCGCGCAGCGCCCCGCGTGTGTGCTCGAGGCCCAGCGGCGCTTCTACGAGACCATGAACGCCAACCCGCTCCGCGGCCTGTACAGCCTCTCGGTCGAGGCGACCGAGGCCATCGCGGGCGTCCGCGCCCAGATCGCCGGCCTCATCGGCGCCATCGACGACGCCGGGACCCCGCGGGCGCGCGAGGTGGTCTTCACGCGCAACACGAGCGAGTCGCTGAACATCGTGGCCCGCTCCTTCGCGCCCAGCGTGCTCGGGCCCGGCGACGAGGTGGCCATCACCATCATGGAGCACCACTCCAACCTCATCCCCTGGCAGCAGGTCTGCGCCGCCGCGGGCGCGAGGCTCGTCTACCTCTACCCCACCAAGACCGGCGAGCTCACCGACGCCGAGATCGCCGCTAAGGTGGGCCCCCGCACCAAGATCGTCGCCGCCGCGCACGTCTCGAACGTGCTCGGCGTCGAGAACCCCATCGAGAAGCTCGGCCGCGCGGTACACGCGCAGGGCGGCTACCTCGTGGTCGACGCCGCGCAGTCCGTGCCGCACCTGCCGGTCGACGTCCGCGCGCTTGGCGCCGACTTCCTCGCCTTCTCGGTGCACAAGGCGCTCGGCCCCATGGGCGTGGGCGTGCTCTGGGGGCGCTATGAGCTGCTCGACGCGATGGAGCCCTTCCTCACCGGCGGCGAGATGATCGACTCCGTGACCGAGCAGGGCGCCGTCTGGGCGCCGGTGCCCGAGAAGTTCGAGGCCGGAACGCAGGACGCCGCCGGCATCTACGCTACGGGCGCGGCCCTCGACTACCTGGTGAACCAGGTGGGCTACGAGACGGTACAGGCGCGCGAGGCGGCGCTCGTCCACTACACGATGGGCCGGCTCGTCGAGCTCCCCTACGTGAAGGTCATCGGCTCCATCTACTGGGACCGCCATCACGGCGTCATCAGCTTCAACGTCGACGGCATCCACCCGCACGACGTCGCGAGCATCCTCGACATGCAGGGCGTCTGCATCCGCGCCGGCCACCACTGCGCGCAGCCGCTGCTCACCTGGCTCGGCGTCGAGAACCTCGCCTGCTGCCGCGCGAGCGTGGCGTTCTACAACGACAAGCACGACATCGACGCCTTCGTCGACGGCCTCGAGACGGTCTGGAGGACGTTCAATGGGTAACCTCTACACCTCGACCACCTTCATGGAGCACAACTCGCACCCCGACTACAAGTACGAGATGGACTCCCCCACCCATAGCCACGAGGGCATCAACCCCAGCTGCGGCGACGAGCTCACGCTGCAGCTCCGCGTCGAGGACGGCGTGATCGAGGAGGCGAGCTTCACCGGGCACGGCTGCGCGATCAGCCAGGCATCGGCCGACATCATGGCCGACCTCATCACCGGCGAGACGGTCGACGAGGCGCGCCGGCTCGCCGGGCTCTTCCTCGCGATGGTCCGCGGCGAGGAGCTCTCCGAGGACGATATGGAGGACCTCGACGAGGCAGCCCAGCTCAAGGACATCTCGCACATGCCCGCCCGCGTGAAGTGCGCCGAGCTCGCCTGGCGCACCCTCGACGGCATGCTCGCCTAGGCACGCACCCGCCTTGGCCGGCCGCTCGCGTCCGGTGTGCCCGCCTTCTCGGCGGCTAGCGGCTCGCGCCGCCTCCCCACTCCAATCCGTCCATATCCCACCCGCATCCGCAAATAGCAAAAAACCGCCGCCCGGCCCGAGGGTCGGACGGCGGCTGAACCGCTTGCGCGGAACCCGGCGCGCCACGTGCGGCGCGCCGGGCGATGGACTGTGAAGCCTAGCCGTTCAGGGCGGCGTTCACGGCGACGGCGCACGCGACGGTGCAGCCGACCATGGGGTTGTTGCCCATGCCGATGAGGCCCATCATGTCGACGTGCGCGGGCACCGAGGAGGAGCCGGCGAACTGGGCGCTCGAGTGCATGCGGCCCATGGTGTCGGTCATGCCGTAGGAGGCGGGGCCGGCAGCCATGTTGTCCGGGTGCAGGGTACGGCCGGTACCGCCACCGGAGGCCACGGAGAAGTACTTCTTGCCGGCGAGCACGCGCTCCTTGAAGTAGGTGCCTGCGACCGGGTGCTGGAAGCGCGTGGGGTTGGTGGAGTTGCCGGTGATCGAGATGTCGACGTTCTCGTGCCACATGATGGCGACGCCCTCGCGGACGTCATCGGCGCCGTAGCAGTTGACCTCGGCGCGCGGGCCGTCGGAGTACGGGATCTTCTCGACGATCTTGAGCTCGCTCGTGAAGTAGTCGAACTGGGTCTTCACGTAGGTGAAGCCGTTGATGCGGGCGATGATCTGGGCGGCGTCCTTGCCGAGGCCGTTCAGGATGACGCGCAGCGGCTTCTTGCGGGCCTTGTTGGCGTTCATCGCGATGCCGATGGCGCCCTCCGCGGCGGCGAAGGACTCGTGGCCGGCGAGGAACGCGAAGCACTCGGTGTCGTCACCGAGGAGCATAGCGCCCAGGTTGCCGTGGCCGAGACCGACCTTGCGGTCCTCGGCGACGGAGCCGGGCACGCAGAAAGCCTGCAGGCCCTCGCCGATGATCGCGGCGGCCTCGGAAGCGCTCGCGACGCCCTTCTTGATGGCCAGCGCGCAGCCGAGGGTGTAGGCCCACTTGGCGTTCTCGAACGCGATGGACTGGACGTCGGCGACGATCTCACGCGGGTCGATGCCCTTGTCCTGGCAGATCTGGAGAGCCTCCTCGAGGGAGGAGATGCCGTTCTCGGCGAGGCACGCGTTGATCTTGTCGATGCGGCGCTCGTAACCTTCGAAGCTGATAGCCATGGTTTCTTCCCTCCCTTTCTACTCGTGAACCGGGAACACGGACTCGACGGTGTGCGTCTCCTCGTCCGTGCGCGGGTCGATGTACTTGGCGGCGGCGTCCCACTGGCCGTAGTGGCCCATGGCGCCCTTGATGGCATCCTCAGGCGAGACGCCCTTCTTGAGGGCATCGGTGAACTTGCCGAGGTTCAGGAACTCGAACGCGATGATCTCGTTCTTGTCGTTGAGCGCCATGCGGGTGACGTAGCCCTGGGAGAGCTCGAGGTAGCGAGCGCCCTTGGCCTTGGTGCCGAACATGGTGCCGATCTGCGAGCGCAGGCCCTTGCCGAGGTCGTCGAGGGAGGCGCCCACGGGCAGGCCGCCCTCGGAGAACGCGGTCTGGCTGCGGCCGTAGACGATCTGCAGGAACAGCTCGCGCATGGCCACGTTGATGGCGTCGCACACGAGGTCGGTGTTGAGCGCCTCGAGGATGGTCTTGCCGGGGAGGATCTCGGAGGCCATGGCCGCGGAGTGGGTCATGCCCGAGCAGCCGAGGGTCTCGACGAGGCACTCCTCGATGACGCCCTCCTTGACGTTAAGGGTGAGCTTGCACGCGCCCTGCTGGGGAGCGCACCAACCCACACCATGCGTGAGGCCGGAGATGTCCTTGATCTCCTTGGCCTGGATCCACTGGCCCTCCTCCGGAATGGGCGCAGGGCCGTGGTATGCGCCCTTGGCGACGGGGCACATGCTCTCCACTTCTGCTGAGTACTGCATGCCTCTCCTCTCTGTTGTGCTTGAATCCGGCGAGCCGTGACGAAACGGCCAGCCGAAGCCGACATGCATGACCATTTTAACCCGAAACGGGAGCGGTGGGCGCAACAAGCGGCCGCGAAGATGAAACGGCCCCCTCGGGCCCCGTCGAGCCGCGGCAGGAGCCTACCCCTTATGCGCCCTAACGATGCCGAAGGGCGTGCACTGCGACTCCTGGCCGAGCGGGTTGTCGCGCAGGATCTCGATGAGGGTCTCGGGCGAAAACGGCAGCCCATAGGAACCGAGCACCTCGCCACCCAGGTCGTTCAGGTCGATGACCGCGACCGAGACCTCGCCGCCGAGGGCGCGGGCGATGTCCTCGCAGGCCTTCGAGGGCTCCGCGGGAGAGAGCGATACGTACTGGTTGTACGGCGGGAGCGTGTACGAGCATGGGCCGTCGATGGAGGCAGCCTTGCGGCCCGCGACGAGGTAGAACCAGCCGCGGCGGCCGAAGAGCTTGCCCACCGCGGAGGCGACCGTCGCGAACAGGATGCGCGGGGTGCCGACCTCTTGGAACGCCATCTCCATGGTCTCGGGCATACCGAGCCCGATGCCGGCGGGCGTCTTGGTGACGAACCTGCTGAGCAGGCGCGCGAGCGGGCGCGGGTGGATGTCGGTGAGCTTGACGGCGCGGCCCTGGGTGCAGCCGAGCGCCTTCTCGGACAGGAACACCGTGTCGCCGGGCTGGATGTGCGGACCGACATAGTGCTTCGCGACCTCGCAGATGTCATCTTCGATGTCGAGCACGTGTGTGCGGACGCCGAAGCGGCTGTAGGCGACGCCGTCGACAGTGCGGACCTCGTCCTTATCGGGGTTGACGACCAGGTTGTCGGTCGTGTTAGGGATATCGTCGTGCATCTCTTCCATGATCCATCTCCCGGATATCGTGGCGGCGCGCCGCCTGCGGATGCGCTCGTGTGGCGAATCCATGGTACCTCACCGGCGGCGGGCCGCCGGGCTTGCCGCCCGTCGTCGCGAAATCGCAACGGAGCGATGCGGCGAGCGGTATGAAAAAAGGCCAGATGCTGATCTGACCTCGAAGTGCAAGTGGTGGACCGGCAGGGGTTCGAACCCTGGACCTTGGGATTAAGAGTCCCCTGCTCTACCAGCTGAGCTACCGGTCCGTATGTCAAGAAACATGTGGGGTGGGTACAGGGACTCGAACCCTGGACCTCCGGGACCACAACCCGGCGCTCTAGCCAACTGAGCTACACCCACCGTGTTTCCCCTGCGCCAAAGCGCTTGACTATTATTACAGCACCACGGCTTCTATGCAAGGGTCTTTTTCAAAAAATGTGGCGAGCCGATGCAGAACGCGCGATCATCGGGCCCGACGGCGGCGATACCTGCGGACGAGCGCGAGCGAGATCGCGGCGCCCAAGGTGCAGCCGCACCAGTCCAGAAGGACGTCCGCGATTGCGCCGGACCTCCCCGGCACGAAGAGCTGGATCGTCTCGTCGATGGCCGGGACGAGCGCCAGGAGGGCGACGAGCAAGACGAGCTCCCGCCTCCCCGCACGGCCGTCCGGCGAGCACGCGCGCGCCGTCACGGCGCCGAGCAGCGTGTACTCGAGCAGGTGCCCCGTCTTGCGGACCAGAAGGTTCGACACCCACGCCCCTCCCGCACCCAGCGCCGCGAGCATGTCCTGGAGCGAGGTGGCGACCTGGCGGCTCGCGGCGTCGCTGCCTGCGCCCGGCACGAGCGAGTTGGCCCAGATGGCGACGGCGACCGCACCGGTCGCCGCCAGCCAGGGAATCGATATGCGAAGGCCGCGCGGCACGGGCGCGCTACGCCTCGGCGCGGATGCGCGGGAACGAGGCTGTGCCGCCCTGGATCACGCGCAGGTACTCGTGGCTCGAGCGGCGGACGCTCTGCTGCGGGGCCTGGCCGAGCTCCTCCTCGATGAGCTCGTTCACGTGCTGGTGGCGCTGCGTGACACGGGCGCCCTCGGCGACGGCGCGGGCGCGCTCGGCGCTCGGCGGGATAACGCTCGGCATGGTCTCGGCAGCGGTGCGGCCGGCGGCGTGCTTGCCGATGTACCCCGCAGACGGCGCCAGGACGCGCGCGGGCGCATCCTCCTCGAGCGCCGCGAGGGCGGCGGCCCACATGTCCTCGTGGCCGGAGTAGTCGGCCATGGGAACGAGCGGCTCGCCGTCCGCGGCGACCGGCATCGGAGCGGCGGCGCGGCTCGCGGGCGCCGGCTCCACGGCGGGAACCGAGATCTGGTCGAACGAGGTGTCGTCCATGCGGTCGAGCGACGCGAGCGCCGCGTTGCGCGCGGCCTGGGTATCGAGGTCGTCGAGGGCGGACGCGCGCGCCGTGGAGGCTGCCTCGCTGGCGAGCGAGAGGTAGGTCGCCGTCGTGTCGGCATCGGGGGCTGCGACGCGCTCGGAAGCCTTGACGGGCGCAGGAGCCTGGGAGCGCAGCTGCCCCGTCGCCGCCGCGGGGGCCGGCTGGGCGGCTGCGTGGCCCGCGGATGCGGCGGCAGCCATCCACACGCTCGTGTGGCCGGCGTGCGTGGACGCGGCGGTCTCGCGGCGCAGCTCCTCGAGGGCTATCTCGTAGATGTCCTTGGAGTGCGCGGCATCGCAGCTGATCGGCGAGTCATCGGTGAGCATGGAGTCGATATCGGCCCAGGCGTCCTGCTCGGAGAGGGCGCCCTGGGCGCGCGCGATCACCGGCACGTCCTTGGGGACGCGGCGCGAGGCGAAGAAGCGGCTCGCCTCCGCGCGAGCTGCCTCCGCGACCCGGGTGTGCGTGCGCGGCGAGGCGGAGCCATCCCCGTCGGCCTCGGGCTCGTCCATGCGCGCGGAGATGGCGCCCACGGCGGTGTAGATGCCCACGCCCGCGAGCGCGCCCACGGCGAACGGCAGCGCGCAGGTGCTCACCACCGCGTTCGCCCCCTCGAAGGGCAGCGTCACCGCATAGGCCGCAACGGGCACGGCGAACAGGATGCCGCACGACAGACCCGCGTGCACCGCACGTGTATTCGAATGTGAAGCCGCCATGGCCAACCTCCGTCTCCCCTACCGGTCAGGCCGGTGGGAACCGCCGCCGAAAGCGACGCGCACGGGAACACGATGAATGCGGTTGCCGAGCCCAAGCTCACCTGCAACGGATGTGGTTCGTTTCATCTGCATTTTCCGTCGCGTACGTTATCCCGTATTATGCGAGATGGAACGGCATATTGCAAGGTCTCAACCCGCTCGTGACCATATGCGACCGTTTGCCCGCCGCGTGCTTGACGCGCATGGCTTTGGGGAACAAGCATGGAAAGTGCCGGCATGCGCCCGAGCACCCTCGCGCCCGCCCGTCCACCGTCGATTGGAGCCTTCCATGTCCACCATCGCCATCGTCACCGGTGCATCATCGGGTCTCGGCCGCGAGTTCGTCCGCCTCATCGACGGCGGCGCCGCCGGCCAGGTGGACGAGATCTGGGTCATCGCCCGCAGGGCGGAGCAGCTCGACGCCCTCGTGCGCACCTGCAAGACGGCGGTACGCCCGTTCTGCCTCGACCTCACCGACCCCATGTCCTTCGACATCATCGACGCCGCCCTCGCCGAGGAGGTGGACGTCACCGTGCGCCTGCTCATCAACAACGCCGGGGCCGGCACGTTCGGCTCGTTCGCGCTCATGCGCGAGGGCAGGGCCTCCGAGATGGCGAACCTGCTCATGCGCGCGCCGGTCGAGCTCATCTACCGCACGCTCTCCTACATGCGCGCGGGCTCGCGCATCATCAACGTCGCGAGCGTCGCGGCCTTCATCCCGCAGCCCAAGCTCGCGCTGTACTCCGCGGCCAAGCGCTTCATCCTCGACCTCTCGCGCTCGCTCGACGCCGAGCTCGGCGAGGTGGGCATCCACGTGATGGCGCTGTGCCCCAAGTTCATGCGAACCGAGTTCCTCGACAAGCCGGGCGACGCGCTGGCGGCCCAGCGCATGACGGTGATCGGCTTCGAGAACGTGACCGACGTTGCGGCCGCGGCGCTCAAGGACGCGCGCGCCGGCAAGAGCCTGTGCATCCCCTCGCTCGACATGAAGGCGCTCTACGCCGTCGCGAAGCTCGCCCCCTACCGCGTCGCGCTCGCCGTCGAGCGCCTGATCGGCGCGATCTAGCGGCGGAGGCACCTGGGCGCGGGGGCTAGTGCCACATCCCCTTGCGCTTGAAGATCCACGCGGCGACAAGGCAGCACCCGACCGCGAGCAGGAGCGGGAAGGCCCAGTTGTCGATGAGTGCCACGCCCTCGAAGGGCAGGCCCACGTTCATGCCGTAGAACCCGAAGACGATGTTGGGGATCGCCATGACGATGGTGATGACCGACAGCACCTTCATGACGATGTTCAGGTTGTTCGAGATGATGCTCGCGAAGGCGTCCATCGTGCCGGAGAGCGTGTTGGAGTAGATGTTCGCCATCTCGATGGCCTGGTGAATCTCGACGAGCACGTCCTCGAGCAGGTCCTGGTCATCCTCGTAGAGCGGGATGATGCGGCCCTGCATGATCTTGTTGAGCGTCACCTCGTCGGATTTGAGCGACGTCGAGAAGTAGACGAGCGACTTCTCGAGGTTGAGCATCTGGATGAGCTCCTCGTTCTGCACCGACGCGTGCAGCTTCTCCTCGGTGGCCGACGAGAGGCGGTCGATGCGGCGCAGGTACACGAGGTAGAGCTGGCTGATGCGCAGCAGAAGCTGCAGCAGGAAGCGCGTGCGGAAGCGCGTGTCGACCCCGCGCACGCGCCCGGCCGCCATGTCGCGGATGGGCGCGTTGTCGTAGAGGCCGATGGTCACGAACAGGCTCTTCGCGGGGATGAAGACCATCGAGAGCGGCATGGTGTCGTACATGCGCGCGGTCGCGTCGGCGGGGATGTCGCCCTCGCCCGGCGCGATGGGGTAGTCGACGATCACGAAGATCTGGTTGGCGTCCTCGTCGTAGTCGAGACGGGGCGTCTCCTCCTCGTCGAGGGCGGAGCTCACGAACTCGGGCAGCACGCCCAGCTCCTGCTCGAGCCACGTGCGCTCCTCGGGCGTGGGCGCCACGGCGTTCACCCAGCATCCGGGCTCCGGAGCCTCGATATGCTCCACGCGGCCCGCCGTCTGGGACTTGAGGAACTCGATCATCTGACACCCCTTTCGTCGATTGCGCGTCCTGCGGATGATACCCCATGGATAAGGCGCCCGCGCCTGCACGCGCGAACGCCTTGCGAAATCCGGATAACCTTGATGCGGCCTTGACATCGCGGCGCGCACCGGACGCGGCGCGGGCCGCTCGCCCGGCCGCCGCGCCCGATGAAGGGGCCTAGAGCATGTCGCCGGCGCCCTGGGCGCGCTTCGCCGAGCGGATGAGGAACTCCTCGTTGGAGTTCGTCCCCTTGAGGCCCTTGATGAAGGCCGAGGCGCAGCGCTCGGTGTTGGACATGTTGGCCAGCACGCGGCGGATGCCCCACACGAAGGGGCGCATCTGCTCGGGGATGAGCAGGTCCTCGTTGCGCGTGCCGGACGCGACCGGGTCGATCGCCGGGAAGATGCGGCGGTCGGCGAGCTCGCGGTCGAGCTTGAGCTCCATGTTGCCGGTGCCCTTGAACTCCTCGAAGATGACCTCGTCCATCTTGGAGCCGGTGTCCACGAGGGCGGAGGCGAGGATGGTGAGCGAGCCGCCGTTCTCGATGTTGCGGGCCGCGCCCAGGAAGCGCTTGGGCGGGTAGAGCGCCGCAGAGTCGACGCCGCCGGAGAGGATGCGGCCCGACGCCGGCGCCGCGAGGTTGTAGGCTCGGGCGAGGCGCGTGATGGAGTCGAGCACCACCACGACGTCGCCGCCGAGCTCCACGATGCGCTTGGCGCGCTCGATGACGAGCTCCGAGACGCGCGTGTGGTTGTCGGCCGGCATATCGAAGGTCGAGGCCACCACGTCGCCCTTGATGGAGCGCTCCATGTCCGTGACCTCCTCGGGGCGCTCGTCCACGAGCAGGCAGATGAGGTGCACCTCGGGGTTGTTGATGGCGATGGACTGGCAGATCTTCTTCAGGATCGTGGTCTTGCCGGCCTTGGGCGGCGAGACGATGAGGCCGCGCTGGCCCTTGCCGATCGGGCTCACGATGTCGATGGCGCGGCCGGTGATGGAGTCCTTGCCGTGCTCCATCTTGAGGAGCTCGTTGGGGTAGATGGGCGTGAGGTCGCTGAACTTGGGGCGGTTGCGGATCGCCTCGGGGTCGAGGCCGTTGACCGTCTTGATCTTGGCGAGGCCGGGGAACTTGTCGCCCTGGCGCGCGGGGCGCAGCGTGCCCTCGATGAGGTCACCGGGGCGCAGGCGGGCGGCGCGGATGAGGTTCGCGGGGACGAAGGCGTCCTCGCGGCTGGGCATGTAGCCGTGCGCGCGGATATGGCCGAAGCCCTCGTTCGAGATATCGAGGATGCCGCGGATCTCGCGGAAGCCCTCGGCGCGGGCGGCCGCGGTGTAGATCTCCTCCACGAGCTCGGCCTTCTTCTTGCCGGTCGTGTCGAGGTCGAACTCCTTCGCCTTGGCGCGCAGCTCGGCGACCTTCATGCCCGCGAGCTCCTCGCGCGTGAGGCTCGGTTCGGTCGGGGCGTTGTAGCGGCCGTTGCGCTGCTTGCGGCTCTGGCGGTTGTTGCGGCGGTCGCCGTTGCGCCCGTCCTGGTTGCCCGCGACATGCTCGCGGCGGGCCTGGCCGTGCTGGCGGCGCGGTGCGGCCTGCTCGGGCGCCTGCCCGTCATGGGAGTCCGCGCCCTTGCCCTTCGCGTCCGCTGGCCGTTCGGTGGCCTTGGCATCTTCCGCACGCGCCTCGGCGGCGTCTGCCGGGGCGGATGCGGCGTCTTCGGCCTTGCGGGAGTGCGAGCGGGTCTTGCCCTCGGCGGCGCGGCGGGTGCGGCCGGGGCGCACGTCGGCCTCGGCGGAGGCGGGCGCCTCGAGAGCGGGTTCGGGGGAAGCCTCGGGCGCAGCCGGGGCGGCCTGCTCGGCGGCGCGTTCGGCCTCAACGACCGCCTTGGGCTTGCGGCCGCGGCGGCGCGGGCGCTCGGCCTCGGCATCGGCCGACAGCGCCGGGGCGTCAGGAGCGGGCGCCGGGGCGGTCAGCGCCTGCTCCGCGCGGGCGGCGGCGCGGCGCTGCTTGCGCACGACCGACGCCTGCGAGATCTGCGCGAGCGCGCGGGCCTGCGCCACCTCGGCAGACACCTCGGGAGCGGGTGCGGGATCGGCCTTCTTCCTCGTCGCGGCGCGGCGGGTGCGCGCGGGGCGCTCGGCGGCCGCGGGCTCGGCCTGGGCCGCGGGCTCGGCCTGGGCCGCGGGCGCGGCCTCCTCCCCCGCCGGCTTGGCGGCGCGGGTGCGGCGGCGCGGGCGAGGCGCGTCCGCCTCGGCGGCCGCGGGCTCGGCAGGGACGTTCACGTTTTCTTCAGCCACGGTTTCCATCCAACTTTCTCGTAGGGTCTGGGCTATGACGACGGCGCGCCCCAAGGCGGCCGAACACTCCAAAAGGGTCTTGCTGGCATGAATCCCTCTTCGCCTCTTCGCAAGGGCCGCGCCGGAACATACCGGGACCGGGCGCAGGCGATTCTGTTGATGACAAGGGATTGCGGAAAGCACCGACATGCGGTCGGCACCCATGAAGTGTAGCACAACGAGGGTCTCCGCGGCGCGAGACAAGGAAATCGCAAGCGCGCGGGCGACGCGCCTTGATTATCAACTTTATCCGAACACCTCCCACATTCATCCGCACATGTGCGGATGAATGTGGGAACCCGATACCCTGAGGGCCGGATCGGCCGGCCCCGGGAGATCGGAGGACGGCATGTCCGGA
>NZ_LR597523.1 GCF_902150035.1 Enorma burkinafasonensis
GGCTCGTGGAGTTCGGCGGGCCCAGCCACCGTCTCGAGGAGTCGCTCATGCTGGGCAAGTCAGGAAGCTAGCGGCGCGCCCGCGCCGGAAGCCGAAAAACTTGCGTGACGAAACCCGAAAGAAAGGCGCGCTCTTTTCCGAAAGCAAGACTTGACTAAACACACTCGCATCCGGGGCCGCGCGGGCGCGGCCCATCGTCCCTACCCAGGAGAGTATGGCACAAGGGCGGCCAGACGCGCTGCAGGCCGCGCTCAGCGCCCGTCCCGCATGCGACGGAGACGGCGCGCGAGCAGGCCGAAGCCCACCGCGACGATGCCGAGCGACCCGAGCGTGACGAGCACGAGCGGCAGGTCGTCCCCGGTGCCCGGCAGCGGCGTGTGCCCCTGGGCCGCGCGGGTCGCCGGCGGCGTGGCAGGGGTGCCGGGGTCCGTGGGCCGCTCGGTCGCGGGAGGATCGACGGGCACCGGCGGCTCGTCGGGCTCGGGCGGCTCGTCGGGAACCAGGCGGCGGTCCTCAACGCGCACGGTCACCGTCCCGGAGAAGACGGCCGTAAGGTCGCGCGTGCCCGGGCCCTGGTGCGCCGCGGCACCATCGGCGTCCGACGCCTCGGCCCCTTCCCGCTCGATCACCAGCTTGGACCAGCCCGTATCGGTCGCGAGCTCGGCCGCGCCCGCCACCGGCAGGTACCCGCAGGGCGCCGCGGGGCCCGCTGCCGAGCACCGCAGCTCCAGGGAGCTCGCACCGTCCCACGCGGGGTCGCCCCAATCGGTGGCCTCCCCCTCGTAGCCGCTCGAGGTGACCATCGCCGCGCGGACCCCGCCCAAGGTCGCGTCGGCACCGTCGTCGAAGGCGAGCGGGCGCATACTCCCCACGAGCTGCCCCACCCCGCGCACAACCGAGACGCCGTCTTGGGCGGTGCCCGCGTCCGCGTAGGCGCCGCTGCCGTCGACCACCACGGGCGTGAGGGTGCCGTTGAGCTCATAGCCCGCGGGCGCCGCGGTCTCCAACACGTAGTAGCGGCCCTCCTCGAGCGGAGCCGTCCCCGGGGCGCCGATGACCGCCGCCCCCTCGAGCGGCTCGTCACCTGCGCGACCGGCGGCGCCGGCGGCAACCTCGCCGGTCACGACCGAGGCCACCGGCTCCACGCCCTCGCGCACCGCCAGCGACCCGTCGTCGCCCTGCTCCACGTCCGCCGCGGCGAAGAGCGAGAACCCGGCGCCCGCGAGCGGCGCGCCGGCGTCGTCGACCTTCTGCACCACGAGCTCGTTGCGCACGTTGGACGCATAGAACGTTGTCGCCAAGCGGCAGGTGAAGTCACCCGCGGCGTCGCGGACGGGCCGGGTGTTCCCCACCGTCGCCTGGGTGAGGTCGTCCGCCGTCGTGTAAAAGCAGCCGATCCGGTAGCGCGCGCCCGCCGCGTCGCCGAGCGCCGGGTTCTCGCGCATGAGCTGCTCGTAGGACTTGATGTCGCCGGGCACGTCCGCAAACGAGACCTCGTAGACGCCGCTGCCGTTGAGCGAAAGCGGCTCGGCCTCCCCCGACGCCGACGAGCCCGCCGCGCCCGCCGTGCCCGGCGCCGCGGCCTCCCGCCAGCCATCGAGCGCGCTGCCCGTGACCGCATGCCACGCGCCGTCGCCGCCGCGGCGCATCACGACCGCGAAGAGGCGCCCCTGCGCCGGCGTGCCCGCCTCGGTGGTGAGTCGCGTCCCGGCCTCGTCGTATACGCCGATGTCGTCGGCCACCATGAGCACCTTGGGGCGCGCGACGGCGCCGGTGCCCCACGGGTCGGTCGAGACCAGAAGCGGCGTCGAGGTCACCTCGGTATCGAAGGCGAGCGGGATGTCGCCTGCGCTCCGGTAGCCCGGCGGGGCCTCGGTTTCCCTGAGCACCCAGTAGGGGCTCCTCACGCGCATCCCATCGAGCGATGCCGGCGCGCCCGAATCGTCAACCACCCTCATCGTGCCGTCGTCGCCGGTCGTACCCGTGTACGCGGGCGCGGCGCCCCCGGCGACCGCGTGGTCGGCCCCCGTGGGATAGAGCGCGAACGAGGCGCTCGCCACCGGCTGGCCATCCTGGTCGAGCTTGAGGAGGCTCGACTCGGGTACCGACGCCATGTTGAACCGCAGCTTCATGTTGGATGCGCCGCTGCCGCGCTCCAGGTAGAAGAACTTGAGCGTATGGAGCGTCCCGTCCGCGAAGGTGTTCCCGCTCCACGAGGTCTCGCCCTCCCTACCTGCGGCGCGATAGCAGTCGAGCAGCGTCTTGCTGCTGTAGGCGTACTCGCCGCCCTGCCGGGTACCGTCGCCGTTTCTGTCCTCGAACACGTCGACGCGCCCGGTCTGGAAGTCGATGGCGATCGACCGCGCGCCATGGATGCCGCCCAGATCGGCCACGAGCACCCCGTCCATGAAGACCCACATGTCGTCGTCGCCCGTGAACTCGTAGGTCATGGGCCCGCCATGTGTCGTGCCGCCGTCCTGCTGGACGAAATGCGACGTCATGCTCATGCCGAACCAATGGTTGAGCGTGCCCGAGTTCGTCGTCGCCGGATCGAGGTCGGTCGAGGTGGGCGTCGCGCCGCGCTGGACGAGGCCCTGGCCGCCCTCCTCGAGCACCGTCTCGGGCGCATCGAAGGGGAAGAACTGCCCGTCATGGTTCGACGACAGGCGCGGCGACGCCTTGACGGCCCAGGTGTCGTATACGTTGAAAGCGTGCGCGTCCTCATCGAAGGCGGCGAAGTTCTCCCGCGCATCGTAGGCGTAGTAGCCCTCGCTGTCCACGTGCAGCAACCCGTGCACGTCGGGATAGACCGCCTTGCCCGCCTGCGTGCCCGAGGCCTCGTCGCTCCCGTCGAAGAGGTAGGCCAGCGATGAGCCGCCTAGCGACGACGCGAGGCGCGGGTAGCCGTCGGCGTCGAGCGTCGGCTGGAGCATCCCTTGGTAGGGCCCTCCCCCGTGCCACGAGTTGACGCCCGTTCCGGCCTCGGTGCGGTAGATGAACCTCAGGCTATGGCCCGCATTGATGCCTTGCCCCTGGTAGCCCGCGAGGTTCACGGTCGCCCAATCCTGGGCGTGCCGGTCGGTAAGCCAGTAGTCGAACAGGTCGATGGTCGTCCCATCGGGCTCGGACCCGCTGATGATATGGTTCGCGAAGGGCGGCTCCTCAGCCCACGCGGGCAACGCCCGCACGAGCGGCGCGGCGCATACTGCAAGCATCGTCGCGAACGCCAAAAGGCGCCCCACGCGCCCCGATCCGTCAAGTCGCCGAGCTCGTCTCTTAATACGAAGGCGCATCGTGCCCCTCCTATAATCCCACCGGCAGCCGTGCCGGGACGCATCCCCATGGGCAGCACGTCCGCAACGCCGTTCTCGGACAGCTGTGGGACACGCTGGTCATCCCAAGGGTAAAGTGGCGCTGCCAGGGAACGCGATTATTTATGTGACTTTTAAGCCAACATTTTTATTCACTGGATTTTTCTTGCGCATGCCTCTGCGACGCGGGAATTTGAACCCTGCGTCAAGCTGATCAAGACACTTTTTTCGATTTTGCGCGATTGCTTCTCGGCGTTTACCGGTGCGTTTTCTCCACCCGGGCGGTACCGGCCAACAAAACCCCAGGTGGGCGACTCGTAAAACCGGGTCATCTAAAGCCCAATCGTACAAAATCGAAAAAACTGTCTTACCGGACCGGCGCAGACGCAAAAAGGGGCGCCGACAAGCGCCGGCGCCCCTCGTCACGGACCTTGATCCGCTGCTTACTGCCAGTCGAAGATGGTCTGGCCGTCGACCTCGGTCGTCAGGGCCTCGAGGGCCTTCTCGACGATGCGACGGCGCATGGCCTTCTCCTCCTCCGCGCTCAGCGCGGGGTTGCCCAGCGGATGCGGGATCGCCACCGCGGGGACGATCCTGTTGGCGCCCACGGTCATGGAGATCGGGGTCACCGTGCAGATATGAACGACCGGGAGGCCGGCGCGCTCGATTTCCTTCACCATCGTTGCACCGCAACGAGTGCAAGTGCCTCAAGTGGAGGTGAGGATGACGGCCTGCACGCCATCGGCGACGAGCTTCTGGGCGAACTCAGAGGCGAACGCGCGGGCGGATGCCACGGCGGTTCCGTTACCGGTGACGGAGTAGAAGAGGTGGTGGAGCTCGCCGATGACGCCCTCGCGCTCGAGATCGCGCATGACGTCGACGGGCAGCACGCAGTCGGCGTCCTCGTTGGCGTACGTGGGGTCGTAGCCGCCGTGCGCCGTCTCATAGAACTCCTCGGTAAGGTCGTCCACGCCCGTGATGTCGTACTCGCCGTAATGCGAGGCGCTCGAGCTCTCGATATGGTCCGGGTTGCCCTTGGGCACGATACCACCCGAGGTCACAAGCGCGATCTTGGCGTGCGCGAGATCCTTGAGCGGCGGGCACGGGTCGACGCGGTCGAAGTCCGGCATCGGGTACTCGGTCGCGAACTTCTTGCCGGCGAGCTTATCGAGCAGCATCTTCACGGCACGCTTGGAACCGCGCTCCTTCTCGAAGAAGTTCACACGGGTGCCGTTGGGGATGTAGCCCTCCTCGCAGGAGGCGCCGAGCTTCTCGCCGCGGGCGACCTTGAGGGAGAGCGGCGCGAGCTTCTTCATAGCGGCGCGCATGCCGGCCGCGCTGTTCTTGGTGGCGACGATGTAAACCTTGTCCTTGAACATCTCCGCGCCCGGGTTCTCGTCGTACATGGCGGTCACCGCGGGGATGCCCAGCTGGTCCTGGACGGCTGCGGCGATGGTACCGCAGGCAACGCCGTAGCGGCCAGCGTTGAAGGCGGGACCCGCCACGAAGACGTCCGGGTTGAGTTCCTTCACCATATCGAGGATCTCGGCTGTAGCAGTCTCCAAGTTCTCGTTGAAATAGGAGTCGCCGCAGACGATCGTGCCCACGATCTCGGCCTCGTCGCCGAGGTTCTGGGCGAGCGCCATGCCCGGACCCACGATCTCGCCGACACGCAGCTCGGCGGGATAGTTCGCCTTCTCCTCGCCGCCGATCTGGGCGAAGAACTGGTTGATGTAGTGCGCTACCTTGATTTTTGCCATCGAGATACCCTCCTTTCTAGCGTGCGCTCAGCTTGTTGAATCCGCACTCGTTGGTCGCGCCCGTGATCACCTGGAGCTCGACCTCGAGCGAGCCGTCGGCGCGTAGGGTGTCCTCGCTCGCGCCGGCGATCTTGGTGACGTAGTCCAAGGTGCCGATGACCTTGTCGAGCTTGGGCAGGATGACGACCTGGTTGGCGTTGCCGCCGGTCACCACGGCGTCGGCCGCGATATCGGCATCGGCGAGCGACTGCGACCTGCCGTCGCGACCGGCGTACTCGTCGGTGATGATGACGGTCTTGACGCCCTCGGCCTCGATCTTCTTGCAGTTCATGATGAGGTCGGTATCGGGGTTGCCGAAACCCTCCTGCGAGACGATGACGCCGTCGAGGTCGAGCATCTTGCAGATCTTGGCGGTCCAATCGGAAGAGCGCTGCTTGTCGGCGAGGTAGACGTTCTCGTTCGTGATGATCTGACACACGAAGTTGATGGTCTTGCCGTGCTGCTCGAACAGGTCCTCGATGACCGGATTGTTCTCATGCACGTAGGTGGGGTTCTTGTCGCAGGCGGACACGCAGTTGCCCGAGACGATCGCGCCGTCCATGGTCTCGGTGGGGCTCATGATCGTCGGCACGATCTTCTTGGCGTCGACGCCGTAGACGTACGTGTCGTGCAGCAGACCCTGGCTCTGGAGCATCTGCACGTAAGCCACGCGCGGAAGATCCGGATACTTCTTCATGCCCTCCTTGATGGTGCAGGTCTCGTACACCTGGGTCTCGTCGGGCTCGAGGTCGCGCGCGAGCTCGCCGACGTAGGCGGCGACGCGGAAGCCCGCAAGGCGCACGGCGCGCTCGTAGTCATGCGTCTCGGCCCCCTCGACCGGCTCGCACACCATAACCAGGTTGAGGGTCTTGGAGAACGGCGTGTAGTCGGCGCCGGGGCCCGTCATGTCGATGATGCCCTCTTGGAAGCCGACGATCTTGCCCGCGGTCACCACGGCCATGCCCTTGAGGGCATAGGTCACACCCGAGCCGACCGTATCGACCTTGGCGATGACGCCCGGGAACACGCCGCCTGTGCCCTCGACCTTCACGCGGGGCTCGATGACATCCTTGACCGGCGTGATTCTTACGGACTCGCCGGGCTTCGCGATGTCGAAGGACACGCTCGCGATCTTGTCGTCCTTGAGGGCGACGGCACGCAGCGCCTCCTCGGACACGTGCAGTACGCCATCCTCGATCTTGGATTCAGATGCGAACCGGATGTCCTTGATGTAAATTCGTCCCAGCTCTAATCTCACTTCCCGCTTCCTCCTTTGCGCTCGAATGAGATGTACGACCTATCTGTTCTGCCCCGGCTCCGCCGGTGGTGGGTGCCTGCCCCCGCTCGGACGGGCACCGCGGCGCTTTCATGCGTCCGCAGAATCTAGGCCGCTTTCAAGCAGCGTCCAGTCAATCAGCTGGAAGTCCTTCAGTGCCCGTTCACCGTAGCCACTGGTCTTATCCTCGAATTTACGGCACGCCTCGATCGCGCGCTCGATCAACGAGAGGGATCGCGCGTCCACCGCATCGCATCGTTCGCACGAGACCATGATCGACCTATACGGGGTCTCGTTGGGCTTGACGCTCCCCGCCAGGGGATGCGAGAGCAGGGCGTGCCCCTCGTGGACCTTGTCGCGCACCGCCAGAAGAAGGCCCTCGTACGAGGTCTCGAGAAACTCCGCCTCATGCGTGCCCCCGAGCCGTTCCACAACAAGCGGGTTATTGGTCATGATCAGATATGCTGTTCGATCCATGGCCACCTCCGCCTCTCGACCGCATCTATGGTACGTGATGGACGGGAAAAAGAACAGGGCCGACAAAGGCTGCATAATTGGGGCGTCACCTGCCTAAACGAGTGTCCCCCCAACGCGCTGCGCCCCGTGGGCGAACGGCGCATCCATCGCCCGCTCATGACCAGGTAGCCCTCTAGGGCGCTACGCTTCGCGCACCGTCACGCCCAGCAGGCCGGAAAGCTCGACCGCCTGCTGGGGGCTCACGATGCACCCGCGCAGCTCGTGGAAGTCGCTCGACACCGTGATGCCCGAGAACTCGCAGGTGGAGACATCGATGCCGGCAAGCGGCGTGCGGAAGAACTCCGCTTTCGTGAGGTCGCATCCGTCGAACGAGATGCGCTTGGGCCGTGCGCCATGCCAGATGCTCTCGGCAAAGCCAGTATGAGCCGCCCGGAAGCGCTCCACGGTCGAATCGGAGAAATCAGCGTACCTGAACAGGCTGTCCTCGATACCGACACCGGTCAAACGACTCTTGCGAAACTGCATGCCAAGCGCCGAGCACGACCGGAACTCGCAGCGGTTGAGCCAGCATCGATCCATGGGAGATTGCACGAACCGACAGTCGATGAAGATGACGTCGGTGAAGCCGCAGCGCGAGAAGTCGACGTCGTCGAAGGTGCAGGAGCGGAAGACGACCTCCTCGAATGTCGCCGCGTCGACGCTCATCCCGGCAAGGTCGATGCCCTCGATAGCGGTCATCGCGATGCGGGCCTCGCCACCGGCGAGCTCGTGCAGGAGCTCGTCCTCGCTGACATGCCGCCCGATGCGCTCGCTCACCTTCGCGAACCTCGTGCGCTGAGCCATCTCCATCGCCACCTTTCGCCTCGTCCTGCATCCATGGTAGCAGGGCGGGCGCAGGCATCGCCCAACTAGACAAGCGAGGCGCCGAGGGCACGGCAGGCATCCGAAGCGTCGTCGTCGGGATAGTCCTTGGCGATGACGGTCTCGGCAACCGTTATGCCCGCAGCCTCCGCACGCTCGCGCCACAGATCCATCCACTCGCCATCCGCCCAGTCGTAGCTACCGAAGAGCGCCACCTTGCGGCCGGGCAGTTCCGGCTCGACGGCATCCCACATGGGCTCGAACTCCTCGCTCTCAAGCTCCTCGGAACCCATGGCGGGGCACCCGAAGGCAAAGGCGTCATAGGCGTCCAGCTCATCAGACGAGAACTCAACCGCCTGGATCAGACTCGCCTCGCCGCCGGCGGACTGCACGCCCTCCGCCACAAGCTCTGCCATGGCTTCTGTATTGCCCGTGCCGCTCCAATAGACGATCGCTACCTTGCTCATACTGCATCCTTTCTGCTATGGGCCGCCATGTTCATACACGATCAAGCGGACCACCTTAGGCGCATGGGCCTTTCACCCGCACGCCGATTGACCTATCTGGACTACATCTCGAAAAATCGGTGGAAGGCTACGATATCGATAAGCGTCGCGCCCGTATTCCTCAAGCGTTCGCAGCGGCGCGTGCAGCGCCGGTATCGCGCGAACAACCTCACCGCCGGGCGTGGATCGCCGTACACCTTCCAACACCCCGAGTAGCGATACCGCCGTCCGCGATGGCGCACGAACCCCATAACGTCCTCGTAGGGGTAGCCCAAGAAAAAGCCGACCTCATGTGGCAGCTTCTCCGCCGCAAAGCGCTTGGCAAGATGGCCGAGCTGCTGGCCGAGCATCAATGGGCTCATCTCGTCGGCATCGCCGCACATCGCCTGCCATACGGGATACCCCAGGCGTCCCAGCGCTGCCTGTATCCGCTCGTCAGCAAGATGTTCAGCGAGCATCTGGGGCCGATACGCCAAGATGATGGCTCCGAACGAGCGCCACGCGACGACTCCCACGCGGACACCGTGATCCTGCAATATGCGGTCGAAGCCGCGCACGGCACGCGAAAGCTCCGAACGGCGCCCCTCAACCAGCGAACAGGGACATGGGCGACACGCGCAATCGCCATCGCGCTCGCCAGGGCACGCATAGCCGCGCACAGCTTGCATGCGACCTACCGCCACCTGATCTGCATCGGCGTACTTGCCCACAAAGGTGAACATGTTGGCGGGTTTCGCTCCCAACAACGCAGGCGCGCACATTCGTACCAGCGATGCTTCAAGTTTTTGCTCCGTAATCTGCTCTTCCATGGCTCTCCCATAGCCGGTTGCCACCCATCAGCTATAAAGTTACCTATGTTTAACTCTTGGCAGACAGCAAACCGCTCATTCAAATAGTTTCTATAGGTTTACTTTCTAGGCAGAAAGCTATGCCTACGCCATGCTTTCCCGACTGCTCGGGGCTGGCAATCATGATCGCCCCTTTTGCGCTGGTTTACGCTCAGCACCGATCTCGGCTGCGTATTACCCAAATGCCTGCGTCCCTTTAGGTATGGCCATGCTCGCCAGGACGCTGCCAGTCGCGATGCTCGCTGCCCCACACGCACATGGCGTCGAGCACTTCCATAAGCGACGCACCGCGCTCCGTCAGGCTGTACTCGACCTTGGGCGGAATCTGCGGATAGGCCATGCGGCTGATGAGCCCGTCCGCCTCGAGCTCCTTGAGCGCGCGGCTGAGCGTTTTGTCCGAAACGGTCTTAAGATAGCGACGGAGCTCGTTGAAGCGCACTGGCTGAAACTCCATCAGGCAGTAGAGGATGACCATCTTGTACTTGCCCTGGATAAGTGAGAGCGTGTAGCAGAAACCCGTATCCTCGAAATCCGCCTCCTCAATGCAAGCCCACGCGTCGCAGCATGCGTTTCCCATCTCCGTAGCTTCTCTCCCATCTCATAACTTTACTAAAGGTAAGTACCTGACGTTGATTTCGGTACTTGTTGTGTGGCTGGCATAAGCGTATCACAGTGGTAGCGGCATATCGCCGTCCATGCAACCGCAACGAACGGAGGATTCCATGAAGAGGGAGATCGGCGTGCAGCCCGCGCTCTATCCCATGCCGGTGCTGATGATCGCAACCTACAACGAGGACGACACCGTCGACGTCATGAACATGGCATGGGGCGGTATCTGCGCGCGCGACATGGTGGCGCTGAACATCAGCCGCGGGCACAAGACCACAAAGAACCTCGAGGCACGCGGAGCGTTCACGCTGAGCGTGGCCGACGTGGCGCACCTGGATGAGAGCGACTACTTCGGCATCGCGAGCGGCAACAAGGTTGCCGACAAGTTCGAGCGCACGGGCATGACCGCCACCAAGAGCAGCCGCGTGGACGCACCGGTGGTGGACCAGTACCCCATCACGCTCGAGTGCAGCGTAGTCGAGATGCAGGAGCAGCCCTACGGCCTGCGCGTGCTCGGTAAAATCGAAAACGTGCTGGCAGACGAGGCCGTGCTGAACGAGGACGGCAAGGTCGACCCCGTAAAGCTCAACGCCTTCGCATTCGACCAGTTCCAGAGCGGCTACTACGCCCTGGGTGAGAAGGTCGGCCAGGCCTGGAGCAGCGGCAAGCGGTTCATGTAGCGGCTTTTGCCTGAAACCCGAATGCACACGGGCCGGCCTCTCTCACCGCCTGCGAGGGAAGCCGGCCCGCGCTGCAATCACTTGCCCTAGCGCACGCCGTCGTGGCGCGCATCGCGCAACTTCCGCGCGACCGCCTTGCTGACGGCAACCGCGAGCTTGCCGCCCGCCTTCGCTGCCGCCACAACGCCCTTGCCGGCGGCGCGTGCGGCCTTCTCCGCCACCACGGGCGCCTCGCGGGCAACCGTCTTCGCGGCCTTGGCAGCCTCCTTCTTCGCGGCATCGCCGAGCTTTTCCGCCGCTGCATCGAGTTTGCGCTCGACCTTGGTCGGCTCGCGGCCCGAATAGGCGCGCTGGCCCTTGCTCGCAAGCGCCACGCCACCTGCAATCACCGCCATACCGGGACCGGGCAGCACGCACAGCGGCACACCAGCCGCGGCGACCGCAGCGCCTGCAACCATCTGGACGACGCCCTTCACCTTGCCTGGATCGATCTGGGACGATGAGAAGCCCGCACCAGACGGTTTCTTCGATGCGCGATGCTCGGATGGAGGGTCGGTCTGCATAGATGCGCCTTTCAACATACGTGCCCTAGCGGTGCTTCTTCCCTGCCGCGCGAATGATAAACGACGCTCACGAACAATACTCCTCGGCTCGCGCTCCGGCCCGCGCGGCGATATTAGGCCCGCCTCATGTAGAGCAACGGGAAGGGGTCTCCTTGGGTGTCGGTCTCCGTGCGGAGATAGGTCGAGAAGCCCATATGCTCGTAGAAGCCGACGGCATGCGGGTTCTGCTCGTTTACGGAAAGCTCCGTCACACCGTAGAGCTCCGTTGCGCGCTCGAGGAGGAGCCGACCTGCGCCCATGCCGCGCGCATCGGCATCCACGAAGAGCATCTCGAGAAAAGCGCCGTCGGTACCCGCGAAGCCGATGACGCATCCAGCGTGGCGGGCAACGAGTAGGCGCGATACCTCGGCAAACGCCCGGGGAACCATACCGCGCAGACACACGATATCGCCCTCTTGCAGGAAGGCGTGTGTGGCGCGCACGGAGCGCTCCCACACCTCGGTGAGCTGCTGGATCAGCGTGCCGGGGCGCTCAGCGGCTTCCGCAATCGATATGCCCCGCTGCTCCAACGCGAGCAGCGCCCGCTTGCGCCAATCGCCTCCCGCATAACCGGTGAGCGCACCGCTCGCGCCGAGCACGCGATGGCAGGGCACGATGACGGATACGGGATCGCCTCCGACCGCCGCCCCCACCGCGCGCGCAGAGGTCGGTGCGCCGCGGCGCTCACCGATGCGCTGGGCAAGCTCGCCATATGTGCAGGTCTCGCCACGTGGGATGCACAGAAGCTCTTCCCATACCATGTGCTGGAACGGCGTCCCCGCGAAGGCAACTGGCGGCAGCGGCGCAGGCTCCTCGCCCGCGAAATACACGTCGAGCCAGGCACGCACTGCCCCGAACACCGGCAGGTCGGACTGCTCACGAACATCCTCAGCAAGCCCCGCTGCGAAGTACTTCTGCCCCGCAAACCACAAGCCCGTGAGCGCGGACCCATCGCTCGACAGCAGCACCTCACCCAGCGGCGAGGCATACGACGCCGTGTATGTCATAGCTCCTCCCGTATAACGCGACACGTCAGCCGTTTACGCCTCCTGCCCCGCTTCCTCGGCCTCCTCCTTGCCGCCGGGCAGGATCAGGTTGAGCAGGATGCCCGCCAGCGCGGAGGTGGCCATGCCGGGGAGCGTGTAATCGCCGATGGGAATCGAGATGCCGGAGGTCTCCATGCCCACGCCCACGATGATGACGACGGACGCGATCATGAGGTTGCGGTTGATGTCGAAGTCCACGCGGTTGGACACGAGCATGCGCAGACCGTTCGAGGCGATGAGGCCAAAGAGCAACAGGCACACGCCGCCCATGACCGGGCTGGGGATGGATTGGATGAGCGCCGCCAGCTTGGGGCAGAAGCCTCCGATGACGAGCGCGAAGCCACCGGCGTACCAGAAGATCTGCGTCGAGTACACGCGCGTGACGCTCATGACGCCGATATTCTCCGCGTACGTGGTGGTTGGAGGACCCCCCAAGAAACCGGAGATCATGGTGGAGATGCCGTCTCCGGCGAGCGAGCGCGGCAGCATGTCGCGGTAATCCTTGCCCACAATCTCGCCCACGGCGAGCAGATGGCCGATGTGCTCGATCACCACGACGATGGCCACGGGGGCCACGAGCGCGATGGCACCCACGTCGAAGCGCGGAGCGGAGATGTTCGGCAGGCCGATCCACGCGGCCTCGGCTACGGGCGCGAAATCAACGAGCCCGAGCGGAATGGAGGCCACATAGCCCACGATGATGGCCAAGAGCACCGGGATGGTGCCGAAGATGCCGCCCATGCTGGAGAACACCACCGCCGCGATGAGCGTGATGGCTGCGACTATGGCACCCGTGCCATAGAAAGCCGCGGTGCCGTCCGGGAGGTCCTGCATGAAGGCCATGTCGACCGCTGTGGCGGAAAGGCCCACACCGATGACGACCATTACCGACGCCACGAGCACGGGCGGCAGCAGACGGTCGATCCATCCGGTGCCGGCAAGCTTGATGATGCCGGCAACCGCCAGGAACACGAGGCCCGCGACCACGACGCCAGACATAGCGGCGTCGAGCCCCTGCGTGGCGCCCACGGCGAGGATGGGGCTGATGAAGGCGAAGGAGCTGCCCAGGTAGCTGGGAATCTTGTTGCCTGTGACCAGCAGGTAGCAGATGGTGCCGATGCCCGAGCACATGATGGCCACGTTGGGATCGAGCCCTGTGAGCACGGGCACGAGCACCGTCGATCCGAACATGCTCATCATGTGCTGGATACCCAGCGGGATGGCGCGACCGACCGACACGCGGTCGTCGACGCCGATCACTTCTCGTTCGTGTTTGCTCATGCGGCCCCCTCGTTCGCCCATTCGCACCGCTTCATGCGATGCCCTGCATTCATTTTCGCATATGCGAGGCGGGCTGGCTCAACAGCCGACGGTAGATCGCGGCGTCCTCGTCCAGGAAGACGTTGAAGATGACGCGTATGTCGGCATGCGGATGCGCATCCAGCCAGGCGCGGACTGTGCTTACGGCGATACGCGCAGCCTCGTCCTGCGGGAAGCCGAACACGCCCGTGCTGATGCAGCAGAAGGCGATGCTGGATGTATACCGCGCCGTCGACTGCGTCACGAACGAGCTCTTCAGCTTCCACGCGAATCCCAACCCGGCCTGCCCTGTGGGGGGTAACGTCCACGCCGTCGTCGACAGCGAGCTCATCGCTGCCCAGAACGCACTCGAGAGCCGGCTGGCGCAAACAACGTTGGCAGATCTATCCAACCGATTGGAATCGATGCTCTCTCAGCAAGCTCAAGATGGCGAGGAAGGGCATGATCTCTAGCGATCAGCCCTCGCCCATCGCGCGACCAGGCGCCTCACCCGCATGTAATTGAGGATCGTTCCGGCGCGCGATAGAAAAGCGCCCCCGGTGGAGGCGCCTCTCGCAACGATTGGATGGGCTGTCGCATGCACTAAGCAGCTACGCTCATCGGGAGCGCCCGCCCTTCGCAGCACGGGCTTTTGCGCACTTGCTGCCACTATGCCCGCTGTTGCCCTCACCCCGGATGGCCGGAGTGGTGATGAGCCCTGCCAGTACCACGACCGCGCCCACCGCATAGGCCAGGCGCACCGCGTCGAGGCGCGCTGCGGACTCAATCGATACAAGCTCCTTGCGCTCGGCATCGGTCATGGAGATGCCCGCTATCTCGTCCTCGAAGGTACGGTTGCTGCCCAGGTCGATGCTCACGTTCTCGAGCGCGTCAGACACCTGGGGCGAGACGGAGGAATCGGATGCGGCGCGGTTGCGCACCGTACCGGTGATTCCGAAGATCAGCACGGCGCCCAGCAGCGCTACACCGAGCGCCTGGCCCACGTTGCGCATCGTGCTTTGGATGCCGCCCGATTGCGAGGCCTCGCGCTCGGGAAGCGCCATCGCCACCACGTTGCTCGCATGAGAGGAGACCGTGCCCGCTCCCACACCCGCCATGAAGGCTCCCAGGTACACGAGCGGCGCACTGGCGCCGTTCTCGGTAACGGAGAGCGCCATGATGCCGAGCGCGGCAGCCATGGCCACGTAACCCGTCTGGATCACGCGGCGCGGGCTAGCGTGCGGCATGAACTTGGGAATGCCGAGGGCCAAGGCGAAGGTGGGAACGCCGGTAACGATCGAGATGGTTCCCACAGCGACGGGCGACCATCCGGCAACGAGCTGCAGGTAAGGCGCCATGAGGATGGACTGAGCGCCCATGAAAAAGAACGTGAGAGCACAGGCCACGAGGCCGGCGCGCACCTGGGGATCGGTGAGGAACGCGCTCGGCAGCACCGCGATGCCGCCCCGCGCCTCGACGCGCCGCTCGTATGCCACGAGAACGCCGAACACCACGATGCCCGCGACAACCATGGGAAGCGCCGGCGAGATGCCGAGGATGGTGAAGGGAGCGCCCGAGAGCGGTGCGACAAGGCCCCACGACGAGATGCCTGAAAGCCCAATGAGCATGAGGAACAGGCCGATTGCGGCAAGGGCGACGCCCACGCCGTCGAACCCGGACCGCTCGCGCGGCTGCTCGATAGCAGGCAGGGAGAACGACGCGGCGAATACGAGTGCGAAGTAGCCTGCAAGCACGAGGAAGGTGACGTGCATGCCGGATACCTGCATGACCACGCCGAGCGCGAGCGGCAGCAGCGCCGAGAGACCCGATGCCGCACCGATGGCTCCGAACGCGATCACACGGTCGTGCCCCTGATAAATGAGCGGGATCAGCCCTAGGACCGACGGGATCATGAAGCTTGCGCCAAGCCCCACGAGCACGCGACCGCCCCAGATGAAAACGTTCATGCTGGGTGCCAGGGCGAGCACGACCTCGCCGAGGGCGCACAGCAGAATGCCGCCGCGGAAGGTCTTCTTCCAGCCGACCATGGTGCCGGCAAGGCCGCCCGCAATCATGAACGCGCCACCTACGAGCGGGTAAATCATGTTGGCGAGCTGGATCTGGGCAGTGGTGGCTCCAAGGTCGCTTGCGAGCGACGCCGTGGCCAGCGAGAGCGCCCCGTTGTCACCGGTGGCACCCATCTGCGCAAGGATGAGGATGATGATGGGCAGAAGCAGGAACCGCGAGGCGGAGGGAGCAGATGCCTGCTTCGCGGGCGTGTGCTTCGCCTCCGCCGTAGCCAAGTTCGATGCAGGGACGGCGTTTGCCGAAACGGGGGCGCCGCCCGTGCCTGCCGCCGGCGCACCGGCTGCAGCGTAAACGGGTCCAACGGGCCGCGAGGCCCGCGATTGCTGAGTGGTATTCACGTGAGTGCCTTTCAGAGAGGAGGCTGATGATGAAAGATGACGCCAGAGGCCCCGCCCGCATCGCCATCTGAGAGAGGCGCATCGGGCGGGTGCGAACGACGTGAACGGAATGCGATGGACGCGGCCTATGCCGCCGGGGCGAAGAAGGGCTCGGTTCCACCCAGATCGCATGCGGAAAGCGGATACGCGCGAATCTGCGGCTCATCGTATGTAGCGTGATAGTACGTGAGCGTTGCAGCCGAGAAGCAGCTCGTGTACAGGGTGATCTCGGAAGAGCCGTCCGCCATGAGAGCAGCGCCCAAGGGCACCGCAACCGAGCCGAGCGTGCGGAAGAGCCGCGTGACGTTTGCCTCCTCGGACTCCTGCGCTGGATAGCGGCTGTTCACGAAGGCAGCCTTCACGAAGCGCGCGGGGCCGCTGTAGTCGCCAGGAATCCCCTGCATGCCCATACCCGATCCGAAGGGCGCAAGCTGCGCCTTCCCCCACGTTGCCGTTGCGGGCTCGGAATTGGTAAGGCCCAGGTAGTTGCGAAGGTTCGTACGCTGCCAGCCAAAATCGGGCTCATTGGTGAGCACGTCGGCATCGTTCTCCCACACCTTGAGACCGCCTTCGAGGCACTCGACCACGATGCTGCCCGTGGCGTCGACGACGATCCAGTGCAGGTTCGCAACGGGAAGGTCGGGCGAGACGGGCTTTGCCACAACGACGGTATGGGCGAGGATGCTGCGCACCTCGTCGAGTGAGGAGAAGTTACGCGCGATCCAGAAGGGGAATTCGTACGCGGCGACGTTCACCGCACCCGGCTGGCTGCTGGCGTTGGCGGCATAGCGCGCGCTCTGCGGGAAGTTGAGGCCCGCGACGGCGAGGCCGGCGTCGTTGCCGCAATCGAAGTACAGCGGCACGCCCTCGGCTACGATACCCATGCCGATGACAGCATGCGCGTGTGCAGCATCGAGGTCGCCGGAGCGATCGAAGGCGGCAGGCACCTGGGCAGCAGGGGGCGTCACCACCACGCGCTCGCCATATCCCTGAGTCCAATCGAGGTTCCTACCGAAGTACATGGAACCAGAGGTGCTGGTAAAGCGGATACCCGTGCACATGGGCCCGCCCCCTTTCTTGCCCGAGGCGACGCCTTGGGTCGAAGCGATAGATACTACTCTTCTGCCCGCAACCCCCTACAAGTTACCGGCGATATACTTAGGAATGAGTGAAGGGCGATAACATTTTTGACAAGATGCCGGTAAGAGAATCGGAACTACCCCTTTCTCTTTTTTCCTAGGTCAACGCAGAGTTGTGGGATGGGGCGGAAGCGCTGCCCGCATGAGAATCGCAACGATATGAGACCCATGCGGAGTCGGAATCGATCAAGAGGTGCAGCGATGAAAACGTTTGCAATCGCGTTCATCGTGTCGTTCGTCGCGTTCCGCATGTGGCGGGCACGCCCGGAATCACCGGGGATAAAGTAATAGCTAGCGAAGCGCAGGTCCGCTATGTTTGACCGCCGGTTAGGATGACGCTGCCAAAAAACGAGTCACGCCTCCCGACAATAACCTAGTTGGACCACCGGACGTGATGCCACGGCTGCAAAGAAACCCCAAGGACATCACTATTGGGAACAAGAGATGTAACGATGCCGGCGAATGGGTAACGTTCCACCCGCAGAAGAAGGAGGGGCAGGCATGAGGTACGCATACGATCGCGTCAAGGGCCGCGTGTTCCGCAAGCCGGATCCCGATAAGGCCGCAATCATGCGCTTCTTCGACGCCTCCGAGTACGATACGTTCGCGGCTGGATACGTGTACGACGAGGTTGCGGACGAGGAGACCGACATACCGCTCGCGGCGATGGACCGGGACGGTTTCAGCTGGTCTAACGAGGATGCGTACTACTTCGAGAAGTACGATATGGAGCTTACGCCGGAGTTCCGCGAGTACGCGCTGTCCCACGCCCCCGAAGCGTAGCGAACCGACTGGGACGTTGCAGCACGGCTAGACGCACCGCGCCGAATCTATCGCGCGCCTTCGTAATGCCAGACGGAATAATGCTGCGGGAACTCGTAGAACTTGATGCTTCTACCAGAAGCCGTTTGGAACATCTGGATACTGCCCGAACGGACGAGCCGCCAACCGGAACGGCCCAGATAGGCGAACGACTCCCCGTTATCGGACATGTGGACGAGCGTGAAGGGCCGCGCCGCCTCACGCTCGGCCTTATCGAGAAAGCGCGTGAGCACCGCCGTATCGAACGGGTTGAACAGGTAGAAACAGGTATAGGGCGCGAGCGACATGTTGAGCACATTGTCTGCGATGACGCTGAGCTGAGGGAAGGATGCCGTCCACGATGAGGCGGCTCTTGCGAGGTGGGCGTCCAGCTCCACGCCCGTTGCCCGGCATGGAAGGCGCGAGGCTGCATAGGCGAGAACCCTGCCCGTTCCGCAGCCTACATCGAGCAGGTGGTCGTCCGCCGTGAGGCCAAGCTTGCCAAGCAGCTCCTCCAACACGAAATACGGCGTCGGGGTTGGTTCGTGCGCGCCAGAGGATACCAAGTCCGAGCGAACCGAGGCTGCCGTGTCGAGCGAACGACCGCACAGGGCAACGTCCCGCGCTGCGTCAGCAGCAAGGAGGTCCGCCTTGCTGGCTGTCGATATATATGAGCCAACCACAGCACCACTCCCCTCCCTTTGAGACACAACGGATTGCGCAGCCCTACCACCAACGGTCGTGGCGTTCCTCCAGCTCGATCAGCGCGTCAAGCAAGGCCTTTCGAAGCTCATCTTTCTTGAGGCTGCTCACGTAACGGACGAGCTCCGCGCGATGGACCGCCTCTTCGCGCTTGTATTTCAGCTCCGCCTGTTCGACCTCCCATTTGAAAGCATCGATCTGTTGGGGATAGGCGGCGAACACCGTGGCAACCATGTGCTTGCAGATACGCCTCGTTCCCGCCGCGTGCGGGCAGTCGCAATAGGACTGCCGGACGTGCGCGGTGTCCACGTGGACGGTGTAGGGCAGATTCGCCGTGCCCTCCACCTCGGCATCAAAGGCGCCGTCGCCGACAGGTCGGAAGTTCTTCACGCGCCCCTGTTCCACATAGTCGAGCCCGCGCCACAAGGAGGCCCCGCTCGCCATCCGGAGAATTGAGAGAAGTTGCATGGGAGGGCCTCCTTTGGGTTGGCGCCAATGCGCCCCCTTTTCCAACCAGAAGAAAATGCAAGGCACGCATTTTAAGGTTGATTTCCGATCCCAACCGAACACATTGAGCTGACGGCACGCTCCCGCAGTTAACCGAACGCCCCCGAGGTCCTATCCGGGCCCCGGGGGCGGCATTTTCCCAGTTGAAGGAATGGTGGAGATG
>NZ_LR597545.1 GCF_902150035.1 Enorma burkinafasonensis
CGGTCCGCGACGTCGGCGGTGTCGAGGGGGTTGAGCACCGCCGAGCATCCCGGGGCGAGCTCGACGTTCGCGCCGCCGAGCGCGCCGACGAGGTTGCCGTACTCGCCGGCCGGGTCGAAGATCACGATCTCGTCCTCGGGGTGCGCGAGAACGGTGTTGGTTATCTCGCGCTTCACCGAGAAGCTCTTGCCCGAGCCGGGCTTGCCGCACACGAAGCCCATGGGGCTCGCCAGGCGCTTGCGGTCGCACAGCACCAGGTTCCCGCTCTCCTTGGACTGCCCGTAGTAGCCTCCGCCCGCCTCGTCGAGGCTCTGGCTGGCGAAGGGCATCTGCATGGCCACCTGCCCCGTGGTGAGGTAGCGGCTCACGGTGACGTGGTTGTCCCCGAGCGGGAGCACCGAGTTGAGAGCCTGGCGCTGCCGGAAGTGGAGCGGCTCGAGGCCGATCGTGCAGCCCTGCGCGACGCTCGTCACCTGCTGGACGCGGCGGTCGAGCTCCTCGAGGCTGTCGGCCCAGGTGTAGACGAGGCCCGTGTAGACGAACAGGCGCTCGGACTTGTTGCGCAGGAAGTCGAGCAGCTCCTCGGCCTCCTCCTTCGAGAAGCGCAGCTCGGGCGGCAGGATCTGGTAGTCGTAGCCCTTCTTCACGGCGCTCATCTGCTCGTCGATGATCTCCTTGTCCATCCAGTCGATCTGGCGCTTCACGAGCGCGAGCGCCTCGCTCTGCGCGATGGGCTGCACGTGCAGCGTCACGTTGAGCGGCAGCGGCAGGTCGATGATGGAGGCGAGGTAAGTCTCCTCGATGACCGACCCGAAGCTGCGCACCGCGAGCACCGCGCCGTAGCGCCCGTCGCTGCAGAAGCAGTCGGACCTGCCTTCGGGCTTGAAGTCGAGCGTGGAGGGCATGACGAAGTCCTTCGTGCGCGCGCCCGACGTCGGGGACAATTTGTCCCAGGAGAACTCGAAGCGCGACCCCGGGCGCAGCTGCCCCTGCAAAAGCTTGAGCCTCTCGGCGCCGTCGAGGGCGCGCGACGAGCAGCGTATGCGCGCGAGCGTCTGCTCCACGTCGCCCCGGATGCGCGCGAGCTTGGGCACCGCGGCGTCGACGTCGTCGGCGCCCACGGCGTAGGTCAGATAGCGGTGGCGCACGAGGTTCGAGACGCCCTCGCGCATCTTGTCGTTGAGGATCCGGTTGTACTCTTCGGCGAGCCCGGCGGTGGCGCGCTCCCCGGGCTCGAAGAAGACCTTGCGGCCGACCTCGT
>NZ_LR597502.1 GCF_902150035.1 Enorma burkinafasonensis
CCGGTGTCCCGGGCGATCGAGGCGACGGTCGCCCCGTTCCTCCCGAGCTTTCTGATATCGTCGATCTTGTCCACGCCGATCATTTCCTCTCTGGCCCCCAATCGTCGTAACCGAAGCAACGACAACGGTAGGCCGAACGGGACGGTCGGCGTGCCCGCGCTCAGACCCGAAACTTTTTCGCGCTCATTCCCGAAAGATCACCGCGCCCAAACCCGCAAGACGGAGGCTATCAAACACATTTTTGTTGCGATACATCGGTCATCCGTCCAATTGAGAGCGACTTCCGCTCTTCAAGTTTTGGGCGGCGAGTTCTTCATTCCTGTTTAAACAAACAACTTCAATCATCTTTCGTCATCGTCTATACGTGACTGGATAATCCCTCTATTCAAGACTCGTGAACTTCTATTCCGATATTTGCAACCGTCATCCATCATTACCGTTGCAAGCGAGTTTAAAGTCAATTTCTGGGATATACGTAATATCTGATGAAGTATGCAGAACAATCTATTCGATGCATGAATATTGGGAACTATTCATACTTGTTCGTTTTTGGTGCAGTGCTTGTCCGCTGATTCGGACAATATGATTCGTTGAGGTCTATATCCGCGGTTGGCATGATGAATCTATGAAAGGAGTCGTGAATGTCTGACCGCATTATCGCTGTTATCGATTTGCTGCAGCAGGCACATGGCCTCCTCAGGATCAACGAGCTCTCCGCTCAGCTCGGAGTAGGCGATCGGTCGGTAAGGCGCTACATCCAGAAGGCTAACTCCCTGTTGGATGGCTCAGCGAAGATCAATGCTGTACGACCCGGTCTCTATCAGCTCAAGATCTACGATCAAGATGAGTTCTCCCAAGCGCTCAATCGCGCCAAGCATATCTCGGCTGCGCCGGATTCGCCTGAAGAGCGCGTCTCATATCTGGTAAACGACCTTCTGTCGAGAACCGATTGGGTGACGCTCGATACGCTCGCGCAGATACTCTACGTCTCGCGTCGCACGATCTCAACGGACTTGCGCGAGGTCGAGTCCATGCTCGCGCGATTCGATCTCTCATTGGAGAGCCGCCCGTACCGCGGTATCCGTGTGGTCGGGGATGAGGCACGCAAGCGGCTGTGCCTGTCCAGCATGGCATTTCAGCGCATGATCGATTCGCAGGGCGAGAGCTCTCGCGGCGTCACGGTGGAGAGCATCAAGGACTGTGTCGATCGAGCGCTCGAGGGCAAGCACCTTGCGTTCAGCGCCATCAACTACCATAACCTCCTGGTGCATATCGCCATTGCGGTCATGCGCATCCGCGCGCATGCGTATGTGCCGATGGAGGGTACGGACCTCGAACATATCAGGGGTACACGGGCTTATGCGGCTGCGCAGGATGTCGCCGGCGAGCTGACGGTACGCTTCGATGTCGATCTTCCTTCCGAGGAAATCGCCTATATCGCCCTCCATCTCGCAGGGAAGCAGATGCCTGTCGAGGGGTCCGCCTCGCAGCCTTCGGGCCCGGATCGGCAGCTTGCCGCGATCTCCGATGAGGTCTGGGATGTTGTTTCCGATATGGTCGATGTCGTCTGGAGCATCTATCAGATCGATTTCCACGATGACCTTGAGCTCCGCATGAACCTTGCGCGCCATGTGGCCCCGCTGTCGATCCGCCTGCGTCATCACATGGTCGCGGAGAACCCTCTTACCGACGAGATCCGCGCGCGCTTCCCGTTGGCGTGGTCCATGGCGGTGGACGCATCGCACGTGCTCGAGCGCCGCTACGGGTCCGAGCTCCAGGCTCCCGAGATCGGCTATCTCGCGCTCGCGTTCGCGCTCGCCATCGAGCGCTCCGGCAGCGAACCGCCGAAGAAGAGTGTGCTCATCGTTTGCGCCTCCGGTGCCGGGACGGCAAGGCTGCTCGAGTACCGTTGCCGCAAGGAGTTCGGCGCATATGTCGACTCCATCAGGACGTGCGACGTCAGCCAGGTCGAGCGCATGGACTTTTCCGGCATCGACTATGTGTTCACCACGGTCCCGCTCGGGATCGAGGTTCCGGTCCCGGTGCGCGAGGTAAGCGCGTTCCTCGATCCCTCCGATGTCGTCGACATCATCGAGCTGTTGCGCAGGGACTGTCCCGAAGGTCTGCTGCGGTACTTCCCCCATGAGCTCTTCTTTGGGCATATGGCCGGAGAGTCCAAGGAAGAGGTTCTCAGCGCGCTGGTCGATAAAGCGATCGAGCATTTCGGGCTCAATGAGGAGTTCCGCGAGCTCGTGTTCGAGCGCGAATCCATCGCCCCGACAGCCTTCGGCAACCGCGTCGCGCTGCCGCATCCGGCGCGCGCCGTGGCGGGCGTGCCGTTCGTCGCGGTGGGGCTACTCGAGCACTCAATCGCCTGGGGCTCCCATGAGGTACAGGCGGTCTTCCTCGTCTCGTTTTCCAACGATCCTGGATTCAATCCAGATGAATTCAACGACGGCATTGCCGCCTTGCTCTCAAGCGAGGAGGCGATCGGCCGCCTCCTCGAAGAGCGAAGCTATGAAACGCTCCAGGCGCTACTCAGCCCAGCTGGGGATGCGCGCCGATAGGGTATCTCGGCGCCGGGCCCGCGCCAGATCATAGGTAAGTCCGATGGATTGGAAGGAGAGGACATGGCGGTAGACAAGAGCTTCCTTTGGGGCGGCGCCACGGCGTCGTATCAATGCGAGGGCGCTTGGGATGCCGATGGCAAGGTCGAGTCTATTTGGGACTGGTACCTGCACGAGCGCGAACTCCCTGATGCCGATGTGGCATGCGACCACTATCACCGCTTCAGGGAGGATATCGCCCTCGCGAAGGCGGGCGGCCACACGGCATACCGCTTCTCGCTCGCTTGGCCGCGCATTATCAGCGACCGCGAGGGCACCGTCAACCCGCGCGGCATCGCGTTCTACAACGACCTCATCGACTGCTGCGTCGAGGCGGGCATCGAGCCGTATGTGACGATCTTCCACTGGGACCTTCCCATGTATTGGGAGGAGCTCGGCGGCTGGACGAATGATGCGACGGCGCTCGCTTTCGAGCACTACGCCCGCGTGTGCTTCGACGCCTTCGGCGACCGCGTACGCTTCTGGGTGACCATGAACGAGCCGAAGTGGGTTACGTCGCGCGGCTACATGGGCGGCGATTACCCGCCGTTCCATACGGATGTCCAGGAGTATATCAAGGCCGGTTTCCACATCATGCTGGCGAGCGCGCTCGGCGTGAAGGCGTTCCGCGAGGGTGGCTATCCGGGTACGATCGGCATCGTGCACAGCTACACGCCGGTCTACGGCGTCGATGATGACATCGAGACCAAGATCGCCGTGCGCTACGCGGACAACTTCAACAACAACTGGGTGCTCGATACCGCCGTGTTCGGCGAGCCGCCCATCGACCTCATCGCCGAGCTCGCCAAGAGCTACGACGTCTCGTGCATGAAGCCCGAGTACCTGAAGATCATGCGCGAGAACACCGTCGATTTCCTGGGGCTCAACTACTACTCGAGCGCCGACATCAAGAAGTACGAAGAGGGCGAGAGCTGCGTCACCTTCAACACGAAGGGCAAGGGCGGCGGCCGGAGCAAGATCGTCGTCAAGGGTTGGTTCGAGCAGGTGAACAGCCCTAAGCGTAAGGCGACCGAATGGGGTATGGAGATCAACCCCGAGGGGCTCTACTGGGGTCTCAAGCGCGCATGGAAGAAGTACCAGGTGCCGATCTTCCTTACCGAGAACGGCATGGGCTGCTACGAGGAGATCGGCGACGAACCGGTAGACGATGCCTACCGCATCGCGTTTCTCCAGGACCACATCGCGGCGCTGCTCGACGCCATGGACGACGGCGTCGACATGCGCGGGTACTTCGTGTGGTCGCTCATGGACCTCTATTCGTGGATCAGCGGCATGGAGAAGCGCTACGGCCTCATCGGCGTGCAGGACGGCACGTTGAAGCGCGTCCCCAAGCGTTCCTATGGCTGGTTCAAGGAGGTAATCGAATCGGGCGGCGACATCGTCGACCGATCGAAGTACAAGTCGGATGACATGGCAACCGAGTAACGGAAAGGACGGATCTCATGGCATCGATCAACGAGACGATTGAGCGGAAGCTTCTGCCGATCGCGAACAAGATGGCCAACTGGCGCTATCTCAAGGCGATTCGCGACTCGTTCCTCACACTCCTGCCCATCACCCTCACGGGTGGCATCGCGTCGGTCCTCGGCGCGGCGCCGTTCGCCAAGGAGGAGGCCGAGGGCTTCTTCTATGTGTGGGCGGTGTTCGCCGAGAACGCGAACTTCATCCTCACCTGGATCAACACCGTGACCATCGGTGCGCTGGCTTTCTACTTCGGCATCGGCATCACGTACTATCTGTGCCGTCACTACAAGATCCACCCGTTCACGCCGCTACTCGTGAACATCGTGGGTTTCCTCATGCTCGTGGTGGGGCCGCAGACGCTCGGCTGGGACGGCACGATAGCCGACCTGAGCTATATCGGCGGCAAGGGCCTCATCCCCGCCATGATCATCTCCATCTTCACGGTGGAGGCGTACCGCTTCATGACCGCCAAGAACTTCGGCCGCATCAAGATGCCGCCGAGCGTTCCCGAGGTCCTGAGTGATACGTTCGCGAACATGGTTCCCTGCATCGTCATCATCCTGGTGTTCTCGCTCGGCTTCGTGCTCTTCCACAGCATGGGCACCACGATGGCGGGCTTCCTGTACATGGTCATCGCCCCGTCGTTCGCCGCGTCCGACAATATCGTCTTCCTGACGCTCGTGATCCTCGTCACGCACTTCCTGTTCTTCTTCGGCATCCATGACACCGCCATCACCGGTTTCGTCGGTCCCATCCGCGAGAGCAACCTCGCCGTGAACGCCGCCGCGCAGCTCGCCGGCGAGCCCCTGCAGTTCATCTACACCACGCCGTTCTGGGTGTACTTCGTGATCATCGGCGGGTGCGGCAGCGTGCTGGCGCTCGGTATCCTGCTGCTGCGCTCCAAGTCGAAGATGTGCAAGTACGTTGGCCGCATCGGCATCATCCCGAGCTTCTTCGGCATCAACGAGCCGATCGTCTTCGGCCTGCCTGTCGTGCTGAACCCCATCTTCTTCATCCCGTTCATGCTCGCCCCGCTGGTGAACGGCATCGCCGCCTACCTGCTCATGAGCGCCGGGATTCTGGAGAAGACGTTCGCGCTCCTCTCGTGGAACATGCCCAACATCTTCGGTGCGTTCCTCTCCACCATGGACTGGAAGGGTGTGGTCTTCATCATCGTGTTCACAATCGTCGACGCGCTGATCTACTACCCGTTCTTCAAGGTGTACGAGAAGCAGCAGATCCAGCTCGAAACCGAGGGCGAGGGCGAGGAAGACGATGAGTAACGACACGACGATGGACGAGGTCCAGCTTGCCTGCTTCGACATCATCGCGCACGTGGGCGAGGCCAAGTCGTGCTACATGGAGGCGCTCCGTGCGGCGCGCGCCGGCGAGTTCGACCGCGTCGACGAGCTCATCCAGAAGGGTTCCGAGCTGTTCGTCGAGGGGCACAACACGCACATGGCGCTCATCCAGCGCGAGGCCGAAACAGGTGACGTCCCTTCGTCCCTCATGCTCATGCACGCGGAGTCCCAGCTCATGGATGGAGAGAGCTGCAAGACCTACGTCAAGGAGTTCATCGAGGTCTATCGCGAGCTCAGCGAGCTGAGATCCTAGGCTAACAAGTGCGCCTGCCGCGTCGCTTGCAGGGTATCGTGGGCGGCGGTCCCTCCCCACCGCCGCCCTGATCCAGGTTTCACGCGACACAGGTCGCGCGAGTGGGCTCGGGGTCGTTCACCGCGAGCCATGAAGGCGGTCCGACGGAAGTCGTCGGGCACGAGCAAAGGAGTGTTTGCTATGGAAAAGATCATGCTGGTCTGCAACGGCGGGATGTCGACGAGCATCATGGCCCGCCAGATCCGCGAGGCTTCCGAAGGCCGCTACGAGGTCAAGGCGTACTCCGAGAGCGTCTACGCGAACAACCTCGAGGACGACATCAAGGTGATCCTCATCGCCCCGCAGATCCGTTTCCTGGTGGATGACATCCAGAAGATCGCCGGCCCGAATCGCGTGGTCCAGGCGATCGACATGCAGACCTACGGGCTCATGGACGGCAAGAAGGTCACGAAGCTCATCGACAAGATCTACAAGGAGCACAACCTGTAGCGATCGGTGCCGGCTGCCGCGGCCGATCGCGGCCCGGCGGTCGTCAGGTCGTCCAGCCATCGATCCCGCGTCCATGCGAGCGGAAAAGAGCCTTTGGATTTCCAAAGGCTCTTTTGCTATCTAGCGCGCCTGTTGCGTGCGATGGACTATGATACCTAGGCGTTTCCTACCGACATCCGCACTCAAATCGAACTCGTTTTGGTGGTTTCAACCTGATGGATACCGTTTTCGTCATCGGCACGATAGCTTCGGGCAAGTCGACGGCCGCCCGCTACTTCGAGCGCCTCGGCGCCCGCCGCATCGACCTCGACCGCTTCGCTAAGGACCTCTACCTTCCGGGCTCCGAGCTCGTGGGCGAGCTGGCCGCTGAATTCGGCGTCGAGGTCATAAGCGAGGACGGCGGCATTGACACCAAGCGCCTTGCCGCACGGGCCTTCGGGACCGCGGAATCCACGGTGCGTCTCAACGAGATCGTCCATCCCGTGCTGCGGGAACGCCTGGCGCAGGTGCTGCTTCCCGTGCCCTGCGCGTCGATGGCCGCTCCCCGCTGCCCGTTCACGGTCGTCGAGGCGTCGGTGCCCGCAGCCGTGCGCGACCTCTTCCCGCTCGCCGACGAGGTCCTCGCCATCGTCGCCCCGCTCGAGGTGCGCCGTTCGCGCGCGATCGGGCGCGGCATGGACCCTGCGGACTTCGACCGCAGGGCGGCGCTGCAGCCCTCCGACGAGGGGATCGCGGCCATGGCGACCTCCGTCATCGAGAACACCTTCGAGGACGAGGACGGCTTCACCGGTGCGCTCAGGCGATGGCTGCTTGCACGCGGCGTCGCGATCGATGCCGACGAGGCGGCGGTGTCCCATGCCTAGCCTTTTGCTCTCGTCGCGTCCGCGCTTCCTCGCCTGGTACCGCATGCTGCCCTTGGTGGCGGTGCTTATCTTCGGCGTCTGCGCCTGGGTGTACTCCTATGCCCCGACGCCCTTGCTCGGCTGGATGTACCCCTTGAAGTACGAGGACTATATCGCCGAGGCCAGCGCCCGCTACGATGTCGACCCCTTCCTTGTCGCGGCGGTCATCGAGGCTGAGTCCAACTGGGATGCCGGCGCGCGCTCGGCCCGCGGTGCCGAGGGCCTCATGCAGGTGATGCCCGCGACGGCCCGCGATATGGTCGCGCTCGAGTTCGTCGACGGGGAGGCCTACCCGGCAGACGACCTCTTCGACCCCCGCGTCAACATCGAGTACGGGTGCGCCTACCTGTCGTATCTGCTCGAATACTTCGACGGGTCGGTCGACCGCGCCATCGCCGCCTACAACGGCGGCATGGGCAACGTCGACGAATGGGCCGACGAGGGCACGGCGCTGCACAACGCCATCACGTTCCCCGAGACCCAGGCGTATCTCATACGTGTCACCAACGCGCACATGCGCTATCGTGAACTCTACGGGGACCGCTTCGTCCCCGACGGGTCCCGGGGCAGCGCACCCATCTAGGCGGGGCCCGCACACGGTGCCATAGATCCAAAAGGAGGGGCTTCATGCCTGCATTCGAGGTCGAACGTGTCGGCGGCGAGCTCAAGCGCTTCGGGCTCACGGGCGATCCCGTCGAGTTCAAGGTGGAGGCCCCCTACGACCCCGCGGGCGACCAGCCCCAGGCGATCGCCTCCCTCGCCGAGGGCGTGCGCCGCGGCGACCGCTATCAGGTCCTCTTGGGCGTCACCGGTTCGGGCAAGACCTACACCATGGCCAAGACCATCGAGGCGGTCGGCAAGCCGACGCTCGTCATGGCCCCCAACAAGACCCTCGCCGCCCAGCTCGCGAGCGAGCTCAAGGAGTTCTTCCCCCATAACGCGGTCGTCTACTTCGTCTCGTACTACGACTACTACCAGCCCGAGGCCTACGTCCCGCAGAGCGACACCTACATCGAGAAGGACGCGTCGATCAACGAGGAGGTGGAGATGCTCCGCCACCAGGCGACGGCGCAGCTCTTGAGCCGGCGCGACGTGATCGTGGTGGCGAGCGTCTCGTGCATCTACGGCATCGGCTCGCCCGAGGACTACGCGGGGCTCGCCCCCAACGTCGACAAGAAGCAGCCGCTCGAGCGCGACGACTTCATCCACTCCCTCATCGACATCCAGTACGACCGCAACGACTTCGATCTGGCGCGCGGCACGTTCCGCGTGCGCGGCGACGTGGTGGACGTCTTCCCGCCGTACGCCGAGCACCCCCTGCGTTTCGAGTTCTTCGGCGACGAGGTCGAGCTCATCGCCGAGATCGACGAGGTGACGGGCGAGATCCTGCGCGAGTACGAGGCCATCCCGGTGTGGCCCGCCTCGCACTACGTGACCGAGAAACCCAAGGTGACCGCGGCGCTCAAGACCATCGAGGAGGAGCTCGAGGCGCGCGTCGCCGAGCTCAAGGCCTCGGACAAGCTGCTCGAGGCCCAGCGCCTGCAGCAGCGCACCGACTACGACCTCGAGATGCTCGAGACGATGGGGTACTGCAACGGCATCGAGAACTACTCGCGCCATCTCGATGGGCGCGCGCCCGGCGAGCCGCCCTTCACGCTCATCGACTACTTCCCCAAGGACATGCTCTGCATCATCGACGAGAGCCACGTGACGGTGCCCCAGATCCGCGGCATGCACGAGGGCGACCGCTCGCGCAAGGTGACGCTTGTGGAGCACGGCTTCCGCCTGCCCTCGGCCCTCGACAACCGCCCGCTGCGCTTCGACGAGTTCGAGGCGCGCGTGCCGCAGTTCATCTACGTCTCGGCCACGCCCGGCGACTATGAGCTGCGCGTGAGCCAAAACGACGTCGAGCAGATCATCCGCCCCACGGGACTCCTCGACCCCAAGATCGACGTGCGGCCCGTGCGCGGCCAGATCGACGACCTGCTCGACGAGATCCGCGAGCGCGTGGCGCGCCGCGAGCGCGTGCTCGTGACGACGCTCACCAAGCGCATGGCCGAGGACCTTACCGACCACCTGCTCGACGCGGGCATCAAGGTGAACTACATGCACTCGGACACGGCGACGCTCGACCGCGTCGAGATCCTGCGCGACCTGCGCCAGGGCAAGATCGACGTGCTCGTGGGCATCAACCTTCTGCGCGAGGGGCTCGACCTGCCCGAGGTCTCGCTCGTGGCGATCCTCGATGCCGACAAGGAGGGGTTCCTGCGCAACCGGCGCTCGCTCATCCAGACGATCGGCCGCGCGGCGCGCAACGCCGACGGCGAGGTGGTCATGTACGCGGACACCGTCACGGACTCCATGCGCGAGGCCATCGACGAGACCAACCGCCGCCGCAAGATCCAGATGGCGTTCAACGAGGAGCACGGCATCGAGCCAAAGACCGTGCGCAAGGCCATCAACGACATCTCGAGCTTCATCGCCGAGGCCACGGACAACGTGGGCAAGCGCAGCCGCTCGCGCGGCGACTCGCTCGGCCACGGGGAATTCTTCACACCCGCGGGGGACAGCACCGAGGCGGCGCCCGCCTCGCAGGAGTCCACCGGCCAGCGCCTCGCCGAGGAGCTGGCGAGCCTGCCGCACGACGAGCTCGTGCGCATCATCCAGACCATGGAGGACGACATGCGCAGCGCCTCCGAGGCCATGGACTTCGAGGAGGCGGCGCGCCTGCGCGACGGCATCGTGCACCTCAAGGCCATCGTCGAGGGCACGACCGAGGACGAGGTGATGGAGGCCCTGCGGCGCACCGCCCGCAAGGGGAGCGTGTTCGGCGGCGGGCGCAAGCGCCAGGGCTGGAAGGGCAAGCACTGAGGAGGGCCGGCTCCCGGGCGGCGTGCGGTGCGGATGCCGCGCCGTCCGCTTTCGACCTCACCTAGGAATGCCGTCTGACCGCGTCCGGAAAGCTATACTAGGCGTATGACATGGCGTGCCGGTGCGGCATGCTGAACGGGAATCACCCTGTCGGGGAGCGGGGAAGGGGAGGCTGCGATGTCGAGGTTTCTGGACGATTTGGTCTTGGCGCCCGTGGCGCGGGCGATGGCCGTGGGGGCGGCGGCGCTTCTGATCGCCGTGGGCGCGCCGGGGTGCAGCTCCGAGGGCGTGTCCGCGCAGACGGGCGACGCCCCGGCCGCCGAGGAGCAGCAGGAGGCCGCGCCCGCCGAGGCGGATCGAACCCCTGAAGCCGGTTCGGATGTCAGTGGTATGAGCTGGATCGAAATCATCGGCGAGGAGCAGCGCGACGATGACGGTGTCCTGCTCACCACGCAGGAGCTTGCCGGCTACATAGGTGTTGAGCCATCGGAAATTGCGGTGAATAGCCCTACGCCATTCATTACCTGCATGGAAGAATGGTCCGATTTCAACGATTTGGATACGGCGGGCAATGATCTTATCGAATACGAGGGTCAAGAAGCGCCTTTTCTGACTACGGGGTTCCGCGCGGAAAATGGCGTGTATATCAGCATGATGATTGGAATAAGCCCGAATTCCGGCAATTTCGTGCTCCGTCTGAGCGCTCCCGCAGAGACGGACAATTTCTACCTCTTTGAAGATGACGAAATACCTTCAACGGATATCCTTGCTACGATTGTCGATGAGAATGTTCTCTAACGTTTAGAAGCGCACTTGAACGGCGTACCGGTGTGATCAATGCCCCATGGGGGATTGAGGGGAGGGGGTTCCGATGTCGAGCTATCTGGATGCGCTCGGTCTGAGGTCGGTTGGACGAGTGCTGGTCGCGGGTGCCGCGGCGGCGCTCCTCGCGGTCGGCGTGCTGGGGTGCAGTTCCGGCGGTGCTGGCTCGCAGACGGGCGACGCCCCGGCCGCCGAGGACCAGCAGGCGGAATCGACTGCCGTGGAGAGCCAGGCCTCCGACGCCGGTGTGGACACCAGCGGCAAGAGCTGGATCGATATCATTGGCGAGGAGCAGCGCGACGATGATGGCATCCTGCTCACCATTGACGAGCTGGCGGCATTCATCGAGGCGGATCCGAAGGAGCTCGCTAGCGATTATGCGACCACCGTTTGCTCCCGTATGGAAGAGTGGGCGGAGTTCAATGACATGGATGTTATAAACTGCGAGGTCGGGCCCTATCAGGGCGATGACATACCCCAGCTCTCTGCCAATTTCTATATGAGCGATGATTCCGTGGGAGTTCTCACGGTGGCGGTCGGAATGGACGGTACCTTTATTATCCAGGTGCGTACGACATCGGGAGATGGCGAGCCCTATCGATTCACGTCCGACTCCATTCCGGATATCGCTGAGCTTGAACGCCTCATGAAGGACTACGTTATCAGCTAAGCTTCAGCCTACTAGTGAGTGCTGTGTATGTGAGTGGGACTTTAAGACCTGGTGTTAACGTCCTACTTTGTTCAGAAGGCGCGGAAACGGGCGTAGCGGGCGGCGAGGAGTTCCTCGGTGGCGAGGGAGCCAAGCTCGTCGAACGAGGCCGTAGCGAGCCTCACGATGCGGCTCGCGAGCTCTTCGGGACTGCATGCGTCGTCGATGGAGCCCTCCACGATGCCGAGCTCGCAGAGCCGCTCCGCCGTGAGGCCGAGCGCCTCGGCGGCTTCAGCCGCACGGTCGGTGCTCTTCCACAGGATCGAGGCGCAGCCCTCGGGGCTCACCACGGAATAGGCGGCATGGTCGAGCATGTAGACGCGGTCGCCCCCTGCGAGCGCGAGCGCGCCGCCGCTCCCGCCCTCGCCGGTGATGACGCTCACGAGCGGGGTGCGAAGCCCCGCCATGGTCACCAGGTTCGAGGCGATGGCCTCGCCCTGGCCGCGCTCCTCGGCGCCGATGCCGCAGTAGGCGCCCGCGGTATCGATGAGGCAGAGGACCGGCCTGCCGAAGCGCTCCGCCTGCCGCATGAGGCGCTCGGCCTTGCGGTAGCCCTCGGGGTGCGCGGAGCCGAAGTTGCGTGCCACGCGCTCCTTCGTGGAGCGGCCGCGCTCGGTCGCGATGACGGTCACGGCGCGCCCGTCCTTCCAGGCAATGCCGCCCACGATCGCGGGGTCGTCCCCATAGCGCCTGTCGCCGTGCAGCTCCACGAAGCCGTCGAAGCCGAGCTCGATGAGCTCGAGCCCGGTGGGGTGGTCGGCCGAGCGGGCGGCGCGCACGATATCGTAGGCACCGGCCGGCGCCTTGCCGCCTTTGCCGCCGCGCTTCACGATCTTGGCGAGGAGCGTGTGGGGCTTGCGCCCGAGCTCGAGACGGTGCGGCGCGTCCTCGGCGGGTGCGCGGTGCCCGTGGAGCGCGAGCAGCTCGGACAGGGTGGCGGGGACGTCGCGGCGCTCGACGATGCGGTCGATGAAGCCGTGCTCGAGCAGGAACTCGGAGCGCTGGAACCCGTGGGGCAGGCGCTTGTGCGTCGTCTGCTCCACGACGCGCGGGCCGGCGAAGGCGACGAGCGCCCCGGGCTCGGCGAGGATGATGTCGCCCTCCATGGCGAAGCTCGCGGTGACACCGCCCGTGGTGGGGTCGGTGAGCAGGGCGATGTAGGGGAGGTGCGCCTCGGCGAGCCGGCGCCGCGCGGCCGAGACCTTCGCCATCTGCATGAGCGAGAGCGTGCCCTCCTGCATGCGCGCGCCGCCGGACACGGTGATGCCCACGACGGGAAGCCCCTCGTCGCACGCCCGCTCGAACGTGCGGCAGATCTTCTCGCCCACGACGGTGCCCATCGAGCCCATCATGAACTCGCCGTCCATGACGAACAGGGCGCACGGCTCGCCGCCGATGCGCGCGGCACCGCAGACGACCCCCTCGCGCATGCTCGACCCGTCCTTGGCGGCATCGAGCTTCTCCCGGTAGCCGGGGAACGCGAGCGGGTCGGGCGTGGGGAGGTCACAGAACCATTCCTCGAAGCTCCCCTCGTCCGCGGTGGCGCAGATCCGCTTGCGCGCGGAGAGGCGCAGATGGTGCCCGCAGCGGGGACACACGTCGAGCGAGCGCTCGAGCAGCTCCTGGTCGATGATGCGGCGGCAGCCCGGGCATTTCACGTAGGCGCGGCGCTGGGGCATCTCGACGGGCACGTCGGTGACGGGACCCTCGAGTTTGTTGATGGCGATGCGTTTAGCGCTCATACAGGTGCTCCATGAGGTCGGTGTGGTAGCAGCCCGACAGGAATTCGGGGTGCGAGAGGATATCGAACATGAGCGGCGCGTTGTGGCAGACGCCCTCGATCGTGAGCTCGGACAGGGCGGCGCGCATCTTGCGGATTGCCTCCTCGCGCGTCCCCGCGCGCACGATGAGCTTGCCGAGCATTGAGTCGTAGTACGGGGGGACCGAGGCGCCGGGGAAGAGCGCCGAATCGAAGCGCACCCAGGGGCCGTTCGGGACGTGCAGCGTGCTCACGGTGCCGCACGAGGGCACGAGCTCGGGCGTCTCGGCGTTGATGCGGCACTCGATGGCGTGCTTCGAGATCGCGATGTCGTCCTGCGTAAACGGCAGCGCGACGCCCGCGGCGACGCGCAGCTGCCACTTCACGAGGTCGATATCGCTCACGAACTCCGTGACGGGGTGCTCGACCTGCAGGCGCGTGTTCATCTCCATGAAGTAGAACTCGCCGTCATCGGTGTAGAGGTACTCGATGGTTCCCGCGCCCTCGTAGCCCACCGCGCGGGCGAGGTCGCGCGCGGCGGCGTACATGCGCGCGCGGGTGTCGTCGCGGCCGTCGAGGCAGGGGGCGGGGCTCTCCTCGACGAGCTTCTGGTTGCGGCGCTGGACGGAGCACTCGCGCTCGCCGAGCGTCACGACGTGGCCGTGCGCGTCGGCGAGGACCTGCACCTCGACATGGTGCGCCCGGGCGATGAACTTCTCCATGTAGCACTCGCCGTCGCCGAAGGCGGCCTCGGCCTCGGCCCTCGCCTCGATGAACGCACGGCCGGCGTCCTCGGCGCGCTCGACCTTGCGGATCCCGCGCCCGCCGCCGCCGGAGCGCGCCTTGATGAGCACGGGGCAGCCGATGCGCCGTGCTTCGGCCTCGGCCTCCTCGGCGGAGGAGATGAGGTCGCAGCCCGGCACGACGGGCACGCCGGCCTCGCGCGCGGTGCGTCGCGCGGCGTCCTTGTCGCCCATGCGGTCGATGACCTCGGGCGCAGGCCCCACGAAGACGATGCCGTACTCCTGGCAGCCGCGCGCGAACCCGGCGTTCTCGGACAGAAAGCCGTAGCCCGGGTGAATGGCGGTCGCGCCGCTCTTCGCGGCGACCGTGAGGATGGCGTCCTCGTTGAGGTAGCTCTCCTGCGGGCGCGGCCCGCCGATGCAGTACGCCTCGTCGGCGAGGCGCACGTGGAGCGCGCCGGCGTCGGCGGTGGAGTGGACGGCGACGGTCTGCACGCCCATCTCCTTGCAGGCGCGGATGACGCGCATCGCGATCTCGCCGCGGTTGGCGATGAGGATCTTTTCGAACATAGTGGCCTCCCTACCGAGCGGCGTCTCAGCCGGCTGTCCCGTCGCTCGGCATGAGCGCGAACGACATGTCGGCGACGCAGCAGAGCTCGCCGGCGACATGCGCCTCGCCATGGGCGAAGTGGAACGGTCCGCGCGAGCGCGTGATGCGGCACGTGAGCTCGACGGTGTCGCCGGGGCGGACGGGGTGCTTGAAGCGCACCTTGTCGAGGCTCGTGTAGAAGGGCGTGACGTCCTTGCCGGCGAGCCCCTCGCCCATGAGCACGCAGCAGTTCTGCGCGAGCATCTCGCACAGGATCACGCCGGGCACCACGGGGTTGCCGGGGAAGTGCCCCTGGACGAAGAACTCATCGCCCGTGACGGTGATGCGCCCGCGCGCCTCGCCGTCGACCACCTCGGCCTCGTCGAGCAGGAGCATGGGTGCGCGATGGGGGAGGATCGCCTCGAGTTCCGTGCGGTCCATCACGCCTCACCCCCTACGGCGTCGGGCTCGATCGCCATGATGCGGGCGCCGAACTCGACCAGGTCGCCGTCGGCGGCGTCGATGGCCACGACGGTGCCGTCGGCTTCGGCCACGACCTCGTTCATGAGCTTCATGGCCTCGATGATGCAGAGCGTGTCGCCGCGCTTGACGTGCGAGCCGAGGGTAACGAACGGCTCGGCCTCGGGCGAGGGGGCGGCGTAGAAGACGCCCACCATGGGCGCGGTGACGGGCACGGCGGTTGCGGTCGCCGCGGCGCCGCCGTCTGCGGGCGCCTCCGCCACGGGGCGCTCATGCACGGGCGCCGCCGCCTCCGGCGTGCCCGCCGCGGAGGCCGAGGCGGCCTCCGCAAGGGGGAGCGGGGCCACGATGGTCGCCGCGGGCGCCGGGGGCACCGGGGCCATGCGCTCGAGTTCTATGACGCGGCCGTCCTCCTCTGAGAGCCGGACGCGGGTGAGGCCGTGGTCCTCCATGAGGGCCGCCACCTCGTTGAGCTTCTGGGAATCGATCTTCATGGTCAGTCCTCGTATGCCTTGAAGGCCAGCGCCGCGTTGTGCCCGCCGAACCCGAGGTTCGTGGAGAGCGCCCAGCGCACGGGGGCGCTGACGGCGTGGCCGGGTGTGTAGTCCAGGTCGCAGTCGGGGTCGGGGTCGGCGAGGCCGATCGTCGGCGGGATGGTGCCGTGTTCGAGCGCGAGCGCGCAGACCATGGCCTCGAGCGCTCCGGTGGCGCCGAGCATGTGCCCCGTCATCGACTTGGTGGACGAGATGTGCGCGGCCCGCGCCGCGTCCTCGCCGAGGGCGCGCTTGAGGCCGAGGGTCTCGGTCTTGTCGTTCAGGGGCGTCGAGGTGCCGTGCGCGTTGACGTAGAGCCCCTCGGAGGCATCGAGGCCGCTCTCGGCGACGGCGAGCTCGATGGCGCGGGCGATGCCGGCGGCGTCGGGCGCGGGGCTCGTGATGTGGTAGGCGTCGGCGGTGTTGCCGTAGCCTGCGACCTCGCAGTAGATGTGCGCCCCGCGCGCCAGGGCGTGCTCGAGCTCCTCGAGGACGAGTACGCAGGCGCCCTCGCCCATGACGAAGCCGTCGCGGTTCCTGTCGAACGGGCGGCAGGCCGTCGCGGGGTCGGGGTTGCGCGTGAGGGCCTTGCAGTTGGTGAAGCCGGCGATCGCTTCGGGGATGATGCAGCCCTCCGCGCCGCCCGCGAGGATCGCGTCGGCGTAGCCGTGCTTGATGGCGTGGAACGCCTCGCCCACCGTGTGGGCGGAGGTCGCGCAGGCCGTCACCACGGGCAGGGTCGGGCCGGTGAGCTTGTGGCGGATGGACACCTCGCCCGCCGCCATGTTGGCGATCATCATGGGGATCATGAAGGGCGGGCAGCGGCGCAGGCCGCGGTCGCGCATGGTGTCGAGGGCTGCGGTGTAGGAGGCCATGCCGCCGATGCCGGACCCCACGTAGACGCCCACGCGCGTGCGGTCGAGCCCTTCGGCGTCGCCGAGGCCGCTTGCGGCCATCGCCTCGTCGGAGGCGGCGAGCGCGTACTGGACGTTGAGGTCCTGGTGGCGGACGTCCATCCCCAGGCGCTCGGCGCCGTCGAAGCCCTTGACCTCGGCGCCCACGGTGACCTTGAGGCCGTCCGTGGCGCAGTGGGCGAGCGGGGCGATGCCGCTGGTGCCGGCGACGAGCGCGTCCCAGGTCTCGGCGGCGGTGTTGCCGACGGGCGAGACGGCGCCCATGCCGGTGATGACGACTCTGTGTTCCATCTGTTCTGCTCCTTGTGCGAATCTGGTGCGCGGCGCATCCCGCGCGCGGCGATCTTGCGCCGGCTACATCGCCATGCCGCCGTCGACGCGGATGACCTCGCCGGTCACGTAGGCGGCGGCGTCGCTTACGAGGAACGACGCGACGGCGGCGACCTCCTCTGCGCTGGCGAGCCGGCCGAGCGGGATCTCGCGCTCGTAGCGGGCGCGGACCTCCTCGGGCAGGACCGCCGTCATGTCCGTCTCGACGAAGCCGGGCGCGATGGCGTTCACGGTGACGTTGCGCCCGGCGAGCTCGCGGGCGACGGACTTGGTGAGGCCGATGACGCCGGCTTTGGACGCGGCGTAGTTGGCCTGGCCGGCGTTGCCCATGAGGCCCACGACGGACGTCATGTTGACGATGCGCCCGCCGCGCTGCCGCATGAACGTGCGCATGAGCGCACGGATCATGTGGTAGCTGCCCTTGAGGTTGACGTCGATCACGCGGTCGAAGTCCTCCTCGCGCATGCGGGCGACCAGGCCGTCTTTGGTGATGCCGGCGTTGTTGACGAGCGCCCAGATGCCGCCGAAGTCGGCGAGCACGGCGTCGACGCAGGCGGCGACCTCGTCGGCGTCGCTCACATCGCAGCGGTAGTCGCGCGCCGCGGCACCCGCCTCCTCGACGGCCGCGACGGTCTCGCGCGCCGCCTCGTCGTTGCCGGCGTAGACGACGGCGATGTCGTAGCCGTCGCGCGCGAGCGCACAGCAGACGGCGCGGCCGATGCCGCGCGAGCCGCCGGTCACGAGGGCGCAGCGGCGCTGTTCGGTGGTGGCCATGAAGATCACGCCTCCTGGTTGGTCGCGGCCGCCCCGAGCTCGGAGAGGACCGCCTCGAGTTGGTCTGGGGTCTCGCACGGCAGCGCGCGGACGCCCTCGAGCGTGCGCTTCACGAGGCCGGTGAGGGTCTTGCCGGGCCCGACCTCGATGAAGGTGTCGATGCCGCGGCGCTCGAGCTCGCGGAGCGTCTCGACCCATTGCACGGGGTTCGCGACCTGCTCGGCGAGGAGCTCCGCGCGCTCGGCACCCGCGGCGGGGCCGTCCGGGTAGGCGCGGGCGGTGCGGTTGGCGATGACGGGGAGCTCAGGCGATGCGGGCTCGCGCCCGTCGGCGAGCAGGTCGGCGAGCGCCGTGGCGGCCTGTGCCATGTAGGGGCTATGGAAGGCGCCCGACACGGCGACCGGCATGGAGCGCCCGCGCTCGGCCTTGACGAGGGCGTCGAGCCGCTCGAGGGCATCGGGCGTCCCGGCGACGACGGTCTGCTGGGGGCTGTTGTAGTTCACGGGCCAGGCCTCGCCCGCCTCGCGGGCGAGCTCGCCCACGCGCTCGGCGTCGAGCTTCATGACCGCGCGCATGGCGCCGGGGTGCCGGCGCGCGGCGTCGGCCATGAGGGCGGCGCGGTGGCAGACGAGCTCGAAGCCCGCCTCGTCGGTGTAGGCGCCGGCGAACGTGAGCGCGGCCACCTCGCCGAGCGAGAACCCGGCGACCGCCTGGGGCTCGACGCCGCGCTCGACGAGCGCGCGGGCGCAGGCGAGGTCGACCGCGAAGACGCAGGGCTGCGTGTTCGCGGTGTCGTTAAGCTCATCCTGCGTGCCCTCGAAGCACTGCGCCGAGGTGCCGGGGCGCCGGGCGTCGGCCGCGCCGAAGACCGCGCGTGCCGCGGGCGACGCGGCCGCGAGCTCGGCGCCCATGCCCGGATGCTGGGCACCCTGGCCGGCGAAGAGGAACGCTACGCCACCCATGACGGCGCCCCCTTGAGCAGCCTCTCGGCGCCCTCGACGAGGTCGTCGACGATCTCGCGGGCGGTGGCACGACGGCTGACGAGGCCGGCGATCTGCCCGCACATGAACGAGCCCTCCTCGTAGTTGCCGTCCTGCGCGGCCTTGCGCAGGGCGCCGGCGCCCATCTGCTCGAGCTCCTCCACCGGCGCACCCTCGTTCTCGCGACGGGCGAACTCGTTGGTGAAGGGGGTCTTGAGGCAGCGGACGGCGTGCCCGGTGCGCCGGCCGGTGACGATGGTCGAGATGTCCTTGGCCTTGAGCACGCGCTCCTTGTACTCCTCGGAGACGGTGCACTCCTCGGCCACGAGGAACCGCGTGCCCACCTGGACGCCCTGGGCGCCCAGCATGAAGGCGGCGGCGACCCCGCGCCCGTCGGCGATGCCGCCGGCGGCGATGACGGGAATCTTCACGGCATCTGCGACCTGCGGGACGAGCGCCATGGTTGAGGCGTCGCCCACGTGCCCGCCCGACTCGCCGCCCTCGGCCACGACGGCCGCGGCGCCGGCGCGCTCGACCATGCGGGCGAGGCCCACGGAGGCGCAGACGGGCACGACCTTGATGCCGGCGGCGACCCAGGCCTTCATGTACTTGGTGGGGTTGCCGGCGCCGGTGACCACGACGGGCACCTGCTCGTCGACGACCACCTGGGCGACCTCGTCGGCGAACGGGCTCATGAGCATCACGTTCACGCCGAAGGGCTTGTCGGTCCTCTCGCGAAGCTCGCGGATCTGGCCGCGCAGCCAGTCGGCGTCGGCGTTCATGGCCGCGATGATGCCGAGGCCGCCCGCCTCGGACACGGCGGCGGCCAGGCTCGCGTCGGCGATCCAGGCCATGCCGCCCTGGAAGACGGGCTTCTCGATCCCCAGGATGTCGCAGATGGCGGAGCGCAGCATCCTAGTTCTCCATGAGGGACTCGATGAGCTCGACGAGCTCGCCCACGGTCTCGGGGTTGGACTCGGTCTCGATCTCGATGTCGAACTCGTCCTCGCAGGCGATGACGGCCTCGACGGTGGCGAGCGAGTCCAGGCCGGCGTCGGCGAGCTTGGTCTCGGGGGTGAGCTCCATCTCGGTGCCGCCGTTGTCGCGGATGATGGTGCAAATGCGATCGAAGGTGGTCTCTGCCATGGTGTTCTCCTTTTCTATCTGCCAAGCGCGGGTGCGCTGTGGTCGCGGTGATGGGGTGCGTCAGCTCCAGCGCATGAGGCACGAGCCGACGTCGAGGCCGGCGCCGAAGCCCACGAGGGCGACGAGCTGGCCGGGGGCGAGGCTTCCCTCGCGCACGAGGGCGTCGAGGGTGAGCGGGATGCAGGCGCTCGAGATGTTGCCGGTGGTGCTGAGGGTGCGGGCCACGCGGGCGTCGTCGATCTTGAGCCTCGAGGAGGCGGCGGCGAGGATGCGCTCGTTCGCCTGGTGGAACACGAAGTGGTCGATGTCGCCGAGCTCGACGCCGGCGTCATCGGCAAGCGCGCGCACGGCGTTGCAGATCGCGTTCACGCCGAACTTGAAGACGCGCTGCCCCTCCATCGCGAGCACGCTGCGCGCGGCCGCTTGCTCGGGGCAAAACGGCGAGGTGCCGCCGACGCCGGGAACCGAGAGCGCCCTAAGGTCGGGGTCGCAGGAGAGCTCGAGCGCCAGCGGGCTCTCGCCCCCGGCCTCGAGCACGCAGGCGGCAGCGCCGTCGCCGAAGAGCACGCAGGTGGCGCGGTCCTCCCAGTCCAGGAGGCGCGACATCTTCTCGGCGGCGACCACGAGCGCGCGCCGCGCCCGGCCGCGGGCGAGAAAGCCGTCCGCGACATCGAGGGCGTAGACGAAGCCGGCGCAGGCGGCCGAGATGTCGAACGCGGGGCAGGCCGCCCCGAGCCCGTGCGCGACGGCGCAGGCCTCGGCGGGCATGAGATGGTCGCCCGAGGTGGTGGAGCACACGATCAGGTCGAGGTCCGCGGCGCGGATGCCGGCGGCCTCGAGGGCGCGCCCGCTCGCCGCGACCGCGAGCTCGTCGAGCGTCTCGGTCGTGCAGATGCGGCGCTCCCTGATGCCGGTGCGCGTGAAGATCCACTCGTCAGAGGTATCGAGGAAGCGCGAGAGGTCGTTGTTCGTGACGCTTCGCGCGGGCAGCGCGGAACCGGTGCCGATGATGTGGAAGGACATGATCCTCCAAGTGGCCGTCGTTTGCTATTGACGTTTTGACAATAATCGTCAACCGTATATACGCTAGCAAAGGACGGGGATTTCGCAATCCCGGGCGGGCGCACGCGCTCCCGCCGCCACGGGAAGTCCATGTTTGACGAATGGTCAATTGCAGGTAGATGGCCTAATCGCGCGGACGGCTCGCGCAGCTAGCGGCCCTCGGGCGCGAGGCGGTCGAGCACCGCGCGGGCGCAGCGGATGCCGTCCGCCGCCGCGCTCATGATGCCGCCCGCGTAGCCCGCGCCCTCGCCGCAGGGGAAGAGGCCCGGCGCGTCGAGCGCCTGGCAGCCCCGGTCGCGCACGACCGTGACCGGAGAGCTCGAGCGGGTCTCGACGCCGGTCATCACCGCGTCGGCGCGGTCGAAGCCGGCGAGCTTGCGCCCGAGGCGCGGGATGCCCGCGCGGAGGGTATCGGTGATATGGGAGGGCAGCAGACCGTCGAGGGCGCACCAGGTCACGCCGAGGGGATAGGTGGGCGCGACCGACCCGGGGCCCTCGCTGGGGCGCCCGGCGATGAAATCGCCCGCGAGCTGCGCCGGGGCGCGGAAGGCCCCGCCGCCCGCCTCGAAGGCGCGCCGCTCGCAGTCGCGCTGGAGGCGCACCGCGGCGAGCGGGTCGGTGCCGGGCAGGTCCTCGGGCGTGACGTTCACGAGGAGCGCCGAGTTGGCGTTCTCGCCGGCGCGCGCGAAGCGGCTCGCCCCGTTGGTCACCACGCCGCCCGGCTCGGAGGCCGCGGCGACCACCTCGCCGCCCGGGCACATGCAGAACGAGAAGAGGCTGCGGCCGCCCGGCAGGTGGTCGACGAGCTTGTAGGGCGCGGCGCCCAGGCTCGGGTGCCCGGCGGCGGCTCCGTACTGGGCGCGGTCGATGGCGGCCTGGGGGTGCTCGATGCGCACGCCCATGGCGAAGGTCTTGCGCTCGAGGGCGAAGCCGCCCGCGCGCAGAAGCTCGAACACGTCGCGCGCGGAGTGCCCGCAGGCGAGCACGAGCTCCGAGCAGGGAATGCGTTCGATGCCCGCATCCCCGGGGCCCGAGACGGCGATGGCGCGGATGGCGCCGGCGCGCGGGCGGGCGCGCTCGATCTCGACGAGCTTGGTGCGGAAGCGCACCTCGCCGCCGAGCTCGCGGATGCGTGCCACGATGTTCTCGACCACGTCGGGCAGGATATCCGACCCGATATGGGGCTTCGCGTCCCAGAGGATGCAGCGGGGCGCCCCGCAGGCGACGAAGGTCGAGAGGATCTTGCGGTGCGCGGCGTTCTTGGTGCCGGTGGTGAGCTTGCCGTCAGAGAAGGTGCCCGCGCCGCCGAGGCCGAACTGGATGTTGCACTCGGGGTCGAGCTCGGCGGTCGCGATGAATCGCTCGATGGCGGCGGTGCGCCGCCGCGCGTCGTCGCCCCGCTCGATGAGCAGCGGCTCCGCGCCCGCCTCGGCGAGCTCGAGCGCGCAGAAGAGCCCCGCGCAGCCCGCGCCGACCACGACGGGGCGCGGACGGGGCGCGCAGGCGAGGCGGGGCGCGGCGGGCTCGGCTCTCTCGACGACGCGGACGCGCCGGCGGTCGGCGGGGGCGACCCGTGCGAGCATCTCGGCCTCGTCGACGCCGCGAGCGAAGGTCACGCGCACGCTCAGGATGAAGTGCACGTCGCTCTTCCTGCGCGCGTCGATGGAGCGGCGGTGGAGCTCGATCGTGGCGAAGAGGTGGGGCAGGCAGCCGAAGACGCCCATGGCGGCGCGCAGCCCCATGGCGAGGCAGCTCTGCTCGCCCGCGCCCTGGGCGAGCGTGGCGCGGATGTCCGAGATCTCGATCATGCGCGCACCTCACCCGATGGCGCCTCGGTGCGCGCGGGCCGGGGCGCCGTCGCGCCGAGTGTCGAGCGCGCCGCCGCCGTTCCCGCGCGGGTGCCCGAGAGCCACGCCCATGCGAGGTTGAACCCTCCGCAGTCGGCGTCCATGTCGAGTGCCTCGCCGCAGGCGAAGATGCGCCCGCCTGCGGCAGACGCCACCTCGAGGGTAGCGGTGTCCACGGCCGAGAAGGGGATGCCGCCTCGGTGCACCTGGGCGGATTTGGGCTCGGTCGTGCCGCGCACGCGGAAGGCGAGGTGCTTTGCGACCTCGGCGCAGCGGTTGCGCACGCCGGCCGCCTCGATGACGGCCTTGCCCAGGTCGGGCGCGAGCACGCCGTCGAACCAGTCGGAGCGCTTGGGCGCGAACGCCCCCACGACGGCCTCGCGCTCGCGGAGGCGCTGCCTGAGGGCGTCCTCGTCGAGCGCGGGGAACAGGTCGACCTCGATGACGTCGCCCGGCTCGATGCGGCGCGAGAGGTTGAAGGCGGCGATGCCCGAGAGGCCGTAGGCGCGGAAGAGGACCTCGCCCCCCTCGCTCCAGAGCGGGATGTCGTCGCGGACGAGCGTGAGCCTCACGTCGGCGCGGATGCCGTCGAGGCGCGCGAGCCCGTCCGCGCCGAGCGCGGGGCCCGCGCCCGCCGGGGCGCAGGCGATGGGGCAGAGTGCGGGGCGCTCCTCGATATGGGGGACACCGAAGAGCTCGGCGGCGGCGCCCGCGCCGCCCCCGGGCGCGAGGACGACGGCCGCCGCCTCGACGGTGGCCGAGGCCAGGGCGGTCGAGGCGAGGGCGCGGCGGAGCGCCCGCAGGCGCGCGTGCTCGTCGCGGGCGCGGGGCGCGTGGAGGGGAGAGGTGGGCGCGAGCGCCTCGAGACGCCAGCGGCCGTCCCCGGCATCCCACGAGGCGCGCATGAGCTTCCAGCCGCTCAGCATCTCGATGCCGGCGCGGCGGCAGGCGCCGAGCAGGGCGTCGCGCACGGACGCGGCGCGCTTGCTCGCCGGGTAGAGGCGGCCGTCCTCGGACGCCGTCCAGATGCCGACCGAGGCGAACCAGGCGGCGAGCTCCTCCTCGGGATGCTCGCCCATCACGGCCCGCGCGATGACGGGGTGCCGGTAGCGCGCCGGGCGCAGGTTCTCGTTGGAGAGGTTGCAGCGGCCGTTGCCGGTGGCGAGGATGGGCAGGCCGCACTCGACGTCGCGCTCGACGATGGCGACGCGTGCGCCCGCGCGCGCCGCCGCGAGCGCCGCGGCGAGCCCCGAGGCCCCGCCGCCGATCACGACGGTGTCGTAGGTTCTCGTCTCCTTGCGGGCCATGTCGCCCCCTCCTTTGCCGTGGCACCGCCCGTCACCCGGGGTCGGGCGGCGGGCGGTGCGCTCGTCAGACGGTGTCCCGTGCCTTCGCTTACGCCCCCTGCTCGGCGTCGCCGGCGGGCTCGTGGGCGGGTACCGCCTCGACCGCCGCGAGCGCCTCAGGCAGGAAGCCCTGAGGCAGGGCCTCCTCGATGGCGCCGGCGTCGCAGGCGAGGGCGAGCGCGGGGTCGATGGGCACGCGGCCGAGGACCGGGATGCCGTAGCCCTCCGCCACCTCGTCGAGTTTGCTCGGCCCGAAGACCTCGATCTTCCTGCCGCAGTCGGGGCAGGTGATGTAGCTCATGTTCTCGACCACGCCGAGCACGGGCACGTTCATCTTGTCGGCCATGTTCACGGCTTTGGCGACGATCATCGAGACGAGGTCCTGCGGGCTCGTCACCACGACGATCCCGTCGACGGGCAGCGACTGGAAGACGGTGAGCGCCACGTCGCCCGTGCCCGGGGGCATGTCGACGAGCAGGTAGTCCAGAGGGCCCCACGAGGTGTCGCTCCAGAACTGGCGGATGGCGCCGGCGATCACCGGGCCGCGCCAGAGGACCGGGTCGGTCTCGCGCTCGAGCAGCAGGTTCGACGACATCACCTTGATGCCGGTGCTCGAGATCTCGGGGAGCAGCAGCTTGCCAAGGCCGTGGGCGCGCTTGCCGCTCATGCCCATCATCTTGGGGATGGACGGGCCGGTGATGTCGGCGTCCAGGATGCCCACCGTGTGCCCGCGGCGCGAGAGCTCCACGGCGAGCGCCCCCGTGACGAGGGACTTGCCGACGCCGCCCTTGCCCGAGAGCACGGCGATGACGCGCTTGGTCTCGGACAGGCTGTTCTCCTCGAACTGCGTGGGCGCGCTCTGGCCGCCCGCCGCGTTCGCGTGCTCGCATGTTGCCATGGGATGTCCTTTCATGCTGAGCCCGGCACCAGCGGCGCCGGGCGCGTGTGTCATGGCTCCATTGTACCCATCTCGCCGCGGGAGGGCGGGGACGCCGCGCACCGGCAGGGACGGGGCCGGCCGCGCCGACCGCATGGGCCGGAGGCCGGCTGGCCCGCGCGAGCCCTCACATGACGCGCGTGCGCTCGAGCTCCTCCTCCATCCAGGCGGTGAGCCGCATCACGGGGCGTCGGCCCGCGATGCCCAGCAGCAGCGCGGGCACGAGGTAGGCGGCGGTGAGGGCGAGCTGGACCGGGTAGTCCGCGCCCCACAGGCCGAACAGCGCGGCGCGCATGGCGCCCTCGGCGTGCACGAACGGCAGCCACCGGTAGACGTGCTGGAACGCGACGGGGAGCATCTGCTCGGGGAAGGTGCCGCCCGCGCCCGCCACCTGGACCACCATGAGCACCACGGCGATGGCCTTGCCAACGTCGCCGAAGGAGGCGGTGAGCGCATGGATGATGCCCACGAAGGCGAGCGAGGCGACCCAGCACGCCACCAGGAAGAGCGCGGGGTGCGCGCACTGCACCTCGAGGTAGAGCACGTCGCCCGCCCAGATGAGCGTCGCCTGCAGAAGGCCGATGCCCGCGAAGAGCGCGAGCCGCGCGAGGTAGGCCTGGGTGGTGCTGCAGCCCGTCTCCCGCCGCGCGCGCTCGCTCGGCAGGGCGCGGACGAGCGCCGCGAGCACCACGCCGCCGATCCAGATGGAGAGCGTGGTGTAGAAGGGCGCCATGGCGGAGCCGTTGTTCTCGACGGGGAAGATCGCGGTGCGGTCGAGCGCGACGGGCCGGGAGACGAAGGCCGCGAGCGCGGTGGGACTCGTCGCGAGCACCGCGCGGAGCGCGTCGGCGTCGCCCGCATGGTCTGCCGCGGCGATGCGCCCGCGCAGGGCCTCGAGACCGTCCGCGCCCTCGTCCAGGCGCTGCGCCGCCTCGCCCAGGGTGCCCTGGACGTCGCCGAGGCTGCCCGCCGTCGCGGTGAGGGCGCTATCCACGGCGGAAGCCGTCTCGTCGAGGCCCGCGCCCGCGCCCTCGAGCGCGTCCGCCGGCACGCCCACGGCCGCCGCGAGGTCATCGAGCGTCCCGGTGGCGGCGCCGGTGTAGGCGTCCCGCGCCTGGCCGAGCTCCTCCCGCGCGTCCTCGACGAGCCCCGCGAGCTCGCGCCGGGCGCCCTCGGCATCGGTCTTCCCCTGCGCGAGGTCGTCCACGGTGCGGCCGATGCCCTCCGAGAGGTCCGTGAGGCTCTCGTTCAGCTTGCCGAGCCTCCCGGCGAGGCCGTCGAGCGCCTCGGCTGCCGCGGCGACCTTCTGCTGCGCCGTGCCGCCCTCGGGGAGCGCCGCCGCGAGGTCGCGGGCTGCCGCCGCCTGGTCGGCGACCGCCGCGGCGAGCGAGGACGCCCCCGCGGCCTGGTCGTCGATCGCGGCCTGCGCCTGCGAGAGCGCGCCTTCCAGACCCTCCACCTGGTCGCCCGCGGCGGCGAAGGCGTCGTCTAAGGCGGCGTCCACGGCGTCCATGCCCGAGGCGGCGCCGTCGAGCGCGCCCGCGACCGACGAGGACGCGCCATCGAGCGCCCCGCGCACGCCGCCCAGGTCGCCCGCGGCGTCGCGCAGGGCGTCGTCCGTCCCTGCGAGGGGCTCGAGCGCGGCGCCGAGGGTGCGCGAGCTGCCCGCGAGCAGGTCCTGCGTCGAGGCGAGGAACCCCGCGAGGGAACGGGCCTGCCCGGCCGCGTCGGCGAGCGATGCCGCCGCGTCGGCGAGCGAGCCGTCGAGCCCGCGCGCGATGTCGGCGAGACGATCGTCGCCGAGGGCGTCCGCGAGCTCGGTTGCCGCGCCCGCGCCCACGTCGGTCACCGCCTGGGTGAAGCCCTCGTCGACGGAGCGCTCCACGGCGGCGCCCGCCTTGTCGGTCACGATGGTCGCGATGGCGTTGGCCTTCTCGTTCTGGTAGAAGAGCACCTGCGCCCGGCGCGGCTGGCCCCCGAAGCCGCTCAGCAGGCAGGCGGAGAAGTCCTCGGGGATCACCACCGCGGCGTAGTAGGCGCCGGAGCGCACGCCCTCGAGCGCCTCGTCCTTCGAGACCGCGACGTAGCCGATGCTTTCGGACGCGATGAGCTCGGAGACGACCCGGTCGCCGAGGTTCAGGCGCACCGGCACGAGCTCCCCCTCGTACCCCTCGTCCGCGTTGGCGACCGCGACGGTCACGTTGCGCGTGCTGCCGTAAGGGTCCCAGCTGCCCGCGATGTTGAACCACGCGTAGAACGAGGGGACGGCGATGATGCCCGCCACGACGACGATGGTCACGGCGTTGGCGCCGAGCTTTCGGATGTCGTGGCGGAGCAGGGCGAGAAGGTGCGTCAACGTGACCCCTCCTTGCGGGTCCGGTCGATGAGCCCGTGGAGCTCATCGGGCGAGAGGCCGGCGAGCCGCAGGGTGCGGGCGGCCTGGTCGCGCAGGTACTCGATGACGATGAGGTAGGCGCTGGCTGCCGCGAGCGACGCGATCCAGCAGATGAGCAGGGCGAAGGTGCGGTGCAGCACGAACATGAGGCCGAGCAGCACCAGGGGCACCGCGACGAGCGCCGCCACGCCGCGCCGCACAAGGTGCGGGTACGCGCGCTCGAAGCGCCGCGCGCGCAGGGCGGCCTCCTCGCGCAGGCCGGGCTCGAGCGCGAGCGCCTGCGCGAGGGCGGCGATGCCCGGCCGCGCGCCCTCGAGGTCGTCGCGGTCGCAGAACATGAGGCCGCTCTCGGCGAGGCGGCGGTCGAAGAGCGCGTTCACGTTGACGAGCCGCTTGCGGGCGATGAGCCCGATCGCGAACGCGGGGACCAGGAAGAGCAGGAGCATGCCGAGGTCATGCGGGTAGTTGGCCCCGAAGAAGCCGCCGACCGCCTCGCGCATGGCGCCGATCCCGTAGGTGAAGGGCAGCCAGGGCCCGATCGCGCGGAAGAACGGCGGCATCATCTCGATGGGATAGGTCCCCGATGCTCCGGGGATCTGGAGCACGACGAGCAGCACGCCGAGGGCCTTGCCGACGTGCTTGAACGCGACGGCGAGCGAGAACACGAACGTCACGTAGACGAACGAGGCCACCATGCCCGCGAGCACGTACGCCCAGGGCGCCGTGCACTGGATCCCCAGCAGGATGTCGCCGGTGCAGCAGATGACGGCCTGCACCTGGCCGAGCGCCACGAGGAGCAGCCAGCGCGCGAAGAAGGCGCGGCGCGGGGTGAGCTCGCCGGGGCGCAGCCCCTCGCGGTCCACCTCGAGCTTGTAGATCGCGACGAGCACGAACCCGCCGACCCACAGCGCGAGGTTGGTGTAGAACGGCGCCACGCCGGAGCCGTAGTTCGCCACCGGGAAGACCGCCTCGGTCGTAAGCTCCACGGGCTGCGCCAGGTAGGAGCCGAACGCGGCGGGGTCGAGCTCGCCGAGCTCGCGCAGGCGGGCGAGCGCCTGGCTCCCGGAGACGACCGAGAGGTCCCGGGCGAGGCCCTCGAGGTGCCCGGCGTCCTCGCGCAGGCTCGAGGCGCCGTCGGCCGCAGCCGTGCCCGCCTGGTCCAGGACGGCGTCGAGCCCGTCGATGGTGCCCGCGGCCTGATCCGCCAGGCCGGCGAGCCCCGCCGCCGTCCCGCTCGCGCGCCCGCCGAGGTCGGCGAGGTCGTCGAGGGCCGCCGAGAGGTCGGGGAGGACCGAGGTCTCGAGGTCGCTCGAGAGGCCGTCGAGCGATGCCGTGCCCGCGGCGATCGCGTCGTTCACCGCGCCCGCGAGCCCGCTGGCGCTCTCGGCGCCGGCCTTGATGTCATCGGATGCGCCCTCGAGGCGGCCGAGCGCCGCGGTCTGGTCGTCGATGAGGGCCTGGAGCGCGGCGATCGCGCGGTCGAGCTCGGCGACGATGTCGCCTTGGGCCGTCTGGGCGCCGCCGGCGGGAGCCTCGGCCCCCGCGATCGCGTCGCGCGCGTCCTCGAGCGCGCCCTTGAGCTGCGACAGCGATTCTGTCGCGGACGCCATCTGCGTGAGGGCGGCGTCCAGGCGGCCCTGCGCCCAGCCCACGTCGCCGGCGATGCGGCCGACGTCGTAGGACGCCTCGGACGAGAGCTCGGCGAGCGCGCCCGCGCCGCCCTTGAGCGCCTGGGCGAGCGACGCGGCCCCGCCCTGGACCTCTGACCGGGCGTCGCCCATGCCCGCGAGGGCGTCGTCGAGCGCGCCGGCGACCGTGCGCGAGGAGCCGGCGAGCCCGTCGAGGGTGGTCGCCGCCGATGCCACGGCGTCGCGCGCGGCGGAGACGGCGCCCCCGGTGCCGTCGAGGTCGTCGGCGACGTCGCGCAGGAGGCCCGCGGTGTCTTCCAGCGCGCGGGCGGTGCCCGCGACCGCGTCGTCTCCCCGTTCCGCCGCGTCGCGCGCGCCCTCCGCGATGCGCTCGGACACCGTCTCTCCCGCGACGCGCGCGAACTCCGACGAGATCTGGGCCTCGAGCGTCGTGGCGCCCGTGTCGGTGACCTTCGGCGCGATGGCGTTCGCCTTCTCGTTAACGTAGTAGGCGATGTGCGCCGGCTCGGTCGCGCCGTCGAGCACGCCGGCGAGCGTGGCGGTGAAGTCGCGGGGGATGACAAAAGCGGCGTAGTAGGTGCCCGCGCTCACGCCGTCGTCGCCCGCGCGCTCGTCGTCGACGAACGTCCAGCCGAGCTGGTCGTTCTCCTCGAGGCGCTCGCGAATCATCTCGCCGGCGTTCATCGCGCCCATGCCGGGCAGCTCGGCGCCCTCGTCCTCAATCACCACGGCGATGGGCACCGTGGAGGTGTTCGCGTAGGGGTCCCAGTTGGCGAGGATGTTGATCCATGCGTAGAGCGAGGGTATGAGGCAGACGCCGACGGTCACGATGACGGCGACGGGGCGTGCCGCGATGCGGCGCGCGTCGCGGGCGAGGATATGGAACACCGTGTTCACGGACGCTTCCTTTCCGGCTGCAGTGCTTCGGTCCATGCGGTGGCGCCATCATACCCATATATGGAATATTCCACAGATGTAGATTAAGATGATGTGAGTAAGCAACGAAGAGGGCCCATCTGTTGCGTAACCCACGAAAGGAGGGCGCGTGATGACCGAACTCCGCCGGGAGGACCGCCGCGTGCGCAGGAGCAGGAAGCTGATCGTGCAGGCGTTCGAGCGGCTGCTCGGGGAGCGGCCGTACGCCCAGATCACCGTGAGCGCCATCGCGCGCGAGGCCGATATCGACCGCAAGACGTTCTACCAGCACTTCGGGAGCATCGACGGCCTCCTCGCGGCACTCGCCGACATGCTGGCGGAGCAGGTCCTGGACCAGGTGGCGGCCGAGCTCGGCGAGGCGGGCGTCGCCCCGGATGGCGACCGCGCGCTCCGCGTCTTCTTCCGGGCGCTTGCGGAGCATTTCGAGCAGGGTGCCGCGCGCGACCGGCGCTATGCCGAGCGCATCCCGTTCGACGTGCTCTACGGGCACCTGACGCGGGCGTTCGAGCGGCAGATCGTGCGCCGCGGCCTGCTCGACGAGGTTGTGGGGTCCGGCGAGCGCGACGCGTGCCTCGCGTTCATCCTGGGCGGGCTCTTCTCGCTCTTCCGGTCGTGGCTTCTCGCGGAGCGCCCCTGTTCGGCGGAGGAGGTCGCGGCGACCGCCTGCACGCTCACCGAGCACGGCCTCGCCGGCATGGCGGCGCGCGGCCCGGCCGCGGGCCGCAATCGATCTGCGGGCAGGATATAGCAAGAAAGGGCCCGCGGAAGGCGCCTCTCCTGCTAAATCGCGCCCGCAGAATCGAACAAGGCTTGGGGTTCCCGTGGTCCGTGCGCGGCGGGCGCGGCGGAGGGCGTGCGCCTGGGGGCGCCTGCGCTAGAATCGGGGGTTGCGAACATATCCGGGCCCCGCCGCCACCGGGAAACCGCTCCGGTGCGCCGCAGCCGGCAGGGCCCGCAGCCGGAAAGGATAGCCATGTCCGATTCCTCCATCCGCATCCGCGGCGCCCGCGAGCACAACCTCAAGGACGTCGACGTCGAGATCCCGCGCGACGAGCTCGTCGTGATCACCGGCCTCTCCGGCTCGGGCAAGTCGAGCCTCGCGTTCGACACCATCTACGCCGAGGGCCAGCGCCGCTACGTCGAGTCGCTCTCGAGCTACGCCCGCCAGTTCCTGGGCCAGATGGACAAGCCCGACCTCGACTCGATCGACGGCCTCTCGCCGGCGGTGTCCATCGACCAGAAGACCACGAGCAAGAACCCGCGCTCCACGGTGGGCACCGTGACCGAGATCTACGACTACTTGCGCCTGCTCTTCGCGCGCATCGGCACCCCGCACTGCCCGGAGTGCGGCCGCGTGATCGAGCGCCAGACCACCGACCAGGTGGCCGACAAGATCCTCGAGGCCGGCCAGGGCCGGCGCGCCTTCGTGCTCGCGCCCGTGGTCACGGACCGCAAGGGCGAGTTCGCCAAGCTCCTCGACGACCTCAGGAGCGAGGGCTTCTCCCGCGTGCGCGTCGACGGCGAGGTGCGCTCGCTCGACGACCCCATCGAGCTCGACAAGAAGTTCCGCCACACCATCGAGGTCGTGGTCGACCGCATCGTGATCCGCGAGAACTCCGTGGGCCGCATCGCCGAGGCGGTGGAGCAGGCGACGGCACTCGCGCACGGCCGCGTCGCGGTCTACCTGCTGCCCGATCGCGACGCACCCGAGGGCACCCAAGGCGAGCTCCTCACGTACTCGCTCGCGCTCGCCTGCCCGGAGCACGGGCACTCCATCGACGACCTGCAGCCGCGCGACTTCTCGTTCAACGCGCCCTACGGCGCCTGCCCGGAGTGCGACGGCCTGGGCTTCAAGAAGGTCGTCGACGCCGAGGCCCTCATCGAGGACCCGACGCTCTCCATCGAGGAGGGCGTCTTCGGCAGCTTCTTCGGCAAGTCGAACTACTACCCGCAGATCTTCCGCGCGCTCTGCCTGCACCTGAAGGTCGACCCCGCGACCCCGTGGAAGGAGCTCCCCGCGCGCGTGCGCAAGATCTTCCTCGACGGGTTGGGCGACAAGAAGATGCGCGTGGACTACCACACGCAGGACGGCCGCGACACGCACTGGTTCACCAAGTACTCCGGCGTGCGCAACATCCTCTACGAGCGCTACATCGAGACGACGAACGAGAACACGAAGGCCAAGCTCGAGCGCTACATCCGCGAGGAGCCCTGCCGCACCTGCCACGGCGCGCGCCTGCGCCCCGAGATGCTCGCCGTCACGGTGGGGGACAAGTCGATCTACGACGTGTGCTGCATGAGCTGCCGCGAGAGCCTCGCGTTCTTCGAGGGGCTCGAGCTCACCGAGCGCCAGCAGTTCATTGGCGGGCGCATCGTGAAGGAGATCCTGGAGCGCCTGCGCTTTCTGGTGGACGTGGGCCTCGACTACCTCACGCTCGACCGAGCCTCGGCCACGCTCTCGGGCGGCGAGGCGCAGCGCATCCGCTTGGCAACGCAGATCGGCGCCGGCCTCATGGGCGTGCTCTACATCCTGGACGAGCCGTCGATCGGCCTGCACCAGCGCGACAACGAGCGCCTCATCGCCACGCTCGAGCGCCTGCGCGACCTCGGCAACACGGTGATCGTGGTCGAGCACGACGAGGACACCATCCGCGCGGCCGACTTCGTGGTGGACATGGGCCCGGGCGCGGGCGAGAACGGCGGCGAGGTGGTGTGCGCCGGCACGCCCGCCGACATCATGGCCTGCCCCGCCTCGCTCACGGGCGCCTACCTCACCGGCAAGCGGATGATCCGCCTGCCCGAGGAGCGCCGCAAGCCCGGTCGCGGGTGCCTGAAGATCACGGGCGCGCGCGCCAACAACCTGCAGAATGTGACGGCAAAGATCGAGTTCGGCACGTTCACCGTGGTGACGGGCGTCTCGGGCTCGGGCAAGTCGAGCCTTGTGACCGACACCATCGCGCCTGCGCTCACCAACGCCATCCACCGCTCGGCGCGCCCCGTGGGGCCGTACAGGAAACTTGAAGGGCTCGAGCAGATCGACAAGGTCATCGACATCGACCAGTCGCCCATCGGGCGCACGCCGCGCTCCAACCCGGCGACCTACATCGGGCTCTGGGACGACCTGCGCGCCCTGTTCGCGAGCGTGCCCGAGAGCAAGGCGCGCGGCTACAGCCCGGGGCGCTTCAGCTTCAACGTGCCCGGTGGCCGCTGCGAGGCCTGCAAGGGCGACGGCCAGATCAAGATCGAGATGCACTTTCTGCCCGACATCTACGTGCCGTGCGAGGTCTGCGGCGGCAAGCGCTACAACCGCGAGACGCTCGAGGTCACCTACCGCGGCAAGTCCATCTCCGATGTGCTCGACATGTCCGTGACCGAAGCGCTCGCCTTCTTCGGCAACATCCCGCAAATCAAGCGCAAGCTCCAGACGCTCTACGACGTGGGCCTGGGCTACGTGCGCCTGGGCCAGCCGGCGACGACGCTCTCGGGCGGCGAGGCGCAGCGCGTGAAGCTCGCCAAGGAGTTGCACCGCCGCCAGACGGGCAAGACCTTCTACATCCTGGACGAGCCCACCACGGGCCTGCACTTCGAGGACGTGCGCCAGCTCATCGACGTGCTGCAGCGCCTCGTGGACGCCGGCAACACGGTGCTCGTGATCGAGCACAACCTCGACGTGATCAAGGTCGCCGACCGCATCATCGACCTCGGCCCCGAGGGCGGCTCGGGCGGCGGCACCATCGTCGTCTCGGGCACCCCCGAGCAGGTCGCCGCCTGCCCCGAGAGCTACACGGGCCGCTTCCTCGCGCCCATCCTGGAGCGCGACCGCGCCCGCCAGGCGAGGTAGCCCCATGGCCAAGCGCGAGAAGCTCCAGAAGACCAACGCGATGCGCGAGCTCGAGCGCGCGGGCATCGCCTTCGAGGTCCGCACCTACGAGGTGGACGAGAGCGACCTGTCCGGCGTGCACGTGGCCGAGCAGCTCGGCGAGGAACCCGGCCAGGGCTTCAAGACGCTCGTGACCGCGAGCCCCCAGGGCGGCCACGTGGTCTGCTGCATCCCCGTCGCCGAGGAGCTCGACCTCAAGCGGGCGGCGGCCCAGGCGGGTGAGAAGTCGCTCTCGATGCTCGCCGTGCGCGACCTGCTGCCCGTGACCGGCTACCTGCGCGGCGGCTGCTCGCCCGTGGGCATGAAGAAACGCTTCCCCACGATCATCGACGAGAGCTGCCTTATCTGGGACCGCATCTTCATCTCGGGCGGGCGGCGCGGCATCCAGCTCGTGCTCGCGCCCGAGGACCTCGTGGCCTTCACCGGGGCCACCGTGGCGCCCATCACGCGCGGCGCGTAAGGCGGCCGCCGGGGCCGTCGCGTAAGCCGGCGCTTCAAGCTCGGGGCCGGCGCGCATCCCACCCCCCGCGGCGTCCCGCGCCCGGCCGTGCCGTGGCTAACGTGTGAAGTGTTTAGCCCGGGCGGCGATGGCTGGTATGATGGTGCCCATATCCTAGGCATACCGCTGCGGAAGGATCTAGATGAAGCTCATACACACCAACGCCTTTCTCGCGGGCGGTGCCCGGCGCTGCGTCGCCGCGGCGCTGGCCGTCACGCTCGGCCTCGGCTGCATCGCGGCCGTTCCCGCACCCATCTACGCAACCGAGAGCGAGGACCTGCAGGCGCAGGTCGACGAGGCGCAGGAGCGCCTCGGCTCGCTGACCCACCAGCTCGAGGAGGCCCAGGCCCAGGTCGACGCGACCGCCTACGAGCTCGAGGAGACCCAGGCCCGCATCGCCGAGCTCGAGGACGAGATCGCCGCCAACCAGGAGGAGCTCGCCGCGGCCCAGGGCGACCTTGCCGACCACGTCGCCGACTCCTACAAGACGGGCGGCATCTCGCTCGTGAGCATCCTGCTGTCGAGCGACTCCTTCAACGACCTCACCTCGCAGCTCTACTACGCCGGCCGCGTCGCCGACGCCGAGAGCGCACAGATCACGAGCGTGCGCGAGCTCCAGGCCGAGCTCGAGTCGCAGCAGACCGAGCTCACCGACCGCGAGACCGAGCTGACCGAGCTCCTCGACGAGCAGACGCGAAGCCAGGAGGAGATGGAGGCAGCCACCGCGGAGGCCAACAGCTACTTGAACGGGCTGTCGAGCGAGCTGCAGGAGGCCCTCGAGGCCGAGCGCCAGGCCGCCGCCGAGGAGGAGCGCCGCCGCGCCGAGGAGGCCGCGCGCCAGGCCCAGGAGGAGCTCGAGCGCCAGGAGCAGGAAGAGCAGCAACAGCAGCAACAGCAGAACCAGCAGCAGAACCAGGGCTCCACGGCCCCGTCCGGCAACGAGACCGTCACCGTGCCGTCAGGCGGCGGGTCGGGTGGCCTCACCGCGGCCCAGCGCCAGACCATCGTGAACGCCGGCATGTCGCAGATCGGCGTCGACTACGCACTCGGCGCCTACCAGCCGGGCGTGCTGCTCGACTGCTCGGGGCTGACCACCTACGCCTACGCGCAGGCGGGCATCTCGATCATCCATCAGTCGGGACGCCAGTTCAACACGGTCGTCAACGCGGGCAACCTCAAGACGAGCATGAGCGCGCTCGAGCCGGGCGACCTCGTGTTCTACGGCCGCCCGAACATCTCGCACGTCGCCATCTACATCGGCGGCGGGCGCATTGTCCACGCGAACGGCTACGGCCGCGGCGTCATGACGTCGCGCGTGGACTACAACAGAAACTTCCGCGGCGGCGGGAGCCCGATCTGATCTAGGGGATGGACCTTACGCGGCGGGCACGTGCCCGCCGCATCTCGGTATGGGGAAGGACTGGTCGACACATGCGTGCGTTGCACGATGAGGCGGAGGTGCGCGAGCGCCTCGTGCCGGTGATTCTTGGCGCGGACATCTTGGGCTACAGCTTCGTGCGGGGGTTCCACGAGACCTACGGGCTCACGTCGATCGTGCTCTCGTCCTCCGACATCAAGATGACGTCGTCGAGCCGCTTCTGCGACTACCGCATCATCGAGGGCATCGACGACGAGGAGCGGCTCCTCGCCGAGCTCGCGCACATCGGCACCGAGATCGACGCCGCCGGCAAGACGGGCATCGTCGTGGGCAGTGGCGACTGGTACGCCCGGATCCTCTCGTCGCACAAGGCGGAGCTCGAGCGCTGGTACCACGTGCCCTACATCGACTTCGACCTTCTGGACGAGATCACGCAGAAGGAGCGCTTCTACGACATCTGCGAGGAGCTCGGCATACCGTATCCCCGCACGTGGAAGTTCGACTGCGGCGACCCCAACGCCGAGATCTGCGCCGAGCGCTTCACCTACCCGCTCATCGCGAAGCCCTCGAACTCCGCGCGCTACCACTACGCGAAGTTCCCGGGCAAGAAGAAGATCTTCGAGGTCGAGGACGCCGCCGAGCTCACGCGCATCTTCGGGGCGCTCAAGGACTCGTGCTACGACCGCGAGCTCATCGTCCAGGAGTTCATCCCCGGCGCGGACGACGGCCTGCGCACGATCACGATCTACATGAACGCCGACGGCACGCCCGCGATGACGTGCTCGGGGCGCGTGGTGCTGCAGGACCACCACCCGGCTGCCATCGGCAACCCGGTCTGCATCATGTCCGAGCGCGTCGAGGGCGCCATCGAGGACGCCGTGCGCTTCCTCGAGCACGTGGGCTACCGCGGCTTCGCCAACTTCGACGCCAAGCTCGACCCGCGCGACGGGAAGTACAAGTTCTTCGAGGTCAACACCCGCCCGGGGCGGAACACCTTCTACGTGAACCTCGCCGGCGCGAACTTCGTGAAGCTCATCGTCGACGACTGCGTGCTCGGCCGCACCGCGGAGCGCTTCGACGCCTGCGACCCGTTCCTGTTCGCCTGCGTGCCGCCCTACGTGGTGAAGCGCACCGTGGAGGAACCCATCTTGCGCGAGCAGGTGCTCGGCATGTACCGCGACGGCCTGGCCGAGTTCCCGCTCTTCTACAAGGCGGACACGCTCTCCCACCGGTTCTGGTCGGCGATCACCTACTACCACCAGATCTCGAAGTTCAAGCGCTACGTGTGGGATACCGGCGGCAAGCAGGCGTCGGTCGACTGAGGACGCTGGGCTGACGCGGGCGCGCCCGGTGCGCCCATGAGGCTGCGGTCGGGGAGGGGCCCCGTCCGCGGCGGGAGGGGGAGATGACGCATGGCTGACGACATACGGCTGCGCGGGCGGCATTTCGCCCCTGCGCGCGACGAGGACTTCTCCGGCTCGGGCGACTACGAGAGCGTCGGCCGGTCCGCGAGCCTCATGACCGGGCTCATCATCGTCTCGCGCGTGACCGGCTTCGTGCGCACGTGGGTCATGGGCATCGCGTTCGGCGTGTCCTACCTCGCCTCGTCCTATAACATCGCCAACAACCTGCCCAACATGCTCTACGAGCTCGTCATGGGCGGCATGCTCGTCACGGCGTTTCTGCCGGTCTACCTCGACGCGCGCCGCAACGGCGGGCGCGAGGCCGCGGATGACTATGTGGGCAACCTCCTCTCGGTCCTGCTCATCGTGCTCGGCGGGGTGTCCGTGCTCGCGATCGCCTTCGCGCCCGGCCTCATCTGGACGCAGTCGTTCATGAGCGACGGGTCCGAGATGGACACGGCGGTCTACTTCTTCCGCATCTTCGCCGTCCAGGTGCTCTTCTACGGCCTGGGCTCGGTGTTCTCGGGTGTGCTCAACGCGCACCGCGACTACTTCTGGAGCAACTTCGCGCCGATCCTGAACAACGCGGTGGTCATCGCGAGCTTCGCGGTGTTCCCGTGGCTCGAGGGCGTGAACGAGGGGCTCGCCATCACGGTCGTGGCCCTCGGCACCACGGGCGGCGTCTTCGTGCAGATGGCCTGCCAGATCCCCGCGCTCGGCCGGCACGGCGTGCATCCGCGCTTCCACGTGGACCTCCGCGACCCGCTCCTGCGCAAGACCGTGTCGCTCGGCGTGCCCACGCTCGTGGCGACGCTCTGCACCTTCGTCACCGCCTCGGTCCAGAACTCCTCGGCGCTCGCGGTGCAGCCCGGCACGGGCGCGTCGGTCATCGCATACGCCCGCCTGTGGTACACCCTGCCCTACGCGCTGCTCTCCGTGTCGCTCAACACGGCGCTCTACACCGAGCTCGCGCGCGACGCGGCCCGCGGCGACGACGGCGCGGTGCGCGCCGGCATCTCGCGCGGCATCGGGCACCAGCTGTTCTTCCTCATCCCGTTCGCGCTCTACCTCATGGTGTTCAGCTTCCCGCTCAACATGATCTACTGCTCGGGCAAGTTCGACGTGACGGGCGTGGAGCTCGTGTCGACCTACCTGCGCTACCTCGCGGTCGCGCTGCCGCTCTACGGCGTGTGCATGCTCATGCAGAAGGGCTGCTCGGCGCTCATGGACATGAAGCCCTATGCGGTGTTCATGACGCTCGGCGCGCTCACGCAGGTGGTGTGGTCGCTCACGCTCGGCGTGGGCCTCGGCGGCGGGATGCCCTTCATCGCCCTTTCCACCGCGGCCTTCTACGTGGTGGCGAACGCCGGCGCTATGGTCTGGATGCGCCGCCGCCTGCACGGGCTCCAGCTGAGGACCATCCTGCACGGCGCGGCCTGGGGGCTCGCGCTGGGCGGGGCCCGCCGCGCGGCGGGCGGGCTCGTGCTCTGGCTGCTCGAGGCCCTCGTTCGGCCGCTCGTCACCGTGGCCGCCGACGGCGCCGTCGCGACCGCGGGCACCCTCACGACCTTCCTGTACGTCGCCGTGGCCGGCATCGTCTCGCTCGCGGTCACCTTCGTGCCCGCCGTGGCGCTCAAGCTGCCCGAGGCCTCGATGGTCTCCTCGATCGTCCGGCGCTTCAAGAGGTAGCCCGTGGACGCGCACGTGGAGCCCACGCTCGCCGAGCAGGTCGCCCAGGTCCCCACCCAGCCCGGCTGCTACCTGTGGAAGGACGCCGAGGGCACGGTCATCTACGTGGGCAAGGCCAAGAACCTGCGCGCCCGCATGCGCCAGTACGTCCAGCTCACCGACGACCGCGCCAAGATCCCGCTCATGATGCAGCTCGTGCGGAGCTTCGACTACATCGTGGTCGACACCGAGCACGAGGCGCTCGTCCTCGAGCGCGAGCTCATCGGCCAGTACCGGCCGTACTTCAACGTCGACTTCAAGGACGACAAGAGCTATCCCTTCATCGCCATCACGCGGGGCGACACCTTCCCCGCGATCAAGTACACGCGCGAGCGGCACAAGGCGGGGACGCGCTACTTCGGCCCCTACACCGACAGCCGCGCCGCGCGCGAGACCATCGACACGCTACGCAAGGTCATCCCCATCTGCAGCGCCACGTGCGCGGAGTGGAAGCGCACGCGCCGCCTCATCAAGGCGCACGCCGAGGACGAGGACATCATCGGCCTCATCTGCGCGCAGCACGGCAGGCCCTGCTTCGACTACCATGTGGGCCGCGGGCCCGGCGTGTGCGTGGGCGCCATCTCACCCGAGGACTACGCCAAAAGCGTCCGGCGCGTGGAGCGCTTCCTCGCGGGTAGGCGCGGCGAGGTGGTCGACGAGCTCAGGTCCGAGATGGCCGAGGCCGCCCAGGAGCTCGATTTCGAGCGCGCGGGCCGCATCAAGCGCCGGCTCGAGGTGATCTCGGGCCTCGACGACCGCCAGCAGGTGGTCTTCCCCTCGAGGATCGACATCGATTTGGTGGGCTTCTACCGTGAGGAGACCATCGCGGGCGCCTGCGTGTTCGTGGTGCGCGAGGGCAGGACCGTGCGCAGCTGCGAGTTCATCCTGGACAAGGGGCTCGACGTGGCCGAGGACGAGCTCGTCTCGGGCTTCATCAAGCGCTACTACGACGAGACCTCGGACATCCCCGCCGAGGTCGACGTGGCCATCGACCTCGCGGACGCCGAGCTTCTAGGCGAGTGGCTCACCGAGAAGCGCGGGCACGTGTGCCGGCTCCACCGGCCGCAGCGCGGCGAGAAGCGCCACCTGCTCGAGACCTGCGAGCGCAACGCCCGCCACACCCTCATGCGCTACATGATGCGCACGGGCTACGCCGACGACCGCACCAACCAGGCGCTCCTCGAGCTGGAGAGCGCGCTCGCGCTGCCCGCGCCGCCGCTGCGCATCGAGTGCTTCGACATCTCGACCATCCACGGCGCCTTCACCGTGGCGTCGATGGTGGTGTTCACCAACGGCCGCGCGGACAAGGCGCAGTACCGGCGCTTCCGCGTGCGGAGCGTGACCGGCGAGGCGAACGACTTCCTCTCCATGCAGGAGGTGCTCGGCCGCCGCTACGCACCCGAGCGCATGGCCGACGAGCGCTTCGGCGCCCGGCCGGACCTGCTGGTGGTCGACGGCGGCAAGCCGCAGCTCACCGCCGCGCTCACGCAGCTCGAGGAGCTGGGGCTCGACATCCCCGTGTGCGGCCTCGCCAAGGCCGACGAGGAGGTCTTCGTGCCGTGGGACGACACGCCCGTGGTGCTGCCCAACGGCTCGGCGTCGCTCTACCTCATCAAGCAGGTCCGCGACGAGGCGCACCGCTTCGCGATCACCTTCCACCGCGAGCTGCGCGACAAGGCGATGACCGTGTCGGTGCTCGACGAAGTGGAGGGCGTGGGGCCCACGCGCAAGAAGGCCATCATGCGGCACTTCGGGTCGATGAAGCGGCTGCGCGCGGCGAGCGTGGAGGACATCGCCGCGGTGAAGGGCGTCTCGCGCGCCGTCGCGCAGGCGGTGTTCGACACGCTGCGCGCTTGGGACGAGGAGCGCGCCCGGGAGGGGAGCGGGGAGTAGCCGATTCGGCGGCTCGACATGGCACCCGGTGTACGCTCGTTGCGGAATTCGGTGTGAACATCGGCGGCGTGCGCTGAGCCCCGATTGCGCCGACGCTGCTACCTGCGGATTCTCTAACGCAAGATTCCCGTATCGGGAGGCACCCCGGTTTCCCACACCGAATACCGCAACGAGTTGCCACGACGTCGCCGAAAAGGCGCCGCGGCCATCGCTCGCGGCGGCCGAACGCGCCGTGAAGCCCCTCCGCGGCGGGCGAATGGCGGGCGAATGGGTCGCGGAACCGTCCCCGGGCCCGCGGCGGGCAGCCCCGGGAACCGCCGCCCGCGGCGGGGGCGGCCCGCGGGGTATACTTGAGACCGGACCGGGAACCCGGCACAACCCGGCGAGGAGGAACCATGGCAGACACCAACCCCCAGGCGATCACGGCGGCGGAGCTCGCCGACCGCGTGCCCGACATCGTGGTCATCACCGGCATGAGCGGCTCGGGCCGCACCCAGGCCATGCATGTCTTCGAGGACATGGGCTACTTCTGCATCGACAACCTCCCGCCGAGCCTCGTGCTCCAGCTCGCGCAGCTCGTGGGCATCAACACGGGCGTCGGCCGCCATCTCGCCGTGACGTGCGACCTGCGCAGTCAGGGGCTCTTCGACGAGCTTTTGGACACCATCCAGACGCTGCGCGACCACGAGATGAGCTGCAAGGTGGTGTTCCTCGAGGCGTCCGACGAGGTGCTCATCCGGCGCTACAGCGAGAACCGGCGCCGCCACCCGCTCGCCAAGCCCGGCGAGACCACCGCCGACGCGATCCAGCGCGAGCGCGCGCAGCTCGCCGACGTGCGCGAGCACGCCGACATGATCATCGACACGAGCCGCCTGCGCACGAGCGCCCTGCGCGCCAAGCTGCACCAGGCGTTCTCGGAGCTCTCGGACGAGCAGCTCATGGAGATCCAGGTGTTCTCGTTCGGTTTCAAGCACGGCATGCCCGTCGAGGCCGACCTCATGATCGACGTGCGTTTCCTGCCCAACCCCTTCTACGACCCCGAGATGCGCCGCCTCACCGGCCTCGACGAGAAGGTCGCGCGCTTCGTGCTCGACCACCCCAACACCCAGTCGTTCCTGCGCGCATGGTACCAGCTGCTCGACGCGGTGGTGCCGGGCTACATCGCCGAGGGCAAGCCCAAGCTCTCCATCGCGATCGGGTGCACGGGCGGGCAGCACCGCAGCGTCGCGATCGCCGAGGCGACGGGCCGCTACCTCGAGCGCCGCCAGTACCACGTGAGCATCTCGCACCGCGACCTGCCCCGGGCCAACATGACGGCGAACGGGGAGGCCCACTAGGGCCCGCCCGCGAATCCGAAAGGGGTTGTGCGTCCATGTCCTATACCGCCGAGGTCCGCGACGAGCTCTCGCGCTGCGAGCCCGCCTGCGAGTACTGCGACCTCGCCACGCTCGCCGCGCTCGTGCGGGTCTGCGGCACGCTCTCCATCGCGGGGCCCGACCGCTACCGGCTCACGGTGGCGACCGAGACCGGCGCCGTCGCGCGCACGATGATCAACCTCGCGCACAAGATGCTGAAGCTCAGGACCGAGTTCACGGTGCGCCGCTCGGTGCTGCACAAGGTGAGGAACTACCTCATCGCCCTGCCCGACCAGCCCGGCCTCGACAAGGCGCTCGTGCTTCTGGGCGTGCTCGATCGGCAGGGCGGCCTCGTGCAGGGGGTGCCCCGGCACGTGGTCGCGCGCCCGTGCTGCCGGCTCTCGTTCATCCGCGGCGCGCTCATCGCCGGCGGGTTTGTGGCCGACCCCCGCGGCGACTTCCACCTCGAGATCGCCGTGCAGGGCGAGCAGTTCGCCCGCGACCTCGCCCGGCTCATGCGCCAGATCGACGTCAACGCCCGGGTGAACCGCCGGCGCGGGGCGTTCGCGGTCTACGTGAAGAGCGCCGAGGACGTGCGGCGCCTGCTCGACGCGGTGGGCGCCGAGCGCAGCGTGCGGATCCTGGAGGACGCGCGCGCGATGAAGTCGGTGAAAAACGACGTGAACCGCAAGGTGAACGCCGAGCTCGCCAACCAGACGCGCAGCGCCGGCGCCGCCCAGCACCAGCTCGAGCTCATCGCCGAGCTCGAGGAGCGCGGGCTGCGCGCCACGCTCCCGCAGGCGCTTAGGGACTTCTGCGACCTGCGCGAGGCCTACCCGGACCTGTCGCTGCGCGACCTCGGTGCCATGTGCGACCCGCCGCTCTCAAAGTCCGCGCTCTACCACCGGGTGCTCCGCTTGGAGAAGCTGCTCGAGCGCTAGGGGTGCCGGGCGGGGGTGCCGAGGTGCGCCCTTGAGGCGTTGAAGCGCTTCAAACTTCTGTGACCTGCAATTTTAAAACGTTTCAGACGTCAGGTAATCGTCAAAAAGTGCGCATTGCCGTGCATGGGCAATCGAAAAAAAGGTATATTTGACGAGTGGTTAGTTTGTGGGCCCGATTGGTGGGGAAGGACCGCCGGGGTCCAACGAAAGGAGACACACATGGCAGTAAAGGTTGCGATTAATGGCTTCGGCCGCATCGGTCGTCTCGCGTTCCGTCAGATGTTCGGTCATGAGGGCTCCGAGATCGTCGCCATCAACGACCTCACCTCGCCCGACATGCTCGCGTACCTCCTGAAGTACGACTCGACGCAGGGCAACTACAGCCGTGACCACAAGGTCGAGGCCGGCGAGAACTCCATCACCGTCGACGGCAAGGAGATCACCATCTACAAGGAGGCCGACGCCAACAACCTCCCGTGGGGCGAGCTCGGTGTCGACGTCGTGCTCGAGTGCACCGGCTTCTACACCTCCAAGGAGAAGGCCCAGGCCCACATCAACGCAGGCGCCAAGAAGGTCGTCATCTCCGCTCCCGCGGGCAACGACCTGCCGACGATCGTCTACAACGTCAACCATGAGCAGCTGACGGCCGAGGACAACATCATCTCCGCCGCCTCCTGCACCACCAACTGCCTCGCCCCGATGGCCAAGGGCCTGAACGACTTCGCGCCCATCGTGTCCGGCATCATGACCACCATCCACGCCTGGACCGGCGACCAGATGCCGCTCGACGGCCCGCAGCGCAAGGGCAACAAGCGCCGCAGCCGCGCCTGCGCCGTGAACATCGTCCCCAACTCCACCGGTGCCGCCAAGGCCATCGGCCTGGTGCTCCCCGAGCTCAACGGCAAGCTCATCGGTGCCGCCCAGCGCGTCCCGACGCCCACCGGCTCGCTCACCAACCTCTACGCCGTGGTCGACAAGGAGGTCACCAAGGACGAGGTCAACGCCGCGATGAAGGCCTACGCCGAGACCATCTCCGAGACCTTCGCCTACAACGAGGACGACATCGTCTCCACCGACATCATCGGCGAGACCCACGGCTCGATCTTCGACGCCACCCAGACCATGTGCGCCCCGCTCGGCAACGGCCAGACGCTCGTGCAGGTCACCTCGTGGTACGACAACGAGAACTCCTACACCTCGCAGATGGTCCGCACCATCAAGTACTTCGAGAAGTTCGTGGCGTAACGCCCGTGCTTCGCGCGGCGCTCATATAGGCGTCTGATGGAGGGCGCGGCCCCATGGCGTGGAACGCGTCGGGTCGCGCCCTTGTCATGAACGGGGGTACCTCGCCCCATGCGGCGCCCCCGAGTCCGAATCGACCCGAAAGGTAGGTCAGCTATGGCTTTCACCAAGAAGACCGTCCGCGACATCGATGTCGACGGCAAGCGCGTCCTCATGCGCGTCGACTTCAACGTGCCGCTCAAGGACGGCGTCGTGACCGACGACACCCGCGTCAAGGCCGCCATCCCCACCATCCAGTACCTGAAGGAGCACAACGCCAAGATCATCCTCATGAGCCACCTCGGCCGCCCGAAGGGCGACGGCCCGGAGCCCGAGCTCTCGCTCAAGCCGGCCGCCGACAAGCTCGCCGAGCTCACCGGCTATGAGGTCAAGTTCGTCGAGGACACCTACGGCGAGGCCGCCAAGGCCGCCGTCGACGCCCTCGAGCCGGGCGACATCCTCGTGCTCGAGAACGTCCGCTTCGACAAGCGCGAGAAGAAGAACGACCCCGAGATCGCCAAGACCCTCGCCTCCTACGGCGACATCTTCGTGCTCGACGCCTTCGGCACCGCGCACCGCGCCCAGGGCTCCGTGGTGGGCCCCGCCCAGTACCTGCCCGCCGTGGCCGGCTTCCTGCTCGAGAAGGAGGTCGACACCCTGACCTCGATCTTCGCTGAGCCCGAGCGCCCGTTCGTCGCCATCGTCGGCGGCTCCAAGGTGTCCTCCAAGATCGGCGTCCTCGACCACCTCATCGACTCCGCCGACACCCTCATCATCGGCGGCGGCATGGCCTACACCTTCTTCCTCGCGCAGGGCATGTCCGTGGGCATGTCCCTCAAGGAGGAGGACTGGGTCGAGCGCGCCGGCGAGATGCTCAAGAAGGCCGAGGAGAAGGGCGTCAAGATCCTGCTCCCCATCGACAACCGCGTCGCCGACCACTTCGGCGAGGACGCCGTGCCCGAGGTCGTGGCCTCCGACGCCATCCCCGATGACCGCGAGGGCATGGACATCGGCCCCAAGACCGAGGAGCTCTACGCCGAGGCCATCGCCGGCGCCAAGACCGTCTTCTGGAACGGCCCCATGGGCGTCTTCGAGTTCGACAACTTCGCCCACGGCACCCAGGCGGTCGCCGAGGCCGTCGCGGCGAACACCGACTGCACCTCGATCATCGGCGGCGGCGACTCCGTCGCGGCCGTGAACAAGTTCAACCTGGCCGACAAGATGTCCTGGATCTCCACGGGTGGCGGCGCCTCCATGGAGCTCGTCGAGGGCAAGGCCCTTCCTGGAGTGGAGGCTCTCAATGACGCAGAGTAAGCGCACCCGTCTCATCGCGGGCAACTGGAAGATGAACAACAACCTCGACGAGGCGAGCGCGCTCGCCAAGGAGCTCGTGGCCGCCATGCCCGAGATCCCCGAGGGCGTCGAGGTGTGCGTCTGCCCGCCGACCGTCGACCTCAAGATCGTGTCCTGCCACGGAGGCATCGCCGACAGCCCGATCAAGCTCGGCGCGCAGAACGTGTACTGGGAGGAGAAGGGCGCCTACACCGGCGAGACCTCCGTCGACATGCTCAAGTCCGTGCCCGTTGACTACTGCATCATCGGCCACTCCGAGCGCCGCGACTACTTCAAGGAGACCGACGAGGACGAGAACAAGAAGGCCAAGGCGCTCATCGCCGGCGGCATCGTCCCGATCTTCTGCTGCGGCGAGTCGCTCGAGACCCGCGAGGCGGGCGAGCACGTCGCGTTCGTGACCGGCCAGATCAAGGCCGGCCTCGCGGGCGTCGAGATCGCCTCGGGCAATCAGCTTGTCATCGCCTACGAGCCCATCTGGGCCATCGGCACCGGCAAGACCGCCACGGCCGATGACGCCCAGGAGGTCTGCGGCGCCATCCGCGCGACCCTCGTCGAGATCTTCGGCGAAGAGATCGCGAGCGGCATCCGCGTGCTCTACGGCGGCTCCGCCAAGCCCGAGAACATCGCCGGCTTCCTCGAGAAGGAGGACGTCGACGGCGCGCTCGTGGGCGGCGCCTCCCTCAAGGCCGACAGCTTCTCCGCGATGGTCGAGAAGGCGGGCGAGTAGGTCATGCCCAAGCGTCATCTTCCTGCGCTCCTGGTGATCATGGACGGCTTCGGCCTGGCGCCCGCCGGCGACAACAACGCCGTCTGCAAGGCCAAGAAGCCCTTCCTGGACAAGCTCTGGGAGGAGTACCCGCACACCACGCTCGGCGCCTCGGGCGAGGACGTGGGCCTGCCTGCGGGCCAGATGGGCAACTCCGAGGTCGGGCACCTGAACATCGGTGCCGGCCGCATCGTGTTCCAGGAGCTCTCCCGCATCAACAACTCCATCGTCGACGGCTCGATCGAGGAGAACCCCACCCTCGCCAAGGCCATGGAGGACGTGGCGGCGCATAACGGCACCGTGCACCTGCTGGGCCTCGTCTCGCCGGGCGGCGTGCACTCCATGCAGCGCCACGGCGAGGTGCTCTCGGTGCTCGCGGCCATGCACGGCGTGGAGCGCATCCGCTTCCACTGCTTCATGGACGGCCGCGACGTGGACCCGCATTCCGGCGCGGGCTACATCGAGACCCTGAAGGAGAACCTCGAGGCGCTCTCCAAGTACACGGGCGTCGACGCCCGCATCGCCACGGTCTCCGGCCGCTACTGGGCCATGGACCGCGACAACCGCTGGGAGCGCGTCCAGCGCGCCTACGACGTGATCACGCAGGCGTCCGACGCCGACGTCGACCCCGTCGAGGGCGTCAAGGCCTACTACGAGCGCGACGAGCGCGGCGACGAGTTCGTCGAGCCCTTCGCCTGCCATAGCGAGGGCGTGCACGACGGCGACGCGATGGTGTTCTTCAACTTCCGTCCCGACCGCGCCCGCGAGATGACCCGCGCCTTCACCGAGCCCGACTTCGACGGGTTCGAGCGCGCGGTCGCGCCCAAGCTCAGCCACTTCGTCACCATGACGGAGTACGACGACACCTTCAAGAACGTCGAGGTGGCCTTCCCCAAGACCTTCCCCGAAAACGTGCTCGCCGACGTCATCGCGCAAAACGGGCTCAAGCAGCTCCATACCGCGGAGACCGAGAAGTACGCACACGTCACGTTCTTCCTGAACGGCGGCGTCGAGGAGCCCAAGGAGGGGGAGGAGCGCGTGCTCGTGCCCAGCCCCAAGGTCGCGACCTACGACCTGCAGCCCGAGATGTCCGAGCCCGAGGTCACCGAGAAGCTCGTCGAGGCCATCAACGAGGACCGCGCCGACTTCTACATCGTGAACTACGCGAACTGCGACATGGTGGGCCACACCGGCGTCTTCGACGCGGCGGTCAAGGCCGTCGAGGCCGTCGACGACGGTCTCTCCAAGGTGATCCCCGCAATCCTCGCCAAGGGCGGCTTCGCGCTCATCACCGCCGACCACGGCAACGCCGACCACATGTACGACGTGGACGAGGCGGGCGAGAAGCACCCCTTCACCGCCCACACTACCAACCGCGTGCCGTTCATCGTGGTCGACCCGGCCGCCAAGCTCACCAGCATCGAGGACGGGCGCCTGTCGGACATCGCGCCGACGATGCTCACCCTCGCCGGGCTCGAGCCCTCGGCCGAGATGACCGGTCGCGTCCTCGCCACCGAGGAGTAACCGGGTACCGCCAGCCCATCGGCTGCCATCGCGCCCCCTGCCGGAGCCCATCCGGCAGGGGGCGTTTCCGTGCGGGGGGGGGTTGCCGGTCGGTCTGGGACCTGTCCGCATCGCCGTCCTTCATCGAGATACTGCGGAATGGACGGAATCAGCCTCTTGAAGCGCTTTAAATGTCCATATTCCAGTATCTCGATGTGGGGCACGGGCCCCATCAAGAGGCCCCGAGGCACCCAACCGTGCGTCAGCGTCCCCGAGTGTGTCGACGTTCCGTGCGTCGCGGCTGCCGAGCGAACGCGCTCGAACCTTCGCGCGGGCTGTGGTATCATACCGCCTGTTAGGCCGACTATCCACTAGCAGGAGCTATACCATGGGTCCGTTCCAGATCATCATCTTCGTCGTGTGGGCGCTTTCCGCCCTCGCCCTCGTCGCCCTCGTGCTCATGCACTCCGGTAAGGGAACCGGCGTGTCCGACATGATCGCGAGCTCGCTCTACAACTCCAGCACCGCCACCGGCGTGATGGAGCGCAACCTCGACCGCCTCACCGTGATCGTGGCCGTCATCTTCGCGGTCTGCGTGCTGCTCTGCATGTTCTTCTTCCCGCAGGGCGGCGTCTACGGCGTCGACTTCCTCTAAGGGGCGGCCCGGCTCTCCGGGCGCATATATCTAGGTTCGATGGGCCGGTGCGAGAGCGCCGGCCCTTTTGGTAAGCTGATGCGGAAAGATGGCGTCGAGGACGTGAAGAGGGCGGGCGCATGGCCGATATGAGAGAGCGTTCGATGGATCGTCGCACCCTGGTCGCGGGGGCGCTCGCGGCGGAGGCGCTCGGCATGCTCTCGGCGTGCGCGTCGCTCGATGGCGTCCAGGGCAGCGACGAGGTGACGGTCGAGCAGCCGTTCACGGCAGGGATCGTGCGGCCGCGCTCGATCGACCCCTTCGACGCGGTCGATGACGGGGGCCTCACGGTGGCCCGCCAGCTCTTCGAGCCGCTGTGCGCCTTCGAGTACGGCACCGGCGAGCTCGTCTGTCGCGCGGCCTCCTCCTATGAGGTGTCCGAGGACGCCCGCACCTTCACCTTCCACCTGCGCGCTGCGGCCTTCCACAACGGCGACGCGGTCACCTCCGCGGACTTCAAGCGCGCCTGGGAGCGCCTCATCGACCCGGATGCGGCGGTCGCGAAGGAGCGCGGCGCCTCGCCCCATGCGTACCACCTGTCGCTCGTGGAGGGCTATGACGAGCTGCGCGCGGGCGACGCGCGCGAGCTCGCCGGCATCTCCTGCCCCGACAACGCGACCCTCGTGGTGACGCTCGCCGCGCCCTATGCGGACTTCCCGACCGTGACGACGCACCCCGCGCTCGCCCCCGTGCCGGCGCTCGCCACAGACGACCCCGAGGCCTTCGCCACCCGCCCGGTCGGCAACGGCCCCTTCAGGCTCGAGGGCGACTGGACCGCCGACGTGGGCTCGCTCTCGCTCGCCCGCTTTGATGAGCACTTCGACTCCGCGGCAGACCTCGCGCGCGTGGTGCTCAGGCTCGAGGCCGACACCGATGCCGCCTACCAGGACTTCCAGACCGGTGAGCTCGATGTGAGCCCCTGCCCGGTGAACGAGGCGAGCGAGGCGGCGTCGAGCCACGGCCGCTCCGAGGACGGCCGCACCATGACGCTCGGCCAGCGCTTCGTGTGCGGCCCCGCGCTCGCGACGTATTGCCTCGTCTGCAACACCGCGGCGGGCCCGTGCGCGGACGCCGCGGTGCGCCAGGCTCTCTCGCTCGCCATCGACCGCACGTACCTCGCCGAGACCGTGTTCAGGGGGACGCGCCTCGCCGCGGACGGGATCATCCCCCCGCCGGTGCCGGGCTACCGCCTGGGAGCCTGGGCCTACACCGCCTTCGACCGTGAGCGCGCCGCGGCGCTGCTGGAGAGCTCCTATCCCCTGGGGACGGACGATACGCGCCCGCTCTCCGTGCGCCTCATGTACCTCGCGGGCGGCGGCCACGACGACGTGGTGGACGCGGTCGCAGGTGACCTCGAGCGGCTTGGCGTGGCCTGCGTGCCGGAGGCCGAGGACCTCGAGACGTTCCAAGCGCGCCTCGACGCGGGCGACTTCGACCTGGTGCGCCTCGACTGCACAGCCGAGGTGCCCGTGGCCGAGCGCCTGCTCTTCCCGTGGTTCCACTCGAGCAGCCGGGAGGGCGCCAACCGCTCCGGCCTCGCCGACGCCCAGATCGACGAGCGGCTCGATGCGGTGCGCTCGACGGTGGACGCGGCCGCGCGCGTGGCCCTCATCGAGGACGTCGATGCCGAGATAGGCCGCCGGTGTCCGGCCATACCGCTCGTCTTCCACGCCCAGTGCCAGGTGGGCTCGGACCGCGTGGCGTACCTCACCGTGGACCCCGCGGGTCAGGTGGACTTCGCGGGCGCCGAGCTCGAGGAACGCTAGGGGAGAGCTGGCCTTTCGTGCCATTGCGCGCCCCGCGGCGGATTTTCTCGAAATTACCCCTTGCGCATCCCGGGGCATTTGGGTACTATTCTTCTTGCTGCTTTTGTCGGAGTGGCGGAATTGGCAGACGCGCTAGCTTGAGGTGCTAGTGACCACTTTTCGGTCATGCGGGTTCAAGTCCCGCCTCCGACACCACGAACTCTCAGAGCCTCTCCGGAGGCTTTTTTCTTGCCGATTTGCTCCGTGAGAAGTGGGCTTATAGGACAGAACCTCCTTGCAGGTAAAGATTATCCAAAATAGAATAATGCTGTATAGAATAATCTCTCAGGATAGTTATGCTGCTGAGGAGGTCGCGATGCGTGCCTTTGTCGATCGAGAGCGAGAACTGCAGACCCTTGAGCGCGAATATGCGCGAGAGGAGGCTTCCTTCGTGGTGGTCTACGGTAGGCGCCGTGTGGGAAAGACCGAGCTCATCTCGCGTTTCATTCAGGACAAGCGCGCCCTCTATTACCTTGCGACGGAAGAGCCCGAGCTCCAAAACCTCGAGAGCTTCCAGGCGGTCGCGGCGGATTTCCTGGGGAGCGACTTGCTGCGCTCCGTGCGCATCTCTCGTTGGGAAGACGTCTTTCGCGAACTCGCCCGCACGTGCGATGCCGCGCGCGAGCGCGCGGTGATCGTCATCGACGAGTTCCAATACCTCGGCAAGGCGAACCCGGCATACCCCTCGATATTCCAGCGCATCTGGGACACGATCCTCAAAGACGCGAACGTGATGCTCATTCTTTGCGGCTCGCTCGTCTCGCTCATGAAAGACCAGGTGCTATCCGAAGAAAGCCCTCTGTACGGGCGCAGGACGGCGCAGATCCGGATGGGGCAGATTCCGTTTTCGCATTACCGCGAGTTCCTTCCGGGGCATACGACGCGCGCCCTCGTGGAGCACTATGCCGTGACCGGCGGCGTGCCCAAGTACATCGAGCTGTTCGAGGACGAGGATGACATCTTCGCCGCGATTTCCGCGAACGTGCTCGATCGCAACGGGTTCCTCTATGATGAGCCGAACTTCTTGCTCCAGCGTGAAGTGCCCGATATAGGTACGTATTTCGCGCTCATCCGTGCGATCGCGGGCGGCGCGCACCGTCCGAGCGAGATATCGCGCGCGTTCGGTATGAAGCAGACGAGCCTGAACAAGTATCTCAAGACGCTCATCGATCTGGATGTCTTGCAACGAGAGGTACCGGTTACGGAGGGCAACCCCGACAAGAGCAAGAAGAGCCTGTACATCATCAAGGACAACTTCCTGCAGTTCTGGTTCAAATTCGTATTGCCCAACGTAAGCTACCTGGAGACAGGTCGGACGGCTGCGGTAGAGCGACGCATCCGGGAGCATTTCATCGATAACCACGTTGCGTTTGTGTACGAGGGCGTCTGCCGGGAACGGTTGTGGGATATGGTCGATTCCGGGGCGTTGGGTTTCGTTCCGGAGCGCGTCGGCCGCTGGTGGTCGGGTGGTGGCGAGATTGATGCCGTCGCCCTAAGTGCCACCGAGAAGCGTGTCGTATGGGGCGAGTGCAAGTTCTGGAAGGACCCTGTGGGGGCAAATGTGCTGCGCGATCTTGAGGGCAAGGCGGCGCGCGTCCCATGGGAGAAGGGCGACCGCACGGAACAGTTCGTGCTCTTCAGCGTGAGCGGGTTTACCAACGGGTTTCGCAAAATCGCAAGCGCCAGGGACAACGTGCTGCTGGTGGATGATTCGATTGAGGAGGCGTTATGAGCCATCACAGAGTCGATGACCCGGTTCTTTCTTGTTGTTTGTCCCTATGGAACAGGGGGTTTGAAAGAGTGCGGGACAAGCGGCATGTCGCTAAGCTTGCTGGGTTGATTATCCTATGGGCGGTGACGTTAATCGCCGGCTTGGGCCTTGCGCTCCAGATGTCAATTTGTATCGGGAGCGCCGTCCTCTTCCTGGCATTCATCCTTGTGGCGTGTTTGAAGAGCGCGTTGCCGTACGTTTTTGTGCAGCGAGAACCTGATTGGCCTTCTGGTAAGCAGAAGGCTGCTATGTCTCGATTCATTGCTAGCTTGAAAAGAGAGGGCGGGTTTGAAGCGTCCGATCTATCCAATTTGATTGCTTTGGTGGACAAGCAGGTGGAATCCATTGACAAGGAACGGAATGATTTACAGATGCTCATGACCGGTGCTTTTGCTACGGGTGTATTCGGAGCAGTTTGTTCCCTGGCTTTGGATCTCGACGAGCCAATCGCTTGGGCTTCTATGTGGGAGACCGCTGTGTTAATTCTCGCATTCGGGACGGATTTATTTGTTCTCGGTTCGTTGCTCGCGGAGTTCCTGCAGCGCTGTGTCATTGAACGCATCTGGATATCCAGATCGGATCTCGGTTCCTGTAGGAGCGCTCTATACCGCGCGGGCCTGAGCTGCTTCGCAGATTGCTGGATGGAAGGCGAGCGCATCGGTAAGCATGCGAGACACGCCTGATCGGACTGAATGGCTCAGATCACGCGAGGGATGTTGCGTAGGAAAACGGGACAATGCAGCGCATATCTCTCTTGTGCTTGAAGCCATCAAGTGGAATGAATCGTTCGATTTGAGTATACAATATATGACAAAGTAGGACATTGTAGTAAGGAGTATCCATGGCCACCGCAGCTGCGACCGAGTCCATCTCTGCGAAGCTTCGCAAGGACGAGAAGGACCGCTTCACCATGATCTGCGACGAGATCGGTACCTCTCCGAGTAACGCGATCCGCATGTTCGTGTCTGCGTTCAACCGCCGCGGCGGCTTCCCATTCGATCCGTCCAATCCGTATGGGTTTAGCCGGGAGACGCTTGCCGCGATGGATGATGCGGTGACGGGCAGGAACCTCTCCGGCCCCTATCGCACCGTCAAGGAGGCACTGGCCGCGCTCGACGAGGAGTAGGCCATGCTGGAGCTGAAGTTCACTGCCAAGTTCAAGAAGGACTACAAGCGCGTGAAGCGGCAGGGCAAGGACCTCTCGAAGCTCGAGCGGATCCTAGAGGCGCTTATTCGTGAGGAGGCTCTTCCCGATGCGATGCGTGACCATTCGCTCGGCGGGGCATATCACGGTCATCGCGAGTGCCACATCGAGCCTGACTGGCTGCTTATCTATCGTGTGTATGAGGAAGGGCTCGTCCTCATCGCTACACGCACGGGGAGTCATAGTGAGTTGTTGGGGCTGTAGGGGTCGGTAGAGAGCAAAGAGGTTGTTTCGCGCGGCGCTCGAAGACGCGGTCGTTGTGGTAGTGGATGAAGTCGAGGCTCGGCCAGGTCGACTCGTCGCTGCCTGGCAGGGCGATCTTCCTCCCGGCGAAGGCGTAGAGCCACTTCTCGTTCGCGGGCGTGTGCGGCACGTGCGAGGAGACCACGACGCGGTAGCGGTCGTCGAGCGTGATGAGGCCGCGGTCGAAGGCGCGGTCGTGCAGCGCGTTGAGCAGAAGACCGTTCGACGACATGAGGCGCTCGCTCGGCGTGGCCGCCGCCCACGGCTTGATGTGGCTCGCCGTGAGCAGGGCGGGAATGTCGATGCCCGTGAGACAGCAGGTGCCGCCATAGTTGGAAAGGAGCACGCTGCGGAAGTAGTCCTGGTTGACGCGTGTGCAAACCTGCTCAACGCGTTCCAGTCCGAGCTGCTGTGGCTGATTGGGGCGAGAAGAACCTGAGGTCTCGATCTCCCCGTCGTAGGAGATTCGGATCCCGATCTGCTCGAGCTCCACATCGCCTCAAACATGGTCGCGTCCGGATCGGCGAGGTACTCGCTCATCACCTGCGCGTCCATTGCGTCAGCATGGGTAAAGCCGCTGCCCGAACGGTTGGGATCACATGCCTTGAGGTTGGCAATCTTGTAGCAAACGGCTGAGACCTTGCGGCTTATCGCCCCTGCGAAGAGCTGAATCTCGGCGTCGCTGTCATCCCAGTTCTTCCGGGGAAGGGGAGGGCACAGGTAGAAGGCAAGCGCCATGAGGGTCTCTTGGCGTGACCAGTTCCTGCGGGACATCGCTCCTCCTCTCATCTGCGTTCAGGATACCAAGAGGAGCCAATTGCTCATAGAGGTCATCTGCTCTTCGGCGGAGCCACCTGTGGAGGTTGCCCTCTATTCGTTTGGAAGAAGATAGAGAGCCTTCGAGTCAGCGGCAATTGCTAGAGGCTTCTCGCGTAGCGAGGCGAGGGACTCGACTCCTTGCTGTAGGGGGAGCACCTCGGGAGAGCTCATGCTGCGCAGTTGAGCCATGAGGGAATCGGTGATTCCCTCATTGAATTTGCCGATCTCTTCCCCAGCGCCCTTGAGTGCTTCGTCAACGGGGGTTGCCTCTCCGAGGGGCGTCTGCGAAAGAAATCCGCCGAGCGCTTTACCGGCATCAGCAATGCCACCCAGTACGGCAGAGTCAAGCGAGTTGCGAGCGCCCTCTTCAACGGCGTTATAGCACTCGGTATAGAGCTCGCGATACGCGAGGCCATGGGCGGAGATTCGCTCGGACACCGAGCGCAGGTAGGCAGCGTCGTTGTTTCTGCTTAGAAGAGGCTCGAGGAACGATGAGAGGGCGTGGGTGTAGACTGCGAGACGGTATTCAGCAAGATGGTCAACAAGCTCGGAGAGACGAGCCTCTACGGATGCCCTTATCTCGATGGGACCTCCGTTGAGCTTTCCTCTGATCTGAGCTCGTTGAAGCGTTGCGATAGCATCAGCCTGTTTTCTGATTTCGAGTACCTGTGCGTGCGAGCTCTGCATGAAGGTGTCGTTCGACCAGTTGAAGCGATAGTCCCGAGCAATATCGGCAAGAGCCTGGAGAGCTCCTCGGAGCTCGGCTTTGTCTCGCTGCTGTAGGTACTCGAACATTTCTTCCTGCGCGCGCTGCATCGAGTCGAGCTTTTGCGACACAACCATGAGAGTGGCGGCCATCATGAGCGTTACGGGATCAACGACGACGGCGGTAGCCTGCGCAGCCTCGGCAACATGGAGGCGCGCCTGTCCAAAGCCTTTTATTGGATCCCGGAAGGAGCCGAGAAGCCCGGACCCATCATTGAATGCCTGTAATACAGCGGGAGGTATCGGATTGCCGACGGCGTCAGTGACTGTGAAAAGGACCGGTGCCGCAGCGGAAGCAACAGCGGGAGCGAGTGCGCTGGCCAGTGAGGATAGCCCCAGTCCAAGAGCTGGCAACCGGTCAAAGGGGATGCAAAGGGCATCATCAGTCTTAACCTCGATGTCGGTCGGAACGAGGCCGAGGACAAGCTCGTCGGGCTTCTGGATGCTCTTCTTCTCGCACATGATTTACCTCTCGACCCACTTGATGTTTACGGGATTTTGCTTGGGTTTCCACGTGACCCGTTATGAGAGAATTATGTCAGAAATCTGAGCTCGCGATATTGAGGGGGCAAAAGATGTCTGCCAAGCTTCCGCTTAGTGAGATTGAGCAGGTACGACTTCGAGATATATGGCCTAACGAGGCGAACGACTTCACTACGTGGCTTGCTGTTCCAGAAAACCTTTCCAAGCTCGGAAATGCGTGTGGTATAGAGTTGGAGCCCTACGAAACCGAGAGCGCGGTGGGCACCTTCTCAGTGGATATCTTTGCTCGAGAACTTGATACCGAGCGACCAGTTGTCATCGAGAATCAATTGGAGGACACCAATCACGACCATCTTGGCAAGCTCATAACGTACGCGGCTGGCAAGGACGCTGGCATCATCATCTGGGTTGTTAAGAGGGCCCGCGGTCCGCATCGCAAGGCAATCGAGTGGCTAAACAATCACACAGTTGGGAGCTATGCGTTCTTCCTGGTTGAAGTCGAGGCCTGGCGAATCGATCAATCTAATCCAGCAGTTGTGTTCAAGGTCGTTGAGTCTCCAAATGATTGGGCGCGAGATGAGAAGGGCAAGACAGGCCTCACTCAAACTGAACGTGCGGCGTTCGAATATTGGCAGACGTACTATGAGCTGGCCAGCTCAGATGCCTACGGTGACTCCGACGAGCTGTTGCCAGATGCAAGCAAGAAGCTCTGGATAAAACTTAACGTCGGATCTGCGAAGTACTTCCTTGCTGTTCAGATTTACTCTCAATATAAGAGGGTGAGCGTTGAGGTTCGTATGACGGACGACGCGTTCTCTTCCTTCATCAACGCGCACATTGACGAACTCATGTTGGCGCTGGGCCAAGACTATGATGAATATGAGACGCGGAAAGAGAACAAGGGGATTGTCTTTCATAAGACCGGCTGCGACGTGGTGAATGGGCCTCGCGAGAAATGGCCAGAGTATATCGGCTGGCAGCGAGATAAGCTTGGCAAACTATATGCTGTGGTGGGCAAGCTTGAGGCTGAATTCGAACAGGGGAGCACGTCGTGAGCAAAGGCGTCATCTACATCCTCACCAACCCGAGCTTCCCGCAATACGTGAAGATTGGTTACGCGAGCAACCTGCAGCGTAGGCTCCATGAGCTCAACCGCTCCGAGGCGCTCCCGTACGCGTTTCGGGCATACGCGACCTACGATGTCGACCACAAGCTGACGGATAAGGCGCTCCACGAGCTCATCGACCAGCTGAATCCCGACCTTCGCACCATCGAGACCTTCAATGGGAAGACCCGTACCAAGGAGTTCTTCGAGATGTCTCCCGAGGATGCCTATGCCATCCTTGAGGCCATCGCCCGCATCTCGGGAACGGAGGGCAGGCTCCATCGCGTCACTCCCACTGGCGGGCAGATTGAAGAGGAGCGCGAGGCGGAGGAGGCCCGCCATGATGCAGAGACTGGAAGGCGAACTCGCTTCCGCTTCTCTATGGTTGGCATCAAGCCTGGCGAGAAAGTGGTTTTCGCAAACGACCCATCAAAGGTGGCGATCGTTGTTGACGACACGCGCGTCGAGTACAAAGGCGTAACTACTTCGCTCTCTGCACTGGCCAAGGAGTTCCTGGGCCGCAATAGCGGGGTGCAGGGGCCGCTTCACTTTACTTACGAAGGGGAGCGTCTCTCTGAGAGAAGACTTCGCATGGAGGACGAGAAGAAACTCTGATTGTCTGTGTTACCCAGTTTTCTGCTACATGAGAAGATGCTGGCGATTAGCTGGCGAGTCATTCATCTACACCGCTTCCGATGGGTCGCCCTATGAGAAGCGCGTGGACGCCAAGGGGCGCGTGCTGAGCGACGAGAGCATCGCGGACGAGGTGCCGTTCGAGCTGCCCGAGGGGTGGTGCTGGGCGAGACTGGAAAGCGTAATTGACATCGCTTCCAACCTTGTTAACCCAAGAGAATATGAAACCGTCGCGCACGTTGCTCCGGACAACATAGAAAAAGGAACTGGTAAGCTCCTAGATTGTAGAACGGTTCTTGAGGATAGCGTAAAGAGCAGTAATCACCGCTTCTCATCTGGACAGATTCTCTATTCAAAGATTCGGCCTGCGCTAAAAAAAGCTGCTATTGCCCCGTTTGACGGCCTCTGTAGTGCAGACATGTATCCACTCGATTCCCATCTGGACACCTCATTTACTCTAATCCTTGTGCTCAGCGACATGTTCACCCGTCAAGTGCTCAAAGGTGACACACGCGTCAAGATGCCCAAGACCAATCAGAAAGCGCTACGCGTTGTTCTATTGCCTATTCCGCCCCTCGCCGAGCAGCGCCGCATCGCGGAGCGCGTCTCCGAGCTCATGCGCCTCGTGGACGCGTACGGCGAGCTGGAGGACGCCCGCGAGGAACTGGACGCGGCCCTGCCGGACCGCCTGCGCAGGTCCGTCCTCCAGGAGGCCGTCCGGGGCCGCCTGGTGCCCCAGGACCCCTCGGACGAGCCCGCGGGCGAGCTGCTCGGGCGCATCCGCGCCGAGCGCCGCGCGCTCGCCGCCGAGGGGAAGGCGAAGCTGCCAAAGGGCGGCGACTCCGTCATCTTCACCGGTTCCGATGGCCGCCGCTATGAGAAGCGCGTGGACGCGAAGGGACGGGAGCCCGAGCCGGTGTGCATCGAGAGCGAGATCCCCTTCGAGATCCCGGAAGGCTGGGAGTGGACGAGGCTCGGCACTGTCTTTTCAATGCAGGCTGGAAAAAACATCAAGGCGTCCGATATTTTAGATAATAAGTCCGTGGAAGCTCTGTATCCGTGCTTTGGTGGGAATGGGATTCGAGGATTTGTCTCCAAACCCAATGTCAGCGGAGACCATCCGCTAATTGGGCGACAGGGAGCACTTTGCGGAAATGTTCAGAGAGCAACTGGCGCGTTTTATGCCACCGAGCACGCTGTTGTTGTTACTACGTTTGCAAGTACGAATGTCGCTTGGGCATGCATGTTCTTAAAAGCGCTTAACTTGAATCAGTACGCAACAGCAACAGCCCAGCCCGGTCTTGCGATTTCGAAGCTATGTGAGGTCCTCATTCCATTTCCACCTCTTATGGAGCAGACCCGCATCGTGACCGCCTTAGAAACGACGTTGGACGTATTCACCAATCAATAGTTGCATCGACTGCGGCGCGCTGTTCGGACGCGGTGCGCCGCAGGTAGATTCGAGTCGTCTCGAGGCTCTCGTGTCCCATGAGATCAGCCAAGAAAGCAATGTCAGGGTTCCTCTCTATAAAGTTCTTCGCGAAGCGATGACGAAAGGAATGCGGGTACACCACATCTTGATCAATGCCGTACCTGGCGGCGCACCGCTTCAAGCCGAGCGAAAGTCCTCTCGCTGTCATGGGCACACTACCTTTCGACGTGAAGATGTAGCCATTCACCTTCCCAGATTGCATGAACCATTCAATAGCATCCCGCTGCAAACTCATCGGGATATAGATGCGCCTTAGCTTCTGTCCCTTCGATACCAAGTCAAGGTAGCCGCTGAGCACTGATTCAACAGTAAACTGTCGCAGCTCGCTGATGCGGGCGCCGGTTCCTGCCAGGAACCGGATTACGAAATGCCAGAACAGGTCGCCGTCACGTTTCAGCGAATCTCGCAATAGCTCGTAGTCACTTTGGCTAATTACGTTATCAAGATAGGGCTTCTGCTGCACACGCAGGCTCTTCAGGCGCATTCCATCGTATCCGACGAAATCGAGATAGCTGTTAATCGCAGTGATTCTAAGGTTTACGGTCTTCGCGGCGTAACGCGAAGCGAGCCAGTCCTTGTGTGCGAGCAACGCTTCATTAGAAAGCCCGTCGCACATCCTGCTCTCAAGCTGCTTTGCAGCATAGAGGTAAGACGCAACCGTATGGTTTGAAAACCCGCAATCGAATAGATGGGCTTTGAAATCCTCCATGATTGACCCCTTTCATCAGTCATGGAGGATTGTCTACTCAAGAGCGCCCAGCAGAGTGTTAGCTCGATCCATTATTCGTTTCTGTTCTTTTGCCGGGGGAACTGCGAACAGCAACCTGTCGAGTGCCCTGGCGGATAAGTGCTTTACGGTCGTTTTGCTCGTCTGCTTCCAAATCTGGTTGAGATACCAGTTGATTGTAAAACTGACGTAATCACGGTCCACTGTTTCACTGAGATAACGGAAGCAGCAAACTCGCTGGTTCAGCAGGGCATCTGGACCTCTCCATCGCTTACAGATGAACTCCCCGTCCATTCCGACGAGGTCGTCACCCGAGCGAATTAGGTACTCTTCCGACCACTCTCCCGAATAATTTACAGTTGTATGTACGAGATCACCAGAATTTACATCACGAATACGGATGAGCCCAATAGATTCATCCGTTACGAACTTCGAAGAGTCTGCCGCAAAGCCGTACTGGACAGGAACGACTTGAGTAAATCGTGCCCACGCCCAGCCCTCCGGGATCTCGAAGGGGATCTCGTCCTCGATGCACGCCGGCTCGGACTCGCGTCCCTTGGCGTCCACGCGCTTCTCATAGCGGCGGCCATCGGAACCGGTGAAGATCACCGAGTCGCCGCCCTTGGGGAGCTTCACCTTCCCCTCGGCGGCGAGCGCGCGGCGCTTTGCACGGATGCGCCCGAGCAGCTCGCTCGCGGGCTCATCCGAGGGGTCCTGGGGCGCCAGACGGCCCCGGACGGCCTCCTGGAGGACGGACCTGCGCAGGCGGTCCGGCAGGGCCGCGTCCAGCCCCTCGCGGGCGTCCTCCAGCTCGTCGTAAGCCTCCACGAGGGGCATGAGCTCGGAGACGCGCCCCGCGATGCGGCGCTGCTCTGCGAGGGGCGGGAGGGGATATAGAAACGCCTGAAAATCTCTTGCCGCAAGATTCGGCTGAGCAGTTCCATTGTTATATCGTTTTATTTCTTGTGTAGTAACTGGAGAGTCGAACAGCAACTCGATGTATTGAGTGAGTACTAAGTCAGAATTGATAGGACGGACGATCACCAGAGAAGATGCAATGGCACCGCGCTCAAATGGAAATACGCCGTGCTTTCCCAATGAACCTCTTATGCAGAAAACAGAATCACCCTGCTCGAGCTTGCCTGCCCGCAAGGCTCGATACTGGCCTTCGCTTAAGTAGAGCATTTTATTATCTGTAACCCGCCCGTCCTCAATATTGAGAGCGCTGACAAAAGGAATGCCCGAGTCATGTAGTTTTGACTTTGCGGGATAACTCTTACCCCTATCCCCATTTAAGAGCATGGATATCGATTCAAGCCTCGCCCAGCACCACCTCTCGGGCAGCTCGAACGGCACCTCGTCCGCGATGCTCTCGTCGCTCAGCACGCGCCCCTTGGCGTCCACGCGCTTCTCATAGGGCGACCCATCGGAAGCGGTGTAGATGAATGACTCCCCGTTCTTGGGGAACTTCGCCTTCCCCTCGGCGACGAGGCGATGCTTCTCCTCGCGGATGCGCTCAAGCAGAACGCTCGCGGGCTCGTCGTCGGGATCCTGCGGCACGAGCTTGCCTTCGACCGCCATCTGGAGTATCGAGTTCTTGAGATCCTTCGCCTTCATCTACGCCTCAATTCCCAGAATCTTACAGATTTGTGCAAGCTTCTGGTCGATTTCCGCATCGAGTCTCGCACGCTCTTCTTTGTAGTTCCGGATAAGCTCGTCCGGCGGCAGAATCTCCTCCTCCTCGTGAGGGTACCCACACAGGTCAAGGTTGAAGTTGCCGCTTCTCAGCTCGTCGACGGTGTAGAACTTAGCCTTAGGGTTGCCTTCAACGACGATTTCATGGCGGTCGTCCCACCACGCCTTTGCGTTGTCGAAGTGCTCAAGCCTGATTGGCTTGGTCTTTGAGAAGTGCTTGTGGCCCTCGGGCATGTCCATGCGGTAGAACCAGACTCCTTCGGAGGGGCTCGTGTTCTCGAAGAAGAGGATGTTGGTGGTGATGCTCGTGTAGGGGGCGAAGACGCTTTGTGGCATACGCACGATGGTGTGCAGATTCATCTCCTCCAGAAGGCGGCGCTTGATTTCCACCTTGGCGGCATCTTGGCCGAAGAGGAAGCCGTCGGGGATGATGACCGCCGCACGACCGCCCTTCTTGAGGCGGTAGAGGATGAGTCCTAGGAACAGGTCAGCCGTCTCAGAGCTGCGCAGTGCTGTGGGAAAGTTGTTCTGGATCGACGCGCTCTCTGATCCTCCGTAAGGTGGATTCATGAGGACAACATCGAACTGTCCGTCTTGCTTGTGTCGCCACTCGCGTACGTCGCTCTCAAGGGAGTTGTCGTGGAAGATCTCCGGGTTGTCGATGTCGTGCAGGAGCATGTTGGTGACGCATAGCAGATAGGGCAGCTGTTTCTTTTCAACGCCGTAGATAGAGTGCGTGTAGAGCTCCTGGTCGGCCGGCGTTTTCACCTGCTCCGCGAGAATCTTGAGTGCGCTCGTGAGGAAACCTCCGGTGCCACAGGCGAAGTCGGCGACGCGCTCACCGAGCCTCGGAGCGAGCGCCTGCGCCATGAAGTCCGTGACGGCGCGCGGTGTGTAGAACTCGCCCGCGTTGCCAGCCGATTGGAGATCCTTGAGGATTGTTTCGTAGATCTCGCCGAAGGCGTGGCGCTCCTTGTACTCGGTGAAGTCCACGGCGTTATCTATCTCGTTGACTACCTGGCGCAGGAGGATGCCGTCCTTCATATAGTTGTTTGCGTCGGTGAAGGCCGCCTTTACCACGACTTGCCGTAGAGGAGCGTTGGGCGAGAGCTCGAGATTGGGCAGCGTCTTGAACAGGTCGTTGTTCACGAAGTCGAGAAGCGCATCGCCGGTGAGGGCCTTGCCGTCCTTATGGTCTACCGCCCAGCTGTGCCACCGCAGTCTCTCGGGGATGATCGACTCATAGGAGTCGTCGTGGAACTCCCACTCTTCCTCCTTGGCATCGTAGATTTTGAGAAAGAACAGCCAAGTCATCTGTTCGATGCGCTGGGCGTCGCCGTTGATGCCTGCATCCTTGCGCATGATGTTCTGAAGGGTCTTAACAAGAGTTCCGAGGGCCATGTAGCGCTCTGCCTTTCGCTATGCGACGTAGAGCTCGTTCTCGAGCTTGCGGGTCGCCTGAATGTATTCCTGTTTTCCGCCAAACGCCTTGACGATCTTCATCGGGCTCCCGAAGCGGCGGAACTCCTCCAAGTCGAGCACGCGGGTGTCGTCGAGATCAACAAGGTTGGAGGTCGCGAACTTGTCGAGAAGCGTCTCAAGGACCTCGCGAGCCACTCCCGAGTACTCGTAGAGGATGCCTTTTTTCTTGACGTTGTTTGCGCGCTCGCTCCGGGTGAGCGGCTTCTGGTCGTAGGCGATGTGACAGATGAGGTCGAAGTCGCTCATCTGGTCCTGCCCGGACTCTCGGCGCAGCTCATCGAGAAAGACGCCGTGGGCGCGCAGCTCGTCGATGATGGCCTGCTTCCGGTCCTCGGCGCTCCATGCGACGAGGAAGTGATCGAGGGTGTCAAACTCGCCGAGAATGTTTTTACGCGTGTAGTCCTTTAAGCTCTCCGTCACGAGCTGGCCGTCGGAGGAATAGTATTCCACACGCTCTGAAACGATATGGACATCCACGCCGTGGACGTGATACTTGATGCGTTTCTTCTCGGCATCGCCGCCCGGGCCGTCGGGCCAATCGGGAGGTGGCGTCACGTCGGGAGGGGAGTCGGGTTTATCCTCATCGGGTACCATGGGCCCGTCGGGCGCCGGCTCGAAGATCACGGCGGGTTCCCCGTCGAAGTCGGGGTCGGCGAAGAGGCGCGACGCATCTCGGAAGTCGAGGATGGTGAAATAGCGCTTATCGTATTCCTCACATATGCGCGTGCCACGTCCGACAATCTGCTTGAACTCGGTCATGCCGTGCTCGCCGAACTTGTTGTCGAGCACGACGACCTTGCACGTCTTGCAGTTCACGCCCGTGGTGAGGAGCTTGGAGGTGGTGACGATGGTCGGGAACCGCTCGTCGGGGCCAATGAAGTTGTCGAGCTGTGCCTTGCCCTCTTTGTCGTCCCCCGTGATTTTCATCACGTAGGTCGGGTGGTCCTTGACGATGTCGGCGTTCTCGTTGACGAGCGCCCTGCGCATGTTCTCTGCATGCTCGATGTCAACGCAGAACACGATGGTCTTTGCGTAGCGGTCGGTTTCCTTGAGGAACTGCGTGATCTTCTTGGCAACCTGCTCGTTTCTCTCCTTGATGACGATCTCGCTGTCGAAGTCCTGCTTCTCATAGACCCGGTCGGGAAGCTCCTCGCCCCGGTCGTCGATCTTTCCGGCTTCGGGGCGGTATCCGTAGACGTCCACGTTCATCTTGGGTCGGATGACCTTGTAAGGGGCGAGGAACCCATCCTCGATACCCTGCTTGAGTGAGTAGGTATAGACGGGCTCTCCGAAGTAAGTGATGTTCGAAACGTCCTTTGTCTCCTTGGGTGTTGCGGTCATGCCGATTTGGATGGCGCAGTCGAAGTACTCGAGAATCTTGCGCCAGGCGGAGTCTGCCGCTGCGCTTCCCCGATGGCACTCGTCGACGATGATTAGGTCGAAGAACTCGCGATCGAACTCACGGAAGATCTCCTCGCCCTTCTCGCCCACGAGCTGCTGATAAAGCGAGAAATAGATTTCGTACGCGGGGTCGAGCTTTCTGTTCTCGACCTTAGTGGTTACCTTCTTGAGCGGCTTGAAGTCGCCGTCGATGGTTTGGTCAACGAGGATGTTACGGTCGGCGAGATAGAGAACCTTGGCGACCTCGGTCGTCATACGCAGACGATGGACGATTTGGAAGGCGGTGAAGGTCTTGCCTGTGCCCGTCGCCATAACGAGGAGGATGCGATCCTGTCCCCGCGCAATCGCCTCAAGGGTCTTGTTCACGGCGTTCCGCTGGTAGTAACGCGGAGCGTTCCCGCTGTGCTCCTGGTAATAGGGGGCGGTAACAATTTCCTGGGCATGCTCGTGCTCCAGCCCCTTAGCCTTCGAGTAACGTCCCCAAAGCTCTTCGGGTGTTGGAAACTCGTCCATGGCAAGGCCGCGCTCCTTGCCAGTGAGGAAGTCGTGCTCGATGAAGCCCTTTCCATTTGTGCTATAGGCAAAGGGAACGTTGAGAGCTTGGGCGTATCCCATGCCCTGTTGAAGGCCTGCCGAGATCGTATGCTCGGTGTCCTTAGCCTCGACTATGGCGATGGGGATGTTGGGGGCGTACATGAGGAGGTAGTCGGCTTTCTTCCTTTCCTTGCGAGTCACGAAGTTACCGCGCACGATGATCTCGCCGTCGGTGAAGTAGTACTCGGTAAAAACCTGTCGATCTCTGTCCCACGACTTCATGATCGCAGGATCTATGAGTTTCAATCTTGTGTCTGATTCGTTCATAGGTGACGCGCCCTTCGAAACAGCGACACATTTCGCGAGCCCTACACGTTGAGTCTATCATTACGTGTTGTAGTAGAGTCCGAATTGGTGGTCCGCGGGCTTCGCCGAAGTGCATCGAGGAGACGCCCGGTGCCGATAGCTATGACGAGGTCTTCGACGAGTTCCTCCGCAACTGGCCCACGGTCATCAACGCCCCAGCCAGCACACCACTCGCGACGTGTACTGCCTGTTCAAGCGTCATGTGACCGACAACGGGTCCGACAGGCCCGGACAGATGGCAAACCTCCTCAAGGTGATCCGTCGCTTTGCCGGGCATTACGTCTGCATTACTGATGGTGCCTGTGAGGATAAGGAGCTCCGCGTTCTTCTCGCCCGCATACGTGCGCTCGATATCTCCGTGGTGAACCCGCTACTCATGTCCTTCTTTGAAGACCTATGTCAGCGGCCCCTCCTCACATGACGACTTTGTCTCCATGCTAAGGTCCGCGGAGAGCTATCTTTTCTGCTGAACCGTGCGTGACACCGCGACGAACAGTCTGAACAAGTTCTCCTCGTCCGGGATTGCGCGGCTGAACGTGGTGAGGGCGACGGCGGCAACATCCGCGAGACTTACGAGGCTATCCTCTTGGGCGAGGAGGGGCGGCGCGGCGCATACCGAGCGATGCGGAGTTTGAGCGGGCGCTCAGGACGCGCGACTGCTACGCGTTCAAGAGGGGCTTCAACCTGCTCACCACGATCGAGAACAGCTGGCACGCGAAGGGCCTGCTGGGCTTCTCGGGTGGCTCCTTCTCCATCGAGCACATCATGCCGCAGAACGCACTCGACAGTGTGGAGTGGCGCGAGATGCTCGGGGACGACTGTGAGCACGTCTACGAAGAGCTCATCAACACGCTGGGCAACCTCACGCCTACGGCGTACAACCCCGAGCTCTCGGATGCGCCCTTTGCGGAGAAGAAGGCGCATCTTAAAGGGGGTCAACAGGTTTGCTGTTGCGGGCCGGAACGCGTGAGGGCCCCGGCCCGCAACGCGCGGCTCCTTAGGACGCCTGTTTTGCGAGCATCTTCTGGAAGAACTTGGTGTTGTAGAGGGGGAGCGCAGCCGGAACGTCGAGCTGGTTCTTTGCCATGCCCAGGACCTTCTCTCCGTTGTGTCCCATGTCGGCGATGAACATGAGTCCTGAGACGAAGCTCGCCATATCGGAACCGAGATACACGATGGGGTCTGCCATCTCACGCGACGTGGCAAGGCGCCCGATGGCCCCGTTCTCCTTGAGGAGCTTGTCGGCGCCGCCCGCCATTTTCTCGAACTCTGCCTTCATGCCCGTGTCGGTCGACCCGGGCAGCACGGCGTTGACGCGAATGCCGCGGCTGCCGTACTCGACCGCCTTGAGCGTCGTGTAATAGTTCATGGCGCGCTTGGAGAGCGTGTAGGCCATGATGCCGACGCCGTTTCTCGGCGAGACGCGCTTCATGAAGGCGACCATCTCGTCCCAGGTGGCGCAATCCATGATCTTCACGTACTCGCGCTTCCACTTCTCCCACATAAGGCCGCCCGTCGAGGTCACGTAGACGATGGCTCCGCCCGCGGCCATGCGCTTATCGAGATGGGTATCGGTGATGTACTTGTTGGCGATGAAATTGACCGTGAAGGTGGTCCAGTAGTCGGTCTTCGCGCCCGAGAGGCCGGCTACACCGAAGAAGCAGTCGATATGGCTCGGGATCGCGGTAAACGCCTCGTCGATGCTTTGCTTGTTGGAAAGGTCGCACGTGAGGAACGCCTTCGATCCGGGAAGCTCGACGATGTTTCTGTCGAGTGCGTACACCTCGGCACCGAGCTCGATGAGCAGCTCGCAGGTCGCCTTGCCCATGCCGCTTGCCGCTCCGGTAACCACGCACGTCTTGCCCTGATATCCCAGCAGATCGTTCAAGATGCCCTCCTTCGAAATGAGACAAATGTATATTGACCATAGGGCAGGGCTCCCCCGCGGGTAGGTGGCGGTGGGCAAAATGAGACAGAAGGGGCGAGTATTCTCATGAGACGGAGCTATGTGAAAGAGAGCCTTACCCAAGCGTTGCTGCGCCTGCTCGAACGAAAGCGTTTGGACGAGATCAGCGTGAGCGAGCTTGTCGCGGAGGCGGGGGTGTCGCGCGCGTCGTTCTACCGGAATTTCATCTCCATTCGGGATATCGCCGACAGATTCGTCGCCGATCGGTTCGCCGAGCTCTTCGCTCGCAACACCATGACAGCTAAGAACGTATCCCAAGTTGTCGAGTGGATCTTCCAAGGGATTTATTCATATAGACGCGAGTTCACGGTGCTGTATCGAAGAGGCCTGCTTGCCGGGTTGGACGATCTGTTCTATGTGTGGACTGTTGAGCAGATCGAGCGCTTGGGGGTTCTCAACAACCGCTACCAACCTCATTACTTCGCGGGCGCTTCGTCCGCTTTGGTGAAGGCGTGGATAGGATACGGCTTTGAGGAGAGTCCGTGCGAGATGGCGCGCATTTTCGCCCGGTCGCTGGAGGGGTATCTCTAGGAAAACAACCTCTCGCCGGCGTGTGCCGAGCGGCTCCGGGGGCTCGGTCTCGATGAACCAGTGGTCCTCAAGATAATCGCGGATGTAGACCCCTTGCTGCTTGCTTTGCGCTGCTCGCGAAATAGATGATGTGCGAGCCCGCGAGCGACTGCTCGCGAATAGGGGTGCCCGGACCAGGGTGCCTCCTCGAGGACGGGGTTAGGTGCAGTCGATTTCGCGTTAGGTGCAAATGGTCTGAGAAAAAACTCGAGGGCGCCTGAGATGTCCCTGCTGGTTTGCACCTAACGCGAAAAGAGGCGCACCCAACGGGAAAAGGGGGGCGCGGAACGGGGGATGCGGGGTCCCGCGCTGCGGGGGAGAGGCCTGCCATGACCGCATCAAATATGGAGATAGGCGGGTATGGAGATTCTGCTGGCATTTCGCACGCGAGACGCGTATCATACCGACCTGTATTGACCGGCTCCTGTCGGCTATTCGTCATGCCCCGGGGCAGCCATCCCGGGACGCGGCGCGGCAGGAGGCACGAGGACAACCCAGTGTGGCCAAGCCCCGTGCTTAAAACCCCAAAGGAGTTGACATGGCTGAGGAGAAGTACGTCCCGCGTCTCAAGACCAAGTACCAGAACGAGGTCCGCAAGCAGCTGCAGGACAAGTTCCAGTACAAGAACGTCATGATGATCCCGAAGATCGAGAAGATCGTCGTGAACATGGGTGTCGGCGAGGCCGCCACCGATTCCAAGGCTATCGACGGCGCCGTGCGCGACCTGCGCGCCATCACCGGCCAGCAGCCGATGGTCACCCGCGCCCGCAAGTCCATCGCGTCCTTCCGCCTGCGCGCCGGCATGCCGATCGGCGCCAAGGTCACCCTGCGCGGCGACCGTATGTGGGAGTTCCTCGACCGCCTCACCGCCGTCGCGATCCCCCGTATCCGCGACTTCCGCGGCATCTCGCCCAAGAGCTTCGACGGCCGCGGCAACTTCTCCATGGGCGTGACCGAGCAGCTCATCTTCCCCGAGATCGATTTCGATTCCGTGGACCACACCCGCGGTATGGACATCACCATCGTCACCACCGCCCAGACCGACGAAGAGGGCCGCGCCCTGCTCGACGGTTTCGGCTTCCCGTTCAAGAAGTAACTTTTTGCCTCGCACCCGGGCGGCGGGCACCGAGCCCGCCGCCTGCGGGGCATGTGGATATCTACGTAAGGAGGAAATGTGGCTAAGAAATCGATGATCGCCAAGCAGCAGCGTGAGCCGAAGTTCTCGACGCGCGCGTACACCCGTTGCCAGCGTTGCGGCCGTCCGCATTCGGTCTACCGCAAGTTCGGCCTGTGCCGTGTCTGCTTCCGCGAGCTGGCGCTCAAAGGCGAGCTTCCCGGCATCAAGAAGGCCAGCTGGTAAGTCACTGCCAGTGTCCGGGTAGTGCAGCCCGGGCAGGGAAGAGCGTGCACGGCAGGCTCGACCGCTATGGGTGGCCGAGGACCGGTTGCACGAGTTCATCTAGAACGAAGGAGAATCTGCATGAACCTCACTGACCCGATCGCAGACATGCTTACGCGTATCCGTAACGCGAATGCTGCGAACAAGGCCACGGTCTCGATGCCGAGCAGCAAGAAGCTCGTCGAGATCGCGCGCGTTCTGTATGAAGAGGGCTACATCGAGAGCTACACCGTCGAGGATACGGTGCCTCAGAAGACCCTCGACATCACCCTTAAGTACGGCCCCAAGAAGCAGAAGGTCATCTCCGGCATCAAGCGCATCTCCAAGCCCGGTCTGCGCAAGTACGCCGGCGTCGGCGACCTTCCCCGCGTGCGCGGTGGTCTTGGCACCGCCATCGTTTCCACCAGCAAGGGCGTCATGGCCGACCGCGACTGCCGCAAGGCCGGCGTCGGCGGCGAGATCGTCGCGTTCGTCTGGTAAGACGACTGGCGAGTAGAAGGAAGGAGAACACCGTGTCCCGTATCGGTAAGAAGCCTGTCCAGATTCCCGCCGGAGTCGACGTGGCAGTCGACGGTTCGCATGTGACCGTCAAGGGCCCCAAGGGCCAGCTCGAGCTTGACATCTACAGCAAGCTCTCCATCTCCATCGAGGAGAACGTGCTCACCGTGATCCGCCCCGATGACGAGCGCGAGACCCGCGCCCGCCACGGCCTCACGCGCGCGCTCATCCAGAACATGGTCACGGGCGTGTCCGAGGGCTATACCAAGTCCCTCGAGCTCGCCGGTGTCGGTTACCGCGTGCAGCTCAAGGGCAAGGACCTCGAGCTCTCGCTCGGTTACTCGCATCCCGTGAACTACCCTGCTCCCGAAGGCATCACCTTCGAGGTGCCCGACAACACGCACATCCACGTGAAGGGCATCGACAAGCAGCAGGTCGGCCAGGTCGCCGCGGAGATCCGCACCAAGCGTCCGCCGGAGCCCTACAAGGGCAAGGGTATCCACTACGTCGGCGAGCACATCCGCCGCAAGCTCGGCAAGGCCGCCAAGTAGTAGGTACGCCCGACTGGTAAGACCAGCACCCCGTCAGGTGCTGGCAAGATCCTCTAAGGAGATTCAAGGATGGATAAGAACAAAGCGAAGCTCGCCGGCCTCAAGCGTCGCCAGCGTCGCGTCCGCGGGAAGATCTTCGGCACGCCCGAGCGTCCGCGCCTGCGCGTGACCCGCACCAACGCAAACATCTACGCGATGATCGTGGACGACACGAAGGGCCACACCCTCGTCTCGGCCTCGACCCTCGAGCCCGAGTTCAAGGGCACCCACACCTCGAACAAGGAGGCTGCCGAGAAGGTCGGTAAGCTCGTTGGCGAGCGCGCCATCGAGGCCGGCATCAAGGCCGTCACCTTCGACCGCGGTGGCCGTATCTACCATGGCCGCGTCAAGGCCCTCGCCGACGGCGCCCGCGCCGCCGGTCTCGAGTTCTAGGAGGTTTGAGCATGGCTCGTAATCGTGACAACAAGCAGCGCGAGGCCTCCGAGTTCGAGGAGCGCGTCGTCTTCATCAACCGTGTGGCCAAGACCGTCAAGGGTGGCCGCCGCATGTCCCTCGTGGCGCTCGTCGTCGTCGGCGACGGCAAGGGCAACGTGGGCCTGGGTATGGGCAAGTCCGCCGAGGTGCCCCTGGCCATCTCCAAGGCCTCGCTCGACGCCAAGAAGCACATGTTCCACGTGCCCGTCACCGAGACCGGCACCATCCCGCATGAGGTCGAGGGCCACTTCGGCGCCGGCCGCATCATCATCAAGCCCGCTGTCGAGGGTACCGGCGTGATCGCCGGCGGCGCCGTGCGCCCCCTCTTCGAGCTTGCCGGCATCAAGAACGTCCTCTCCAAGTCGCTCGGCACCGATAACGGCCTGAACATCATCAAGGCCGCCGCCGAGGGCCTCAAGGAGCTCTCGAGCCCTGAGGATGTCGCGGCCCGCCGCGGCATCACGGTCTCCGAGATGTTCGTGGGCAAGAAGGAGGCTTAAAGATGGCAGACACCATCAAGGTCAAGCAGGTCCGTAGCACCAACGGCTGCAAGCAGGATCAGGTCAGGACCATCAAGGCCCTCGGCCTCGGGAAGATCAACCGTGTTCACGAGCTTCCCGACAACGAATCTGTCCGCGGAATGATCTTCAAGGTCAAGCACCTTGTTGAGATTGTAGAGGAGTAGCAATGCAGCTTCATGACCTCACCCCCGCGCCGGGGTCGACCCACAGGCGCAAGCGCATCGGCCGCGGTAACTCCTCCGGCCATGGCACCACGGCCGGTCGCGGCCAGAAGGGCCAGCTTTCCCGCTCCGGTGGCGGCAAGGGCTCGGGCTTCGAGGGCGGCCAGACGCCGCTCGCGATGCGTCTGCCCAAGCTCCCGGGTTTCCGTAACCCCCGCCGCATCGAGTTCGCGGCCGTGAACATCGCCCGCCTGGACGAGAAGTTCGAGGACGGTGCCGTGATCGACGGCGCCGCGCTCAAGGCCGCTGGCATCATCAAGAAGGAGTTCCAGCCCGTGAAGGTTCTTGCTGAGGGCGAGACCACCAAGAAGTTCACGGTGCGCGTCGACAAGGTCTCGGCTGCCGCCAAGGCCAAGATCGAGGCGGCTGGCGGAAAGGTCGAGCTCCCGTGCTAACTGGCCTGAAGAACGCGTTCCGTGTCAAAGACCTCCGGGATAAGATTCTCTTCACCATAGCGATGCTCGTCGTGTACCGCATCGGTGCACACGTTCCCGTGCCCGGTGTCCCCTTCCAGGGGATGCTGGGCCTTTTCGGCGACTCGGGCGCTATGTCGCTGCTGAATCTGTTCTCCGGCGGGGCCCTGAGCTACGTCTCGGTGTTCTCCCTCGGCATCATGCCCTACATCACGAGCTCCATCATCATGCAGCTTTTGCAGAGCGTGATCCCGAGCCTGCACGAGCTCGCCCGCGAGGGCGAGGTCGGCCAGACCAAGATCACCCAGTATTCTCGCTATCTGACGCTCGGCTTGGGTATCCTCAACTCCATCGGCTACCTGTTCCTGTTCAAGAGCTACGGGATCAGCTTCGCCGACGCGGGCGCGCCCGAGATCATCTTCGACATCATGATCGTCGGCACGCTCACCGCGGGCGCGATGCTCATCATGTGGATCGGTGAGCTCATCACCCAGCGCGGTATCGGCAACGGCATGTCGCTCATCATCTTCGCGAACATCATGGCCGGTCTTCCGCAGTCCATCGTCGCCTCCATGTCGGAGGGCTCGATGGGCCTCGCGATCACCGCGCTCATCCTCGTGGTGATCCTCTGCGTCATCCCGTTCATCGTGTACCTCGAGCGCGGCCAGCGCCGCATCCCGGTGCAGTACGCCAAGCGCGTCGTGGGCCGTCGCATGATGGGTGGCCAGTCCACCTACCTGCCGATCAAGGTCAACACCGCGGGCGTCGTGCCCATCATCTTCGCGAGCGCGCTTCTGTACTTCCCGGCGCAGCTGGCGGTCTTCTTCCCCAGCGTCGGCTGGGTGCAGGCCGTCGCCAACGCGCTCGCCACGGGCTGGATCAACTGGATCCTTAACGTGGTGCTCATCGTGTTCTTCGCGTACTTCTACACGTCGATGATCTTCAACCCCGATGAGACGGCCGAGAACCTGAAGCGCCAGGGTGGCTTCATCCCCGGCGTGCGCCCGGGACGCGCCACGGCGAACTACATCAAGAACGCCCTCAACAAGATCACGCTCCCGAGCGCGATCTTCCTGGCGCTCATCGCCATCGTCCCGTCGATCGTCTTCTCGGCGACCGGCAACCAGCTCATCCAGTCGTTCGGCGGCACGTCCGTCCTCATCATGGTGGGCGTGGTCCTCGATACCATCGACAAGGTGGAGGGCCAGCTCAAGATGTACGACTACGATGGGTTCTTCAAGTAAGTGAGAGAGGAGTCACCCATGAACATCGTTCTGTTGGGAGCCCCCGGTGCCGGCAAGGGCACCATGGCCCAGAAGCTCGTCGCCGAGTTCGGCGTCGCGCACATCTCGACGGGTGACCTGCTCCGCGCCGCCGTCAAGGGCGGCACCGAGCTCGGTGTCCAGGCCAAGAAGTACATGGACGCCGGCGAGCTCGTGCCCGACCAGCTCGTGATCGACCTGGTCAAGGAGCGCCTCGCCGCCGACGACGCCCAGCGCGGCTTCATCCTGGACGGCTTCCCCCGCAACACGGTCCAGGCCGTGACGCTCGACTCCGAGCTCGCGGGCATGGGCCGCTCCATCGACTGCGCCCTGCTCATCGACGTGGAGCCCAAGGTCATCATCGACCGCCTCTCCGCCCGCCGCACCTGCCGCGCCTGCGGCTACACCGGCACCGCCGCCGACGCGGTGTGCCCCTCCTGCGGTGGCGAGATGTACCAGCGTGATGACGACAAGCCGGAGACCATCCAGAACCGCCTGGACGTCTACCAGAACTCGACGGCCCCGCTCGTCGAGTACTACCGTGGCCAGGGCCTGCTCAAGGCTGTCGACGGCGCCCGCGCCATCGACGAGGTCTATGCGGACGTCAAGGAAGCGCTCGGTCTATGATCAAGATCAAATCCGAGCGTGAGATCGAGGAGATGAAGAAGGCCGGAGCGCTGTCCAAGATGGCGCTCCGCCACGTTGGCGCCATGGTGCGTCCCGGCGTCTCCACCTTCGAGCTCGACCAGCTCGCCGAGCAGATCATCCGCATGCACGGCGGCAAGCCGGCCTTCAAGGGCTACGGCGGGTTCCCGGGGACCATCTGCGCGTCGCTCAACGACGCCGTGGTCCACGGGATCCCCAACCCCGACGTGATCCTGCGCGACGGCGACATCCTGTCCGTCGACACGGGAGCGGTCGTGGACGGCTGGGTGGGCGACAACGCCTGGACCTTCTACGTGGGCAACCCCGCGCCCGAGGTGAAGGCGCTCTGCGAGTGCACCCTCGACTGCCTGAAGGCGGGCATCGCCCAGGCCGTGCCGGGCAACCGTATCGGCGACATCGGGCACGCCATCCAGTCGCTCGCCGAGTCGAACGGCTACGGGGTGCTGCGCGAGTACGTGGGCCACGGCGTGGGCCGCGTGATGCACGAGGAGCCCAACGTCCCCAACTTCGGCAAGAAGGGGAGGGGCGTGCGCCTCGAGGTGGGCATGGTCATCGCGATCGAGCCCATGATCACCTTGGGCACGCACCACGTCTCGACCGGTCCCGACGGCTGGATCGTCACCACGAACGACCACCTGCCTGCCGCGCACTACGAGAACACGATCGCCATCACGGCGGACGGTCCCGTGGTCCTCACGCAGGATGCCCAAGGGCCGTGGTGCTCGCTCCGGGGCGGGGTCATGTAAGCCCAAGTGCCACCTCCCGCGCGGCTGCGGGGGAGTTATGAAGTCATTACGAAAAATCCACGGTACAGCACGAAGTGTTGTATCATTCGCTGTTGCTGTCGTTTCCTAGAGAAAGATGTGCCTGTGAAAAAGGAAGATGCAATCGAACTCGAGGGTAAGGTCACCGAGCCGCTCCCCAATGCGATGTTCCGCGTCGAGCTCGAGAACGGTCATTCGGTGCTTTGCTCCATCTCGGGCAAGATCCGCATGAACTACATCCGTATCCTCCCGGGCGACAAGGTCGTGGTGGAGCTCTCCCCCTATGACCTCACGCGCGGGCGCATCACGTATCGCTACAAGTAGCGACAGCCCCGCCCGCTGAGCGGGCATTCCAGCTTTGGGTATTCACGTCTGCGGCTGGACGAGTAGATAGTAGGCAGTGTTTCGCGTATCCGAAAGGAAGCATCATGAAGGTACGTCCTTCGGTCAAGAAGATGTGCGACAAGTGCAAGATCATCAGGCGCCATGGCAAGGTGCTCGTCATCTGCGAGAACCCGCGCCACAAGCAGCGTCAGGGTTAAGAGAGGAGATTGAAAGTTGGCCCGTATCAATGGTGTCGACCTTCCGCGCGAGAAGCGCGTCGAGATCGGTCTGACCTACATTTACGGCATCGGCCGCACCACCGCGTCTAAGATCTGCGCGGAGACTAATATCAACCCGGACACCCGCGTCCGCGACCTCACCGACGAGGAGGTCGACGTCCTCCGCAAGTACATCGACGAGAACCACCTCATGGTGGAGGGCGACCTCCGTCGTGAGCGCAACCAGAACGTCAAGCGCCTTATGGACATCGGTTGCTACCGTGGCCTGCGCCACCGCAAGGGCCTGCCGGTCCGCGGCCAGCGCACGCACACCAACGCTCGCACCCGTAAGGGCCCGAAGCGTCAGATCGGTGCAAAGAAGAAGAAGTAAGGAGCGCTAGATGGCTACTGCAAAGAACAAGCGCGGCGCTGTCACCCGTATCAAGCGCGCCGATCGCAAGAACATCGCCGTGGGGCAGGCGCACATCCGCTCCACGTTCAACAACACGATCATCTCGATCACCGATCCCCAGGGGAATGTCATCGCGTGGCGTTCCGCCGGCCAGGTGGGCTTCAAGGGCTCCCGCAAGAGCACGCCCTTCGCTGCCCAGATGGCCGCCGAGGCCTGCGCCAAGGCCGCCATGGAGCACGGCATGCACAAGGTCGCCGTGTTCGTGAAGGGCCCCGGCTCCGGCCGCGAGACCGCCATCCGCTCGCTCCAGGCCGCCGGCCTCGAGGTCACGAGCATCCAGGACAAGACCCCCATCCCGCACAACGGCTGCCGCCCCAAGAAGCGTCGCCGCGTGTAACTGAAAGGATCGCATTACCATGGCAATCGACAGGACTCCTGTTCTTAAGCGCTGCCGCCAGCTCGGGGTCGATCCCGTTGAGCTGGGCTACAGCAGCAAGAAGGAATCGAAGCGTCAGCCCAAGCGCCGCCGTAAGGAATCCGAGTACGGCATGCAGCTGCGCGAGAAGCAGAAGGCTAAGTTCATCTACGGTGTGCTCGAGAAGCAGTTCCACCGCTACTTCGAGCGTGCCCGCCGCATGAAGGGCGTCACGGGCGACAACCTCATGACCCTTCTGGAGAGCCGCCTCGACAACGTCGTGTTCCGTCTCGGCTTCGCCCGCACGCGTCGCGAGGCCCGTCAGACCGTCACCCACGGCCACTTCACCGTGAACGGCGTGCGCGTCGACATCCCCTCCTACCAGGTCAAGCCCGGCGACGTCGTCGCCGTCGGCGAGAAGTATCGCGACCTCCTTCCCATCAAAGAGGCCCTCATCCAGTCCGAGCGCTTCGAGGTGCCCGGCTGGCTCGAGGTCGATATCGAGAAGCTCTCCGGTAACGTGCTCTCGCTGCCCACGCGCGAGCAGATCAGCACTGATATCCAAGAGCAGCTCATCGTCGAGCTCTACTCTAAGTAGTCCATCCGGGCTGCTGAGGCTGGAGGTTAATACATGTCAGAATTCATTAGGCCTCAGGTTCAAGTCGAGGAGATCGATGCGACGTCCGCTCGCGTCTCCGTTGAGCCGCTCGAGCGCGGGTACGGCGACACGCTGGGCAACTCCCTGCGTCGCGTGCTCCTGTCCTCCCTGGAGGGCGCCGCGGTCGAGGCGATTCAGATCGATGGAGCCCAGCATGAGTTCATGACCATCCCCAACATGGTCGAGGATGTCACCGATATCGTCCTCAACGTGAAGGGCCTGGTCTTCCGTGCGCTGGGCACCAGTGCGGGCGAGGGTACGGCCACCATCTCCGTCGATGGTCCGTGCGAGGTCACCGGTGCGGATTTCTTCATCCCCTCCGAGTTCGAGCTCGTCAACCCAGAGCAGCACATCGCCACGCTCAACGAGGGCGGTCACCTCACCATGAGCATGCGCATCGGCTACGGCCGCGGCTATGTGTCCTACGAGGGCAACAAGCGCGATAACGACCCGATCGGCGTCATCCACGTCGACTCGCTGTTCTCGCCCGTGCGCCGCTGCGCCAAGCTCGTCGAGGCGTGCCGCGTCGGCCAGCACACCGACTACGACCGCCTCGTCCTCGAGATCGAGACGAACGGCGCCATCGCCCCGCGCGACGCCGTGGTCCAGGCTGCGAACATCATCAACCAGCACATGAGCGCGTTCATGAACCTCGCCGAGACCCCCGAGGTCGAGGAGGAGGCTTCCATCTTCGCTCCCGAGGTCACGAGCGATAACGCCGAGCTCGACAAGCAGATCGAGGATCTCGATCTCTCGGTGCGCTCCTACAACTGCCTGAAGCGCGCGAGCATCCACTCCGTGCGTCAGCTGGTGGAGTTCTCCGAGAACGATCTGCTTAACATCCGCAACTTCGGCGTTAAGTCGATCGAGGAAGTCAAGGATAAGCTTGAGTCGATGGGTCTGAGCCTCAAGGCATAGGCTCTGCACATAGAGGAGAAACGAGACCATGCGTCACAACAAGAAGAAAGGCCTGAAGCTCGGCACCGACGCGAGCCACACCAAGGCCATGAAGAAGAGCCTTGCCAAGGCGCTCTTCGAGAACGACCGCATCAAGACCACCGAGACCCGCGCCAAGGCGCTGCGTGGCTACGTCGAGCCCATCATCACCTGGGCCAAGAAGGGCGACCTGCACTCCCGCCGCCTGGCCATCGCCAAGCTCGGCGACAAGCAGCTCGTCGCGGAGGTCTTCGACAAAGCCGCCCAGGGCATGTGGGCCGACCGTGACGGCGGCTACACCCGCATCATGAAGCTCGGTCCCCGCAAGGGCGACAACGCCCGCATGGTGATCATCGAGATCGTCAGCGAGCCCGTGGTCAAGAAGGCCGCCAAGGCCGCGCCCAAGAAGGCCGTCGCCCCCAAGAAGGTCGAGAAGGTCGAGGAGGAGGCCGCTCCCGCCGAGGAGGAGGTCGTCGAGACCGAGACCGCCGAGGTCGTCGAGGAGGCTGCCGAGGAGACCGCCGAGTAACCGGCTGCCACAAGGTTTTGGCAAGGGCCCCGCAAGGGGCCCTTTTTCTTTGCGCGGGTGCCTCGGAGGTATCCTGACCGGGCCCGGCGGGGCATTGCTGGGGAATCTCTGCATGACGCGCGGGCCGGGCGCGCTGTCTGCGCGTTCTGCTATCGTTGCGGGGGCACGTACAAACGGCGGCGACCCGGTGCGCGGGCGCCCGGACCATGAGGGCGAGGTTGGCCATGCTCGAGGTCATCGACGCGACCGTGACATACGGCGACGCCGCGCTCGAGGGCGCAGGCGAGCGGGAGCGCCGTGCGCCCGCGCTCGCCGGCGTCAGCGCGGGCGTGGCGCCGGGGGAGCTCGTGGCGCTCATCGGCCGTAACGGCTCGGGCAAGTCGACGCTCGCACGGGTGCTCTGCGGCGCTCAGGCGCTCGATACGGGCACGGTGCGCGTCACCCGGGCAGGCGCCGCCCCGATTGAGGATACGGACGGAATACGGCATCTGGTGGGCCTGGTGGGCCAGAACCCCCATGACCAGGCCGTGTCGACCGAGGTGCTCGACGAGGTGGCCTTCGGCCCCAGGAACCTCGGCCTCGATGAGGGCGAGGTCCGCCGCCGCGTGGAGCGTGCGCTCGCCGCGGCGGGCATCGAGGGCCTCGCCGGGCGGCAGGTGGCCTCGCTCTCGGGCGGGGAGCTGCAGCGCCTGGCGCTCGCGGGGATCCTCGCCATGCAGCCGGAGTACCTCGTGCTCGACGAGGTGACCGCCCAGCTCGACAGCGCCTGCCGCCCGGCCCTGAGGAGGCTCTTCCGCGCGCTCGCCGAGGGTGGCGCGGGCGTGGCCCTGGTCACGCACGACCCCATCGAGGTCTTGGCCTGCGACCGTGTGGTCGCGCTCGATGGCGGCCGCGTCGTCTGGGAGGGCTCGCCGCGCGAGCTGCTCATGGGCGCGGGCGGCGGCCTCTGGGACGCGACGCTCATCGCCAACCCCTATATCGACGCCGTGCGCCGCTGCGTGGAGCTCGGCTACGACCTCGCGCGCGGCACCGAGCCCGAGGACCTGACCGTGTGGCTTAGCGAGGACGCCCCGCGCGGGGCGCGGGAGGCTGTGCTCGGCGCCTGCGGGGGCGTGGCGGACGGGCCGCTCGCGGCCCCCGGGGAGGCCTGCGGCGCCATCCGGGTCGAGGGCGCGCGCGTGGAGCTCGGCGGCACCATCGTGCTCGAGGACGCCGACCTCGCGGTCGGCGCGGGCGAGGTGCTCCTCGTGGCCGGGCGCTCGGGCGCGGGCAAGACCACGCTCGCGTGCCTCGTCGCGGGGCTCGTCGAGCCCTCGGCGGGTACGGTCGAGGTCCTGGGCGAGCCTCCCCGCCCGGGGGACGTGGGCCTCGCCTTCCAGAACCCCGAGCAGCAGTTCTTCCTGGAGAGCGTCGAGGCGGAGCTCGCCTTCGCGCCGCGCAACCTCGGTCTTGGGGAGGACGAGGTGGCCGCGCGCGTGGCGGACGCCGCGGCGCGCCTGGGGCTCGACGTGCCGCTTGCGGCGGACCCCTTCGCGCTCTCGGGCGGGCAGGCGCGGCGCGTGGCGCTCGCGAGCGTCGTCACCATGGGGCCGGGGGCGCTCGTGCTCGACGAGCCCACGGCGGGCCTCGACGCGACATCGCGCGCGTCGCTCCATCGGCTCGTCGCCTCCTTCGCCCGCGCGGGCCTGCCGGTCATCGTGGTCAGCCATGACCTGGAGGAGTGGCTGCCCGAGGTCGACCGCGTCGCGGTGCTCGCTCAGGGGCGCATCGTCTGGGCCGGCGTGCCGCGGGAGCGCGCGGGCGCTGCGGCGGCCTTCCGCCGCGCCGGCATGGAGCCGCCCGAGTCGTGGCGCCTCGCCGAGGCACTCGACGGCATCGCGGCGCCCGCCGCCGCGACGGCGCCCGAGGCCGCGCCGGTGCAGGACCGCCCGCAGCACGCCGCCGGCACCCCCGCGGCGCCCCCGCTCGGCCGCATCGACGCCCGCGTGAAGATCGTGCTCCTGCTCATCGCCACGGTCGCGGTCTTCGTCGCCCACGCACCCTGGGCGCTCGCGTTCTGGGCCGTCCTCGTGACGGCGGCGCTCGCCGCCTCGGGCGCATCGCTCAAGAGCCTCGCGCGCACGCTCAGGCCGGTCGCGGTGCTCCTCGTCTTCATCGTCTGCGCGAACCTGGTGTCGTGCGACGGCTCGGGGGACATCGCGCTCACGGGCCCGGTGGGGCTCAGCACGGCGGGCGCGGCGCGTGCCGGCGGCGCGGTCGCGCGCATCGTGCTGCTCGTCTGCCTCGCGCTCGCGGTATCGTCCTCGACGACCCCCACGGCCCTCGCCGAGGGGTGCGTGCGGCTCATGCGGCCGCTCGCCCGGGTGGGCGTGCCCGTGGGCGATGTGGGCCTCATGCTCTCGATGGCGCTCCGCTTCATCCCGCTCGTCAGCGAGGAGGTGCAGCGCATCCGCCTAGCCCAGGCGGCGCGCGGCGCCGCCTTCGACGAGGGCTCGGTCCTGCGGCGCGTGCGGGCGTGGGCGTCGGTGCTCACGCCGGTGGTCGTGGGCCTCTTCAGGCGGGCGGACCGCGTGGCCGAGTCGATGGACGCGCGCCTGTACGGCTCGTCCGCGCGGCGGGGCCCCCGGCCGATGCCGCTCGACGGTGCGAGCCGTGCGGTGCTCGCCTTGGGCGTCGCGCTCATGGCGCTCGCGGTTATCATGTCCTGGATAGGGTAGGCGCCCCGTGCGCGGGCGGAAGGAGCAGGTGGTTCACATGGCACTCGACGCGGTCGACCTCTCGGCGGGCACGGTGGTGCTGCGCGTCGCGTACGCGGGCGGCGCCTACAGCGGCTTCGCCGAGCAGCCCCAGCCCGGCGTGCGCACCGTCGCCGGTGAGCTCAGGCGCGCGCTCGAGACCTTCCTGCGCCGGGGCGTGGAGCTCACCTGCGCCGGCAGGACCGACGCGGGCGTGCACGCGCTCAGCCAGTACGTGAGCCTCGCCGCCACGGCCGCCGAGCTCGAGATCCCCTCCCGCCGGTGGCTGCGCGCCATGGACGCGCTGCTGCCGCGCGACATCGCCGTGAGCGCGGTCTTCCACGCCGCGCCGGGCTTCTCCGCGCGCTTCGACGCCGAGGCGCGCACCTACGCCTACCGCATCGCCGACCGCCCCGAGCGGCCGGTCCTCACGCGCGATAGGGTCTGGTGGCTGCGCACCCCGCTCGACGACGGGGCGATGCGCCGTGCGATGGGCTGCCTCGTGGGCGAGCACGACTTCAAGAGCTTCTGCAAGGTCGCCTCGGCGGCGGGCAAGCCCACCTGCAGAAACGTCATGGAGGTGGGGCTTTCGCGCACTTGCGAGCTCGACGAGGAGCTGCTCGAGTTCACCATCACCGGCAACGCCTTCCTGCACTCCATGGTTCGCACCATCGTGGGGACGCTCGCCGAGGTGGGACAGGGCCGCCGGCAGCCCGAGTGGGTCGCCGAGGCGCTGGCCGCGCGCGACCGCGCCGCCGCAGGCCCCACGGCGCCCGCGGACGGGCTGGTCTTCCGCGCCGTGCGCTACCCCGAGGGCGCGCTCAAGCCGGCTCCCTAGCGGCATGCCCGCCGAGCTGCGCTTTTCCTCATCGCACACCTGTCTGTGCCCCGCGGAATAATGGACATGGCGTGCAGCCGGCCGCGCCGGCGCCCGGGCATTTTCCGGGTGCTACCATAACGGATATCAGGCTGGTCGTTCCTTGTGAGGGGAGGCTCGGGTCCCGTGTCGCGCCGCGCTGCCAAGCAACCGTTCGTGTCCGTCGTGATGGCGGTCCGCGATGCCGAGCGGCATATCTCCCGCGCGGTCGACAGCGTGCTCACCCAGGACTGCCCCGACATCCAGCTCGTCGTCGCCGACCGCGCCTCGCGCGACGGCACGCTCCGCATCCTCACCGGCATCGCCGAGCGCGAGATCTCCCTCGATGTCATAGCCTGCGACGACGCCGACGGGGACGCCGCCCTCGATGCCGCCGTCGCCGCCGCGCGCGGCCGCTACGTGCTCGTCATGGAGCAGGACGACTGGCTTGCCCCGCACGCGCTCGCCGCGCTCACCCGCGCGCTCGCCGCGGGCGACCTCGAGCTCGGCATCATGGCCCTCTCGATCGACACCTACGTCGGGCACGGCGAGCGCATCTCGCAGATGCTCGACGTCCCGCTTTCCGCCACCTCGTCGAGCGCGGCCTTCCGCGCCGCCGCGGCCCCGCTCATCGAGGAGGGCATGCTGAGCCTCCTCAAGGGCAAGGCGCTTCTGCGCTCGCGCATCGACGCGCTGGGACTGCGCATGGCGCTCTGCGCGAGCCAGGTCTCCTACCTCGCCTCCTACCTCGAGGACGTCGCGCGCGTCGCGGTCGTGCCCGAGGCGGTCTACCACGCCACCGCGGTGCCCGAGGGCGCCGAGCTCGCCGGCGGGGCCGGCCTCGCGCGCCGCGAGCGCGACCACGAGCGCCTGCTCGGCCTCATCGCCAGCTGGCATATGGAGGACGACCGCACGCTGTCCGGCGCCGTGCACCGGCTGCACCTCCGTCAGATCGTCGCCGCCATCGAGCGCATCGTGCTCGCGCGCGGGATCTCGTCGATCGAGCGCACCGAGCGCGTCCGCGACATCCTCGAGGCGCCGAGCACCCAGCGCACGATCCAGGCCCTCGACAAGGGCAAGGGCCCTGTGGGCCTCATGTACCGGCTCGTCGCGCGCCGCAACGTCATGGGGTGCTGCCTGGGCGCGCACATCGGCAAGCTCGCCCGCGTCTCGCACCTGCCGCTCGCGCGCCATCCCTTGAGCATGCTCGGCCTTATGTAGGGGAGCCCCCGCGCTTTTGCGCCGCATTTCCGCCCGCTCACCTCATCTGTTTGTTAACGAACGTTTACGCGGGGATATTACGGGATAATATTCATGGCAGCGCCCTATTTTGAGTAAGATATGCAAAATCGGGTTGTACCGTCAGGTGCTCGGACGTCGCGATGGGAGTGCGCTATGGCAAAGAAGCGGAACGGTCGTCAGGATGCGATCAGGGAGATCGTGCGCAACAAGAACGTCCGCACGCAGCGCGTTCTCGTGGAGGAGCTCAAGGCGCTCGGTTTCGACTGCACGCAGGCGACCGTCTCGCGCGACATCGCCGACATGGGCCTGCGCAAGCTCCCCGAGGGCGTCTACGTGCTCGCCGAGGACCTGCACCTGCAGCGCATGGTGTCCGAGCTCGTGGTCGAGGTCGTGCACGCCGGCAACCTGGTCATCGTGAAGGCCCAGCCCGGCACGGCCTCCGGCATCGCCGCCGCCATCGACGCCGCGGAGCTGCCCGAGGTCCTGGGGTCGCTCGCCGGCAACGACACGATCCTCGTCGTCACCAGCACCGACGAGGACGGCGCGCGCCTGGAGCAGATCATCTCCAAGCTCTGCGACCCGCGCTACTAGGGGAGGCGGGAGGGCCCGACCGGGCCGCCCGCGCGCCCCGGCGAGGCGCGGCCCCAAGTGGCATCCAGAGCGCGGCCATCATAGCCAGGAAAAAGGCCACCGGCGCGATGCCGGTGGCCTTCGTCGTCACAGCTGCGTCTCGCGCCACGTCACTGCGTGGCGTTGCCGGTGCCGTCCCCCGTGTTCCCGGGGGGCGTCGTGGAGGTGACGGGCGGGTTGGGATCGGTTGTGGATGCGGGCGGCGTGGGATCGGTCGTGGACGCTGGCGGGTTCGGGTTCGAGGGCGAGGTGACGGGCGCGTTCGGCTCCGTCGCGGGCTGCTCGGTGGTCGGGACCTCCTCGGTCTCCGGTTCCTCGGTCTCCGGTTCCTCCGTCTCGGGCTGCATGCTCAGGAGCGGCTCGCCGTCGACCTCCCACACGTCGTCGTCCTTGTAGGTGGGGGTGCCGCCCTCGGGGAACTCCTCGTGCTCCACGCCCTCGAGCGCGGCGTTCAGGAAGTCGCGCACGATCGGCAGCGGGAGGTCGGCCGTGGTGGCCTGGCGGCCCCAGACGGTGATCTTGGTCGAGCCGCCGCTGTGGCCGCACCACACGGCGACCGAGTACTGCGGTGTGTAGCCGCAGAACCAGAGGTCTGACGGCAGGTCGGTCGTGCCGGTCTTGCCGGCGAAGGGCTGGTTCACCGAGAGGCGCGCCGTGGTGGCGGTGCCGCGGGAGACGACGCCCTCGAGGATCTCGGTCACGGTCGAGGCGACGTCGGCGTCGAGCACGCGCTCGGAGGTGTCCTCGCTCTCGTAGATGGTCTCGCCGTCGCGGTTCTCGATCGAGGTGATCGCGATCGCATCGCGGTGGATGCCGCCGGTGGCGAAGGTGGAGTAGGCCTCGGCCATCTGGAGGGTCGAGAGCGACTGCGTGCCGAGCGTGAGCGACGAGTAGGCGTTCATGTGGTCCTCGATGCCGAGGTTGTGGCACATGTCGACGATGTTCTGCACGCCGATGGCCTTGGCGACCTGCACGTAGCCGGTGTTCGAGGAGACCTCGGTCGCGCGGGCGAGTGAGATGTAGCCGTAGTTGTGGTTGCCGTAGTTCTGGACGGGGTAGGAGCCGTCGTCGAAGGTCATGGGCGAGCCGCAGTTGATGGTGATGTTGGGGTTCATGCCCTCGTCTATGGCGGTCGCGAGCGTGAACGCCTTGAAGGCCGAGCCGGTCTGGCGCTGCGCCGTGGCGTGGTTGATGTGCTTGGAGTCGGCGTAGTAGTCCTTGCCGCCCACCATGGCGACGATGCCGCCGGTCTCGTTGTCGATGACCGTCATGCCGGCATCGAGGTCGGGCTCGTCGTAGACGGCGAGCCGCTCGGTGACCGCCGCCTCGGCGGCCTGCTGCACGTCGGGGTCGATGGTGGTGTGCACCGTGAGGCCGCCCGAGAAGATCTGGTCGTAGCCGAACTCGTCCTCGAGCAGGCTGCGCACGTAGTCGACGAAGTAGGGGTAGGCGTTGATGTTCACGCCGGTGTCGGACATCTCGGTGACGTTGAGCTCGAGCGGCGCGGCCTGCGCGGCGTCGTGCTCCTCCTGCGAGATGCAGCCGTTGCGCAGCATGCGGTCGAGGACCGTGTTGCGGCGCTGGACGGCGAGGTCGGGGTTGACCGTGGGGTCGTACTGCGACGGCGCGTTGGGCAGGCCGATGAGCAGCGCGGCCTCGGCGAGCGTGAGGTCGGCGGCGCTCTTGGAGAAGTAGGTCTGCGAGGCGGCCTCGATGCCGTAGGCGCCGTGGCCGTAGTAGATGGTGTTCAGGTACATCATCAAGATCTCCTCTTTCGAGTAGATCTCCTCGACCTTGAGGGCGAGGTAGGCCTCGCGCACCTTGCGCTCGAGGGTGATGTCGAACTGCTCGTCGGAGAGGATCGTGTTGCGCACGAGCTGCTGCGTGATGGTGGACGCGCCCTCGGAGCCGCCTGTGAGCTGCACCATCACGGCGCGCATGATGCCCACGAAGTCGACGCCGTTGTGGTCGTAGAAGCGCTCGTCCTCCGTGGCGACGGTGCCGTCGAGGACGTACTTCGACACCTGGTCGATCGAGATGGTCGAGCGGTTCTGGGTATAGAAGCTCGCGATCTCGTTGCCGTCGGCGTCGAGGATGACGGTCGGCTCGCTGTTGAGGTACAGGTCCGCGTTCTCATAGTCGGGCAGATCCTGCAGCCAGGTCTCGACGACGCCGATCATGCCCACACCGAACGCGATGCCGGTGAGGAGCAGGAAACCGAAGATCGAGGCGACGATCATCGATGTGGCGTGCGTCTTCGCGCGCGAACGCATATTGCGCTGACGTGGGCCCATGAAGACCTCCTGAGTGGATGGGCCGCCGCGGGTGCGCGGCGGGGCGGGTCGTCAAACATACATGCTCACACAATACCGCAACACATGCTCACGCGGCGTCGTGTATCCTTGTCCGAGGTAAATTACAGACCTGCTGCATACCTGGCACGCGCCGTCCGCGATGGGAGCCTATGGAGACCGAGCTGGAACATACCCCTACCGTCGCCGCGCACGCGGCTGCTGCCGCCCCGGCGCATACGGGGCCCGCTGCCGGACGCGGGGCGCACGGCGCGCCGGCGCATGCCCGCCGCGTGGACCCCATCGCCGTCCTCGCCTGCGCGCTCTGCCTCGTCACGGCGGTCGCGCTCGGCGTCATGGTCGCGATCTCGGCCTTCGACCACAGCTTCGCGGACGACTGGCACTACGGCGTCGACGCCCATCTCGCGCTCGAGGCGGGGGAGGGCCTCGCGGGCGCCGTCGCCGCCGCGCTGCAGCAGACGATCGACACGTTCGGGACCTGGCAGGGCACCTACTCGGCGATCTTTCTCATGTCGCTCCAGCCCGGCGTGTTCTCCGAGTCGCTCTACGGGCTGGGCGCGGTCCTCATCATGGCCTCGCTCGTGCTCGCGACCGCCTATGCGGTGAGCATCGCGGTGCGCGGCGGGCGCGGCGGCGACCGCGCGTCGTGGCTCGCGCTCACCTGCCTCGTCCTTCTGCTCCAGACCCAGCTCGTGCCGAGCCCCGTCGAGGCGTTCTGGTGGTACAACTCGGCGATCTACTACACCTTCTACCATGCGCTCATGCTCGTGGGCGCGGGGCTCTCCGTGCGCCTGCTGCGCGGCCGCACGCGGCGCGGGGAGCTCTCGGGCGCGGGCACGGCCGTGCGCACGCTTTTGCTCGCCGTCGTCGCGTTCGTGGTTGCGGGCGGCAACTTCGTGACGGGCATCGTCTGCGTGCTCGCGCTCGCCGCGGCGACGGCCGCGGGTATCTGGCGCGTGCGCGGCCGGGCGCTCGCGCTCGTGCCGGCGCTCGTCATCCTCGTGGCGGGATTCGCGTGCTCCATGGCGGCGCCGGGCAACGCGGCCCGGCAGGAGACGCAGTTCCCGGGCGACGGCGCAGGCGTCGTCGGCACAATCGTGCGGAGCGGTCTTGCAGGCGTCGAGTACAGCGTGCTGTGGGTGAACGGCCTGCTCGTGGTCGCGCTTCTGCTCGCCATCCCCGTATTCTGGCGCATCGCGCGCCGAGGGAGCGCCTCCTTCCGCCTGCCCGCCGTGCCCGCCGCCGTCGCGCTCGCGCTCTTCATGGCGAGCTTCACGCCGACCTTCTTCTCGATGGGCAACGTCGGTCCCGGCCGCGTGCAGAACATCCGCTACGACTTCTTCGTGCTGGCGGTCTTCTTGTGCGCGGGCTGGCTCGTGGGCTGGCTCGCCCGGCGGCGGGAGCGCTCGTGCGCGGACGCGGCGGTCGCGGGGCCGAGGGCGCGCAGCCTGCCGCCTTCTCGCGCGCTTCCCGCCTACCTCGGCGCGGTCATGCTCGCGCTTGCGGTTGCGATCGCGGCCTTCGCCGTCGACGAGCGGCACCGCGACGACCTCACCTCGCTTTCCGCCGCCGCGTCGCTCATCTCGGGCGAGGCGGCAGACTACGACGAGCAGGTGCGGGCGCGCCTCGCCTACCTCGAGGAGTCGCCCGAGCGCTCGGTCGAGGTCGCGTACTACACGGCGGGGCCCAAGGTGCTCTTCATGGGCGATATCCGCGACAACATGGACAACTACATGAACTTTCGCCTGGCGCAGTGGTACGGCAAGGATTCCGTGATCGGGTACAACCCCGACCTGCGCTAGGGGTGCGCCGCGCGGCGCCTTGAAATCCGCGAAAAGGCGGCGCCGGCCTTGGTCGGGATGCGAAACTCGGCTACACTGGAAAAGTTGCCAATCCAGCACCGCCCGGCGGCTTCCGGGCGAGGGCGCTAGATACGAGCAGGAGGACCAACCTTGCTTTCAGTCGACGAACAGATGCGCATCATCACCTCGGGCGCCGCGCAGATCGTGCCCGAGGCGGACCTCAAGAAGAAGCTCGAGCGCGGTGTGCCCCTGAACATCAAGCTCGGCGTCGACCCCACCTCGCCCGATCTGCACCTGGGGCACGCGGTGCCGCTGCGCAAGATGCGCCAGTTCCAGGACCTCGGCCACAAGGTGACGCTCATCATCGGCAACGGCACGGCGATGATCGGCGACCCGTCGGGCAAGAACTCCACGCGCCCGCAGCTCTCGCAGGAGCAGGTCGAGGCCAACGCGGCCACCTACGTGAGCCAGGCCATGAAGATCCTCGACCCCGAGAAGACCACCATCGTCCATAACGGCGACTGGATCCTCTCGCTCGACCTCAAGGGCATGCTCGAGCTCTGCAGCAAGTTCACCGTGGCGCGCATCCTCGAGCGCGACGACTTCACCAAGCGCTACCAGTCGCAGACGCCCATCGCCCTGCACGAGTTCCTCTACCCGGTGATGCAGGCGTTCGACTCCGTCCAGATCAAGGCGGACGTGGAGATGGGCGGCACCGACCAGCTCTTCAACCTGCTCGCCGGCCGCGAGCTCATGGAGAAGATGGGCATGGAGCCGCAGGTGGCGCTCACGATGCCGCTCCTCGAGGGCACCGACGGCGTGCGCAAGATGTCCAAGAGCTACGGCAACTACATCGGCCTCACCGACGAGCCGGCCGATATGTTCGGCAAGACCATGTCGATCCCGGACGAGATGATCGGCAAGTACTACCGCCTCGCGAGCTCCAAGACGCCCGATGAGGTCGACGCCATCGAGGCCGCGCTCGCCGACGGCTCGGCCGACCCCTACGAGCTCAAGCGCGCGCTCGGCCGCGACCTGTGCGACACCTACCACGGCGCCGGCGCCGGCGACGAGGCCCAGGCCGAGTTCGACCGCGTGTTCAAGGAGTCACAGCTGCCCGAGGACATCGCCGAGGTCGCGGTCGACCTCACGCCCAACGCCGAGGGCCTCGTGTACCTTGCGGGCGTGCTCAAGGAGGCCGGGCTCGCGCCGTCCGCGGGCGAGGCGCGCCGCCTCATCGACGGCGGCGGCGTGAAGATCGACCAGCAGCCCGTGGCGCCCAAGAGTTACAACGTGGACCCGGCGCTGCTGCATGCGGGAGCCGTGCTCCAGGTGGGCAAGCGCAAGTTCGCGCGCCTGGCGTAAGCGCCGCCGCGTCCTTGCGGTCCCGGACCCCTCGTCCGATCGTTGAGGAGGGGATCTGCGGACGCGGGAGGGGACCTGCGGACGCGAGAAGGGCATCTGCGGGCAGGATTTAGCAGGAAACGGTCTTGGAAACACCCTTTTCTTGCTATTTTGCGCCCGCAGATTCGTTCCCGTAGACGGGACTCACGGAACCGGTCGCCGGGTTGGCGGCCGGTTTCGCCTGGTCCTGGGGTAGGGTGGCTCCATAGTACACGACGCGCGGGCGACTTTCCGGTGGGGAGGCCGCCCGCGTCGCGTTTGCGGGGTTCTGCCGGGGTGCGGCGGCGTGCGCGGGAGCTTCCCGCCGGGGCGCCGCGCCGTGCGGCGCTAGCCCTCGTAGTCGTGCAGGACCGCCTCGATGTTGTTGCCCTCGGGGTCGTGCACGAAGCAGGCGTAGTAGCCGGGATGGTAGTCGCGCGGGCCGGGTGCGCCGTTGTCGGTCCCGCCGTCGAGCGCGGCGTCGTAGAACGCCTGAACCTCGTCGGTCGTCTTGGCGCGCCACGCAAAATGGCTCGGCGTCGGCGCCTGACCCTCCTCCGCGGCCGAGATCCACACCGAGTCGCCGGTCGCGTCATCGACGAACTGCGTGCCGCCGGGGTACTCGACGCCCTTGCGGTAGCCGAGCGTGCCGAGCACACGCCCGTAGTAGGCCGCCATGGCCTCGGGGTCCGCGGCGTGGATGGTCAGATGGTCGAGCATGTCTCCTCCTTGCTCTCGGGCGCCGTTGCCGCCATTGTGCCCGCGTGCCGGCGCGCGCTTGCACCGCTATCGGCGAGCGGTACGTCCGGGAGAGGTTCCGGAGGGCGCCTACTCCGCCTCGAGGGAGACGTGGATGTAGGCGGAGCTGTACTCGCCGAAGTCCTCCTCGGAGTCGGTGTAGAACGCGACGATGAGATCGCACGGGTCGCCGTCGCTCTCGTCGAGGACGCTCATGAAGATCTCCTCGTAGGGCGAGCCGGCGAGGTAGGCCTGGCGGAACTCCTCGGGCAGGGTGTCGAAGGACGCGAGCTCGTCTGCCGACACGGCGACGCCGCTCTCGGCGATGAGCGGGGCGAGAGCGGCGAGGTCCTCCTCCGCGCGGGCGAGGCTCTCCTCCAGCGGCAGGGTGACGTCGATATCGAGGGTGTAGGTCACGTCGCGCACGACGCCGTCGGGGTCGACGGTGGCCGTCACGGTGGGGTCCAAGGGCGAGTCGTAGTCGAGCAGGTGCCCGGTCACCAGGTACCCGTCATCGTCGTAGCTCTCCTCGGGGTCGTTAGCCGTGGTCCAGGAGCAGGCACTCGCGAACGTGCGCTCGAGGTCGTGGACGGGGCCTGCGGCCTGCGCGCGCTCCTGGCGGATGCCGGCGATCCGGCCGACGTAGCCCGGGACGAACGAGAGCGCGAGCACGGCAGCCACGGCCAGCACGGCCGCGCGCCCGCGGGCCTTCGCGTTGGGCAGCGGCACGCCGAGGCGCCCCGCGACGGCAGCGATGTGCCGCTCGAAGGCGGCGAGCATCGAGGACGCCCACCGGATGCTGTCGACGGAGCCGGCGAGCACCGCGGCGTCACCCAGGTTGTCGAGGGCGGGGTCGGCCGATCCCCGCATCATGCTGCCCATCGCCGCCGTCGCGCGCCCGCGGGCGATGCCCATCTGCTGCTCCGCGAGGTCGGGGACGGTGCCGCGCGCCCGGTCGACGAGTGCCCGCCAGGGCTCCTTCTGCAGACCGGTCCTAAGCGAGACCATGCCGTAGCAGCAGTAGATAAGGGCGCCCGCGACCAGGGCGAGCATGGCGACGGTACCCGGGACGTAGAGGCGGTGCGCGGTGAGCACCAGGTCGTCCACCATGACGAGCACGATGAACTCGATGAGCAGGATGCCGATCGCCCCCATCATGCTCCGCGAGAGGCGGGCGCGCGTGTAGTAGCTCTGGATCAGCTTCTGCTCTCCGGCGGTGACCATGGGGCGCTCCCGGGTGTCGAGGGGGGTTACATTTGCATCTCCCATTATGCCAAACCGCGCGGGCATGCGCCTGAGCGCTCCGATGAGCGACGCGCGGGCCGTCCACGGGGCCGCGTTCCGTCGTATACTGCTGGGCGTCCGGCGCGGCGCGACGACAGGAGGGACCATGGCGGAAGCGCGCACGCTCTATATCGATGCCGACGCGTGCCCGGTCACGCGCGAGGCACTCGCCTGCGCCCGGCGCGCCCGCGTGCCCGTCGTCATCGTCGGCAACACCACGCAGAACCTCGAGCGGCATATCCGCCGCGACGACCCGCGCGACGCCGCAGATGCCCGCGGGCGCGACGGCGCCCATGCCGGGTTCTGGGTCGAGGTGCTCGACGTCTCGGTGGGTGCCGACAGCGCCGACTTCGCGATCGTCGAGCGCCTGAAGCCCGAGGACGTCGTGGTCACACAGGACATCGGCCTCGCGAGCATGGTGCTCGGCCGCGGCGCGGCGGCCATCGGCGTGCGCGGCCGCGTCTACACGAAGGCGACGATCGACATGGACCTCTTCATCCGCCACGAGGAGAAGAAGGTGCGTCGCGCGGGCGGGCGCACGCGGGGTCCGGCGGCCTTTACCGCTGAGGACCGCGAGCGCTTCAGCCGCAACCTCGCCGAGCTGCTGCGGTGATGCCGTTGTATCGAGATACTGTCTGGTGGACGGTTTTGCCGTCTTTTTGGGCCGATTCTGTCCATCTGGCAGTATCTCGGTGAAATCAACTGAAATCGAGATACTGAAATCCGTACACCCTGAGGGGCAGCCGGTGTCGGCGGGTCCGCGCGCGGGCGGCTTCCCACGGGGCATGCGCGACCCCGGCGCCTCACATGCTGCGGAAGACGAGGAACGACACCGCGAGGGCCACGGCCCAGAAGCCGGCGGCATACCAGGCCGCGGGCGCGAGCGCGGCGACGAGGACGCACGCGACTGCGACGATGGCGGTGGCGGCCTCGCAGGAGAGGCGGATGCGCCCGCGCGCGGGGTCCGCCGCGGAGGCCGCCCCGCAGAGCGCGAGCGCGAGGTCGAGCGCGGCGGAACCAAGGAAGAGCTCAAGGGCGTCGATGGCCGGCATCCCGAGCGCCATGACCGCCGCCGAGACCGCGCCGGACGCGACCAGCGCGACCGCGAGGGCGGGGAGCGTCGCGAACGCGAAGAGGGCGGGCGTCGACACGGGCAGGTGGTCGCGGATGAAGCGGTTCCGGGCATCGGCGATGAACACGCGGGCGAGCGCGCGCTGCACGTCGGCGCCCTGCACCGCGAGCATGATCCAGCTCGCGGTGCCCATGACGCGCGCGCCGATCTCGCCGCCGAGCAGGCCGAGCGCCGCGCTCTGGCTTGCGAGCGCGCCCGAGAGCAGCAGGGCGCCTAGCGGCGCGACGAGCGCCCCGGCGAGCAGCAGCTGGGGCAGCGTCTCGTAATGGCGGACCGTCGAGATGGCGGCGCGCGCCAGGACCGCGGCGCTTCCGCGGGCGCGCGGCATGCGGCCGAAGGGGCGTCGCGCCGCCGAGCGCTGGCTCCTGACGAGCGAGCGGTAGAGCTTGGGGTCGTAGACGGCCATGCGGCGCACCGCGTAGAGCGAGGCGTCGGCGGCGGCCACGCGGGTGAGCTGCGCCGGCGTGATGCGCCGCGCGAAGAGCAGACTCGCCGCGATGCAGATGCCTGTCGCCGCGCCCGTGGCGAGGACGATGGCAGCACCTCCGCCCGTGCCTTCCAACAGCATGCCCGCCGCCGCGACGAGCTGCGGGAACGCTATGACGGGCAGGGCCGCGAGCGCGATGGCCGCCGCGCCGGCGACAGCGAGCGGCACGCGGCGCCCCTCTCTGCCCGCGCGTATGCGCGCCTCGCCCGCAAGCCAGGCGAGCGCGTGGACCGCACTGACACCGAGCCCCATGGCGAGCGCGTAGGGCAGGCACGCGCTGGGGCCGGCCCCCAAGCCGCAGGCCGTCGCGGCATAGGCGGCGACGAGGTAGCCGAGAAGACCGCCGACGACACCGCGCACGAGCAGGCGGGGGACGAGCTCGCAGGCGCTCCAGCCCGCGACCGGTACCGGCAGCTGCGCGAGCCAGGCGGCGTCGGGGGCCGTGGGCACCCAGGGTGCGCGCCACGCGGCCCTCACGAGCTCAACGGCGCCTATCCAGGCAGGGATCGCGATCGCCGCGCCGGCGGCCAGGCGCGCGAGGTCCGCGGTGAGCGCCGCCATCTCGGCGCCCTCGACCTCGGCCGCACCGCATACGAGGCCGAGCAGCCAGAGCCAGCAGGCGCCGGCGGCCGCGGCGGCGATCGCCACGATGTAGAGCAGGTAGATGCGCTCCATGGCGTCGCGGGTGTCGTCGAGGTCGGCGCCCGCGGCCCAGAGCCAGAAGTTGAGCTCCGCGCGTAGGTGCCTGCCCTTCAACCAGAGCACGGTTGCAAGTCCCCGGAACATGGCGCACCTACAGCGAGGCCCAGAGGGAGGCGTCGCGCACGGCCGCGCCGTCGAGCTCCTCGATGGCGCCGTCGCCCAGCTTGAGCACGCGGCGGGGTTCGAGGACCTCGAGCTCGCGGTGACAGCTCATGAGGATGGCGCACCCGCGCGACGCGGCCGCGGAGAGCTCCTCCTCGAGGATGGCGGCCGAGGAGGGGTCGAGCGGACCCGTGGGCTCGTCGAGCAGCAGGCAGTCGGGTGCAAGGGCGAGCGCGAGCGCGCAGGCGAGCTTCTCGCGCATGCCTCGGGAGAAGCTCTGCGGGTACTGGTCGCAGAAGCGCGCGATGCCGAAACGCTCGAGCAGCCGGTCCGCCTCGTCCCAGCGCGCGTCGTCCCACAGGTTCGCTCGGCCGAGCAGCTCGACGTGCTCGTAGGCGGTGAGGTCGTCGTAGAACGCGGGAACGTCGGCGATGAACGCCATGCGGCTGCGCTCGGCGGGGGAGAGCGCGTCGAGCGGCTCGCCCCGGAACGCGACCGTCCCGGCGCGCAGGTGCTCCCAGCCGGCGAGACAGCGCAGGAGCGTGGACTTGCCGGCGCCGTTCGCGCCTACGAGTAGGGCGACCTCGCCGGGCTCGAGGGAGAACGACACGTGCTCCCACACGTTGGCGCGGCCGTAGCCGAACGCTATGTCGCGGACCTCGAGAACGCCCATCGCGGCCTCCCTCACCATCGTCCCGCAGCGCAGCGCGCCGCGGCGTGTTGGCGACATGATACCCCCTTGGTGCCGGACGGAAACCGGTCGCGAACATGCGAGCGCGCCTCGGCGTGCCGTCTCGTCACGATGCGGCGAACGCCTCGAGCACGGCGATGCGCGGGCGCAAAACATTTCGAGGTCAGCGCCGGCTGTCCCGGAACCGCCGCAGCGCCCATCCGCAGACGAGGCCGATGACGCCGGGGGCGAGCCCCATGAGGAAGGCAGCGAGGCCGACGGGCGCGATGTTCGCGATGCCGAGGGCGGTGGAGAGGCTGAACGTCAGCAGCAGGGCCGCGACGTAGAGCACGGCTCCGGCGAGCGGCGCGACGAGGCGAGCCGCCCCGAGCTCCCGGCGCCAGCCCGCCAGCGCGCAGGCGACCGTGGCAGCGCTGGGCAGCACCAGGTAGTACACGACAAGCGTGTAGGCGAAGATCCCGCCGCCGGAAAACGGCATGCCCAGCCAGAACCAGAGGATGCATGCCAGCCAAAGGAGCGCATAGACGATGGCTGCGATGGAAAGCGCCCGTCCGGCGCGTGCGAGCAACGCCTTCATACCCGATCACCCCCGGTGGTCGTATGGACCCTCAGTCGGATGATACCCTCATCGAACCGGGGGCGATCAGGCACGAGTACGTACGGGGCCGAGCGCGTCACGGCGCGACGGGAGCCTCCGGCGCCTCGGGCGCGGCGATGCCGGAGGTATCGATCTCGCCCAGCTCCGCGAGCTGCTCGATGAGGGGGAGCCCCGTCGGGTCATCCACCTCGACGCCGCCAAGGACGATGCTGTCGTCGCGCGTGTCGATCTGCGTCGAGAACACGGCCGGGTCGAACCCTGACGCGATGAACCCCATGGCCGCGATGACGATGCCCGCAGCGACGAGCCCGCCGGCCACGGCGAGGAAGGTCTTCTTTGCGATGCTCATGGTTCCCCTCCTAGTTATGTGCCATGACAAGATGGCCGCTGTGATCTGCATCCGCTTCGCTTGCGGGACCGCTCTCCCTGATAAGGGAGGTGTAATGGCGTCCGCCACCATCGCCGTTCCGGTCCTTCCAGAAGGGCGAGACGGCCTTTTTCACCCAGAGCGCCGAGATGCGCGCGATCTGCTTGGAGATGACCCATGCCGCGGCACCGACGAGCAGCGCGCCGCCGATGAGGGCGAGCCCCGAGCCGAGCATGGCGAGCGCGTACGGCACGTTCCCGATGGCGATGCCCGCGGCCACGAGCGCGAGGACTGCCAGCCCCACGGCGCCGAGCGCGGCGGCGACGACCCACACGCAGAGCGCCAGCGCCCAGATGCACACGTATACGCTCAGCGCCACGGCGGCAAAGGCGACCAGCAGCGAGAGCCACACGGGCGACCCCAGGATCACGAGCACCCAGAGCAGCACGTTGCTGCGCCGGCGCGTCCGCGCGATGGCGCGCGGCACGGCGGGCAGGTCGTCGAGCGTGGCCTCGGCCACCTCGCCGGGCGTGCCCAGGGCCGCTACCGCCTCCTTTTCGGTCATGCCGTCCTCCATGCGGTCGGCGATGGCCTCCGCGTAGAACGCCTTGGTGTCCTCGATCTGCTCGGCCGGCAGACAGGCGAGCAGCTCGCCCAGCCGGTTCAGGAACTCTTCCCTCGTCATGATCGCGCTCCCTCCACGTAGCGGTAAATCTCCTGCACGGACGGCCACTCGGCGAGAAACTCGTCGATACGTGCCCGGCCGGCATCGGTGATGCGGTAGTACTTGCGCAACCGCCCGTTGTGCTCGGCGGAGCGCGCCGCGATGCATCCGGCCTTCTCCAGGCGCTTCAAGAGCGGGTAGAGCGTGGACTCCGTGAGCCCCATGCTCGCCGGCACATCCTTGACGATCTGGTAGCCGTAGGACTCCTCGTCGCGTAAGGCCGCGAGCACGCATGCCTCGAGGAACCCGCGCTTCATCTGGGCTTCCATCCGCACACCTCCTTTCGTCCTATACTGTACGACGCATACTATACGCTACATAGTATATGACGTCAACAGTTGTGCGAAAGGAAAATGATTCAGTTCGGGAGGGGGGAGAACGGGCCTCTCCGTGGCGCTACGCCTCGCTATCGTGGTGCATGATCTGGACGAGGGCGAGGCACGCGACACCGATGCCGAGAAGCCCAAGCGCGTTTCTCGGATCCACCTCGTCCATGACGGTGAGCGCGGTCACGCCCACGCCCATGGCGAGCGCGACCGCCTTGAGGACGAGCTCCACGAGCGCGGGCACGCGGGACCCCGCCGGCTTCTCCTGCGCGGCCGTCTTCACCTCGAGCAGCTCATCCACCGAGGTGCCGAGAACCTCGGCCAGTTTGGGCAGCGATGCCACGTCGGGAAACGACAGGTCGCGCTCCCACTTGCTCACGGCCTTGTCCGTGACGCCCATCTGCCGGGCGAGATCGAGCTGCGTCATGTCCTTCTCCTTGCGGAGGGCGGAGATGGTGGCGCCGAAGGTCTGCTTGGTCATGGTGGTCCTTTCGCTGGGATTCGGCTGGCAGGCTCATCTTCACGCGACGCCGTCTCGCACTCAACCGACCGTCAGTTGAGCCGGCTCGATCGTTGGTAGAGTCCCAGTTTACGACAGGTAACCTTGCGAAGCCGTTAGGGGAGCGTAAGCCCGGGCGATGGGGCGCCTGGCGGGTGAGAAGGACGATGGTCCTGTTACTGACGCAGCACGAAAGGAGCTGCCCTGGCGTCGCGCTGAGCAATGTCTAGCGCTGCGCGCGCGACTGCTTATGCCTCATGCTTGTGCGCCAGCTCGCAGGTGGCGTGCCGGACGAGGTGCTTCCCGCCATCGCGGACGGCTCGGTCGTGGACGCGCTCGGGCTTCTCGCCCTGTACTACCTGCTCCGCGTCCGTGAGTACTCGCGCCTACTATGCTGCCGAATAGACTACATGATGGTCTAATGTGGTATAAATAGAATCATACGATGACACTTGGACAATCTGAAGGGGAGGTCCCATGGCAACGACAATGACGTCGCTCAACACCAAGCTGAGCGCCGAGGAGAAGGACGCCTTCGTCAGAAACACCGCTGCCCTGGGCCTGACGCCGTCCGCTGCCATCAAGGTCTTCGTCCACATGTTCAACGAGTGCGGTGGTTTCCCATTTGAGGTTCGCAGGCAGGTGAGCGATGAGACCACGACCTACCTCTCCGCGGACGACTACGGGCGCTTTGTGAATGCCCTCGACTCCGCCGTTCCCGCGGCCACCCGCGAGCTGCTCGATCGCGAGTTCTCATGGGAGGACTAGCGTTTCGTCGCATCCGCCCGCTTCTCGACGAGGAAGATGTGAGCGGGTTCTTCTCGGGCAACAGTGACAATGACGCCTGGCTCAAGGAGCGCGCACATCGTGCGATGCGCGACGGGACGGCACGGGTGTACGTCCTGCCCCTCGCTACGGGTGAGATTTGCGGCTTTTATGCCCTGAGCGCCCATGCGGTCGCGCGGGTCGGGACGGTTGCTGGGTCGTTGCGCCGAAACGCCCCGAACCCTATTCCCTGTACGCTGCTTGGCCAGCTCGCTGTCGACGAGCGCTATCAGGGAGAGTCGGCAGGAGCTCGACTGCTGCAGGACGCCATTCGCCGCGCGGCCGCGGCGTCGCGCATCGTTGCGTCGCGGGCGCTTGTCGTCGACCCGGCCGACGAGCACGCGGAGGGCTTCTACGCCCACTTTGGGTTCCAGCGCCTGGCGAGCGATTCCCATCGCATGTTCGTGCGGCTCTAGGGTAGGGAGTAGATCTTCGGTTGACCGCGTACGCGAAACGTCAACCAGCACTCCTTTGATTCCACTGCTGCTCGACCTCATACTGGAGGTGTCAGTCGGTCGCAGCGTTAAGGGGAGCCATGAGCGAGATCGTAAACATTAGTCGTACCATCGCGCGGGAGCGCCGCCGCAAGGGCGTCACGCAGGAGGCCCTCGCCGCCCACCTGGGTGTCTCGAAGGCCGCCGTGAGCAAGTGGGAGCTCGGGCAGAGCCTCCCGGACGTGAGCCTGTTGCCGCGCATCGCCGCGTACTTCTCGCTCACCCTGGACGAGCTCTTCGACTGGCGTGACGAGCTTTCTAGTGAGGAATCTGCCACGCTCTACGCCGAAGTCTATGCATTGGGCGAGAAGGACCTCGGCGCTGCGCACGAGCGGCTGCGCGCGCTTGCTACGGAGCATTACTCAGACGCGAGCCTACTGCTCATGCTTGCCTCGCTTCTCACGATCTGGGCGGCTGGCATGGCAACGCCGTTCTCGCCGGCTGACGAGAAGGACGGCGTGCCTGATGCCGACGCGCTCACCGACGAGGCAATTGCCCTGCTCGACCGTGTCCTCGAGGTGGCGACGGACCCCTCGAACCTGTATCTCGCGCAGCAGCAGAAGGCCACGACGCTCTTCCAGGCAGGTCGCTACGAGGAGGCCGCCTCGCTGCTGGAGCCGCTCGTGCGCCGACAGGACGCGGGTGCCCCTACGATGCTTCTCGCCTCCGCCTACCGCAAGCTGGGCCGCGACGACGAAGCCCTCGACCTTTTGCAGGCGGAGCGCCTAAGGGCTGCGAGCTTCGTGCTCTCGTCGCTCATGCAGGAGGTTGGGATGCGGGGCGACGCTGCGTTCGCGCGGACGGCCGGAGATGCCGCGGAGACGGTCTACGCCGCGCTCGACATGGGCGCGGTGAACCCGTTCTTCTCGGCAACGATGTCCCTTGAGGTTGCAGAGACCCTACGACGCGCCGGCGAGAAGGACGGTGCGCTCGATGCTCTTGTTCGCGCCGCCGACGCCATGCGCGCGGTCCCGGCGCACCCGGCCCCGTCCGGCTCTCTGCTCTGGGATCGGATGGCCGACCGTCTCGACCCCGCCCAGGCCGGAGAAGCTTGGTCAGCCCACAAGGCGCACCAAGCGGACGAGGCGGCATCGCTCATGCACCAGGCGTTCGCCGAGCGGGTGTCGTCTTCCGAGTGGCGCGAGCTCGCGGGCGCCGATCCACGCTTTCTGAGCGTGCTTGCGGCAGCCGAGAAATGGTCAGCTTCCGAGGACAGCGCCTAGCGCGTCGCGCCTGTCGCAAAGGGCTCAATCCATGGCAACCTCTCAGACAGACGCGCCGTCTTTGCGATTCTGGTACGGCTGCCCTCGTCAGAGACCCGTTGGGTCGGGAGAATCTTAGCACAGGCGCGGGGAAACGAGGGGCGTGCGTCCGGCTGGGTTCCCGACTATTACTTGGCCGCGCAACGGGTTGTTTCTTGTGCGGCTTCGGGCACGCAGCGACAATGGCCTTACCGAGAGATCCGAGCAAGGAGGACCCATGGCCATCAAGGACGTCATCGCCGCCATCCGCAAAGAGGCGAACATCACGCAGGAGGAGATGGCGCGCAGGCTCTACGTGACGCGGCAGGCTGTGAGCCGGTGGGAGACGGGCGAGACCGCGCCGGGGATCGACATGGTGAAGCTCATCTGCGTCACCTTCGGCGTGCCGCTCGAGCGCTTCTTCGACATGCCCATGAGCTACTACTGCCAGTGCTGCAGCATGCCCATCCCCGACGAGGAGATGCACGGCACCGAGGCGGACGGCTCCCGGAGCGCGGACTTCTGCAAGTACTGCTACGACCACGGCGACTTCACCGCCAAGGGCATGACGATGGACGAGTTCATCGAGGCCACAGCCCCTATGGAGGCGAAGGCGCTCGGCATCTCGCTCGACGAGGCGGTCTCGCTCATGGCCACGCTGCTGCCGCATCTCAAGCGCTGGCGCGAGGTGGAGGAGAACGAGGAGGCCTTTGGCGAGGAGGTTCGGGCTGCCTACGGCGACGAGGTGATGGACGCCGCCAACGAGAAGTACGTGGCGATGGGGGAGGCGGCGCACCTGCAGGCTGATGAGCTGGCACTGGCTATCAACGAGCAGCTGCGCCGCGCGATGGAGGCGGGCGACCCGGCCGGCCCGGAGGCGCGCAGGCTCGTGGCGATGCACGGCCACTGGCTGCGCATGTACTGGCCGGACGGGCTCTACACGCCCGAGGCCCACAGGGGCCTGGCCGACGGCTACGTCTCCGACGAGCGGTTCCGCGCCTACTACGAGAAGGTGGCCCCAGGCGCCGCTCAGTTCCTGTGCGACGCGATCCACGCGTGCGCGTAATCAGGTCTTCCTATCCCACCTCGGGGAGTATGCATCATGTCAGACAAGGTGTTCATCCGTTGGATGCGACAATGCGCGCGGCGAGCTCATGCGGCATGAGGCCGGTGGTGTCTATGAGCTCCGTGTCGAGGTCGCGATAGCGCGGGAGGTAGGAGAGCGAACGTGCCACCGCCTCTTCGTCGCGCAAGCCCGCGCGAACGTCCCCCTCGATGCGCCGGCGTAGCTCGTCCTCGTGGGCAATCAGGGAGATGACTCGGAGCTTGGCGCCGCACTCCTCGATAGGCAGTCGTTCGAGTATTTCGTCGATGATAGCGCGCTCGTGCATGACCCAGCAGAGGATGACGTTCTCGTACGCGCTGCAGCGCAGGAAGTTGCCGAGCAGGTGGCAGATGTTGTCGAGCACCATGAGCTTGGTCTCCGGGGTCACCTGGAACGGGTCGGCGCACCAGCACCAGTCCCCGTCGAGCATGACGGAGGCGGGCAGCATCCGGTTGAGCTCGCGGCAGACGGTGGTCTTGCCCACGCCCATGGGACCGCCGATGAGGTACAGGGTCTTTGCCAAGTGAGTCCCTCCGAGACGCTTGGATAGTCGTAGCATATTACTGCAGGTAATCAAGCCTGTAAACCACTTTATACTGCATCATGGACCCCCCCCTCGGCTACGTTGGGAGCGTCGAAGAGGCCGCAGCGGAAGGAAACGCATGGACGTCGGAAACCAGATCAGGGAGCGCAGGCAGGCGCTCGGGCTCTCCCAGGAGGAGCTCGCGCAGCGGCTCTACGTGAGCCGCGTCACGGTGAGCCACTGGGAGACCTCGAAGACCCTGCCCGACGTCCAGAGCATGCTCCTGCTCGCGAACCTCTTCGGCACCACGATCGACGAGCTGGTGAGAGGGGACGTGGACGAGATGCGCGAGATGGTCGAGAAGAACGAGCGGAGGACGAGGACCCTCGCGGTGGCGCTGGCCGCGGTCGAGGTTGTCGTGGTCACGGCGCTCGCCGTGACGGCGGTCGCTGGGCGCGAGTACCTGGAGCCGGCGCTGCGCCTGCTGCTCGCGGTGCTGGCGCTGGCGTTCTCGGTGGCCGTTCTGGCGGCGCGGCGCGGGAGGGGGGCGAGGACGCGAGGAGCGCCGCCGAGCTTCTCGGCGCGGCCACGGGCGAGCCCGTGGAGGCCGCCCGCGCGAGCGGCGCCGCCCTGGGGATGCGGGTCGTCCTGCAGGTCTTTGTCGGCCTCGCAGTCGGCGTCGGCGTGCTCGTGGCGGCAGACGTCCTCCTCGACCCCGTGACGTTCCGAAAGCTGGCGGTCGTTCTCGCCGTCGCCGTCGTGCTCGCGGGCTCCTTCGCCCTGGGGCGCCTCGCCCGCCCGGCCTGGACGGCGGCCGTCCTGCCGGCGCTCTGGGTGGCGGGCGCCGTCGCCCTCGGCGCCGCGACGGGCGGCCTCGGCACGCCCCGGGACTGGTTCACCGTCGTGGGCGGCGCGGTGGTGCTCCTCGCGTTCTATGCGATCGGGCGGAGCCGCCGCGGGTAGGCGTGGCATCGTCCCGTTGCCCCGCCTGGCTCCGCGTGCGAGAATGTAAGAAATACATTCCACGGCAGGCAAGAGAGGGGGGGTGCGGCGGTGGCCAAGCAGAGGTACGCCTTCGAGAGCAAGATCCACGTGTACCGCGCCACGCGGCGCATGACGCAGGCCGAGCTCGCCGAGGCCGTGGGCGTCTCGCGCCAGACCATCGTCCAGCTCGAGCGCAACCGCTACAACCCCTCGCTCCTGCTCGCCTACAGCATCGCGCGGGTCTTCGGCGTCGCGGTCGAGGATCTCTTCGACTTCAGGGAGGCCGATTGATGGACGCCCTCGGAACCGCCATGTACCAGCTGCTCGACAGCGTTCTCGCGCTCAACGTGGGCGCCTGGTTGTGCCTGCCGCTCTCCGTCGCCGTGATCGTCATGGTCGCCCGGCCCAAGAACCGCGACGAGCGCGGGTGGCAGATCTTCGGCAAGGCGGGGGTCGTCGCCTTCGCGGTGTTCTTCGTTGCGGTGAACCTCATCGCCAAGTCCTCGGGCGGCGTGCCGATGGAGATCTCCTACGTCTTCTACGCAAGCACGCTCCAGTGGCTCTACAACCTGGTGCTCGCCGTGTGGATCGTGGCCGTCCTGGTGCTGCGCCGCGTCATGTAGCGTCTCCGGCTCCGCTGCGGCGGAGCCATCTCTTTCACTCAGGATGACAGAAATAATTGACATGGAGCGAGAAATACCGGATACTCCGGCCATGGACAGACAGCCCGGAAGGGCGCGAAAGAAAGGAGCCACCCATGGCCGAGACCACCGCAGCAGCCATCGAGAAGGACGTCGAGAGGGGCGCTGCCACCGAGGACCCGCGCCCGGCGGACCTCTTCGTCGTCGGCGCCGTCCTCGTCGCCGCGCTCGCGGCCTTCGCCCTCTACTTCTGGCGCCTCGCCGTGGGCGACGCCGCCGGGGCGAACAGCGTCACGCCGCTCCTCTTCGCCCTCAGCTGCGTGTACCTGTGCTTCGAGGCGCCGCGCCGCCGCACCGCCAGCGTGCGGGCGGTGAGCGCGCTCGCGGGTGTGGACGCCGTGCTCCTCTGCGCCTGGGCGCTCGTCCAGGTCGTGCAGGTGGCGCTCTCGTAGGCGCGGCGATTTGCCCCAGGGTGCGGGCGATGGGATAATGGACGCGTCTGCACGCGGCGTCTGGAAGGAGTCGGCCTTGGACACGATCGCCGCCCTGCTCGACAGCCCCCTCGCGCTCAAGGTCAACGTGGGCGTCGGCGTGGCGCTGTTCGTGGCCTTCCTCGTCTACTGGTTCTCCCGCGAGGGGCGCGACGAGCGCGGCCGCAGGGTCGTCTCCGTCGCGGCCCTCGCCGCCTTCGTCATGCTGTTCGCCGCCCTCAACGCCTTCGGCGTGCTGTACCCCTGGATGGTCGAGGGCGGCTGGGTCCGCGTGGCGAACTGCCTCCAGCTCGCCTACGGCGTCGTGCTCCTCACGGCGGACGCGGCCATCCTCGTCGCCCGCCGCTCGAGGTTGGAGTAGGCGCGCCGCAGGGGGTTGCCCCCTCTTGCTCAGAGGTGCCATCGGGCGCCCCGTGGGAGCCTCCCGCGGGGCGCCCTCGCGTCTCCATGCATCTATATCGCTTTTCACGGGTACAATCGCATCGATGTAGCCGCACAAGGAGACGCGTATGACGACTTCCCTCTAGCCGACCAGCCTGACAGCAGTGCGGGCCGCTCTCCCCGGCGACGCCGGGGCGGTTCCTCGTGGCCTGCAATCGGATAGAGAGAAGAAAGCCATGGCCAAGAACGCCAACACCTTCGCTTCAATTCATCCCGTCCCGTTCCCGCAGGCGCGCGCAGCGGCCCTGCGGGTGCTGACCGCGCCCGAGTTCGCCGGGAGGGCTTTCCTCGAGGGCGGCCTCGTCCCCTGGGTTGCCTCCGGACGCGACTCGGGGCGCCTTCACGGTGACGTGGACATTTCGGTTCGCATGGCCGACATGCCGGCCGTGCGCGCATGGCTCGCCGCCGAGGGCCTGTACAATCCCGCACTCGACTCGCTCAACCTCCCGTGCAACGCGGATCACGGGGACTTCGGCGTCCATGCCGTGGCGGGCGGCGTGCTCGTGAGCTTCTGCCCGTTCCGCTTCGAGGGCGGCGATCTCCGCCAGCGCAACGCCGCGCTCGCGGCGACCGACGGCTTCGACGCCCTGCTCGAGGCGACCGTCCCCGGCGCCGCGGAGGGCGACCTCTTCGAGGTGCGCGCGCTGCCGGGCGGAGCCGTCGTCGGCTGCGCCACGCTCGAGTCCGTCCGCGCCGCCAAGGTCGCGAGCGGGCGCGAGAAGGACGCGACCGACATCGCCGAGATCGACCGCATCGGGTACGACCCCGCGCGGTACACCCGCGTCGCCGCCGCCTACGCTGCCATGCGCATCGAATGCGTCGCCCACGGGGAGTAGGCGACCCTCTGGTACAATCTTTTCTCCAACGAATCAGGGGGTGCGCCTTGTGAAGCCCGTTACCGCGCAGATGGCCAAGCAGGTGCTCGGCCTCATCTACATGGCCGTCCGTTACGACGACCGTCTGCCCGACCCCGCGACGGGTGCGTCGTCGGTCGCGTACTCGTTGCCGTTCTCGGGCGCGTGGACCGTGCTCAACGGCGGCGTCGACGAGGCGACCTCCCACTCCTGGGACGTCTACACGCAGCGCTACGCCTACGACTTCGTGGTCGTCGGGGAGGACGGGCTCACCTACGCGGGCGACCCCGCCGACGTCCGGTCCTACCTGTGCTACGGTCTCTCCGTCCTTGCGCCTGCCGACGGCGAGGTCGTCTGCGCGCGCGACGCCGACCGGGACACGCCTCCCGCGCCTGAGGGCGGGGAGCCGGGCTGCGCCGGTGACGATATCAGGGGCAACTTCGTTCTCATCCGCCACGCGCCCGGCGAGTACTCGTGCCTCGCGCACCTGGCGCCCGGCAGCGTTGCGGTCGAGGCCGGCCAGCGCGTGGCGCGCGGCCAGGAGGTCGGGCGGTGCGGATGCTCCGGCAACAGCTCGGAGCCGCACCTCCACTTCCACGTCCAGGCGGGCGAGAGCTTCTACACGTCGCCCGGCGTGCCCGTGAGGTTCCCCGGCATCGACGCCCGCCCCGCTCCGGGCTACGACCGTATCGACCCGCGTCCGCAGCCGGCCGACCCTCTCGCCGCCTTCCCACCCTTCATCGCGCGCGGGCTCGTCGTGTCGAACGGAGTGAGGCCGCCATGGACCTCTCTCGCATAGACGCCCGCCTGCTCTCGCGCCCCGGCGCCACCAAGGCCCTCCACGAGAAGTGGGGATGGATGGTCTACTGGGTGGGCGGCAGGCAGTTCGCCTGCGAGCTCACGGCCTCGCCCGAGGCCAAGCCGCCCTACGCGGGGCGCCACCTGCTCTCGCTCAAGTGCGACCCCGACCGCATCCTGGAGCTGCGCGCCGAGCACCCGGAGGCCGTGCTGCCCGGCTACTACTCCGACGGGCGCACGTGGGTCTCCGTCGACCTGGACGCAGACCTGCCCGAGGAACTCGTGCTCGGCCTGTGCGAAATGAGCTACGACCTCGTCTTCTCCAAGCTGTCCAAGCGAGTTCAGCGGGAGCTCGCGGGCGTGTAGCGCTACCCCGCGAGCGCGCGCAGCGAGTCGGCTGCCGCCCGCGACGTGATGTGGAGCCTGAGGCCGATGGGGCTCACCTCGAGCTCTACGACGGGTGACCCCTCGTAGGTGGTGACCTCGAGCACCTTGACCTCGTCGAGGTCGTCGGCGCTCTGTCCGAGCCTCTGCGTCTCGGGCTGCCACAGCTCGAAGGCGTACTCCGCGTCGGCGTCCGGCTCCGCGGCCAGTCCGTTCTCGTCGGAGAGCGGGTCGAAGGCGCCCTCGATCTGGTCTTGGTCGGTCAGCTCGCGCACGACCTCGCCGGTCCTCGCGTCCCTCACGACGAGGCGGGAGATCTTGCCCCAATCGACGCCCGAGAGCGTGTCGGCGAGCTCCTGCGCCTGCGAGGCGAAGTCCTCCGCCTGGTCAGCGATGTCAACCGGCGCGGGCAGGCCGAAGCACCCCGCGAGGGGCAGCGCGACGGTCGCGGCGAGCAGGGCGGCGATGGCGGTGCGTGCTCTCATTGGTCTCCTTCCGGCGGGGCTCCCGCCTATTCTACCCCCCGGGGCCGCCCCCGCGGGACCTCTCCCACGGGGGCGTCTCGCCCAGGGGCCGGGGCTCGTGGGGACTGTCTTTTGGGCCCTGGCCTAGTTGTCCCGGGCGAGCCTGCGGTAGAGGGCCGCGAAGACCGCGGCGCCGGCGACGGCCCACGCGATCGTCACCGCCATCGGGGCCAGGGAGTCGGACGTGAGGAGGCGGCCGTCGGCGGCGAGGCCGAGCAGGTCGTAGACGCCCCCGAGCGGCGTGAACGCGGCGATCGCGTCGACGGCGTCGTTCGCCATCCCGAAGGTGGGCACGAGGGCCAGCAGCAGCACGGGCACGCTGTAGAAGCCCGCCGTCATCTGGTCGCGCGAGGCGAGCCCGAGCACGAGCGACACGAGCACCACGGGCACGGCGCCCAGCGCGGTGAGGGCGAGGTAGGCGGGCAGCAGCGCGGGGTCGCCGCCCGCGACGGCGAAGCACGCCGCGCCGACCGCGACCACCGCGGCGAGCGTCACCCCGCCCTTGGACGCGGCCACCTCGCCGGCTCCGACGTTGGCGAGCATGAGGGTGCGCAGGGTGTGCTTCTCCTTCTCCTCGGCGATGCCGTAGATGAGCACCATCGAGGCGACCATCCCGACGCTCATACAGAGCCCGGAGCCGAGCAGGAACTTCTGGAACTCGCCCTCGACGGCGGCGAGCCCCGCGCCGGCGAGTCCCGCGTCCGCCGCCGTGTCGCCGATGACGAGGCGGAACAGCAGCATGAAGCCGATGGGCATGAGCAGCACCACGAGCATCGTGGGGTTCTTGAAGAGGTCGGCGAGGTCCTTCGCGGCGAGCGCGCCGATGCGCCTCATCGTGGCGTCCATCCTACAGCTCCCTTCCGGTCAGCTCGAGGAAGACCTCCTCGAGGTCGGGCTCGTCCGAGTGTATCGAAAGCACCTCGTCGGCGGCGAAGAGCTCGCGCGCGGCGTCGGCGGACGCGGCGTCCTTCGTGAGCTCGACGGCGCCGCGGGTGCGCGTGGCCACCACGACGCGGTTGCGCGCGTGCTCCATGGTGAGCTCCGCGGGCGCCCCCGTCGCCGCGATGCGGCCCTCGTTGAGGATCGCCAGGCGGTCGCAGCAGCCCTCGGCCTCGGCCATGTCGTGCGTGGTCAAAAAGACCGTGGTCCCGGCGCGGCGGAGCTCGGCGAGCATCCGGTGCACCTCGGTGCGGGCCGCCGGGTCCAGGCCGCTCGTCGGCTCGTCCAGAAAGACGAGCTCCGGGCTGTGGACGAGGGCCGCGAGCAGCGCCGCCCTCTGGCGCATGCCCTTCGAGCAGTTCTTGACGAGCGTCTTGCGGTCCCGCTCGAGGCCCACGCGCTCGAGGAGCGCCGGTATGCCGCGCTCGCCGCGACCGCGCACCTTCGCGTAGAGGCGCAGGTTCTCCTCGATGGTGAGCCGCTCGTAGAGGGCGCTCGTGTCCGAGAGGATGCCGATGCGGTCGTAGTCGGCGCCCGACGCGTTCTCGATGGGCCTGCCAAAGAGGGTGATGCGCCCGGTGTCCGCCGAGAGCTGGCGGGTGAGCAGCTTGATCGTGGTGGTCTTGCCGGCGCCGGAGGGGCCGAGGAACCCGAAGCACTCGCCGCGCGCGACGGCGAAGGTGAGCCCGTCGAGCACGCGCTTGGCGCCGAAGGAGAGGCAGACGCCCTCCATCGAGAGCACGGGGCTATGCGTCGCAGCCATCGTCGCCCTCCTTCCGGGGAGCCTCCCCGCTCCCGCCCCTCTCGTCCTTCCGGTCCTTCTTGCGCCTGCCGGTCTCGAACACGCCGGCGGCGAAGCAGCACGCGATGATGATGACGCCCATGATCGCGGGGTCCATGCTACATCGCCTCCCTCGCGGTGCGGTTGCCGGCGGCGAGCGCGGCCTCGAGGCTCTTGATGCGCTTCTCGGCGCGGGCGATCTGGTAGCCGAGCCCCGCGGCGAGGAGCACCGTCGCGATGGCGAGCACCATGAGGAGCGCGGAGAGCTGCTCCAGCGTGAGCGGTGCGTTGGGCCCCAGCGCGTCGGCCACGATGTCGAGGATCTGCTGTTCGGTCATGGCGTTTCCCTTCTCGTCTCCCCGGCGCCCCCTCGGGCGGGGCCGGGTGCCTTTCCGATGGCACCATCCTCGCCGGCGCGACGCGCCGCCTCAAGGGGTTTCGACCATCAGGAGCTGCGGAAACGACGAGAGGAGCAATAGGGGCCACGAGAGGAGCGCCGGGGGCGCGCCTACCTCCACCCGTAGCGGTCGCGCATGGCCTCGGCGCGCCCCTTGGCGAGCGGGATCTGCGTCGCGGCCGCGTCGGCCAGCGTGAGGTTGAAGCTGTTGCGCGTGAAGCGCTCGACCTTGGCGACCTTCTGGACGTTCACGATGTAGGAGCGGTGGCAGCGGAAGAAGCCGTAGCGCTCGAGCTCGGCCTCAAGCTCGTCGAGGGTCATGCTCACGGGGTAGAGCTCCCCGCGCACGGAGGCGAAGTTGGCGCGGTTCACGCTCTCCACGAAGTCGACCTCGCGCGGGTCGAACAGCAGCGTCGCCCCGTCGGACCTCGCCGGGACCTTGAAGACGCGGACCTCGTCGCCGGCGAACCCCGCGCCGTCCTCCTCGTCCCCCTCGACGGCCGTCTTGGCCTCGCGGATGAGGCCGTCCTCCTCGTAGAACGCCGTGCCGGGCATGAGCAGCGCCTCGCGCAGCGGCTCGCCCGCGGTGATGAGGACGCCGCCGGCGTCCGCGACCTGGCCCATCCACGCGGTGACGAGGCCGCGCGTGGCGGGCGTCACGTCGGCGAGCGGGCGCTCGCAGAAGACCACCTCCGGCTCGGAGAGGCTCATGCGCGCGAAGTTGAGCAGAGCCCGCTGCTCGCTCGTGAGGTTCTTGACCTGCGTGCGCGCCGCCGGGGCCAGCCCGAAGTGGGCCATGGCGTCCTCGGGCGCGACGGCGCCGCCCGCGAGGCGCGAGAAGAGCCTGAGGTAGGAGCGCACCGTCTCGCGGTCGAAGCCGCGGTCGGTGCTCACGTAGAACGCGCACCGGCGCCGGGCGTAGCGCCCGTGCACGAAGCGCACGGCGCGGTCCACCGTCTCGCGGCGGCACTCGAGGTGGACGCTCTCGCCCTCGCGGTCCGCGAGCAGGTCCTCGACGGTCTCGTACGATGCTGTGTCCGGCACGTGCCCCTCCCGGTCCCTCGTCCAATGGAAAGTAAACCAAGTATATCGGGTATCATGGGGCGCATGGGAACAAGCGCACTCCGAAACATACGCGCGCTCGTCGCGCGCGACCTCCTCGACGCCGTCCGCAACCCCACGACGCTCATGTCGTGCGCCGCGGGCGCGCTCATCGCCGCGTTCTTCGGGCGCGTGGTCGCCGGCGCGCCCAGGCTCTCCGCCGCCGAGGGCGACGCGTTCGCGCTCGTCGCGGCCCTCTGCATCGCCCCGGCGTTCGCCGGCTGCGTGGTGGAGCTCTACGTCATGGCGGAGGAGCGGGAGCGCGGCGCCTACGTCACGCTCGCCGAGGCGGGCGTGGTCCCGGGCGAGATCGCCGCCTCCAAGTGGGCCTCCGGAACCATCGCCACGCTCGCCACCCAGGCGGCCTCGTGCCTGCTCCTGGGGCTCCCGCCCGCGACCGCGGCCGCGCTCCTCGCGCTCTCCGCCGCGGGCGCCCAGCCCCTCCTGCTCGCCGGCCTCGCCGCCGGGCTCTCCGCACGCGAGCAGATGGCCTCGAGCCTGCTCGCCGTGCCGCTCACGGTCGTCGCCGTCGCCCCCGTCCTCTCGTTCGTCTCCGGGACGGTCCGCTCCTTCACCTGGTTCTGGCCCCTGGGCCCCGCCGCCGAGGCGGTGCGCGCCGCATGCGGCGCGGGCACCGCGGCGCCGGCCTCCGCGCTCGCCGCCCTCGCGGTCGCGTGGACGGCAGCTGCCGCCGCGCTCGCCGCGCGGGGGTGCCGCCGTTTCGCCCGTGAGCTCGCCGCCGAGCGCGACCGGCTGGCGTAGGTGCCGGCACAGGCGAGACCCGCTGTCGACCGAAGTGGCGCCAGAGACGCACGCCCCAAGCCTATGCTCCCCGTCGAGCAGCAGATTGCCCACATGAGGGGAAGGCATAGCGTTCGGCCTCGCCAGACCCCAGGCCGCCCTACGCGGGGCGCCACCTGCTGTCGCTCAAGTGCGGCCCCGATCGCATCCCGGAGCTGCGTGCCGAGCACCCAGACGCGGTGCTGCCCGGCTACTACTCCGACGGGCGCACGTGGGTCTCCGTCGACCTGGACGCCGACCCGCCCGAGGGTCTCGTGCTCGACCTCTGCGACATGAGCTACGACCTCGTCTTATCCAAGCTGCCCAAGCGCGTGCAGCGGGAGGTCGCCGGCGAGTAGCCGTGCAACGATCTGTTTCTCGACGGGCGGTCCGGCCTCAGGGACAATGGGCGAGAAGGATCCAGACGAGAGGAGCTCCCGATGATCATGCTCAAGGACGCCCTCGCCCGCCTTCGCCGCGAGCGCGGGCTCACCCAGGAGGAGCTGGCGCGCCGGCTCTATATCACCCGCCAGGCCGTGAGCCGCTGGGAGACCGGCGCCACCGAACCCGGCATCGACATGCTCAAGCTCATCGCCCGCGAGCTGGACGTGCCCGTGACCGCCCTTCTCGACATGCCCGAGCACTACTGCCAGAGCTGCGGCATGATGTTCACCGGCCCCGGCCAGCGCGGCCACGAGGCCGACGGCTCCGAGGCAGAGGATTTCTGCCGCTGGTGCTATGAGAACGGCGTCTACACGTACGAGACCTCGATGGACGAGATGATCGAGGATTGTGCGCCGCGCATGGCCGAGGCGATGGGCTGGACCGTAGACGAGGCGGCGTCGCTCCTGGGCGCGGTGTTGCCGACACTCCGCCGCTGGCGCGAGGTTTCCGAGAACGAGAAGACTTACGGCGAGGAGACTCGCGCGGCCTACGGCGACGAGGTGATGGACGCCGCCAACGAGAAGTACGTGGCGATGGGCGAGACGGCGCACCTGCAGGCAGAAGAGCTGGCGCTCGCCATCAACGAGCAGCTGCGCCGCGCGATGGAGGCGGGCGACCCGGCCGGCCCGGAGGCGCGCAGGCTCGTCGCGATGCACGGTCACTGGCTGCGCATGTACTGGCCGGACGGGCTCTACACGCCCGAGGCCCATAAGGGCCTGGCGGACGGCTACGTCTCCGACGAGCGGTTCCGCGCCTACTACGAGAAGGTGGCTTCGGGCGCCGCGCAATTCCTGCGCGACGCGATCCACGCGTGCGCGTGATGGGGATTCGGTGGCTTTCGGTATAATCCCATGGCACCCACCAGCATCTTCGAAGGGAATCCCGTGAAGTCGGTACTGCTCGTCGGACAATCCAACATGGCCGGTCGCGGCTACTTGGACGATGTTCCCACCATCTGCAACGAGAACGCGTTCATGCTGCGCAACGGCCGTTGGCAGCTCATGACCGAGCCGATCCATTTCGACCGGTCCATCGCAGGGGTCGGCCCTGCGGGCTCGTTCGCCGCTCTGTGGTGCCAGGACCATCCGGGCGAGCAGATCGGCCTCATCCCCTGCGCCGAAGGGGGAAGCTCTATCGACGAGTGGACACCCGAGGGCACCCTGTTCCGCCACGCGGTGAGCGAGGCCCGCTTCGCGCTCGAGAGCTCCGAGCTCATCGGCATCCTCTGGCATCAGGGCGAGAACGACGCGCGTGGGGGCGGGTACCGCACGTACCGCGAGCGCCTGGCCGGGGTGGTGCGCGCTGCGCTCGGAGCTCGGGGCGGAGGGCCTGCCGTTCGTGATGGGCGAGCTGGCCGATTTCCTGGGCAAGAGCGGATTCGGGCTCAGTGCCTCGGAGCACGAGCGGATCAACGGCGAGCTGCGCCGCTTCGTCGAGGAGGAGCCGGGGTGCTACCTCGTCTCCGCCGAGGGGCTCACGTCCAACCCCGACGGCATCCACATCGACGCTGCGTCCCAGCGCCGCTTCGGGGTGCGCTACTACCGGGCGTTCGCGGAGCGGCGTAACGTCGCCTCCGCCCTTCCGGATGAGGACGAGCTGCTCGATGCGTGCATCAACCGCCACGTCTTCACGCGGACCGAGCAGCTGAACCTCGATATGACCGCCTTCGTCAAGGGACGCATGTCCTTCGAGGACCTTGCAGCGAGGTTGAAGCCGTCGGCGTAGGTGCCCCCGGCAAGATCGCCGGGGACGATTCTCATAATAGTCACGAACACGTGTTCGGTTTATGATATAATCCCCCCTAAGGTACGAGGACGAGCAAGAGCCGGCACGGAGGCCCCCACTGGTACGTGTCGGCGGGTATGCCAGATACCGCCTAGAGCAAAGAGGCTGGCTGCACTGGTTCGACCTCGGGCGGTGTAGCGCTCCCGCTCCCCGGCGCCCGTCAATGCCGGGGCTCACAAGTTGGTATGTTTGGAAACCGACGATGGGACGGGTGATTCGCTATGGCGCATGAGGAATTCGGGCATCTCGATCAGACGCATGGGAACGCGGACGACCAGCGTATCGTGCTGTTCGAATCGCAAGACGGGGAGGTGGCCCTTTCCGTCAATGTGGAGGAAGAAACCGTTTGGCTCACGCAGGCTCAGATGGCTGAGCTGTTCGGACGCACGCAACCTGTTATCGCGCGGCATATCTCGAACGTATTCAAAGAAAAAGAGCTGGTAAAAGAGGGTAATATGCATTATTTGCATATTGCTTCCTCGGCTAGGCCGGTCGCGCTTTACAGTCTCGACGTCATCATCTCGGTGGGCTATCGCGTGAAGTCCCAACGCGGCGTCGAGTTCCGCCGCTGGGCGACCGAGGTGCTCAAGCGCTATATCCTGAAAGGCCATGCAGAGAACGAGGGGCGTCTGCGCCAGCTCGGCGAGATCGTCCAGATCATCGAGCGCCTCCCCGGAGAGCTCGGGTCGCGCGAGATCCTCGATATCGTGGAGAGCTATACGGATGCGTACGAGCTGCTCGATGCCTACGACCGCGAGGCGGTGCCGCGCCCGAAAGGCGAGCGGTCGACGTACGTTCTCGATTACGACGAGTGCACGTCGCTCATCGCGCAGATGCGCCCGCGGTTCGCGAGCGACATCTTCGGCCGCGAGAAGGATGACTCGTTCCGCAGCAGCATCGCTGCCATCTACCAGTCGTTCGGCGGCGAGGAGCTCTATCCATCCCTCGAGGGGAAGGCTGCCAACCTGCTGTACTTCATCATCAAGAACCACTCGTTCGTCGACGGCAACAAGCGGATCGCGTGCAGCCTCTTCCTCTATTTCCTCGACCGCAACGGTGCGCTGTTCCGCGGCATCGAGAAGCGCGTATCCGACAGCATGCTCGTGGCGATGGCGCTCATGATCGCCGAGTCGCGTCCCGAGGAGAAGGAGACGATGGTCTCGCTCGTGATGAACTTCCTTGTGTGAGGTTTTACGTGCACGCGCGCTGCGCGCAAGCGCATTGGACAAGATGGTAGATGGATTTGCTGGCGCGATGATGCGCTCTTCGAGAGAATGGGGGAGGCGGGGTTCTCGACAGGAGGGCCTTGCCTCCCGATCGGAGGAGGGCCGACGATGATAGCAGACAAGCTGCTCGCGCTGCGCAAGCGCTCGGGTTTGAGCCAGCAGGAGGTCGCGGCCGCCATCGGCGTGACGCGGCAGACAATCAGCAACTGGGAGCTCGGGCAGGGCTCGCCCGCGCTCGACAAAGCCGCCGAGCTCGCCCGGCTCTACAGGGTATCGCTCGACGACCTTGCGAGCGATGAGGTGGACGTGGTCAGCTCCGGCAAGGCAGCGCGCATCCGCGACCTCCATGTCGTGGAGGGGCTCGTGGGCAAGGTCGCGACGGTGGAACTCGCAGACGGCGAGGGCGCCCTCACGCACGCGCTCATCCGGGGCGTGGGTGCCGGTTGGATCCGGCTGGAGTGCGACGCGCCCCGGGCCGTCTTCCCGACGCCCATTCTGCGCGAGAAGGAGCCGCCGCGCCGCGTCCTCAAGCTCGTCGACCTCGCCGATGTCGCCGGCTTCACAATCGAAGGGGGCGCTAGCTGATGGAGTACACGATCCTCGCGATGGCGGGCGCGACGTTCGCCATGGTCGTCTACATCATGGCATCCATGCCGACGAAGAAGGACCTGCGGAAGCTCGCGGATGATGCGCGCCCGCGCGAGGCCGAGCTCGAGCGGATGCTGCGGGAGCGGATCGGTTCTGTGTGTGAGCTCGTCCTCGCCGAGGCGGGCGTCACGGCGGGAGGCATGCGCCTTGCCGGCACGGTCCTGGATGTCGACGACGAGTGGGTGCTCATGGAGTGCCCAGACAAGAAGGGCGGGGCCCAGCTCAAGGCCCTGCGAATCGCGCTCGTGGAGGGCGTCGAGTCTGCCTGATGTGGGCGGTTATAATTCGATCTGCATTCAGCAGTCGAATCGAACGCTATGCAAGAGGAGGGGAATGGCTGAACCAATGGACCGGGACCGCTCTGCAGGAGCTTCGAGATCATGGATCACAAAGCTCGCCTTCGTATGGGGCGGCGAGCTCGTGTCCGTGCTCACGAGTTCCATCCTGCAGATGGGCTTCGTGTGGCACATCACCATCACCACCAACTCGGCGAGCATGCTCTCGCTGGCGTCGCTCGCTGGTTTTCTGCCGCTGGCGCTCATCGGCACCTTCGCGGGGACCATCGTGGACCGCCTGCCGCTCAGGGTCACGCTCGTCGGGGCGGACCTCTTCATCGCCGCGGTGAGCGCCGTCGTGGCTGCGGTCTCGCTCACGGGGGCGCTCCCCGTGTGGGTGGTCATGGCCGCGCTCTTCGTGCGGGCGATCGGAAGCGCCTTCCACACGCCCGCCTTCCAGGCGCTCACGCCGCTCGTGGCGCCGGCCGAGCACCTCACGCGCCTTTCGGGCGTGACACAGGCCGTCCAGTCCGGCGGCTACATCCTCGGTACGGCCATCGCGGCGGTGATCTACCCGCTCTGGGGGCTCACGGCCATGATCGCGCTCGACGTCTTGGGCGCGCTTTTCGCCACGGTCGCGGTGCTGGCGGCGCGGCTCGACGTGGGCGGCTCGGCCAAGGACGCTTCGGCGGACGAGGGGAGCCTCGGTCTTCGCGACCAGGTTCGCGCCCTCGCGGCGGAGACGGCCGACGGCTATCGCGTTCTGCGCGGGTACCGCGGGCTCTTCGCGCTGCTCTGGTGCGGCTTCGTATTCACACTCGTGTTCTCGCCCATCTCGGCACTCTTCCCGCTCATGACGCTCGACCACTTCGGTGGCACGACGGGCGACGCCGCTACGGCGGAGATCGTGTTCGCGGTGGGCATGATCGCGGGCTCGGCGCTTCTTGCCGGCTGGGGCGGGTTCAGGAACCGCGCGCTCACCGTCTGCTTCGCCACGGCGCTCTACGGTTTCGCGACGCTGGTCGCAGGTTCCGCGAGTCCGAGTGCGGGCGGTATGCAGCTCTTCTTCGTGATGAGCTTCCTCATGGGGTTCAGCTCGCCGTTCTACTCCGGCCCGCAGACCGCCCTCATGCAGGAGAAGGTTCCGGCAGAGTACCTAGGGCGCGTCTTCGGCCTCTACGGCGCCATCATGTCGTGGGCGATGCCGCTGGGGCTTGCGTTCTCGTCGCTTTTCGCGGATGCGGTGGGCGCTCCGGCGTGGTTTGCCGGCGCGGGCGCCGCGATGGTCGTTCTCGCCTGCGTTACCTGGGCGATTCCCGCTATCCGCCATATCGAGAGCGCGGCCATCGGGTAGGGCGTCATGCAAGGGAAACTCACCCATAGCGACTACGCCCGCTTCGCGCGCCAAACGCCCGAGGAGCTGCTGCGGGACTGCACGGTCCAGGTGTTCCGAGCGACCGGTCCCGGAGGCCAGGGCGTGAACACCACGGATTCGGCGGTCCGCATGACCCATGTCCCCACGGGCGTGACCGTCGTGTCGCGCGAGACGCGCAGCCAGCACAGGAATCGGGAGCGCTGCCTGGAGAAGCTCATCGAGATCCTGCGCCGCCGCTCGCATCCGCCCAAGCGCCGCATCAAGACGAAGGTGCCCGCGCGCGCCAAAGAGAAGCGCCTGAGCCAGAAGCGCAAGCAGGCGGAGCTCAAGCGGCTCCGGCGCCGCGTCGAGGCGGAGTAGGCCGGCGGCTCTACGTTCCGTAGGTGGCGCGAGCGGGCGCGCGCCCGCATACTGTGGGCGACAGGGAAAGGCGCCGGAGAGCGGCGCGCTACCGAAAGGACCCATCATGGCAGCCTATCTGACCTCAGAGACCATCAAGAGCCTCCGCGAGCGGCGCGGGCTCACGCAGCGCGCCCTCGCCGATGCCGTGGGTGTGACCGACAAGGCGGTGAGCAAGTGGGAGTCCGGTCGTGGCCTTCCCGACATCTCGCTCGTGGAGCCCCTTTCCTCCGCGCTCGGCATCTCGGTCGCCGAGCTTCTGACCGGCGACGTTCGCCAGAACGCCAACCGTTCGGCCAACCTCATGCGCTCCAAGTTCTACGTGTGCCCCGTCTGCGGCAACGTGGTCCACGCCTTGGGCGAGGGGTCGTTCTCGTGCTGCGGCGTGCAGCTCGTGCCCTGCGAGGCGGAGGAGCCCGACGTCGACCACGCGATCGCCGTCGAGCGCATCGAGGACGAGTGGTACGTCACGCTCGACCACCCCATGACCAAGGACCACTACATCAGCTTCATCGCCTACGTGACTACCGGCGGCATCACGTTCGCCAAGCTCTACCCCGAGCAGGAGGCAGCCGCCCTCTTCCGCGCGGGCATGTCCGGCGCGATCTTCGCGTATTGCAACCGGCATGGGCTCTTCCGGGTCCCCACGCCCCGTCGGGCGCGGTAGGTTCGACCGCCGATGTGGGTAGAACCGTTAGCGACCCTATCGGTTCCCCGGACATCCAACGAGGTGGAAACCATGAAGCATATCCTGCTCGTCGTCGGCTCCCTGCGCCGCGCATCGTTCAACCGCCAGCTCGCGGAAGAGGCGTCATCGGCGCTCGACGGCCGCGCGACCGTCGAGTTCCTCGACTACGCCGACCTGCCCTTCATGAACCAGGACATCGAGTTCCCTGCGCCCGAGGCGGTCGAGCGCGTGCGCCGATCCGTCACCGCCGCCGACGGCCTGTGGATCTTCAGCCCCGAGTACAACTACAGCTACCCCGCCGCGCTCAAGGACCTCATCGACTGGCTGAGCCGCCCGGTGGTGGCCGGCGACCGCTCGACGGCGGTGATCGCGGGCAAGAAGGTGGCACTCAGCTCGGCTGCGGGCAGTTCAGCCGGTGCCGGCACGCGCGGCATGCTCGCCAAGCTCATGGCCGCCGTGAACGCGCAGCTCATGGAAGAGCCGCAGACCGGCGTGAGGCTCGACCGCACGGCGTTCGAGACGGACGTACTCGCGCTTTCGGAAGACGACCGCCGCGCGCTCGCCGCCGAGGCGGACGCGTTCCTGGCGTTTCTGGAGCGCTGACCCCGGGTGCGCGGGCGGCGCCCCGCCCGGCGCGATCCCGCATCCGGGGCCACGGCCACGCCCGCGCGCGACCCTTACATAAACGTTAGCCGCGCGTAAGGTATATCGATGGCAGGGATGCCACCCGTTCCGGACAATGGTGCCGTGCCGCTCCGGGCGCGTGCTCGCGCCTGTGGGCGGCTGGCTCAAGAACCGGTTCCGGCTCTCGGGAGGCGCCCATGCTCATCAAGCTCGCCTTAGGGAACGTGCGCCGCAGCGTGCGCGACTTCTCGATCTACTTCGCGACGCTCGTCTTCGCCGCCTGCCTTCTGTACTCGTTTTTCGCATCGACCGACTACCTGCTCGCCCTCGACCTCACGGCCGGCCAGCGCGGGGCGTTCGCGCGGGCGGGTGAGGTGCTGCGGGCGTTCGCCGTCTTCATTGACGTGATCTTCTGCTTCCTTCTGGGATACGCGAACGCCTTTCTGCTCAAGCGCCGCAAGCGCGAGTTCGGGACCTACCTCCTGCTCGGTATGGGGCGGCGCCATGTGGCGCTGGTGCTTGTCGCCGAGTTCGCCCTCGTGGGCGCGGCGTCGCTCGCATGCGGCCTGCTGCTGGGGTGGGTGCTCTCGCCGCTCGCCTCGCTCGTGGCGGCGTTCGTGTTCGGGGCGCCGTGGGCGCCCGCGCTCGTCTTCTCGTGGGCGGCTGCCGGGCAGTGCGTCTGCTCGTTTGGCGCGATCAGCGCCCTCGCCGCGCTCGCGGCGGTGCGCTCCGTCTGGAGGCGCCCACTCGTCGAGCTCATGCGCGCCGCCCGCGTGCCCGAGCGGCGGCACCTCGCGGGCACCGTGGCGCTGCGCGCGCAGAAGGTCGCGGCCGCGCTGCTGCTCGGGCTCGTCTGGGGCACCTGCCTGCTCAACCCCGGCTACTTCATGGTCTTCATCATCCCTCTGGGCTTCGTGGCCCTGTTCGGCTCGTACTTCCTCATCCGCGCGGTGGCGGCCTCCGCTCCCGAGCGGCTGCGCGCCCGGGCGGAGCACTACTGGACGGGGCTCGTCCCGTTCACGGTGCGCCAACTCGAGGCGCACGCCGAGACGGGGAGCATGGCCGCGGCGGCGGAATGCGTGCTTCTGGCCGCCTCGATCTGCATGACGGTCGCCGGCCTCGTCTTCAGCGTGGGGCTGCGCACGGGCGAGCTCGCCGACGGGGGCCAGGCGCTGCTGCCCGTCGCGTACTCCTGCGTCTTCTACGGGGCGGCGTTTCTCGTCGCGGCCGCCGCCGTGCTGGCCCTGCAGCAGCTCTCGCGGGCGGTCGATGCCGGGCGGAGCTACCGTGAGCTCGCGGTTCTCGGCGCCCCGGGCGGGATGGTCCGCGCCTCCGTGCGGTGCGAGGTGGGCGTCTGCTTCGGGGTGCCCGTGGCGCTCGCGCTCGTCCACTGCGTCTTCGGCTTCGTGCTCATCGGCGTGCTCGGCATCATGTTCGGCGCGGAGGGGGTCCTCGCGTTCATGGGCGGCACGATCGTGCTGACGCTCGGCATCCTGGCGCTCTACTACCTCGGCACCGTCCGCGCGATCGAGGCGCGCCTCTAGGGCCGTTACCCGATGATCGCATCCATGAGCGCGGCTCCCCAGTAACCGGCGAAGGCGCCGACGGCCATCGCGAGGAGCGTCCAGCCGACCGTGCGGACGGCCCTCATCCAACACGGGATGAGCCGCTCGCGGCGGCCGCGCGGCGTGTCGCGGTCCACCGGCTCGCCCTTCCAGTAGGCGAGGATCTCGCCGTAGGTGATGAGGTCGTGCGACTTCTTGATGCGCTCCACCCAGCAGGCGGCGAACATGGCGATGCCCCAGAGCACGAGGGCGAGCACGAAGGTGGGCACCATCTGCTCGAGCGGCCAGTCCCAGGCGAACGCCTGCACGGCGATCCATATCACGGCGCCTATCATGAGCAGCAGAAAGGCGAGCATTACGTAGCTCAGGCGCTTCATGGTCTCGATGTCGCGGTCGATGGTCTCGTTCATGGTGTCCACGTCTCCTTTGATGAGGGAGTCCACGGTCGCACCGAAGATCTCGGAGAGCAGGAGCAGGCTCTGGACGTCCGGGTAGGTCCTGTCGTTCTCCCAGGACGAGATCGTCTGGCGGCTCACGTACACGCGCGCCGCGAGGTCGTCCTGCGACATCCCCGCCCGCGTGCGCCGCTCGCGGATGCGCTGCCCGACTTCCATGGCCCCTCCTTCCCGGTCTCGATGCGGCCCTTGCGGCATCGACCATGCCACCGTGTGCCGCATCGTACCATCAAATGGGGCCGACACGGCGTCCGCTCGAGCCCGATGCGCGTGTCAAGAGTTCTTGACAGCCCGTCTACCTGCAGAGATGAGCGTGCGGAGCCGCCCTGCCGGACCGATCGCCCCGGGGTGCGGCAGCTTCCGTGCGGCACCCGTCGCCCGCGGTCGCGATGGCCTTGGGAACGTGCCCTACAGCTCCCGCACGGCGCCGTCGCGTACCTCCCAGGTGCGGCCGGTGCAGGCGGCGAGGAACGCCCGGTCGTGGCTCACGAGCACGAGCGCACCCGGGTAGGCGGCGAGCGCGCGCTCGAGCGCCTCGACGGAATGCAGGTCGAGGTGGTTGGTGGGTTCGTCCATGACGATGAGGACGGGTGCGCGCAGCATGCCGAGGGCGATCATGAGCTTGCGGAGCTCGCCGGGGCTCGTGCTGCCGCCCTCGAGCAGGCGGTCGGGCTCCGAGTTGAGCTGCGCCACGGTGGAGAGCACCCGGCCGCGGTCGGCGGGGGAGAGGCCGCGGGCATCCTCGATGACGCGCGAGCGCTCGCCCGCATCGAGCTCCTGGGGGATGTCGAGCACGGAGAGGTCGCCGGCGATGCGCGTGCGCAGGTGCGCGAGCAGCGTCGACTTGCCCGCGCCGTTGGGTCCCACAATGCCGATGTGGTCGGTGTTGCCCACGTAGAGTTCGGGGATCTCGAGCGCGCCCTCCCCGCAGGGGATGCTCGCCGCCGGGACACGGAGGAGCGTCTTGCGCGGGCTGGGCTCGGCGTCGAGCCAGAGGTCCCCGTCGTAGCGCTTGTGCACGTACGCGCCGGCGACCCGCTCGCGCGCCGCCGCCATGCGAGCGTCCATCTGCGCCGAGAGGCGTCCCGCCTGGCCGTCCTTGCCGGTGTACACCGCGAGGTCGATCTTGGCCTTGGCGGACTTGTCGCCGGGGTCGAGGTGCCGCTTGCTGCGCCGCGCCTGGGCGCGGGCCGCCTCGTGGTCGCGGCGGCTCCGCTCGGCGGCGAGACGGGAGAGCTCGGCCTTCGCCTCCGCGCGCTCCCGCACGGTCGCGGTGCGCTCGAGCTCAGCCTGCCTGCGCGCTGCGGTGTAGCCGCCTGGCCGCACGACGAGCGCGCCGCCGGGCTCGAAGGAGGCGCAGCGGCCGGCGAGGGCGTCCAGGAGCTCGCGGTCGTGGCTCACCAGGATCCCGATGCCGCGGAACCGCGCGAGCGCCCGGGCGAGCTCGGCGCGGGAGTCCCCGTCGAGGTGGTTGGTGGGCTCGTCGAGGGCGAGCACGTCGGGCGCGGCCCAGAGCGCGCAGGCGATCTGCAGCTTCTTGCGCTCGCCGAAGGAGAGCTCCCCGAAGCGCCAGGGCATGTCGTCCTCGATGCGGAAGGCCTCGCGGAGCATCCGGGCGTCACGCCCGAAGTCGAGCGCGAAATCGGCGAGGTTTCCGGGCGCCACGTCGGCATCCTGCGGGCAGAGCGCCGAGACGAGCCCGCGCGTCACCGAGCCGGCGTCCGGCGCGAGCTCGCCGCAGGCGATGCGCACGAGCGTCGACTTGCCGCAGCCGTTGTCGCCCAGAAGGCCGGTCCAGCCCTCGGGGAACGCGACGGTCACGTCGCGCAGGATCGGCTCCGTGGCCGCGGGATAGGTGTAGGTGATATGGGATAGCAGCAGCTGCATGGTATGTCCTCCGTTGACGTGCCGGACGCTCCTTCGCCGCGCGGCCGCCCGATGGGGCCCTACCGCGTCGTGTTCTCTTGCGTCTAACGGATGCGCACCTGCTCCTGCCTTTCCGCCCGTCCGATGGCGTCGCCACACGCGCTGCGGGCCCAGCTGCCCACTCGGCGAGCGCCCCCAGTATAGGCCATGGGTCCAGGCCGTGCCAAGGGGTGAGGGACGCTTTGGGTATGGGGTGCGCGGGCGCTCGGGGTCCCTGGGTGCCCGCGAGATCGGTGCGCCTACAGCTCCTTGATGAGGAAGCGGTCCATGGTGCTGTGCGCGGTGGGGACGGGCTGCTCGATCCGCCGGTAGCCCAGATGCCCGTAGAACCCCACGGCCGTCGCCAGGCTGTGATGCGTTTCCAGGTAGATGCGCCGGTAGCCGAGCCCGCGGGCGCGCGCCTCCACGGTCTTAAGCAGCGCGCGGCCGAGGCCTCTGCCCTGGAGGTCATCGATGAGGTAGATCTTCTGCAGCTCGCAGCAGCCCTCGACCCCGGGGAACTCCGCGAGGCCCGCCCCGCCGCCCACGCTGCCGTCGGGGCATTCGAGAATGAAGTAGGAGCGCTCTTCCGGCCGCTCGCCGTAGTAGGCACTCAGATGGTCGAGCTCGGGGTCGAAGTAGGCGGTCCCGGGAATCGCGAGGCCGTGCGCCGAGAGGCACGCGCGCACGATCGCGGCGATGGCGGCATCGTCGGCGGGCCCGATGGGGCGTATGCGAAAGCCGCCCTCGAGCGAGCGGGCGGCGGTTGCGGCGGTGGGTGCCACGGGATCCTCCAGATGACGGTTCGGGTCGGAGTTGCCGGGCCCGCGCGGCGCCCGACGGCTCCACGCTAGCAGATTCCCGGCCGGCCGGCGTCCCGCCACAGAAACTCAACCGCATGTTGCTCGTTGGGTGGTCGCCGCGACCGCGGCGCCTGTGTACATCGCGCGCTGCTATAGTCGAGACGATGCGCGGCAGGTGCGCAGCGATGCGCCCGCCCACGCGGCGCACGGTAACCCTTTCGGGAGAGGAGACCCCTATGAGATGCACCCTAACCGGCGATTCCGATTGCCCCATCGCCCGCATCGCCCTTTCGCAGGGCGAGTCGGTCAAGACCGAGAGCGGCAGCATGGTGTACTCGCGCGGAGTCGAGATCACGGGCGGTCTCAACTCCAAGAAGAAGGGCATCGGCGGCGTGCTCGGCGCCATCGGCCGCAGCATCACGAGCGGCGAGTCGATGTTCATCACCACCGCGACCGGCACCGCCCCGACGGGCGAGATCGCGGTCGCGCCGCCGGTCCCGGGCAAGATCGTCCAGCTCCCCATCGATGATGCGCACCGGTACCGCCTCAACACGGGCGCGTTCCTCGCCTGCGACGAGACCGTCGAGTACACGATGGTGAGTCAGGGCATCTCCAAGGCGGTCTTCGGCAACACGGGAGGCCTGTTCGTCATGGAGGTCGGCGGCCAGGGAACGCTTCTGGTGTCCGCCTTCGGCGACATCCTCGCGCTCGACGTGGCGCCCGACATGCCGCTCACGGTCGACAACGAGCACGTCGTCGCCTGGGACGCCGCGCTCGACTACCACATCGAGGCCGCGAGCGGGATCTTCGGCTTCACGACGGGCGAGGGCCTGGTCAACACGTTCACCGGCGCGGGTCGGGTCTACATCCAGACCAGGAACCTCGCCAACCTCGCGCAGGCGATGCATCCCTACCTGCCTACGAGCTCGAACTGACGCGGGCCCTGCCGCTATGGAACGGGCGCCCGGGAGATCGGATTGACCCCCGGGTGCCCGTGCGCTGCATCCCGGATGTAAACAACCTATTGACACACAACACCTAGCGCGCTCGCGCGCCGCCGGTGCCCGTGCTTTTCGGGGGCGCTTCGGGTAGAGTTTCCCTGAGTTCGCGACGAGAAGGGTTCGAGATGGACATATCGATTGTCGAGGTGCCGAGCGCGGCGCGCGACGGCGCGCTTGTGGCCGGCCTCTTCGCCGTGTGGGAGGCCTCGGTGCGCGCCACGCACGATTTCCTGCCGGCGGGCGAGGTCGAGCGCATCGGCGCCATGGTTCCCGAGGCTATCGCCGGCGTCCCGACGCTGCTCGTCGCGTACGCGGGAGGCGAGCCGGCTGAGGCGGCGGCGCTTCCCGCGACGGAGCCGGCGGCGCCCGCGGAACTGCCCTCAGGATGCGAGCCGGTCGGCTTCCTGGGGCTCGACGGGGCCTTTATAGAGATGCTCTTCATCGAGCCCGGGCGGCGCGGCGGCGGGATCGGTCGCGCGCTGGTGGAGTTTGCCCGGGACCGCTACGGTGCGGACGAGGTGTCCGTCAACGAGCAGAACCCCCAGGCGGTCGGGTTCTACGAGCACATGGGGTTCCGGGCCTATCGCCGGACCGCGACCGATGCCGAGGGCGGCCCCTACCCGCTGCTCTATATGCGCCGCGACGCCTAGGGCGCACCCGTCGCCCCGTGCGGGCCCCGGCGCCGGGTGCCCGGGCATCATGAGGGTACCTGGTGGCGTCGGCGCGAGAGGGGGCGGCATGCGCGTCATCATCGAGACGCAGGGGCGCGTCCGCGCGCGCGGCCGCCGGCGCTTCAAGCGCCTCGCGCGCCGTGCGTTCTGCCTGCTCGCCGGCGTGCCGATCGAGCTTCCGCCCGACTCGGTGACGTTTCGCCATACGTCCCGCCTCCGTGCGCGCGTGCGCGACCTCGTGCCCGATCCGCTCGTGGCGAACCGCCGGGCGCAGGCGATGGTCCTAGGGCTCGTCTTCGGGGTCTTCCACGTTGCCTTCGCGCTTGCGAACGTCGTGCTCGGGCTCATCGTCCGCTCGCTGTGGACGATCTCGGTCGGGGTGCTCGTCGCCGTGCTCAACGCCGGAAAATCGTATCTCGCCTCGGGCGCCCTCATGGGAGGCGCCCTGGGCCGCGGCCCCGAGTCCACCGAGTCGCTGCGCCGCTGCCGCAACGCCGGGTGGGGACTCGCCCTCGGGGTGATCGCGCTGTCGGGCACGGTCGCGCGCCTCGTGGTCGAGGGCACCGGCCGGCCGTATCCCGGAGCGCTCGTCTACGGGTACGCTGCCTACGCGCTCGTGCAGGTGACGCTCGCGCTGGTGAACCTCGTCCGCACGCGGCGCGAGGAGCTCGTCGCGGTCAAGGGCGTGCGCGCGTTCAACCTGGCGTGCGCCCTTGTGTCGATCTTCGCGCTGCAGGCGGTGCTGCTCTCGCACGTGGCGTGGGGGAGCCTGCCTGTCGCCGTGTCGCGCGGGCTCGTGGAGACCGCGCTCGGCGGTATCGTCTGCCTGTGCATCATGGGGCTCGGGTTTTGGCTCGCCCGAGCTGCCGGAGCGCGCCTGGCCCGGCGGCGGGGCGACGCGGCGTGAGAGGTCGGGGTGAGCTTGCCCCGGCCGCCGGGTGCCGTGCGGCCCGGGACGGCCCGCGGTGTGCCCTCGCGCGCCGCGCGGACGGCGCCGCTACAGGGCGACGACCCGCACGGGCGCGCCGGCCGCCCGCAGCACATCGATAAGGTCACCGGTCGCGACGAGCACGGTCGCCGTGTTGTCGCAGGGGTGCACGGCGACGCGCCCGAGGTCCACGAGCTTTTGGTCGATGATCACCTGGACCGCATGCTCGGCGTCGTTGAGCGCACCGAGCGGGGTCACCGCCCCCGGTATCAGCCCGAGCTTGCGCTCGAGGTCGTCCGCCGAGGCGAACGAGAGCCGCCGCGAGCCGATGGCGGCCTGGATCCCCTTCAGGGGCACCTGCTTTTCGTCGGGCATGGTCACCAGGTAGTAGGCGCGCTTCTTGTCGTCGCGCAGGAAGAGGTTCTTCGCCCCGAAGGGGGCGAAGGGGACGCCTACCGCATGCGCCTCCTCCACGGTGAAGACCGCGGGATGCTCGGCCAGCTCATAGCGTGCGCCGGCGCGCTCGAGCGCCGCGAGCGCCTTCTCTCGCCCGGACAAGCCCTATCGCTCCATCTTCTCCGCGACCTCGATCGCGGGGTCGACGGCGGCGGCGAAGGCGTCGAAGTCCTCGGGCGCGCCCACGACGCTGCCGTAGTGGGTCGGTATCGCGACCTCGGGCCGGATCTCGTTCACGAACGCCGCCGCCTGCGCGGGGTCCATGGTGTAGGTGCCGCCGATGGGGACGAGCGCCACGTCGCAGGAGACCCGGGCGTTGTCGGGGTTGCGGTCGGTGTCGCCGGCGATGTAGACGCGCGTCCCGTCGACCGTAAGCACGTAGCCCAGCCAGGCGTTCGCCTGGGGATGGAGCCCGAGGCGCCCGGGCTCGACGTTGTAGGCGGGCACGGCCTCGATCGCGATGCCCGCGACCTCGATCCGCTCGCCGGCGCGCATGGGGTGGACCGCCGTCATGCCGAGGCCGGCGACCTCGTCGGCGAGCGACGCGGGCGCGACGAGCTCGGTTGCCGCCTGCGCCACGCGGGCGATGTCCTCGGGCGAGAGGTGGTCGTAGTGTCCGTGCGTCACGAGGACGAGGTCCGCGTCGTGCGCGGCGTCGGCATCGGTGAGGTCGAACGGGTCGGCGTAGACGACGGTGCCCGCCGACGTCTCGATGCGAATTGCGCTATGGGTGATCACGCGGATGCGGTCAAGTGCCTCCATGGGCTGCCTCCTGCCGGTAGCTGCTAGAACGTGACGGTGCGCGGTTCCGCGGTGAACGAGCAGAAGGTCGCCGTCGCGTTCTCCAGCGCGAAGACCTCGCAGTTCCCGTCATCGGCGGCGTACATGCCCTGGAGATCGGGGTACTCGTCGAGCACCGCCTGGCGCGCCTCGACGCGGTCGTCTTCCACGGCGTCCGCCTCGATGCGCAGCCAGCCGCCCTCGACGTCGGCGGCGCAGATCGCGATGCGCGGGTGGGCGTGCATCTGGCGCGACACCGCCTTCACCTTGCCGGTCTGGATGAAGAGCCTCCCCTCGAACTTGGCGATGGTGCCGAAGGGCCGGACCTGCGGGTTCCCTTCCTCGTCGACGGTCGCGAGGAAGTAGGTGGGGTTCTTCTTGAGGTAGGCGAGTACGTCGTCCATGCTGGCTCCTTCCCTGGGGCTGCCCGGGCGCGCCTCGGCCGGGGCGCGGGCGCGCCGCTTTGCGCAATATGTACCCCATTCGGGTGCCGCGCCGCCGCGATCGGCGCGCCTTTTCGTGTCCGCCGCGCACGTTCGTTGCGGAATTCGGTGTGAACTTTTCCGATGGCCGCGGAGACGGCTGAGACGCAAGACTGCGACCTGCGCTTTTATCATTTCGAATCATCGGTCTCAGGGGCCATCCCGATTCTTCGCACCGAATTCCGCAACGAGTGTGCGGGATGGGGCACCGGTCCGCGTTTGCCCGGCGCCGCGAGCGGGTATTCCCACCATATCCGCCCAGCGAGGAAGGAGACCCGATGGCGCACATCACCGAGACCTATGTCGATTACGCGGGATTCAAGACGTACTGCAAGACGTTCACGCCGGAAGACCCCAAGCCCGGCAAGAAGCCGCTGCTCGTGCTGCACGGCGGCCCGGGCATGTGCCACAACTACCTGCTCACCTACGGCCAGCTCGCCGACCGCGCGGGCCGTCCCGTCGTCTTCTACGACCAGATCGGGTGCGGCAGGAGCGCCATCCCCCATCAAAAGGACGACTTCTACACCTACGACCTCTGGATCGATGAGTTCTTCGCGGTCCGCGAGGCCCTGGGGCTGGACGACATCCACCTGTTCGGCAACTCGTGGGGCGGCATGCTCGGGCTTCTGTGCATGCTGCGGGACGATGCGGGCGTCAACTCGTTCGTGATCAACAGCTCGCCCGTGTTCATCGACACGTGGCTCTCGGAGGCGCGCCGCCTCATCGAGTACCTGCCGCGCGAGATGCAGGATGCCCTGATGGAGGCTGAGCGCACGGGCGACTACGCCGCGCCTGCCGCCGCCGCTGCGGCAGACGAGTACTACAAGCGCCATGTGGTCGGCCTCTACGAGCGCGACTATCCAAAAGACGTGCTGGACTCCAACGCCGGCACGGGCGAGTGCTACATGGTCATGCAGGGCGCGAGCGAGTTCGTCTGCACGGGCAAGATGAAGGACTGGGACATCCGCGAGGACGTGAAGGGCATCCGCGTTCCGTGCATGGCGCTCTCCGGCACCGACGACGAGGGCACGCCCTACACCATCAAGGAGGGGGTCGACCTCATCCCCGGGTGCGAGTGGACGCTCATCCAGGGCGCGCCGCATATGGCGAACCTCACGCACCCGGACGCGTGCCTCGACGCGGTCGAGGGCTTCATCAGCCGCTTCGAGTAAGATTGCAGGGGCAGCCGTCGACGGGGCGGTGCGGCCGCGCGCGTGAGAAGGGGTGGGCATGGAGCTCGTGACGCTGGGGCTGTTCCTTGCGGTCCTCGTGGCATGCGTCGCGCTCGGCGTGCCGACCATCTGCGCCCTGCTCATCGGGCTCGCGCTCTTCTGCATCTACGCTTGGCGCAGCGGGAGCGCCCCGCGCGCGGTCGCCGCCATGTGCTGGCACGGGATCCGGCCCATCTGCCGCATCCTCGGCATGCTCCTCACCGTGGGCGTGCTCACCGGCATGTGGCGCGCGTCGGGCACCATCCCGGCGATCGTCGCCTACACGGTGCCGTTCGTCTCGCCGGCGCTCTTCCTCGTGATGACGTTTCTGCTTAACTGCCTGGTGTCGGTGCTCACGGGCACCTCGTTCGGCACGGCGGCGACCATGGGCGCCATTTGCGTCTCGCTCGCCTCCGGCATGGGGGTGCCGCTCGTGCTCGAGGGCGGCGCGGCGCTCTCGGGGGCGTTCTTCGGCGACCGGTGGTCGCCCATCTCGACGAGCGCCCTGCTCGTGGCGAGCGTGACGGGCACCGAGTTCTACGGCAACCTCCGCCGCATGCTCCGCACCGCTGCCGTGCCGTTCGTCGTCACCTGCGCGGTCTTCCTCGCGATGGGCGCCGCCGTGCCGGCGGAGGAGGGGTCATCCGAGCTCGTCCGGGCTCTCGGCGAGGCGTTCGAGCTCGGCCCGGTGGCACTCGTGCCGCCCCTTTTGGTGTTCGCGCTCGCCGCGCTGCGCGTGGACATCCTCATAGTGATCGTCGCGGGCATCGCGTCGGCCGTGCCGCTCTGCCTCGCCGTGCAGGGCATGGACGCGCTCGAGGTCGCGCGGACGGCGGTCTGGGGGTTCGCGGCTCGATCGCCCGCCACGGCGGCGAGCGCGGGCGGCGGCATCGTCTCGATGGTCTCGGCGATCGAGATTGTGTGCGTGACCTCGGCTTACGCGGGCATCTTCGAGGAGACCGACCTCCTGAGCGGGGTGGAGGGGCTCGTGGGCGCGCTCGCTGAGCGCGTGACGCCCTTCGCCGCGACGCTCGGCATCGCCGTCGCCGCCTCGGCGGTCTCGTGCAACCAGACGCTCGCCATCATGCTCACCCACCAGCTCGGCCGCGACCTGCCCCGCGCGCGCACGCAGGAGGCGCTCGACCTCGAGGACTCCGTCGTGCTCGTGGCGGGGCTCGTGCCCTGGTCGATCGCCGGCGGGGTGCCGCTCGCCTCGATGGGGGCGCCCGTGGAGAGCATGGCGCTCGCGGTCTTCCTCTACGCCGTGCCGCTCTGGCGGCTCGTGGCGGAGCGCCTGCCCGGGCGGCGCGCGGCCCGATCTTAGCGCCGCCGGCCCGCAGCCGCGGCCCGCCGCCCGGTCGCGGCTGCGGGCACGTTCGGCCGCGCCCGCGTGCGGCCGCGCCCGAAGTCCGGAGATTCTGTTGCGCGGGCGCGACGGCGCGGGACGGCTCGGCGGGCATGCTAAGATTGCCTCGCCCATCGCGGCGGTGCCGCCGCGGTAGCGTCCGGGCTCACCCGGGGAGGCGCGCTTCCAGGCGCGTGGATGTATCCGCGTGCGTACCTGGGAGGTCTCGCGTGTCGTTTCAAGAGGGTTCTGCTGCCCCGTCCCGTCCCCAACCGAATAAATGGGTGGTGCTCTTCACCGTCGTGGCCATGACGTTCATGTCCACGCTTGACAGCAGCATCGTCAACATCGCGTTGCCGGTCATGCAGCGCGAGCTCGCCGCCACGGCCGCGGGCATCCAGTGGGTCTCCACGGTGTACCTGCTCGCGTGCTGCGCCACGGTGCTCATCTTCGGGCGTCTGGGCGACGCCCTGGGCAAGGTGCGCCTGTTCCAGCTCGGCGTGGCGCTCTTCACCCTGGGGTCGCTCCTCTGCGGGCTCTCCACCACGCTGCCCGTGCTCATCTGCGCCCGCGCGGTGCAGGGCATCGGTGCGGCGAGCGCCATGGCCAACAACATGGGCATCGTGACCGAGGCGTTTCCCACCGAGCAGCGCGGCCGCGCGCTCGGCATCGTCTCGACGTTCGTCTCGCTCGGCATGATGTTCGGCCCCACCGTGGGCGGCATGCTCGTGGCGGCGTTCCCGTGGGAGTCCATCTTCCTCATCAACGTGCCCATCGGCCTCGCCGCCTTCCTCGTGGGGCTGCGCACGCTCCCGCGCGACGCCGTCTCGGGCGGGCGCGGCGGCATGGACGTCGCCGGCGCCGTGCTCATCGTCCCGGCGATCGTGCTGCTGTTCTGCGCGGTCACGTTCATCACGCAGGGCGTCACCCCGGCGATCCTCGCCATGCTCGCCTGCGGCATCGTGCTCTTCGGCATCTTCATCGCCGTGGAGCGCCGCGCCGCCCACCCGCTGGTGCAGCTCGACGCCTTCCGCAACGTCCCCTTCTCGGTGAACCTCGTGACCATGCTCATCTGCTTCTCGGCGGTGGGCGCCACCGAGTACCTGATCCCGTTCTTCCTGCAGGACGCCTGCGGGTTCTCGTCGAGCGTCTCGGGCCTCGCGCTCACGGCCATCCCGCTCGGCATGGCTGCCGTGGGCCCGATCTCCGGCGCGCTTTCGGACCGCATCGGGAGCGCCTTGCCGTGCTGCGTGGGCCTCGTGATCTACGCGGCGGGCATCGCCTTCACCGGCAGCCTGCCCGCCACGGCGCCGCTCGCCGTGATCGTGGGCGGCATGGTCTTCCTCGCGGTGGGCACCGGGCTCTTCCAGTCGCCCAACAACTCGCTCGTCATGGGCACGGTGAGCCACGAGCACCTGGGCTTCGCGGGCAGCGTGGTGTCGCTCGTGCGCTACCTCGGCATGTCGCTCGGCGTCACCTGCGGCACGGCCCTGCTCTACGGGCGCATGAGCGCGCTTGCGGGCCGTACCGTGACGACGTACGCCGAGGGCGGCCAGGAGCTCTTCACCGCGGGCTTCTCGTTCGCGTTCTACGTGTTCGCCGCGCTCGCGCTCGCCGGCGCGGTGATGACCGCCGCGGTGTCGCTCCGCCGCCGGCAGGCCCGCCGAGGCGCCCGGGAGCAGCGCGCGTAGGCGCCCCGCGCCCGGTCCCGCGCCGCGGCCGGCCCGTGCGCCGGGCCATCCCAAACGGATAGGGCAGGAGGGAAGCCGAGCCGGCCCCTCCTGCCGTTTTGTGCTTTCGGTCGCGCCCGCGCCGGCTCCTGCCGCCCGCGGGCGCGCCGGGCGCATATCCGCTACAATACCTCGGGTTCAGATAGGGGGTCCACCATGCCGAGTATCGCCGACGAGATCGCGTCGCGCCGCACGTTCGCCATCATCTCTCACCCGGACGCGGGCAAGACCACGCTCACCGAGAAGCTCCTGCTCTACACCGGCACCATCCAGAGCGCCGGCTCGGTCAAGGGCAAGGCGAGCGCCAAGCACGCCGTCTCGGACTGGATGGACATCGAGAAGCAGCGCGGCATCTCCGTCACGTCGTCGGTGCTGCAGTTCACCTACGACGGATGCTGCGTGAACATCCTCGACACCCCCGGCCACCAGGACTTCTCGGAGGACACCTACCGCACGCTCATGGCCGCCGACGCCGCCGTCATGGTCATCGACGGCGCCAAGGGCGTCGAGGCGCAGACCGTGAAGCTCTTCCGCGTGTGCGCCCTGCGCGGCATCCCCATCTTCACCTTCGTGAACAAGCTCGACCGCGAGATCCGCGACCCCTTCGAGCTTATGGAGGAGATCGAGAACGTGCTGGGCATCGGCACGTGCCCCATGATGTGGCCGATCGGCTCGGGCAGGAACTTCCGCGGCGTCTTCGACCGCGCGCACCGCCGCGTGATCGCCTTCGAGGGCGACGGCCGCGCCAACGCCGCTAAGAAGGTGGCCGAGGTCGAGGCCGAGCTCGGCGACCCGGCGCTCGACGGGCTCATCGGCGAGGAGAACCACCGCGCCCTCATGGACGACATCGAGCTTCTGGACGGCGCGGCCGACGAGTTCGACCTCGACGCCGTGCGCTCGGGCAAGCTCTCGCCCGTGTACTTCGGGTCCGCCCTCACCAACTTCGGCGTCGAGCCGTTCCTGCAGGACTTCCTGCGCTTCGCGCCGGCGCCGGGCCCGCATACGGACGCCCTCACTGGCGAGGAGGTGGAGCCCACGGACGAGTTCTCGGGCTTCGTCTTCAAGATCCAGGCCAACATGGACAAAAACCACCGCGACCGCATCGCCTTCGTGCGCATCTGCTCCGGCCGGTTCGAGCGCGGCATGGACGCCTGGCACATGCAGGGCGGCCGCAAGATCAAGCTCGCCACGGGCACGGCCATGATGGCGGACGACCGCGCGACCGTCGACGAGGCGTACGCCGGCGACATCGTGGGCCTCTTCGATCCGGGCATCTTCTCCATCGGCGACACGCTCTGCGCGCCTAAGCGCCGCGTGCAGTTCGCCGGAATCCCCACGTTCGCGCCCGAACACTTCGCGCGCGTGACGCAGGTCGACACCATGAAGCGCAAGCAGTTCGTGAAGGGCATGGAGGAGCTCGCCCAGGAGGGCGCCATCCAGATCTTCCGCGAGCTCGGGGCCGGCATGGAGAGCGTCATCGTGGGCGTGGTGGGCGAGCTGCAGTTCGACGTGCTCGAGCAGCGGCTCAAAAGCGAGTACCACGTGGGCGTGCGCCGCCAGCCCCTGGGCTACACGGACATCCGCTGGATTGCCAACGAGCCGGGCGAGGTGGACGTGGCGTCGCTCAACCTCACGCGCGACACGCTGCGCGTCGAGGACATGCGCGCGGGCAAGCTCCTGCTCTTCACGAGCCCGTGGAACGTGGACTGGGCGATCGAGCACAACCCCGATCTCAAGCTCTCGGAGTTCGGCAACGTGACGTTCTAGGGCTCGCGCGGGCGGGGGTGCGGCCCGCGGCGCGTGTGCCGCCGTCGTGCCGCGCCCGTCGCCATTCCCGCCGCCCCGTGCGGAAAAGTGTGCGTCTTTCCGAATAGAACAGTCCCCTCATCTGTGCCATAGTGTTCGCGAGAACGAATAGACGCCGGGCGGCGACGCGTCCGGTGCGGGCTCGCGCGCCCGGGGGAGGATTGCCGTGGAGTACATGACCGTTCGCGAGGCCGCGCGGCGGTGGAACGTCACCGAGCGCCTGGTGCAGCGGCTCTGCGCCGAGGGTCGCATCGAGGGCGCCGCCAAGTTCGGTGGCTCGTGGGGCATCCCCGTGAGCGCGCATAAGCCCGACGACCCGCGCCGCGCCGCCATCGAGCCGACTGCCGCGACCCGCCCGCGCCGCGTCCCCGGCGCCCATGCGAACCTCATGCCGCTCATGAACACGGCATTTGAACCGGGACGCTGTCGGGAGTTCGCCGAATCCTTTGAGGCCGGTCCACGGCGCGATATCGCGCAGGCGGAATACGCCTACTTCAGCGGTCGTCCCGAGGAGGCCGTCGCCGTGGCGGGCCGCTATCTGGGGAGCGGGGATTTTGACACCCAGCTCTCGGCCTGCCTCATCTGCGCCTACGCGAACCTGCCGCTGGGCCGGATCGACCAGGCGAGAAGCGCACTCGAGGCGGCGCGCGGGACCATCGCGGCGGAGTCCGCAGGCAACCCGCAGCTCCGTGCCGCTGAGTCGTTCATCGCGAGCACGGCGAGCGTGCTGCTGCACCTGCCCGCCCCCGACAACCTGCTCGACGCCCGTTCCGTCTTCCCGCTGCTGCCGTCGGGCCTGCGCACCTTCGCGTGCTACGTGCAGGCGCACATGGTGTACCTGAAGGGAAGCTACGCCGAGAGCCTCGGCATCGCCGAGGCCGCCCTCATGATGCAGGAGGACGTCTACCCGATTCCGGCTATCTACCTGCACCTCGTCGCCGTCATGGACCTCATGGGCCTGCGCGAGACCGAGCGCGCCCGCGAGCACCTGCTCGCCGCCTGGGAGCTCGCGCGCCCGGACGACCTCATCGAGCCCTTCGGCGAGCACCACGGGCTTCTGGGCGGCATGCTCGAGGCGGCGATCAAGCCCGCCTGGCCCGAGGACTTCAAGCGCATCATCGCCATCACGTACCGCTTCTCGGCCGGCTGGCGGCGCATCCACAACCCCGAGACCGGCGACGACGTGGCCGACGACCTCACCACCACGGAGTTCGCGGCATCCATGCTCGCCGCGCGCGGCTGGACCAACCACGAGATCGCGCGTCACATGGGCGTCTCGGTGAACACCGTGAAGAGCTACATCTCGCGCTCGCTCGCCAAGCTCGGCATCAAGCGCCGCCAGGACCTCGGCAGGTTCATGCTGTCGTAGGTTTTATGCCGTCATAGATTGTTCTGCCCTTCCGTCACCCGTTTTGCCCTGGCGCAGGAAGGATGTGCCCCCTCAACCTTTCGCTGAAAATGAGTTGACTATGTGCGCTTCCGGCGTGTGATGGCCTGGCGAGAAGGATGGTGGGGCATGAGGAAGAGATTCGTGGCAATGCTGGCGTGTGTGTTGGCAGCGTTGCTGCTGTTGCCGGCGACGGCGTTCGCGGATGTCTTTACGATTACGATTCCCGAGCGCAGCGATGCGATTGTGTCGGTGACCGTGGGTGGCGTAAAGTACGAAGAGGGCGAGACGATTAGCGTTGAGGCTGGCGCGCAGGTGAGCGCCCAAGCCATGCAATACAGCTCCACGGGAAGCATGTTCACCGGCTGGTCCGTGACGCCTGAGGGCTCGCTCGCGCTTGAGGATACGAAGATCGTTAAGTTCACCATGCCCGAGCAAAACATCACGCTCGAGCCGGTCATCAAGCAGTTTGAGGCGAATGCCGGCGTCGATGCGAACGGTGTGCTCACATGGGAAGAGCCGGTTGCCGGGTATGTGAGCCGCGTATACGTGCTACCCGCCTCTTCCTCCGATGCGATCACGAGTCGCGTTGCGGAAAGTGGGTGGGTCAGTGCGGAGCAGGGGCGCTATACGGTCGATGTCCGCGAGCTTCTTGAGGAACAGGCCGATGCAGACGAGCTTTCGGAAGGTGCTGAATACAGCATCTATCTGGAGTACGTTGCCAACGAGGCCGAACTCAGCCCCAATGGTATCAGGGGGTCGTACTTCAACGCCGCAACGTATACCTATCACGCTGTCGACTATCATCTCGCCGTCGAGCGCGTCGATGTGACGAGCGCGAATGCGGCGGATGTGCTCGGCGACGGCACGGTGTCTTACGACCCGGACACGCAGACACTCACGCTTAACGGCGCGAAGGTTACGCAGGGTGAGTACAAGGGTGCGGCCATCTACTGCGAAACGGGCAATCTCGGCATTGAGCTGGTAGGAGACAATCGGGTTGTCGGTCCAGACCTAGATAGCGGAAATCCGGTTTACAGTCGAGGCATCTACGTCTACGACGGGACGTTGAACATCTTCGGTGACGGTAACCTCACGGTCGAGGGTGGCGATGTTTCGGTTCCGTATGGCATGGCCTATTCATATGGTATGTGGGCTGCTGGGGATGTTGAGATCTCGAGCGGAACGGTGACTGCGACGGGCGGTGCGGTAACGAACGGCAACGGTACTGCCGGCAGTTACGGTATCTCTGCCAACCAAGACGTCGTCTTCTCCGGCGGTACCGCTGAGGTGGCGGGAGGAGACGCGAACACACTGAGCTACGGCGCGTACGCTGCGCTCGGTGACATCGCGTTTACTGGTGGGAAGCTCACGGCTACGAGCGGTCAGGTCGGAACGCAGATTCAGCCGGAGAGCCACGCGCTTTACGGATTCAGCGGTGTTACCGTTGGCCCGCAAGAGGGCGAGATGATTACCGTTGCCGCGGGTATGACGGTTGGAGACGCTGTCGATCTCAACGATTCGCCGTTCCGGGAAGAAGCAGAGATTGCCGACGACATTGACGGCAAACGTTGTGTTCTCATGGAGGCTACTGAGGCAACAGCGCCGCTCTACGAGCTGCGCGTCCAGGGCGGCACGGGCGGCGGCATGTACGCCGAGGGTACCGAGGTGACTATCTCCACCGTTGAGTTCGACGAGAACGGGCATTTCACCGGCTGGTACGTGGTGGATACGGGTGGCGGCGACTTTGAGGATTGGCACGACGCTACGACCACCTTCACGATGCCGGCGAATGACACGAATGTCGTTGCTGGCTATGAGGAGCATACGTTGGTGCACCACGACGCTAAGGCGCCCACCTGCACCGAGCCCGGCTGGGAAGCGTACGTCACCTGCGAAGGGTGCGCCTATACGACGTACAAGGAGATTCCCGCCACAGGTCATGCGTACGAGGACGGAGTGTGCGTCGACTGCGGCAAGGAGGATCCTAACTACGTTGCGCCTGAAGATCCAGCTGAGCCGTCCGATGGAGGTTCCGATTCTGAGGGCGACGGTGCGATTCCCGCAACGGGCGATGCTGCCGCGCTGGCGGTAGGTGTTCCTGCTGCGTTGGGAGCGGTAGCGCTTGCAGCTGGCGCGGTTGCTCGCCGTCGCCGGTAGGGATGCTGTGGGGTAGCGCCCGGGTCGCGCTGGGTTAATCGGTAGGCCGAGAGTTTAGACAGATGGAAAATGCGGGGAGGCGCTATGTGGTGGTGCCTCCCTGCTTTGCTGAGTGCGGGCAGAGAATTTGCCATTATAATCGAACACATGTTCTAAATATGATATAATCTACTACAAAGACAAACAGGCTTTAGGGTGATTAGGCAGGCAAAATCGTAACAGCAAATTAAGTCAATATGTATTGATTTGTGGTATCAATAGGGGTAGAAATGAAGTATCGCCTACTGAAGAAGCTTATCACCGAGCACGCTCGCGAACGGGGTCTAGATGTTGAATGGTCTGAGGGAGCGAATCATATGAAAGTGCGTGTCGGAAGCGTGAAGACGACGATTCCCCGGCATAACGAGGTGAACGAGATAACCGCACGCTCCATCCTGCGTTATCTCTTTGGAGGTAGATGATGTCCGCTCAAAATGTGCATGCAAAAGTTACACGCAATATGGGCTGGTGGGCCATTTCGGTCGATGAGATTCCCGGACTGTTTTCTCAAGCTCGCCGTTTAGATCAGGTTGATGCGATGGTTCGCGATGCCGCGGCGATGCTTGGTTTTGAGGTCGCGAATGTGGAGATCGTTCCCATCCTTGACGCCGATGCTCAAGAGATGCTCGAGGAGCTTGAGAGGGCTCGTCATGATGCGGAGGAGAAGCAGAGGGCCGCATCCGATCTTACCCGTCAGGCAATCAGCCGATTTCGTGGGGAGGGGTTAACGCTTCGGGACATAGCTTCCTTGGTTGGTCTTTCGCAGCAGCGCGTCTCCGTGCTCATGAAGGAAGGCTAGCGTACCGGCGAAGCAAGAAGACGGGACGGACGGCGGAGCTGTTCGGGTGCTAGATCGTTTGCTCGGCATCGCGGGGAACGTTCCTGTCGTCTAGAATGCGGGACGGGCGTATAAGGTTTCAATCCGTGAGTTGAACGCGGGGCAGGAGGAGACACTCCATGGCTTTGCTGCGAAAGATCCTGCTCGGCGGCGAGCTCGACCCCGAGGTCGTGGCCGCGGCGGAGCGCTCCGGTTTCGTGACGGTCGACGACCCGCTCAGGCAGTACTCATCTTTTTTCCTGCGGCTCGTGGTCGCCACGGTCATCGCCACGGCGGGCATCGCGGCCGACTCGGCGACGACCATCATCGGCGCGATGCTCGTGGCGCCGCTCATGTCGCCCATGCTCGGGTCCGCGCTCGCCACGGCGGTCGGCAGGCCGCGGCGCACGCTCGCGACCTTCGCCCTCACCGTCTGCGGCATGGCGGTGGTCTTCGCGGTCTCGATCGGCGTCACCGCCATCATCCCCGTCGATGTCGACATGAGTACGAACTCCCAGGTGCTCGCGCGCACCTCGCCGCGCCTGGTCGACCTCATCATTGCGCTCGCCGCCGGCTTCATGGCGGCCCTCGCCTCGATGCGCCGCGACATCCCCGACGCCGTGCCGGGCATCGCCATCTCGGCGTCGATCGTGCCGCCGCTGTGCGTCGTGGGCGCGGCGTTCTACGAGGGCGCACCCGCCGCCGCGCACGGCGCCTTCCTGCTGTTCGTCACCAACTATGTGGCCATCCAGATTGCCGGCGCTGCGGTCTATTTGCTCGCGGGGCTGGGGACGCGCGCGTTCTCGGTCATGGAGGGCAAGGCGCGCGAGATGTGGTACCTCACGGTGGCGTTCGCCGCGGTGGTGATCGCCTTGCTACTGGGTGCGTCGAGCATGGGCGTCATCCATGAGAACGACCAGCTGCGCCGGGTCCAGGACATCGTGTCGGCGTGGGCGGGCGATTCGGAGTACCGGGTTGCGCGCTTCGAGTTCGAGGACGGCGTCCTGCGTATAGAGATCGCCGGTTCGGGGAACGTTCCCGATGCCGAGGAGCTCGACGACGACCTCATCGACGCCGGTGTCGAGATCAGGGAGCTGTCGCTCGCCGTGGTCGAGGAGCATCGGATTTTGCATGGATGACCCCTTCGAATCTCCGGTAGCTCCGGCAGCGGTCTTGCCTCAAGGTTCGCTGGGTATAGGGGAGAGGATTGAGAGGAGCAGTGCGATGGAGATGGATGCAACAGGCAGGCCGGCTTGCGGCAATGGGTTTCAAGACCGGCTCGCCCTTGCGCAGACGGTGGTCGACCTCGATGTCGAGCGCCGCGGCGAGGACGGCCTCATAGACCGGTTGCTCGCAGATGCCCGCACGCGCGTGATGCTGGTCGATGGCGGACTCGTGGCGGTGCCGCGCCGCGCGCACGGCTTGGCTCCGGAGGCGCTGGACTGCGCGGATGACCCCGCTGCTCCCCGACCGGATGCCAAGGCGCCCGCAGGCGAGGTTCCGCTCGCCTTCATTGAGCCCGCCGAAGCGCGCTCGATCGCAGCGCTTGAGGGCTGCCTTGCCATCTACCTCGGCATCGACTGCGCTGCGGAACCTGAGGTTCCCTACCTCGCTCTCGATATCACGCGCGCCACGGACGTGCCGCCCGCGAGCCATCGCGGTGCCGACGCCGAGTTCGGTGCCGCGGGCATCCCGATGCTCGGCACGGTGCGCCGGCGCTTCGATTGGGTTGAGCTGCGCTCCTTTGCGCCGGGTGCTTCCCAGCTCGACGCCGGCCTCGCTACGAGCGCGGTGGCGGTGAGCATGTGGCACGCCGGACAGCGCTTCTGCCCGGCATGTGGCGCGCCCGTGAAGTCCGCGCTCGCTGGTTGGGCTCAGACCTGTTCCAACCCTGCCGACCCCGATCGGCTTCTCTTTCCGCGCATCGAGCCGGCGGTCATCACGGCGATCGTGGATGATGACGACCGGATTCTCCTGCAGAACAACACCGCGTGGCGACCGCGGTTCTTCTCGGTATCCGCGGGGTTCGTGGAGGCGGGCGAGAGCCTCGAGCACGCGGTTGCCCGCGAGGCGATGGAGGAGGTGGGTATCGAGCTCGACCAGATCCGCTATCTGGGTTCCCAGCCGTGGCCGTTCCCCGCGTCCATCATGCTCGGTTTTCGCGCTCATGCCCGTACGACCGATGCCCGCGTGGACCACGAGGAGGTCGCTTCGGCGCGTTGGTTCACGCGGGCTGAGCTCGCGCGCGCCGTCGAAGCCGGAGAGGTCGAGCTTCCCGGACGGGCGTCGATCGCACGCCACATGATCGAGGACTGGTTTGGAGCCCCGCTCGGCGGGATTGGCTCCCCGTCGTAGGCGCGGATCGTCGACGTGCGCGCCCTAGATGCCCGTAGCTTTTTCGAGCGGCGACGCCGCTGCTTGGTTCAAGCAGGACAGTAGCTGCTCGAGAATCTGCTGTCGCCGGTTGATGAACATCTCCATGACCTGGTAGTGCTCGGTCTCCTCATAAGTGACCTCATGGATGCGCCCGTCATCGAACGAGAGGATGCGGGCGCCGGGCATGCCTATCAGGATGGGGGAATGCGTGGCGATGACGAACTGCGCGCCGTGCTGCGCGAGCAGATGGAGCTCGTAGAGCAGCGTGAGCTGGCGCATGGGGGAAAGCGCCGCCTCGGGCTCGTCGAGCAGGTAGAAGCCGTTGTCGGTGAACGTGTTCTGCACCAGCGCAAGGAAGCTCTCTCCGTGCGATTGCTCGTGGAGCGACTTGCCACCGTAGCGCGCGTAGTAGATCTCCTTCGGCGTGAGGGATAGACCGTCGTCGCGATACGACTCGGCGGCGCTGGCGACGTTGTAGAAGCTTTCCGCGCGCAGGAAGTAGCTCGTTTTGGGACGGCGAATGCTCCTGGTGAGGTGGACCGCCTCATGGAGCGAGCCGTGCGAGTCGTACGTGGTGAAGCGGTAGCCCTGGGAGCCGCCTTCGGCGTTGAGCCCAAAGGCCACCGCCATGCTTTCGAGCAGGGTTGACTTACCCGACCCGTTCTCGCCGACGAACAGGGTGACAGGGGTGGTGAAATCGATGGGCCTATCGAAGTGGAGGGCGGGGATGCCGTGGGTGTAATCGCCGCTTGGGACGACATCCCAATCGATGGAGACACGGGTGATAAACGGCTGGATGTCCATGGCGCCTCCTTTGTTCGCGCAGTTCCATCATATTCTGCGGTGCGGACATGGTTGTGGCTCGGGTGCCCCAATGTGGGAATGATGGCGAACAGATGTTCTTACTATTGGTATAATCGACATGAAAGTGAGAGGTTTATGGCATGGCTGCGTACGAGAGCCCCTGGTAGTGGTGGGTAATTTGCATATTTTGCAAATTACCCATCTTGGCATTTCTGCTGGTAGTGGCCAGTAATATGCATGTTTTGCATATTGTTCATGTCGTATAGGCCTTCCAGTTGTCGCGCAAATTGCGACAACTGAACTAATGAAACGCTGAAGCCGTGATGGGGGAGGTGGGCGCGCATGATCATCAACACTGGCGGGCGGACGGATACCGTGCAGTATTACACGGACTGGCTGCTCAGGCGGTTTGCCGAGGGCTACGTGCTGGTGCGGAACCCGCGCTTCCCGGAGAAGGTCACGCGCTACGAGCTCGACCCGTCGGTGGTGGACTGCGTCGTGTTCTGCTCGAAGAACTACGCGCCCATCCTTTCGCACCTGCACGAGATCACGGACCGCTTCAACACGTATTTCTTCTACACCATCACCGCGTATGGGCGCGACATGGAGCCCGGGGTTCCGGATGTCGATGCGAGTATCGAGACGCTTATCGAGCTCGAGCGCATCGTAGGGCGCGAGCGGATCGTCTGGCGCTATGACCCGGTGCTCTTAAGCGAGCGCTACACCACGGAGGCGCATCGGCGCACATTCGACGATATGGCCCGCCGCCTGGCGCCGCATGTGAGCCGCTGCGTGTTCAGCTTCGTGGAGCCGTATCGAAAACTCGACCGGAACATGCCCGAGCTTTTGCCCCTTATGGAGGAAGAGCGCATCTACATGGCGGAGCTTTTGGGCGGCATCGCGCGCGAGCGCGGGCTACGCTTGCAGGCGTGCGCGACGCGAAAGGATTACTCCGCTTATGGCATCGCACAGGCGGGCTGTGTGACCCTGGAGGCGCTCGGCGCGGCGAACGGCGTCACATGCAGGCAGCTCGCACATCGCGGCATGCGTGAGGGCTGCGCCTGCATGGAGATGCGCGACATCGGGGCGTACAACAGCTGCCCCAACGGGTGCCGGTATTGCTATGCGAACGCCGACGCTCGCGGAGCGGCGAGGGCGTTTCGCGACCAACACGACCCGGAGTTCCCGCTCATGCTGGGGCATCTCATGCCGGGTGATGTGGTGACGCAGGCAACGCAGCGGAGCTACCTTGCGGCGAGAGCACGGGCGGCTGCGGAGCAAGAGCGGCTTGAGCTGTAAGACGGCGGTGTCCGCGTGCAACGATCGCCCGTGCTGGGGTACACGTTGGACGTGACCACAACGTGTCCTGCAGAAGGAACCGACCATGAAACATCAGTGCAAGGTGACGGTGCTCGAGACCAAGTGCTTCCCTGAGTTGCAGGAGCGCTATCTGGCGGATCCGGCGAGCGGGCCGCGCCCGTGCTTTGCGGTGGGGTAAGAGTATCTGTTCGAGCGCGAGGACGGCAAGGACGACTTCTGGCACTTCGGGCGCGATCTGGACCCGAAATTCCCCTGCGCGGAGGCGTGGGACTGCATCAGCCGCTATATCTACACGGCCATGCAGGGTGGTTCCATCATGCACGGCTGGACCGCGGACGACCGCATGATGATTGCCTGCTGCAACGACGGCACGCGCCCCGTGGTGTTCAAAATTGAGCGCATTGACATCCCCGAGACGGACGCCGAGCGCGCCTAGCTCGTCGAGCAGGATTTCTCCAATAGCACGGAGGACGCGTATACGGGAGCGTAGGGGAGCGACAGCCAGGCCCTTTAGGTCGGCTGCATCGGGGTTAACCGTAGGCAGGAGCAACAGTTTCGAGGAATTTTTGGAACTCCGATTCAGCTTTCCGAGCTGCGAGGAACAATGCTGCATCGGCACCCTCTTCTCCCGCCTCGACGACCTCATCGCCCTTCACCAGCGTAATGGCAAGGGGCGCGACTGATAGACGCGCTGCGGTAGCGCGATCCGGATATTGATAGATGGAAGCAAACGCCATGCCCAGGGGCTTAATTTACTGCTCCGCTAGACAGAACGCCATATACGTCGGCACCCTCAACCCGTTCTCATCCACCGAGAGCGATTTCGGATGCACGATATAGGAGGCACCGATCCGTTTGCCGAAACGCTTCTTGAACGCGCCATAGGAAATGGCCGAGTAATTCTTCGACGACTTCACCTCGATGGGGTAGACCTTCACGTTGGTCTTGCTGCCGTTCGACAGCAAGAAGTCGATTTCGATGTCGTTTCGATGTTTCTGCTTGCTGTAATGTGCATAGAAATAGAGCTTTCTTCCCGCAGAGGCAACGGTTTGAGCGATGAGATTCTCGTGCAGCATACCCTCGTTGAGTGAGAGCCGTCCGTTTATTATCTGACGGTACAGCTCCATCGAGCCTAGCTCGTTCTCCGAGAAGGCCAAGCTCACCAGCAGCCCTGTGTCCGCCATATAGCACTTCACCTTGGTCTCATTTCTGGTGAGGGCGAACCCGACGTTCGGGTCATTGCACCCAAAGCACAGGTTGCACATCATCGAGTCCCCCAACCAAAAGATGGGATCGTCGTAGCGATCGAAGGTTCCGCCTGTGTCGACCTTGCTGAGTGTCACCTTTTTCTCATGGGTGGAGAGATAGCCGGGGATGTACTCGAACAGCGCCGACACCTTTGACTTGTACCTCTTCGCCGCCTTCTTTATGTCATCGCGGTAAAGATCGAGGATTCGCCGCTTCTCCCTATCTGCTGAGAAGAAATCGCGCCCTCCCTCAAAGTAGGCAACGACGCTCTGGGGCATACCACCGACCAGCATGTACTCTCTGACGAGATGCGAAGCCCTCTTGTGGAAGGCGTCCTCAAGCGGCTGGTGCAGCTGGAAACATTCGCGGATGTAGGAGAGCAGGGGCTCTTCCCCCGCCGCCGTCAAAAACTCCGGGAAGGTCAGCGGGTACATCTTGAGACGCTCTTCCTCTGACGGGATCACGATGTCCTCGACGTTCTCGCGAATGGAGATAAGGGAGCCCGTTTCGAGAATGTCGTAGCGTCCGTCGGCGACGAGGTATTTCACCGCCTCGCGCGCCTGCGGAAATCGTTGCACTTCGTCGAAGACAATGAGTGATTCGCGGGGGAACAGGCGGGTACCGTACTCGAGGGAAATCGTTTGGAAGAACCTGTCGAGATTCGTGAGATTATCCGTAAAATTATCCCGCACCGTCTTTGGTGCGACGGCAAAGTCAATGATGACGAAGGAACGATAGTTTTCCCTGCCGAATTTCTCAGCTATGGTCGATTTTCCGATGCGGCGCGCCCCCTCGATGAGAAGGGCGGTCCTGCCCTGGGAACGCTCCTTCCACTCCACGAGTTTGCTGTAGATGGTGCGTTTGAGTTCCATCGCAACTCCTCATCGTCGATCGGATCGGCACAAACCGAACATAGCTGCCATGTGGAGACGTTTCAATAATACGCAATCTATTATAGCCAAGCAGAATCAATAATACGCAGTTTGCAGATGATCGATATATCCAATAATACGCAAACTTCTGAGATGGACGTGACCAATACGGACAATCCTTGGGAACAGCGTAGGCTGGGATGTAGCAGGACAAGTGAAGGATGCGTATGCGGGGGTCATGGGAGCTTCCGTTAACGATAGAAATGAAGCGAGCTCTCGCCGAACTGGGAAATCCAGCTCCCGCAGCCGCGCGCCAAGCCTTTGCTCAGCGTTGATCAGCAAATTGCCCACATGAAAGCAAAGGGAATCAGCTTCGAGCTTTGCTCCGAGGATGAGGCCAAGGCGCACCTGCGAACAAAGTGCCAGTTCTTCCGCGTCTACGCATACCGGAAGCTCTTCCCCAAGCATGTTGGCGGCCCACGGGACGGCCAGTACGTAAACCTCGACTTCGGGCACCTGAGGACTCTCTCCAACCTCGACCGCATGCTGCGCGACGTCTCGTTGCATATGGCTCTCGACGTCGAACACTTCGCGAAAGCCCGCCTGCTCGCCGCTGCAGAGGATCATGAAGAGGATGGCTATACCCTCATGCGTGACTACCGCGAGAGCCTTTCCGACAGCGAACGTTCCCGCATCGAAGGGGAGTTCAAGAGGCGAAGGAATGACCCTTATACGGGTGGAGTCGTGAGGAGACATTTCGGCGACATGCCCATCTGGGCGTTCTGTGAGGTTGTGCCTTTCGGTATGTTCGCAGACCTAGTCCGGTTCTGCGCCGATAGGTGGGGCGATAAAATACTCAGACTCGCTCACTACCAGTACAAGGACGCGAGACAGGTCCGTAGCGCGGGAGCCCATGGCGCATGTATTCTCAACGAAATTACTTCGGCTGACGTTTCCGCCAAGCCGCCTGCGATGCTCGTCAACGCTATGAACTCTTACGGAATTCCCAGGCGCTTGCGTGTCAAGTGGCTCCATGGGCGCCGGATGGTACAGATTTGCAGCTTGATACACCTCTATGCCACTACCGTGCCCGATGGATCGGTCCGCGCTGATCGCAAACATGAACTCTTCGATTTTGTTCGAAGCTGTTGAGGCGAGCGGGCTTGCACTCGAGAATCCGGCGATTGCGGCATGGCGCTTCCTGCGTCGCTTGACAGACGCTGCAGGACTGTTACAGAAAACATGCGTTACAAAGCCTTCGGGCTTATCGGGGCGGGACTGCAAGAGCGGTTCTGCCCCGTTTTCGTTCGAGCGTAGCTGGCGCTTTATCGGTCGACAGCGTATCTCACGTGCTGGCAACTGCAGCGATTATGAAGTTTCATCCATGTTTTCGACCGTCAGATGTCGCCCTTGACTTCGACCCAACTCCAAGGAGTTGAATGGTGGCGATCCACATCCATCACCCAGCCAGGAGGCCGCTATGAGCACCCTCGTCGTCTACTATCGCTATCCAACGGGAACACGGAGCGCATCGTGGAGCGCTGGATCGATTCGCTGAAATAGCGGCACGCAGGCGAAAGGCCGCTGGCGCCCGCCGCCCTGCTCGTGCTATCCCCTGAACCCGATCTGCCTGAGCGCCTCGTACAGCACCACGGCCGCGGCGTTCGACAGGTTGAGCGCGCTGATGCGCACCTCGTTGGGGTCGATGAAGTTGCCGCAGATATCCTGCCGCTTGAGCGCCTCATGCGCCAGGTCCTCGCCTGCGGGCGTCTTCCACGACGCGGCGTTGTCGAGCGATTCCGCATCGGGCAGCATGGGGATGCGCTCGCAGCACGCAGGATGCGCCGCCAGGACCTCCTCGGGGATGCCGGAGCTCTCTTTGCCTAGCACCAGGTAGTCGCCGTCGCGATACGTCGCCTCGGTATAGAGCCGCTGCGCCTTCTTGGTGAGGAGATGCAGCTGCGGCGGTTGCGCCTCGCCCGCCAGCCCGCAGCGTTCGAGGTAATCCTCCCAGTTCTCATAGACCGCGACGTCGAGGTTCTCCCAATACCCCAGGCCCGCGCGGTGCAGCGCCTTGTCATCGAGCGAGAACCCGAGCGGCCTGATCAGATGCAGGCGCGTGCCGGTGACGACGCACGTACGGCCGATGTTGCCCGTGTTGGCGGGAATCTCCGGTTCGAAGAGGACGATGTTGAACATTGCTTCTCCTTGCTAGGGTGGAAGAACCTGCTGGCAATGGGGCAATCATGCCACGGGGAGCTGCCCTATGTCACGGGGCGGCCTCATGTCACGAGGAGCAGCCCCATGCCGCTGGGAGTGGCCCAGCTGTTACTTCCTGCGCCTGAAAAGCACGATGCCTGCCGCGCACGCCACGATACCTACGGCCCCAAGGACAACGGCGAGCCCCATGCCGCTGGCATCTCCCGTACCGGCGAGCGCCCCGGATGCGTTCTGCTGCCCTGCGGCGTCATCTGCAGAGCTTCCTGTGGCAGGTCCCGTCGACGAGGACCCGCCTCCGGGCTCGCCGTCCGTTCCGCCGCCGGTATCGCCGGGGTCGGTATCACCAGGCGTTTCGGGATCAGGGTCTTCCGTTCCGGGTTCCTCCGGCTTGGGCTCCTCGTGCTCCGTCTCGAAGCGGTACGAGCCATTGTTCCCCAGCTCGGCCGTGAGCACGAACGCCCCGCCCTCATGCGTGCCAGTGAGCAGCTGGCGGTACGATGCCGTGCCGGTGGCGTTCTCCGTCTTCGTCGTCGCGACCGCGGCGGAGGAGCTCGAGCGCGCCGGTGTTCCCGCGGAAAGCGCGTAGCGGCCGTCGGCGCCGGAATACCAGGACGGATTATCCTCTTGGGCGACCTGGTAGGGATGGACCGCATCATACGCTTCGGCGCTCGCGGTCTGCTCGCCAGCGGCGAACGTGGCGCGGTACGCGGTGGTCATGTAGTAGAGGGTCTCGCCAGCGCGCGGGGCGCGCATGAGGGGCGCGAGGTCGCTTGGCGCGGGGAGCTCGCCCGAAGGCTCCTGCGTTCCCGGGGCGAGCGTGTAGAGCGGTTGGTCCTGCGCGAGCACGTACGCGCTGTTGCCCGCAGCCGCCGCGCCGGTCACGATGGTAGCCGTCTGCGCGCTATCGCCGCTGCCATCGACCGCGAGCGCGGTGACGGCGAGCGATCCCGCGGCGTCTTCGTAGCAGGCGGACCCGAGCGCCGCTTCGAGCTCGCTCAGCGCCGCCACATCTCCTGCGTGCACCCGCTCGATTGCTCCGCGCACCTCGGCGCGCGGAGCGACTTCGAAGATCATGCGGAGCGGACTCAGGTCCTCGGCCCCGTCGATCGACATGCTCGCCCGTCCGTCGGCATGGAGGGTGACGTCGGTGCGCAGCGCGGGCACGGCGTCCGAGGGGACCGATACGTATACGGTCTGGGCGCGCGTGTCGAGGTCGGTTTCGACGGCGATGTAGAAGTCGTAGAGCGCCACATCCCCGCCGGTGTAGAAGTTGGGCAGGTTGCCGATGTAGAGATAGGTCTCGCATACGGCGGTCGCTCCAGCATCGCGGGCGCGGTCGATGCGCTCTAGAATCTGGGCGTCGCCGGTGCCCGTGGTGATGGTATCGATCTCGCGCTGCGTGGCGAAGCGGTAGGGGACGCCGCCATCTCCTGCAACCATATGATGGTCGGCATCGATGTACCACGAGACGCGGTTCGAGAACGCGCCGCTCGCCGCATCGTAGGAAACCTGTCCGTCCGCCTTGGCCTCATAGAACAGGTTGTAGGCGTCGTAACCCAGGTGGTAGCGATCATTGATGCTCTGGACGAGGTAGTTGAACTCGTGCGTCGCACCCGAGAGGTCGCCAGGGTTCTCGAGGCTCATCTGTATCGCCTGCGCCGCGAGGGAACCGGTGAGCAGCGAGTCGCCGTACTGCACGCCGGTGACGGACGAGACCTCCATTCCGGCGCCCACTGCGCTGTGCGCCTCGATGCGGCTTCCTCCTGCGATCGCATCGTCGGCATCGACGGGGGAGGTGTAGTGCACATCGAAGATCTCGTCGAGGGCAGAGGCGAATGCCCAGCCGACGGCCGATGCGCTGCGCGACGAGTAGTGCCGGTCCACGCAGCTCACATTCGCGGGGTCTTCCTCGTCTAGAAGGCCGGAGATGATCGGCAACTCGACGGATTCCGCCACGATGCCCGTTCGTCCCGACCCGTAGAGGTCGAGCGATACGGTGTCGTCGCCCTGCTCAGCCGCTTGGGCGTAGGAACGGGCGGCTTGCGCGAGGTTTGCCTTGAGGTCGACGGTGCGTCCGCCGACCGTGGCCGTGAGCTCGCGCTCCGCCTGGCCCTCCGCGGTATCAAGCAGGTAGGCGACGGCATCCGTGGTGTCGATGCCGGTCGTGTAGATGGTGAGCCGGCTTCCTCCCGGTGCGTAGGCGGCGTCCACGCGCTGCTGCACCGAGCGCATGGTGAGCATGGTCGCGAGCATGCTGTCGGTTCCGTAGCCGGTTTCACGGGAATTGGGGAGCGGTCCGAGGAACCCCGTGGAGCCACCGGTGTAGGCAGGAGGGTTCTCAACATTCGTGCTCGCCATGGGAGGGTTCTCCACGCCCATGATGACAAGCTCGGGAGAGTGGCCCGTAGCGCCGGCGGAGCCGGCGTGGGAGAGCATGTCGCCTGCAAGGTAGATGCCGCGCTGCAGGTACGAGCCGCCTCCCAGGCTCGCGCTCGCGGTGGTGCTCGCGCTGCCGGATGCAGGCGCTCCCGCCATGCGCGCCGTCACGTCGACGGAGCGGGATGTCTCGTCGTAGTCCAGGTAGGCTCCGTCAGGCGCGGGCTCGTATGCGGCGAGCGGCATGAGGACGGTGGCCTCGGAGGAGTAGCCGACGACGGCGACGCGCGTGGGCTCCGCACTGCCTTCGTTTTCTGCCATGAGTCGCCCGATGGCGCTGTTCAGGGCCGACACCACGTAGTCGGCATAGGGGCGTTCCGCATAGACCATGCTGCCGAGCACGCTGTTCATGCTCACGACGAACACGACATCGTGGCCGCCGCCGTCTTGCTGGTGGATGGACGCGGTCTGCGCGATGGCGGAGATGCTCACGAGAAAGCCGTTCTCGGGGTCGTGGAAGGACCCGTCGGCGCTGCCCGCCGCCGAAGCCGCTTCCTCGCCGGCGTATACCGAGGCATCGACCCAGATGCGGCCCGCGTTCGCCGTGCTGTAGGAGCCATCGTTCTCGCCGCCGAGGAAATCGGTCCAGGAGGAGGAGCTGTCGGGGTCGGCGATCTTGTCGACGCCTGTGACCGCGGGATCGCTCCCGTCCGGCGATCCGTCCGTGGATGCCGCGGCGACCGGCTCCTCGCCCGAGGGGGCGGGCAGCGCCAGCGCGGGCGCGCAGGTGACGAGAAGGAGGGTGCCCAGCATGAGGAAGGCGAGGATGGCGGTCTCCAGGCGGCGGGTGATACGGGTCATGGGACCTCGATTCTAGGCGGCGCGAACTGTTCGGGCGAGTTCTGCCGGCGATCCGTCGCCTATAGCATGGGTACTCTCCGCTTACCCGTTCCCCGCCTGCTTATACCGCGGACCGCCAAGTGGTGGGATTCATGAGGGATGCCGTCGGCGCGAGGCGATCTTTGGAAGCCCGGTGTGTGCCCGCGCGATGGGGTAGACTGAGGGGAACGTATAGACAGAGAGGATCTGCATGCCCGATACGCACGCCACCGCCAGTCCCAAGACCGCTTCCGACGCTCGCCGCGTCTTCGCCGTCATCGACGGCAACTCACTCATGCACCGCGCGTTCCACGCCGTACCGCCCACCATGAACGCGCCGGACGGCCGGCCTACCAACGCCGTGTTCGGGTTCCTCAACATGTTCCTCAAGATGGTCGACGCGTTCCACCCTGACGGCGTGGCCGTGGCGTTCGACAAGGGCAAGCCGAGCGTGCGCATGGAGATGCTCCCGCAGTACAAGGCCCAGCGCCCGCCCATGGATCCCGATCTGCGCCCGCAGTTCCCCATGATCAAGGAGCTGCTCGAGCGTCTCTCCGTCCCCGTGCTCGAGGCCGAGGGCTGGGAGGGCGATGACATCCTGGGTACGCTCGCGCGTGCCGGGGAGGCCGCCGGGTGCGACATGTTCCTCGTCACGGGTGACCGCGACATGTACCAGCTCTCGACTGAGCACGTGAAGATCGTGGGTACCAAGAAGGGCCTCTCGGACGTGCAGATCATGACGCCCGAGACGGTCGAGGACCTCTACCATGGCATCACGCCCGAGCTCGTGCCCGATTTCTACGGCCTCAAGGGCGACACGTCGGACAACATCCCCGGTGTGCCGGGCATCGGCCCCAAGAAGGCGAGCGCGCTCATCGCGCAGTACGGCTCGCTCGACGAGGTCATCGCCCACGCCGACGAGGTCAAGGGCAAGATGGGCGAGAACCTTCGCGCGCACATTGACGATGCCCTGCTCTCGCGCCGCGTGGCGACCATCCAGACGAACGCTCCGGTCGAGCTCGATTTCGAGAACACGGCGTTCCCCGCGTTCGATGCGGCGGCGGTGACCGAGGCGCTCGGCGCGCTGGGCATCATGGCGATGCAGAACCGCTTCCTCGCCCTCATCGGCGACGGCGAGCCCGCCCAGGCGCCGGGCGCCCTCGAGCTCGCGAGCGCCATCCGCGCCGACGCCGGCACGGGCGCGGGCGTCGAGGAGGCGCTCGCGGAGCTCGACCGCGCGATCGTGGCGGGGGAGTGGGTCGCGGCGGTCCTCGATGACGACAAGCAGGAGGGGGCGCTCTTCGGCCTCACCCACACGCTCTGGGTCGCGACCGGCCGCGCGCTCGTCGCGCTCGACGAGCCGGCCGGCGCCGCGGCCTCCGCGCTCGGGACGGTCGCGGGCTTCGACTGCGCGCACGGCCTCGTGGCGGGCGCGCTCGGGCGGCTCTTCGCCGAGGGCCGCGTGGCCTCGCCCGACGTCAAGGCGCTTCTGCACGAGCTCTCGCCGATCGATTCGGCCGAGCCCGAGCTCATGGACCCGCTCGATGTCGACCCGGAGCGCATCTTCGACACGGTGGTCGCCGCCTACGTGCTCGACTCGGTGCGCTCGAGCTTCGATGACGCCTACATCGCGGACACCTACCTGCACACCGCCCTGCCTGCCGCGGCGGGCGAGGAGGGTGCGCCGGACGGCGCCCCGGCGGGCGCGGAGCGCGCGGCGGCGGTCGCCCGGGCGGCGGTGGAGCCCCTCATGCGCGCGCTCGAGGCCGAGGGCGCTCGCGAGGTCTTTTGCGACATCGAGATGCCGCTCGTGCCGGTGCTCGCCGCCATGGAGCGCACGGGCATGTTCGTCGACCCGGAGCGCCTCGCGGAGCTCGCCGGCGGCCTCGGCGACCAGATCGACGACCTCGCCCGCCGCATCCGCGCGATGGCCGGCGACGAGTCGTTCAACATCTCGAGCCCCATGCAGCTCAGCCACATCCTCTTCGACGTGATGGGCCTGCCCGCCAAGGGCCTCAAGAAGACGCAGCGCGGCTACTACTCCACGAACGCCCACGTGCTCGAGGAGCTCGCCCAGGACAACGAGTTCGTGCGGCTCATCCTCGAGTACCGCGAGAAGACCAAGATCAAGTCGACCTACCTGGACACGCTGGGGCCGCTCCGCCGCGAGGACGGGCGCGTGCACACCACCTACAACCAGACCGTCACCGCGACGGGCCGCCTCTCCTCGTCCAACCCCAACCTGCAGAACATCCCCACGCGCTCCGAGCTCGGGCACACCGTGAAGACGGCGTTCTCGGTCGCGCCGGGCAGCGTCTTCGTGGCGGTGGACTATTCGCAGATCGAGCTTAGGCTGCTCGCGCATCTCTCGGGCGACGAGCACCTCATCCGCGCCTTCCGCGAGGGCGAGGACTTCCACGCCGAGACCGCGGCGCGCGTGTTCGACGTGCCCGTCGAGGAGGTCACGCGCGAGCTGCGCAGCCGCGCGAAGGCCGTGAACTTCGGCATCGTCTACGGCCAGCAGGCCTACGGCCTCTCGCAGTCGCTCGACATCCCCATGGCCGAGGCGCGCGAGATGATCGACCGCTACTTCGAGGCCTATCCCGGCGTGCGCTCCTACCTGGACCGCACCGTCGCCGACGCCAAGCGGCTCGGGTACGCGGAGACCATGTTCGGCCGGCACCGCCCCATCCCCGAGCTCAAGATGCGCATCCCCGCGCAGCGCGCGTTCGGCGAGCGCACGGCCATGAACCACCCCATGCAGGGGAGCGCGGCCGACATCATCAAGATCGCCATGGCGCGGGTCGCGCGCCGCCTGCGCGAGGAGGGCTTTGCCGCCCGCATGATCCTGCAGGTGCACGACGAGCTGGATTTCGAGTGCCCCGCCGAGGAGGTCGAGGCGCTCATCGCCATGGTCCGCGAGGTCATGGAGGGGGCCGTCGAGCTCAGGGTGCCGCTCATCGCCGAGGCGTCGTGCGGCGAGACCTGGGCGGACGCCAAGTAGCGAGTCAGCGGGGCGCCCTCGCGCCGGCGGGGTTCCCACCGGCGGGCCGGCGCCGAGCGCGAGGGGAGGGTCTGTGGTCGCGCATCCGGCGCCCGCGCGTCTGCCCCGCGGCACGTGGGCGCTCGTCGCCGTGCGGTTCCTGCTGTATCTGGGCATGCAGGCCGCCTACTTCATCGGGGTCATCGGCACGCTCACCTACCGGCTCGGCGCCGATACCGTCTACCTGTCCGTGACGGTGGGCGTGCTCGCGGCGGCGGTGGTCGCCGGCAACGCCGTGGGCGGCGTCGTCTCGTCCATGCGCGGGCCGCGGGCGCACACGGCCGTGACGCTCGGGTGCACGCTCGCGGTGAGCCTCGCCTTCCAGGTCGTCGAGCTCGATGCCGCGCGCGTGCTCGGCCTCGGCGCGCTCTTCAGCTTCTCCATGGGGCTCAACTACCTGTTCCTCTCGGCGTACCCGGCCTACCTCACCGCCGACGCCGACGAGCTCAAGCGCGTGAACGCGCTCATGTCCGTGGCCTCGTACGCCTCGGTCGCGGCGGGCCCCGCGCTCGGCGCGGCGGTCGCGACCGCGCTGCCCTCGGAGCGCGTGTTCCTCGTCGCCGCCGTGCTCGCCCTCGCCGCGGGCGCAGCCGCGGTGCCGCTCATGCGCACGTGCTCGGCCGTGTACGGTACCAGCGGGGAGGCGGGGGAGCGGGCGTGCGCAGGCGCTGCGGGCGTCCGGGATACGGGCGGCGATACCGTGGCGGCCGGCGGGGACGCGGCCGGCGATACCGTGGCGGCCGGTGAGCTGGCCGGCGGGGGCACCGCAGGCGGGGGCACGGACGCAAACGCCGAGCCGACGTTTGCCGACGCGCTCCGCCTCGTCATGGTCACGCCCTCGCTCGCGCTGCTCTTCTGGGTGGGGCTCCTCTCGTACGCGGGCTACGGCGCCTTCGACCCGCTCGAGTCGCTCTTCTACCGCGACGTCCTCAAGGTCGATATCGCGTGGATGGGGTGGCTGTCGAGCGCGGCCGGCGTGGGCAGCGTCGCGGGCTCCGTCCTCGCGCTCAAGGTGCCGCGCCGCCACGTGAACGTGCGCACCCTCATGCTCCTCATCGCGCTCGAGGGGGCGGCCTGCCTGCTCTACGTGGGCACGCCGCATGTCGCCTGCGCGCTCGGCGGGCAGCTCCTCCTGGGCGTGGCCTTCGGCGCGATCACGCCGCTCCAGAGCACGCTTGTGCAGCTGCACACGCCGCTCGGGGTGATGGGGCGCGTCAACTCGATCATGAACGCCGGGTTCAACGGCGCGGGGGTGCTGCCGCTCGAGGCCGCGCCCGCCGCCGCGGCCGCCTTCGGCGTGCAGGGCGTGCTCGTGGGCGCGAGCGCCTTCGTGATCGTCGTGCCGGTGGCCTGCCTCGCGCTGCTCCGTCGCCGCATCGCGTGCATCGTCGAGGACGAGCGGCGCGGTTTACCGTCTCGAAACAAAACGCGGCAGGAAGAACTTTAGCTTGGCAAAGCGGTGCGCGATAGGGTAGGATACCCCCCAACGCGCACGCGCCCGGAAACCTGCGGGCACGGCGCGCATCCAGATCGCGTCCGTTTCCGGCGAGGGGCTGTAAGGTGCACGACACGCAGGCGACATACGAGGGCATGGCGGCTAGCGCCATCCTGCCCGGCCAGTGCGCCGCCGATGCACAGAACCGACGCCAGCGCGCGATCTCTCGACGACGATAACCGGTCGTCTCTGCCCGCGCGCATCTCGCGCATCCCCAGAGTCCCGATAAGGTACGTCGTCGTTTCCCTCCGGGTGATGCCGAGCCCCGCGCGCCATGCGCCCGCCGCCTCCCAGGCACCCGGAACCCCCATCGACATACACCAGCGCCTTTGAAGGGCTCGTCCGCATCCCCACCATGTGAAAGGACGAACCATGAACGCCACCGCCACCGCCAACACCGGCACCCCCCAGGTCTCCGCGCCCGCCAAGGACAAGGTCGTGCTCGCCTACTCGGGCGGCCTCGACACCTCCGTCTGCGTCAAGTGGCTCCAGGACGAGCTCGGCTACGACGTGGTCTGCGTGCTCGGCAACGTGGGCCAGGAGCACGACGGGCTCGAGAAGATCGAGGCCAAGGCCAAGGCGCTCGGCGTGGTGGCCTGCGAGGTCGTCGACATGCGGGAGGAGTTCGCCTACGACTACCTCGCCTGCGCCATCGCCGCCAACGCCATGTACGAGAACAAGTACCCGCTGCTCTCGGCCCTCTCCCGGCCGCTCATCTCCAAGCACCTCGTCGAGGCCGCGCACAAGCACGGAGCCGTGGCCGTGGCGCACGGCTGCACGGGCAAGGGCAACGACCAGGTGCGCTTCGAGACGTCGATCATGGCGCTCGACCCCACGCTCAAGGTCATCGCGCCGGTGCGCGAGTGGGACCTCGGCATGCGGCCCGACGAGATCGCCTACGCCAAGGCGCACGGCGTGCCGGTCGACGTGAGCCTCGACAAGCCCTACTCCATCGACGACAACCTGTGGGGCCGCGCCATCGAGGCCGGCGTGCTCGAGGACCCCTGGAACGAGCCGCCCGAGGACATCTGGACGATGACCGCGAGCCCGCTCGAGGCGCCCGATGAGCCCACCTACGTGGAGCTCGGCTTCGCGGCGGGCGTGCCCGTGAGCCTGAACGGCGAGAAGATGGGCCTCGTCGAGCTCGTGGGCGAGCTCAACGCCATCGCCGGCGCGGCGGGCTTCGGCCGCATCGACATGATCGAGAACCGCTACGTGGGCATCAAGAGCCGCGAGTGCTACGAGGTGCCGGCGGGCCTCGCCATCATCCAGGCGCACAAGGCGCTCGAGGACCTCTGCCTGGAGCGCGACGTGCTCCACATGAAGCTCGGCCTCGAGCAGACTTGGGCCGACCAGGTCTACAACGGCCGCTGGTTCAGCCCGCTCAAGCTCGCCATCGACGCGTTCATGGGTGCCACGCAGCAGGTGCTCACCGGTAGCGTCAAGCTCAAGCTCTACAAGGGCTCCTGCACGGTCGTCGGGCGCAAGAGCGCCGAGGCCCTCTACGACCGGACGCTCGCCACCTACGACAACGACGACGCGTTCGACCAGCAGGCCGCGAAGGGCTTCATCGACATCCAGGCGCTCTCGCTCAAGACCTGGGCGATGAAGCAGGGCGCGCTGGCGGGCGGCCAGGGCTCGGCGCCGGCGGCCCCGGGCGTGGATTCGGGTGCGGCGGCACCCGCCGCCAAGGCCGATGCCGCGCAGGCCGCGGGTTTCGGCGTGGTCGAGGGCGGCGGCGCGGTAGCATATGCGCAGGCCGCTTCCCTTTAGGGGGCGCTCCCGCATGGAGGAGACGAGAAGGTCAGGAGGCGTCGCCGCGGCGTGCGCCGGGTTTGGAAAGGATCGGGCGCATGGCGCTGTGGAGCGGTAGGTTCGAGGAGGGCGCGGCGCCCGTGACGCGGGAGTTCGGCGCGTCGCTGCCCGTCGACAAGGTGCTGTACCGGCAGGATATCGCCGGGTCGCGCGCACATGCGGCGATGCTCGCCGCCCAGGGGATCATCTCCGAGGAGGATGCGGCGGCCATCCGGGCGGGGCTCGACGGCATCGAGGCCGATATCGACGCGGGGGCCTTCACGTTCGATATCGCCGACGAGGACATCCACATGGCTATCGAGCGCGAGCTCACCTCCCGCATCGGCGAGGCCGGCGCGCGCCTGCACACCGGGCGCTCCCGCAACGACCAGGTGGCGACCGACACCAGGCTCGCCGCCAAGGCGCTCGCCCGCCGGCTCATGGAGGCGAACCTCGGGCTCAGGTGCGCGCTGCTCGACGCCGCCGCGGCGGCGGGCGACACGGTGCTGCCGGGCATGACGCACCTGCAGCACGCGCAGCCGGTGCTCTTCTCGCACCATCTGCTCGCCTACGTGTGGATGCTCACGCGCGACTTCACGCGCCTGCGCGCCGCCTTCGACGCGGCCGACGCCTCGCCGCTGGGCGCAGCGGCGCTCGCCGGCACGAGCTACCCCCTCGACCGTCACATGACGGCCGAGGAGCTCGGCTTCTCACGGGTGATCGAGAACTCGCTCGACGCCGTGAGCGACCGCGACTTTTTGCTCGACCTCGAGTACGCCTGCGCCGTGTGCGCCGTGCACCTCTCGCGCCTCGGCGAGGAGATCGTGCTCTGGAGCAGCCAGGAGTTCGGGTTCATCACGCTCTCCGACGCCTTCTCGACGGGCTCGTCGATCATGCCGCAGAAGAAGAACCCCGACTTCGCCGAGCTCATCCGCGGCAAATGCGGGCGCGTGGTGGGCGACCTCGTGCAGCTGCTCGTGACCTGCAAGGGCCTTCCGCTCGCGTACAACAAGGACATGCAGGAGGACAAGGAGGGCGCGCTCGACGCCGCGCGCACGGTCGAGCAGGCGCTCGCCGTGATGGCCGGCATGGTCTCGACGTGGACCGTGAACGCGGACCGCATGCGCGCCTCCATGGACCGCGGGCATCTCGCGGCGACCGACGTGGCCGACTACCTCGCGAAACGCGGCATGCCGTTCCGCGAGGCGCACGCGGTCGTGGGGCACCTGGTGCTCGAGGCCGAGAAGCGCTCCTGCGACATCTCGGAGCTCCCGCTCGAGGCCTTCAGGGAGGCGAGCGAGCTTATCGGCCGCGACATCGTGCGCACGCTCGACCTCGACGCCGTCGTGGCGGCGCGCACCACCGAGGGCGGCACCGCGCCGGAGGCCGTCGAGGCGCAGTTCAGGCGCGCGCGGGCGCGCTACCTGGTGGACGAGAGCTCGATGGCGCTGCTCTCGGCCGTCATCGACTTCTAGGTTCGGCTCGGGGCGCCCCCGCCGGCCGCCATCTGCCTCACGGCGACCGGGGCGCTCTGCCGCCTACTGCTGCGAGCTCACGTAGCTCTCGTCGACGGTGATCTTGGCGATGGTGCGCGGGTAGCGGTCCTGCACGAGGGCGGCCACGCGCCCGCGCAGCTCGTCGGCGGTGAGTGCGAGGTCGGCGGGGCGCACGCAGTCGAAGATCACGTTCGTGTGCGTGGGGCCGGGCACGCAGCGCAGGTCGTGGATCGTGATGCGCCCGTCGATGCCGCGCACCGCCGTGGCGATCCAGTTGCGCATGTCGAGCACCTCGGGATCGTCGGTCACGATGGGGTCGTAGTGCAGGGTGACGATGAGGCCGTCCTCGGTCTTGAAGTCCTGCTCGATGTTGTCGATGAGGTCGTGGCTCTCGAGCGGGTCGGCCTCGGCGGCCATCTCGACGTGCGCGCTTGCGAACTGCCGCCCGGGGCCGTAGTCGTGCACCATGAGGTCGTGCGTGCCGAGCACGCCGGGGTAGGAGAGGATCTTGGTGCGGATGTGCTCCACGAGCTCGGGGCTCGGCGCCTCGCCGAGCAGCGGGTTCACGGCGTCGCGCAAAAGCCCCACGCCGCTCCAGCAGATGAAGGCGCCCACCGCGAGGCCCGCCCACCCGTCGAGCTCGATGCCGGTCGCCCGCGAGATGCAGGCGCAGGCGAGCACCGCCGCGGTGCTGATCACGTCGTTGCGCGAGTCGATGGCGGTCGCCTCGAGGGTGTCCGACCCGATGCGCCGCCCGAGCGCGCGGTTGAACGCCGCCATCCACAGCTTCACCGCGATGGAAAGCGCGAGCACCGCCACGAGCGCGGCGGAGAAGCCCGTGGGCTCGGGCGCGGCGATCTTGCCCACCGAGGACATCACGAGGTTGATGCCGATGGCGAGCACGAGCGCCGCGACCACGAGGCCGGCGAGGTACTCGTAGCGCCCGTGCCCGTAGGGGTGCTCGGGGTCGGCCGGGCGGCTCGCGAGCTTGAACCCCAGGAGGCTCACGATGTTCGAGGCGGCGTCCGAGAGGTTGTTCACCGCGTCGGCGACGATCGAGACGGAGCCCGCGACAAGGCCGATCGCTCCCTTCGCCAGGCAGAGCGCGATGTTCAAGACGATGCACACCGCTCCCGCGAACTGCCCATAGCGGGTGCGCACGTCAGGGTCCGAGGTGCGCTCGTGGTCGCGGATGAATCGACGTACCAGCCATTCGGTCATAGCGCGGGGTCTCCTCCTCTGGGTTTCAGGCGCCCGTGCGCGCGGCTGGCCGCCGCGGCGCCCAGGGCGCGGGTATCCACGGTACCGGGTCGCGGAATCGGGTGCCGTTGCACGCTCGTTGCGGAATTCGGTGTCAAGTTTAGTACCGTTGCCCGCATCGCGCAGCGAGGCTCACAAAACCGCAGGTCGCAGAGGTGCCCGTCGCGGGTCTCGCGACCCCATGGCGATTCTCACACCGAATTCCGCAACGAGCGCGCGAAAACGGCCCCGCGATGCGGAGAGGCGGCCCGTGGCGGGCGCGAAAACGGTCCCGGCACGGCCCCATCGCGCGTGCGATGCTGCCGCCGCGCGCGAAAACGGCCCCGCGGCTCGTCGCCGCGAGGCCGTCCGGGGCGCCTGCCGTCGATAGACGGGCTTATGCGAGGTCGAGGTGGTAGTAGTGGCCGAGCGCGTCGGCGGCGAGGATGGCATCGCAGACCATCGCGGGGGTCACCGTGAAGGGCATGTTGCCCATGGTGTCGCCGGGCGCGCACGCGGCCTCGGCGACCGCCATGATGCGCTCGCGCGAGGCGTCCTCGACGCCCAGCTCCTCGAGGGTCACGGGCAGGCCGACCTCCATGCAGAAGCCGAGCACCTCCTCGAGCTTCTCGGTGGGGGCGTTCTCGAGCACGAGCTGGACGAGGGTGCCGAAGGCGACCTTCTCGCCGTGGTAGCAGCCGTGCGTCTCGGGCAGCTGCGTCATGCCGTTGTGCACGGCGTGCGCCGCCGCCAAGCCGCAGCTCTCGAACCCGATGCCCGAGAGCAGGGTGTTCGCCTCGATCACGCGCTCGACGGCGGGCGTGAGGCAGCCGGCCTCGAGGGCGACCTTGGCCTTCACGCCGTCGGCCATGAGCGTCTCGAAGCAGAGCTTGGCCAGCGCCAGCGCGGCGCTCGTCGCCTTGCCGCCGGCGCAGGTGTCGGCCTCGGAGTCGACGGAGGCCTGCGCCTCGAAGTAGGTGGCGAGCGCGTCGCCCATGCCGGAGACCGTGAGGCGCACCGGCGAGGCCGCGATGACGGTCGTGTCCATGAGGACGATGTCGGGGTTGGAGGGGAGGAAGAGGTAGCGGTCGAAGACGCCGTCTTCGGTGTAGATGACCGAGAGCGCGCTGCACGGCGCGTCGGACGAGGCGATGGTGGGGCAGATCGCCACCGGCACGCCGAGCTTGTACGCGACGGCCTTCGCGGTGTCGAGCACCTTGCCGCCGCCCACGCCGGCGATGACGTCGGCGCCGGCCGCCGTGGCCGCGGCGCAGATGCGGTCGATCTCGGCGTCGGAGCACTCGCCGTTGAACGCCTCGAAGGCGACCGACGCGGCGCTCTCGGCGAAACCCGCCTCGATCTTGGCGCCGACGCGCTCGATGCCCGCCGCGGTCGAGATCGCGAGGACGGAGGAGCCGAGCGCCTCGGTGTAGCGGGCGAGCTCGGCGAGGGCGTCGGGGCCCTGGACGTACTTGCCGGGGCTGTTGAAGATGCGTGCCATGATATCTCCTGTTCCTATGGCGCGGATGCGGCGCGCCCACCGGGGCGCAGGGCGCCGGCGCGGGGCGTGCCGCCTGGGCGCGGGTGCACCCGGTCCCCTTGTACCCATCGGCGCGCACAACATCTAGGCTCAAGCGGAATCCCCCGAGCTTTCCCCAACCGCGCCTCCACCGATTGTGAAGGCGCGTCCACGTCTATGGAGAGCGCCCTTGCGCCGCCGCGGCAGGTAGAGCGCCCAAGGGGGAGGGGGACGCGCGCCGTGCGCTCCGCCAGGCTAATGTGAGCGGAAATAAGCCAATTGCGTTGACCTGCCAAAACACAACATGTAGATGTCGAAGCGGAAAAGTTCACAATGTGTAGTGCCGAAGTCTCGCGTAAGATAGATTACCGATGCGGCACGGCGCCCGCGCCCGGCACGCGCCGGCAGCGCCTGGCGCACCCCCGCAAAACAGTCCGCGAGCAGACACGAGAGGGCTCCCATGAAGATCATCAAGCGCAGCGGTACCGAGGTCGCCTTCGACATCGAGAAGATCGAGAACGCCATCCGCGCCGCCAACCGCGAGGTGCAGGAAAGCGACCGCCTCACGGAGCGCCAGGTGGTCTACGCCTCCCAGAACGTCGCCGACGCCTGCGAGGCCGCCGGCCACACCGTCTCGGTCGAGGAGATCCAGGACCTCGTGGAGGACGAGCTCATGAAGCTCGACAAGTTCGAGGTCGCGCGCCGCTACATCATCTACCGCTACGTGCAGAGCCTGAAGCGCCAGAAGAACACCACCGACGACAAGATCCTCTCGCTCATCGAGTGCAACAACGAAGAGGTCAAGCAGGAGAACTCCAACAAGAACCCGACCGTCAACTCCGTGCAGCGCGACTACATGGCCGGCGAGGTCTCCAAGGACCTCACGCAGCGCGTGCTGCTGCCCGCCGACGTGGTCGAGGCCCACAACGAGGGCATCATCCACTTCCACGACTCGGACTACTTCGCCCAGCACATGCACAACTGCGACCTCGTGAACCTCGAGGACATGCTGCAGAACGGCACGGTCATCTCGGGCACGCTCATCGAGCGCCCGCACAGCTTCTCGACGGCCTGCAATATCGCCACGCAGATCATCGCGCAGGTGGCGAGCTGCCAGTACGGCGGCCAGTCCATCTCGCTCACGCACCTCGCGCCGTTCGTCGAGGTGAGCCGCCAGAAGATCCGCCACCGCGTCGAGGAGGAGCTCGCCGAGCTCGGCTTCGAGGCGAGCGAGGACAAGATCGCGCACGTGGTCGAGGAGCGCCTGCGCGACGAGATCCGCCGCGGTGTGCAGACCATCCAGTACCAGGTCGTGACCCTCATGACCACCAACGGCCAGGCGCCGTTCGTGACCGTGTTCATGTACCTCGGCGAGGCCCGCTCCGAGGCCGAGAAGCACGACCTCGCGATGATCATCGAGGAGACGCTCCGCCAGCGCTACGAGGGCGTGAAGAACGAGGCCGGCGTGTGGATCACGCCCGCGTTCCCCAAGCTCATCTACGTGCTCGAGGAGGACAACGTTTCCGAGGGGAGCCCGTACTTCTACCTCACGCAGCTCGCCGCCAAGTGCACCGCCAAGCGCATGGTGCCCGACTACATCTCGGCCAAGAAGATGCGCGAGCTCAAGCTCTCGGCAGGCGAGAAGCCCGGCGAGGGCGACGTCTACACCTGCATGGGCTGCCGCAGCTTCCTCACGCCCGACCGCTCGGGCAACGGCTACGACAACGTGGCGCGCGCCAAGAACTACGAGCCGGGAAAACCCAAGTACTACGGCCGCTTCAACCAGGGCGTCGTGACCATCAACCTGGTCGACGTCGCGTGCTCCTCGGCGCGTGATGAGGACCGCTTCTGGGAGATCTTCGACGAGCGCCTGGAGCTCTGCCACAAGGCCCTGCGCTGCCGCCACGAGCGCCTCAAGGGCACGCTCTCCGACGCCGCGCCGATCCTTTGGCAGTACGGCGCGCTCGCGCGCCTCGACAAGGGCGAGACCATCGATAAGCTCCTCTACGGCGGGTACTCCACCATCTCGCTCGGCTACGCCGGCCTCTACGAGTGCGTGAAGTACATGACCGGCGCGAGCCACACCGACGAGAAGGGCACGCCGTTCGCGCTCACGGTCATGCAGCACATGAACGACAAGTGCGCCGAGTGGAAGGCCGCCGAGAACATCGATTACTCGCTCTACGGCACGCCGCTCGAGTCCACGACCTACAAGTTCGCCAAGTGCCTGCAGCGCCGCTTCGGCATCATCCCGGGCGTCACGGACAAGGGCTACATCACCAACAGCTACCACGTGCACGTGAGCGAGAAGATCGACGCCTTCGACAAGCTCAAGTTCGAGAGCGCGTTCCAGGCGCTCAGCCCCGGCGGCGCCATCTCCTACGTCGAGGTGCCCAACATGCAGGACAACCTCAAGGCCGTCATCCGCGTCATGCAGTACATCTACGACAACATTATGTACGCGGAGCTCAACACCAAGAGCGACTACTGCCAGGTGTGCGGCTACGACGGCGAGATCAAGATCGTCGAGGACGACGGCAAGCTCGTGTGGGAGTGCCCCAACTGCGGCAACCGCGACCAGGAGAAGCTCAACGTGGCGCGCCGCACCTGCGGCTACATCGGCACGCAGTTCTGGAACCAGGGCCGCACCGAGGAGATCCGCGACCGCGTGCTGCACCTGTAGCGGGCCGGCCGGGGAGCAGGGCAGCGCAGCATGAACTACGCCGAGATCAAGTACTCAGATATCGCCAACGGCGAGGGCGTGCGCACCACGCTGTTCGTGTCGGGCTGCAGGCGCGGGTGCCCGGGCTGCTTCAACTCGGGTGCCTGGAGCTTCACGGCAGGTGAGCCCTTCACGCGCGCGGTGGAGGACGAGATCATCGTGAGCGTCGACCATCCGTTCTGCGACGGCCTCACGGTGCTCGGCGGCGAGCCCATGGAGCCCGAGAACCAGCGCGGTCTCGTGGGTTTCCTCGAGCGCGTGCGGGAGCGCTTCCCGCGCGGGCCGGTCGGTGCGGCGGGTGACGGGGCGGTTGCCGGCGCGACGGGCGGCGCTCCCGCCAAGACCATCTGGTGCTTCACGGGCGACACGCTCGATGAGCTCATGCCCGGCGCGCGCCATCACACCGAGGTGACCGACCGCCTGCTCGACTGCATCGACATCCTCGTCGACGGCCCCTGGGTGCAGGAGCTCTACGACATCACGCTCAGGTTCCGCGGCTCGTCGAACCAGCGCATCATCGACCTCAACGCCACGCGCGCCGCGGCTGCCGAGCGCGGCTGCCCGCTCGCCGGGGCCGTGCGCCTGTGGGAGGATGAGCAGGTCTACAGCACGCATACGATGTAGGCGCGGGCCGCGGGCGCGAACGCTGCCGAGTGCGCGTGCGGCCGTCGGTGCCGCATGAGGGCGCGCGGCCGCCGGCGCCGCGGACACGAGACCGCTTAAGGAGGGGCATGGCTGAAATCGTCGACGGGGCGCATCCCATGGCTGACGGGGGCCACAAGCGCGGCCTGCCGTCGCTCCCGCGCGTGGACGCGATCTGGCACGATACGCTGTACCAGCGGGAATACACCCGTCTCCAGGAGCTCGAGCGCGACCGGGCGTTCTGCCGGCATGGGCTGCGCCACCTCATGGACGTGGCGCGCATCATGTGGATCTTGAACCTCGAACGGGGATGCGGCCTCGGGCGCGAGGCCGTCTACGCCGCCGCGCTCCTGCACGACATCGGCAAGGCCGAGCAGTACGAGACCGGCGAGCCCCACGAGCTCGCGGGTGCGCGCATCGCCGCGGAGATCCTCGACGGGCTCGAGCCCGCGCTGCGCTTCGACGACGCGGAGCGCGCCGCCATCCTCACGGCGATCCGCGGCCACCGCCGCCTGCGCGCGGATGCCGAGCCGCTCGAGCGCCTGCTCTTCCAGGCCGACAAGGCCTCGCGCCCGTGCTTCGCCTGCCCGGAGGGCGTGCGCGCCGCCTGCTCGTGGAGCGATGCGAAGAAGAACCTCAACCTCGCGCTGTGACGGCGCGCCGCGTGACGGCCCCGCGGCGGGATCCATGAATCTGCGGGCAGGATTGAGCAGGACGCTGGCTTTCAGAGCCCCCATTCCTGCTAAATGACGCCCGCAGATTCAAGGGGGTGGTCGCGGGCGCGCCGTTATCGCCTTCCGGCGCGGCTCGCGCCGCGCGTCGCCGCTTCTTTCCGGGAGCTTCTCTGCGCGCCGTTGTGCCGGTACCCGCTTGGGGTATAGATGGATACCGAACGGAACGTGGGGCGCCGCGCCGCATGCCGGTGGCCGCCCGGGATCTCAGAAGGGGAAGATGCACATGTTCGGAAGGAAGCGCCTACCCGAGGACACCTCACGCGGCGAGAGGACCACGCTCGCCCCGCGCAAGAAGGCGACGCCGCCCGCGACGCGTCGCGCGCTCGCGCGCATCGAGCCCGCCGCGCTCGAGCGTGCGGACCGCATCGTGATCGAGGGGCTCGAGGTGTTCGCGAACCACGGCGTCTACGCGGCCGAGACCGAGCTCGGCCAGAAGTTCACGGTGTCCGCGACGCTCTACGCCGACCTGCATCGCGCGGGCGAGACGGACGACCTCGCGAGCTCGATCGACTACGGCGCGGTCTGCCACGAGATCGACGCGTTCATGCGCGGGCACACCTACAAGCTCATCGAGGCTGCGGCCGAGCACCTCGCCCGTCACCTGCTCGACAGCCACCCGCAGCTGATCGGCGTGCGCGTGAGGGTCGCGAAGCCCTGGGCGCCCATCGGGCTGCCCCTCACGAGCGTCGCGGTCGAGATCGAGCGCACCCGCTAGCGCCGCGGCCGCCGAGGCGGGCGTTCGCGCCGGTGCGCGCCTCGGCTATGTTCCGGCCATAGACGCGCACGCCGGTTAGCGCGCCGCGCGCCCGCGCGCCACATCCTCGGGCAGGCGCCTCAAAAGCGCCGCGGCCTCGCGGTTGGCGGGGCAGTAGGTGTCGAGGAGCATGTGGAACCGCGCGTTGTGCGACGGCTCCATGAGGTGCGTGAGCTCGTGCGCGACGACGAACTCCAGGCACGCGGGCGGGTAGGCGGCGAGGCGGGCGTTGATGCGCACCGTGGCCCGCGCCGGCGTGCACGACCCCCAGCGGCTTTTCATCGTGCGCACCTGCCAGCCCGCCGCATGCACCCCCATGCGCCGCTCGACCCGCTCGACGACGGCGGGGAGCGCGCGGGCGCAGGCGCGGCGGTAGAGCTCCGCGGTATGCGCGGCGAGGGCCTCGGGTGCGAGGTCGCCCGTCGCGATGCCCGCCCGGGCGAGGGCCACGGCGGCGGGGACGACCTCCCCCCAGAGGATGACGCCGGGCGTGCCGTCCGGGGCGAGGGGAGCGGGCGGGGCGGTTCTCGTGCGGGTGCGGTGCCGTGCGATCCAGTCTGCGCGGCGCTCGAGGAACTCCTGCGCCCGGGCGCGGCTCGTGCCCCAGGGTACGCTCAGCGTCACGGAGCCGTCGCCGTGCACGCGCAGGTTCAGGTTCTTGACGCGCTTGCGGGTCACGGTGACGTCCACCGTCCCGCCGTCCACGGGGACGGTGAGCGTGAACGTCCGCGTGCGATCTGTCGTCATGCTCCGCACCATATGCCCCCTTCGGTCCGCCCGTCAAGTATAGCCTCCGCGCGCCCGCGCCGCCGCCTGCGCCCGCGCCGCCGCCCGCAGTGCGGTATAGTGGTGGGCACTGCGCCGGTACGGAGCCGGCGCCGGCATGAAACGAGGATTCCCATGTCCAACGAAGGCAAGAAGGTCCGTGCCCACTACCGCGGCACGCTCGACGACGGCACGCAGTTCGACTGCTCGTACGACCGCGGCGAGCCCATCGAGTTCACCTGCGGCGCGCACCAGATGATCGCCGGCTTCGATGCGGCGGTCATCGACATGGAGGTGGGCGAGAAGAGGACCGTCCACATCCCCGCCGCCGACGCCTATGGCGAGCGCCGCGACGACCTCGTGCTGCGGTTCCCCGCGGCCCAGGTGCCCAACATCGATGAGATCAAGGTGGGCGACAAGCTCTTCCTCACCACGCCCGCCGGCCAGCCGGTGCCCGTGACGGTCATCGGGGTCGATGCCGAGGGCGTCACGCTCGACGCCAACCACGAGCTCGCGGGCAAGGACCTCAACTTCGACATCGAGCTCGTCGAGGTCCTGGACTAGCGCGTCCGGGAGCAGAGCCGCGCGCCCCGGGCGGGGTCGTGCGACGAGGTTACGGGACGGGGCCGCGCCTAGGGGCGCTCCCCGTCCCGCTCGCTTTGGCGCTCCGCCCGGCAGGCGGGGCACAGACCCTCGAAGAACGTGTAATGCGAGACGCGCGCGTACCCGGTCGCCTTGTGGACCGCGCGGTCGAGCGCGGGGTCGTAGGGGAGCTCCACGTCGGCGACGGCGCCGCATACGGGGCAGATGACGTGCGCGTGCCGGTCGCGCCGCCCGTCGAAGCGGCTGCCGCCGGCGCACTTGAGCTGCTGGATGGCGCCCTCCTCGACGAGGAGGTTGAGATTGCGGTAGACCGTGCCGCGGCTCACGTGGCCGTCGCGGTCGCGCACGGCGCGGAAGACCTCGTCCGCGGTAGGGTGGTCGCTCGATGCCCGGACGGCGTCGAGCACCAGGCTGCGCTGGCGGGTGTTGCGTCGTTGGACGGCCATGCGGGGCACCTCCCGGGTCCGCGCACGCGCCGCCGGTGCCAGCAGCGCGCAATCGGGTGCTTCTCAGTACTTGGTCCTATTTTATACGACGCCTAGCTACTAGCATTTAGACGCTTTGTGCAGTTTTGCCCGAGATTTCGAGGAGCGCGCGCCCGGTGAGCCCGCGTGCGGTCGAAGGATGGCGGGGCGCGCCGAGCCCATCCTAGAAGCGCACCTCGAAGCCCGTCTCTCCCGGCACGACGCCGAGCTCGTCCCACCGCTCGAGCCAAACCGTGCACCACATGCGCGCGTAGTAGCGATGGATCGCGTCGAGGTGCCGGATGATCGCGCCCGCGGGCCCTTGGACCTCCATGTCGACCGAGCCGTCGTCGAGGTTTCTCACCCAGCCCGTGAGGCCGAGCTCCTCGGCCGTGCCGCGGTTGGTCCAGCGGAAGCCCACGCCCTGCACGCGCCCGGTGAAGCGCAGGTGGAGCCGCAGGTCGGCTGCGGCATCGTCGCCGCCGAGCCGGTCCTGCAGCCGCTTGATGAGCGCGAGCTCGAGCTCGCTCCGGCGCACCGCGTCGCCCGCGGCGCCGTCCCCGGTGCCGGCGTCACCCGTGAGGCCGAGCATGCGGTCGAGAAATCCCATGGCGCGCCCTAGGCCAGGTCGGGGTCGGCCGCGTCCGCGGGGAAGACGATGCCCGCCTGGCGGCGCACCTCGTCCATGACGGCGAGCGATGCCAGGGTTACGTCGCGGTAGTGCGCGACCGTGCCGAAGTCCCCTGCGGGGGCCGCGGCGGCTGCGGAGCCCGCGCGCACCGCCTCGACGGCGCACACGAAGTCGGCGAGCTCGTAGGCCATGGTGTTGTCGCAGGAGGGGAGCTTGAGCTCGCGCGACGTGGCGCCGCTCGCCACGCGCACGGCCTTCGCCGAGCTGCGCCCCACCTCGCCGCGCAGGTCGATCCGTCCCCACTTAGGGCACGAGACGCCGCCGAACACGAGCGTGGCGTCCTCGCCCTCGACCTGGCAGGAGAGGTTGTCGTTGGTGATCTTGGAGTGGTGCAGGGCGACCGTCTTGTCGGCGTAGGCGCACAGGATGTCGCCCGCGCCGTCGATGGCGCCGTGGGTGAGCCCGCGCGTGCCCTCGTCGAGCAGCACCGTCGAGCTCATGACGCGCTCGGGTGCCCCGAAGAGCTCGACCATGGGCTCGACGCAGTACACGCCGATGTCCATGAGCGAGCCCGATGCCATGGCGCAGTCGAAGATGTTCGTCTGGCGCCCGGCGAGCACCTCGAGGTAGCGCGACGAGAACTTGCCGAAGTGCAGGCTCGCGCGCCGCACGCGGCCGAGCTGCGCGATGGCGTCCTGGCAGCGGCGGAAGGCGGGGTCGTGGAGCGGGCGCATGGCCTCGAGGGCGACGACGCCTGCGGCCTCGGCGGCCTCGAACACCGCGCGGGCCTCGCGCTCGTTCGCGGCGAAGGGCTTCTCGACGATCACGTGCTTGCCGTGCGCGATGCAGGCGAGCGCCTGGCTGGCGTGCAGGGCGTTCGGGCTGCCGATGTAGACGGCGTCGATGCCGGGCGCCGCCGCGAGCTCCTCGAGGCTCGTGAAGCTCCGCGTCCCGCCACGCTCGGCGGTGAAGGCTTGGGCGCGCTCGGCGTCGCGGGAGAGGGTGCCCACGTAGGTCGCGGTGTCGCTCGCGTTGATCACCTCGATGAAGTCGTTGGAGATGGGGCTCGTCCCGATCGTCGCGAAGCTTACCATGCTGTCTCCTGTCCTCTCGAGGCGCGCCGGGGTGGGCTGCGCTGGGGGCCGCCCCGGCGCGGGCCGCCCGCGCCGCGCTAGTCCGCGTCGGCGTCCGTGAAGCCGGTATCGATGCTCAGTGTACCCGAATCGGCCGCGGCGGTCGCGAGCTCGTCGCAGCGCTCGTTGAACTCGTGCCCGGCATGCCCCTTCACCCAGATGAACGTCACGCGGTGCGGTTCCTTGGCGGCGAGCAGGCGCTGCCAGAGGTCCACGTTCTTCACGGGCTTCTTGGCGGACGTCTTCCAGCCGCGGCGGATCCACCCGTCGATCCAGCGGTCGTTGAACGCCTTGACGAGGTACTGCGAGTCCGAGTGGAGCTCGACCTCGCAGGGACGCGTGAGCGCCTCGAGCGCGACGATGGCGGCGAGGAGCTCCATGCGGTTGTTGGTCGTGCGCTCGAAGCCCCCCGAGAGCTCGCGGGTGAACGTCTGGCCCTTGCCGTTGGTGTAGCGCAGCACGGCGCCGTAGCCGCCGTTGCCGGGGTTGCCGCGGGCGGAGCCGTCAGTGTAGATGGTGACTTTCACGGGCATGCCTTTCCGCTCGGGTGTGGTGAGCCGGGACCATGATACGCCATGGGGCCCGCCGGCGCATGGCGGGCCTTAGCGCGACCGGGCGGGCCCACCTTGCCGAGCGCTTACCGCCCGCTTGCACGCGCATTGAACGGGGGCCCTAAGGTTGGGTGGTGACGGATTCGCCTGCGCCGCCTGCCGGCGCCGAGGGAAGGGGGAGCACGATGGGGGAGACGCTTGTCGCGATCGCGCTCACGGCGGGCGCCGTGGTGGCGTACCTGGCGTCCGAGGCGGTGCGCGAGCTCGAGCGCCGCGCCGAGATCGCGGAGGACGCGCTCGAGTAAAACGCGCTCGAGTAGGACGCGCCCGGGTGGGACCCGGCGCGGGCTCTTCGCTACAATACGGGCAGATGCACCGAAGACGCGAGGAGCCCCCATGCAATACCGGATCGACCCCAGAAGCGGCCAGCGCATATCGGCGCTCGGCCTCGGCTGCATGCGCTTCCCGCGCGGAGCGCTCGGCGCCATCGACCAGGATGCGGCGGAGCGCATCATCGGCCGCGCCGCGGACCGGGGCATCAACTACCTCGACACCGCCTACCTCTACCCCGGCAACGAAGCCTGCGTGGGCGCCGCCCTCGAGCACCTGGGACTGCGCGACCGCTTTTTTGTCGCCACCAAGCTGCCCCACGGCTCGTGCCGCTCGGTCGCCGACTTCGACCGCTTCCTCGACGAGCAGCTGCGGCGCTTGAGGTGCGATCGCGTCGACTACTACCTCATCCACAACGTGACGAGCCCCGCGCAATGGGAGCGCCTCGTCGCGCTGGGGATCGAGGCGTGGATCTGCCGCCAGAAGGCGGCGGGCCGCATCGGCCGGATCGGCTTCTCCTACCATGGCAGCGCGGGCGACTTCGCGCCGCTCCTCGACGCGTACGACTGGGACTTCTGCCAGATTCAGTACAACTACGCCAACGAGACCTACCAGGCGGGAACCGCCGGGCTCAAGGCGGCCGCATCGCGCGGGCTCGCCGTCTTCGTCATGGAGCCGCTTCTGGGCGGGCGCCTCGCGGGCAAGCTCGCGGACGAGGCGCGCCGCGTGCTCGAGGGCGAGCGCGGCCGCGTCATCTCGACCGAGGCGGGCACGGCGTCGCTCGACACGCCCGCTGCCTGGGGCCTCGCCTGGGTCTGGGACCATCCCGAGGTCACGATGCTGCTCTCGGGCATGGTCGCGCCCGAGCTGGTGGACGAGAACGCCGCGCTCGCTAGCGTGGCGTTGCCCGGGTGCCTCGACGCGGGGCAGCACGAGGCCATAGGCAGGGTGCGCGAGATCTTCGAGCGGTCGAACCGCGTGCCCTGCACGGGCTGCAACTACTGCATGCCCTGTCCGCGCGGCATCAACGTCCCCGGGTGCTTCGCGGCATACAACGCCTCGTACGCCCACGGGTGGTTCACGGGTGTGTCGCAGTACTTCACCGCCTCCGCCATCAGGAGCGGGCATCCGCGCCTCGCAAGCAACTGCGTACGGTGCGGCGCCTGCGCCAAGCACTGCCCGCAGCACATCGACATCCCCGACCGCCTGATGGACGTGCGCCGCCGCCTCACGCCCGGGCCGGTGGGCGCCGTCCTCGCGCTCATGGGAAAGAGGGGCTAGCCATGCTCACCATCGGATGCCATCTCTCGATCTCGAACGGATTCGCCGCCATGGGCGAGACCGCGCTTTCCATCGGGGCGAACACCTTCGCGTTCTTCACGCGCAACCCGCGCGGCGGCAGCGTGCGCGCACTCGACCTTAAGGACGTGGCCGCGCTCGCGTGCCTCATGGAGCGCCACGGCTTCGGCCCGCTCGTGGCGCACGCGCCCTACGCGTACAACCCCTGCTCGGCGAAGGAGCATGCGCGTGCGTTCGCGCTCGAGGCCATGCGCGATGACCTGGAGCGCCTGGAGGCGCTGCCGGGGAACCTCTACAACTTCCATCCGGGCGCGCACACCGGCCAGGGGCCCGAGCGCGGCATCGAGCTCATCGTCGACACGCTCTGCCAGGTGATGTTTCCCGGCCAGCGCACGACGGTGCTGCTCGAGACCATGGCGGGCAAGGGCACGGAGGTGGGCCGCAGCTTCGAGGAGCTCGCGGCCATCCTGGACGCCGTCGAGCGGCGGCGGGGCGAGCTTGCGGGGAATCTGGGCGTGTGCCTCGACACCTGCCATGTGAGCGACGCGGGCTACGACATCGTGCACGACCTCGACGGCGTGCTCGCCGCCTTCGACCGCACGGTGGGGCTCGAGCGCCTGCGGGCCGTGCACCTCAACGACTCGAAGAACCCGTGCGGCGCGCGCAAGGACCGCCACGCGCGGATCGGGGAGGGCTACCTGGGCTGCCCGGAGCTCGGCGGCAGCGAGGAGGCGCTCGCCGCCATCGTGCGGCACCCCGCCCTGCGCACCCTGCCGTTCATCCTGGAGACGCCCAACGAGCTTCCCGGCTACGCCCGCGAGATCGCGCTCATGCGGCGCCTCGCCGGCGATGCGTGATGCGGCCGGCCGTGCTGCGGGCGGCCGTGCTGTGGGCTCGTGGGGCCGAGACCCCGCTGCCGCGACGCGCGCCCGAGACTAGGAGATGATCCCCGCGCGTTCCTTGAGTCCGAGCACGCGCCGCACGCTCTCGTCGATGCGCTCCTCGCTCAAGCGCCCGTCGCGCACGGCGGCGACCACGCCCGGAAGCGCCTCGCGCAGGTTCGGCGTCATGAGCAGGATGTCGCCGCCCGCCTCGAAGTAGCGCACGGCGGCCTCCGCGGCGCTGAAGTTCTGCGTGATGGCGCCCATGCCGAAGGAGTCGGAGATGATGACGCCCGTGAAGCCCAGCTCGCCGCGGAGGACGTCGCCCATCATGAAGGGCGACAGCGACGCGGGCAGGCCGTCGGCCGCGAAGTTGGGGGTCTCGATGTGGCCCACCATGACCATGGGGCAGCCGGCCTCGATCGCGGCGATGAAGGGCTTGAACTCGCAGGACTCGATCTCCTCGCGCGAGCGCTCGGCGTAGACCGCGCCCGTGTGCGAGTCGCCCGCGGTGTCGCCGTGGCCGGGGAAGTGCTTCACGCAGGGCAAGGTGCCCGTCTCGAGCATGGCCTCGACCTCGGCGCCGACCATCTCGGCGGCGAGGTCGGGGTCCGAGCTGAAGGAGCGCGGGCCGATGGCGGTGTTCTCGGGGTTGGTGAGGACGTCGGCGATGGGCGCGAAGTCCAGGTTGAAGCCGATCTCGCGCAGGTAGGTGCCGATGGTCTCGCCCACGTGCGCCGCCTGCGCGGGGTCTCCCGTCGCGCCGATCTCGGCCATGTTAGGGAAGCGCTCGACGTCGAAGAGGCCGCAGTTGGCGACGCGCGCGACGAGCGGGCCGCCCTCCTCGTCGATGGAGAGGAAGGGCGCGGCGCCCGCGCCCGCCTTGAGGCAGAGCTCGCGTGTGCCGGAGAGGAGGTTTCGCACCTGCTCGGCGCGCACGAGGTTCTTGCGGAAGTAGATGAGCCCGCCCACGGGGAACTCGGCGAGCGCCTGCTCGGTCATGCCGCCCGCGATCGTGGCCGTCGAGGCGCCGGTGAGCTGCTCGGGCGTGACGATGAAGAGCTGGGCGACTTTCTGCTCGAGCGTCATGGCGGCCATGAGGCGCTCGGTGGCCGTGGGCTCCGGCTCGGGTTCGGCCTCCTCCTCGGCGGAGCCGTGCTGCGCCGCCGGGTGGTCCCATACGGTGACGTTGCCGTTATCGGGGAAGATGCCGCTGTCGGTGAGCGCGTCGCAGCCGCTCGCCGCCGCGGCGATGCCGCCGAGCGCGCCCGCGGCGATGAGGTTGCGCCTGGTGATGACGGGTCCGTTGGAGTTCAGCATGGGTCTCCCTCGTTCGAATCTGGTGCGTTTCACGGGTCCGTTGGGGTTCGAGCATGCCATAGGCGGCGCCGGTGCACAAGCTGTCAACGGAACGCTCAAGGGGGAGGGCACGGCAGGTGCCGCACCCGCCCCCTCGCTATCGGGCGTCCGCTTGCGCGGCGCGGCCTTCGCCCCTACAGGGCGCTCGCGTAGATGGCGCGCGCGTCGTCGAGCGTGAGCTGCTTGAAGCTGCCGAACACCTCGCCGCGGTTGATCTTGAGGCCGGGGAGCATCCGGTCGATGTCCTTTTCGTGCACGCCCAACTCGCCCAGGGTGCGGGGCATGCCGAGCGAGACGAAGAAGTCCTGCAGCTCGTCGATGGTGGCGGTGACGGCGTCCTCGACGGCCTCGGCGCTCTCGTCGACGGGCTCGATCTCGAAGACCTCGTAGGCGAAGGAGAGGAAGCGCTCCGGGTGCTCGCGCCAGACGTAGCGCATCCACGCGGGGAAGATCACCGCGAGGCCGGCGCCGTGGGTGATGCCGGTGTCGAGGGCCGAGAGCTCGTGCTCCAGCCCATGGCAGGTCCAGTCGCCGTCGCGCTTGCCGGGGATGTTGATGCCGCAGCCCGCCAGGCCGTTATGGGCGAGCGTGCCCGCCCACATGAGGCAGGCGCGCGCGTCGTAGTCGCGCGGGTCGGCGAGCACGCGCGGCGCGCACTCGATGACGCTTTTCACGATGCCGCAGGCGATGTGGTCGGTCACGGGCACGCCCGGTTCGCCCGAGAAGTAGCGCTCCATGACGTGGGACATGATGTCGGTGGCGCCCGCCGCGGTCTGGTAGGGCGGCAGGGTGAAGGTGAGCTCGGGGTCCATGAAGGCGATGACGGGGCGGTTGAGGTCGGTGTTGACGCCGCTCTTCAGGTGCTCGGCGTCGTTGCTGATGACCGAGGAGTTCGAGGCCTCGGAACCCGATGCGGGGATGGTCACCACGCAGGCGACCGGCAGGTGCGCGGCGGGCTTGACGCCGCGGACGAAGAAGTCCCACACGTCGCCGTCGTAGGGCACGCCGAGCGCGATCGCCTTGGCGCAGTCCATGGCCGACCCGCCGCCCACGGGCAGGACGATGTCGATCTGCCCGCCGCGCGCGAGCCCGATGCCCTGGCGCACGAGGCCGATCTCGGGGTTGGGGCGCACGCCGCCGAGCTCGATATGCTCGACGCCCGCCGCATCGAGCGACGCCTTCACGCGGTCGAGCGTGCCGGTGCGCACGACCGATCCCTGGCCGTAGACGAGAAGCGCCTTTCGGTAGCCCGCCTCGGCGAGATGCGCGCCCACCTGGTCGGTGACGCCGCGCCCGAACACGATGCGCGTGGGCGAGTAGAAGCTGAAGTCGTTCATGGTATGCCCCTTACCTGGTTGCCGCTGTTCGTGCCGCCGCGCGCCGGGGGAGACCCGCCGGTCGCGGCGCCGGGGCGCGCGGCGCCCCCGCCTGCCCCACGGTCATGGTAGCGCAACGGTGCGGTTTTCGAGCGTGTAACGCGCGAGACGCTCCCGCGTCCGCGGCTTATACTTCTGGGGGAAACCGACGAGAGGGGAATACCATGTCGCAAGCCGCACGTACGGTGAAGCTCATCCTGTCCGACATCGACGGCACCATCATGCCCCAGGGCGCGCATACGGTCTCCGAGCGCACGCGCGCCGCGTTCCACACGGCACGCGAGGCCGGCATCGCCATCGGCCCGGCGAGCGGGCGCGGCGTGGGCCAGATCCCCGCGTTCTTCGGCGGCGATGCGACGTGCTGCGCCACCTGCATCGCGACGAACGGTCTCGAGGGCTATCTCGAGGGCGAGCGCATCTTCGAGAAGCTGCTCCCGCGCCGCGGCCTCGAGCGGCTCGTCGAGGTGCTCGGCGAGATCCCCGGATCGGGCCTCGTGGTGTTCGAGGGCACCCGCCCGCTGCTCTGCTCGGGCTCGCTCGACGACCTGCTCGAGATCGTCCCCGCCTACGGGCGCGCCTGCGAGCCTGTGGGCGGCCTCCCCGCGTTCGAGGTGCTCAAGGCGAACGTCTTTCTGCCCACGGACCTCGACGGGACGCGCGCCTTCTCCGAGCGCCTCAACGCCGCGGTGGACGGGCTCGACTTCGACGTGCCCATGGCGGGCTTCCTGAACATCATGCCCGCCGGCTGGAACAAGGGCGAGGGCGTGCGCGAGCTCGCCCGGCGCCTGGGCGTCGGCCTCGACGAGGTGGTGGTCTTCGGCGACGCGGGCAACGACCTCACCATGTTCGCCGTCGCGGGCAACCCCGTGGCCGTGGCGGGCGCCATGCCCGAGGCCGCGGCCGCCGCGCGCTGGCATATCGGCCGGTGCGAGGACGACGCGGTCGCCGAGGCCATCGAGGTGCTCGCGGCAGGCGGCTGGCCGTTCACCGCGTAGCGCTCCCCGCGTGCCGGAGGCGCCCGCGCGCCCGTCGCCGGGTCACCCCGCTGCGGTAGAATAAAGTATCTGCGACAAGGCCGCCGGAGCGCGGACGGGTCGCCCCAAGCGACAAGGAGGAAGCCATGTCATCTATCCCGGAGCCCATCGACGCCGTCCAGACCGATGCCTGGAAGGCCCTGCAGGAGCACCACGACGCCCTCGTCGAGGAGGGGATCGACCTCAAGCGCTGGTTCGCCGCGGACCCCGCCCGCGTGGAGAAGCTCTCCTTCACGGCCGGCGACCTTTTCTTCGACCTCTCCAAGAACCTGATCGACGACACGACGGTCAAGCTCCTGGCCGACCTCGGCCGCGCCGTCAAGCTCGAGGAGCGCCGCGACGCCATGTACGCCGGCGAGCACATCAACACCACCGAGGACCGCGCCGTGCTCCACACGGCGCTCCGCCGCCCCAAGGAGCAGGCGGGCTCGCTCATCGTCGACGGCCAGGACGTCGTCGCCGACGTGCACGAGGTGCTCGACCGTATGTACGCCTTCGCCGAGCGCGTGCGCTCGGGCGCGTGGCGAGGCGTGAGCGGCAAGCGCATCGAGCATCTGGTCTCGGTGGGCATCGGCGGCTCCGACCTCGGCCCGGTCATGGCGTACGAGGCGCTCAAGCCCTACGCCGACGCCGGCATCGACTGCCGCTACATCTCCAACATCGACCCGAACGACGCGGCCGAGAAGCTCTCCGGCCTCGACCCCGAGACCACGCTCGTGATCATCGTCTCCAAGACCTTCACCACGCTGGAGACCCTCACCAACGCCCGCGAGGTGCGCAGCTGGATGCTCGACGCGCTTGCGGCCGCCGGCGCCATCGACGGGTCGGAGGCCTCCCAGGCCGACGCCGTGAAGAAGCACTTCGTCGCCGTCTCCACCGCGCTCGACCTCGTGGCCGACTTCGGCATCGACCCCGAGAACGCCTTCGGCTTCTGGAGCTGGGTCGGCGGCCGCTACTCCGTCGACTCCGCCGTGGGCCTCTCGCTCATCGTGGTGCTCGGGCCCGAGCGCTTCCAGCAGTTCCTCGACGGCTTCCGCGCCATCGACGAGTACTTCCAGGACACCCCGCTCGAGCGGAACGTCGTCGCGCTCATGGGCCTCATGAACGTGTGGTACGTCAACTTCTTCGGCGCCAAGACCCATGCGGTGCTGCCCTACACGCAGTACCTGCACCGCTTCCCGGCCTACCTGCAGCAGCTCACCATGGAGTCCAACGGCAAGCACGTGCGCTGGGACGGCACGCCCGTCACCTCCGCCACCGGCGAGGTCTTCTGGGGCGAGCCGGGCACCAACGGCCAGCACGCCTTCTACCAGCTCATCCACCAGGGCACGCAGATGATCCCGGCCGACTTCATCGCCTTCGCCAACACGGCGCACCCGGTCGAGGACGGCGGCCAGGACGTGCACGAGCTGTTCCTTGGCAACTTCCTCGCGCAGACCAAGGCGCTCGCCTTCGGCAAGACGGCCGACGAGGTCCGCGCCGAGGGCACGGCCGAGTGGATGGTGCCCGCCCGCGTGTTTGCCGGCAACCGCCCCACGACCTCGATCATGGGCGACGAGCTCACGCCCTTCGCCCTCGGCGAGCTCATCGCGCTCTACGAGCACATCACGTTCGTGCAGGGCACGGTCTGGGGCATCGACTCCTACGACCAGTGGGGCGTTGAGCTCGGCAAGCAGCTCGCCAAGCAGATCACGCCGGCGTTCCACGACGACGCGGCACTCGCCGAGCAGGACGCGAGCACGCGCTCGCTCATCGCGTTCTACCGCGCGCACCGTCGCTAGATGACGCTGCCGGCGCCTCCGGTCATCCGGGGGCGCCGCATTCTTTTTCAGGGAGTGACCATGAGAAACGTCCTGTGCTTCGGCGACAGCAACACCTTCGGGTTCGATCCCGCGGCGGCCGCCGCGGGCACGGGCATGCGCTACCCCTTCGAGCAGCGCTGGCCCGGCGTGCTCCAGGGCCTGCTCGGCGAGGGGTGGCACGTGATCGAGGAGGGGCTGTGCGGCCGCACGACCGTCCATACCGACCCCTACGAGCCCTACCGGTGCGGTGCGGCGGCGCTGCCCTACGCGCTCGAGAGCCACCAGCCGCTCGACGCCGTGGTGATCGCGCTCGGCACGAACGACTTCAAGACGCGCTATGGCCTGCCCGCCGCGGACATCGCGCGCGGTTTCGAGTCGCTCGCGGGCATCGTGAAGACGTACCCGTGGGGGCCGGGAAGCCGCGTGCCGCACATCGTGATCGTGGCGCCGCCCCATCTGGGGGAGGGCGTCGAGCAGGTCGTGCTCTCATCGTTCGACGAGCGGTCGGCCGCCGTGTCGCGCGAGGCGGGGCGGTGGTGCCGGGTCATCGCCGAGGAGCAGGGGTGCGGGTTCGTCGATGCCGCGCTCGTCTGCGAGCCGAGCGAGATCGACCACATCCACCTCACCCCCGAGGGGCACGCGTCGCTCGCCGCCGCCATCGCCCGCGAGCTTGCCGTGGCGTTCCCCGGGTGCTGACGCCCGGGCGGTGACGGTTCCGCCGACTCGGGGAAATAGGCTATGATACTCACAGGTTCCGCGCGGCCGCATGCCGTGCGGTTGCCGTGCGCGCCCGCGCAGTCCGTCCGACCGTGAGTTGCCGAGGAGTTGCCATGCCGACCGCCTTCCCGTTTCGCGCCGTGATCTTCGATATGGACGGCGTGATCGTCGACACGGAAGCGGCCTACATCGTCGAGCAGCGCGTCTTCCTCGACGAGCACGGCATCGACGTCCCCACCGAGGAACTGAACGCCATGGTCGGGACCTCGCACGAGACCTTCGTGAACGCGCTCGTGGACTGGTGGGAGCGCGGCGGCTACGGCACCTTCACCCCCGACGAGGCCTACGCCCGCTTCGAGGAGTGGAGCAGCCGCTACGTCTACCACTACCGCGACCTGCTCAACCCCGGCGTCGTCGAGACCCTCGACGAGCTGGCCCGCCGCGGCGTGCGTCTCGCGCTCGCCTCGTCGTCGCGCATGGACAACATCCTCGACGTGCTCGGCCAGTGCGGCATCACCGACCGCTTCGAGGTGATCGTGAGCGGCGAGCAGTTCCGCGAGAGCAAGCCCGACCCCGAGATCTACCTGCACGCCATGAAGCGCCTGGGCCTCACTGCCGACGAGTGCTGCTGCATCGAGGACTCAGAGGTGGGCATCACGGCGGGCAGGCGCGCCGGGCTCACGGTCTTCGCCAAGCGCGAGGAGCGCTTCGGGTTCTCCCAGGCGGCGGCAGACCAGATCATCGATTCCGTTCCCGACCTTCTGAATGTGACCCTAAACCATGAATGAGAAGATGACCAAGGGGGCTGCGGTCCCGCTGTACCAGCAGGTGATGGACAACATCCGCGGCGAGATCGAGGCGGGCACCTACGCGCCCGGCTCGCAGATCCCCACCGAGCTCGAGCTCGCCGAGGCCTACCAGGTCGGCCGCGTCACCGTGCGCCGCGCCATCGAGGAGCTCGTCTACGAGGGCTACCTCACCAAGCAGCAGGGCAGGGGCACCTTCGTGAACGCGCCCAAGCTCGTGCGCAAGGTGCGCCAGGAGGCCGATGTCCAGAGCTTCAGCGAGGCGTGCCGCGTGAACGGGATGAGGCCCACGTCGCGCCTCATCTCGCGCCACGTGGTCCCCGCGAGCAAGGAGATGGCAGCGTTCCTCGGCCTCGAGGAGGGCGCCGACCTGCTCGCCGTCGTGCGCCTGCGCATGGCGGACGGCGTGCCCGTCATGTTCGAGAACAACTACTTCCCCTATGAGGAGTTCAAGTTCCTCGAGCAGGAGAACCTGGGCGGTTCGTCGTCGATCTTCGAGGTCGTCCGGGCGCATACCGGCCGCTACCCCGAGAACTCCGGCGACTGCACGGTCGAGATCGCGCGCGCCGACCAGGAGACCGCGTCCTACCTCGCGGTTCCCGCCGGCGAGCCGCTCTTCTTCATGAAGGTCGACTTCCTCGACGGGGACGACAAGCCGTTCTTCATCGGCCGCCAGTACATCGTGGGGTCGCGGTTCATCTTCAGTATCTAGCCAGCGGCCCGCAGTCGTTGCGAGCCGGAATGCCGTTCGCGCTGGCGGTGAAAAGGCGTTCACGCCCGCTTGCCTCCTTTTTTCTGAGTTGACCTTGCGCCAGCGGATGCGAATGGGGTCCAGGTGCGGCTGTGGCTCATGTTCGGGCATCTTGGCGGTGGGTGGATGGCAGCGATCGCCGGTGACCTACGTAAGTCAGTGCGCCTACCTGTGAATTTCCTGCTCTGGTACTCCGCTTTATCGTAACGGTCGCCTGCGAACCACCGCCAAGATGCGCGAGTTGCGGCGCTGACGTCGCGACACGCGTCCGTGCCGTACCCTTTTGCGCCGTTATGCGAGCATGCCCCTATGTTCGGTATCCTGTGCCGAGTTGTTTTCGCTTACAACCCGAGATTCCACCAATCGACGAGGACGAGTGCGCGGAGCCTGATCTCAGCGCGCTTGAGCCGCTCGCTTTTCCGTGTAAAGGGTCTTCCCATGAGTTTGGATATGAAAGACACGATGCACTCGAGACGCATGGGGTCCGAGATCTGCTCATAGCGCAAGCGGATGAGAACTATGCCCATGCTTTGCAGGGCGACAGCGCGGCTGTCGTCAGCGGAGGCGATGGCGCCGCTGTCGTGGAATGCCCCGCCTTGGCACTCGAACAGGATCGCGGGGTGCGTCTCCGCCCCCTCGATGTAGAGGTCTCCATAACATGTCGCTTTGCCGGCTATGATGCGTGCCTGCTGGGTCAAACCGATCTTCTTGTTGTGCTCGAAGGGCCCTAGATTCCAGCCGCCCCGCCTTTTGGGCATGCCGAGCAGCATGCTGCTTTGAGCCTCAAACGGGGAGGCCGAGCCCTCATGGGCATCTCGCAGGGCTAGCTGAAGCTTGCGCGATCCTTTCGCGCTTTCCGCACCGGCGAGGAAGTGCTCGACCTGAAAGCTGTCGAGCAGCGGCGGACGCCGCCAGACATCGGTCAACTTGCCTTTACTGAGCGCCGGCTTCCACCCGTGGAGTACAGGGAGCATTCCCCGGTCGATGAGACCCTGCAGCAGCTTCCGAATCGGAGGAGTGGGCCTGAAAATCGCGAACGAGCCCATCATTTCATACAGGATCATGGTTAGGTGCGGAATCGGCCACGTGATCGCCAGGTCCATTAGGGTTGCGAGCGGCGATGTGACGTGGATATTGTAGTCGGTTATGATGACCGCTCCTTGCGGGTAGCCGCTCCTTCGATAGTGAAACGAGCAATGAGCGCTCGCGTGCGTCATCGCTTTCGTTTGAACGAGAAGGTGGAGCGGGTCTCCGAACAGGGCCAGGGGATTGTCTTCATTCAGGCAAGCAGCCTTGTCGGCTCTCGTGAGCAGATCGGGATATCTTCCCACGAGCTCATGGACGATAGGTGGGGTGCGGTGGAACAGCAGCGCCGAGCGATGGCAAAGCACCGGCTCGGCTTTCGTGAATTCGGTGTGCATGGTTCAGGCTCCTTCGACAGGGAATCGAGTAGAGCCTAGCTGGCAGTTCTAGCCGATATCGTCCTGCGTTCTGTCCGGGAGCTTCCCGTTTCCAAACGAAAGTGTCTCCTCGTTCCAACACCGCAGCGTATTCGCGTTGTGGTTGCGCGGTGTGCGCGCATGAGGGATGCCGGCGACCATACGGTCTCTGAAGAATATCCAGAAATGGCAACAGGCCGAGGGGACATCGGATGGACGATCACACGAAAAGTCGGGCAGGGGGCGCCGTGCACGGGAGCTCGGGTCTCTTGGCGGTGGGTCGGCGAAGCATGCCGCTCAATTAATTACTATTTATTTTAAAAATCGCAGGTCAAAGGGTTGCAAACTAAAGCTATACCTTGCCTGTCGGATGCGGGTCACCGCCAAGATGCGCGAGCGCGAAATCTGGTGCGCATGGCGCCTCGAGTGAGGGCTTGGATGTCGCCAGCAGATCGGGGCGCAACTCCGGGCCAGGCGTCTGCAGGGGATGCTCCGTTGCCGCCGTCAACCGTTCGGCGGCGATTCGGTACCGTTCGAACAATTCTCCGCCGCCGCCGGTTGATGACTCCTTGACGCAAAACAAACCCGCTGGTTATAAATAGAACATCTTAGAACGTTTGTCCTAAGCCGGACGGGGGTGCGGGGCATGCGTGATAGGGCAAGCCATACGGCATCGAGGAAATAGGAGGGAACTATGTCCGAGACAACGTCCGTAGAGCCCAAGAAGAAGTTCCAGTTCAGACTACCGCATGTGTACACGATCGCGTTTCTGCTGATCGTGCTTTTTGCTGTTCTGACGTGGATCGTCCCTTCGGGCCAGTTCGACCGTGAGGTCATCGAGGTCGCCGGTTCCGAGCGCGAGGTCGCCGTCGCCGGTACCTACCAGGAAGTGCCCAAGGTCTACACCGACGAGGAGACCGGCGAGACGGTCGACCTGCGTCAGGGTGTCCCGCAGGTGCTGCAGGCCTTCACGCTCGGCATCCAGGGCGCTGCCGACGTCGTGGCCTTCGTGCTGCTCATCGGTGGTGCATTCGCCATCATCAACAAGACCGACGCCATCAACGCCGGTCTCTCTCGTGTCGCCCGTAAGCTCAAGGACAAGGACGTGCTCATCATCCCCGTCACGATGACGCTCCTGTCCATCTGCGGCACCACGTTCGGCATGTCCGAGGAGGCGCTGCCGTTCTACGCCATCTTCATCCCCGTCATGATGGGCATCGGCTACGACTCCATGACCGCGTTCATCATCTGCTTCATGGGTCCGCAGATCGGCTACATCGCCTCGACGCTCAACCCGTTCAACGTCCTGATCTCCCAGGGCATCATCGGCATCGAGGGCAACCCGCAGCTGTGGCTCCGCTTCATCGTGTGGATCGTCTTCACCGCGGCCGCCATCTTCTGGGCCATGAGCTACGCCCGCCGCGTGAAGAAGAACCCCGAGAGCTCCATCACCTATGAGGACGACAAGCAGAAGCGCGTCGAGTTCGACGTCAGCGAGGCCAACGACGACGCCCCGTTCACCCTGCGCCAGAAGCTCGTCCTCGTGATCTTCGCCGCCGGCATGGGCCTCATCGTCTGGGGTCTCGTGACCCAGGGCTGGTACATGAACGAGATCTCCATGGTCTTCATGGGCATGGGCATCCTCTCCGGTATCGTCGGCGGTCTTGACGAGAAGACCATGGCCGAGGAGTTCGTCGCGGGTCTTGCCGACTTCTCCTACGCCGCCTGCATCATCGGTATCGCCCGCGGCATCCTGGTCATCGCCGAGGCCGGCATGATCATCGACACCATCCTGAACGGTCTCGCCACCGCGCTGGCCGGCGCCCCCGCGCCCGTCTACACGACGCTCATGTACCTGGTGCTCGGCTTCCTGTCGATCTTGGTGCCCTCGAGCTCCGGCCTCGCCGCGCTCACCATGCCCATCATCGGCCCCCTGACCGAGCTCATGGGCGTCAACCCCGAGGCTGCCGTGACCGCGCTCGTGATGGCCAACCAGACCATCAACACCATCAGCCCGACCGCCGGCATGACCGTCGCAGGCCTCTCCGTGTCGAAGATCTCCTTCGGCCAGTGGTGGAAGACCTGCTGGAAGTTCATGATCTTCCTGGTCGTCGGCGGCCTCGTGGTCACCGCTATCTCCGGCATGCTGGCCTAAGGAGCATCTGATGTCCGATTCCAAGATCGTTCTCACCTCGCGGTGCGTGTTCACCGCGACCGATGGCGAGCCCTTCGACGGCTTCGTGGCCATCGAGGGCGAGCGGATCGCCGCCGTGGGCAAGGCTGCTGACGCCGCGTCCTACATCGAGGCGGCCGACGAGGTCATCGACCTCGGCGAGGGCACGATCATGCCCGGTCTGGTGGACGTGCACACGTTCTTCACCGGTTGGGCCCTGCGCACGCTCGGCGCCGACCTCTCGGGTGCCGCCGACGGCGCCGCCGACGGCGCCGCGATGCGCGCCTGGAAGGACGCGCACGAGGCCTGCCCGGGCGCCTTCGGGCACGACCTGCCCGAGAACCTGCTCGACGCCGCGACCGAGGCCCTCGATGCCGAGTTCGGCGCCGTGCCCGCCGTGGCCTTCACGGAGGGCGCCGGGACCTGCGCGCTCAACGCTGCGGCCCGCGAGCACTACGGGTTCACGCCCGAGGCGTGCTACTCCGAGATGGTCTGGCGCATGATGCCCGAGTTCCTGGCGCTGCCCGAGGTGCGCGCCCAGTACACGGACTACATGGCCATGCTCAACGCCCGCGGCGTCACCGCCATCAAGGAGATGGCCTTCGACGACTACTACGGCTTCGCCGACGAGATGGAGCGCCGCGAGCAGGCAGGCGAGCTCACCGTCCGCGTCTCGATGATGAGCCAGCCGGTGGGCGAGGGCGCGAACCTCGAGTACGCCCGCGCCGCCCGCGACCGCTTCACCGGTCCGTTCGTCCGCTTCTCGGGCTTCAACCGCATGACCGACCGCGGCGTGTGGGCGGGCCTGGCCGAGATGATCGAGCCGTACGAGGACACCGCGGAGGAGGGCGCCGCCGGCAAGACCGTCGTGGAGCCCCCCGAGTGGGACCTCATCGAGAGCGAGCTCAAGGCCATCGACGCCGAGGGCTTCCGCTACTCCCTGCACTGCCAGGGCGACGGCGCCGTGCGCCACACGGTCGCGCTCTACGACGCGCTGCCCAAGGGCGCCGACGGCAAGCTGGCTCATCGCCACGCCATCACCGACCTTGAGAACTCCGACCCCGCCGACCTCGAGCGCTTCGGCGCCATGGGCGGCATCTGCGAGGTCTACCCGCAGATCCTCACGCTCGACAAGCGCGAGGACTGCCTGTCGATGATGCGCACCCAGATCGGCGAGAAGCGCCTCGAGCACAGCTGGAACCGTCGCGGCATGGAGGACGCCGGTTGCACGGTGTGCTGCGGCACGGACCTGCCCCTGCTCATCCCGAGCATCGGCGAGTCCATCTACAGCGCCTGCGGCGGCTACTTCGACGACGGCCTGCCCGTGAACCAGGGCAACACCCTCACGGTGGCCGAGCTCCTGCGCGCCTGGACCTACGGCGGCGCCTACGACTGCCTGCGCGAGGACGACTTCGGCACGCTCGAGGCCGGCAAGTACGCCGACATCTGCGTGCTCGACCGCAACGCGTTCGCGGTCGATCCGAATGACGCCCGCGACATCCAGGTGGCGCTCACCGTCTCCAACGGCAAGGTGGTCTATCGCGCCTAGCCGCACGCGCTCGGATCGAAACGATGTGCCCGGCGCCCCGGCGCCGGGCACCCAGGGAAGGGAGTATCAATGGCAGACACCGAGAAGAAGCCCTATCTGCGCCGTGAGCAGGTAGCGGGCATGAACATCCACTACATCATGTGGTCGCTCGATTACTTCCTCGACACCCAGCAGCGCCTGGGCTTCAAGTCCCTCGAGCTGTGGTGCGCAGAGCCCCACGTCACGCTCGACCACACGGGCTACTTCGAGGCTGAGGTCATCGCCAAGAAGGCGGCCGACCGCGGGCTCAAGATCCGCACCCTCTGCCCGGAGAACGTCGTCTATCCCTACCAGTACGCCGCGCGCAAGCCGCTCCATGCCGAGCGCAGCGTGAGCTATTTCAAGCACGGCATCGAGCTCGCCGAGGTCCTCGGCGCCGAGCGCATGTCCATCAACTCCGGCTGGGGCGATTGGGACGAGGACCGCGAGGAGGCGTGGAAGCGCAGCCGCGAGCACCTCTCCATCCTGGCCGAGTACGCCGGCGAGCACAACATCATGCTCACCATGGAGAGCCTGCGTCCCGAGGAGAGCAACCTCGTGACCACCGTCGCGGACGCCAAGCGCATGATCGACGAGGTGGGAAGCCCCTACCTCGAGCCGATGATCGACACCACGGCCATGGGCGTGGCGGGCGAGACGCTCGAGGACTGGTTCGAGGCCTTCGGCGACGACGCCTTCCATGAGATGCACTTCATCGACGGCGACCCCTACGGCCACCTGGTCTGGGGCGACGGCAAGCACGACCTGGAGGCGTGGATCCGCACGCTCAACGAGCACCACTTCGAGGGCGTGCTCGGCCAGGAGATCACCGACGGCAAGTACTACGACGACCCAGCCGCCGCCGATGAGCGCAACATGAAGGCATTCGAGCCCTTCTTCATCGACTAGCGCACGCGTCCGCGCGAGCGCGCCATAGTTTTACGTGAACAGGAGGGGACGCACCCCGCCCCCTTGGGGAAAGCTGTACAGAAAGGCGGTATCCCTATGAACGCACATGACCTTATCAAGGAGACCATCGAGAAGCACGGTGGCATCGACACCGTGTACTTCCTCGCCTGCGGCGGCTCGCTCATCGACCTCATCCCGGCCAACGCACTGCTCCAGCGCGAGGCCAAGAATATCGTGAGCTGCGCCTACACCGCCCGCGAGTTCGACATCATGCGCCCGGCGCGCCTCGGCGACAAGACCCTCGTCATCGCCTGCAGCCACAGCGGCAACACCCCCGAGGTCGTCGACGCCTGCAACATCGCGCTCGAGGCCGGCGCCTCCATCATCGCGCTGACCGACAACGCCGGCTCCAAGATCGACACCGGCAAGTGGACCACCTGGGTCTACCCGTGGGGCGAGGGCGTGCCGCAGGCCGAGGTTCCGGCCGGCATCTCGCTCGCGCTTGCCGCCGAGCTGCTCGACCAGCAGGAGGGCTTCGCCGACCTGGCCGACCTCTACGCCGGCATCGCCAAGATGGACGAGATCCTGCCGCCCGCGCGCGAGAAGGTCAACGCCGAGCTCGGCGATCGCTTCGCGGCGCTCTGCCAGGATCACAAGTTCCTCTACATCCTGGGCTCGGGCCCCAACTACAGCCAGACCTACGGCTTCGCGATCTGCTCGCTCATGGAGATGCAGTGGCAGAGCTGCGCCTACATCAACTCCGCCGAGTACTTCCACGGCCCCTTCGAGGTGACCGAGCCGGGCGTGTTCTACTTCCTGCAGATGGGCTCCTCCGAGTGCCGTCCCATGGACGAGCGCGCGCTAGCGTTCCTTGAGACCCACACCGACACCCTCATGGTGCTCGACGCCAAGGAGTACGGCATGGAGCAGGTGCCCGCGAGCGTGCGCGCCTACCTCGACCCGATCCTGTTCTACGCCATGAACTGCGAGCTCCGCGCCGCCCGCGGCAAGGTCTTCGACCATGACCCGGACGTCCGCCGCTACATGGGCATCGAGAAGTACTAACCCCTCCTCCTCACGGCGCGGCCGCCATGGTGGCTTCGGGCGGCCGCGCCACCTCACCTCCCGCCGCGCGGCGGGCATAGCGATTGGAGATGCAATGGCAACCTATCCCATCAGCGTGCTGGGCTTCGGCGACAACGTCGTCGACAAGTACGAGCACATCAAGACCATGTATCCCGGCGGCAACGCGGTGAACTTCGCCGTGTTCGCCAAGAAGCTCGGGGTCGACCGTAGCGCCTACATGGGCATCTTCGGCTCCGACGCCGAGGCCGAGCACGTCATCACCTCCCTTGAGGAGGAGGGCGTCGAGCTGCTGCGCTGCCAGCAGGTCGTGGGCGTCAACGGCGCCGCCCGCGTGACCGTCGACGAGACCGGTGACCGCATCTTCCTCGGCTCCAACGAGGGCGGCATCCGCGGCGACATGCGCTACGTGATCGACCGCTTCGCCGCCGAGTACGTGCGCGGCTTCGACCTCGTGCACAGCGGCAACTACTGCTTCACCGAGCGCGAGCTGCCCAAGATCAAGGAAGCCGGCGTGCCGATCAGCTTCGACTTCTCCGACGACTCGACCGACGATTACTTCGAGCAGATCGCGCCCTTCGTGACTTACTCCTTCATGTCCATGGGCGATGCGCCCATCGAGGACATCAAGGCCAAGCTCGAGTGGATCAAGGGCCTCGGCCCCGAGATCGTGTGCGCCTCGCGCGGCAGCAAGGGCTCTGTCGCCTACGACGGCGAGAACTTCTACGAGCAGGGCATCAAGCCCGTCGCGCCCGAGGAGCTCAAGGACGCCATGGCGGCCGGCGACTCGCTGCTCACGGCGTTTTTGGTGACCTACCTCGCCAAGAAGAAGGCCGGCGAGGCGGGCCCGGACGCGATCCGCGCGTGCCTCGACTTCGCCGCCGGCTTCGCGGCCGACACCTGCAAGATCGAGGGCAGCTGGGGCCACGCCAAGGTTTACGCGTAAATCCATCTGCTATGCGGCGGGGTCCCAAGGGGCCCCGCTGCCCTTATCGGGAGGAACCATCATGACCGTCAAGGTTTGCGCGGCGGGGTTCTGCTGCGCCGACGTCTACAAGAAGCTCGACATCTTCTATCCCACCGGCAACGGCATCGACTGGGGCGTGCACCTCGCGCGCGCGGGCGTGCCCGTGTCGGTCGTCTCGGTCGTGGGCACCGACGAGTACGGCACCGCCATGCGCGAGGCGCTCTCCGCCGAGGGCATCGACATCTCGCATCTGCGCACCGAGGAGGGCCAGACCTGCGTCATGCTCATGGACCTCAAGAACGGCACGGACCGCGTGCACCTCGAGGCCATCGACGGCGTCATGGAGCACTACGCCCTCACCGACGAGGACGAGGCCTTCGTGCTTACGCACGACGTCATCCACACGGACCTCTTCGGCAACTGCCTGGGGCTTCTGCCCGAGTGGCACGAGGCGGGCAAGACCGTCGTCATGGACTTCTCCGTCTTCAGCCAGGACCCGGAGTACGAGTGCGAGAAGCACTTCCCCTACGTGGACTATGCCTTCATGTCCTTCGAGGAGGACACGCCCGAGCTCCGCGAGTGGGTCAAGCACGTGCAGGAGCTGGGGCCCAAGGTGGCCGTGGCCACGCTCGGTGACAAGGGCTCGATCGCCTACGACGGCGAGCGCTTCCACGAGTGCGGCATCGTCGAGTGCCCCGAGCTCGTGAACACCGTGGGCGCCGGTGACTCCTACATCGCGGGCTTCACCAAGGCCATGCTCGACGGCAAGGACATCGACGCGTGCATGCAGGCGGGCGCCGAGCTCTCGTCGAAGGTCATCGGTCTCTTCAAGCCGTACTAGCGGGCAGGCGGCGGGCGGTCCGTGCACGGCGGGCCGCTTGCCCGGGCGCCGCGCGCGGCGGGCTCGCCGCCGATCTGGCCCGTGCATCCGTGAGCTGTCTGTAAGGAGGCCCCATGGTCATCGATATGCTGGTCCACCCGTTGCTCTACGGGGAGATCTACAAGCCGGGCGACGGCCCGGACGGTTTCGCGTTCTGGGAGCGCGAGTACGGCATGGGGCACATGGGCCCCATGGATTGGGAGGAGATCGAGGTCGAGCTCAACGCCGGCGACGTCCAGCTGAGCGCGCTCATGCCCATCGACGCGACGACCGCCTCGGGCGGGTGCTTCGCCACCAACGAGCAGATCGCCCAGATCGTCGCGGCGCACCCCGACCGCTTCATCGGCTTCGCGAGCGTCGACCCGCACTGCCCGGATGCCGCCGGGAAACTCGAGCGGGCCTTCCGCGACCTGGGTGCCCGCGGCCTGTCGCTGCACCCGGCCAAGCAGGGCTTCGCGCCCGACGACCCGCTCGCCGAGCCGCTCTACGAGCTCTGCGAGACCTACAACCGCCCCGTGGTGTTCCACGCCGGCATGTCCTGGGAGCCCAAGGCGCCGCTCGCCCAGAGCCATCCGCTCGCGTTCGAGCGCACCATCATGGACCATCCGAACGTGCGCTTCAGCCTCACGCACTTCGGCTGGCCCTGGGTGCGCGAGACCGTGGCGATGCTGCTCAAGTACCCCAACTGCTACGCCGACACCTCGATCACCTACCTCGACTCGCCCGAGGAGATGATGAGCCGGCTCTTCACCGTCGACATGGGCGAGCACTGGTTCGAGCGGAGCTTTTCGCACCAGGTGATGTTCGCGAGCAACACGCCGCGCTTCCGCGCGTTCAAGCTCAAGCGCGCCCTCGACGCGGTGCCCATGCCCGATGACGTCCGCGAGCTTCTGTACAGCGGCAACGCGCTCAGGTTCCTTGACGGGGAGGAGTAGGCCATGGTCACGCTGAAAGAGCTGAGCTACCTCAGCACCGAGCCCGATCAGTTCATCGACATCACCGAGGACGTGCACGCGGCGGTGGAGTCGAGCGGAGTCACCGACGGCCTGGCCGCGGTCATCCTCTCGCATACCACCTGCGGCATCGTGGTGAACGAGGGCCTGCCCTGCGTGGAGAAGGACCTCGGCGCGGCCCTCGACCGCATCGCGCCGCTCGACGCGCCCTACGCGCACGCGCACTTCCTGCCGAGCTACGGCGCCACGGGCAACAACTCGCAGGGGCACATCAAGAGCATGATCACCGGCAACAGCTGCTTCTTCCCCGTGAAGGACGGTAAGCTCGTGTGCGGCGGCGCGCAGAACATCTACCTCGCCGAGTTCGACGGCCCGCAGCGCCGCCGGATCTACGTCGAGGTGCTCGGCGAGTAGCCGGGCGGGTATATACCGCTTGAAGCCCCGGCTGCCCGCGAAGCGCCGTCGCGCGGGTGCCCAGCCGGGACCGGATACGGATTCCCCCGTCGGGTGGTCCCGCCCGACGGGGTCGTCGTGGAAGGAGAACGGATGTCGTTCCTCACTGAGCTCTTCGGTACCGAGAAGCCGATCATCGGTCTTCTGCACCTGAGGCCGCTGCCCGGTGACCCGCTCTACTACCCGGGCGGGAGCGTCGCCAAGGCGGCCGATGCCGCCAAACGCGACCTTGAGGCCCTGCAGGCGGGCGGGGTCGACGGCATCCTCATCACCAACGAGTTCTCGCTGCCCTACGAGCAGCACGTCTCGGCATCCACGCTCGCCGCCATGGGCTACGTCATCGGGTCCATCGCCGGCGACATCTCGTGCCCCTGGGGCGCCGAGGCCATCTACGACGGCGACGCCACGATCGAGCTGTGTGCCGCCACGGGCGCGCAGTTCACGCGCTGCATGTTCTGCGGCGCCTGGGCGGGCGACCTGGGCCTCATCAACCGCGACTTCGCGCGCACGATGCGCCTCAAGAGCGCGCTGCGCCTCGACGACCTCAAGCTCTTCCACTTCGTGACGAGCGAGGGCGAGGTCTACCTGAACGACCGCACCACGGCGCAGATCGCCGACTCGCTGATCTTCAACTGCTACCCCGACGCGCTCGTGGTGGGCGGCGACGCCGCCGGTCGCGGCCCCGATGCCGAGGTCATCGCCGGGGTCCGCAAGGTCTCGGGTGACGTGCCCGTGGTCTGCGGCACCGGCTGCAGGACCGAGACGGTCGCGGACGTGTTCACGCGCTGCGACGGCGCCTTCGTGGGCACGTGCCTCAAGGAGGGCGGACAGTTCACGGCGCCCGTCGACGCCGAGCGCGTCGCGACGTTCATGGCGGCGGCCCGTGCCGCCCGCGGGGAATAGGAGCGCGTCATGGCCTACTATCTGGGTATCGACATCGGGACCGATTCGTCCAAGGGCATCCTCATCGACGAGGCCTGCTCGATCGTCGCGCAGGCGAGCCGCGCGCATGCGACCGAGAACCCGCAGCCGGGTTGGTACCAGCACGACGCCGAGGCCGTGTGGTGGGGCGACTTCTGCGCGCTCTCGCATGAGCTGATCGACGCCGCCGGCATCTCCGGCGACGAGATCGGCTGTGTGGGCCTCTCCGCGCTCGGCTGCGACTGCGTGCCGGTCGACGAGGAGGGCACGGCGCTCGCGCCGGCGATCCTCTACGGCATCGACGCGCGCAGCCAGCCGCAGATCGAGCGGCTCATCGCCGAGTTCGGCGAGGACGGCGCCCGCGCCCTCATCGGGCACGACCCGTGCTCGTCGGACATCGCGCCCAAGGTGCTGTGGTTCAAGGACAACATGCCCGAGATGCACGAGCATGCGGCCAAGTTCCTCACCGGCTCGTCGTATCTCTCGGCGAAGCTCACCGGCCGCTTCACGATCGACCGCTACCTCGCCGAGGACTTCCTGCCCATGTACGACCGCGAGACATGGGAGATCGACGAGGAGCACTGCGGGTACTTCTGCCGCCCCGACCAGATGGCCGAGGTCCTCGCCGCGACCGACATCGCCGGCGGCGTGTGCGAGCGCGCGGCGGCCGAGACCGGCATCGCCCCGGGCACGCCGGTGCTCGTGGGCACGGGCGACTCCGGTGCCGAGGCCATCTCGACCGGCGTCTTCCGCCCGGGCGACATGATGGTCCAGCTGGGGAGCACCTGCTACTTCATCTGCCTCGCCGACCGCATGATCGACGACGCGCGCCTGTGGCCGGGCACCTTTATCATCCCCGGCACCTACGGCATCTGCGCCGGCACCAACACCGCCGGCACGCTCACGCGCTGGCTGCGCGACGAGCTCTACCGCGACGCCGTCGCCGCCGAGCAGGCGGGCGGCCGCAACGCCTACGAGGTCATGGCCGAGGAGGCGGCAGCCGTCGCGCCCGGCGCGGACGGCCTCGCCTGCCTGCCGTATTTCGCCGGCGAGCCCACCCCGCTCAACGACCCCGCCGCGCGTGGGACGTTCTTCGGCCTCACGATGGGGCACACGCGCGGGCACGTGGTGCGCGCGGCGCTCGAGGGCATCGCCTACACCGTCGCCGCGCACGTCGATATCCTGGAGCAGGAGCACGGCCTGCCCGTCAACCGCATCCTCGCGGTGGGCGGCGGCACCAAGAACCCCGTGTGGATGCAGGCGATCGCCGACGTCTGCGGGCGCGAGATCCTCACCGCCAAGGTCACGGTCGGCGCGAGCTACGGCGACGCCCTCATGGCGGCGCTCGCGGGCGGGGCGTGCGCGTCGTGGGACGAACTCGCCGAGCGCGTGGGCCAGGGCGCCATCATCGAGCCCGATGCCGCGGCGCACGAGCTCTACGCCAGCCGCCGGCACATCTTTGACGAGCTTTACCAGCGCAACCGCGACCTCATGCACGAGCTCGGGGAGTAGGGGCCATCCTACCGCGCGCTTTGCCGGGTTTGTGCCGCGGCTTTCATCTGGTCGCATCTTGAAGGGGAGGGTCCCGGTGGGCCCGCCCCCTCTTTGGGGACAGCGTGGCCTACCGATGGCCGGAGAACCTTAAGAGAGCTGCCGACCTGCGAGCGATGGCCGCCCCCAGCGCTTCGGGGTCGCACCCGCGCAGCTCGGCGAGGAGTTCCAGGGTCGATGCGAGGGAGCGCTCGATCTTATCGAGCCCATAGGGCGCGCCGAGCTCGGGCGGGGCGTCGGTCTCGAGGAGCAGGCGGTCCTCGGGGAGGATGCGCGCGTACTCGCGGCCGCGCTTGGTGGCGAGCATGTGCTCGTTCACGGAGAAGAGAAACCCTGCCCGGACCGCGCGCCAGAGCTCGTCGGTCGTGCCCGAGAACCAGTGGAGGATGCAGGCGGCGCCATCGGTAAGGCCGGTTTCCTCGACGAGGTCGATCACGGCGCCGGCGCTCCTGATGGCATGGAACGACGCCGCGCGGCCCGCGAGCGGGTGCGCCGCCGCGGAGCGCAGGATGCGCCTCAGAGCATCGGTCTGCGCGTCGAGCGTGCCTGCACCGCGCCTGCCCCCGTCGAGCCCCAGCTCACCGAGGTACGGGGCCTCGGCGGCGAGTTCGCAGGCGCGCTCCACATCCGCCTCCCCGCAGGTGCCGTCGGCGAGCCACCAGGGGTGGAGCCCCGCGCCCACGCGGACGTTGGGGCAGGGTGCGAAGCGCCGGCGCGCCTCCTGCGTGCCGTCCGGCGTCACCGTCGTGCAGAAGAAGCCTATCCCACGCCCCTCGGCCTCCCGGGCGACCTCAAGCCCGTTGGCCATGAGGTCCAGGTGGCAGTGCATGTCGACCAGGCGCATCGTCAGCCTCCTTTCGCGGGCGGTTCAGATACCGCGCCCGACGAGCTTGCGGATCACGAACCCGGCGAGCATCTGGCCCATGATGGGCGGGAAGTACGAGGCGGTGCCGAGCGGGGGGCGCGAACCATCGTGCGGGATGGGGGAGGCCGGCCGCGCGACCGGCTCCTCGTCCGAGTAGAGCACGTCGAGGTGGCCGATGCCGCGCTTCCGGCATTCCTTGCGCATCACGCGCGAGAGCGCGTCGCCGCTCGTCTCGTAGATGTCGGCGATGCGCAGGCGCTCGGGTGCGAGCTTCATCGCGCCGCCCATGCTGCTCACCAGGGGTATCCCCGCGCGCTCGGCGAGGTCGGCGACCGCGAGCTTGGTCGAGACCGTGTCGATGGCGTCGATGAGGTAGTCGATGCGTCCGCCGGCCTCCGCCCGGCAGTCCTCGATGAGCGCCTCGACGTCCTCGGCGCGCACGAACGCGTCGCGGGCGACCACGCGGGCTCCGGGGTTGATGCGGCCGATCATCTCGCGCATGACGTCGACCTTGCGCCGGCCCACGGTGTCCGTGAAGGCGATGGCCTGGCGGTTGATGTTGCTGGCGGCGACGGCGTCGCCGTCTACGATGACAAGCGTGCCCACGCCGCCGCGCGCGAGCGCCTCGATGCAGTTGGAGCCCACGCCGCCCGCGCCGAGCACCATCACCGTCGAGCGCTGGATGCGCCCGAGGCCCTCCGCGCCCCACATGGCCTCGAGCCGCGACAGCGCGGTCTCAGAGGGTTCGGTGGCGGTCGTCTCGCGTTCGACCATGTTGGCTCCCGATTCTCGAATGGGCGGCAGGGAAGGCGGGCCGCCTTCACGGAACAGTGTAGCCCAGCCGCGCCTGCCGGGGGAGGGCGGGCGCCAGGCGCACCGGGGCCGGGGTTCATGTCGCGCATCGTCTAGCGCGGTATGACGGTGGGCGCGGTGCTCGCCGGCACCGGGGGCACGGGACCATGCGCCGTGGCGGATCCGGAGGCGGGCGACAGCCGCCCGGAGGCGCCCTGCCATGGTTTGCCGATGGAAACCGGCGGTCTCGCCGCAATGCGCGCGGCAATCTGAGACGATAGCTCGCGAACACCGCGCAACGGGCGCAGACGGCGCCCGGACGACCCGCAAGCACACCGTTCATAGGGGGAACGTATGGCAGAGTTCATCTACCAGATGTACCAGGCGCGCAAGGCGCATGGCGACAAGGTCATCCTCGACGACGTGACCTTGAGCTTCTATCCCGGAGCCAAGATCGGCGTCGTGGGACCCAACGGCATGGGCAAGTCGACCCTGCTCAAGATCATGGCGGGCATCGAGGAGGTCTCCAACGGCGACGCCCGGCTCACGCCCGGCTACACCGTGGGCATCCTCGAGCAGGAGCCGCCGCTCGATGACGACAAGACCGTCATCGAGAACGTGCGCATGGCCTTCGGCGACCTCATCGCCAAGATCGACCGCTTCAACAAGATCGGCGAGGAGATGGCCGAGCCCGACGCGGACTTCGACGCCCTCATGGCCGAGATGGGCAGGCTCCAGGACGAGATCGACGCCGCGGACGCCTGGGACATCGACTCCAAGCTCGGCCAGGCTATGGACGCGTTGCAGCTTCCCGACTCCGACATGCCCGTGAACGTGCTCTCGGGCGGCGAGCGCCGCCGCGTGGCGCTCTGCAAGCTCCTGCTCGAGGCGCCCGACCTGCTGCTTCTGGACGAGCCCACGAACCACCTCGACGCGGAGTCGGTGCTGTGGCTCGAGCACTTCCTCAAGAACTATCCCGGCGCCGTGCTCGCCGTCACGCACGACCGCTACTTCCTCGACAACGTGGCCGAGTGGATCTGCGAGGTCGACCGCGGGCACCTTTATCCCTACAAGGGCAACTACTCGACCTACCTCGAGACCAAGGCCGCGCGCATCGCCGCACAGGGCCAGCGCGACGCCAAGCTCGCCAAACGCATGGCTGCCGAGGTCGAGTGGGTGCGCTCCTCGCCGAAGGCCCGCCAGGCCAAGAACAAGGCGCGTCTCGCCCGCTACGAGGAGATGGAGGCCGAGGCCCGCGCGAGCCAGAAGCTCGACTACACCGACATCCGCATCCCGGTGGGCCCGCGCCTGGGCGCGAAGGTCCTCGAGGTCGAGCACCTGCACAAGGAGTTCGACGGGCGCGTGCTCATCGACGACCTCTCGTTCAGCCTGCCGCGCAACGGCATCGTGGGCGTCATCGGCCCCAACGGCGTGGGCAAGTCGACCCTCTTCAAGATGATCATGGGGCTCGAGCAGCCCACCTCGGGCACCATCACGCTCGGCGAGACGGTGAAGCTCTCCTATGTCGACCAGGGGCGCGAGGGCATAGACCCCGACAAGTCGCTCTGGGAGGTCGTCTCGGACGGCAACGACATCATGATCGTCGGCGAGTCCGAGGTGCCGAGCCGCGCCTACGTGGCGAGCTTCGGCTTCAAGGGCTCCGACCAGCAGAAGCGCGCGGGCGTGCTCTCGGGCGGCGAGCGCAACCGCCTGAACCTCGCGCTCACGCTCAAGCAGGGCGGGAACCTCCTGCTCCTCGACGAGCCCACCAACGACCTCGACGTCGAGACGCTCTCGTCGCTCGAGGCGGCGCTGCTCGAGTTCCCGGGCTGCTCCGTGGTGATCAGCCACGACCGCATGTTCCTCGACCGCGTGGCGACGCACATCCTCGCCTGGGAGGGCACCGACGAGAACCCCGGCGCCTGGTATTGGTTCGAGGGCAACTTCGAGGCCTACCAGGAGAACCGCGTCGCCCGCCTGGGCGAGGACGCGGCGCGCCCGCACCGCATCCACCGCAAGCTCACGCGCGATTAGCCGCGTGGGGCGAGCCTGCCCGGTAGCGGCCTTCGCTGCCTGTCATGTCGCACCGGCGGGCGCATCGGGCCGCCCTCCTTTTCGCATGGGTCTGCCGATGCGAGTTGCCGATGCGAAGACCCTTTCGCTGGACGCCAAGCCTCCCCGCACCTTGTATGAGCAGGTCGGGGAGGTTTTCCGTTTGATTCCGCGGCGTCTTGCGCCGCCTCGGGGACAGGCGATCGGGCGTCTGTGGTGAATGCCGTAGGATGCCGCCGCATCGTATCTTTTCTGCAAAAGAACCACTGGTATCGTACGATTTATGCAAAGCTCAGTAGTTCATCGTAAGATTAATGCACTCTTGGTCTTAAAATTGCATTCTTCTTACGATACCACTGGTTCTTTTGCAGAGAACGTACGATACCAGTGGCTCTTTTGCAGAAAGCGTACGATAAACCGCCACAGCGCGGTCAGTTCGCGGGTGCGGAGTCCTTGTCTGCAGTGGGATCCTCGAGCTCGGAGACCTCCCAGGGCGCGCCCGGCGTGCCCTGCGCGCGTCGGCGGATGCGCACGGTGACGGACCTGCGCTCGCCGCTCTGCGTGTAGCGCAGGGGGAACGACGCCTGGCCGCGACCGTGTTCGAGCTCGCCGCGCAGGTGCGCGATGTAGTAGTACTCGGTGAGGATGCCGAGCGCGTCGGCGCCGTACGGCAGCAGGTACCCGAGCTCGCGTAGCAGCGGCGCGGGGCAGTAGACGTCTTGGGCGAAGTCGCGCGGGAAGCCCTCGGGCAGCTCGCCGTCGTTTCGCGGGATGAGGTTCTCGGGCACGGGATCGGGGCCTGCAGGCGACGCCTGCGCTGCGGGCTCGGCGGTCTCGCCGGCTGCCGCCGCGCCGACTTGCGGCGATGCGACGTCCTGCGCATCCACGGCGTCCTGCGCATCCGTCTCCAGGTCCTCGGGGATGTAGGTGATGGTGAGCGAGATCGAGGGGGCGGGAGGCACTGCGCCGGGCGCGGGCTCCTCAGGTGCGGTCGCCTCGTCAGTGGGGCCTTCCTCCAGGGCGGCTTCGGGGGCGTCCGCGACCGAATCGGCGTCAGCCGTTCCGCCTGCCTGCTCGGCCATCGCCTCCTCTGCGCCTGAGGCTTCCATCTCTTCGGCGGGCATCGCTGCCTCCGCTTCCGCCGGCTCCTCGGCTGTCGTTTCGGCAGCCTCGTCATGGGCCTCGACGGCAGCGCGGCCGCCCTCCGGATTCTCGGACGTGGCCTCGGCATCCGCCGACTCCTTTGCGGCCAGCGGTTCAGCTTCCGGCGCCGCTTCCTCCGCGGCCACCGGCTCGGCTTCCGGTGCCGGCTCCTCCTCGACGCGCGGCACGTGGCGAGGGCGCACCGGCTTCACCGTCTTGTCGCCGCGCTTGCGCTTCCAGGGCTTCCCCTGGCCGCCGGCGGGTTTCTTTGCGGCGGCGTCCGCGGCATCGAGCGCCTCGTCCCAGGCGGGCTGGGCGACGAGGGTCACGTAGATGCGTCCGCCCTTGAATACGGTGAGCCGCGCGAACTCGGAGAGCTCCTCCATGAGCTCGCGCGCGTCGACGAAGCCGAGATCCTGTGGCGCGAGGTCGTCTGCGACAAGCGCCTCCTCGACGCGCGTCATGAAGGTCTGCCTGCCGCAGCCGATCGCCTGGCGCAGCAGGTTGTAGAGATAGATCCGGTTGCCGGCGGTGAGCGCCGGTCGCTGCTCGTGAGACATGCTTCCTCTTTCCCGTTGGCTGTACAGCATCTTACCATCGCGGGAGAGGGTGCCGTCTCAGGCGCCTAGCTCGCGGCCGCCGCCGTCCCGCCGGCAGCGGCCCCGGCCGCGGCGTTCCCGCCGGCAGCGCCACTGGAACCGTCGCCATCGGTGGCGGGGGAGGAGGGCTTGTCCACGGTGTCCTGGCTCCCGCCGGCCGCTCCCGTCTCCGTGTCGGTTGCGGATCCGTTGCCGGTCGCCGGGTCGTCCGCTCCCACGACGCCGCCGTCATCCGGGGACGTCGGCTCGGCGGGTGTCGCGGGCTCCCGCGCATCGTCTGCGGAGGACGTGCCACCGGCTCCACCCGCCGCGTCCGTCGCGGCATCCTCCGCCGCGGGCTCCTCGGGCGTCGCCGGCTGCGTGAAGATGGGATCCGGCCTCGTGCCGATGCCCTCGCCCGCGGTGCCGAGCAGAATCGCGCAGGCGCAGGCGACGACGGCGATCGCGGCGATGAGGACTGAGAACCCGATGACCTTGCGCTGGGTCGCGGCCCGCTCCGCCTCGGCGCGCGCCTGCAGCCGCACAGGCGCCACGCGCGCGTTCCACGCGCTGTCCGCGCGGTCCGCGGCCGTGTCGCGCCGGTCGAGGACCGTCGTGCGCCCGGGGACGCCGGCGGCCTGCACCCCGTAGCCGCCCGCCGCCTCGCCGTGCCGCGCCCGCGCCGGGCCGTCGCTCCCGGGAAGGGCCGTCCCCAAGAGGTCCTTGCCCTGCTTGAGCTTGCGCGCGCCCGCCGTGAGGAACTTGCGGTACAGCTGCGAGGAGACCACCGTCACCACCGAACTCACCGCGGCGCCGATGACCGACCCGCCGATGCCGATCTTCGAGGCGAGCAGCACCGAGGTGGCTGCCGCCGCCGCGCCGGCGATGACCTGGGGGAGCGTGATGCCCTCGAAGAGGCCCTCCTCGCGCTTGCGCATGATCTGGGTGCCGCCGATCGAGGGGCGCTCCTCGGGCGCCTCGCGCCGGTAGACGCGCGTGCGCTGGCGGTCGGTGAACCCGTCATCGGGGGTAGGGCGGTAGGTCGGCATATTGGGAGCCTCCTTCACGAGGGGCGTCAGATTCCGTTCGATGGGGCCGCGGCGCGGTGCTCGAGTGCGCACGGCCCGGGCAAACTATAGGACTCCTACCCGCCCGCGGCGCCGGCGCGGCGCGATCTTCCCAGACAACAAAAAGTGGGAACAGACGAGGAGACGATATGGAGATTCGCGGGCGCGCGGGCGGCGGTCGCTCGGCGGACTCGGGCGGCGGTCGCCCGGTGGTCGCCCGGCGCGCTCGGGCAGTGCGGGTCCGGCGATCTATACGCGCGGACGGGGCCGCGATGCGCCGCTACGCCACCGGCGGCATGGGCTTCCAGTCGGGGTCGCGGTAGATCTTCCGCGCGGCGCGCATGCCGCGGACGAGCTGGCGCACGCCGGTCTTGAAGGTGCGGTCGACCACCGCGAGGCGGATGAGCTCCTTGGCGAGCGTTGCGGCCGTCCCCACGCCGAAGAGGAAGCGCCGGTAGTCGCCGTGTTCGCGCAGGTAGCGCGCGAAGAACCCGCGGTTGCGCATGATGTAGTAGCGGTTGGTGTCGCTCGTGCTGCTGAGCTGCCGCACGCCGGAGACCTCCCAGTTGGCGATCACGCGGCTGCGCTGCAAGATCACGTCGGAGACCACGACGGTGTCGGTCACCTTCGAGGCGAGGTAGCCGTAGCAGGCGTCATCGCCGTAGATGAAGAAGCGCGGGTCGGGGAAGCCGATGCGCCGCACGACCGCGCGCGAGAAGAGTCCGCCCTCGAAGCACAGTGAGTTCATGCGCCGCGCGCCCGTGGGGCCGAGGTCCGATTTCGCCAGCGGGTTGGGTATGCCGAGCGCGGTGAACTGCTGGTACTGCCAGAAGAAGGGGCCGCCGTCGTAGTCGAGGCGCGAGCCCTGCACCACGTCGTAGCGGTCGGTCCAGCGGGCGAGCCGCTCGATGGCCTGAGGCATGACCAGCACGTCGTCGTCCATGACCCAGAACCACTCGGCGCCCAGCTCGAAGGCGCGCCGCACGCCGGCGGAGAAGCCGCCCGCGCCGCCGAGGTTGTCGGTCTGCGGCGCGTAGACCATCCGCGAGCGCCCGCCCTCGGCGTCCGGCCCGGTCGGGCCCCAGAGCGCGTCGAGGCGCGCGCCGGTCCGCTCGACGAGCGCGCGGGTCTCGGGCGCGCTCTCGTTGTCGACGACCACGATGCGCCAGGGGGCGCAGGTGAGGGAGGCGTAGGAGTCGAAGAGGTTCGCGAGGAGCTCCTGCCGCTTGTAGGTGACCACCACGATCGCGAGGCGCTCGAGGGGCTCGGGGGCCGGCGCGGACGCGGCGGGTGCGGCCTCGGCGGCGCCCGGGACGGACGCGGGCTGCGCCTGGTGGTTACTGTTCTCGGTTGCGGTGCTCACGGAGCCGGCCTTCCGGTTCTCGACGACGGATGCGCGCTTTCGCGCAGCCCCATTATAGGGCAGCGCCCCGCGCGCCGGCGCCGCGCCCGCGGCAGACGGCCTCCCGCGGCGAAAAACCCGCAAAGGGGCCGCGCCACGCGGCGGGCGTCCGTGGCGAAAATGCCAGGCTCCCGCTCGCGCCGCCCGCGCACGTGCCGGCGCGGTATCATGGATGCGAAACGCTACGACAAGGAGGGACCCGTGGAGAGCCCCAACGACGCGAACGGCCCGATGGCCGCCCCGCACGACGATTCCGCCCCTCACGACGGAGTCGCCCCGCTCGTCTCGCTGCTCATGCCCATCATGAACGTCGAGCGCTACCTGCTCGAGAGCCTCGCCTCGGCGCGCGCCCAGACGCTCGCCGACATCGAGATCATCTGCATCGACGACGGCTCGACGGACGGCTCGCCCGCGATCATGCGCGCAGCCGCCGCCGAGGACGGTCGCATCCGCGTGGTCGAGAAGGCGAACTCCGGCTACGGCGACTCGATGAACCGCGCCCTCGACCTGGCGCGGGGCACCTACATCGGCATCCTCGAGCCCGATGACATCATGTACCCCGACGCGCTCGAGCGCCTGGTCGACGCCGCCGAGGCGGCAGGGGCCGAGGTCGCCAAGGGCAACTTCGAGCTCTTCTGGTCGAGCCCCCATGAGCGCACGGAGTTCTTCGAGGTCGCGTCCGGGAAGCGCTGTGCGGCGCCGTCGTGCCCCCTCGACGAGCCGTTCATCTTCTACCAGAAGCCCTCGATCTGGTCGGCCGTGTACCGGCGCGACTTCCTCGAGCGCAACGCCATCCGCTTCTTGCCCACCCCGGGCGCGTCCTTCCAGGACTGCTCGTTCTCCTTCAAGGTGTTCGCGAGCGCGGCTCGCGTCGCCTACGTGCACGAACCCGTGCTCCGCTACCGGCAGGACAACGAGGGCTCGTCGGTCAACGCGCGCGACAAGGTGTTCTGCACCTGCGACGAGTACGCCGAGATCGAGCGCTGGATCGCGCACGAGTTCACCGCGGCCCATGGCAAGGCGGCGGCGCGCGACCTTGCGCGCATCGCGCAGGTGGCGAAGTACGATTCCTACATGTGGAGCTACGTGCGCCTCGCGCCGGGGTTCCGCGTGGCGTTCCTCGAGCGCATGGCGGCCGAGTTCGCCGGCGCGCTCGAGCGCGGCACGTTCTCGCTCGAGGACCTCAAGCCGTGGAAGCGCGCGAATCTCTCCGCCATCATGCGCGACCCGGACGGGTGGGCCCGCGACAACGCCTCGTACGCAGGTGCCGGCCCGGTGGGCCGCATGCTGCACTACCTCAAGCTCGGCGGACCGGGGCTGCTCGTGTCCTTCGCGATGAGCCGGGTGCGCCATGAGTAGGGGGGAGCGGCCCGCAGGGGCCGCTGCCGCGCCCGCCGCCGCGCTCGCGCCACGCGTCAGCTTCATCGTGCCGGTCTACAACACCGAGCGGACGCTGCCGGCCTGCCTCGACTCCGCGCTCGCGCAGACCGTGGCCGACATCGAGGTCGTCTGCGTGGACGACGGCTCGCCCGACGGCGCCGCGGCGGTGCTCGCCTCGTACGCCGCGCGCGACCCGCGTGTACGCGTGATCCATCAGGAGAACGCCGGCCTCTCCGCCGCCCGGAACACCGGGCTTGCCGCGGCCCACGGCGAGCTCGTCGCCTTCCTCGATTCCGACGACACCGTCGAGCCGAACCTCTGCGAGCGCGTGCTCGCCGCCTTCGCCTCGGCTCCGGACGTAGATGCGGTGACGTTCGGCGCCGTCTGCGAGCCCGAGGAGGCGGCATCGGCGCGCATCAAGCGCCTGCTGAGCCCCGAGGACGGGGTCTTTCGCGGTTTCGACCCGGCGCTGCTCTTCTCGGCGAACGCCCAGCCCTACGCTTGGCGCACGGTGCTCTCGCGCGCCTTCGTCGAGCGCTGCGACATCCGCTTCGACGAGTCGCTGCGCTTCGCCGAGGACGTGCCGTTCCACTTCACGGTCTACCCGCTCGCCCGCACCACGGTGCTCATCGCAGACAGGCTCTACCGCTACCGCATGACGGACGGCTCGCTCACGCACGTCTTCAACGCACGCTCCTCGCGCTCGCGCAAGCTCGAGCAGCACCTCGAGGTGCTCGCGAGCATCTTCGGCGCCTGGGAGGAGCACGGCATCGGCGCGCTCTGCCCGGCCGAGATGGTCACCTGGTGCCTCGACTTCACGCTCTTCGACATCCTGGGCGTCGACGCCGAGACCTCCGCGCACTGCGCCCGTCGTCTCGTCGCGCTCCTGGAGCGCGCCTACGGGCCCCGCTGGGCCGACCTGCCGCGCCAGAGCGCCGTGCGCCACGCCGCCCATGCCGTCGCGCGCGCGGACGGCGCGGGGGTCCACCTGGGCAAGGCCGGCCTCATGCGCTTCTTCGTCGCGACGCGCGGCCTCGCCCAGTGCGTGGAGCGGGCGCTGCGCCGCGGCTGATCTTACCGGTTCCGGTCGCGCCCCCGCGCGGCCGCAGATGGAAGGAAACGAGATGGACGAGCAGAAGGTACCCGCGACGGCCACGGGCCCGCAGCCGATGGGGGCCGCCCCGGCGCCCGCCGACGGCTTCTTCCGCGTCGCCGCCGCGACGCCCGAGATCCGCGTGGCCGATGTCGACGGCAACGCCGACGCCGTGGTCGCGTGCGTGCGCGCGGCGGCTGAGCGGGGCGCCCGCGCGCTCGTGCTCCCCGAGCTCTGCCTCACGGGGTACACCTGCGCCGACCTCTTCCTCGACCGTGCCCTGCAGGCGGCATCCGAGCGGGCGCTCGCGCGCGTCCTCGATGAGACGGCGAAGCTTCCCGTCCTCTTCACCGTGGGCCTGCCCGTGCCGGTGGGCGGCGCGCTCTACAACTGCACGGCCGCCTGCTGCCGCGGCGAGCTTCTGGGCCTCACCGCCAAGGAGAGCCTGCCCAGCTACGGCGAGTTCTACGAGCGCCGCTGGTTCACGCCCGCGCCCGCGCCCGAGGAACCCGTTCCGGTCGAGGTGGCCGGGCAGGTGGTACCGCTCGCGTCGCGCATCGTCTACCGCTGCGCCGACGAGGGCATGGGGGATGTCGCGGTGGGCGTCGAGGTCTGCGAGGACCTCTGGGTCGCCGCGCCGCCGAGCGTCGACATGGCGCGCGCCGGCGCGACCGTGATCCTCAACAGCTCGGCGTCGAGCGAGGTCATCGGCAAGGCCGAGTACCGCCGCAGCCTCGTCGCCGGGCAGAGCGCGCGGCTTTTCTGCGCCTACGCCTACGCAGACGCGGGCGAGGGCGAGTCGACCACGGACCTCGTCTTCGCGGGCGAGAACCTTATCGCCGAGAACGGCTCCCTGCTCGCGCGCACGCCGCTCTTCAGCTGCGAGATGGCCGTGGCCGACGTGGACCTCGACCGCTTGGTCGCCGAGCGCCGGCGCTGCACGACCTGGGTCGAGCCCGCCGCGCCGCGCGTGCTCGACGTCGGCTTCTCGTTCATGGCCGATGACGAGGCGCCGGCATGCGCCGGTGCGCGCACGCTGTACTCGGCGCTCGACACCCTGCGCACGTTCCCGCGCACGCCGTTTGTGCCCGCCGCCCGCGAGGACCTCGCGGAGCGCTGCGAGACCATCTTCGGCCTGCAGGCCGCCGGCCTCAAGACGCGCCTCGCCCACACGGGGACCAGAAGCGCCGTCATTGGGCTCTCCGGCGGGCTCGACTCCACGCTCGCGCTGCTCGTGGCCGTCCGCGCCTTCGATGCGCTCGGCCTCGCGCGCACGGGCATCACGGCCGTGTCGATGCCGGGGTTCGGCACCACCAGCCGCACGAAGGGCAACGCCCAGACGCTTGCCGAGGCGCTCGGCGTGAGCTTCCGCGAGGTGCCCATCGGCCTCGCGGTCGAGCTGCACTTCGCCGATATCGGCCACGACCCGGCCGTTCAGGACGTCACCTACGAGAACAGCCAGGCGCGCGAGCGCACGCAGGTGCTCATGGACCTCGCCAACGAGCTCGGCGGCTTCGTGATCGGTACGGGCGACCTCTCCGAGCTCGCGCTCGGCTGGGCGACCTACAACGGCGACCACATGAGCATGTACGGGGTGAACGCGAGCGTGCCCAAGACGCTCGTGCGCCATCTCGTGGCCTACGCCGCGGACGCGTTCGGCGGCGAGATCGCGCGCACGCTCCTCGACATCCTCGACACGCCCGTCTCGCCGGAGCTTCTGCCGCCCACGGGCGCGGGCGAGATCGCGCAGAGGACCGAGGACCTCGTGGGGCCCTACGAGCTCCATGACTTCTTCCTCTATCACCTGCTGCGCTTCGGGTTCGCTCCGGGCAAGATCTTCCGCATGGCCTGCCGCTCGTTTACGGGCGTCTACGACCGCGAGACGGTGCGCTCGTGGCTGCGCGTGTTCTACCGGCGCTTCTTCGCGCAGCAGTTCAAGCGCAGCTGCCTGCCGGACGGGCCCAAGGTGGGCTCGGTCACGCTCTCGCCGCGCGGCGATTGGCGCATGCCCTCGGACGCGGCGGCGCGTCTCTGGCTCGAGGAGATCGACGCGCTCTAAGGCCGGCGCGCTCTGACCGGTGGCGGCCGGGCGCACCCGCACGCGGCCCCGCTCCGGGCGGCATGCGGCCGCATGCGGGGCCCGGGCGTGCTACATTGTTGACGTTTGCATTGGGATCGCGCGGGCGCCGCGGCGCTCGCGCAGGGGATAAGGGCGGTTACCATGGAATTCTCGCATCGTCTTGACCGGTTCGGCGCGGAGGTCTTCTCCTCGCTCAACGCGAAGCGCCTCGAGCTCGAGGCGGAGGGTCGCACGATCTACAACCTGTCCGTGGGCACGCCCGATTTCGCGCCGTACGCCCACGTGGTCCAGGCGCTCCGCGACGCCGCGGCCGACCCCGCCCAGTGGAAGTACAGCCTGGGCGACCTGCCCGAGCTCAAGCAGGCGGTCTGCGACTACTATGAGCGGCGCTTCGGTGTGACGGGCATCACGCTCGACATGGTCGCCTCCTGCAACGGCACCCAGGAGGGCGTGGGGCACCTGGGGCTGGCGCTGCTCGACCCCGGCGACACGGTGCTCGTGCCCGACCCGTGCTATCCCGTGTTCGAGGCGGGCGTGAAGATCGCCGACGGCGAGCTCGCGTACTACCCGCTCAACGCCGAGCACGACTTCCTGCCCTATGTGGCCGGCATCGACCCCGAGGTCGCCGACCGCGCGAAGTACATGATTGTGTCGCTTCCGGCGAACCCCGTGGGCAGCGTCGGGACGCCTGAGCTCTACGAGGAGATCATCGCGTTCGCGCGCGAGCATGACCTGCTCATCGTGCACGACAACGCCTACTCCGACATCGTCTACGACGGCCCGCGCGGCGGGAGCTTCCTGTCCTACCCCGGCGCGCTCGAGGTGGGCGTGGAGTTCTTCTCGCTCTCCAAGTCGTTCAACGTCACGGGCGCGCGCATCGGCTTCATCGTGGGTCGCGCCGACGTGGTCGCCGCCTTCGCGAAGCTGCGCAGCCAGATCGACTTCGGTATGTTCTTCCCCATCCAGAAGGCGGCCATCGCCGCGCTCACGGGTCCGCTCGACGAGGTCGAGCATCAGCGCATGATGTACCAGGAGCGCCGCGACGCGCTCTGCGACGGGCTGGAGACGATCGGTTGGGAGCGGCCCAACGCGCACGGCTCGATGTTCGTCTGGGTCAAGCTTCCGGGCGGCCGCACGGACTCGATGGCGTTTTGCGAGGAGCTCATGGAGCGCGCGGGCGTCGTGGTCACGCCGGGCGCGAGCTTCGGGCCGTCGGGCGAGGGCTACGTGCGTATGGCGCTCGTGCTGCCGCCGGAGGGCCTGCGCGCCGCCGTCGCCGCGATCGAGGCGGCGGGCATCAGGTAGCCGTTCCGAGAGAAGACGCAATCGGGGCCGCATCCGGTAGCTCGGATGCGGCCCTTGCTGTGAGCGTGCCTCCCGTGTGCGCCACATGCACGCGCACTCCCGGTGCACACTCGTCGGCCGCTCGAACCCCGTTTTGCGTCATCTGCGTATCCGGAGGCCGCTCGGGTAGACACATATTTCGTTTTTGTACGATTGGGGCCCAAGACCCCACATTCGGAAAGTCTCTCAACTGGGCTTTTGTTAGTCGATATCCACCGGGTGGAGAAACCGCACCGGTAAACGCCGAGGACCGATCGTGCAAAATCGAAAAAAGTGTCTAGGAGGGACGTCGGGACGTGAGTTTCCTGTCGTGATCCGGGGCCCTGATTAGCCGTCTGAAAATGGGAGAGAATCAGTAGCGTATAGACGGACCCGTCGGCACCTGCCGGACGGGAGATGGGAGGCAGCTATGATCAACGATCGCAAGGTGGCCATCGTCGGCTGCGGATTCGTGGGCTCCTCGTCAGCGTTCGCCCTCATGCAGAGCGGGCTCTTCTCGGAGATCGTCCTCATCGACGTCGACCGCGCTCGCGCGGAGGGCGAGGCGCTCGACATCGCGCACGGCGTGCCCTTCGCGAGTCCGTGCAAGGTCTACGCGGGCGACTACGCAGACGCGGCCGACGCCGCGATCATCGTGGTCACGGCGGGCGCCGCCCAGAAGCCTGGCGAGACACGGCTCGACCTCGTGACCAAGAACGTGCAGATCTTCAAGTCCATCATCCCCAAGATCCGCGAGAGCGGCTTCGCGGGTGTGCTGCTTGTCGTCTCCAACCCGGTCGATGTGCTCACGTATGCGGCCATCCGCATGTCCGGCCTGCCCGAAGGCCAGGTCATCGGCTCGGGCACCGTGCTCGACACAGCCCGCCTGAAGTACATGCTCGGCGAGCACCTCGAGGTCGACCCGCGTGCCGTCCATGCCTACATCATGGGCGAGCACGGCGACTCCGAGTTCGCCGCCTGGTCGAGCGCCATGGTCGCAGGCGTGCCGCTGGATACGTTCTGCGAGATGCGCGGCCACCGCGACCACGAGGCCGCCGAGCGGCGCATCGCCGAGGACGTCAAGATGAGCGCGTACGAGATCATCGAGCGCAAGCACGCCACCTACTACGGCATCGCCATGACGGTGAAGCGCATCTGCACCGCGATCATGCACGACGAGGACAGCGTGCTGCCCGTGTCGAGCCTCATGGTGGGCGAGTACGGCCTGGACGAGATCGCCATCTCCATGCCGACGGTCATCGGGCGCAAGGGCGTGGTCTGCCGCGTGCCCGTCGCGCTCTCCGAAGACGAGATGGAGAAGCTCCACGGATCGGCCCGCGCGCTCAAGGAGATCATCGAACAGGTCGACTTCGAGGCGTAGACCCGCGCTAGAATCGATAAGGTAGGGGAGGGCTGCCGGGAGTAGGATAGGGCTTCCGACCGGGCGGCCCGGTGCACGCGGACGGGGGAGTATGGCTGCGGAGCGGGAAGAGGAGCTGGGACGGGCGCATGGCGCCGACGCGCAGGAGGGCGGCACGATCGTCACCTACGCGCGCACCTGCCTCGATACGTTCCGGGAGCGCCCCCTGGGCGCGGTGGACAGCCTCATCCTCTCGTGGCTCTCCTACTTCCGCCTGCCGGCGCCGCTTCTCGCGGAGGTCCCCGACTTTGCGGGGAGCCGCGGCGCGCCGCTCGCGACCCTTCTGCGCGCCGAGCACTTCGACGAGATGATGGGCACGAGCTGGGACCCTGAGGGCAGCCGCGACCTTCTGTTCGCCGTCTGTGCGAGCCCGCGCTTCCGCGACATCCGGGTGGCCCTCTGCCGGGCGACATCGAACGAGGAGCGCGAGGAACAGTTCGCCGCCGCCACGTTCCTTCTGCCCGATGGGGCGGTCTACGTGGCCTTCCGCGGCACGGACTCGACGATCGTGGGCTGGAAGGAAGACTTCAACATGGCCTTCCAGTGCCCCGTGCCGGCTCAGGTCTCCGCCGCGGCGTACCTCAAGCGCGTCGCCGAGACCTACCCGGGCGCGCTCTACGTGGGCGGGCACTCCAAGGGCGGCAACCTCGCGGTCTACGCCTCCATCATGCTGCCGCACACGCAGCAGGACCGCATCGTCCGCGCGTTCTCGCACGACGGCCCGGGTTTCAACGAGAACTTCCTGCGCGGGCGCGGGTTCGCGCGCATGCGCGACCGCGTGGACAAGACTCTGCCGCGCTCGTCGGTCTTCGGGATGATCTTCGAGGACCAGGAGGACTACTCGATCGTGGACAGCACGAGCTTCGCGCTTCTGCAGCACAACCCCTTCTCGTGGGTGGTCGATGGGACGGAGTTCCGCTGCGTGGAGCGCATCTCGGCCGGCGCGCGCTACGTCGACTCCACGCTCGCGAGCTGGATGCGCAGCGTCACGCCCGAGGAGCGCGGCCGCTTCATCGACACCGTGTTCGAGGTGATCGGCGCGGCGGACAGCGAGCGCTTCGCCGAGATCCGCGGCAGGTGGCAGACGACCGTGCCCAAGATGCTCGCCGCGGCGGGCGACATCGACCCCGAGACGCGCCAGCTCATCATGAGGACCGTGGGCGCGCTCGTGAAGTGCGCCACCGTGGGCCAGGTCGCGGACGCCGCCGCGCGCGTGGCCGCATCGGCGAGCGATGCCGCGGCGCGCATGGCCGACCGCCTGCCCACGACGCGCCCGCGGCTCTAGCAGCGCCCGCGGCTCTAGCGGTTCTCGATCGAGCCGATGTTGCGGAGCTCGATGGAGATGAGGCCGTTCGGCTCGTTGCGGAAGGCGATGTAGTCGGAGTTCGATCCCATCTCGGCGGGGAAGGTGATCTCGATGCCGGTGTCCGTGCGAATCTTGTGGTTGCGCACGGTGGCGCGTTCCACCTGGGCGCGCTCAGCACGCACGCGTTGGGGCACCTGCTCGCGCTCGAGCGCCTGCTTGACCTCGTCGCGCACCTGCGGCTCGTCCTCAAAGATGTCGTCCACGATGTCCCAGGGCGGCAGCTCCTCGTCCTCCTCCACGTGCTCCACCATCGCGGCCTTGGCCATGGCGAGCGCCACGGCGGTGTTCGCACCGTGCTCCTCGGCGACCTCGGCCACCACGCGCGTCACCGTGTCGATGACCTCCTTGGTGGAGATGCCCGTCTCGCACTGGAGGAGTCCGTCGGGGATGAGCATGGTCTCCGTGCCGGCGATGGAGCGCGGCTTGTCCTGGTAGAGCACCTCAAGCGAGCTCGCGCGCACGAGCGCGTAGGAGGTCACCTTCTGCGAGGGGTTGGGGAGAATCGCGTAATGCCGGGCGATATCGGCCTCGACGGCGCCGTTCACGTTCGCGACCTCGTGCATGAAGGCCATGCGGCTCGCCATGAGCAGCACCGCGAACCAGCGCACGTCCTCGTCGTCGGTGAAGTCGGCGATGAGGATGTCGGTGGACTCGGGCTTCTCGGCGCGGGCGAGCTCCTGGGCCAGGAACTCGGCGATTTGCTGTGAGAGGTCGATGAACTCGCGCTCACCGAAGAAGTAGCGCTTGAGCTCCTCGGCGAAGGCGGAACCGTCGGCGAAACTGCCGGGGCGGTTGTCCGCCGCGGTGCGGGCGCGGCGCAGGTGCTTGGTCACGAAGCCCTTCACGGCGCGCGTGTCGAGCGCGAGCTCGCGCGCGGAGAACACGTTCACGGCGGACTCGGCGTCGAGCACGTGCAGGATGGCGTGGTTGATGTTCATGGCGAGCCTTTCGGAGTCGGGCTTGGTAGCGCTATCGTCCAGTCAAGGAATTCTAGACCATACCGCTCATGTGAGCGGCAATCGGTGATGGCAGTATTGTCCGAATTGAAGTTTGCGAGTAAATGAGTCGTGGTGTTTCCGCATCCCCGTTTGACTTCCTCGTGAGCAGGAAGTGGGCGAGTCTATTTCGCTGTGTATAATCAATGTGGTTAGCTTTCATGACATGCTGCAAATCTGATTCGAAAGGTTCTGTTGTATGCGTAGTGACAATAATTCGCTAGTTTCGGTGATTGTCCCGATTTACAACGTCGAAAAGTACCTTGACCAATGCTTGGAGAGCATTTCTGCACAAACACATAAGAATCTTGAGATTATCTGCATCAATGATGGAAGCACTGACGGATCGCTCGAAATCATCAAGAAGCATGCTGATCGAGATAGCCGGATTCGCGTAATCGATAAGGAGAACGGTGGCTACGGCGTAGGCTGCAATCTCGGTATTCAGGAGTCGCATGGCGAGTGGATCTCCATCGTCGAACCTGATGATTGGATCGATGCATCGATGTACGAGGATATGCTTGCGTTTGCCTCGAGTTTCGAAGAGACAATCGATATCGTTAAAACACCATGGTGGAGTGTTGAAAAATGGGATAACCCGAAGAAGCAGCGAATAAAGCACTGTAAGCTCCACAAGCGAATCAAGACATCTACGAGGCCATTTACTTTGGACGAGCATACGCTCCTTATCGAGATTCACCCTGGGATATGGTCGGCGATTTATCGCAAGGAGTTCCTCAAGGAAAACGGGATCCTTTTTCCGGAATATCCAGGGGCCGGATGGGCCGACAATCCGTTTTTGGTAGAAACCCTTTGTCAAGCAAAGGCCATTCTCTACTTAGATAAACCCTATTACTACTATCGTGCTGATTTGCCGAAATCCACCCTGTATCACAAGACAAATGAGGCTATTGCCCGACCTTTTGATCGCTGGATTGACATGACAGATGTTATGCAGCGCATCGGTGTAACCGATTTGGGTATCTGGCAGTCCCATTATCTACGTGGTTTTAATTACATAGACGGCGCTCGTTATGACGACGGAGAAACAAACCCCGTAGTTCTTAAAAAAACTCTTGAAGTGTTCCAACATATGAATAGCGAATATGTTCTGAATAACCCAAAGCTCAATAAAAAGAGAAAGCGTCGGTATCTCCAAGCTCTAGGAATTAACTATACAAATATTCCCATGGACGGAAGAATGGCCCATTTTGCTCATGAAACCGTTGAAACGCTTCGTGTCGAAGGACCATTTATCTTCATAAAGCGTGTTTGGATTCTATTCCATGGAGCCAAAAAACATCCGAAGAGGAAGCCGAGATAGACGAAAGGTCGCTAGAGCCATTGGGGATTCGCTTCATACGATTCAACGGCTCAATATCGGATAGCTGCGACGTGTGGTTTGGATAGCTGTCTGCTTGCTGCTATACAATGTGGGCATGTCTTCTAGTGTCGGTCCTGTTCAATGGATCAAAAGGACTGGAGTGTTATGAAGGGCATCATCCTCGCGGGCGGCTCGGGCACGCGCCTGTACCCGCTCACCACGGTCACGAGCAAGCAGCTCCTGCCCGTGTACGACAAGCCGATGATCTACTACCCGCTATCGGTCCTCATGATGGCGGGCATCCGCGACATCCTCATCATCTCGACGCCCACGGACCTGCCCAACTTCGAGCGCCTGCTGCGCGACGGGTCGGACTTCGGCATCAACCTCTCGTACGCCGAGCAGCCCTCACCGGACGGCCTCGCGCAGGCCTTCATCATCGGCGAGGAGTTCATCGCCGGCGAGCCCTGCGCGCTCGTGCTCGGCGACAACATCTTCTACGGCAACGGCCTCTCGCGCCACCTGCGCCGCGCCGTCGCGAACGCCGAGGAGCATGGCGGCGCCACGGTCTTCGGCTACCACGTGGACGACCCCGAGCGCTTCGGCGTCGTCGAGTTCGATGCGGACGGCAAGGCCGTCTCCATCGAGGAGAAGCCCGAGCACCCCAAGAGCTCCTACGCCGTGACGGGGCTGTATTTCTACGACTCGCGCGTGTGCGACCTCGCCCGCCAGGTGAAGCCCTCCGCCCGCGGCGAGCTCGAGATCACGGACCTCAACCGCATGTACCTCGAGGACGGCACGCTCTCAGTCGTGACGCTCGGCCGCGGCTACGCGTGGCTCGACACCGGCACCATGGAGAGCCTGTACGAGGCCGGCGAGTTCGTGCGCGCCGTCGAGCGCGCCCAGGACACGCCCGTCTCGGTGCTCGAGGAGATCGCCTACGAGAACGGCTGGATCGACCGCGACACCCTGCGCGCGTGCGCCGAGCGCTACGGCAAGAGCGTCTACGGCCAGCACCTGAAGAAGGTCGCCGACGGCATGTTCATCAAGCGGCCGGCGGAGTAGGGCGCCCCGCTCGGGCCTCGCGGCCCGCTACCTTGCACGAGCGACAGGAACCTAGGAGAATCATGTCAGAAGAGATCTTCGAGCCCAGAAACATCATCGTCACGGGAGGCTGCGGCTTCATCGGCAGCAACTTCGTGCACTACGTGGTGAACAACTGCCCCGGCGTGCACGTGACGGTGCTCGACAAGCTCACCTATGCCGGCAACCCCGAGAACATCGCGGGCCTGCCCGCCGACCGCGTGGAACTCGTGGTGGGCGACATCTGCGATGCCGAGCTCCTGGACCGGCTCGTCCCCGGGCACGACGCCATCGTGCACTACGCGGCCGAGAGCCACAACGACAACTCCATCGCGAACCCCGAGCCGTTCCTGCGCACCAACGTGGAGGGCACGTACTGTCTGCTTGAGGCCGCCCGCAAGTACGGCGTGCGCTACCACCACATCTCGACCGACGAGGTCTACGGCGACCTCGCGCTCGACGACCCCGCGCGCTTCACCGAGGAGACGCCGTACCACCCGTCGAGCCCGTACAGCTCCACGAAGGCGAGCTCCGATTTGCTGGTGCGCGCGTGGCACCGCACCTTCGGCGTGCGCGCCACGATCTCCAACTGCTCGAACAACTACGGTCCCTACCAGCACATCGAGAAGTTCATCCCGCGCCAGATCACCAACATCCTGGAGGGCATCCGGCCCAAGCTCTACGGCGACGGCAAAAACGTCCGCGACTGGATCCACACCGACGACCACTCGAGCGCCGTGTGGACCATCCTCACCAAGGGCAAGATCGGCGAGACCTACCTCATCGGTGCCGACGGCGAGAAGTCGAACATCGAGGTGCTCCGCGCCATTCTCGAGCGCATGGGCAAGGATGCCGACGACTTCGACTGGGTGCGCGACCGTCCCGGCCACGACCGCCGCTACGCCATCGACTCGACCAAGCTCCGCCGCGAGCTGGGCTGGCAGCCGCGCCACACCGATTTCTCCGAGGGCCTGGACCAGACCATCGCGTGGTATACCGCCAACCGCGCCTGGTGGGAGGGCGCCAAGGCCGCCACGGAGGCTAAGTACGCCGCACAGGGACAGTAGGGAAGGGCAACCTAGATGGCACTTGCGTACGAGAAGGACATGACGGTCATCGAGACGGGCATCGAGGGCCTCAAGGTGCTCGACCTGCCCGTGCACGGCGACAACCGCGGCTGGTTCAAGGAGAACTGGCAGCGCGCCAAGATGGCGCTCGGGTTGGGCCTGCCCGACCTTCGGTGGGTGCAGAACAACATCAGCTTCAATACGGAGCGCGGCGCCACGCGCGGCATCCATGCCGAGCCGTGGAACAAGTTCATCTCCATCGCGACGGGCTCGATCTTCGGCGCGTGGGTCGACCTGCGCGCGGGCAGCCCCACCTACGGCAAGGTCTACACCTGCGAGCTCGATCCGTCGAAGGCCATCTATGTGCCGCGCGGCGTGGGCAACGCCTACCAGGCGCTCGAGGACGGCACGGCCTACGTGTACCTGGTCGACGCTCACTGGTCGGCCGAGCTCAAGAAGACCTACACCTTCGTGAACCTCGCCGACCCCGAGCTTGCCATCGCGTGGCCCATCTCGCTCGATCAGTGCGAGATCTCCGAGGCCGACAAGCATCATCCCTACCTCAAGGATGTCGTGCCCATGGAGCCCAAGCGCACGCTCGTGACCGGCGCGAACGGGCAGCTCGGCCGCGCCGTCCGCGCGCTCGCCGAGAAGCGCGGGCTCACCGGCTTCGACTACTGCGACATCGACACCTTCGATATGAGCGATGCCACCGCCTACGGCAGCTACGACTGGGACCTTTACGGGACCGTGATCAACTGCGGCGCCTACACCGCGGTGGATGCCGCCGAGACGCCCGAGGGGCGCGTGCTCGCCTGGAAGGCGAACGCCCAGGGCCCGGCGCTTCTGGCACGCACCTGCGCCGAGCACGGCATCACGCTCGTGCACATCAGCTCGGACTACGTGTTCGACGGCGTGTCCGAGGAGCATGGCGAGGACGAGCCCTTCGCCCCGCTCTCCGTCTACGGGCAGAGCAAGGCAGCGGGTGACCTCGCCGTGGCGGGGTGCCCTGCGCACTACATCCTGCGCTCCAGCTGGGTGATCGGCGATGGGCGAAACTTCGTGCGCACCATGGAGGCGCTCTCGGCACGCTGCACCGACCCCGCAGACGGGCTTTCGGAGGTCACGGTCGTCGACGACCAGATCGGCCGGCTCACCTTCACGGACGAGATGGCCCGCGCCATCTTCCACCTGCTCGATGTGCAGGCGCCCTATGGCGTGTACAACTGCACCGGCTCCGGTGAGCCCGCGAGCTGGGCCGAGATCGCCCGCGAGGTCTTCGAGCGCGCGAACGGCAACGGCGACGCGGTGCGCCCCGTCACGACCGGGGAGTACTACGCGCACGCAACCGGCCCCATCGCGCCGCGGCCGCGCTACAGCACCTTGCCGCTCGGAAAGCTCGAGGCCGCAGGCTTCGAGGCGGCCGATTGGCGCCAATCGCTCGCCGCCTACCTTGGTTCTTTGTTGGTATAGTTTTAACCGTAACCGCTTTTCAGCCGTTTAGGCGGGAGCTCGGGCGATACGGTGGGAATGATGGCGGCTGCAAGATGACAATAGGAGTTTCCATGCAGAGTAGACAGATTCTAGTTACTAGATCTTCAATGCCCGAGTTCGAGGAATATGTTGAAGAAATTAGGCTTCTATGGGAGAGTCATTTCCTTACCAATATGGGCGCGAAGCATCGGGAGCTGGAACGCCGACTTATCGATTATCTGGGGATTGAGGATATCGCGCTTTTCGTGAACGGTCATAGCGCGCTTGAATGTGTTATCGAAGCCATGGATTTAAAGGGAAAGGTAATCACAACGCCCTTCACCTTCGCTTCTACAACCCATGCTATCGTTCGCATGGGATTGACTCCTGTTTTCGCAGATATTCGGGCGGATAACTACACGCTTGACCCTGAAAGCGTCGAAGCCTTAATCGATGAAGATGTTTGCGCCATTATGCCGGTGCATGTGTACGGAAACATTTGCGATGTCGATACAATCGAGGCAATTGCAAAAAAGCACTCTCTTAAGGTTATCTACGATGCCGCTCATGCCTTCGGAGTGCAGCGCAACGGCGTTCATGTCGCTACATTTGGTGATGCGTCGATGTTTTCTTTTCACGCTACGAAGGTTTTCAACACCATCGAAGGAGGAGCGGTCTGCTTTCATGACCATTCGCTGAAGGATTTATTGAATCAGTGGAAGAATTTCGGGATAACCGGGACGGAATCAGTTGAGTATATTGGTGGCAACGCGAAGATGAACGAATTTTGCGCTGCTATGGGCATTTGCAACTTGAGGCACCTACCTGATGAAATTTCAAAACGGAAGAAGGTTGCGGAACGCTATTGGGATCGATTGGAAGGTGTGCCCGGTATCGTGCTATCGAAGCCTGAGCAGGGTATAACCTCGAATTACGCATACATGCCGGTTTTGTTTGACGAGAAGCATTTCAATGCGACGCGGGACGAAGTCTATGATGTCCTGCTTTCCATTGATATCCATCCAAGAAAGTATTTCTATCCCCTGACAAGCGATTTTGATTGCTATAACGGGCGTTTCGATTCTAGATACACGCCTGTTGCGAAATACGTTTCAGATCGAATTCTCACCTTACCGATGTATGCTGACTTGTCGCTAGATGATGTCGATAGAATCTGCGACGCGGTGGTTGGGATTCGCTAAAGGAAGCTCGTCCTCAGAAAGGGGGACGAAGGACCTTTGGCGGTGGTAGAATTCTATCGATTTGATACCGCTGGCGTTATGGAATGAGACCATGAGAATACTAGCCGTTATTCCAGCTTATAACGAAGAGGAATGCATCAAGTCTACCGTTTCATCCTTGGTCGAGGCTTGTCCGCAGATAGACTATCTCGTTATAAATGACGGCTCAAAAGATGCAACGCCCATGATCTGTAGGCAGGAAGGGTTCAACTATCTGTCGCTACCTATTAATACGAAACTCGCATCTGCGTTCCAAACTGGCATGAAATACGCATGCCGTAACGGATACGATGCCGTTGTGCAATTCGATGCTGATGGTCAGCATCTACCGGAGTACATTGGCCTCATGGCAGATGCTATGGAATCCAATGATGCTGACGTTGTTATAGCATCCCGCTTGTTGGCCGGAGAAAAACCAAAGGGAGCACGGGGATTGGGCTCTCGGCTGATTTCTTTCCTGATTCGGATAACTGCAAGGGCAAAGATTACTGATTCGACCAGCGGCTTGCGTATGTACAATCGGAAGCTCATCAAGTTCTTCTCTACGGAGTTCGATACATCACCAGAACCCGACACGATTGCTCTTTTGGTTCGTAAAGGCTATTCGGTTGTGGAGATACCTGCCGTCATGCGGGATAGGCAGGGTGGTGAGAGCTACCTTGACCTTCCTCATGTCATCGGATATATGGCTCGAATGTGCACCTCTATAGTGCTTTTTCAGTGGCTTCGATAAGGTGATTGCTGTGTCTGTGTTGCTTAGACTGTTTCTTATCTCCGGTGCATTGGTTTTATTCTATTTCGTTGCATACAGGATTAGAAAATCCATGATACTGATGGGCGATGCGATTTTCTGGGTGTTGTTTTCGATTCTGCTGGTTGTGTTAGCAGTTTTTCCTGGTATTGCTTTCTGGTTCTCGGAAATGTTCGGCTTCATCTCACCGAGTAATTTCGTCTTCCTATGTATCATTGCGATACTTCTTGCTAAGATGTTCGCGAATTCCTCAGAAATATCTCTATTAAAGTACAGGATTAATGAGATTGCTCAGGAAAACGCGTTGCTTGAGAAGCGCGTGCGTGAAGAAGAGGCAAAAGAGTAGGGTATCCCCTATAGCAGGCGTCCAAAAGAACGCAACATTGCCCTAAACAACATTTCATGTTGTACAAATAACCAGGTTGCAATACGATTCGGGATGGCATCACCGGTCGGCTTTCGTGGAGTCGCAAACGCATCGTTGCGCCAGTCGGGAATAGCCTCATCGAGCCAGTGAATGCAGGAATCTAACGATTTCATGCTTTGAGAGGATCCATCACCTTTTCTGGTGTAAAAGAGGAACCAAACGATCAGGCGTACGATGTAATGAAGTGTAAGTCCTTCGATGGGAAGGCTGCGCATCTGTAAAAAGCTGTGCAGTTCGGTGAGGGTCCTGCTAAATTCCAGATTGTTCGAAGTTTTATGAAGGGTGTTAGAAACGCTTTCAGTGTTATAGAACCAGTTGTACACAGCCTGAGGCAGAATGACCGTTTTGGTGGAGAGCAGTTGAGCGGGAAGGGTGAAGTATATATCCTCCCCAATATTTGTCGATAAAAAAGAGAGATAATTTTCCCTGATAAAATCTGTTCTATAAAGCTTGGCCCATGCGGCGCTTACTTTGTATGGCGCCCACTGGGTTTCTGGTGAAGGAATGACACGGGATACGATCGTTCCATGGGTATCGGGGCGTTGAAATCCAGCGCATACGATGTCAGCATTAGCTTCAAGTGCCTTGTTGACGAGTAATTTGATTGAATCGGGTTCAAGATAGTCATCATTGTCGGCAAACATGAGGTAAACACCGCTTGCGAGAGAGATCGCCTTGTTCCTTGTGACGGCAACACCTTGGTTCTGCTGGTGATAAGCGCGAACAACGGAAGGATGACGCCTCTCGTAGCCCTCGAGGATGGAAAATGACGAATCGGAAGATCCGTCGTCAATTGCGACGATTTCAAGAGCGGGATAATCCTGGCTCAATATGCTATCGAGGCACCGTCCGATGTAGGTTTCTGCGTTATAGACGGGGATGAGGACGGAAACGACAGGATACTGTGATTCACTATAGCTCATTGCTTGCGGTTCCCCGGGAATAGGCCCGCTCGATGAGTCGGGCAAGCGGACGTGGCCAAAACCTCTGTAGCATCAAGAGGTCCTCTTCGTTGCGCTTATTGTTTGCGATGAGTTTGCTCGTGGCAGATCCTTCATGTATTCGATGGTACACAAGTATGCGCTTGTCGTATATGAACGAGCCGTCAAGGCGAGACATATGCTCCCATGTGTCCCAGTCAAGATTCGAGCTCATCTGGGTAGTAAAGGGAGGACGCGGACAACGTTCGGCATTGAAAGTGACCGAAGGGCAGCAAATGGAAGACCCAAATCGCAATATGGCTCGCTTGCGCCATGTTTTATGGGACTTTTGCTTGCTCTCAATTGGCTTAAGCAGAAGTCGTTTCACGTTCAGCAGCGTGTTCTCAGTTACCACCTTCTTGCCTCGGACTTCTCCGTAGTTTGTAAAGAAAAGAAGTGCATAGGGGTCACTGTTGAGCTCGTACACTGCATTCTTAGCATAGTCGGGGAGGTAGATATCATCTTGATGGGCTATTGTGATGTATTGCGTATGTGCCATCGAGTAGGCGAAATTCCAATCGTTTCCTATACCGCTATCGCCTTCGTTAATGTAGAGGGGGAGATCGTAGCGTTCGGCCGTAGAGCGAATCCAATCGTTTGGCGTTGATGTAGCCAAAAAGATGTCGCTGCAGTTGTCGCTTTGCGCACGAAGGGACTCGATGCATTCTGCGAGATAGGGACTCTCCCCATACGCGCAGATGGCAAAGGTATGCCTATTCCTTGTGAATGATTGCGCAGTTGACATGTTGGGCATCTTGTTATCCTCTGCCTGTCCATTCGTCGAAGTGATGCCAGCTGTTCCATTCGGGGACCCAGGTATTTCCGTGGGCCATTTTACCGGTGGTAGGATCGAAGTAGTACCAGGACCCATCCCAATACTGAAGGCCTTTAACCATGATTCCGGTGTAGTGGTCATAGCGGACCCATTTCCCACCGCTGGATTCAAGATATCGGTCGCCGTGGTACATTTCGCCTGTCCACTCGTCGAAGTAGTACCAGCCGGTGTGATCGGAATCATAGGAGAGATAGGCTTCTCCATGGGCCATCTTTCCGGTTATTACGTCGTAATAGACCCACTTACCGCCCCCGGCTTCCACATATCTCACTCCCTTGGCCATGGCGCCTGTTATGGGGTCAAAATAGTACCAAGCACCGTATCGGTAGTCTTCCCCCTTGACCATGAGCCCCTCTTCGTCGAGGCGAACCCATTTGTCAGTGGGCGGAATGTAGACATCTTGGTCGTAGGCGATTTCCCCTCCGACTTGCAGCCATCTCCATCCCCCCGCTGCCGCGTCGTACATCTCGCGGCCCTCGACCCGAATGCCGCTCTCGTACCAGTAGCGGGTTCCATTCCTGGTAATCCATCCGTTGAGGGAAGGTTCATATTCAGATAGGGGGACGAAGCGGAAGCGCTGGCTATTGGAGCCGCTTACGGACCAAAGCTGAATGGGGGAACTGTCAGCTGCCGTTTCTCCTGAAACGGTCATTACTTTGTTTTGCGATGATGCGTATACCGAAGCGATATAGCAGTAACCTGTAGAATCGCGCCAGATGGTCCATCTTTGGTTATCTCCGCCATGGTAGTCCCACTGAACAATAGGCGTTCCGTTGGCGCTTGACGGTCCCGAGACATCTAACGATTTGCCGGAGTGCTTCGCGCTGATATTGTACGATCCGTCTCCGTTGGGCGAGACGTGAAATATCTGATTGCTAGTTCCGCCTAAACGGTAGAGGGAGGCAGCCTCTCCATTTTTCAGGCTGGACCAACCGATATCGATTACGGCATTCGGTTGCCCGTCCATGCCGGAATAGCCTGATAGAAGCAGATAATCGCCTTCCGGAAGATCGGATACCTGCGTCCCGAGAGAGTCAAGTGTTACATCCGACCTGTCCAGTGCCGAGAAGGCGTTCATATCGACGTCTCCGGCGATGCCGGAGACGCTTCCAGTGGAGGAGTACTGCCATCCAATCTGCCCGTCGGCAGTAATATCGAAGGTGAGGCGAGGGCCGTACTGTGCGACCCAGGTTGTCTTGGAGTGTATATAGCTGCTATTCAGCTGGTTTTTTAGATAGCTGGTATAGCTGTAGACATGAATCTGGTCTTCATTCCAGCCATAGCCGGTAAGAGTGCTTACGTAGTGGCGAACAATCGATTCGTATGCTGCCGGAGTTGTGGGATGCTGGTGCCCAGTCCACTCCCATGCTTCAAGGTCGTAGAAGATGCCCAGTTCCGGATCTGCGTCATAGTTTGCAAGCGTTTCGCCCGTTAAATGTGCTTCGTTAGATGCGAATGTATCGTCGTACGCGTATGAGTAGAGATAGACGCCATAAGGGATGTCGAGGCGCTTTACTTCGGCGATGTTACGAGCGAACCACTTGTCCACCGTATCCTCTCCGTATCCCAGACGCAGAATCGCGCCGGCATTTGGATTCTGCGCTTTAAATGCATCCCAATCTATCTCACCCTGCCAGCTAGAAACGTCTACCACGAACATAGCGGGCGACACAAATAAATTGCCGTCTCCGTCATAGAAGGCCCTGCCTCCCGGAATATCCTCCCAATAGGGGGAGCTTGACATGGGCATGATGGCGTCTTCAGAATCTTCCCGCATGTTCCACATATGCTGGGGGTCGGGAGGCGTGGCGGAATCTGTGGAGCTATCGGCCGGCGCAGCGCTATTTTCCAGCTCGGGATTATCCGTCTCGGCCGCTTCGCGTTCTGCGAAAGCGACAGTGGGGGTAAGTAGCGTGGCGGCTAGAAGAACATATGCAACAAGATGCCTAAAACCTAAATGTGTCATGAGATATCCAGTCGATCGTGTGTACCCTGCTATGAATTGTACCAAGTGTTCTTCTATAGTGAGGATGCTTCGTGAAGTGTGGAGAAAAGCCGTCCCCTAGCAAACAAAACGCCGGTTTGCGCGACAGAAATGCTCTCTACATTATGCTTGTACTCAACGTATTTACAATGCGGCCAATTCGATAGAATATCGTGTCCGTGTGGACGTTTTGGGTGCTGGCATCTACTGAGGGGATGAGCAGTGAAGGTTATTGAGGATCATGCAAAGTTGAGTGCGCATCCGGTGGTCAGCATTCTGTGCATCACGTTTAACCAAGTCGACTATATCCGCGACGCCATCGATAGTTTCCTTGAACAAGACTTTGGTGATGATATCGAGATCCTGATCAATGATGACTGCTCAACCGATGGAACGTTGGACATACTTCTCGAGTATCAGCGGACACATCCCGACCTGTTTCGAATCGTTACCCATGAGGAGAATCAGTTTTCCAAAGGGGTCAGCCCTATGGGAGAATTTCTGGTTCCGCTCGCTCGAGGTGAGTTCATATCGATGTGCGAAGGGGACGATTACTGGACAGATCGAAACAAGCTTGCAAGGCAATTGGCTGTCATGAGGCAGCATCCGGACATCGCGGCGTGTGTTCATGCAAACGAGAATGTTCAGGCGGGAACAAAACGCCAGCTCTCTATCGTGCGCTATCGAGACCATGATTCGATGATTTCGGAACGCGATATCGTTACTCACTCCCAGTGCTATGCGACGAACAGCCTTTTTGTCCGCACCAGCGCCCTGCAGCAATATAGGGATTCTCCGTTCGGAAGTCTCAAGACAGATGGCGACCATAAGATGCTTGTCTATTTCGGTCTTGTAGCAGGAGGAATTTACTACATCAACGAAGTTATGAGTGCCTATCGCGTGCTTGCGAAGAATTCAGTCAACAGAAGCATGGTCACAAGCGCCAGATTGCCGGAAGCTGCAAGAGGTAAGTACGAAAAGCGTGTCGCCCTGTTGAAGCTTGTAGATAGGTATACCGACAATCGCCTGCATGAGCTCGTGGCACTTGGAATGGAATCGATGGAATACTCGTACTATCGAGATATTCGAGATCTTCGCACCTTGAAAAGGCGTTGGCCGAGTAAGCTGAAAGACGAAAGTTTCTTTTCGCGGGTCGATTTGTACCTGTACACATACTGTCGTCCACTTCATAAAATGCTTATCGGGCTCTATTGTCGGCTGTAGTGTGGGGATAGGGTTTTGTTGCTATGGGGCTGAAGGAACGGACAATCGGATCTCTGTTTTGGAAGATGTTCGAACAAGGGGGCGCGGCTGTAATCACCCTTGTCGTGCAGATTGTCCTTGCCCGCATTCTTGCACCAAATGAATTTGGCATGCTGGCAATCATGCTGGTTTTCGTGAATGTCGGAAATGTCATTGTCCAATCGGGGCTCAATACGGCGGTCATCCAGGCTCCCGATGTAACGGAGCGAGACTATTCCACCGTTTTTTGGATGAGCCTGCTCGTTTCTCTAATCCTGTATGCGGCGATATTCGTCAGCGCCCCTGCCGTCGCCGCGTTTTATTCCATGCCGGCGATAGTCGGTCCGCTACGTGTCCTCGTTCTCGTTTTGGTTATCAACGCATATAACGCCATTCAGGAAGCTTTTGTGGCGCGCCGGCTTGAGTTCAATAAAACGTTTCGCTCCACTATCGCCGCGGGATTTGTGTCCGGCGCAATCGGAATAGGGGTCGCCTTGACGGGCGGTGGAATTTGGGCGCTTGTGGTACAACAGTTGCTATATCAGCTTTGTAAGACCATATTCCTTGCCGCACAGGTATCGTGGCGACCTCGTCTGGTGTTTGATTGGGACAGGGCAGCCGTGCTATTTCGATTCGGGTGGAAACTGCTCGCATCGGGTTTGCTCGAGCAATGCTATCAGAGCCTCTCCGATCTCATTATCGGGCGTATCTTTACGAGCAACCAGTTGGGTTACGTTTCGCAAGGTAAGAAATATCCGCAAGCGCTTGGAAGCGTTCTGGACGGAGCGATCCAGCCGGTCATGCTCTCGGCTGTGGCGCATGTACAACAAGACAGGGATCGGGTACATCGCCTGGTTCGCCGCGCGTTGAAAACCAGTACGTTTCTAATCGTTCCCGCTATGACGCTATTTGGTCTATTGGCTCGTCCGATTGTGACGTTGTTGCTCGGTAGCAAGTGGCTGCCGTGCGTTCCATTTTTGCAGGCGTATTGCTTCGTTTATGCGTTGCTGCCAATTCATAGCACAAACCTTCAGGCTCTGAACGGAGTGGGCAGAAGCGATCTATTCTTGCGCCTTGAGGTGATAAAGAAGATACTCGGTGTCAGCATCCTGTGTTTCAATGCCTTTGTCTTAAATAGTTTGACGGCGATCGCAATTGGCTACATGTTGAGTGGAGTGATCTGCACGTTCATCAACGCTTCGCCAAACAAGAGGGTTATTGGCTACTCCTATTTGCAGCAGATTCGGGATATCGCTCCCGCGTTCGCCTTATCGTTCGCTGCGGGGCTTGTCGCTTTTCCGGTTTCGATGCTGGGGCTTTCCGATTTCATGACCATTGTGCTTCAGTCGCTTGTTATGGCAATCGGGTATCTCGGATTGGCGAAGTTGTTTCATGTGGAGGAACTCGCATATCTCCTCTCCACAATCAAGGAGATTGTTTCCTCGCGCAGAAGCAGAGCGTAGGGCATCGCAGCGATGATCCTTAACTGCGCTTACGTTTTGCGCCCCGTGCGATATCGTTTCCGGTTCTCCATTTTGTGAGGTGATCACCTGTGTGGTCGGGTTTACTCTATAGCGCTTGCATCGGGCTATCGCTCATTGTGATTCCTGGATTTGTCTTATTGCGCGCGATGTGGTTCTCCCTACCGTCCTCCTGCGTGCTCTCTCCGGTGGTTTCGGCTGCGCTGGCTGCCGTTTCCGTCGAGATCTTGTCTGTTTTAGGTATTCCCTGCGTTTGGTGGACCGTGTGTCTTGCGATGCTGCTGCCTTCTTTCGTAGTGGGTGCGTTTCGATGCGTCCGCTGCCGCCTAGGCGCTTCCGTAGACGGTGCTGATCAAATCTGCCTTTTTCAGCGCGGTGAATCCGATAAGAACGATGGGGTGAAACGCACTTGGGCAGCCATAGCGATGTCAGTCGCCATCGGCGGCGCTATCTGCATCGTGGTTTACCTTTCATCGATAGGCTCGCCCGAAGCTTTTGTCCAAAACTACGACAGCGCATTCCATGCAACTCATGTGAAGGAGATGCTCGATGCGCAGAATTACAGTTCGCTAACGAGCGGTTTCTATCCTTCACTTTGGCATGCCTTCGTAGCGATGATTTCTTCGGCTACGGGAGCGAGCTCTCTTGTGGCGGCAAATGCGTTCAATTCGGTGATAGCAACTTTTGTGTACCCGTTGAGCTCCGTTGCCCTAGTTGCGACGATTTTTCCGGGAAACTCACGAAGAGTGGCGCTGGGGGGAATATGCTGCACTTCGATTGCGTACTTCCCTTGGCGCCTCATGCTGTTTGGACCGTTATATTCCAATGTTCTGGCGTTCAGTTTTATGCCTGCTGCGGTAGCTTGCTTCATCAAGCTGGTGCTTCCCGATGCACCAGGAGGATACCGCTTGCGTTTTGGTATCATGTTCTGCTTGAGCGGAATTGCGCTGCTCTTTGCGCAGCCTAATGCAATCTTTTCCGCTGGCGTGTACCTGGTACCGTTCATCATGTGGCGTCTTTACGCCGGTTGCATTCAGAATGGGTCGGAGGCTAAATACCGCTTCAAGGGTGTTACGCTCGCTGTTCTTTTTTCTGTCCTTGTCGCGGCGGTGTGGATTGCCCTCGCCTCGTCGCAGTTCCTTCAGGCGACGGTTACGTACGCGCGGGATACGCCGCTTTGCCTCTCGGATGCCTTGAAATGGGCCTTTCATCTATCGTTCGTGTTGAGGCGCCCTCAATTCATAGCCGGGACCCTCATCGCATTCGGTGGCATTGCCCTGCTTGCTGAGCGGGGAAGGCGATGGGTCGTCTTTTCGTATTTGCTTTCGATCTTGTTATACGTCGTCGCCGTAAGCTTCGATGGGCATTTTCGAGAGCTGTTGACGGGCTTCTGGTATAACGACTATCACCGCCTAGCCGCTGCGGCAAGCGTGTTCGCTGTTCCCTTGCTCGTAGCAGGCTTGGATTCCTGCCTGCTGCTTCTTTCTCGTATCGCTGGTTTGATCGCCGATCGCATCCAGTGCGATCCCAAACGTTTCTCTGCAGAGAAAATGCGGAAGACCGTTTGTATCAGCGCATTGCTTCTGCTCATGATCACGAACGCATTTCCGTTGCCGTTTCTCCCGCCCTCAATTCGATCGACCGGTTTTGATGCGGTGCGATTTGAGTTGAACGACATGTACGATACTGCTGGGGTGGGACCGCTCGATGCAGAAGAGCTGGCCTTTTTGGATCGGGTTGAATCAGAGGTTGGCAACGAGGCTGTTATTGCGAATCAGCCCTTCGACGGCAGCGTCTTCGCATATGCTACGAATGATTTAAACGTTCTATTCGATAGGTATAATCCCCCCACCGACGAGGTGCACGATGCGGTGCGATTCGAGTTGTTCTCTATCGCCGATAACGAGGAGGTCGCGCTGGCGGCGAGGGAATTGTCTGTCGAATATGTGCTTCAATTAGATGCCGGCGAAAACGCGAATGGCAATGCTTCCAATTCGACGATTTACGCTTTTGCCTATGTCGAGGACACTTGGACGGGCATTAACGAGATCGACGAAAACACCCCGGGTTTTACGCTGCTGCTCAGTGAAGGCGATATGAGGCTGTATCGAGTTGATTGGGCTGATTCCGGCGTATAGCCAATATGGCGGCTGTGGTCATTAGTTCGATCTTGCGCCGGTTCAGACGACTGCGGTGGAGTGCTCGAACGTTTCGGCAGGGTTGAAAGGGGACGTTTTCTCTGCCTACAATAATTGCTTGTTCATTGGTCGATTCTAGGGACGGAGATGGGTGACTCTATGCAGAAGAGCCCTCATTCTAGGAAGCGGGAACACGGGGAGCTGCCGGTCCTTTACATGGTGAGCCCCTGTTTCAACGAGCAGGATGTGCTGCCAAAATCATATAAGCTGTTTCTGGAGCAGCTCCATAAGCTCGTTTCCGATGGAATCGTTTCGCCTGAGAGCCGTATCCTATTCGTTGACGATGGAAGCTCCGATGCCACTTGGCAAATTATCGAGAGGCTATCGGACTCGCATGCGGAAATTGAGGGCATATCCCTCTCGGGAAATCGTGGCCATCAGAATGCCTTGACTGCCGGGTTACTGGTTTCCATGAATCGATGCGATGTCTGCATCTCGCTCGACTGCGATGGACAACATGATCCTGCGGTGATGCGCGAGATGCTTGCGAAATATGACGAGGGGTTCGACGTTGTATATGCAGTTAGGACCAGCAGGGATACCGATTCCTTTTTTAAGAAGGTGACCTCTCAGGGGTTTTACGGCCTGCTTAGGGTCATGGGAGTGGACACCATTCCGAACGCCGCCGATTTTCGTCTTATGTCTGCTCGTGTATTGCGTGCCTTTGCCCGCTACCGCGAGGTCAATCTGTACCTCCGTGGATTGGTTCCGCTGCTGGGCTTCAAAAGCACGACAATCGAATATACATGCAGAGAGCGCTTGGCAGGGCATAGCCACTATTCGTTGAAAAAGATGCTCTCTCTTGCTGGCAATGGCATCACCAGCATGTCCGTTCAGCCGCTCCATATCATCTTCGTTCTCGGAGCCGCCTGTACCGTTCTCGGGCTTGTTTGGATCGTCTACAATCTGGTTGCTTTTTTTATGGGCCATGCGGTTCCTGGCTGGACGAGCACCATATGCGCCATCTGCTTATTCGGGGGCGTTCAGCTGCTGTCGCTGGGCATCATAGGGGAATATGTGGGGAAAATATACTTGGAGGCTAAGGCTCGTCCCCGGTTTTTTGGTAGAGGAATCGACTTTCACCGATCTTTCGTATGAAGAGAAACTGGACGATGTGTCGCTGTCCAGCTAGATGCCCTTTTGAACAGCAATCGACGGCGGAAGGGCGGCGGCTATCTCGTATTGAGTGTGATAGAGGCAAGAAATCGAACAATATCTATTCAGTTGTTTGCGCCTAGTGGGGGCATCTGTGCGATAGTATTGCCTAGTTAACCATCTCGGTAGAAAAAGGGATTGTATGATCGACTATAGGCTCTGCAACGTTCTTATGTCTGACGGTAGTCGTACGAACGATTATCCAGATCTTTATTACAAGCAGAAGAAGCCTATCGGCGTGGAGGAAGGCCAGTTCCGCTTTTCCCAGCCGTCATACAGCAAGTATGACTTCGCTACGTATTTCAACGCTTTCTCATTCCAGAAGTGGAAACGCTATACCGTTGTCGACAACGTCTGGATTCGCATTGTTGCACGAGGGTCATTCAGGGTTGAGTTCACTGAGTACCGAGCTACCCAGGCGGCACCCAAGCGCGATGTGGTTGCTGATCGTAAGTATGATTTCGACGATTATGGCGTTGTTGACTTTGAGTATCCGGCCGATACCGATGCGGCACTCCTCGCCTTTGAGGTAACTACGTTTTCAATGCTTGACGTAAAGGAGATCTACTACTACACAAAGATCGATGAGTCTAAGCTCCGTGACGTCGAACTTGCTGTGGCGACGACCACCTTCCAGAAAGAGGACTTCATCCTCCCCAATATCGAACTCGTCAAGCGTGAGGTGCTTGGCTGCGCAGAGCCGATTGCCGGGCATTTCACGTTCCATGTCGTCGACAACGGTAGGACGTTAGACAAGGAAGCTCTTGAGGGGTCTGGCGTCTTTATTCACCCCAACCCCAATGTGGGCGGGGCCGGCGGCTTCACTCGCGGCATGATTGAGGCTATGGAGCAGGAGCGCAAAGCGACCCACGTGCTTCTGATGGATGATGATGTCCAGATTTCCCCCGAGAGTCTCAAGCGTACCTACAACCTGCTTACGCTCGTGAACGATGAGTATGTCGATGCCTTCTTGAGCGGCGCCATGCTCTCCTACGAGAAGCAGGATGAGTTCTATGAGGATATCGGCTATGTTCGTCACTACGGTGTCTACGGCCCCGTCAAGAACCATGCAGATCTGAGCAGGTTGGAGGACATCGTTCGGCTGGAGACCGTTCAATCGAAGCGCGGAAATAAATATGCCGGATGGTGGTATTGCTGCATTCCGATGGCCTCCATCGACAGGTACGGCCTGCCGCTTCCCTTGTTCATCCGTGGTGACGATGCGGAGTACGGCAACCGCTGCTCCAGGCGTTTCATTACACTCAACGGAATTTGTATCTGGCACTTGACGCTTGCCTACAAGTTCCGTGCCGCGTTCGAGCGCTACCAGGTGCCGCGAAACTCCCTTATTGCGCAGGCAACGACAGGTATCTATCAGGACGTCGACTTCATTCGCAACTTCAAGGACAATGTCCAGCTTGATCTCAAGACCTTCAACTATGATGCTGTTGAGCTGTCCCTGCAGGCTATCGAAGACTTCATGAAGGGCCCCGACTTCATCAAACAGGCTGATGGAAGCGCTCTCATCAAAGAGCTCACGAAGAAGAACGACAAGCTTCTTCCCATTGACCAAATTGACGAGTACGTAATCGACTCGGTTGAGTTTGACCCGCAGTTCCTCTACCAGCCGCAGAACAGGACGTTCTTCCAGCGCGCGTTTGACTATCTAACGGTCAACGGCCATCGTTTTGTTCCCAAATTCATGCTCAAAGACGAGGTCGCGGTCATTCCATATGATGGCTGGTACTATGCTCCGAATCAGATTCGACGTCACACAAAGCTGCTTTCGGTTACGCGCGATGGGCGCGAGGCGCTCTATCGCACGATGGATCGTGCTCGGTTCAAACCGCTCTATAAGCGTTACAAAAAGGATCTCGCCCTCTACGAGCGCAACAGAAAGAGCATCGATGAGGCATATCGTTCTGCCCGCAAGGAGCTCACTTCTGTGGAATTCTGGAAAAGCTATCTCGGCATATAGCTGAACTACATCATCCGTATGATGGGGCGGGCCATGTGGATGCATGACCCGCCGCGCGTATATCGATTCCTTGTCCGCATTTGGCTCAGGATCTCAGGCTATATGACCACAAGATCGTTTCTTAACCCCGTCAGAAGAAATCCTGGTCCTTGCTGCAGATCCCCCCAGTCGGTCCCATCGCTCCGTTCCAGACTGCCGCCATCCAGGTGTTCAAATGCTCCGCTTTCTGCTTGGGCTTCGAGGCTAATGCGCGGGCCTTATTCGTACGTGAAACCGCTAGCTATCTATACGGGCAGCCGTTTCGACGATGCGTGCCCCTATAAGCCTGATTCGCTTCATAGTATCTAGTGAGGGGGCAGCGCTTGCTTGCGCTGCCCCCTCCTTGATCGAAAGCGATATCCAGATGCATTAGTAGTGAGGATGCCCGCCTCCAAGGAAATCGCGGTCGAGTGGGCCAATCGTGACGCCAATTCGGACACCATTTACATAGTGGCCTGCAGCATGGATCATCTTCGGGGTTCCATCTACGACGCCGAGATAGATTGCGGCGTGACGCAGGTTGTTCCAGCTGGAGCCAAAGAAGAGGATATCGCCAGGCTCTAGTTCGTCGATGCTGGTAACCATCCCGCCATGGTCCCTAATATATTCTGATTGCGCGTTGAAAGAGCTGTCCACGCGCGAATCATAAACCTTCACTCCCGCCTGATCGTATACCCATGCGGTAAATCCGTCACAGCTGAAGGCATTGGGACCCAGGCCGGCATGCTGATACGGGGCGCCAAGCTTGCTCAGGGCAATCCTGACGATCTCGTTCGAGTCGACATTCGCGGTATCAAGAAGCGCACCCGTCATCTCATCAAACGTGAGCCGGACACCATCCACCTCTTGAGTGCCATAGAGCATCCAGCCGAAGGTCTCGTCGTACAAAACGGTCTTTTCAGTTCCGTCACTCGTGGTGATCGTTGTGAGGCCTTTCTGCATCGCACCGGTCATGGTGTCGAAATACCACCAATGGACTTGACCATCAGCCTTCGAGACGCGCTGGTCCTCGCCATGGACCATGGTGCCATCCGTATCATATCGAACCCATTTGCCGCCGTCATCAGTAGGGAGATACACGTCTTCATCGATAGCCATCACGCCGGTCCAGGTATCGAAGTAGAACCAGCCCGTGCCATAGTTGCCATAGCGTTCCAAGGAGAGCTCGGCTTCGCCGTGAAGCATCTCTCCGGTCCATTCGTCAAAGTAATATGTGCCACGTTCTTCAACAAAAACGCCGTGGATCATATGGCCCTGCTCGTCATAGCGAACCCATTTGTTTAGTTCCGAGAGCCACACCTCCTCGTCGTGAGACATGGTGCCATCTTCGTGGAAGTAATACCATGACTCCGTCTCGGCGTCGTAAAGCTCTTTGTTCCGGTACATCTCCCCATTGGAGAACCAGTACATCTCACCGTTCTCGTCGGACCGCGCCCACCCCGTGTACGCACCGTTGCTCTGCGCTTGTTCAAGCGAAACGATCGATGAGGCTCCGTTATCGACTGCATAAGCAGTCGACGGGGCTGACGTTACCAATCCTGCCGTAGCGGTTCCCAGAATAAGAGCGGATCCAAAGAGGTGACGGAACGGGTGTTTATTGGCTGCCATCATATTCCCCACTTATTTGATGTTTACAGAATTGGGGTAATTCTACTACATATTCACCCTGCTCATTCTCGCTGCGCGAATTCTCGATATTCCATACGGGGGGATAGTGTGATATTAGAAGCACATTAGCTGCGATTATGCTTGTCCACAATTCAAAGGTGGTGTCTGCAGGGAATTAAGAGATTCGAATCCCTATAATGATGAGGTAAAATGGCTCAGAATGCGCCGTCTTGTCTGGAGGGAACCAATGCAACTGCCGCGCTTTTCTTGGCGTCGCAACGCTGTGCTTGCGCTTGCGATGATGTCGTCCTTGTCTGTCTCTGCCGCTCTTTCTTCTGAGTCGGCATATGCCGAAGACATGAACCAGGTCAAATCAACGGGAGGTGCCGTCTCCGTCCAGACCATGACAGCGGATGGCCTTCAGAGCGGTGTCTCTACTTCCACAGATTTGATGCCAGGAGAATCGTTCAGTGCCAGCAATGAACTTTTCGATGTCGAAAATGGGCAGGAGCCCGGTGTCCCGGGCGGCCAGCAGCCCGGTGACGAGGGCGGCCAGCAGCCTGGGGAGGAGCCCGGTGTCCCGGGCGGCCGGCAGCCCGGTGACGAGGGCGGTCAGCAGCCTGGGGAGGAGCCCGGTGTCCCGGGCGGCCAGCAGCCCGGTGACGAGGGCGGCCAGCAGCCCGGTGACGAGGGCGAGCACTCCACCGATAGCGAAACTGGGGACTCGGATGACGGTCTTGATTCGGATGTCCAAGATGGTTGGGTCGAGCTTGACGGCAAGAAGTACTGGTATGTAGATGGTGCGCCGGTTACGAACAACATTGTCGTTGATCCAGAAACGGGGGCAAAATACTGGGCTTCCGAAGACGGATCGATTGTCGTGGGGGAGGATGTTTACGTTCCTCGCGATCCTTCATCGGTCGATCATGAAGAGTGGGCATCCAGCGATGCATACCGTAATGAGAACGGGATGTGGATTCGCCTTGGGTCCGATGGCGAGATGGTGCTCGGCGAAGACAACCATAACGGCCATTGGTATTACTTCGATCCTAACACCGGCGAGATGATGAAAGGCTTTACCTTCCAGTCCGGTAAGTGGGTCTATTACGATGACATCATGGGCTGGATGGTTTACGGCGAGCAGTATCGCCCGGCGAATGACACAGATACGCAGCTCCATTGGTATTACTTTGACGAATGGACCGGTGCTACAACATACAAGTGGCGCTACATTCAGCAGGGTTCCTCTGGCAAATGGGTGTATTACGACGATTATATGGGCTGGATGGTATACGGCGAGCAGTATCGCCCGGCGAATAACTCCGATACGCAGCTCCATTGGTATTACTTTGACGAGTGGACCGGCGCAACCACCTATCGCTGGAAGTACGTAGCGTCACAAAATAAGACCGTTTATTACGATGACTATATGGGCTGGATGATCTACGGGTGGCGCGATACCGGAGACCATCAATACGGAGTAGGAACGAATTGGCATTTCTTTGACCGGTATACCGGCGCTCTGATGACGGGGAACGATCGCAACAATTCCGCTTTCGACTGTTACAACAATATTAGGGGAGGCTCAAGCAAAACCCCCTATTACATCGTGGTGGACAAGAACAATTTCCGCACGGTGATTTTCCAGTGGAGTGGTTCCGATTGGGATGTGGCCAAGGTGTTTCGCTGCGGGCTGGGTCGACCTGAGGCGAATAATGGCAGGGGTACGCAGGAGGGCTTCTGGTACCTCGGTGAAAATGTTCCCTCGCGGCCGGTTCCCAGTTACATGTGGCGTGCGAATTACGATCGCATGTTTAACGATACGACCTCGGGTGTTAAGTACCGCGTCCATTACATTTGGGATCAGGGCTTCCACTCTACGGTCTATACGAGCAGCACCCCTCCTGAGCAGCAGCTCGAGCGCTATATCAGCGATGGTTGCGTGCGCTTGCTAGAAGAGGACGCTGCCTGGCTGTATAACAACTGCGCTAACGGAACGCGGGTTTATATCTTCAGCCGTTATTAAAGTCGTTTCAAACTGACATTCTAGATGGCCGAGCGTGCGATTCGCTCGGCCATCTTTTTTCAAAATGAACGTTAGATTATTTTGGCAGCAGCCGATTGATCAGGGGGATACGTTCAATTGCTGCAACTACGATGGTCGTTACCGCGAGGCATATTGCAATAATTACCAGCAGGAAAACCATCGTAAGCAAGGGCGGGAGCTCGGACCCATTCGGAATAAAGGGGCTAATCGGGTGGTCGCCAACGGTAATTTGAACAATAAACAGTGAGAATATGTGCAGAATATAAATGCCGAAGGTTCTCTTTCCTATTGTCTCGCTGATAGCGGCAATGCTGTGCGGATATTGTACGTTCAAGAGAATTAGGTACAGTGAGCTGGAAAGAAAGAGAGTGAATACATTGGTGTAATTCGGAGTGACCGTAAAAAAGCTCCCTAGGTCAGCCGCTTGATTCGGGTGGAGATAAGCCACTTGATATCGATTGAGAAGCAGCAGAATTGCGTATGAGATCGCTCCAAGTGCCAGGATGGTCTTTGTATTGCCGTGAAGCAGGGAGGCTATTCTGCCCTTGGTGGGCATGGCGGCACTATTGCCGAGAATAAACGATCTGTACAGCAGGCCTCCAACAAAGAAATAGACTACATATACGGCGTTTTCACTCATCGGGACAAAGACCGGAAGATGGGCCAGCACGGTTGAGAAGCCGCCGGTGCCAAGGATGGTGTCAAGGGGCTTAAGAACCATCGAAAACGTCGGGCTTCCAAAGGTGCATATTAGGGTGATGACAAATCCGAGTTTCAGATACCTCGCATCCTTGCAATCAAATAGGTGCTTCCAGAGCGGAAGGAATGCATATAAACCAATATACATATTCATAAACCACAAGTACTTGAGCTGCCAATAAGGGGGATCACCGCCAAAGAGATACTCAATGACGATGCGAGGCGTTACGGCAACATCGTCAAAATCCCAAAAGAAATGGCAGAATGCAAGGCCTATAACCTTCCAGATACAGGTGAGAACAATCAATGAGATAAGGCGATTCCGCCATTTTTGGAAACTGAATGGCCGATTAAGCAACAACGCACCGTTTACCATTAAAAAAAGGGGGACGCTGGAAACCGTAAAAATGGTGAATGCGGCAGCCCACCATGTTTTAGGAAAAGAGGGCATTACGCCAACCATATGAATAAGGAGAACGAAGAAGATGCTCCAAGTCTTAATCACATCAAGGCATACAATACGCTTCTTGTGCTCGGATGCCATCAAAACCTCCCGCAAGGTAGGTAACGCTGTCCTGTACCACTATTATGATTGTCTTTGGAATAGTAATCCAACCCGGATGATTGAGGAGAGTCGAGGACTTCCGGCTAGGAAATGTCGGACACGTTAAAATCATTCTAAACGTAGGGTCGCCATCTTTGTTATTTCGTGAGAGTGCGTCTCTGCTGTTTTGCTATTGAGGGCGATCGGAAGGCATTCTCTATATGAACCGCTGTGCCAAAGCTTTTGTAATGGAGTCTCGCTACACATATGCTGTTGCGGCCGCATTGACATTACTTGGGTTGTGCGCCGGCATGGTGTGGGGCGGCATATATCCCTTCGGCGACTTCTCCATAGCTCGCTACGACGCCATTTTTCAGTACACAGGCTTTATTGGCTGGTTTTCTGAAGTCCTTCGAGGTGGTGGCGACGTAGCTTATTCGTTTGCGAAGTCTTTGGGTGGAGGAACGATCAGCCTTTATGGGTTCATCTTGTCAAGCCCATTCAATCTTCTCGCAGTCTTTTTTGCCCCAAGTGATATTCCGAAATTTCTTTCGCTGCTTTACTGCCTTAAACTGACCGCCGCAAGTCTCACGTGTCTCATATTCATAAGAGCGCGATTTGGATACACCAAGATATGGGGCGCTATGTTGGCCGCCGGCTATGCGTTGGCGATGACGAACTTCACGGCTGGCAGCAACATCATGTGGCTTGACGCGGTGTATATGTTGCCGGTTGTTTGTCTTGGATTGCACAGGTTGATTGCCGAGGGGAGGGTTTCCCTACTCTTTTTCTCCGTCGCCCTGTCGATCCTTTTTAACTGGTACAGCGCTTATATGGTCTGCTTGTATACAATAGCGTTTTTTGTTGTTGACAGCTGGCTTTGCAATCGGATCTCGCTGCGACCGTTTATTAAGTCGGGTCTGCTTTACGCCCTTATTATGGTTTTCGCACTCCTGGCGAGCATGGTGCTGTTCTTCCCGGTAATAAAATACATGCTCACAAGCTCGGCGGTTGAGCAGTCGAGTACAGATTCCATCTCTCTATCGCTGTCTGCAAGTCCGTCAACCTTTCTTGGGTACTTTTTCTTCTCTGATAACGTCTGGCCCCCGATGGGTAACCTGCCCGTTTCGGGAGTGATTCTTCTCCTTTCGACCCTAACGCTGTTCATCGGATCTTTTCGGACGAAGATTGCGCTTCTGGCCAGCTGGTTCTTTTTCTATCTAAGCAGTTGCTGGCCACCGCTGTCCCTCGTGTGGACGGGTTTCATGCGAGGGTTGATTTCCGATCCCAACCGAACACATTGAGCTGACGGCACGCTCCCGCAGTTAACCGAACGCCCCCGAGGTCCTATCCGGGCCCCGGGGGCGGCATTTTCCCAGTTGAAGGAATGGTGGAGATGTGTTTCGATGGGTCCGGTGGCCATGCTCCGCCCGCCGCCCGGCACCTCTTCCCAGACTCAGCCGGACGGTCGGTCCGTCTATTCCGTTTTTCTCCTAGGCTAGGCCAGCGGGGCATCGCCCCTCTCTGCGCGCGCCCTCTCGATGAGCCCCGGCGTCAGGTCGAGATCGCCGAGCGGCACGTCCTCCACGCCGTAGGCGTCCAGCAGC
>NZ_LR597524.1 GCF_902150035.1 Enorma burkinafasonensis
TCTTCACGCTCCAGGCGCGGGCCCGCATCGGCGGGTCGGTGGCGCCTGCTTCCCGGGTGCGCCGGGCGGGGATCGCGGCATCACGCGCTGTGCGGCCCTGAGGGCACGCGGGGGGATCGACCCCCGGCACCGGCGGGCGCCGCCCACCGGTCAGCGGCCATGGCAGGGGGGGGTACGCCCGGTCCCGTTCCGAACCCGGAAGCTAAGCCCCCGAGCGCCGAGAGTACTGCGGGTTCAGCCCGTGGGAGGGCAGGGCGCCGCTGACCGGTGGACGGCACCGAGCCGGACACTAAGATTAAAAGGGGGTTCCCGGGAAACCGGGAGCCCCTTTTTCGTTTACGGATACAATAGATGCGTGTGCTTGGACTCGACGCGTCATGGAGGTGGAGATGGCAGAGGCAGGCATCGGGGTCGATATCGTCGAGATCCCCCGCATGGAGCGCATCCTCAAGCGCACGCCCTCCTTCGCCGAGCGCGTGTTCACCGAGGAGGAGCGTGCCTACTGCGACGCCTCGGCGCGTCCCGCCGCGCACTATGCCAGCCGGTTCGCGGCCCGTGAGGCGGTCCTCAAGGCCCTCGGAACGGGCTTTGCCGAGGGCATCGGCCGCAAGGACGTCTCGGTCTCGCGCGACGAGCGCGGCCGCCCCGTCGCGATCCTTACCGGGCGCGCGCTCGAGATCGCCCGTGAGCAGGGCGTCGTCGAGGTGGCGCTATCGCTCTCGCTCTCCTCGGATCTCGCCGTCGCGAACGCGATGACCATCACCGAGGGGGCGCGTCCTCGTCCCAAGGATCAGGGAGAGACCGAGCGCCAGCGCATAGCCCGCTCGTTCAAGGAGGCGCGTTCGATCTTGGACGAGCTCGAGCGCGTGCAGGAAGATGAATTGACCGCCCTCACGGGCGAGATCGCTATCGATCATGGAGGTGACGATGAAACCGGTTCTCAGTTGTGAGGAGGTTCGCGCCCTCGAGGATATCATCGATGCCGCGGGCACCTCGAAGGCCGAGCTCATGGAGCATGCCGGAGAGTTCACAGCGGCTCAGGTGCTCAAGCTCGCGCCCAAGCGCGCGCTCATCCTCGTCGGCTTTGGCAACAACGGTGGCGACGGCTGGGTTGCGGCCGACATCCTCTCGCAGAAGGGCGTCGCGGTCGACGTCGTCTCGCCGCTCGAGCCCGACGAGATCTCGTCGTCGCTTGCGCGCCACGTCGCCCGCCGAACGGCCGTTCGCGACGTCAATGTGATCGTGGGCCCCTCGCGCACCGAGCTCGAGGAGCTCGTCGTGAAGGCCGATGTCGTCGTCGACGCGATTCTGGGCACGGGCTTCCATGGGGCGCTCCGCCCTCCGTTCAGCATCTGGATCCCCACCGTGAACGAGCTCGCCCCGACCGTCGTCTCGGTCGATGTGCCGTCGGGCCTCGACGCCCAGACCGGACGCGTGGAGGATGACTGCGTGCGCGCGACGGTGACCGCGACGATGCTCGCGCCCAAGATCGGGCTCTACAGCGCCGACGGCCCCGAATACGCAGGCGATGTGGTATGCGGTAGGCTCTACGACAAGTTCGACGAGGTCATCGGTGACGTCGAGCACGCGGCCGAGATCGTCGAGCCGGCGGACCTGACCGGCTTCCTCATGCCGCTGCCCGCCAATATCGACAAGTACTCGCGCGGCTCCGTGCTCGTCGTGGCCGGCTCCGCCTTCTATCCCGGCGCCGCCATCATGGCTGCCAAGGCCGCCGCGCGCGCCGGCGCGGGCTATGTCGCAGTTGCGGCGCCCTCGGCCTGCGCGAACCTCATCCGGATGGCGCTGCCCTCGGTGCCCGTCATCGATGTGCCCTCCGATTCCCGCGGGGCGTTCGGTGCCGCGGCGAGCAAGACGGTCTGCGAGACCGCGCGCAAGTTCTCGTGCGTGCTCTGCGGTCCGGGCATGACGACGGCCGCGGGCTGCCTCGACGTCGTGAGCGGCCTCATGGCGCTCGACGTCCCGCTCATCCTCGACGCCGACGCGCTCAACTGCATCTCGAAGGTCGCTATCGGCGGCATCGACCAGACGCCGGAGCTCTACCGCCGCGAGGCGCCGCTCATCCTCACCCCGCATTACCGCGAGCTCTCGCGCCTTGTGGGTACCGACGAGGTGGTCGACCTGACCACGGCTATCGAGGCGGCCCAGCGCGTGCTCTGGGCCGGCGGCTCGAGCGACATGGTGATCGTCGCCAAGGGCCCGGCGACCGCTGTCGTGGGCGTCGAGAAGGTGCTTCTACCCCAGGCGGGCCCCGCGTCGCTCGCGACGGCCGGCTCGGGCGACGTGCTCGCCGGCATCCTCGCCGGCGCGCTCGCCCTCGCCCGGCGCGACCTCGCCGACCCCTGGGAGCTCCTGTGCGCCTACGCGGTCAACGTCCACTCCTACACCGGGTTCGCGGCGGCGTCGCAGCTCGGCGAGCGCAGCGTGATCGCGACCGACCTTATCGACTATATCGGGCCGGCGATGCAGCTCATCACCGAGGAGGCCCTCGAGGGCATGGACGCGCCCGCGGGTGCGGACGCATAAGGAGGCGAGTCCCGTGCCGCAGATGAAGGTGCCCGAGACCAGGTGGTCATGGGTTGAGATCGATCGCGGCGCCCTGCGCCGCAACGTGCGGGCATACAAGAACCTGCTCGGCCCGCGCCAGCGCCTGTGCTGCGTGGTCAAGGCCGATGCCTACGGGCACGGCGCCGTCGAGTGCGCGCGCGTCATGCACTCGACCGGGACGGACATGTTCGCGGTCGCGACCGTACAGGAGGGCGTCCAGCTGCGTGAGGGCGGTATCACCGCGCCGATCCTCGTTCTCAGCGAGCCGCCCGCCGAGGCGGTCCCCACGCTCGTCGAGCACGACCTCATGCCCTCGGTCTACACGGTGGAGTTCGCGCTCGCCTACGGCGAGGGGGCGGTCGCGGCCGGTACGGTCGGCGCCTATCACCTCGCCATCGAGACGGGGATGAACCGCATCGGCGTCCACTACGCCGACGTGCTCGAGTTCAGGCGGAACATCGACTTCCACCGCGGCCTTTCCTGCGCCGGCGTGTTCACGCATTTCGCCACCGCCGACGACGTCGACGGCTGGGACTATAAGCTGCAGTGCCGTCGCTTCGACGAGGCGGTGCGCGCCATGCAGGAGGTGGGCTTCGACTGCGGTACCGTGCACTGCGAGAACACCGCCGCGACGATGCTCGACGACTCGGTGCGCTACGACATGGTGCGCGTGGGTATCGGCCTCTACGGCCTGCAGCCGTGCGAGGCGTCAGGCTACCGCATGGAGCTCGAGCCGGTCATGAGCGTGCGCGCCAAGGTGACGCGGACCATGAGGCCGGCGATGGGCGAGGGCGTGAGCTACGGCTTCACCTACCGCGTGCCCCGCACCGCGGTCCAGATCTGCACCCTGCCGATCGGCTACGCCGACGGGCTCGCCCGGACGCTCTCCAACCGCATGGAGGTCCTCTACCGCGGCGAGCGGGTGCGCCAGGTGGGTAACATCTGCATGGACCAGTGCATGGTCGCCATCCAGCAGACGCCGATCCACCAGATCCCCGAGGCCGAGCACGGCGACGTGATGACCATCATCGGGCGCGACGGGGACGCGGTCATCACCATGGACGAGATGGCGCGCCTGCGCGGGACCATCAACTACGAGGTGGCCTGCGGGTTCGGCATGCGGTTGGAGAAGGTGTACCTGTGATATCGGGAGAGGTTCCGTATGGGGATGCTTAAGATTCCGGGCCATGAGCACCAGCGCCCGCGCGAGGTCGCGCTCGACGAGATCCGCTCGCTCATGGGCGACTGCCGCCTGTGCGAGCTCGCCCAGACGCGCACCAACATCGTGTTCGGCGTGGGCAACCCGCACGCCCGCGTGGTGTTCGTGGGCGAGGCTCCGGGCCGCAACGAGGACCTCCAGGGTGAGCCCTTCGTGGGGCGCGCCGGCGAGAACCTGAACGCCATCCTCTCGCTCGCGGGCCTCACGCGCGAGGAGATCTACATCGCGAACGTCCTCAAGTGCCGGCCGCCGGGAAACCGCGACCCCAAGGCCGACGAGGTGCTCGCCTGCTCGCCGTTTCTGCGCGAGCAGATCAGGAGCATCTGGCCCGATGTGATCGTGACCCTGGGCAACCCGGCGACGCACTTCATCCTGCGCACCGAGACGGGCATCACTCGGCTGCGCGGCCGGTTCCACCAGGCGGGTCACTTCGTGGTCATGCCGACGTTCCACCCGGCGGCGGCGCTGCGCAACCCCGCGTGGCAGCAGCTGCTCGAGGAGGACTTCCGCATGCTCGGCGACTGGCTCCGGCGCCATCCCGCAGGCGAGGTGCCCGCAGGCGACGCCCAGGCCCCGGCGGCGGACGCCGCGGCGCCCCTGCCCCGCGTGGAGGGCTAGCCATGGCGTTGGTGCATGAGGGGCCGGGCCGGTACCTGAGCCCGTCGCAGGAGGACACCGAGACGCTCGGCGCATGGGTCGCGCCCCTGCTCGCCGACGGGGACGTGCTGGTGCTCACCGGCGGCCTGGGTGTGGGCAAGACCCATTTCACCAAGGGCGTCGCGCGCGGGCTCGGCGACACGCACCCCGTGACGAGCCCCACCTTCGCGATCATGGCGGTGCACGACGGCGGGCGGATCCCGCTGTTCCACTTCGACCTCTACCGGCTCGAGCACGCCTTCGAGCTCGAGGACACGGGGATCTACGACGTGCTCGGCTACGAGGGAGTCTGCCTGCTCGAATGGGGCGAGCAGTTCCAGGACGAGCTGACCGACGAGTATCTGGGCGTCGTGATCGCGCGGACCGGCGAGCACGAGCGCGCGATCTCGCTCGAGCCGCACGGTACCAGGGCCGAGGCGCTCGCCGCGGAGATGGACCGCGCGGTGGCGTCCCGGCTCGACGGGAATCGATAGCACGGGGCGAGAGCGCCCAAAGGATGGTTTTGATGGCGAAAGACAAGCAGCACCGCCTCGTGGCGGCGATCGATACGTCGACGGACATGCTCGCCTGCGCGATTGCGCGCATCGAGGGGGATGCCCTCGCGGCAGGGGACGGCGCGGGTCCCGAGGTCCTTGCGGTGGGCGACCATCTCTGCCGCCGCCGCGCCAACGTGGAGCTCGCAGGCACCGTGGAGGCGGCGCTTGCCGAGGCGGGCTGCGCGGTGGGCGACCTCGATGCCCTCATCGTGGGCAGGGGTCCGGGCTCCTTCACCGGGGTGCGCATCGGCATCTCGACGGCCAAGGGCCTCGCGCGCGGCGCGAACCTGCCGCTTTACGGCGTCTCCACGCTCGACGCGACCGCCTGGACGGTCTGGCGCGGCGGCGTGCGCGGTCTGGTGGGTATCGCCGCCGACGCGATGCGCGGCGAGGTGTACCCTGCGCTCTACCGTATCGGCGACGGCGGCATCGAGCGCCTCTTCGAGCGCGAGCGCGTCGTCAAGGCCGCCGAGGCCATCGAGACGTGGCTCCAGCTGCCCGAGCGCGCCGAGCTCAGGCTCGCGGGCGACGGCCTCAAGCGCTACGGTGCGCGGTTTCGCGACGCCGGCCTCGATCGCTTCGTCGACGAGGCGCTGTGGCACCCCACGGGCGAGGGCCTCGTCCGCGCCGCGCTCGACGCCGCCGCGGCGCAGGGCCCAGGCGACGGCGACCCCGCGCTCGTGCTGCCCATCTACACGCGGCTCTCAGACGCCGAGGAGAACGAGCGGCGCCGCCTGGGCAAGGCGCCGAGCGCGCGGAGCGAGGTCACCGGCGTGGCCGACGAGCTTGCCGGCCGCCACCTGCAGATCAGGCCCATGGGCGCCGCCGACGCCGAGGCGGCCGCGGCGCTCGAGCGGGCATGCTATATCGGCGCCGCGCACACGCCCTGGACGGCGGCGCAGTTCCTCTCGGAGTTCTCCGCCGACGCGGCGGTCCCGCGCTCGTGGTGGGTCGCTCACGACGACGGCGAGCTGGTGGGTATCGCCGGTGGCATGGTCGTCGAGCACGACGTCGAGATCCTGGACGTCGCCGTGGCGCCCGACCGCCGCCGCGCGGGTATCGCGCGCAAGCTCCTCGCGCACGTGAGCTACGACGCCCAGATGCTCGGCTGCACCACGGCCTCGCTCGAGGTCGAGGACGGCAACGATGCCGCGCGCGCCCTGTACGAGGGCCTGGGCTTCACCGAGGCGGGGCGCCGTCGCGGGTACTACGGGCCCGGTGCGGATGCCGTGATCATGACCGCGCCGCTGCCGCTGGTGCTCCCGGTCGATGCCGCCAGCCCCGAGCCCACGGCCGCCTGCCAGCGCACCTGGCCGGCGCCGGCGCCCGAGCGGACGGATGGGGAGCGCGCGCTCATCGAGCGCTCAAGGCCGGTGCTTGCCATCGAGAGCTCGTGCGACGAGACCGCGGTCGCCATCATCGACGCCGACGGGCGCATGCTCGCCAACCAGGTCTCCACGCAGATCGACTTCCACGCCCGTTTCGGCGGCGTCGTGCCCGAGATCGCCTCGCGCAAGCACGTCGAGGTCATCGTCGGGGTTGTGGACGCGGCGCTCGAGGAGGCGGCCGCCTCGCTGGGGCTTGAGGGCGGCGCCCTCGAGCCGCGCGAGCTCGCCGCCGTCGGCGTGACCCAGGGCCCCGGGCTCGTGGGCGCGCTCGTGGTGGGCGTCGCTTTCGCCAAGGGCTTCTCGCTCGGCGCGCAGGTTCCGCTCGTCGCGGTGAACCACCTCGAGGGGCACCTCTTCGCTAACCTGCTCGCGCAGCCCGACCTCAAGCCGCCGTTCATCTTCACGCTCGTCTCGGGCGGCCACACCATGCTCGTGCACGTGCGGGACTGGAGCGACTACGAGGTCCTCGGCGAGACCCTCGACGACGCGGTGGGCGAGGCCTTCGACAAGGTGGCCAAGGCGCTCGGGCTGGGCTATCCCGGGGGCCCCATCATCTCGCGTCTGGCCGAGACGGGCGACCCCAAGGCGATCGACTTCCCGCGCGCGCTCAACCGCAAGGGCGACTACCGCTTCTCTCTCTCGGGGCTCAAGACCGCCGTGGTGAGCTACATCGAGCAGGAGACCGCCGCCGGCCGCACCATCCATCTGCCCGACCTCGCCGCGTCGTTCGAGGCGGCCGTCTTCGACGTGCAGTACAAGAAGGCGTGGAACGCCCTGCGCGAGACCGGCGCCCGCGAGTACTGCATCGGCGGCGGGGTCGCTGCCAACCCGCACCTGCGCGAGATGCTGGTGCGCAAGCTCGGCCGCCAGGGCGTCCGCGTGACGCTGCCGCCGAAGAGCGCCTGCACGGACAACGCCGCGATGATCGCCGAGGTGGCGCGCCGCAAGTTCGACCGCGGCGAGCTCGCCCCCCTCGACATCGACGCCGACCCCAACATGACGCTCTAGCCGGCGCGCCAGCGCCGGCCGGGGCACCCGACCGAAGACGCCCTGACCGGGCGGGAGGACCGCCCAGCAACCTGGAGGTGCCATGCACGGAGACACCGTTTTGCTCATGACGTTCGTGTTCGCGCTCGTCGCCGCGTTCGCCGGCGGGCTCGCCGCCCTTGCGGTGCGGCTCCCGCCGATCGTGGGCTACCTCATCGGCGGCATGGTGGTGAGCCCCTTCACGCCCGGGTTCATCGGCGACTCCGACGCCATGAACCAGCTCGCCGAGGTCGGCGTGATGTTCATGATGTTCAGCACGGGCCTGCACTTCTCGCTCGACGACCTCGCCGAGGTCAAGGGCATCGCCGTGCCCGGCGCCATCGCGCAGATCGCGCTCGGTACGGTCGCGGGGTGCGCGCTCGCCCATGCCTTCGGCTGGTCTTTCGAGGCGGGCGTCATGCTCGGCCTCTCGGTCAGCATCGCCTCGACCGTCGTGCTCATCAAGAACCTGAGCGATGCCGGGCTCTACCAGAGCCACGGCGGCCGGGTCGCGACCGGCTGGCTCATCGTCGAGGACCTGGCGACGGTCGTGATCTTAGTGGTGCTGCCGGTGGTCTTCGGGCCGGGCGAGGTCTCGGGAGCCGAGCTCGCCTGGGGGCTCGCCGAGGCGCTCGCCAAGACGGTCGCCTTCGTGGCGATCATGCTCGCGGTGGGGTCGCGCGTCCTTCCCTGGCTGCTCGCCCGCATCGCCCGCTTCTGCCCGGCGGAGCTCTTCCAGCTCTCCGTGGTGGTCGTCGCGCTCGGCACGGCGATGGTCGCCTCGCTCATGTTCGACCTCTCGGTCGCGCTCGGGGCCTTCCTCGCCGGCGTGGTGGTGAGCGGCTCCAAGCTCTCCCACCGCATCGCCGCCGAGGCCATCCCCTTCAAGGACTTGTTCTCCATCATCTTCTTCGCGTCGGTGGGCATGATGGTGAACCCGGCCACCCTCGCCGCGCACGCGGGCGCGCTCGCCGGGCTCGTCGCCCTCATCATCGTGGGCAAGTGGGCCATCAACATGGTGCTCGGCCCCGTGCTCTCCGCCGGGCTGCACACCTCGCTCACGGTCGCGGCCGGCCTCTCGCAGATCGGCGAGTTCTCGTTCATCATCGGCCAGACCGGCATGGCACTCGGCATCCTCACGGCCGACCAGTACAGCCTCATCCTGGGCGGAGCGGTGCTCTCGATCGCGTGCAACTCCTTCGCGTTCAAGGCGATCGAGCCGCTCGAGCGCCTGATGGGCGCCCACCCGCGCCTGCGCGCCCTCTACGGGCGGGGCGCCCGGGCGGCGGAGCCCCCGCGCACGGGGCTCAGCGGCCACGTGGTGGTCGTGGGCTACGGGCACGCGGGCCGCTGCGTCACCGAGGTGCTGCAGAGCCTCGAGGTCCCGTGTCTCGTGGTGGAGCGCGAGCTCGCGACCGCCGAGGAGGCGGAGGAGGCGGGTCTCGCGGTGCTCGTGGGCGACGCGGCGAACTCCGATATCCTCGCGCACGCGCAGCTGGACGCGGCGCGGGTGCTCGTGATCGCCGCCCATGGCGACGCCGCCGCCGAGGTCATCGCGCACGAGGCGCGCGCTGTGGCACCGGGCCTGCGCATCATCACGCGCGCGCACGACGAGGACGCCGTGGCCGAGCTCGTCGAGGCGGGCGCCGACGAGGTGGTGCGCCCGGTGCTCGAGGGTGGTATCGAGCTCATGCGCCATACGCTGCTCGACCTTGGCTACCGCCCTCGGCAGATCCAGGGCTATGCCGACGAGCTGCGCGCGAGCGGGTACGCGGCGCTCGCCGAGGGCTCGCGCACGATGCGCGCTCGGGCGTTCGAGCGCCTGCTCTCGTCCCTCGCTGACATCGATCTGCACTGGGTCGACGTCGCTGAGGGGTCCCCGGTTGCAGGGCGCACGCTCGCCGAGATCGACCTGCGCGCGCAGACCGGAGCGAACGCCGTCGCGCTGCGCCGTGCCGGCGAGACGTCGCTCTTTCTCGACGCGACGACGCGTCTTGCCGTGGGCGACACCGTGGGCCTGATCGGCGCCGCCGGCGAGCTCGATGCGGCGGAGCGGCTGCTGGGCGCGCCGGATGCGCCGGGCGATAGGGGCGATTCGCGGGCGTGAGGCCGGGCCGGGCGCGTCGCGTGACCGCCGCGCAAGCTGCGCGCCCATCCACTGCGGGCTCTCGCGGCGCGCTGCAACTCGTGCTTGCAACAGACTTGTAACACGCTTGACTCCACTTGGCTAAAGCGACACAATCTCCATGGTTTTACTGGGACACAGGTGACCGCCTGTGTCGGGAAGACAAGGGATCTTCGATTCATGCGCACGCAGCTACTAGCCATCATCAGCGAGATTATTAGCTAGCACGGGCAGACATCGTCCGCCCGTGCTTGTGCTGCGGGCGGCTTTGAGCGGGAGCCGCGAACTGGGTTCGAGGCTCCTGTTTTATTACTGCCCGCGGGCTGCGCGGACGCGATGGATCTGACTCGAGGCGTCGGTTGCGCCGGATGAGCGGTTCCCGAGGAAGGAAGTCTCTATGAACGGAATTGTGGTCGTGCTGGTCGCCGCTGTGGTGCTCGCCGCCGGCTACCTGCTCTACGGGCGGTGGCTCGCCGGCACCTGGGGCATCGACCGCGAGGCGCTGACGCCCGCGCGTCGCATGGAGGACGGCAAGAACTTCTCGCCCGCCTCGTGCTTCACGTCGTTCTCGCACCAGTTCAGCTCCATCTGCGGCGCCGGCCCCGTGACGGGCACCATCACCGCCATGATGTTCGGCTGGCTGCCGGTGCTTCTGTGGGTGCTCGTCGGCGGCATCTTCTTCGGTGCCGTGCATGACTTCGGCGCGCTCTACGCCAGCGTGAAGAACAACGGCAAGTCGCTCGCCCAGCTCATCGAGAAGTACATCGGCCGCACCGGCCGCAGGCTCTTTTTGCTCTTCAGCTGGCTGTTCACCATCATCGTCATCGCCGCCTTCGTGGACATGGTCGCGGGCACGTTCATGACGGTCGCGGGCGAGGACGGCGCGGTCGACTTCGCCGCCTCCTACGCCGGCGGCACCGCGGGCACCATCTCCATCCTCTTCACCTTCGTGGCCATCGCCTTCGGGTGGATCAACCGCAAGTTCCAGCTTTCCGGCTGGCGCGAGCTCGCGCTCGCGGTGGTGCTGTTCGTCGCCATGTTCGCCGTCGGCATGCAGTTCCCCGTCTACCTCGACAAGAACGGCTGGTTCGCCGTCATCGTGGTGTACCTGCTCTTTGCCGCGGCCATGCCCATCCAGACGCTCAAGCAGCCGCGTGACTACCTCACCAGCATCATGATGATCGTCATGATCGTGTGCGCGGTGCTCGGCATCTTCGTGCTCGGCGCCAATGGCGAGGCCACGATGACTGCCCCGATGGTCGCCGACATCTCGGCGCTCGCCGCAAACGGCAGCTATCTGTTCCCGCTGCTGTTCGTGTCGGTCGCATGCGGCGCGCTCTCCGGCTTCCATAGCCTCGTTTCCACCAACACCTCGTCCAAGCAGGTCGAGAAGGAGCAGGACATGCTGCCGGTGGGCTACGGTGCGATGGTGCTCGAGTCCTTCGTGGGCGTGCTCGCCATCGTGGTCGCGGGCATCATGTTCACCACGATCAACACCGGCGGCGCCGGCGGCGCCGTGGTGGGCACCCCCTTCCAGATCTTCTCGCAGGGCGCCGCCCGCGGCATGACCGCCTTCGGTGTCGACTCGACGCTTGCGACTGTGTTCATGACCATGTGCGTGTCGGCCCTCGCGCTCACCTCGGTCGACGCCGTGGCGCGCATCGGCCGCCTCTCGTTCCAGGAGTTCTTCGCCACCACCAACGACGCGGCCGAGGAGGCCGGCGCGGGTGCGACCGGCGTGGGCAAGGTGCTCTCCAACACCTGGGTCGCGACGGTGCTCACCCTCGCGCTCGGTCTGGCGCTGGCCTTTGGCGGCTACACCAACATCTGGCCGCTCTTCGGTGCCTCGAACCAGCTTTTGGGCGGCATGACCATGATCACGCTCGCCGTGTTCTGCAAGTGCACCGGCCGCAAGGGCTTCATGCTCTACGTGCCCGTGGCGTTCCTGCTCGTGTGCACCTTCACCTCGCTCGTCCAGAGCACGCTCGGCTGCATCACGGCCCTGCAGACGCAGGGCATGGCGGTCATGGCGACCTCCGGTCTGCAGCTGGTCTTCGCGATCCTGCTCATGGTGCTCGGCGTGATCGTGGCCTACAACTGCCTGAAGGAGTTCTTCGGCAAGGAGGCCGGCTCGCTTCCCGACGAGGAGCCCGAGTGGACGCAGATGGGCCGCGCCCGCTGCGCGCGCAACGACGCCGAGGCTCCGGCAGACGGTGCCGCCAACCAGGCGTAGCGCATTGGGCACATAGCCTATAGATGCCAACTGCGCATCCTTGCGGGCCGCAGGCAGCGTACATGCGCCGCCTGTGGCCCGCTTTTCATGGCGGGCGGCGGGCCCGCGTGCGGGGATGCGCCCTAGCGGCGCCCGGCTCGGTGTTCGCAAGCAGAAAATCGATAGGGAGGGCGGCCCCGGGGCGGCTCTCCGTCGATTTTCTGCTTGCGATCGCCGCAGCGTACACGCGCGCGGGTTGCGCGAGGAGCCAGCGCATTCCGATAACTAAGGGATTTAGAAATATAAGAAATAGAATTTCATGGGGTCATCGTACGGGAACGCGGTCGGTGCGGCTATGCGCTCGGTGCCATCACCGGCCTTGCCCGTGCGCCCGGGAGGCGTTTTGCTTCTGAGATGTGGGATTTTGGCCGCGCAGTTCAGATATGCACGATTGCGCGGGCCCGCGAGGGCGCGGATGGCCGCGCATCGCGCAATCTGGAAGGCCGATGCGCGGACGTGCGCGGCAAAAGCCCAGGATTCGCTTGCCTGCAACAGCGGACGCCCGGCCACCCCGGAGAGGAAATCGTTCATATCTGAACTGCGCGGCCAAGTTTTGGCTCGCGGAGCGAAAAAACGCGTCTGGTCCCGCCCGGGCGTGCCCGCGAAACGCCGAAACGCGATGCGGGCGGGAGCCGCGGGGCGCGCTCTGGCCATCGCTTACGGGTTGCAGCTCCCGCAGGGCTCGTAGCCGAGCTCGATCAGCTCGTCGCGCGTGCCGTGGAAGGTCTCGCGGTTGTGCGCGGCGGTGTCCTGCACCGAGGGGCAGTCGGGACGGTGGAACCGCATCGAGCTCGTGTTGAGGACGTAGTCCTGCATCGTCGCCTGTCCCTGGGAGGCGCTGGAGCCGCCTGCCGCTTGGGACCCGTCGGACCCGCTCGAGCCCGAGTCATCGAGCCAGTTGTCGCCGTCCTCGTAGTCGATGGCGATGCCCGGCTGCACGTTGGGGCACCATACGGCCAGGTAGATGCCCGATCCGTCGTCCTCGATGGAGCGCGCCTCGATGAGCACGCCGCGGCAGACGAGCTCGTCGCCCTCGAAGATGGGCGTCGAGCGGTAGAGCACGTGGTTGCCGGTGCGGTCGATGTAGCGGGCGACCTCCTCCTCGACGGGGAGCATCTCCTCGGCGTTCATCCAGCGGGTGCCGGTGACGAGGTTCTCGGCGTTGGCGTTCTCGGCCGAGAGCGACCAGGCGATGAGGTGGCAGCGGTTGTAGAGCGACTCGCCCTCCACGCTGTCGTAGCGCGCCGACTGCCAGCCGGAGGGGCGGATCTCGTAGATGCTCTCGCGTTCCTCGTTGCGCTCGGGCATGGTCTCGGGGCCCAGACACGCGCTCGCCGTGCCGCAGCGGCCGAGCCCGTCGAGGTCGCTGTACTCCTCGTAGCCGAGGTTCTCCTCGGCGTAGGCGAGGTCCTCCTCGGTGAAGGCGGGCGCCTCATCCTCGGCGATCTCCTGGGCATCCTCCACCGTGGCGATGCTCGCGGCGCTCTCGCGCGGCGCCCGGCCGCCGTCGAGGAGGCCGCAGCCCGCGCACGCGGGCGCGATGGCGAGGGCGAGAAGGAGCGCGATGATGGGGGAGCGGTGGCGGAGGAGCCGGGATAGGGTGCGTGTCACGGAGCCTGCTTTCGGTCGGGGTCCCATGGGCGGTCGTCGGTGCGCGGCGCTTGCGTTGCGCGGCGCCCTGCCTATGGTACGCCATGCGCGCCGGGCGAGCGGCCGAGCGCGCCCAATCGGGTTGGCCTGCAACCATGATTCAAGGCCGGGTCCCGCGGCGGGGGCACCCGGTGCGGCGCCGGGGCGGGGCCCCGGCGGATGCCGGCGCGCTCCACGACCGCGAGCGTATATACTGCTGTACCGCGGCTGGGGTACCGCGGCGGCATCGCCGCGGCGCAGCCGGGTGGGAATGCGTTTCGAGGGGTCGGGGGATCCGTGTCGATTCTGGGGCATACCGTGGACATCCGCTCGCATATCCGCAAGGACCCGGTCCTTGCGGTGGCGCTCGTGCTCGCTGCCGCCTCGTGCGCGGCCGTGCCGCCCGATGCCGGCTATGCGGGCTACGTCGACCTGCGCACGCTCGGCCTCCTGTTCAGCCTGATGGCGGTCATGGCGGGGCTCTCGGGGGCGGGGGTGTTCCGCGTGGCGTGCCGGCGCCTGCTCGCGAGCGTCCACGGGCCGCGGCGGCTCGCCCTCGCACTCGTGGCGCTCACCTTCCTCTCGAGCATGCTCATCACCAACGACGTCGCGCTCGTGACGTTCGTGCCCTTCGCCCTGCTCGCGCTCGCGTCCGTGGGCTCGGCGCGCTTCACCTGCTTCACCGTGGTGCTCATGACCGTGGCGGCCAACCTGGGGAGCATGTTCACCCCGGTGGGCAACCCGCAGAACCTCTACCTCTACTCCGCCTCGCACATGGGCCTCGCGGAGTTCCTCGCGCTCATGGCCCCCTATACGGCGGCGTCGCTCGCGCTGCTCGTCGCGGCGGTGGTGCTTCTGGGCCGCGCCATGCTCGATGCCGACGGGGCCGCCGACGAGGGCGAGTCGCTGGGCGGCTTCGAGGAGGGGCCCGCGCCCACCCCGGCGCGCGTGGTGCCCTGGCTCGCGGTGTTCGCGCTGGCGCTCGCCGCGGTAGCGCGCGTGCTGCCCTACCAGGTAGCCGTGGTCGCGGCGGTCGTGGCGGGCGTCGCGTTCGACCGGGGCGCGCTCGCGCGCGTGGACTACGGCCTGCTCCTCACGTTCGTGGCGTTCTTCGTGTTCGTGGGCAACATGGGGCGCATCGAGGCGGTCGACGCGTTCATCGCGCGGACGGTCGAGGGGCATGCGCTTGCGGTCTCCGTCGTCGCGAGCCAGGTGCTCTCGAACGTCCCCTGCGCGATCCTGCTCTCGGGCTTCACGGCGGATTGGCCCGCCCTCATCGTGGGGACGAACATCGGCGGGCTGGGCACGCTCATCGCCTCGATGGCGAGCCTCATCTCCTACAAGCAGCTCGCGGTGTGGCTCCCGCGTGAGAAGGGCCGCTACCTCGCGATGTTCACGGCGGCAAACGTCGCCTTCCTCGTCGTGCTCGCGGCACTTGCCGCGCTCCTGGGGGCTGCGGCCTAGCGCGCGCCGTCCGAGGGTCCGCTTCGGGGTCTTCCCGCTCCGCGCCCCGTTTCCACTACGCGCCCTCTCGCCCGTACCGCCCTTCGAGGGCGCGGCCACCCATGCGGGGCGTCCCGCTGCGCCACCGTTCCTTAAGCTTTGCCGTCGACGCCGCCACCCCACAGGCCAAGCTGCCGCGGCACGTCGATGAGCGGTAGACTTATGAACATGAACGGCCATCCGCCACGGGGCGCAGGGAAAGGGGATCGATATGTCCGATGCGAAGCGCACGCTCATCGCCCATGCCGCCATCCTTACCGAGGACCCGGCGCGCCCCCGCGCCGACGCGATGGTCATCGAGGGCGAGCGCATCGCCTGGATCGGCGCGCTCGAGGACGCCCCGGCAGACGCCCTTAGCGACCTGGACGAGACGGTCGACCTCGGCGGGGCGCGCGTCATCCCCGGCCTCATCGACGCGCACATGCACGCCGTGATGCTCGCGAACTACTTCCCGCAGATCTCGGCCCTGCCGCCCGCGGTCAACTCCATCGAGGAGCTGGTCGAGGCCGTGCACGCCCGCCGTGCCGAGCAGGGGCCCGGCCGCTGGGTCGAGGGCTGGGGCTACGACGAGAGCCTGCTCGCCGAGCGCCGCTCGCCCACCCGCTGGGACCTGGACCGTGCCTGCGCCGACGCCCCGGTGTGCATCATGCGCACCTGCCAGCACATCCGCTGCGTGAACAGCCGGGCGCTCGAGATCGCGGGCATCACGCGCGACACGCCCGACCCCGCGGGCGGCGAGATCGAGCGCGACGAGGCGGGCGAGCCCACCGGCGTGCTCAAGGAGACCGCGCGCGATCTGGTGACGCCCTTCATCCCCCGCGCGAGCGAGGCGGACGCGGTGCGCAACGTGGTGGGGCTCGGCGAGCTTCTGGCCTCGCAGGGCATCGTCGCCGCGACCGACATGTGCAGCATGGACGGGACCGATACCTTCGTGCTTCTGAGCCGCGCCGCGCGCGAGGGCTTCGCGCAGGACTGCGCCGTCTACACCCTGTGGGACTACGTGCGCGACGACCCCGCGGCCGCCTTCCCCGCCGAGGAGCTCGACCACAGCCGCCAGGTGTTCAAGGCGGGCGTGAAGCTGCTCACCGACGGCAGCGTCTCGGGGCGCACGGCCTGGTTCGCCGAGCCGTACCTGCCCGCGCCCGGGGACCATGGCGAGCCCGCCTTCGGCATGCCCACCTGCACGGAGCAAGACATCGACGACGTCATCGCCTTCTGCCGCCAGGCGGGCTGCCAGCTCTCGATGCACGCGATGGGCACGCGGGCGATCGACCGCGCGCTCGCGCACGTGGCCGCCGCCGGGCCCTGGCTCCCGGGCAAGGCGCCCTCGGCGCGCATCGAGCACGTGACCGCCCCCTCGCCCGAGGCGGTGGAGCTCATCGCCCGGACCGGCACCGGCGTGGTCACGCAGCCGATCTTCGCCTACTGTGAGATTGGGTCGTACCGCGCGAACCTCGGCATCGAGCGCACGCGGGGCTACTACCCGCTCCGCACGCTCCTCGACGCCGGCGCGCGCCTGTGCATCTCCACCGATGCGCCGGCGACCTCGTGGGCGAACCCCTCCGACCCCTTCCCCAACATCATGGCCGCGGTGACGCGCCGCGCCTTCGACGGGACGGACCTCGGCCGGGACGAGGCACTCACCGTCGAGGAGGCGCTTGCGCTCTACACGCGCGAGGCCGCGCGCATGGTCGGGTTCGAGGGGCTCGGCATGCTTAAGGAGGGGTGCAAGGCGAGCTTCGCCGTGCTCGACCGCGACATCCTCGAGGTCCCGCCCGAGGAGCTCGACCGGGTGCGCGTCGATGCGACCTACATCCGCGGGCGCAGGGTCTTCGCGGCCGAGTAACGTATACGAGACACCCCGCGCCCGGCGCGGCGATATGGAAAGACAGGTTGATCTATGTTCGCGATGCCGACCTACCATGCCCCCGACTTCACGCGCGAGCCGCTCGCGAGCGCGCCCGACGCGCGCACTGTCGTCGTCTCGCGCGACGGGGTCGCGCCCGAGGGCTTCCACAGCACGTCGATGTTCCCGGAGTACGTGAAGGTCGACGGCGCGTGGTATCTCGTCAAGCAGAGCCGCATGGACGCGAGCCTCGTCGTCGACCGCGACGATGCGGGCACGCCGGTGATCCGCGCGGTGGAGAACCGCAACCTCAAGCGCGGCGATAGGGTGGTGCTCGGCCGCACCGAGCGCGGCGAGGACGGCATCTACCTCCACGAGAACGGCTTCGTCATGCCGCCGGAGGACCTCGAGTCCTACGACTGGGGCGACCTGCCCGCCGACGCCGAGCATACCGGCGAGGACGCCTTCGTCTTCCGTCAGGGGCGCAGCCGCGAGACCTCGTTCGCCCGCGACTACGACCGGCTCTACGAGCTTTTGCGCTACGAGCGCGACCACGGCAAGATCGTCTGGGTCATGGGCCCGGCCTTCGCCTTCAACGCCGACGCGCGCTACGCGATGCAGGCCATGGTGGAGAACGGCTACGTCGACGGCATCATGGCCGGTAACGCGCTCGCGACGCACGACCTCGAGGGCTCGATGTTCCACACCGCGCTCGGGCAGGACATCTACACGCAGCGCCCCTACCGTAACGGGCACTACCACCACCTCGACGTGATCAACCGCGTGCGCCGCAGCGGCTCCATCGAGCAGTTCGTGTGCGACTATGGCATCCGCGACGGCATCGTGAGCGCGTGCGTGCGCAACAACGTGCCCATGGTGCTCGCCGGCTCGATCCGCGACGACGGCCCGCTGCCCGAGGTCGTGGGCAACGTCTACGACGCGCAGGGCGCCATGCGCGAGATGATCTCGGGCGCGACGACGCTCATCTGCCTCGCCACGACGCTGCACACCATCGCGGCCGGCAACATGACGCCCTCCTACGCCGTGACCGAGGACGGCACGGTGCGGCCCGTGTTCCTCTTCGCGGTGGACATCTCGGAGTTCGCGGTGAACAAGCTGCTCGACCGCGGCAGCCTTGCCGCGACGACCATCGTCGCCAACGTGCAGGACTTCATCACCATCGTCGCGCGCCAGCTGAGCGTCATCTAGCCATGGTCTACGTCACGGGGGACGTACATGGCGGCTTCGACATGGATAAGCTGCGGGAGCTCGACGGGCGCGGGAGCCTGCCGGCGGTCCTGCCCGAAGGGGCGGCCGGCTCGCCCGCGCGCGACGGGCGGGATGCGCCGCGGCTCGCTAAGGTGCCGGTGCCCGGCGCGGGCGACTACCTGATCGTCTGCGGGGACTTCGGCTTTCCCTGGGATTTCTCCGACGAGGAGTGCGCGGACATCGGCTGGCTCGAGTCGCGGCCGTACACGGTCCTGTTCGTCGACGGCAACCACGAGTGCTTCGGCCATTGGGCCGAGCGCCCGATGGAGTCCTGGCACGGCGGCCTGGTCCAGCGGCTTGCGGACGGGTCGCCCATCAGGCGGCTCGCGCGCGGCGAGGTGTTTCTGCTCGACGGCGCGTGCATCTTCACCATGGGCGGCGCGACGAGCGTCGACCGCGCGTGGCGCACGCCGTATTTCGACTGGTGGCCGCAGGAGCTGCCCGATGAGGAGAACTTCGAGCAGGCGCGCGCGAAGCTCGACGAGCAGGGATGGGATGTGGACTACGTCATCACCCATACCTGCGCGAACAGCATGCTCCCGCATGCCCTCTACCCCGATCGAGGCTGGCATGCGCCCGGCCAAGACCGGCTCACGACCTTCTTCGAGGAGCTCGAGGCGCGGCTGAGCTACCGGCACTGGTACTTCGGGCACTTCCATCGCGACCGCGCGATCGACGCCCGGCACACGGTGCTGTACCAGGCCGTCGTGCCGCTGGGCGCGACCGTGGTGGAGGAGCGCGGGGCATAGGTTCCGGTCGATAGAATATGATACACCCCCTCCTGCACGGAAATGCCCGCGTGGGCTACAATCATGCGCGTTCGGCATTTCGCCCTTGATTATCAACTTTATCCGAACACCTCCCACATTCATCCGCACATGTGCGGATGAATGTGGGAACCCGATACCCTGAGGGCCGGATCGGCCGGCCCCGGGAGATCGGAGGACGGCATGTCCGGA
>NZ_LR597546.1 GCF_902150035.1 Enorma burkinafasonensis
GCGAACGGGCGACGTGTGCCGCATAGCGAGCGGCATCGGCAGCTTCAGCTGCGCGCTCACCGCGAGATAGGAGAAACCAATGCAGGGAAAGTCAAGGGTCATGGCCGCCGTCGCGGCAGGCGCGCTCGTCGTGGCGCTCGGCGCGGGCGCGGCGCGCTGCGCCATCGCCCCGCAGGAAGGCGCGCAGGATAGTCCCCAGGAGCAAGAGCAGCCCGCGGCTGCAGGCGCCGACGTGGCAACCGGGAAGGCCGCCTCGGGCGCCGAGGCGCTCTGGAACACCGCATGGACGGGCGCCGACGACCCGACGGCCACGCTGCGGATCGTCGAGGGCGCCATGGCGGAGAGCGCGGGCGGCACCGAGCGCGCCTGGTTCTTCTCGGCCGAGGAGCCCTCCGAGGCCGGCGGCGTGCTAAGCGTGCCCATCGAGGTCAAGGGAACCGGCGATAAGGCGGGAGGCTTGTCGCTCATCCAGGTCTCGGGCGACGGGGACAACCGCACCCTGGCATGCGACCTTCTGACGCAGGCCTACGTGCCCCAGAAGGCGCAAGACGGAGCGTTCTCCGTGACCGGCACCGACGGCCGCCTCTCCGAGGCGCTTGGCGCAGACGTCGCCGCCATCGAGGAGGCCGTCGCCGGGAAGGCGGCGGAGGTGTCCCCGCAGGCGATGGGAGCCACCTGGGACAAGGAGGTGTGGCTCGACTACGCCGGGAACGTCGCGTCGACGACCTTCACGCTCGACGACCCCGCCTCGACGGTGGTCACCGTGGTTTCGCGCGGCGGCTCGCTGGAGGCGATGTAGCCGTGCGGGCGCTTGAATCGCGACGCCGAAGGGCGTTCGCCATCTCCGCCGCGACGGCGTTCGCCCTCTGCGCGCTCCTGCTCGTCCCCGCGCAGCCGGCATACGCCGACATAGCCGGGGACGTCAACGATTGGCTGTGCGGCCTCCTGCGCGACTGCTGCAACTGGATGTTCAAGGCTCAGACGGGCGTGCTCGGGTCGATCGGCGCGAACGGGATCCTCTCGGCCGACTTCGCGCACATGCTCACGAGCTCGAGCGACCTGACCATGCACGACGTCGCCCGGGGCGTATGGCAGGTTGCCATCCTGCCGATCGGGTGCGGGGTGCTCGGCCTGGTCTTCACCCTGAAGCTCATCGAGATCTCCCAGCGCATGGACGGCAGCCAGAGCCTTCCCGGCGTCAAGGAGGTCGTTTTCCTCCTCGTG
>NZ_LR597503.1 GCF_902150035.1 Enorma burkinafasonensis
TCCGGACATGCCGTCCTCCGATCTCCCGGGGCCGGCCGATCCGGCCCTCAGGGTATCGGGTTCCCACATTCATCCGCACATGTGCGGATGAATGTGGGAGGTGTTCGGATAAAGTTGATAATCAAGGAGATTCCGTCATCGGCGGTTTCATCCGTGCCGATGAGATGACAGCCGGCCGCTAAGCGCTATAATCTGCTGGTTCACCGAATCAATCTGGTAATTCTACCTCTACTCATATAAGGGGAGCCCTACATGCGCGTTGAGAACCTGAGGAACATCGCCATCATCGCCCACGTCGACCACGGCAAGACCACGCTCGTGGACAAGCTGCTGCGCGCGACGGACGCCTTCCGCGCCAACCAGCAGGTCCAGGACCGCGTGCTCGACTCCAACGACCAGGAGCGCGAGCGCGGCATCACGATCCTCGCCAAGAACTGCTCCATCGAGTACAAGGGCATCAAGATCAACATCATCGACACCCCGGGCCACGCCGACTTCGGCGGCGAGGTGGAGCGCGTGCTCAAGATGGCCGACGGGGCGCTGCTGCTCGTCGACGCCTTCGAGGGCCCCATGCCGCAGACGCGCTTCGTGCTCAGCCACGCCATCAAGACCGGGCTCTCGATCATGATCGTCATCAACAAGATCGACCGCCCCGGCGCCGACCCGGAGCGCGCCTACAACGACTGCCTCGACCTCATGGCCGACCTCGGCGCCACCGACGAGCAGCTCGAGTTCGCCATGGAGCACGTGGTCTACGCGAGCGCGGTGAACGGCTACGCGCGCCTCGACCCGTTGGCCGACGGCGACGACATGTACCCGCTGCTCGACATGATCATCCGCGAGATGCCCGCGCCCGAGGTCGACGAGACCGCGCCGCTCGCCATGCAGTGCGTGACCATCGACCACTCCACGTACGTGGGCCGCATCGGCATCGGCCGCATCTACTCCGGTACGCTGCACGACGGCGACACCATCCTCGTGGTGAAGAACGACGGCTCGAGCTCCACCGCCACCGTCAAGCAGCTCTTCACCTTCGATTACCTGGGGCGCGCCGAGTGCCGGGAGGTCCAGGCCGGCGACATCGCCGCCGTGGTGGGCATCGACCACACCGACATCGGCGACGTCTACACCGACCCCGAGAACCCGGTGCACCTCGACCCGATCGAGATCGACCCGCCGACGCTCTCCGTCGTGTTCGAGGCGTCGACCTCGCCGCTCGTGGGCCGCGACGGCGACATCGTGGGCGCGCGCCAGCTCAAGGAGCGCCTCGCCCAGGAGGCCGAGAACAACGTGACCATGCGCATCGAGGAGCTTGAGGACAAGAGCGGTGTCGAGGTGTCCGGCCGCGGCATCCTGCACCTGTCCGTCCTCATGGAGACCATGCGCCGCGAGGGCTACGAGTTCCAGGTGGGCCGTCCGCGCGTGCTCTTCAAGAAGGACGAGGCCGGCAACCGCATGGAGCCGGTCGAGCAGGCCGTGGTCGAGTGCCCCGACGAGTACTCGGGCAAGGTCATCGAGGTCTTCGGCAACGCCGGCGGCACCATGGTGAGCATGCAGGCGGGCAAGACCGTGACGCACCTCGAGTTCAAGATCCCCACGCGCGGCATCATGGGCCTCAAGAACCGCATCCTGAACGTCACCCACGGCGAGGGTGTGTTCTACCATACCTTCCTCGAGTACGGCCCCTACGCCGGCGAGCTGGGGCAGCGCAACAACGGTGCCATGATCTCCATGACCACCGAGAAGGCCGTGGCCTACGCGCTCGGCACGCTGCAGGAGCGCGGCACGCTCTTCGTCGAGCCCGGTACCGAGTGCTACGAGGGCATGCTCGTGGGCGAGCGCAGCAAGCCCGGCGACATGGTGGTCAACATCGCGCGCACCAAGAACCTGGGCAACCAGCGCAGCTCCACCGCCGACATCGCGGTGCAGCTCACGCCGCCGCGCACCTTCTCGCTCGAGGAGGCGCTCGAGTACATCGCCGACGACGAGCTCGTGGAGATCACGCCCAAGAACATCCGCCTGCGCAAGCGCATCCTCGACGCCACGGCCCGCAAGAAGGCCGCCGTCCGCGCCGGCCAGGTGAACAAGTAGCGCGTCCGGCCAAGCGCGGGCGTCCTTTCCGGTCCCGCGCCAGAGTCCTATCAAGCCGGCACGGGCGTTCTGCCCGGCCGGCTTGAGCTTCCTGCACAGCCGGCGCGGCCACTCTGTCCATATTCATGTACCTCGATGCATCGCGCGCGGTCGCCGCTCATCGAGATACATGAAGATAGCCGTTCTGGGCCCAAAATCCGCCGATTCCATCCATATCCGTGTACCTCGATGAATCGGGGCCTGCCGAGATACAGGGATATGGACAGCCGTCAGGGGAGGGCTTTGTAGGCCGCCCCGTCTTTAGCCTCGGAGTGGGCCGTTCCCTGTGGACGCGCCGGCAAGCAACCCTTCTACCGGCGGGCTTACCAAATCCTGAAACTTCCTTACCGTGCCCTGCAGGGCAGCTGACAAGCCGTTCCTATGCTTGTCGAGGACCGCATGGGTTCCGTGCGATAGCTGTGTGCAAGCCGCGTGAGACGTGGCGGACGGGGAAGTCGAGGTACAGGTATGAACGATGCCGGCATGAGAGACGGCCGCTCGAAGAGGGAAACCGCTCGCGCCGCGAGGCGGCGGCTCTTGGCGCTGGCGGTGAGTTTCATCCTAGTGGCGCAGGCGATGCTCTCGCCGCTGCTGAGCGTTATCGCCTATGCCGAGAGCGAAGGGGTCTCCTTCGGCGGGTTCTCCTCGGGCGACGGGGCCGATGCCGCGCGCATCTCCGCCGATTCCAGCGAGCTGCGCATCGCCGTTCTCTCCGACATGCATTATTACCCGGTCAACTTCGTCAGCGACTGCGCGGACTACGATACCTACGTCGGCGGCGACCCCAAGATGCTCGAGGAATCGGGCTCCATCGCCGATGCGGCGCTCGAGATGGTGCGTGAGGATGGCCCGGACGTCCTCATCGTCTCGGGAGACCTCACCAAGGACGGTGAGATCCAGGGGCACCGCGACCTGGCGGCCAAGTTCCAGGAGCTCGAGGACGAGACCGAGACCGAGGTCTTCGTCATCAACGGCAACCACGACATCTACAACTACCTCGACGCGTGCACCTTCGAGAACGGCTACAAGGAGAGCGCGCAGACCACCACGCCCGACGAGTTCAAGGAAATCTACGCGAACTTCGGCTACAACGGCGAGTTCGATGCACAGTATTTCTCGAATCCCGTTCCCGGTGAGGAGGCCGGCGAGCTCTCGTATGCTGTCGATCTCGGCCGCTTCACGATCGTCGCCATCGATTCCGGCATGTACAGCCCTGACGCCGGTACCGGTTACGACACCAACGAGCACATCACCGCGGGCCGCGTGGACGAGGACCTGCTGCCCTGGGTGACCGAGCGCGTGCGCGAGGCGGATGCCGAGGGCGATACCGTGATCGGCCTCATGCACCACGGTGCAGCGCCGCACTTCGAGGGCGAGGAGGATATCCTCTCCGAGTACGTGGTCGAGGACTGGCAGAATGTGGCGACCGAACTGGCCGACGCCGGCATGCGCTACATCTTCACCGGTCATATGCATGCGAACGACATCGCGGAGTACACCACGGTGAGCGGCAACCACATTACCGACCTGGAGACGGGCTCGCTCTCCTCTTGGAAGAGCCCCATGCGTACGGTGACCGTCACCAAGGGCGAGCCGCTCGATGACGGTACACAGCGGACGCACGAGACGTTCACCGTGAGCTCGCGTGGCGTGGACTCGATCGACTTCACCGACCATACGGGCCAGACCACGCACATCGATGATTTTCTCGCCTACACCCAAGAGCGGCTCTACCCTGAGACGCTCTTCAACAACATGGCCAACGGCATGCTTCGCCCCATGCTGCAGGAGATTGGCCAGACGGGCCTGCGCCAGTGGATCACCGAGAACCTGCCCGATAGCGACCTCGACGCGACGATTCTCGACCTCGTGCGCGGCGCCCTCGCAGGCGGCATGGATATCGAGCTCGGCACAGGCATCGGCCGCGTGCACGTAGAGTACCGTAACGGCGGTGTCCAGCTGTCGCCTTCCGGTACCGCGGGCCTCATCGGAGACATGACCATCACCGACGCGCAGCTGCTGCGGATCGTCTACGACGTGCTCGACAAGATCGAGGCGCGCTATATCGACGACCCCGATTGGCTGCTTGGGCAGGTCGATCAAATCGTCACGCAGGTGTCGAACTACGGGCTCTCCTCGCTCGACGGTGAGCAGCGCACGATCTACGACCTTGTTTTCTTCATCCTCACCGGCCATTACGCGGGGTCCGAGAACCCGCCCGCGTGGACGGCCGACGCCGTGGCGACCATCCGCCAGGGAGATATCGTGAGCGACCTCATCACCCTGCTCGTCGACGACGTCATGCCGATTCTGGACGACGCCTTGGTGAACACGTCTATCGACACGGGCATCGCGTTCAGCGGCTTGTGGAAGACCGCAATCGACAGCGTGACCGATGACGGGAACCTCAAGGCGACGCTCGAGACGTTCGGATTCGACGATCCTGCCATCCGCGGGCTCATCGACGGGCTCATCAACGAGTACATGAGCCCGAGCTTCCTCACGGGCATGGGCAACCTCGTTGGGGACATCTGCGACTCCATGCTCTACGACACCAACGGTGCCGACGACGTGATCGGCGGCGAGGGCCGCACCATCACCTTCGACGGGGCCACCGAGGCGCCCGAGCCCTCGGTGGAGAACGGCCTTCTGCCCACGCAGGTCACGATGACGCTGGGCGCAGATCCAACGACTTCGCGCAACATCCGCTGGTACACCGGCACCAACGTAACCCAGGGAACCGTGCAGGTGGCTACGGACGCCGCCTTTGAGGACATCGTCGCCGAGGTCGATGCGAGCTCCGAGGAGGTCACGAAACCCAGGACTCACCTCAACCTTGGGCTCGTGACCACGTATGGCACCCAGCAGGCGATGAAGCACTCCGTCACGGTGATGGGCCTTGCCGAGAACACCGACTACTTCTACCGCGTGGGCGATGCCGAGCACGGTTACTGGAGCGATGCCGTCGCCTTCACCACGGGTGGCGAGACAGACGGCGCGGACGCCTTCACATTCATCGACGTCAATGACTCCCAAGGCATGGTCGAAGCGGACTACGACGTCTACCTGGACACCCTCTCCGCCGCGCGGGATACCTTCCCCGATGCCGCCTTCACGGTCCACGGGGGTGACTACGTGGACGATGGCGCCAACGAGGACTACTGGACCTGGGCGCTCGATGACGATGCGGACGTGGCCCAGGGTATGGCCATGGCGCCTGCCGCCGGCAACCATGAGGCGCGAAGCGACGTCGAGGGCATCACGGATGCGAACCCCATCGTCTCGCACTTCAACCTTGCGAACGTGCCGGAGGGGCAGGACCTCTCCACGGGTGCGTACTACTCCTTCGAGTACAAGAACGCAGCTTTCGTCGTGCTCAACACCAATGACCTCGGTGCGGACGGCGGCATCTCGCAGGAGCAGTACGATTGGGCCTACCGGACGCTCTCCGCAGCCGATACCGAGTGGAAGATCGTGTTGCTCCACAAGAGCCCCTATTCCAATGGGCCCCATCAGGGCGACGAGGATGTGGTGGTGATCCGCGCCCAGATGGACGCGCTCGCCGCCGCCTGCGACGTGGACGTAGTGCTCTCCGGGCACGACCATGTCTATAACCGCACGCCGTACCTCGTGCGCGGCGAGACCCAGACCGTCACGACCGAGACCCAGACCTACCAGGGCACCAACTACGAGACCGCCGTCAACCCCAGCGGCTGCGTGTTCATCGTCGCCGGCACCTGCGGCGTTAAGAACTACGCGCAGGACACCACGGGGGGCATCCCCAGCCAGGTGGCGCTCGACCTGAGCGTCCCCGTCTACACCGGCTTCACCATCGACGGCGACCACCTCTACTACCGCGCCTATTCCGTGAACGGCGGAACCTCGGATTTGGTCGACAGTTTCGCCATCTCCAAGGCGGAGGAGGAGCCCGCTTGGAAGCAGGTCGAGGAGCAGATCGCCGCACTGCCCGAGCAGTCGGAGGTCGCACTGGACGACGCCGCCTCCATCGAGGCCGCTCGGGAGGCTTACGACGGCCTTTCCGCCGAGGACCAGAGCCAGGTATCCAACCTGGACCGCCTCCTTGCGGCAGAGCGCATGCTCGCGCTGCTGCAGAGCGTCGACGGCAAGCGGACGGTGACGGTCGCGAACCATAGTGATTTCACCGCAGCGATCAACGACCCCGGTGTGGGCACCATCATCACCCAGGGCACGATCGAGTTCGATGAGGGCGGCCTGTTCGACGACGGCGACCGCGAGATCTACATCCGTCGCGACGTGGTGGTCCGCGGCACGGGCGAGCTCCGCTACTGCCGTTTCCATGTAGAGGGCGGTGCGACCCTCGTGCTCGCCGACTCCGTCTACGTGAACGACACGCGCAGCCAGGGCTCCTTCTACGACGCGCTCAACCCCGTCGAGGTCAACGCCGGCGGCACCCTCATCACGCAGGACAGCGTGTCTTTGCGCACCGAGTACGGTACGGGCGGCAGCGACGATGGTGTGGCCGTGAAGCTCATGGGGGAGGGCGCCACCGCGATCCTCGGCAGCTCGGGTACCTACTGGGGATCCGAGGCGGCGGTGCTCTCCACCGCGAGCGGTACCACGCTCGTCATCAACGACGGCACGTATAGCGCCAAGAACAACAATCGCGTGGTCATCGACACGCACGGCGACGCCACGGTGAACGGTGGCACCATATCGAGCATGTGGATCTCGGGCACGCTGCGCGTGAACGGCGGAACGTTCGAGCATCAGGACTCGGCGTCGAGCAACTGGACCCCGCTTGCCGTCTCGGGTGGCGACGCCTACATCACCGGCGGCACGTTCGAGTCCTATAACGGCCGCGACGGCAACGCCTCCATCAAGCTGGAGAACGGCGCCCGCCTGCACATCCTCGCCGATACCGATGGGGCCGTGCGCATCGGCGACGTGAGCGCCTACGTGGGCTCGCCCTCCACGACCGACTACGAGAACGTGCGTCTCGGGTACGTGCGCGCGAACGGCTGGAACGGTTCCGAGGACGGAATCTACCGTGTCGACGGGGCCGTGAGCGCGGGTTCCGCAGAGGAGGTCGCCGCGCTTGGCGGTTCGCACCTTTTGACCGATGACGTCTCGGACAATGGCGACTACATGGCCGCGGTCCTGCCCGACGGCACGAGCACGGTCTTCGGCAAGTACTGGCTCTACGGTGGCGGCAGCGGCAAGGGCGCGCCCGCGGGTTCGGGTATCATCGGCTCCGGCGACGTCATTGTCTACGGTCCGGTGCGCACCATCCAGAACAACCCGGTCACGGGCGTGACTATCGACGGCGACGCCACACGCCTCGTGGACCTCAACCAGGAGGGGGCCGACACGCTGCGCCTCACGGGTTACACGACGCCGGCGAACGCCTTCAACAACGGTATCACCTGGAACTCGGACAACGCGCAGACCGCTTCTGTCGAGGAGCTCAACGGCCAGGGCGTAGTCACGGTCAAGCAGGCCGGCGGCGCCAACATCACGGCCACTTCCGACTCCAACCAGAACGCCTCCGCCTCGGTCGAGGTCATCGCCGTGCGGCCGGAGCTCGCGGGCGCCGACATGCTCGACGAGGAGACTGAGACGGCTGCCTACACGGCGGGCAAGGGCTTCGAGAGCGATGCCTACGACTCTCGCCTCACCTGGCGGTACTCGGTGGATAATCAGACCCTCGCCACGATCGACGCCGAGACCGGCGTGCTTACCAAGGTCAAGCCGGGCGCTGTGGTCGTGACGGCCACGCTCCTCCTTGACGGCGAGGCGACCGATATAACGGTATCCAAGACCGTCGCGCTCAAGTCCGAGCCCGAAGCGCCTGCCATAGAGGACGTGAACGCGCTCATCGACGTCCAGGTGGCAGACTCCAACGAGAGCGCGGCGGCTGCGCACGCCACGCAGACGTTCGAGACGCTCATCGCCAACAGCGATGGAGAGAACGACTCCTACGCCATCGGCGAGGTCTACTCCGAGGAGGCAGCTGCCGCCAACCCGCTCGAGGCATTCACGAACTTCCTCGGCGTCACGCGCGCCGCGAAGGTGTACAAGGTCGACGTGACCATCCAGGCTTCGCCCTACGTGGCGGCTTTCGACGAGGCGCTCGGGCTCGATGCGGGCACCCATGAGCTTGCGGGCGAGGAGTCCGTGACCGTGACGCTGGTGTGGAACGACGCCGACCTGAGCGCTGAGCCCGCCGTCGAGGCGGGTTGGACGCTCGCGGACCCTGATGCCGCGATGGTCGTCTTCCAGGTTGTGTGCAAGGGGAGCCAGGCGGCGCCCGCGCTCGCCGTGACCCCCGGAGCCGCCCATGCGACGGTGACGGTGGCGGGCGCCGAGGGCGCGACACTCTACGGCGACATCCAATGGTCGGATCACGAGACCGACTGGAGCCCCGATACGTTCCAGACGCTTGCGCCCGGCGCCAATGAGCTCGAGGTCAGCGAGAGCGGCACCTTCTACTTCCGCGCCGCGGGCGATGCGGCCAACGACCCGAGCGATGTCGCAAGCGTGTCGATCGCCAAGGTGACCTTCGATGCGGGCGAGGGTTCATTCTCGGGGGGCTCCGTCGGCTCCTGGTTCCTCGCGGACGGCACGGCGGTCGGTGCGGACAACATGCCCGCCGTCACGCGCGATGGGTACGTCTTCGCGGGCTGGCGGACGGCTGACGGCGCCGCCTTCGACGGCGCGACCGCCGTCACCGGGGAGATGGCGGTCACGGCGCAGTGGACGCAGCTCGTAGCCGTCACCGTGACGCCTGCCGCGGGCAACACCGCCTACACCTACGACGGCTCGGCGAAGCCCTTCGGCTTCATCGCGGAGCCCGAGGGCGTTGCCGCCGACAGCTTCACGGTCGAGTACCGCGCGGCGGACGCGGCGGAAACCGACCCCTGGACCAGCGAGGCGCCGGTGAACGCCGGCACCTACGACGTGCGCTTGACGCGCGGCGCGGACGGTACCTGCGAGGCGTACTCCCACCTCTTCGAGGACGGTCTCGTCATCGCCAAGGCAACGTACGTCACGCCCAGCGTCCTCTACGCAGCGGGAGATGCTGCGGGAACCGTGCGCATCATCCTCCAGCACGGCGATGCCGATATGTACTACTGGAGCGAGAGCGACGAACTGGGCGATGCGCTCGAGGCCGAGGGCAACGAGTTCGAGGTGGACCATGCCGGGACCTACCACGTCTTCGCCCCGGCGGACGATAACCACAACGCGAGCGAGGTAAAGGAAGTCGAAGTGATCGGCGTCACCTTCGACGACGGCGACGGCATCGAAGGCGACGAGAACGAGGGCGCCGTCTTCACCGAGGGCGCGACCGAGGTCCTCATGGCGCCGGGCCAAGCCCTGCGCTCCTGGGGCGGCATGCCCGAGGTATCGTGGGATGGCCATGAGCTCGTGGGCTGGGTCGCGCCCGACGGCAGCGAGGTGACCGACCTCACCGCTATCGAAGAGAGCATGACGCTCACCGCCCAGTGGAACCCACCGGCGCCTGAGCCCGGTCCCGTGGCGCCCGCGGCGCCCACGGCCGAGCAGGTCGCCCGGACGCCGGGCATCTCGGTCACGCTCCATGGTGTGAACGAGCTCAACAGCGAGGATGCCGAGGGCTCGCACCCGGATGCGACGTACGCGACGACGGGGGAGAACGCCCTCATCGCAGAGAGTTTCGCGGTCGCCGAGCCCGTTCAGGACCAGCAGACCGGCGCCTGGACCGTCCAGGTGACGCTCGACGGCGGCGCGTACCTCGACAGCTACTCCGGTCAGTATGGCGAGCACTACTTCGCCGACCCCGCCGACCAGGTGGGCGAGCGCACCTTCGCCCTCGCCTACAACGAGATGACGGGTACATGGGCTGTGGCTGACGGTCAAGATGCCGCCTTTGCCTTCGATATCACGTGTCTGACGATCCGTCCGGCGAACGCCGAGATCTACGTCGGCGGCGAGAGCGACACCGGCGGCCACTTCGTGGACCAGTACGTGGTGGACGGCCAGGGCGAGTCGTACACGATCGAGGAGCTCAATGCTCTGCTGAGCGGCCAGGCGGCGCGCATCGCCTACTTCGATGGGGACGGTACCGAGATTCAGGACGACACCGACCCCGGGACCTACGAGGCCCGAATCGTGCTCGACGGCACGTCGCGCTCGGGCGAGGAGGCCGTCGTCACGGTGGACGGCGAGCAGTACGCCTATGCGCTCGAGCCCGCCGAGCTGGTGATCCGCAGCGTGTCCGATAGCGCCGGGGCCGAACGCGGCGACCTGAACGTCGACCTGCTCGGGGCAACCGACGCCGGGTCCGTCAGGGCGGCGCTCGCCGAGGCGTCCGGCGGTGTGGTCGCGTCTCTGCCCGCGGGCACGACGGTCAACTTCAACGGCGACGCGAATGTGCCGCTCATGGACACCGCCGGCGTGACTCTGCTCTCCGACGACCTGCTGCCCGGGCCGCGCGAGGCCGAACTCGTGTCGCACGCTGAGGACCAGCTGGGGGTGGAGATCGGCTCGGCGGATACCTATGACTTCCAGTACCTCGACTTGGTGGATGAGGCCCAGTCCAACGCCTGGGTGAGCTCCTCGCTCGGCACCGATGTCTACTGGCGCATTCCCGAGGGCGCCGATCCTTCGAGCGTGCGCGTCTACCACTTCGCCGGCCTTCACCGCGACTACGACGCGGACGATGCCGAGGTCTCCGACCTCATCGAGGCGAGCACGGTGGAGACGGTACCCCTTCAGGTGGACGGGGAGAACGGTTTCGTGGGCTTCCATGTGGACGAGTCCGGCTTCAGCCCGTTCCTCATGACTTGGGAGCAGATGGAGGGTCCCGGCACCGATCCCGAGCCGGACCCCGAGCCTGAGCCCGAGCCGGGCGATTCCGACTCGGATGGTCCCAACGGAAACGTCGACGGCTCCGGCGATATCGAAAGCGCGGGCGATGGGTCCGGTCAGGACGGTTGCCGGGGCGACGGCTCCCAGACCAGCGGTTCGCAGGTCGCGAGCACCCCGGACGGAAGGCTCTCGTCCACGGGTGATAGCACCTGGCTGGTTGTCGGCGGGGTTGCCCTGGTCGGCACGATAGCGGTCGCTGCCGGCGCCCTCGTGCGCCGCGGCAGGCGGCGCCAGGGCTAACGGCCGCCGCGGATCGGTCCGCCGCAGCCACGTGGAGGCGGCGTCACCGGGCGTCGCGTGAAAGCGGGTCCCTCGGCATCTGGAAAAGGTGCCGGGGGACCTCCTCGTTCGAAGGCTCCCGCTCGATCGGTGAGTACATAGTTCTGTATCTCGATGCATCGCGCGCGGTCGCCGCTCATCGAGATACATGAAGATAGCCATTCTGGGCCCAAAATCCGCCGATTCCGTCCATATCCGTGTACCTCGATGAATCGGGGCCTGCCGAGATACAGGGATATGGACAGATCCGGGGAGCCCAGCGCGCGTGGACACCCGTGCCGGTCGCCTGCGGTAGGCGGCCTTCCCCCGGTCGAGACACCCGCGAAGAATGCAATGAATAAGATTTGCCATGGGGACAGCGCGTGCTCGCATGGAGGTCCGTCTTTCGAGGTTACCCCCTCGACGCCGGCGCGCGTGCCGTTAAGCACATGACTGCAACCGTCTGCCTGATAGTTTGCGCAAATGTATATAAAAACTTACGCCCCGCTTGAAAAATACTTGCGGTTTTTTCTTCTTCGCTAGCCTAAAAAGAACCATGCATGTAATCGGATGAATTTTGCATAAATGTGGTAGGGGGTACACATGCGGGGGAAGTCTTTGAGGGCACGGCTGGCGGCGCGGGCGTCGATGCTGCTCGCCGTCGCGTTCGTGGTGTTCAGCATCCCGATGATCGCCTATGCCGTGAACGGGTCGGGGCGCGCGTTCAGCGACCATACCGTTCCGACGGTCACGCCGCGTGGCACCACGATCAACCTGTTCGACTACTGGAACTCGAGCACGCAGGGCGAGAACCTCAACTGGGATACCGACCAGGGCATCAACGCCGGGCACCAGCTGCATTTCAACTCGGGCTCGTCTCAGAGCCTGCTCAACTCCTGGACGGGTAACAGCGGCAACCCCGCAGGCGCCGGCTTCCACGGCGAACCGCGCGACGGCATGCTCGAGAGCACGCTGGTGAACGGTTACCCGAGCCTCAAGGCCCAGACCATGGACGGGCGAACGAACGTATCGGGTTGGCCGCAGGTATCGACCCAGGTCAGCTCCGAATCCCTCGCGTATCTGTTCAACAGCTACGACTACCGCACGAGCGGCGCGAACAACGTGCAGGGCAAGGCCGCCTACACCGACGTGCAGGGCCTGCTCCAGGTCGATGCGGACGGCTACTACTATTACGACAGCAAGGACAACTTCGCCTCATTCAACGAGGACACCAGCTCCTTCACGGTGTATGACGCCCCCGCGGTCACCTACGGCAGCGAGCCGAACGTGACCGACGGCCAGTTCTTCCCCTTCAATAGCGCCGATGATGTGTTCACGGAGGCCGGCGGCAACCTCGACGGCAGCCAGACGAACGCGGGCAGCCAGGACCTCAACCACTACTTCGGCCTCTCGATGACCTCGCGCTTCGTCCAGCGCGACGGCGGCACCAACAACGGCCAGGCCGTCACCTACGAGTTCTCCGGTGACGACGACGTCTGGATCTTCATCGACGGCGTGCTCGTGGCCGACCTGGGCGGCATCCACGACGCGGTGAGCGTGAAGATCGATTTCCAGACCGGGCACATCAAAGTCACCGCGGCCGACGGCACCACCGACGTTACGCCTTCGCGCATGCGGACCATCATGGAGTGCTTCAAGGAGGCCGGCCGGGAGACGTCTGTCCAGTGGAGCGGCAACACCTTCGCGGACAACACGTACCACACCCTCAACTTCTACTATCTCGAGCGCGGCAACAACGCCTCGAACATGAACCTCAAGTACAACCTCGTGAGCGTCCCCGAGAGCGAGATCGTCAAGGTCGACCAGGACGGCACGCCGGTCGAGGGCGCGACCTACGAGCTCTATCGGGCGAACGCGAACTACGAGAAAGAGGGCAACGCCGTCTATACCGGCACGACCGACGCCAACGGCCGCCTGGTGTTCACCGATGCCAACGGGTTCCCCATCGCCCTCGAGCAGCTCAAGAACGCGAGCAAGAACTACGTGCTCGTCGAGACCACCACGCCCGATGGCTACCGGTCCGCGGACGAGGTGCACCTGTACTTCTCGGGCGGCAACCTGCTCGTTGACAACGAATGGGATACGGGCGCCTATGCCCAGGCGAAGGTGACCACCACGCTTCCGGAGGACACGGTCTACGACGCCGATACGGGCGATCCAGTCGAGATCGCCACGGACGGCCGCATGAACGGCACGGTCTTCGCGGTCGTGATGAAGCGCGATATGACCAAGCCCTTCGATGACGAGACCGCCTGGTCGCCGGTCTCGGGCGGCGCCATCGAGGGATGGACGGTCGCCGACGGCCACACCTGGGACGAGGTGCTCGCCGCCGCGCGGCGGAACCCCTACCAGCTGAGCATCACGTCGAGCGGCGCCATCGAGGGCGATATCGAGAACATCCCCGGCGACGTGAACAAGTACCTCTACCAGATCAAGAACACAGGCGGAGACGAGACCCAGGCCGAGTACTCGATCTCGTACTACTACACCACCGCCACCTCGATCGACGAGGCGACGGCGGAGAACACGCGCCGCCTCGATTCCAACGGCGAGCGGGGGCACGATGAGTTCGACCGCACTTTCTCCGTGCGCATCTACATGTCCAACATCTGGAACCGCCTCATCGTCCACAAGGTCGATGACGCCGGCAACGCCATGAACGGCGTCGAGTTCGCGCTCTACAACGCCGCCGACGTGACCATCGAAGCCGACGGCACGGCGGAGCGTCCCGCAGCGCAGCCGGTCGATACCGTGACGACGGGCGACCTGGGCGGCCTCGGCTCGGGCTATGCGGTCTTCCCTTCGGGGAACAACGAGCTCATGGCCGGTGACTACGTGCTGCTCGAGACGAGCGAGCCTGCAGGCTACGAGGCGAACAAGACCGCCGTCCGCGTGACCGTGAACGACGAGGGCGTGTTCGCGCACGCCGGCACCGAGGACGACGGCGTGTCCGTGAGCCGCGGGGTCGGCAGGGTCGTGCGCAGCATGCTCCAGTTCGCCGCCGACGACAAGGTCGATGCGACCCTGCATGACGTCGAGGCGACGCTGCTCACCAACGACTCGACGGACTTCGTGACCGTGGACACCGCGTGGACGCGTACCGCCGAGAGCATGCACCTGCAGTATGACGATGCGGGGACGGGTGCCGAGGACTACATCCCGGCGGAGGGGACCGGCAGCCCGTCGAGCCTCACGGTCGAGAGCGGCTGGTCGTCGCTGTCGATCCGGCAGTGCCTCGACCACGACGACGACACGGAGTCGAGCAAGCAGGACCTCGGCGACCAGGAGCTCTCCGCGGTTTTCTCCAACAGCGTGACGGTTACGGTCGAGAACCCGCGCGTGGGCGTCGACTACGCGGCCGCGGGCGGCATCTCGGTCGAGAAGCAGCTCGAGGGCAAGGACCTCACAGCGGACAACCGCTTCGAGTTCGTGCTCACCGCCGCGGACGCCGCCTCCGCCGCGAAGGCCGGCATCACGAGCCCCGACCTGAGCGTCACCGTCCAGAACGAGGACGCTTCGATGGTTTCCGGCGTCGCCACGGCCCCCGTGCCGTTCGACCTCGCGTGGCAGCGCTTCACCGAAGCCGATGCGGGCACGACGTACCGCTACACGCTCACGGAGACCGATGCGGGCGCCGAGGGCTACACCTATGATGACGCGACCTACTCGATCGTGATCGAGACCGCGGCGGACCAGCAGACGGGTGCCGTCACGGTGACCACGACCGTCAGCGACGGGCTCGCGACCGAGCAGTACGTCTACTCCACGGTGGACGGCGCCTCCGGCGATCCGGCGACCATCACGTTCGAGAACTCCTATACGGAGCCCGAGCCCGAGCCTGAGCCGGAATCCGAGCCGGAGCCCACGCCCGACCCCGGCGACGACACCCCGGACGATCCCGGCGATGGCTCCACGGGCGGCACGCCCTCCGAGGACCTGAGCCACGGCAACGGCGACGATGACGTGCTCGCCGCCACGGGCGACAGCACCCCGCTTCTCATCGGCGGCGTCGCCGCGGTGGGCGCGGCTGCCCTCGCCATCGGCGTGGTCGCCCGTCGCGCACGGGGCTTCAAGTGATGACCAGACCTCATGAGGGGGGCGCCCAGGCGGCCTCCTCCGCATCGGCTCCAACTATGGCCCCGCGGGTCGGGGCGGTCCCCACGATGGTGAACGGGCGGCACGCGTTCGCCGACGAGCGCACGCTCGTCCTCATCGCCCGCGGGACCGAGTGCGGGGAGGGCATCCTGCTCAGCAAGCGCGAGATCGCCGAGCGGTTCGAGATGAACCAGCGATCCATCGACCGCGCGCTCACGCGGCTGAGGCGCGACGGCCTGGTGGTCTCGACGCCCCAGTTCAACGATGCCGGCGCGCAGGTGGGAAACGTCTACCGCGCGACCGAGGCGGGCATGGAGCGCGCAGTCGCGCTCACTAGCGGCACGGCGTAGCGGCGGGGCGGGCGCCTCGGGCTTCGGGACGACGCAGCGGCGGTTGCGCGCCCGCGTGCCGCTACCGGTTCTGTCCATATTCCAGTATCTCGGCACGCGCCCGCACGGCAGCCGCTACATGTCCAGGCGTCGCTGCTTTCGCTTGCGCTTGTTCTTGCGCAGGCGTGCGAGGGCCTGCGCGCGGCGCTCGCGCTCGCGGCGCGCCTCGATGTCGGCGAGCGTGCGCTCGGGGCGGTCCGCCAGCGCCTCGGCCGAGGCGACGACCGGCGTCTCCTGGCGCGGCGTCGATGAGCCGCCCTCGGCGCCGCGACGGTGACGGCGGTGCACCATGCGCGAGATGTCCACCTCGGTGGGCGTCTGGATGTTGAACTCGATCGAGAGCCAGCGCAGGAAGACGGTCACGCCGGTCGAGATCACGAGGGCGAGGATGTTCCATACGCCCAGCTTGCTGACAAGGAAGATGTAAGTCGCCGCGCCGAAGATGGCCGCGAGCGCGTAGAAGTTGCCGCGCTGGAAGATGGTCGGCGTGCGCGCGAGGCAGATGTCGCGCAGCATGCCGCCGCCCACCGCGGTGAAGAAGCCCATCATGATGCAGGCGGTCGGCGCGAACCCGTAGACGTAGGCCTTGTCGGCGCCGATGGCGGCGAAGAGGCCGACCGCGAAGATGTCGAGGACGGCGATGAACTTGTCCGGCTTCTCGATGATGGCGGGGAAGACGAATACCACGGTGGCGGAGACGAGGCACGCGGGCAGGGCGAGCGGCTGCTTCAGGATGTAGACGTCGCCCACCTGGAGGATGACGTCGCGGATGAGGCCGCCGCCGAGGCCGAGGAGCACGGCGAGCCAGAGGGCACCCACATAGTCGAGCTTGTTCTCGCGCGCGGAGAGCACGCCCGTGCCCGCGGAGACCACGACGACGAAAAGCTCGATCCACAGCGGGATGGAGGCGGGCTGCGAGGACGCCGTGGCGGTGACCGCCGCGGCGGTCGAGGCCGCGACGGGGGCCAGGGATGCGAGCGCATCTGTCATCGGGGCCGCTCCTCTCGGGAATCAAGCACGGGGTCCATGCCTATCTTACCTGCTGCGCGGCGGCTTGGCGCGTGCGCGTTGTAGACAAGTTGTGGAAGTCCGCCGCGGCCCGCACGCATCGCGTGGGCGGGAAAAACGTTGTTTGCAAAGCATGCGAGATACGGTACAATTTCGTGTGCTGTAACGGAGAGTTGTCCGAGTGGCCGAAGGAGCACGATTGGAAATCGTGTAGGCGCCAAAAGCGTCTCCAGGGTTCAAATCCCTGACTCTCCGCCAGTTGCTTACCTCCGGCGCGGGCCCAGCTCGCGCCGTCTCACCCCGATGCGGAGGGGTGGCAGAGTGGTTGAATGCGGCGGTCTCGAAAACCGTTTGGCCCTTGTCGGGTCACGAGGGTTCGAATCCCTCCTCCTCCGCCAGTTTTGATGCGCACGAGCCCGTTCGGTTTGACCGGACGGGCTCGTCTGGTATTGCCGAGCGAAGGCGACGCGAAGGAGGCGCCGTGGATACGAGGGGCTTCGGGCTCGTGGCATCATGGCGCGCGCTCACGGCGGCGCGCGGGTGGTGGAAGCCGGTCGCGGTGCTCGCGCTCGTGGGCTGGATCCCGCTCGTCGGCCAGATCGCGGTTTTGGGCTATGCGCTCGAGTGGGGCAGGCTCGCCGCGTGGGGCTCTGACGGGGCGCCGCGCCGCGATGGCGTGGACGTGGGCAAGGTGCTCGTCTGCGGCATCCGAGCCCTCATCGTCCGCACGCCCCTGGTCGTCGCGGCCGGGGCCGCCCTCTGGTTCGCGACGGGCGGTCGCTATGCGGTCTTCTCGCCGCTCGAGGCTGGGTTCTACGGCTCGTGGGTCCAGGCGGCCTCGACGTACCGCATCGATGCCCTGGGCGGCATCGCCTGGGTGCTGGGTCTTGCGATCGGCACCTTCGTCATCGCCGCGATGCTTCGAGCCACGCTCTACGACGCGCTCACGGCGGGGTGGTGCCTCGACAGGCTCGCGCAGATGGTCGCGCGGGACGCCTCGGGCTTCCTGCGCGCCGCGCTCTCCGTCATCCTGGGAGCCGCTGCGGTGGCGGCGCTCTCGCTTCTGGCGGCCGCCGCGCTCGACCTGCCCCTGCAGGCGGGCCTGGCCGGCCTCGCCGCGCACCATGGGCATTGGCATTTCATGTTCGACGGGGGCGCCCTCCTGCACCGTCTCTTCTCGCTCGAGCCCGCGCCCATGCTCATCGCGGTGCTCGGCGCCGCGGCCATCCAGATCGCGTGCGGCGCGGTCGCGGTGGCGATGCAGCTCGCATGCGTCCATACGGTGGCGTGCTGGTTCCGCCGCTTCGACGTGAGCCGTTGGGGCGTGTCCTCGGACCCGCTGCCCCCGGGCACGCCGTCCGTTCCGGGCACGCCGTCCGCACCGGGCCGCTAAGCAGCTTCGCGGCGGGCGCTGCGGCATGTACCGGTTCGGGCCCCGATACCGCCCCGACGTCGTTCCGCATCTGTGGATTCCCGATGTGCTCGCCGCCTGCATGGCGCGGCGGCTGTTCTCGTGCGACCCTTCGGTCTGGCCCTTAAGCTGCGGCGGGAAGATATGGGGAAGGTCCCTGTTGGGAACCGGGCACAGCGCGGAGGGATACCGGACAGCTTCCGGCAAGACGCATCTGGCACCATGGCCCTGTGGAGCGATGTGGGATGTGTGGAGTCACGATGGCGTAGCTGCGCCTTCTTGTGGTTCGGCGTCCAAGCGGCTATAGTATCTGAGTCTTTTCCTGCTTCGGGCGCACCTTCACGACCCGAAGCCGTATGTCCAGAGGAGGTGACAACATGAAGGCTTATGAACTGCTGTTCTTCGTCAATCCTTCCCTCGATCCCGAGACCCGTCTCGCGGTGATGAAGCGTATCGACACCACCATCGCCGAGGCCAATGGCAAGGTTGACAACGTTGACGAGTGGGGCAAGCGCAAGCTCGCCTATGAGATCAACGACCTCACCGAAGGCGACTACACCCTCATCAACTTCCATGCAGAGCCCGCTTCGATCGCGGAGCTCGACCGTGTTCTGCGCATCACCGACGCGGTGGAGCGCCACATGATCGTCCGTCGTGACGACAAGGAGTAGCACGCTGGTATGGAACGGGGCGCGCATGCGCCTCGGGGGAGCGCCCCTAGGGGCATCCCCAAGCACGAGAGGTAGTGAGTCACATGAGCATCAACCGAGTTAACATCTCCGGCAATCTCACCCGTGATCCGGAGCTGCGCATGACGAGCGGCGGCACCCAGGTGCTCTCGTTCGGCGTGGCAGTGAACGACCGCCGGCGCAACCCGCAGACGGGCGAGTGGGAGGACTATCCCAACTTCGTCGACTGCACCATGTTCGGCACGCGTGCGGAGGCGGTAAGCCGCTACCTCAGCAAGGGCTCCAAGGTCGCCATCGAGGGCAAGCTCCGCTACAGCTCGTGGGAGCGTGACGGTCAGCGCCGCAGCAAGCTCGAGGTCATCGTCGATGAGATCGAGTTCATGTCGCGCGGCCAGCAGGGCTCGGGGGACGGCTACGCCTCCCAGCCTGCGTCCCACGGCTACGGGCAGCCCGCGCCGCGTCCCCAGGCGCCTGTCCAGGCCCCGCCGCAGGTCTCCGACGTCTACGACGACGAGATCCCGTTCTAGGGCCTGGCCGAGTGAGTGCGCGACGGGAAACCGCACGCGCAAAACGAAAGGTATTTTGACATGGCTAATGATTACTCCACACGTCAGCCGCGTCGTAAGTACTGCCAGTTCTGCAAGGAGCACACCGAGTACATCGACTACAAGGACACGCAGCTCCTTCGCAAGTACATGACCGATCGCGGCAAGATCAAGCCGCGCCGCGTCACTGGCGCTTGCACGCAGCACCAGCACGACATCGCGAACGCGATCAAGCGTGCGCGCGAGATGGCTCTTCTGCCGTACGCCGTCCCCGTGGTGTCCTCGCGCGGTAACCGCAACCGCGACTAGCCTTCCGCGAGCGACCTGTGATGACCCCCGCTGACCGTCGCTCGGATCCCCGCCAGGGGATCGTGCCCGCAGGGCGTGCCAGCACGAGGAGCGCCCTCTGGTGCATCGAGGTCGCGTTCGCGGTCGTGATCGCGGCGTGGGGCGGCATGCTCGGCACGCTGTTCCTCGCCCTCGGTATCCGGGTGATGGCCGAGCGCTCAGGCGCGCGGTCGTTCGTCCGGAGCGCGGTCGCGGTGGCGGCGGGCCTCGTGTTCGCGACGGTATCGCTGGGCCCGGGCGCGCTGCTCACGGCGTCGATGCCCGTCTGCGCGGGATGCGCGCTCGCGGCGCTCATGTGGGCGCGGCGCGCGACGATCCTCGCGGTGAGCGTCACGGCCGCCGTGTGCACGGCGCTCGGCTTGGCCGTGGACGGCATCTCCCTTGCCACGCAGGGGCTCGATGTCTCCCAGGTCATGCCCGCCTACCTCAGCGAGGCGGCTCGGCTCTATGCGGGAGACGGCGTCCAGGGCGACCTGGTCATGGCTACCGTCGAGCCGATCTTCCGGGCGGTCTGGCCCTTCGTGTACGCGCTGACGGCGCTCATCAACGTCGGGCTGGCGGCGCTCGGCTCCTTCTGGGGAGCGCTGCGCGGCAACGCCGGGGTCCCGTCCCCGCAGGGGATGCCCCCGATCCGGATGCCGCGGCTCGCCACGTTCGACACCCCGCTGTGGGCGGTCGGGCTCCTGGCGGCATCGGTGCTCGGCATCGCCATCGCCGAGCTCGCCGGCGACGCGCCGGGGCTTCTGCTCCCCGCGTCGGTCACCCTGCTTCTGAGCGTGCGGTTCATCTTCGCGCTCCAGGGGTTCGGCGTGCTTTTCGGTCTCATGGACCGGTGGCGGTTCGGGTGCATCATGCGCACGGCGGTCATCGTGGTCGCGGTTTGGCTGGAGGCGATGTTCGTCATGAGCATCGTCGGCCTCGTAGACGTGTGGGCGAACTTCCGCAAGATTCCGCGGGGGAACGCCGGCACGGAGGCGCAAGATAAGTAATGCGCTGCACCATGCAGCGCGCAGGATAGGAGATCTCATGAAAGTCGTTCTTCTTGGTGAGATCAAGGGCAAAGGTGGAGAGGGCGATATCGTCGACGTCGCTCAGGGCTACGCCGAGAACTACCTGTTCCCTAAGAAACTCGCCGTTGCGGCTACCAAGGGCAACCTGAAGCAGCTCGAGGAGCGCCGCAACAACATCGCGAAGCGCGAGGCTGTGCGCATCGCCGATGCCAACAAGCTCAAGGAGACCCTTGAGGGCAAGCAGGTCACGGTCGACGTCAAGGTCGGCGAGGAGGGCATCCTCTTCGGTTCCGTGACCGCCGCCATGATCGCGGACGCCATCAAGGACCAGCTGGGCGTCGAGATCGACCGCAAGCGCGTCGAGCTCGGTAAGCCCATCAAGGTCGCCGGCACCCACGAGGTCGCCATCTCGCTCTACCGCGAGATCCGCGCCAACGTGGTGGTTCTCGTGGGCATCACCGCCGAGGAGGCCGCTGCCGAGGAGACCGCCGAGGTCGAGCAGACCGAGGAGGCCGAGACCGTCGAGGTGGCCGAGGAGGCCGCCGAGTAGCGCTCGCCGCTTTATCGGGTGCGCGCCCGCGCATCCGCTTGGGGCCCGTGCCGCGTCCGTACGCGGTGCGGGCCCTCTTCTTGCAGGGAGGAAAAGTTTCAAGGAGAACTTGAAACTTTCTCTTGACTTTTCCGCAGAGGAAGAAATCCACAGGTGAGATGCTGCTAACGGTGAATATGTCCCTCCCCGGCGGCGGTTTTTCACAAGCTGCTTTCCGGCGCTGCCAGCCTCAGCTGCCGTAGCTGTCCTGCGCTTTGTATAGAACAAGCTCATCTACCTGCGGAATCACAAAACGTACAACTATCGGATTGTAAGGTTACTGCAAGTATCGCATCAGCAGTGAATAACAGCAGGTAGGCTCGGGTGCTGTGGAAAACGTCTTCCAGTCGCGCGGCAAAAATGTGGAAAACGTTGATAACCCGATTCCGTGCAGAATGGGGTACGCGGGTTCTCCACATCGGCATGTTGAAAGCCGAACGGGCCGAAAAGGTCGCATATGCGGCCCGGATGCGGCCGCAAGATGCTCTACCATTGATGGCCCGCGAGGTCGGAGAAAGGAAGGATCGCGATGCCGGGCGACTACATGACGGGCTCCATCGACCGCGGTGCGCGCCAGGGGCTCCCCAACAACACCGAGGCCGAGGCCAACGTGCTCTCCGCCATGCTCCTCTCGCCCGAGGTCATCGACGACGCCATCTCGGCGCTTCAGGTCGACGACTTCTACCGCCCCGCCCATCGCGAGCTCTTCGAGGCCATGGTCTCGATGAACGAGCGCGGCATCCCGGTGGACTCGATCTCGGTGGTCGACTACCTCAACTCGCAGGGCAAGCTCGGTGCCGTGGGCGGCGAGGCCTACATCCTGGAGCTCGTGGGCAACACCATCGCGCTCGTGAACTGGCAGCACCATGCCGAGATCATGCGCCGCGACTCGCTGCTGCGCGAACTCATCTTCGCCGCCGGCAAGATCAGCGACCTCGCCTACGACGCCCCGCTCGATGCCAAGGAGGCGGTCGAGCAGGCCGAGAGCCTCGTCCTCAAGGTCACCGACCGCGAGGTCTCGAGCGCCTACCGCACCCTCACCGACTACATGATCGAGGCCTACAACGAGGCGTCCGAGGTCTGCGCCGCGGGCGGCCAGGCGCACGGCGTGGCCACGGGCTTCCCGAGTCTCGACCGGCTGCTTCTGGGCCTGCGCGAGGGCCAGCTGATCATCCTGGGCGCCCGCCCCGCCGTGGGTAAGACCTCGTTCGCGCTGAACCTCGCCCTCAACGCCGCGGCCGAGGGCTTCACGGTCGGCTTCTTTTCGCTCGAGATGAGCGGCAAGGAGATCGCCCAGCGCCTCATCTGCGCCCAGGCGATGCTCTCCATCTCGGACTTCCGCACCGGGCGCATCTCGCCCGAGCAGTGGTCGAACATCAACGAAGCCACCCAGGAGCTCTCCAAGCTCGACATCCTCATCGACGACACCCCCGGCACCACGATCACCGAGATCCGCGCCAAGGCGCGTCGCATGCTCCACAACAAGGAGAACGCCGTCATCATCCTGGACTACCTGCAGCTCGTGAGCCCGCCGGCAGGCCGGCATGCCGAGAACCGCGCCGTCGAGGTCTCCGAGATGAGCCGCGGCCTCAAGATCCTCGCGAAGGACCTGGGCGTGCCGGTCATCTCGCTCTCCCAGCTCAGCCGTGCCGTCGAGAGCCGCACCGGCAAGCGGCCGCAGCTCTCGGACCTGCGCGAGTCCGGTTCGATCGAGCAGGACGCCGACATCGTCATGTTCCTCGACCGCTCGGCAGACGAGCAGGAGGCCTCGCGCGACGACCGCCCCGATATGGGCGTCACGCGCGTCATCGTCGCGAAGAACCGTTCCGGCCCCATCGGCGATGTGGACCTCGCCTTCGTGCCGCAGTCGACCAAGTTCTACGAGCTGGACGGCTTCCACGAGGGCTGATGCCTTCGGGGGCGGCCGGTGTCGGCGGGGGAGGCGCGACCTTCCCTGCGCTCGCGTCGACTGCCCGGGTGGACGGCTGCCATTCGATCGATTCGTGTACATCTGCGAGGGCGCGTCTGCAGTTCGAGCATTTTGTGCATAGATTTCGGGGTTCATAAGTTGCTCGAATTGCATATTCGAGACCGTTGTTTTATAAAACACCTGGTAAATGGCTTACCCGATATCCTCTGACCACGACGTGTTTGTTCATTTTTCAATCGAATGGAATTCGGTGACACTCGCCATTCAAATGAACCTCGAATTGCGCCGTTCCTGCAATCCGCTGTTCAAATGAATGTCGAATGGCAGGCGCCCCGTTACCCGGAATGAATGTCGAATGGCAGGCGCCCCCGGTACCCGGCGTCTTGCGACCGCCGCACGCCCGCGTACCGTGAAGGAACGGTTTGCGCCCGCGCCTTCCTGCGGTCTGCGGATATAATGGGAATGTTGTGTTACGCGCGCGCGGCGGCATGCTCGCGCACGCATGATGGATAGGAGTTGAGCATGGGCTCGGCAGTGCTGGTGGGAACCCAGTGGGGCGACGAGGGCAAGGGCAAGATCTGCGACCTGATCGCCCAGGATTTCGATTGCGTCGTGCGCTTTCAGGGCGGCAACAACGCGGGTCACACCATCGTGGTGGGGGACCGCAAGTACGGCCTGCACCAGGTCCCGTCGGGCATCATGTACCCCCAGTGCATCTCGGTCATCGGCAACGGCTGCGTCGTGAACCCCAAGGTGCTGCTCGAGGAGATCGACATGTTCGAGGCCGACGGCATCTCCACCGCCAACCTCAAGGTCTCGGGCAATGCGCACGTCATCATGCCGTACCACATGGTCCTCGACGGCGCCTACGAGGAGCTGCTGGGCAGCCATAACATCGGCACCACCAAGCGCGGCATCGGCCCGTGCTACCAGGACAAGATGGCCCGCATCGGCCTGCGCATGCAGGACCTGCTCGACGAGGGCGTCTTCCGCGACAAGCTGTCCCGCGCGCTCGACCGCGTCAACCCGCAGCTCGAGAGCATCTTCGGCCTGCCCACCTTCACCGTCGACGAGATCGCCGACGAGTATCTGGGCTACGCCGAGCGCCTGCGCCCCTACATCTGCGAGAGCGGGCGTCTGCTCAACGACCTCATCGACGAGGGCAAGTCCATCCTCTTCGAGGGCGCGCAGGCGACGCTGCTTGATATCGACCACGGCACCTACCCGTTCGTGACCTCCTCGAACTGCACCGCCGGCGGCGCGGTGACCGGTTCGGGCGTGGGCATGAAGAACATCGACCGCGTGCTCGGCATCATGAAGGCCTACATCACGCGCGTCGGCTCGGGCCCCATGCCCACCGAGCTCGCCTATGAGACCGAGGAGGGCCATATCCTCACGGAGCAGGGCTACGAGTACGGCGTCACCACCGGTCGCCGCCGCCGCTGCGGCTGGTTCGACGGCGTGATCGCGAACTACTCCGCCCGCGTGAACGGCCTCACCGACATCGCCCTCACCAAGCTCGACGTGCTCTCCGCCTTCGATACCATCAAGGTCTGCGTCGCCTACGACGTCGACGGCGTGCGCTACACCACGGTGCCCGAGCACGAGAGCCACTTCGCGGGCGCGGTGCCGGTGTACGAGGAGGTTCCCGGCTGGAAGGTCGACATCACCGGCTGCCGCCGCTTCGAGGACCTGCCGGCGGAGGCGCGCGATTACGTCGCCCTCATCGAGGACCTCGCGAAGGCGCGCGTGTCGATCGTCGCCGTCGGTCCCGACCGCGACCAGACCATCATGCGCTCCTGGTAAGACGCGGACCGTCAAGGAAAGACACCATGGATCAGTTCGCCATCGTCATCGATAGCGCCGCGGACCTACCCGCCCCGCTCGTCGAGAAGTACGGCCTGCGCGTCGTGCCGCTGCATGTCACGTTCGGTACCACCGAGTACTCCGACGGCGTGGACATCGAGATCGCCGAGTTCCTCGACCGCCTCGAGGGCATCGACGAGCTGCCCATCACCTCGCAGCCCGCCCCGGCCGACTTCCTCGCCGTCTACAACGGGCTCATCGACGAGGGCTACACCCAGATCCTCTCCATCCACCTCTCCGCCGCGCTCTCCGGCACGTGCGAGTGCGCGCGCGGCGCGGCGGCCTACGTCGCGAACGGGCGCGGCGCCCGCATCGAGGTCTTCGACTCCTGCGCCGCCACGGTCGAGCAGGGCGCGATGGCGCTCGAGGCGGCCTGCATCGCCCGCGCGGGCGGCACCCTCGACGAGGCGCTTCGGCGCATCGAGGACATCCGCCGCACGAGCCGTATCTACTTCATCCCCGATACCCTCGACAACCTGGTGAAGGGCGGGCGAGCGAGCAAGTTCCAGGGCATGGCGACCTCGCTGCTCAACATCAAGATCGAGGTCTCGCTTACCGAGACCGGCGCGATCGAGGTGCTCCACAAGGCGAAGGGCATGAAGAACGCGGTCACGCATATCGTGAAGCTCATGGCCGAGCAGGCCGAAGAGATGGGCCCGCTCGTCTTCTACAAGCTGCATACCAAGGCCTACAAGGCGCTCGAGTACATGGACGCGGCGCTTGAGCGAACGGAGGCGCCGCTGCGCTGCCTCACGGTCGCGACCATCGGCCCCACCATCGCGACGCACGTGGGCCTGGGCGCGGTGGGGCTGTTCGCCTATCCGGAGGAGTACCACAACCCCGAGCTCGACGGCATCGCCGAGTACCTGACCCCGAAGTTCTAGGCCGGCAGGGGCATCGCCGGCGGGAGGAGGAGCCATGACCGTTGACCGTCAGACCATCGACATCCTACTGCTGGGCAGCGGCGGCCGCGAGCACGCGCTCGCGATGAAGCTCGCCGAGAGCCCGCGCTGCGGCACGCTCTACATCGCGCCGGGCAACGGCGGGACCGCCCAGGTGGGCGAGAACGTCGCGCTCAGCGAGGAGGACCCCGCCGCGGTCGCCGACTTCGCGGTGAACGCCGGCGTGGGCCTCGTGGTGATCGGCCCCGAGGCGCCGCTCGTCGCCGGCGTCGCCGACGCGGTGCGCGCCGCCGGGATCGCGTGCTTCGGCCCCGGTGCCGCCGGTGCCGAGGTCGAGGGCTCCAAGCGCTTCTCCAAGGAGCTCATGGGCCGCGCGGGCGTCCCCACGGCCGCCTACGGCTCCTTCACCGACGAGGCCTCCGCGCTCGCGTACGTGCGCGAGCAGGGCGCCCCGCTCGTGGTCAAGGCGGACGGCCTGGCCGCCGGCAAGGGCGTGGTCGTCGCGACCGAGCTCGCCGAGGCCGAGGAGGCCGTGCGCGAGTGCTTCGCCGGCGCGTTCGGTGCGGCGGGCTCCACCGTGGTCATCGAGGAGATGCTCACCGGCCCCGAGTGCTCGCTGCTGGCGTTCACCGACGGCAAGACCGTGCGCCCCATGGCCACCGCGCAGGACCACAAGCGCGCCCTCGAGGGCGACCTCGGCCCCAACACGGGCGGCATGGGCGTCTACAGCCCGGTCCCCATCGTGACCGATGACGAGCTCGCCGCCATGAAGCAGGCGCTCGTCGATACCGTCGCCGAGCTCGCCGCCGAGGGCATCGACTACCGCGGCTGCCTCTACGGCGGCTTCATGCTCACGCCGGAGGGGCCCAAGGTGCTCGAGTTCAACGCGCGCTTCGGCGACCCCGAGACCCAGGTGATCCTCCCGCGGCTCGAGAACGACCTGGTGGAGGTCATGCTCGCCTGCGCGGAGCAGCGCCTCGACGAGGTCGAGCTCTCCTGGCGCGACTCGTGGGCCGTCGCCGTGGTGCTCACGAGCGCCGGCTACCCGGGGTCGTACGAGAAGGGCAAGGTCATCACCGGTGTCGAGGACGCCGAGGCCATGGAGGGCGTCACCGTCTACCACGCGGGCACGGCGGTCCGCGATGACGGCGAGCTCGTGACGTCCGGCGGCCGCGTGATCGCCGTCACGGCGCTCGGCGATACCTTCGAGGCCGCCCGCGACCTCGCCTACGAGGCCTGCGGCAAGATCGACTTCGAGGGCAAGACGCTTCGCCGCGACATCGGGCTTCGGGCGCTCAAGGGCCGCGAGGCCTGGGCGTAGGGGCGGTTGCCCCCCGATCGGGCGGTCGAGAAAACAGCACGACGTTCAAGCGGGCGCGGGCCGTTGGGTCCGTGCCCGCTTCAGTTAGCGCCCGGATGAGCGTGCTTCTGTCGAGGCACAGATGCAGGCGCACTCCGCAAGCCGGCACAAAACCGCCCGAACGCGCTACCCGCGCTGGCCCCGCTGCTCCATCCAGGAAAGGGCCTGCCGGTAGACCTGCATGCCGGTCGCGTCGGTGACGTCGCGGTCGAAGTCATGCGGCAGGTAGTAGACGGTCTTCATGACGGCGTCGGGCGCGAGGCGCGCGAGCGTCTTCGAGATGCGCAGCGGCACGTCCTCGTCGCCGGAGCTCGCCGTCGCGAAGAGGGGAGGCAGCTGGGCGATGTCCTCGGCCGTGAGCGACCAGGCCTCGGGCGTGCGCTCGCTCGAGGCGCCGTCGAGGCCCATGAGGTCGAGCCAGGCCCCCTCGTGCTGGCGCGCGTAGACGTAGAGCCCGTAGCGCAGCGGCTTGGGGCCCGAGGTGGGCGGCTCGTCGCGCACCATCCCGGCGACGGTCGCCTGCGAGACCTCGGGCAGCGCGGCGTACGCCTTCGCGGGCTCGCGGAAGGCAGGGTCGGTGAGGTCGTAGTAGCCGTAGAAGCTCAGGATGCCAAGGGGCTGCGGCAGCGGGGCCTCGGCGGCGCGCCGGCGGATCTCCCGCGCGAGCACGAGCGCGAGGTACGCCCCTGCCGAGCGCCCGAAGAGGAAGTAGCCATCGAGCTCGCCTGTCTGGATGGGCCGCGCGATCGCGCCCTCCCAGCAGGAGAAGAGGGCCTCTGCCGTCTCGGGCAGCGCGGACTCGGGCGCGAGCGGGTAGTCGGCGCAGACGAGCGTGTAGCCGGCATCCGCGAACGCGCGCACGTAGGGCGCGGGCAGATCGTCGCGCTCACCGTACACGAGGCCGCCGCCGTGCAGGTAGAACACGGCGATGCGCTGGTCCGCCTCCGCGCGGGGCGGGACGACGGTCGTGAGCCCTGCGTTCGTGTCTGCCATGGCCATCAGCCCTTCCTCAGGGTGTAGATCTTGTCCGCAAGGATGATCTGCAGGTAGTCGTTGGGGTCCTTGACGTTGATGCGGTAGACCTCGCGCGCGCGTTCCACGCGGTAGCGCACGGTCTTGGGGTGCAGGAACAGCTCCTCGGCGGTCTTGGGGTAGCTGATGCCGTTCTCGCACAGGCGCACGAGCGTGTTGAACAGCTCGGGCTGCTCGTCGTGCATGCGCGTGAGGCGCGGGTCGATGAGCTTCTCCTGCTGGAGGTGGTCGTCGGAGCCGAGCAGCAGCTTGTAGATGCCTAGGTCGTCGAAGCGCATCGAGACGTCGCGGTAGCCCGAGTCGTCGAAGAGCCTGTAGGCGTTTATGACGTCGTTGTTGATCTCGGGCAGCCGGTAGCGGTCGGTGGAGCTCGAGAGCACGGCGAAGTGCGTGAAGAGCGGCAGCGTGGACGACTCGTGCAGCTTGGTGAGGATGCGCTGCACCTCGTCGATGTCGATGCCCGAGAGCTCGCTGCGGTAGTTGTGCAGCACGAGCAGGCGGTCGCCGTTCACGTAGTAGACGATGCCCGGGTATGCCGAGCGCAGGCGGCGGCGGATGGCCTGGTGCAGCTCGTCCTGGCGGTCGGTGTCGCTCGGGTCGAGCAGCGTGGAGCGCACGAGCAGGACCTCGTAGAGCGGGAAGCGGTCGACGTTGAGCAGCGCGAGCGCCTCGTCGACGCGCTCCTCGGAGCCGAAGCGGCCGAGCAGCAGGTCGTGCACCGTGTTGTTGTTCTGGTAGAAGAGCTTCTGCTTGACGGCGTTCTGCTTCAGGATCTCGATCTGCAGCAGGCTCACGATGTTCTCGACGAGCATCGTGTCGACCTGCGAGAGCTCGGTGCCGTCGCTGTGGATGATGAGGTAGTAGTCCACCCCGTCCGAGCTGGGGATGCGGACGGCGAGCGCGTTCTCGACGCGGTCCGCGCCGTCGAGCATGTCGGGCACGGACGCGTCGGAGGCGGCCTCGTGGCCGCCCGCGTCGCCGTCTGCGTCCGCACTCTCGGAGGCGTCGCGGTAGAAGAGGCGCGCGTCGAAGTAAGCGTGCGTCTGGTAGGGGCTCGGGTCGCGCCGCGTTAAGGAGTAGCCCGTGAAGGCCGCCCGCGCGGGGTTGGTGCTGAGGCGCCGGTCCCGCTGCGTGTCGAGGTAGGTCGTGTCGGCCATGAGCGAGTTCTTGAGCGTGTTCAGGATGTAGGAGATCGACGGCTGCTTGAGCGCGAGCGTCATCACGTGGCGATGCGACTCGTAGAAGCGGTTGAGCAGCGTGAGGTTGGTGTCGAGCACGTGCCCGAGGACGTCCATGAGGATGGCCTCGTATTTGACCTGGGGCGAGAGGCGGATGAGCGGCAGGTCGAAGTCGTCGCAGAGCTCCACGATCTCGCGGGGGATCTCGTCGACGGCGCGGCCGGGCTTGATGGCGAGCGCGCCGATGCCGATCGTGCTCATGGTGCGGAAGAACCTGCCGAGCCCCACGGCGTCGAGGTCCTCGAGGGCGAAGTAGCTCGAGATGATGAGCTGGTTGCGCCTGCCCCAGTTCTGGATGTCGGCGCCCTCGAGGATCATCGCGCTCTCGATCTCGTTGTCCAGATGGGACGAGCCGGCGACGACCTCCGAGCCCGCGAAGGAGGGCAGCGAGAGCATCTCCTTGACGTGCATGGTGCCGACCCCCCTCCTTGGATGCTGGGCGAACAGGCTGGAATCATGCGGTCTTATGCATCAGAACGCGATTTCAGGCCACATTCCAGTATATCGGTACCCAAAAGAGGCTCATTTCCCTAACGGATAAAACCCTTCATCAAATCTTATCCGGCCAGCGCACGGATGCGCGGCCCCCGAATGGTTCAATGCAGTCGCAATACGGTGCGACGAGTATCCCGGGAATGTCGCGCCTGCGCCACGCAGCGGCGTGCGACCTATCCGCCAGATAGAACAGGAGGAACGCGATGCTGCAAACGGTCATCAAGCCGAACTCGTATCAGGACTCCATCAACCTGATGCTGCTCACCAACAAGATCAACACCCTAGACGGTGTGATCCAGAGCCAGATCATGATGGGTACCGACGCCAACAAGGATATCTACCGGGCCGCCGGCCTGCTCACCGATGAGGCCGCCGCGGCAAACCCGTCCGACATGGTCATCGTCGTCGAGAGCGACGACCCCGCCATCCTCGACACGGTGCTCGCCGAGACCGAGGCCTTCCTCGCGGACCTGTCCGTGAAGAAGGAAGCCGCCGGCGGTCCCGCCGAGGCCACGAGCTGGGAAGAGGCCATGGCCCAGCTGCCCGACGCCAACATGGCGCTGTTCTCGATCCCCGGCGAGTACGCCGCCCCCGAGCTCGAGCGCGCGCTCGATCTGGGCCTCAACGTGTTCTCCTTCACGGACAACGTGCCGCTGGAGGACGAGGTCCGTCTCAAGAAGAAGGCGCATGAGAAGGGCCTGCTCTTCATGGGTCCCGACTGCGGCACCGGCGTGGTGTCGAGCGTCCCCGTGGCGTTCACGAACGTCATCAACCCGGGCAACATCGGCATCGTCGGCGCCTCCGGCACCGGCATCCAGGAGGTCACCTGCATGATCGACCGCCTGGGTGGCGGCTGCGTGCACGCCATCGGCACCGGCGGCCGCGACCTCAACGAGAAGGTCGGCGCCGTGACCGTGAAGGACGCCATCGTCGCCCTCGAGAACCATGACGCGACCGACGTCATCTGCGTCATCTCCAAGCCGCCCGCGCCCGAGGTCCGCGACGAGGTCGTCGACCTGCTCGAGAAGTGCACCAAGCCCGTCGTGGCCATCTTCATCGGCGAGAAGCCCGAGGCGCACCAGGGAAAGGTCTACCTGGCCCACACGCTCGAGGAGACCGCCCGCATCGCGGTCGACCTCGCCAACGGCGCCGAGGTCAAGAAGAACTACCTCGAGCCGCTCGACTTCACCTGCGACGAGCCGCTCCCCGAGGACAAGACCGTCATCGGCCTGTACTCCGGCGGCACGCTGGCCGGCGAGGCCGCGATGATGATCACCGAGGCGCTCAACCTCGGCTCCATCATCAAGGAGGACGGCTACATGCTGCGCCACGGCGGCTACGACGTCATCGACCTCGGTGACGACGTCTACACCCAGGGCCGTCCGCACCCCATGATCGACCCGGACGTCCGCATCAAGATGATGCGCGACTACTGCGACATGGACACCACCGGCGTCATCGTGTTCGACTGCGTGCTCGGCTACGGCTGCCATCCCGACATGGCCTCCGCGCTCGCGCCGGTCATCGCCGAGTGCAAGGCCAAGGCCGAGGCAGACGGCCGCACCATCCAGTTCGTGGGCACCGTCGTGGGCACGAGCCACGACCCGCAGGACTACGAGCGCTCCATCAAGATCCTCGAGGACGCCGGTGCGCGCATGGAGCCCTCCAACGCCATGGCCGTCCGCGCCGCGCTCGAGTTCAAGGGCATCCACTTCACCGAGGAGGACCGCGAGGTCGTCCCCTACGAGGTCAAGGACGCCACGCCGCTGCCCGAGCCCTCCGAGGCCGTCATGGAGCTCCTCACCACGAAGCCGCGCGTCATCAACGTCGGCGTCGAGAGCTTCAACGACCCGCTGCGCGCCTACGGCGCCAAGAGCGTCCAGTACACCTGGAAGCCCATGGCCGGCGGTAACAAGCGCATGATCCACCTCCTCACCGAGCTCGCCAAGGTAGAGGGCATCGACGAGGCCAACGAGCGCATCTGCCAGCGCTTCAAGGAGAGCCAGCCGCAGCTCGTCGACGTCGTGGTCGCCAAGGACGTCATCCCCGAGCTCAACCGCGAGAAGAAGACCCTCCTGCATGCCGGTCCCCCGATCACCTGGGAGAACATGCAGGGCCCCATGCGCGGTTCGTGCATCGGCGCGGCGCTCTTCGAGGGCTGGGCTGAGACCGAGGAGGACGCGGTCAAGATGCTCGAGGCCGGCGAGGTCGAGTTCATCCCCTGCCACCACTGCCACGCCGTGGGCCCCATGGGCGGCATCACCTCCGCCAACATGGCCGTGCTCAAGATCGTGAACCTCGCTGACGGCACCACCGCCTACTGCACCATGAACGAGGGCATCGGCAAGGTCCTGCGCTTCGGCGCCTACAGCCAGGAGGTCGTCGACCGCCTGCACTGGATGGCCGACGAGCTCGGCCCGGTGCTCTCCAAGGCGCTCAAGCTCTCCGACGGCGGCATCAATCTGAACGTGCTCATCGCGCGCGCCATCACCCAGGGCGACGAGTTCCACCAGCGCAACATGGCCGCCACGCTCAACTTCCTCAAGGAGGTCGCGCCGCTCATCGTCAAGACCGACGCCCCCGAGGACGCCAAGGAGCGCGTCATCCAGTTCCTGGCCGACACCGACCAGTTCTTCCTGAACATCATGATGGCCATGGGCAAGTCGATCGTGGACTACGTCCGCAAGGACGAGGAGGGCTGCGTCGTCTCCACCATGACCCGTAACGGCTACGAGTTCGGCGTGCGCGTCACCGGCCTCGGCGACCAGTGGTTCACCGCGCCCGTGAACACCCCGATCGGCCTCTACTTCACCGGCTTCACCGCCGAGGACGGCTGCCCGGACAACGGCGACTCCGCGATCTGCGAGACCGTCGGCGTGGGCGGCATGGCCATGGTCGCGGCCCCCGGCGTCACCCGCTTCGTGGGTGCCGGCGGCTTCGAGGACGCCCTCAACATCTCCAACGAGATGGAGAAGATCTGCGTGGAGCACAACCCCAACTGGTCCATCCCCACGTGGGACTTCAAGGGCACGTGCCTCGGCATCGACATCCGCAAGGTCGTCGCCACGGGCATCACGCCGCTCATCAACACCGGCATCGCCCATAAGAAGGCCGGCATCGGCCAGGTGGGCGCCGGCACCGTCCGTGCCCCGCTCGCCTGCTTCGAGCAGGCGCTCGAGGCCTACTGCGCCAAGCTCGGCATCGAGTAGCGCGCAAGGCAGGCAACCATGAACGTCTCCTCCGCCAGCGATTATGCGCTCCAGCTTCTGGGCGACGCGGCCCAGGGCCGGGTGCACAGCGTGTTCGGCACGAGCTTCAACGTTGAGCTCGCCGGCGAGCTCGTGCACGTGGGCCCGGACGACCAGCCGCTCTCGTGCCTGGGCGTCGCGATCGCGGCGGGGGAGATGCCCTGCGTCCTGCGCGCCATCGAGGCGGGCGACGCGGTCGCATGGGACGGGGCGCGCCTCGTCATCCAGACGGCGTCGCGTCCGGTCTCGCTCCTCATCGCGGGAGCCCCGGTGGCGCACCTGTCCGTCCCGCGCATCGAGGGCGCGCCCGTCGGGCTCGACGCCGCGAGCGCCGCGGCGGTCGCGAGCCTGGATCTCGCCGAGCGCATCGGGCTGCCGTGGTTCGGCGAGGAGCGCTCGGTCGTGGCGCTCACCAGCCTCGCGCGCTTCTCCTCGATGTGCCTGGCGCGCGAGCTCGGCGAGCGGAACCCCCTTCGGGAGGAATCCGCCACGCGCGCGATGCGCTCGGCCGTCGAGTACCTGGTGGGGCGGGGCCTCGGCCTCACGCCGTCGGGGGACGACGTGCTTTGCGGCTACGGCTGCGGCCTCAGGCTCCTCTACGGGGGCTCGGGGCTCGCGCAGACGTTCTTCACCGCCGTCGCGGAGGTCTATCCCGGGAAGACCACCGCGGTCAGCGAGGCGTATCTCAAGGCCATCTGCGCCGGGTACGCCAACGCCGACTACATCGATCTGTGCGCGACCCTGCGCGCAGGCGAGGTGGCGATGCTGCCCGCCCGGCTCTCCCGCGTGCTCGAGGTCGGGCACACCTCGGGTGCGGACGGGCTTCTCGGGTTCGCTGCAGCGTTCTGCTGCCTTATCTAACCGGTTATGGCCACAGCAAGAAAGGAAACGCTTATGGCTACTGAAGTCAAGAAGAAGGGCCCGGACCTGACAGTCCTCATGCTGATCTCGATGGCTGTCGCGGTCGTCGCCGGCCTCGTCGTCGGTCAGCCCATGACCCAGGTCCAGTTCATCGGCGATATCTTCTTCGCCCTCATCCAGATGTCCATCCCCATCTTCGTGCTTGCCACCGTGGTCAAGTCCGTGGGTGGCCTCACCCCGCAGACGCTTTCCGGCATCGCCGGCAAGGGCGTCATCATCTTCATCGTCTCCTCCGGCATCGCCGCGGCGCTCGGCATCGGCCTCGGTGTCCTCTTCCAGCCCGGCGCCGGCGCCGGCACCGACGCCGTCATGGCCGCTGCCGGCTATGATGGCGAGGCCGTCGACATGATGACCATCCAGGACACCCTCACCGGGTTCTTCGGCACCAACATCGTGTCCTCGCTCGCCAACGGCTCGATGATCCAGATCATCATCTTCGCCATCGCGCTCGGCCTGGTCATCAGCTTCTGGCGCCAGACCCATGAGACCTGCATGGTCTACGACGTCATCTCCGAGGTCTCCGACCTGCTGCTCAACATCATCCGCGGTGTCATGAACATCGCCCCCATCGGCATCTTCTGCTACGTCTCCTCCATGGTCGCCTCCGTCGGCATGAGCGTCCTGGTCCCGCTCGCGAAGTACTTCCTCGTGATGGCGTTCGGCATGGTCATCATGTTCGTGGCGTACCTCTTCGTCTGCGGTGCGTACTGCAAGGTGAACCCGCTCAAGCTGGGTGCCAAGATGGGCCGCATGCTCGTCACCGCCTTCACCACCATCTCCTCCGCCGTGACCCTCCCCACCGCTATGGAGGACGCGAAGAAGAAGATCGGCATCCGCGAGGACGTCTGCGACGTGCTCCTGCCCCTCGGCGTGCCGCTGAACTCCAACGGCGTGGCCATCCACATGACCGTGGACGCCCTGTGCATCGCCCAGCTCTACGGCATCACGTTCGGTCCGTCCGACTTCCTGACCTGCTGGCTCATCTGCACCATGATCTCGTTCGTGAACGCCGCCACCCCGGGCGCCTCGCTCGTGTCGCTCACGATGATGATCCCGGCCCTCGGCCTGCCCATGGAGGCCATCGGCATCTTCGGCGGTCTCGAGTACCCCACCGGTGCCACCCGCACCCCGCTTAACGTCACCGGCGACGTCTTCGCCGCGATGCTCGTAGCCGGCCCCGACGGTATCGACCACGACATCTTCGACGGTAAGAAGGAATTCCAAGAGGCTGCATAAGCGGCCGATCCCTCCACATCCGGGGCCGTCGCTTTGGCCACATCTCCTCTCAGCGGCGGCCTCGGAGAATCGCGGGAGCGGGTGCTGACGCGCGCCTGTGGTCCGCGGCCTGCCTCCCGCGCCCGCGATGCCTTGTGACCATCAAGGTTGGTCCCCACTCGGACCTAAAAGCCTTGTAGCGGCCCTCGCGCCGCAGCCGCCCTTCTGGGCGTGTCTCATCAACCTACGTGGGGAAGAGTGGTTTCCCCTAGGGAATCAGTGATTACCATGAGCAATGAAGGTACCCTAAGTACCCGTAAATTCAAGTACAACGCCACGCTCGCCATCGTGATCGGTATGGTCGCCGGCTACATCGCCGGCGTCATCGGCGGCCCGGTGATGTCGAACGTCCAGTTCATCGGCGACATCTTCTTCCGCCTCGTCCAGATGGGCATCGTGCCGTTCGTCATGTGCACCATCATCGAGGCCGTGGGCGGGCTCACCGCGCGCGACCTTTCGGGCATCGGCGTGAAGGGCATCGCCTGGTTCGCCGGGTCCTCGATCCTCGCCGCCGCATGCGGTGTCGCCGCCGCGACGATCTTCCAGCCCGGTGCCGGCCTTGCCGACACCGCGCTCGTGCAGGACGCTGTCTACGAGGCGACCGGGACGGGCTCCGTGACCGTCCAGGAGACCCTCACGAACTTCTTCAGCAGCAACATCATCTCGTCGATGGGTGCGGGCACCATGGTCCCGTGTATCGTGTTCTCCATCGCGCTCGGGCTGGCCATCAGCTACTGGCGCACCAAGCACGAGGGCGAGCCCTGCCCGCTGTTCGATGTCATCTGCCAGCTCGGCGAGACGCTGCTCATCATCATCCGCGGCGTCATGACGGTCGCTCCCATCGGCATCTTCTGCTACGTCGCCTCGGTCGTCGGCCAGCTCGGTCCCGACGTGCTGCTGCCGCTCCTCAAGTACCTCCTGGTGCTGGGCGGCACGGTCTTCGTGTTCCTGGTGCTGTGGATCGTCGTCGTGTGCGTGCGCTGCGGGCTCAGCCCGGTCGTTCTCATCAAGCGCATCTGGCGCATGTCCATCATGTCCATCGCCACCGTCTCCTCGGCGGTGACCCTTCCGGTCGAGATGGACGATGCGAAGAACAAGATCGGCATCCGTTCGGATATCGCCGACCTGGTGCTGCCGCTCGGCATGCCGCTCAACTCCAACGGCGCCTCGATCCACCTCGCCGTTACCGCCATCACCATCGCCCAGATCTACGGCATGACGTTTGGCGGCTTTGACTTCGTGTACCTTACGGTCATCTCGACGTTGCTCTCGCTCGCGAACGCGGTGGCGCCCGGTGCCGACATCGTCTCGCTGACGATGATCGTGCCGCAGCTCGGCCTGCCGCTCTCGAGCATCGGCATCTTCGCCGGCCTCACCTACCCGGTGGGCGCCATCCGTACCATCCTGAACGTGGACTCCGACGTGTTCTGCGCCATGATGGTGGCGGCCGGGGAGAAGGACGGCATCGACAAAGACGTCTTCTATGGGAAGAAGGCTACCGAGGGTTAGCGCACTTCCCAGCCTGATCGCCGGGCGGCGCCGAGTGTGTCGCCCGGTACACCCGCCGGCCCGGGCCGCTGCCCAGGCCCAACTCAAGGAGGTTTCCCTATGATCGTCCCCCGTGAAGAACTCAAGCAGCTCATGAAGAACAAGTTCATGGCCGCCGGCCTGCACGAGGACCACGCCGAGGACATGGCCGAGGTGCTCACCTGGTCGTCCGAGCGCGGCCTGCACAGCCACGGCGAGGTGCGCGTCGAGTACTACACCGAGCGCATCTCCAAGGGCGGCACGACCATCGACCCCGAGTGGACCTGGAAGCAGACCGGCCCCTGCTCGGGTATCCTCGACGGCGACAACGGCTGCGGCTACCCCTTCGCCATCCAGGGCATGAAGAAGGCCATCGAGCTCGCCAAGGAGAACGGCATCGGCTTCGTGGGCGTCGCCAACGTGGGCCACACGGGCGCCATCAGCTACTACACCGAGATGGCCGCCAAGGAGGGCATGATCGGCCTGTCCTGCACCCAGTCCGACCCGATGGTCATCCCCTACGGCGGTGCCGAGCCGTTTTACGGCACGAACCCCATCGCCATCGCCGCCCCCACGGCCGACGGCCGCATCGTGAGCTTCGACATGGCCACGACCGTGCAGGCGTGGGGCAAGATCCTCGACGCCAAGAGCGCCGGCCGCTCCATCCCCGAGGGCTGGGCGGTCGATGAGGACGGCCTGCCCGTCACCGACCCGCACAAGGTCAACGCGCTCGTCGCCATCGCCGGCGCCAAGGGCTACGGCCTCATGATGATGGTCGACATCCTCTCCGGCGTGCTGCTGGGCGTGCCCGCGGGCAAGCACGTCTCGTCCATGTACCACGACCTCTCCGAGGGCCGTCGCCTCGGCCACCTGAACGTCGCGATCAACCCCGAGTTCTTCTGCGGCGACAAGCAGTTCCGCGAGGCCATGTCCGTCGTGCTCGACGAGCTCAACGCCGTCAAACCGGGCGTGGGCTTTGACAAGGTCTACTGGCCGGGCGAGCGCGCGCAGCTGCGCATCCAGGCCACCAAGGATGCCGGCGGCATCGAGGTCGTCGACGACATCTACGATTACCTGGTCTCCGACGACCTGTATCGCCACAGCTGGGACCACAAGAACCGCTTCGCGGAGTAAGCTCCCACGACCCCATCTGATGTGTGACCGCGTGCCGCCCTTGCGTCGATATGTGCGTGATGCGGTGCGGGATACCGCAAGGGCGGACGCGGCGTAAGAGACGAAAGAGAAGGTGAATAACATGGGAGTGAGCATCAAACGCATTCTCAAAGGCATCGCGCTCGCTTTGCCCCTCTTCTTGGCTACGGCGGTTCCCGCCTTCGCCGATGAGGCGTCTGGTATGGCACCGGCACCTGAGGGTGCCATGGCATTTGTGGTCATCATCCCGCTCGTGGTGATTATCGCGCTGCTCATCATGAAGGTGGATATGTTGATTGCCGGTCTTGCCGGCGGCGCGCTCGCTATGGTCATAGGCGGTATTGGCATCGCCGACCTGCAGGCGCAGCTGCTGGAGACGGTTCCCAGCATGCTTTCGAATACCGCTCCCATCATCAACTCCGCTGTGGCGACCGCCGTGTTCAAGTCGGGCGGCTACATGGCGGCTCTCATGCTCGTGCGCCGCGCGGTTGGCGAGCGTACGTGGATTATGGCGGCGTTCATCGTGCTGCTGCAGTCTGCGGCTACATACATGTCGGGCATTGGCGGCGGCTCAGCCATGGTTATTGCCCCGCTCGCCTTCGCTGCGCTCGGTGCCATCCCCGAGTTGATCGCGGGCATGTGCGTCGCTACGGCAGTGTGCTTCACCACCTCGCCCGCCTCGCTCGAAACGAGCATGCTTACGCAGTTCACGGGTGCCTCGGTGAATGAATACGTCGACACGATTCGCATCATCACCCTGCTCTTCGTGGCTGTTGGCGTCGGCATCGCGGTCTTTGGCGCCATCAGGCGCAAGGCCGTCTTCGTAGGTGCCGAGGACGAGGAGTTCAAGGACATGACGACCGCCGACCTGGTGCGTACCATGATTCCGGCCGTGTTTTTGCTCTTCGCGGTAATCGGCGGCCCGTTCATCAATAGCGCCGTGGGCATGCCGGTGCTCGGAACCGCCGCCTATATGATTATCACCGTGGCGCTCATCGGCATGTGCACGAAATTCACGTTCAACGAGAGCTGCCAGGCGTTCATCGATGGGTCGTCCTATATCTTGACGCGCTTGCTCGGCGTCGCCGTGTTCCTGGCCTTCATCAACGTCATCCGCGATACGGGGGCCTTCACATCCATCGTGAACGTCGCGCAGACGGCTCCCGCGTTCTTGCTCGTACCCGCCATGATCCTTGCGGGCTTCCTCATCGGCTTCCCTGCTGGCGCCTACGTAGGCTCCATCCTTGCGCTCATCCTGCCCATCGCCGTTTCTTTGGGTTTCTCGCTCTTCGAGGTTGGTCTTGTGACCATTGGCGTTGGCTTCGGCAGTCAGATAGCGTACGTGAACATCACCATGCAGGCGATGTCCTCCGGCTTCCAGATTCCTATCGACAAGGTTGTTAAGGGCAACTTGCCATGGGTTGCCGCGTCGCTTGCCGTGTTGCTGGTCCTTGGCTTCGTGCTGTAAGCGGAGCTTGGTATCAGCCGTCTTTGTAGGGAGATTATCCATATCGTGCAAAGGAGTGGGTCAATGGACATGGAGCTTCTTATTACTAACGCTGCGGTTCCGGGATATGACGGCTTGGTCGACGTCGCCGTTGCAGGCGACCGCATCGCCGCAGTGGGAACCGGGCTCGCGTGCGATGCGGCGCGCATCATCGATGCCGAGGGGCGCGTGCTCATTCCCTCGCTCGTCGACAGCCACATTCACCTCGATAAGGCCTACATCATGGATCGCCTGCCCAACAAATCGGGCACGCTCCAGGAGGCAATCGCGGTGACGGCGCAGCTCAAACCGACGTTCACTAAGGAAGACGTGGTGGAGCGCGCGACGCGCGCCATGAAGACGCTGCTGCGCTACGGTACCACCTATATCCGCACGCACGCAGAGTTCGACCCTGCGCAGGGCTTCACCGGGTTCGAGACGGTGCTCGAGATGCGCGAGAAGTATCGCGACCTCATGGACATCCAGGTTGTCGCTTTCCCGCAGGAGGGCATTTTCAAATGTCCGGGTGTGGAGCAGATGATGGTCGAGGCAATGGAGATGGGTGCTGACGTGGTTGGTGCCATTCCATACAATGATACGCCCGTCGACAAACACCTCGACTTCGTCTTTGACTTGGCGAAGAAGTATGACAAGCCGCTCGACTTCCATCAGGATTTCAAGGACGACGCCGACAACATCACCATCGAGGAGATTTGCGACCGCACGATTGCCGAGGGGATGCAAGGCCGCGTGTCGGTGGGGCACCTCACGGCTTTGGGCGCGCTGCCGGACGCCGAGCTTGAGGCCATCATGCGTAAGATGGCGGACGCGCAGATCAGCGTCATGTGCTTGCCCATGACTGACCAGCATCTGGGCGGCCGCAATGACGCCTACAATGTGCGCCGCGCCGTGACGCCCGTTCGCAAACTACGTGACGCGGGTGTGAACGTGTGCTTCGCCACAAACAATATCCGCAACGCCTTTACGCCGTATGGCACCGGGGACCTGTTCCAAGTTGCCATGCTGGGCATTCCCGTGTGTCACTTGGGCGGTGCCGACGATCTGCCGACCGTTCTGCCCATGATGACCGAGAACCCGGCGCGGGCCATCGGCCTCGAGGGTTACGGAATTGCGGAGGGCAACAAGGCCGATATGGTTCTGCTCGACACCACATCTGTGCAGACTGCTGTCATCGACCTGCCCGAGCGCCTCTACGTGATCAAGAACGGCAAGGTCATCGTCGAGACTCATACACAGATCGAGACCTCCTTCTAGTTGTATCTGATCATGTTCGCTTCAGATGCCGACATGGTCGTATAGAGAAAGGATTTTGCTATGTCCAAGCCTCTTGGCAAGCCCGAGCGCATCGTCGTCGCGCTGGGCGGCAACGCTCTCGGCAACACGCCCGAGGAGCAGATCGAGAAGGTGGGCAACGCCGCCCACGCGCTGCTCGGCCTCATCGAGCAGGGCAACGAGATCATCATCACCCACGGCAACGGCCCGCAGGTCGGCATGATCCAGAATGCCTTCGCGGCCGCCCACGACGCCATCGGCACGCCGGCTATGGACCTGCCCGAGTGCGGCGCCATGAGCCAGGGCTACATCGGCTACCACTTGCAGCAAGGCCTCGGCCGTGAGCTGCACAAGCGCTACAAGCGTTGGCACGTCGCCTCCGTGGTAACCCAGATCGAGGTCGACCCCGATGACCCGAGCTTCCAGAACCCCACGAAGCCCATCGGCCCCTTCTACACCGAGGAACAGGCCAAGGAGATTATGGCCGAGGACCCGTCCAAGGTCTTCGTGGACGACTCAGGCCGCGGCTGGCGTCGCGTCGTCGCCTCGCCCGATCCCAAGAAGATCGTCGAGGCTCCGAGTATCCTGAACCTGCTCGACAACGAGTTCATCGTCATCGCCTGCGGTGGCGGCGGCATCCCGGTCGTGCGCGACTACAATAACAAGGGCTGCTACAAGGGCGTTGCGGCCGTCATCGACAAGGATGCCGGCGGCGAGCTGCTCGCCGAGGACTGCGACGCCGACGTGCTGTTCCTGCTCACCGCCGTGGAGCATGTGGCCATCAACTTCGGCAAGCCCGACCAGCAGGAGCTGACCGACATCACCGCCGACGAGGCCGAGCGCCTCGCCGACGAGGGCCAGTTCGGCAAGGGCTCCATGGAGCCCAAGGTCCGCGCCGCGATCAAGTTCGCGCGCAGCCGCAAGGGCCGTACCTGCATCATCGGCGCCCTCGACAAGGCAGCCGAGACCATGGCCGGTCTGTCGGGCACCCGCATCCACATGTAGGCGCTCCCGCAGACGCTCGACCTGAACCGGTAACGGACGGGCGGTCCCAGCGGCTCCCGGCGCACGGCGCCCGGTGCCCCGGGGCCGCCCGTCTTCGTAGGCGGGCCGGCCGGCTCCTGCACGACGGCCCGCACATGCCTCGCTCCAGCTACGACATCAGGAGGGTGGTCCCTATGACCAAGAAGATCGTGATTCTCGATGCGTGGGCGACGGTGCCCGGCGACATCTCGTGGGAGCCGATTGCCGAGATGGGGGACCTGACCATCTACGACCGCACCCCGCCCGAGCTCATCGCCGAGCGCATCGGCGATGCGGAGATCGTCATCTCGAGCAAGGTGGTCATCGGCCGCGACGTGTTCGAGCGCTGCCCCAACCTGGAGTACATCGGCCTGCTCTCCACGGGCTACAACGTGATCGATATCGAGGCGGCGCGCGAGCACGGTATCTCGGTGTGCAACGTGCCCGGCTACAGCACCATGGCGGTCGCTCAGATGGCCATGGCGCTCCTGCTCGAGATCACCAACATGGTCGGCATGCACGCCCAGGCGGTGAACGAGGGAAAATGGGTCGAGAGCCCCGATTGGTGCTTCTGGCTCAAGGACCATATCGAGCTGCTCGACAAGACCATGGGCATCATCGGGTTCGGTTCCATCGGGCAGGCGGCGGGAAAGATGGCCAACGCCTTCGGGATGAGGGTCATAGGCCAGAGCCGCCACGCGCATCCCGAGCTCGAGGACGAGATGACCCGTACCACCACCGACGTCGAGGAGGTCTTCCGCGCATCCGACGTGATCCTCGTCTCGGCGCCGCTGAACGACGACAGCCGCGACATCATCCGCAAGGAGAACATCGACAAGATGAAGGACGGCGTGATCGTCATCAACATCGCGCGCCCGGGGCATGTCGTCGAGCAGGACGTGGTCGATGCCCTCGAGAGCGGCAAGATGCGCGGGTTCGGCGCGGACGCGTCCTACACCGAGTGGACCGACGACCACACGGTGCTCGAGGGGGTCGAGAACTGCTACCTCACCCCGCATATCGCCTGGTGCCCCTTCGAGACCCGCCAGCGCATGATCGACATCGTGTGCGACAACCTGCGCCACTACCTCGACGGCGACCGCATCAACTGCGTGAACCCGTAGGGTAGCGCCGGCCGCGAGCGCCGCGACCGTGCATGAAAGAACCCCACTATGCATAAAGTTGGCTCTGAGGGAAGTTCCATGCATCTAGGGGCGAAAGGGGCCGAATTTGATGCGAACGCGATGGTTTTATAGGCCATACCTTGGGGTTAAAGAAAAATCCATACGTGCTTACGCTGAGCGGCGAGAACATACCGCTCACCCGATTGCTAGCGCAATTCGAGTTGAGAAATGAATAAAAACGCGAACTTGGAGCATATAATCTCAGACCTACCCGCTCGAGCGCGGGTTGTTTGGCAGCTGGTATCGAAGGAAGGGAACGAATATGTCCAAGCCCATCGGCAAGCCCGACCGCATCGTGGTCGCCCTCGGCGGCAACGCCCTCGGCAACACGCCCGAGGAGCAGATCGAGCGCGTCAACAACACCGCCAAGGCGCTCCTGGGCCTCATCGAGCAGGGTAACGAGATCATCATCACCCACGGCAACGGCCCGCAGGTCGGCATGATCCAGAACGCCTTCGCCGCCGCCCATGAGGCCATCGGCACCCCGGCCATGGACCTGCCCGAGTGCGGCGCCATGAGCCAGGGCTACATCGGCTACCACCTGCAGCAGGGCATCGGTCGCGAGATGCACCGCCGCTACAAGCGCTGGCATGCCGCCACGGTCGTCACCCAGATCGAGTGCGATCCGGACGACCCCGCGTTCCAGAACCCCACGAAGCCCATCGGCCCGTTCCTCACCAAGGAGCAGGCTGACGCCCAGAAGGCCGAGCATCCCGAGATGACCTTCGTCGAGGACTCCGGCCGCGGCTGGCGCCGTGTGGTCGCCTCGCCCGAGCCCAAGAAGATCGTCGAGGCCGACTCGATCCTGAACCTGCTCGACAACGAGTTCATCGTCATCGCCTGCGGTGGCGGCGGCATCCCGGTCGTCCGCGACTACAACGACAAGGGCTGCTACAAGGGCGTCGCGGCCGTCATCGACAAGGACCTGGGCGGCGAGCTTCTGGCCGAGGACTGCGATGCGGACGTGCTGTTCCTGCTCACCGCCGTGGAGCACGTTGCCATCAACTTCGGCAAGCCCGACCAGAAGGAGCTCGAGGAGCTCACCGCCGACGAGGCCGAGCGCCTCGCCGACGAGGGCCAGTTCGGCAAGGGCTCCATGGAGCCGAAGGTCCGCGCGGCCATCAAGTTCGCGCGCAGCCGCAAGGGCCGTATGTGCATCATCGGCGCCCTCGACAAGGCCGCTGAGACCATGGCCGGTCTGTCCGGCACGCGCATCTACGCGTAGCGCCGCCGCACGGGGCCGCGCGAGACGCGGCCGCCTGGTAACAGCGTGATGAGCCCTGGGATCTAGGGTGAAGCGCCTCCCATTTCCTGGACCGCCCATACAGGTCCGGGGGATGGGAGGCTTTCTCATGTCTATCGACCTGCGAGACGGGCGCGATCGCGCTCGGGGAGCTGGCCGCCGGCCTCTGCAGCGCATCGATGGCGACCTGTGACATGAGGCCGAGGCGGAGCCCGAGCCCGAGGGGACGTGCTCCGAGATCATCCCGGATGTGGTTGGCAGCACTGCCCTTCGGCTGTAATTTCTCAAGTGACCCCGTTGACACGAACACATGTTCTTATATAATGCGGTTACTAGATGGACTGAGACGCCCGAATGATCATTGACAATAGTAACGCGAAACGATACTATGATTAGGTCATTTGGAGACAAGGATACCGAGCGGCTCTCCATGGGATCGCGCGTTTCGAGGTTCGTTGCGTTCGAGCGCGTCGCGTTGAGGAAGATTCGTCAGCTGCAAATCGCAAACGAGCTGTCCGACCTCAGGATTCCTCCGGGAAATCGTCTCGAGGCGTTGAGTGGAGATAGGGCGGGCCAGTTCAGCATCCGCATCAACGACCAGTTCCGGGTCTGTTTTCGATGAATCGAGGGAGGTGCCGAGGATGTCGAAATCGTCGACTACCACTGAGCCTGTCGGCGAGGGGGAGATGGTTGCCCCCATTACTCCGGGCGAGCTGCTGCGCGACGAGTTTCTCGTGCCCATGGGCATCTCGCAGTACCGCCTTGCCAAGGAGACGGGCATACCCGCGCAGCGCATCGGGCAGATCGTATTGGGGCGTCGCTCCGTGACCGCCGACACCGACCTAAGGCTCTGTCGTTTCTTCGGGTTGTCCGATGGGTATTGGTTGCGTGCGCAGGCGGCGCACGACATCGAGGTCGCTCGTCGTAAGCTTGAGCCTGAGCTCAGGAAGATACGGCCTCTCTCCAAGATTGCCGCGGCGCTGTAGCCCGCGCCATGCAAATCCCCGCCTTCGTGCGCTGTCGGGGCTACCAGACCGTGAACTGGGCGTTCTCGGTGTTCCAGTGGATGTCGCGGATGTAGTCACGCACCGCGGCGGCGTCGCGCGCCTCGAAGAGCTCGAGGATGCGGCGGTGCTCGTCGTTCGCCTTGCGCAGCAGCCGGTAGGCCTCCTCGCGGTCCACGGTGCTGTAGTCGCGCTTGATGAAGCAGCGTTCCAGCTGGCGGAGGAGCTCTATCAGGCGCTGGTTCCCGCAGAGGTGGTAGTAGGTGTAGTGGAACTCGCGCTGCAGGTCGTCGTACTTGAGCATGAGGCGGCTCTCGATGGCGAGGTCCATCGATCCCACGAGGAAGCGCATCTGCGCGACGGTGTCGTCGTCGAGTCTCGGGCAGGCGAGATAGGCCGCCTGGCCGTCGAGGGGCCCCATGATCTCGAAGACCTCGAGAGCGTTCTCGCGGTCGAACCCGCGCACGCGGAAGCCGCGGCGGGGGAGGTTGTCGAGGTAGCCGTCGCTCGCGAGCTGGATGAGCGCCTCGCGCACGGGGGTGCGCGAGACCCCCATGGCGTCGCAGATCGCCTGCTCGCTCACGCGGTCGCCGGCGGAGAGCTCGCCCGAGTCGATGCGGCCGGCGATGTAGGCGTAGACGTTGTCCTTGAGCGAGCTGTGCGGTGCGCCCATGCGGGCCTCCTTCACGGATGGGAATGCCGCGGCGCGTATACCGCACGCAACCCGTGGTCGAACGATGCCGCCCACAGTATATCAAGGCCGGGGAGCGGCCATATCGCACCGGCTGCGATTTAGCGAAACGCTCACCGACGTTTAGCTACCGTTCAGATTGTATACAATATACAACTGAGAAGCGGAGCCATAGGATGAGGGTGTCGAAAGGGGATGGAGGTCATCCCCGCACCGAGCTTTGGAGGTTCGATCCCATGACCAAGTTCAGCCACGTCATCATCCGCCGCCCCGGCAAGTCGCTCAGCAACGGCATCACGAGCGCCCCCGAGCTCGGCCAGCCCATCTACGAGCGCGCCATCGAGGAGCACTACGACTACGAGCACGCCCTCGAGCAGTGCGGCGTCGACGTGACGGTGCTCCCCGCCCTCGAGCAGTACCCCGACAGCTGCTTCGTCGAGGACCCGGCTGTCATCACCCGCTGCGGCGCCATCATCACCAACCCCGGCGCCGCGAGCCGCAACGGCGAGAAGGACGAGATCGAGCCGGTCATCCGCCGCTTCTTCGATGACGAGCACGTCAAGCACATCGAGGCCCCCGGCACGCTCGACGGCGGCGACGTCATGATGGTCGGCGACCACTTCTACGTCGGCCGCTCGGCCCGCACCAACGAGGAGGGCATCCGCCAGTTCTGCGAGATCCTCGCCGGCTGGGGCCTCGAGGGCTCCGAGGTCCCGCTGGAGGAGGTCCTGCACCTCAAGACCGGCGTGAACTACATCGAGAACAACAACATGCTCGTCTCGGGCGAGTTCATCGACAAGCCCGACTTCGCCCAGTACAACAAGATCGTCGTGCCCGAGGAGGAGGCCTACGGCGCGAACTGCATCTGGGTCAACGACACCGTGATCGTGGCCGAGGGCTACCCGACCGTCCTGAAGGCGGTCCAGGATCTGGGCTACAAGACGCTCGTGGTCGACACCTCCGAGTACCGCAAGGTCGACGGCGGCCTCTCCTGCCTGTCGCTGCGTTTCTAGCGCTCCCCGTCCGCGAGGGCCGGTGCACCGGAAAGCCGGTCACCGGCCCTTGTATTCTGTATACAACCTGTAAGAGATAGGAGTGATCATGGCTCAAGAGAGGGATAGCGCCGCGAGCGTGGGCGCCGACGGCATCATCGACCCCGAGGGCCTCGACCTCTTCCGCCTTACCATGATGGTGATCACCGCGAGCATCTGCGGCGGCATCTTCTCGCTGGCCGGCGACATGGCCGCCGGCGGCGCCAACTCCGGTGCGGTCATCGTGTCGTGGGCGATCTGCTTCATCGGCGTGTTCGCGCTCATGATGGTGTTCAACGGGCTCTCGCAGGCGCGGCCCAAGCTCACCGGCGGCATCTACGCCTACGCCGCCGCGGGCTTCGGCGACTACGTGGGCTTCAACTCGGCGTGGGGCTACTGGATCAGCGCGTGCCTGTCCAACGTGAGCTTCGCGCTTCTGCTGTTCAGCGCGCTCGGCTACTTCTTCCCGGCGTTCGAGGCCGGCAACAACGTGCTCTCGATCGTGTGCGCGAGCATTTTCCTGTGGGTGCTCACCTTCCTGGTGACGCGCGGCGTGAAGGAGGCGGCGGGCATCAACGTCATCGTGACGCTCGCCAAGCTCGTCCCGCTCGGCCTGTTCGTGCTGTCCATCATCCTTCTGGGCAAGTTCGACGCCGCCATCTTCATGGACAACTTCTGGGGCGAGCCCGGGGGTCCGAGCTTCGGCGACCAGGTGGTCTCGACGATGATCGCGCTCGTGTGGGTGTTCACCGGCATCGAGGGCGCCGTGGTGATCTCGGGCCGCGCGAAGTACGTGAAGGACGTCGGCCGCGCGACGGCGCTCGGGTTCATCGCCGTGTTCGTACTGTACCTCCTCATCTCGCTGCTCTCGCTCGGCATCATGCCGCGCGCCGAGATGGCCGAGCTCGCGACGCCCTCCATGGCGGGCATCCTGGAGCACGCCATCGGGCCCGTGGGCGCCGCGGTGGTGAACCTCGGCGTGATCCTGTCGCTCGTGGGAGCTATGCTCGGCTACGTCATCATCGCCGCCGAGACGCCCTTCGAGGCCGCGCGCCAGGGCACGTTCCCGCTCGCGTTCGCGAAGACCAACGAGCAGGGCGCCCCCATCGTGACCGTGCTGGTGAGCTCGGGCATCACCCAGCTCTTCCTCATCCTCTCGGTGATCGCGGCGAGCACCTACCAGTTCTTCTACACCTGCGCGGTCAACACGATCCTGATCCCGTACGTGTGCTCGGCCGCCTACTACATGGTCATCGGCTGGAAGAACGAGGGGCTCGACGGCCCGCGCGCCCCCAAGCTCTGGGTCGCGCGGCTCTTCGGCACCCTGGGCTTCATCTACACCATCTTCCTGGTGTGGTCGACCGGGCTGCAGGGCGTCATGATCACGACCATCCTCTTCGCCCCGGCCATCGTGGTGTACGCCCTCGGCGAGCGCGGCCGCGGCAAGCCGGTGCTGCCGCTCGCGCACGACAAGGTCATCGCCGCCGTCGTGGTCGTCGTCGCGATCATCTCCCTCTACCTGCACTTCACGGGTATCGCGCCCATCGTGTAGTCGCAAGGGCACCCGAGCGCTACACTGGTTCCAACGGCCGGGTGCCGAGCGCCCGGTGCCGTGCCCGCGCGCGACCGCGTGCGGGCACGGGTGTCTGGAAGCACAGGAATCGGGAGGGAAACCATGTTCTGTCCTCATTGCGGCGCACAGCTGCCGGACGGGTCGGCGTTCTGCGGCAACTGCGGCTCGCCGCTTGCCGCCGCGAACACCGCCGCCCAGCCCGCGGCGCCCAGCCAGCCCGCGCAGGGCGCCCAGCCCGCCGGTGCCTACCCGCCGAGCGTGCCCCCGCAGGGGCCCGTCGTCGCGGGCGGCCAGGGGCCCAAGCGCCCCTTCCACGTGACGCGCGGCATGACCATCGGCGTGCTCGCCGTGGGCGTCGTCGCCATCGTCGCGATCGTGCTCGCGGTGACGGGCGTCTTCGGCGGCGGGAAGCGCGGCAGCGCCGAGTCGGTCGCCGACAGTGTCGAGTCCGTGTACAACGACCTGCTCTCGAGTGACCTCGACAGCGACGCGTGGGCGCGCTTCAGCAACGGCCTGGTCGACCTCATGCATGATGATGCCGTGCGCGCCGGCATGGAGCAGATGGGCTACGACAGCGAGGAGGAGTTCGGCGAGGATCTGGGCGGCGCTCTGGGCTCGGCGATGAGTTACGCCTCCGGTGCACTCGACATGGTCGACCTCTCCATCGAGGTCGAGGTCGGCGACCACATGAGCGCGAGCGAGATCTCGTCGATGAACGACAACCTCGACTACATGGGGCTCGACTTCGAGATTGATGACGCCTACGAGCTCGATGCGAGCATAACGGCGACGCTGCTCGAGGACTACGGCGGCTACGAGGCCGGCGAGACGCAGTCGCAGGACATGGGTTCCACGGGCCTGAGCGCGGTCGAGATCGACGGCTCCTGGTACCTCTGGGGCAACTAGCGGCCTGTCGCGGCGAGACGGCGCGAAGGGAACCTGAACGATGGGGCGTCGCATCCGCGGCGCCCTTCTCATATCGAGGGCCGTCCCGAGGCGGCCCGCGCCCGGGCCCGCGCCCGCGCTACGCCGTGAACTCCCAGCAGGCGGACGCCTGCGAGAGCACGCGCGAGAGCTGCCAGGTGCGGGCGCTGCGGTAGCTGCTGTTGGGGTCGTGGACGGTGACCATGCCGCGCTCGTCGATGCCCGAGAGCACGATGAAGTGGCCGGTCGTGGTGAAGTCGCCGGGGCCCATCGCGCAGATGACCGGATGGCCGGCCCGGAGCGCCTCGGTGACGGCTGCCGACGAGACCTGGATGCCGTTGCCGTCGATCCCGAGGCCCTCGGCGCCCTCGGACATGAAGCGCCACTCGGTCGCGCCGGTGGGCGCGTAGTTGCCCTCGTCGGCATAGGCGGCCATGCGCGCTGGCGTGTACGACGTGTCGCCCGTGAGGTAGATGTAGACCATCGTGAGGCAGGTGGGGCCGCAGCCGTTGATGGCGACCGTCCCGCCCGCATAGGGCTTGGTGCTCCAGACGGGGTCGATCTGGTAGAGGTAGGGCATCGAGCCCTGCGACCATTCCGTCGAGGGGGTCGAGAGCGGCAGGCTGCCGGCGTCGAGCGGGGCGATGTCGAGCTGACGCGCCTCGCTCGCAGCATCCGCGCCGACGGGCGCGGCGAAAAAGAGGGCCGAGGCGAGCCAGACGGCGAGCGCGCCGCATGCGGAGGTGGCGATGGCGCGCGAAATGCTCACCGAGCCGTCGCCGTGCCCTCCCGACCACGCGCGCGACTGCCGGTGCGAGCCGTAGCGCGAGGCGCCGGCGAACGAGACGCGGTGGCCGCCGTAGGAGTGGGTGAGGTAGCACGAGCCGCCCCGACGGGACGCGCGCGAGAAGAGACCGCCCACCGCGGATCCGATGGCGCCGAGGAGCGCGGCGAGCGCGGCGACGACGGTGCCGGCGACCATGAGGGCGACCTTGCCGGCGCCCTGGGCGCGCGCGGTACCCGGGGACCCGCCGCGTGGCCGGCTTCCCGCTGCCGGGCCCGTCCCCGCCCGCGCGCCGCCGCGGCGCCCGTCGCCACGGCGCGTTCCCGCGGGGTTCGATGGCGGTCGCGCGCCCGCGGGGCCCGTGGCCGTGCGCGTGCCCGCCCGCGCGCCTTGGGAGGGGCGCTTCCGCGGGGCGGGGGAGTCGCCTGCAGGGAGGTCCGTCACGCCTGCCCCACCGGCGCGGCGGGGAGGCTTGTCGTCGTAGAGGGTGCCCTGGTGGATGCGACTGCGGGAGGGGGCGCCCGTGCGCTGCCGCTCGGGGGAGGGGGCCTGCCCGCGGGCCGCGCCGAAGGACGCGAGCCGCGCCGAGCGCGAGGTCGCCTGCCCGGCGGCGCTCAGGGACTCGCGGCCGGGCGCGGACCTTCGGGCGCCGGGGGCGGAGGGCGGCATGCGGTCGCCGTCGGATCGCCGACGTTCAGCCATCGTCCCTCCTTCCCTTGCGTATCCGCACCATACTACCGCATGGCGCCGTGCCGGCATAGGCGTGGGCGCCGCCACCGCGCGCGGTGGGCCGGCGGGCCGCGCCGGATGGTTCGGATGGGCGCCCGTGGGGCATAATGGGGGACAGCCGGCGCCGCGCCGCGCTTGGCGCTCGCGCGCGAGCCGCCCGGCGGAAAGGATCGACATGCCCGCACTCATCACGCACCGCCTGTTTGGCGAGGAGAGCATCGACGCCCTGCCCCAGGGCATCATCGGCACCGAGGACGAGCGGATCGCCTTCCTAATCGCCAACCAGGGGCCCGACCCCTACTTCTTCCGCGTGCGCACGCCGCGCCTCGCCTCGTGCATGGAGCTCGCCCGCGCCATGCACCGCTGCCGCCCCTCGCGCCAGTTCGCCGCGCTCCGCGACGGCGTGAGCCACCTGCAGCGCCATGACGCGGCACTCGGGCGCGCCTTCGCGCTCGGCCTGCTGTCGCACTACGAGCTCGACCGCACGGCGCACCCCTTCGTCTACGCGCAGCAGTGGGGCGTGCAGGGTACCGACGAGAGCCTCGAGGGCGTGGGGAGCCAGGTCCACGCCATCATCGAGAGCGACCTCGACGTGCTCATGCTCCAGCTCAAGCGCGACGGCGCGACGGTCGCGGACTACCCGCCCGAGAGCGCGCTTATCACCTCCAAGCGCATCGACAAGGTCGCCGGCACCCTCATGAGCTTCATCGGCCTCAAGGTCTATGGCCTCACGGTCGGCGCGGCGGAGTACGGCCGGTCCGTGGCGGACATGCGGATGGCCTACCGCGCGATCGAGCCGGCGGGCTCGCCGCTCTCGAACGTCATCGACTTCGCGGAGACCGCGGCGCGCGGGGCGTCGCTGCTCGCCTCGCTCGCGCACCGCGTCACGACCGTCCAGCCGTACCGCGCGGGCAACATGGGGCACCTGAGCTGGAGCGACCCGTTCACCGGCGAGGAGTCGCACGAGAGCTTCCCCGAGGTCTTCGAGCGCGCCCTCGCGGGCTACCGCGACGCCGCCGCACGCTTCATCGAGTCCGACGACATGGAGGGTCTGACGCGCCACCTCAACTACTCCGGCCGCCCACTCGACGTCTGCGAGGAGTACGAGCGGGACGAGTAGCGCCGGCGGCGCCATGCGGATGCCGCCCGCGGCGGGACGCCGCGCCGTCCGTTACGGAATCATGATGTTCATGCGGGCCGTGCTGCTCTACCATAGAGCGGTATGGCCCGCGGACGCTGCATGCCGCGGCCTGCCGCCGCGCCCGCGCGCGGCGTCCACATGATCTCGGAGGGGACGGCGATGAACTACACCAAGCTCGAGCGCAACTGGGTTATGTACGACGTGGGCAACTCCGCGCTCGTGCTCTTCAACACCTCGGTGGTGCCCATCTACTTCGACGCCATCAACACGGCGGCGAACTCCGCCGAGCTCGTGACCGCCTGGGCGAACGCCCAGACCGTCGCGTCGCTCGTCGTGGCGCTCCTCATGCCCATCCTGGGCTCGCTCGCCGATTTCGCAGGCAACAAGATCAAGTTCTTCCTCGGGTTCTTCCTGACGGGCCTCGTGCTCTGCCTTGCGCAGGCCATCCCCATGGGGGCGATGCCGTTTCTCGTGGTGTACGTGCTGTGCACCATCGGGCTCAACTCGTCGATGACGTTCTACGACGCGATGCTGCCGGATGTCACCACCGACGAGCGGATGGACGCCGTGTCGTCGTCCGGTTACGCGTGGGGCTACATCGGCTCGTGCGTGCCGTTCATCGTGTGCATCGCGCTCATCCTGGGCGGGCCCGCGGCCCTCGACCTCGACATGCTCCTCTGCGTGCGCGTGGCGTTCGTCATCACCGGCCTTTGGTGGCTCGCCTTCACGCTGCCGCTCATCAGGACCTACCGCCAGCGCTACGCCAAGGAGCTCGCCCCCGGCGAGACCTTCGCGAGCGAGGTGCGCCGCACCATCACCGGTCTGGGCACCACGATGCGCCGCATCGCGAAGGACCGCGCCATCCTCATCTACATGGTCGCGTTCTTCTTCTACATCGACGGCGTGCACACGGTCATCTCGATGGCGACGACCTACGGCACCTCGCTCGGCATCGACTCGACGCAGCTCATCCTGGCGCTCCTCGTGACGCAGTTCGTGGCGTTCCCCTCGGCCATCGCCTACGGCAAGCTCGCCAAGAGCCAGGGCACGCTCAAGATGATCATCGTCGCGGTGGCGGCCTACGTGGTCATCGTGCTGTTCGCCGCGTTCTTTCTGAAGTCGGCTGTCGAGTTCTGGATCCTCGCGATCGTGGTGGGCATGTTCCAGGGCGGCATCCAGGCGCTCTCGCGCAGCTACTTCGGCAAGCTCATCCCCAAGGAGCGCGCCAACGAGTACTACGGCTTCTTCGATATCTTCGGGCGCTACGCCTCCGTGATGGGAACTCTGCTAGTATCTGTCGTGACATCGCTCACGGGGGATGCTTCTTTAGGAGTGCTTTCCATCGGGATCCTTTTGGTCGTGGGCTTTGTCATGCTCATCCGGCTTTCCCGCATCAAGGGCATGGCCTAGGGGCCGGGCGCGACGGCCCCGCTCGCCTTCCCCGGGCGCTTCGCCTGCGGGTATGTCGGATGCGCATCCAGTAAAGCCCTCCGACATAGAAGGTGAATGCCATGAAATCGAATGACGTGGCCCGCATAGGGGTCATCGCCGCCGTGTACGCGGCCTGCACGCTGATCGCGCTCATGTTCTTGGGCAGCTTGGCGTGGGGGCCCATCCAGTTCCGCGTGTCCGAGGCGCTCTGCGCGCTCGCGCTCTTCACGCCGGCCGCCGTGCCCGGGCTCACGCTCGGCTGCGCGATCGCCAACGTCGCGAACATCGCGCTCTCGGGCACGGGCATGCTGGGGCTGCTCGACGTCGTGTTCGGGTCCGCCGCCACCTGCGCCGGCGCCTGGTTCACGTGGAAGATGAGAAAGCGCCCCCTGGTCGCGCTCGCCGGCCCCGTGATCGCCAACGCGCTCATCGTCCCGGCCTACCTGCCGATCCTGCTCCAGGCCACCGGCTTCTACACCATCCCCTTCACCTCGATCTCGCTCGATGGCGCCTGGCCGCTCATGTACCTCTTCGGCTTGGTGACCACGGGTGCCGGCGAAGCGGTTATCATGTATGTGCTGGGGTACCCCCTCGCGCAGTCGCTCGCGCGCTCGCCCTACTTCAAGGAGCTCTCGCCCTTCGGGCGCAGGGCATAAGGGCACGTTACCGCCCGCGCGCCCGGGGTGCCGAACGTGCACTTGCGGCCGGCGCCGCGCGCCTGCCGGGAAAGGTCGCGCCATGGAGCCGGTCATCGTGATCCCCACCTATTGGGCGAGCGCTCGCGCCGATGCGCGGGCCTTCGGCTCCTACGACCATGCGACCCTGCTCGACAGCCCCTCCCCCGAGCTCGACCGCTGCCTCGCGTCCCTCGAGCAGGTGCACGATGTCGCGCCCATCGTGCTGCTCGTGGTGTGCCCGCTCTCGGCGACCGGGGAGGTCGTCCGCCGCGTGGGGAAGATCGTCGAGGCGCACCCGTCGCTTGCCATCACGACCGTGACCAACGACGAGGCCGCGCTTGTCATGGAGGAGGTCGAGCGCATCGCGCCGCGCGGGGCGGGCGAGTGCGTGTCGCTGCGCGGCTACGGGGCGATCCGCAACATGGGGCTCGCCGTTGCCGCCATCCAGGGGCGCGACACGGTGGTCTTCCTCGATGACGACGAGGTCGCCATCGACTCCGCGTTCATGGCCGAGGCCCGCTACGCGCTCGGGCACGAGACGCGCCAGGGGCTCCCCATCCTGGCGAAGAGCGGCTACTACTACAACGAGGCGGGCTCCCCCTTCGCCGACGAGGGCAAGGTGGGGCCCGGCATGCGCTGGTGGACCCGCCGCGCCGAGTTCAACGAGTGGATGCGCCGCGCGCTCGGGGGAACGCGCATCTCGCGCTCGAACTACCTGTGCGGCGGCTGCTGCGCGCTTTCGGCCCGCGCCTTCACGCGGGTGGCCTTCGACCCCTACATCACGCGCGGCGAGGACCTCGACTACCTGTGCAACCTGCGCCTCCACGGCCTCGACGTGTGGTTCGACAACGCGTGGGCCGTCAGGCACCTGCCGCCTTCGGGCGAGGGAGGCGCCCAGCGCTTCATGGCCGACGTCTACCGGTGGTACTACGAGCGCGCGAAGCTCGCGGACGCGAGTCGCCGCAACGACCTGACCTCGGTCACCGCCGCGTCGCTCATGCCCTATCCGGGGCCGTGGTTCTCTGACGAGCTCGACGCGCGCGTGCGCAAGACGGCCCTCGCCCGGGCGCTCACCACCTCCGAGCGCGGGGCCTACTGGGACATCTACCGGCACGGCAAGGACCAGGCCGAGCGCTATGCGAGCGAGCATCGCGGCAACTATCTGCGCATCCAGAGCTTCTGGCCCGCTATCATGGATGGCCTGTGGAACAACACCGCCCTCGCTTCCCGTCTGGAGGATCGCCGATGAGCATACGCGGCCCCCGCCCCGTGCGACGCCTTGAGATCCCCTCGCTGCTCTGGGCATGCGTGGCCCTGATCGCCTTTTTCGTGGTGGTCTACCTCGCCACACTGCTCGCGACCGGCCTGGACTCCGCGCTCGCGGCGGGGCTCTGCGTGCTGTTCACGCTGTTCGCCGCCTTCTGCGCCTACCTGGCGTTCAACCCCGACATGCTGCGCTCGCAGTACACCGAGGCCACGCTCTCCATGGCGTCGGACATGCTCGAGGACCTGCAGGTGGGCCTCACGCCCGAGAGCGCCGAGGCCATCTGCCGGCGCCTTCTGCCCGAGACCCACGCGAGCACCATCGCCGTGACCGACGAGACGCACGTGCTCGCCTGCGTGGGCGCCATGGTGCGCGACTTCCCGCCGGGCTCGCTCATCCACACGCCGGCGACCCACTACGTGCTCGAGCACGGCATCATCCAGTCGTTCACGCAGGAGCGGGTCTCGGTCGAGAACGGCCGCTCGTGCGAGATCCCCGCTGGCATCATCGCGCCGGTCAAGGTGCGCGGGCGCGCGGTGGGCACGCTCAAGTTCTACTTCAGCAGCCCGCACGCGGTGAACCGCACCCAGTACGCGCTCGTCTCGGGCTTCGCCGAGCTCATCTCGACGCAGCTCGCCATCCACGAGCTCGAGCTCCAGGAGGAGCTCACGGCCCGCGCCGAGGTGCGCGCGCTCCAGGCGCAGATCAACCCGCACTTCCTCTTCAACACGCTCAACACCATCGCGTCGTTCACGCGCACCGACCCCGCGCGCGCCCGCGAGCTGCTGCGCGAGTTCTCGTCGTTCTACCGCTCGACGCTCGACAACTCCGGCTCGCTCATCCCCATCTCGCGCGAGATCGCCCAGACGCGGCGCTACCTCATGTTCGAGAAGGCGCGCTTCGGCGAGGACCGCATCGCCGACGAGTTCTCCATCGAGGAGGGCGTCGAGGACACGCTCGTGCCGGCCTTCGTGGTGCAACCGCTGGTGGAGAACGCCGTACGGCACGCCATGAAGGACGAGGGGGCGCTCCACATCCGCGTGACGGTGCGCGGCTGCGAGGGGGACGCCCTCTCCATCGAGGTCGCCGACGACGGCGCCGGCATGGACGAGGAGACCGCGGCCCGGCTCTTCGACGCGTCGATGCCCAAGCTCGACACCTCGGCGCCCCAAGGCGGCGGCGCGGGCGTGGCGATGCGCAACATCTCCGAGCGCATCAAGCGCTTCTACGGGCCGCGCTCGTTCGCGCGCGTCGACTCGCGCCCGGGCGAGGGCACCACCATCACCTTGCATCTGGATTTGCTGCAGAGTATCTTCGATGAGGGGTAAAATACTGCTATTCATGAATGATGCGCGCTGGTTTGCGCTTGCAGATGAATAGATGAAGGGATCACAAGCCTATGCTGCGTGCGATGATCGTCGATGACGAGGCTCCTGCCCGCTCTGAATTGAGGTTTCTGCTCGAGCAGACGGGCAAGATCAACTCGATCACCGAGGCGTCGAGCGTCCGCTCCGCGATCGAGATGCTCATGGGGAGCCGCGTGGACGTGGTTTTCCTCGACATCTCCATGCCGGGCGCCTCGGGCCTCCAGCTCGCCGAGGCCCTGCATAAGCTCAAGAACCCGCCCGCGATCGTGTTCGTGACCGCCTACAGCGACCATGCCGTCGAGGCGTTCGACGTCGACGCGGTCGACTACCTGCTCAAGCCCGTCGAGGAGGCCCGTCTCGACCAGGCGATCGAGAAGGTCCTCACGCGCGTGAAGCCCCAGGCGGAGAGCAAGGCCACCATCGAGCGCATCCCGGTCGAGAAGGGCGGGCGCAAGGTGCTCATCCCCGTCGACCAGATTCGCTACATCATGGCGAAGGACGACTACTCCTGCATCTTCACCGATGACGACCGCTTCCTCTCCACCACCTCGCTCGCCCAGTTCGAGGCGAAGCTGTGCGACTTCGGCTTCTTCCGCGTTCATCGCCGCTACATCGTGAACCTCGCCTGCGTCGAGGACGTCGAGACGGTGCCCTCGGGCGCCATCCAGCTCGGCATCACCGGCGTGGAGGACCGCGTCCCGGTGAGCCGCCGCCGCGTCGTGCCGCTCAAGAAAGCGCTCAGCCTGTAGGAGGTGCCCGTGGTCGAGCAGAACGAGCAGCCCGTACCCCGTCGCGTCGACGTCATCTCCGACACGCACGGCCGCCTCTCCGACGCGCTCCTGGCCGAGCTCAAGGGCGCCGACCTGATCGTCCATGCGGGCGACATCACCTCCGAGGAGGACTGGGAGCACCTGAAGATGCTCGGCCCCATCGTCGCCGTCTTAGGCAACAACGACTACTTCCGCGAGTACGGCCCCGAGGTCCAGCGGCTCGCCCGCTTCACCTACGAGGGGCTCGACTTCGCTGTCGCGCACTACCGCGAGGACCTGCCGCTCCGCGAGGTCGATGTCGCGGTGTGCGGGCACACGCACCGCGCGGTGATCTCCGAGGTGGGGAAGTGCCTCGTGGTGAACCCCGGATCGCCCACCTTCCCGCGCGGCGGGCGCGGCCCCAGCATGGCGCGCCTCACGGTGGCCGCCGGGCGCGTGCTCACGGCAGATATCGTCGACCTGGCGCGCGACAGCTTCTGGTAGGGAGCGTCTCGACGCCCCGTGGGGGCTCCGCGGATCCCCTCCATAAAATGATCCCAAATTCCCCTTGCGCGCACGCGCGGCTCTTGGTACACTTGCTCTCGCAGCATTTGCTGAGGGGAGTTAGCTCAGTTTGGTTAGAGCGCCGGCCTGTCACGTCGGAGGTCGCGGGTTCGAGCCCCGTACTTCCCGCCATTGCATGTAAAGCCCCGCCTTGCGCGGGGCTTTTGCATATTCGGAGGCATCGGTCCGCGTCGGGGCACGGCGCGGCGACCGGCGTCTGGAGAGGGAGCCATGTACATCTCGAGGAAGACCGACTACGCCCTGCGCATGCTTTCGCTGCTCGTCTCCCGCGAGGGGGAGCCGCTTTCGGTGAGGGTCGCTGCCGACCAGGTGGACGTGCCCTATTCCTTCGCCCGCTCCATCCAGCACGCCCTCACGCAGGCCGGTATCGTCGAAAGCGTCCGCGGCGTCCACGGCGGCATGCGCCTCAAGGCCGATCCCGCCGAGGTTCCCATGCTCGACGTCATCCGCGCCGTCGAGGGCGACCTCGCGCTCAACGAGTGCACGGCGCCCGACGGCGCGTGCGCGCGCATGTCCGTCTGCTGCTACCATCCGCTCTGGCTCGGCGCGGAGCGGCTGCTCGAGAGCTACTTCGGCTCGGTCTCGCTTGCCGACGTGGTGCTGTGGAAGCGCTTCCCGGCGGTCGACGCGGCGTTCAGCGACCCGGCCTCCTTCATCCAGTATGCCGACTGCGCCTCGCTCAGGGCGCACGGCGAAGCGCGCTGATGGCCGCCGATTCCGCCGAGGCGTTCCGGTCCCTCGTCCGCGCCGAGGGCCGTCGGCTCTACCGCGACCTGCCCTGGCGCAGGACGCGCGACCCCTACCGCATCTGGCTCTCCGAGGTGATGCTGCAGCAGACGCAGGTCGCCCGGGTCGAGCAGCGCATGCCCGCGTGGCTCGACCGGTTCCCCACCATCGAGGCGCTCGCCGCGGCGCCCGTGGCGGACGTGCTCGCGGCATGGCAGGGGATGGGCTACAACCGGCGCGCCCTCGCGCTCAGGCAGGCCGCCTGCGACGTGGTCGAGCGCCATGGCGGCATCATGCCGCGCGACGCGGCCGCTCTGCGGGCGCTGCCCGGTATCGGGCCCGCCACCGCCCAGGGCATCCGCTCGTTCGCCTTCGACCTGCCGGGCGTGTACCTCGAGACCAACGTGCGCACGGTCTTTCTGCACCACTTCTTCCCCGATGTCCCCGGCGTTCCCGACCGCGAGCTCGTGCCGCTCATCGAGGCGACCTGCCCGGGCCCCATGCCTGAGGCGGCCGAGCGCGACGGGGGTGCGGAGACCGCCCGCTTCGCGCTGCCTCAGGATGCTGAGGACACGCCGCGCGCGTGGTACTACGCCCTTCTTGACTACGGCGCCCAGCTCAAGAAGGAGCTTCCCAACCCGTCCAGGCGCTCGGCGGGCTACACGCGCCAGTCGCGCTTCGAGGGCTCGCGGCGCCAGAAGCGCGCCGAGATCGTGCGGATCCTTCTGGACGCGCACCGCGACGGACACGGCCTCGCGCTCGAGGAGGTCATCGGCGCGCTCGACCGGGTGGAGCGCGCGGCGTCCCGGCCGCCGGTCGAGGCGAAGCTCGTCGAGGAGCTGCTCGACGCGCTGGTAGCCGAGGGGTTCTGCGCGGTCGACGGGGATGCGGCGGCGGGTGCCGACGGCCGCGTGTGGACGATTGCGTAATTTTGACGCTGTCCTAATAAGGAATTGGAACTGCCCGTCGTTGGGTATACAGTGGGCATAGCCGCATATCGCCGTGCGGTGGACCCGTGTTCGACGACAGAAGGGAAGAGCCATGGATTTCGAGAACTCCCAGACCAAGAAGAACCTCGAGACCGCGTTTGCGGGTGAGTCGCAGGCCCATACCAAGTACCGCTACTACTCCTCGCAGGCCAAGAAGGACGGCTACGTCCAGATCTCCAACATCTTCATGGAGACCGCTCTGAACGAGGCCGAGCACGCCAAGCTGTGGTTCAAGTACCTCCATGGCGGCGCCGTGCCGGGCACCCTCGACAACCTGAAGGATGCCGCCGCCGGCGAGAACTACGAGTGGACCACCATGTACGCCGAGTTCGCCGCCACCGCCGAGGAGGAGGGCTTCAAGGAGATCGCCGCCAAGTTCAAGGGCGTCGGCGCGGTCGAGAAGGCGCATGAGGAGCGCTACCTCAAGCTCGCCGAGCGCATCGAGAAGGGCGAGGTCTTCGAGCGCGAGGGCGTCAAGGTGTGGAAGTGCGGCAACTGCGGCCACCTGCATGTCGGCCCGACCGCGCCCGAGATCTGCCCGGTCTGCAACCACCCGAAGAGCTACTTCGAGGAGCATGTGGTCAACTACTAGGTCCCGGCCCCGCTAGCTTCTAGCCTCTAGCCGCCCGCCCGATGTCCCCTGGGATGTCGGGCGGGCTTTTGCGTCGCGGGTGTCCACCGCACGGGCGGCGGCGATCTTCGCTCGTGCTCGCCGGGGCGCTCGCGTGGTCGGCCGTGCGGGCTGGGAGCGCGCGCCGTCAGCCTCCCCCGGAAAGATCGGGGGAAGGTTCCCGTGACGTTTCGGACAGGTTTGGGCGAGGTTCCGGCAAGCTTTCGGAACGATTCGGGCAGCTCGATTATCTTCGCAGGTAGATGACGCGCCTGCATACCTTGTGCCCGTCGGCGGCACCCATGCGGGCGAAATCTCGCGGCAGCGTCCTTGACCGCGCGTGCGCCCTCCGCCATCCTGTAGGTTCCCTCTCCCGTGCATGCCTCGTGAGGAGGCTTGCATGAACCTGTTCATCGAGACGCCGCAGCAGGCGTCGACCCGCATGGCCGCCGAGCGCCGGCGCGAAAGCGACGCGTGGCTCAAGGCCGTGCAAGACGAGTACGAGGCCCAGCGCGCGCACGGCACGGAGCCGGATCGCGCGGACGACCCCTTGAGCTCGTGGGGTGCGCCCGACTGGTCGGAGTTCCAGCGCCAGATGCAAGACGACGGCCCCCGCTTCGGCCTCGGCCGGCTGCTCGGAAGGCGGCGCGCCAAGCGCCGCTCGCCGCGGCCCGAGGCTGCCGGCGGGGCGGGCGCTGCCCCGGCGCATCCCCATGCCGACCCTTCCTATTCGATATCCCAGGAATCCTATCGCGAGGAGCTCGCGTTCCATAAGCGGCGCGGACGCCGTCGCCGCTTGGCGGCCGTCGTGCGCGCGCTCGCGCTCATCGTCATGATCCCGGTGCTGCTCGCCGCGATCTTCGTGGGCTCGTACGTGCTCACCTGCATCCTGAACGGCGCCTCCCCCGAGGAGGTGGCGACCCTGCTAGGTGAGATGGCCACGCGGGTGACCGCCTTCGCAAGAGAACTGATGGCGTGACATAACTATAAAGTATTTATAATAAAGGGGTGACATATGCCGAGGGAATGCGAGGTTCGCGAGGTCCTTGGGCGTTTCCGAAAGGAAGGTTGGGTGCTCTTCCCTGGGAAGGGAAGCCATGTGGTTGTTCGAAAAGGAGGAAAGACCATAAGCGTGCCTACATCCCATAAGGAAATCGCACTAGGAACCTATCGTCAGATCGCTCGTTTGGCGGGTTGGAGATAAGGGGGCTGATCATGGAGCGTTTCGTATATCAAGCGATGCTGCATCCGGAAGATGACGGCTATCGCGTGGAGATCCCGGACCTCCCGGGATGCCTCTCGTTCGGTCGCACCTATCGTGAGGCGATCGAGATGGGAATCGATGCGATGAAGACCTATATCGCGGCGCTCATGGCATGCGGCGACCCTATTCCGGAGGCCCGGTTCGGTCTCGAGCGCTCGGAGGGGTTGCCTGTGGTCCTCTGCGTCGAAACCGACGAGAGCTATATCGTCGAGGGAGATGTGGTGTCCGCCGCTCAGGCGGCGCGCGACCTCGACATCTCGCCGAGTCGGGTGACGCATATGATCAGGGACGGCATTCTGGTGGGATATCGTCAGGGCAGAAGAACCTATGTGACGAAGGAGTCGATTCGCCGCAGGAAGGAGTCGCCGGGACACGCGGGACGTCCCCGTCAGTAGATCGCGGCCGCTCCATCGATGGAGGCGTGGCCTCTCATGAGATCGCGGAGGCGGTGGATTCCGCCGAAGCCGCCGCTGCGCTGTGTTGCGCGAGCTATACCCTGGCGCTCGGGCAGATGTCGGCGAGCGGGCACGCTCCGCAGAGCGGCTTGCGCGCGTCGCAGATCTCGCGGCCGAGCATGATCCACTGGTGGTTCACGTCGTTCCAGTACTCGCGCGGGAGGATCTTGAGCAGGTCCTGCTCGGTCTTGAGGGGCTCTTTCGCATGCGTCTTGGGCGAGAGCATGAGCCGGTGCGCGATGCGGTTCACATGGGTGTCGACCGCGATGCCCTCCACGATGCCGAAGCCGACGTTGAGCACGATGTTGGCCGTCTTGCGCCCCACGCCGGGGAGCTTCACGAGCTCCTTCATGTCGGCGGGCACCTCGCCGCCGTAGTCGGCGACGATCATCTGCGCGCACTCGACCGCGTGCTTGGCCTTCGTCTTGTAGAAACCGAGCGACTTGATGACCTCGGCCACCTCGGCGGGCGTGGCGCCGGCCATGGCCTCGGGCGTGGGCCAGCGGCGGAAGAGCTCCGGGGTGACCTTGTTCACCTGGGCGTCGGTCGTCTGCGCGGAGAGGAGGACCGATATCACGAGCCGGAACGGGTTCTCGTGGTCGAGGAAGCACTCGACCGGGCCGTAGCGCTCGTTCAGGCGGCGGCACACCTCGATGGCGCGCTCGCGTTTCGCGGCGTTGGTCTCGCGCGGCATGGCTAGTCCTCCTTAGGGGGCGCCGCCGCTTCCGCGGTGGCGCCATCGGTGTCTGCGGGGTCGATGCCGAGCAGCCGCTCGGCCTCATCGAGGCTCTCGAGCTCGACGATGCCGTCGAGCGCCCTGTTCATCTTGTTGGCGCGCGCCCCGAGCAGCTCGTCCACCGTCTTGCCCACGGTGTTGAGCTGCTTTTTGGCCCTGAGCAGCGACTTGTGGTACCGGCCGAACTCGGTCTTCACCGCGGCGAGCACGTGCTGGATCTCGGCGGCGCGCTTCTGGATGGCGACGGTCTGGAAGCCCATCTGGAGGCTGTTGAGCAGCGCGGCCATCGTGCTGGGGCCGGCGACGTTCACGCGGTAGGTGCGGCTCAGCTCCTCGATGAGGCCCGGGCGGTTCACGACCTCGGCGTAGAGGCCCTCGAACGGCAGGAAGAGGATGCCGAAGGTCGTGGTCGCGGGCGGCTCCACGTATTTGTCGCGGATGTCTTTCGCCTCCTGCTTGATGCGGCCCTCGAGCGTCTTCCACGCGGCATCGATGGCGGCGGTGTCGCCCGCCTCCTCGGCGGCGCGCAGGTGCTCGTAGGCGTCGCCGGGGAACTTCGAGTCGATGGGGAGCCAGACCGTGTCGCCGTCGAGGCCGGGGAGCCGCACGGCGAACTCGACGCGCGCGGTGCTGCCGGGGACCGTGGTGACGTTCTCCGCGTACTGGGCGGGCGAGAGGATCTCGCGCAAGATGGCGCCGAGCTGGATCTCCCCCATGATGCCGCGGGTCTTGACGTTGGCGAGGACCCGCTTCAGGCCGCCGACGTCGCTGGCGAGGTTCTGCATCTCGCCGAGGCCGCGGCTCACGGCGGCGAGCTGCTCGTTCACGAGCTCGAACGACTGGCGGATGCGCACGGCGAGCGTCTCCTGCAGCTTCTCGTCCACCGTCGCGCGCATGCGGTCGAGCTGCGTGTTGGTGTCGGTGCGGATGCCCGCGAGCTGGCGGTCCACGACGGCGCGCATCTCGCCGAGCTCGCTTCTGGTCGTCGCGGAGACCCGGTCGAGGCGCTGCTCGACGTTCTCGCGGTTCAGGTTGAGCTGGCGCGCGGTCTCGGCGCGCAGGGCGTCCATCTTGTCGCCGGTGCGCTCGAGCTGGTGGGTGAGGGCGTCGAGGCGCTGCTGGATAAGGGGGCTCGTGCCGGCGGCGTGCTGCATGAGGGCCGCGAGCGAGCGCTTCTCGTCCTCGAGCTCATCCTGCACCTCGGCGATTCGCTGCGTCAGCTCCTCCGTGCGCTCGGACTCGCGGCGCGCGAGCACGAGGGCTGCTATCGATGCCGCTGCAGCGGCGACGGCCGCGACGGCGGCGATGAGCGCGCAGATGAGAAGCGGGTCCATGCAAATCCTTCCGGCTGATGACGCGTCCCATTATACGTGCTCGTGCGGTCGACACGCGGAGTCCCCTTTTCGGGACGCTGCATCATGATGGGCTATAGGTTTGCGGTTGACGGGCTTTTGGATATCTGGAGCGCGTGGTAATTCTTAGATTGATAACGCTCAAGCACATACATATAGGTATATATGTATGTGCGGACGGTATAATATAGATGTACATGCCTATCGATTGGAAATCATCATGGCGACTTCGACGCTCACCATTCGGGTTGACGAGGACCTCAAGCGCGGGGCGGCTCTGGTTGCGGAGTACTACGGCCTCGATCTTTCGTCTGTGACCCGGGCATTCTACAAGCAGATGGTGAATACAGGCAGCATTCCCCTTACATTCGCTCCCGAAGAGCCTAATTCCAATAGCATATCTGCAATCGCCGAAGGCGAGGCCTTTCTGGCGTCCGGAAAGACGGGGCGGTTCACGACAGGCCGTGACCTGATCGAAGCGGCGATGTCCTGATGTCGCGTCTTACCGCCGACTTCTCTGGGGCGTTCAAGCGCGACCTCAAGAAGAAGGCGAAGCGCAGAGGATGGGATCTTTCCGAACTTGAGAAGGTCATCGACCTTGTCATCGAAAACAGCGCCGAATCCCTCGAGGTCTTGCGTCGTAGACATAACATGCATGTTCTTACGGGAAACTGGAGAGGGCGCAACGAATGCCATGTTGCAAATGCCGGCGATTGGCTTGTGATTTGGTCATCGAATGACCGGGTCGCTTTCTTTGAACGAACGGGGAGCCACGACGAGCTGTTCAGGTAGGGCGGTAAAGCGAAAAGCGCAGGGTTTTCGTCAGAGCATCTCTGATCGTCCTCGCGTCTTTCGGCTGCGGAGAGCTTTCGTGTAAGGATGTCGCTGCAGCCTGCCGGGACCTATACTTAAAGCCCACATCGAGTCGTCCCGAGCGGGCGCGGAGCCTCCGCGTCCGCCGTTTCGCATGTCGCGTGCAGGAAGGATTCGCATGCTCATCCATCGCATCGCCGCACAGCTCTACACCGCCGAGGCCCCGCGCGCCATCGAGGAGGCACTCGCCGCCGGCGAGGACGCCACGCTCGCGGTCTCGCAGTCCGGGCGCACCCTCCTGCTCGCCGCGCAGTTCGCGCGCGCTCCGCGTCCGTGCGTCTACGTGGTCTCGGGCGAGGAGGCGGCAGATCGCGCCGCCCGTGCGCTCGCGGCCTACGTGGGGCTCGAGCACGTGGCGCGCTTCCCCGAGCGCACGGACTACCCCTGGCAGGACAAGCAGCCCGATGACGCCGTGGTGGCAACCAGGTGCGCCGCGCTCGGCCGCATCGCCCGCGGCGAGGCCTGCATCATGGTCGCCTCGGCCCGCTCGCTTCTGCGTTGCGTGCCCCCGGCGGAGAGCCGCTACTGGGCGTCGACGACCTTCGCGGTCGGCGAGGAGCAGCCGTTCGAGGACGTGCCGCGCCGCCTGGTGGGCATGGGCTACACGAGCGCCGACGCAGCGGACGCCCCCGGCCTCTTCCGCGTGCACGGCGACACGGTCGACGTCTTCCCTGCGCAGGCGACCTCGCCCGTGCGCATCGAGTTCTTCGGCGACGAGATCGACCGCATCCGCCGCATGGTGACCTCCACGGGCCAGACCATCGGCGACGAGGACGCCATCGAGATCTTCCCCTGCCGCGAGCTGGCGCTCACCGACGACGCCGTGCATCGCCTGCACGTCGCGCTCTACCAGCCCGCGCAGGCCGACACCGAGCTCGCCGCGGTGCTCGAGCTCGCGGACGCGCGCGTGGTCACGCCCGAGCTCGACCGCTTTTTGCCCTTCATGTACGAGCGGACGGCGAGCCCGCTCGCGCACATGGGCCGCGACACGCTCGTCGTGCTCTCGGAACCGCGCTCGCTTTTCGACGACTGCTCGCGCGCCTACGAGGACCTGGAGCGTCGCGCCGGCGAGGCGACGGGTGTGCGCCTGGAGGGGCTCTACATGCGCCCCCAGGAGCTCGACTTCGGTCGCCAGCAGCGTCTGAACTACGTCTCGATCATCCGCGCGGGCGGCGCCGTGACGGCCGAGCTCAAGATCGAGCAGCCCGCTATCGCCGGGTCGGACACGCGCTTCATCTCGCGTATCCAGGAGGTCACGGCGAACAGGTTCGCCTGCGTGTTCGCGGCGCCCGACCGCGGCGCGCGCGAGTCGCTCGAGCTCTCGTTCACCGACGAGGGCATCTCGTTCGAGGAGTCGCTGCAGGCGGCGCCGGAGAACCGAGAGCGCATCGAGCCCGCGGTGAGCGCGCGCCGCGCCGACCCGCTGAACGCGCGGGGTATCGAGACCGGGACGGTCGAGGCCGCCCCCAAGGCCCCGACGCTCACGCGGGGGCGCGTCACCTTCGTCGACTTGCCGCTGCCCGCGGGCGTGGTGGTGCCCGAGGCGCACCTCGCGGTATTCTCGATCGCCGACCTCAACGCGCGCATGGATGCCCGCCGCGGCCGCAAGACGCGCCGTCGCGTGGACGTGACCGAGGTCACGTTCCCCTTCAAGCCGGGCGACTACGTGGTGCACGCCACGCACGGCATCGCGCACTTCGCCGAGATCGTCCGCCAGGAGGTGGCCGGCCGCGAGCGCGACTACTTCCTGTTGGAGTACGCGGACGGCGACAAGCTCTACGTGCCGCTCGAGCAGGTCGACCGCATCACGCGCTATGTGGGCCCGGACGGCCAGAACCCGCGCCTCACGCGCCTCAACACGGCGGACTGGAGCCGCGCCACCAAGCGCGCGCGCAAAAGCGCGAAGAAGCTCGCGTTCGACCTCGTGGACCTCTACACGCGCCGCTCGTCCATCACAGGTATCGCCTGCCCGCCCGACACGCCCGAGCAGCTCGAGATGGAGGCGAGCTTCCCGTACGAGCCCACGCACGACCAGCTCGACGCCATCGCCGACATCAAGGCCGACATGGAGGCGGCCAAGCCCATGGACCGCCTGCTCTGCGGTGACGTGGGCTTCGGCAAGACCGAGGTGGCGCTGCGCGCGGCGTTCAAGTGCGTCGACTCGGGCCGGCAGGTCATGGTGCTCTGTCCCACGACCATCCTGGCGCAGCAGCACTACCAGACGTTCTTCGAGCGCTTCGCGCCCTTCGGCGTCGAGGTCGAGGTCCTCTCCCGGTTCCGCACGCCCGCGCAGCAGCGCCGCGCGCTCGCCGCCTTCGCCGAGGGCAAGCTCGACGTGCTCGTGGGTACGCACCGGCTGCTGTCGAGCGACGTGAACCCGGCGAACCTGGGTCTGGTGATCATCGACGAGGAGCAGCGCTTCGGCGTGCAGCATAAAGAGCAGCTCAAGAACCTGCGCGAGCAGATCGACGTGCTCACGCTCTCGGCCACGCCCATCCCGCGCACCATGCAGATGGCCATCTCCGGCGTGCGCGACATGAGCCTCATCACCACGCCGCCCACCGGGCGCCGCCCCGTCGCCGTGCACGTGGGCGAGTACGACCCCGACGTGGTCTCGGCCGCGATCCGCTTGGAGCTCGGCCGCGGCGGGCAGGTGTACTACGTGTCTAACCGCGTCAAGACCATCGACGACGCCGTGGACCGCGTGCACGAGGCCGTGCCCGAGGCTCGCGTGGCCGTGGCGCACGGCAAGATGAGCCCGCGGGAGGTCGAGGACGTGATGATCGAGTTCGCCGCGGGGCGCGTCGACGTGCTCGTGGCGACCACGATCATCGAGAGCGGCATCGACAACCCCCACACGAACACCCTCATCATCGAGGATTCGCAGCGTCTGGGCCTGGCCCAGCTCTACCAGCTCAAGGGCCGCGTGGGCCGCTCCGCCACGCAGGCGTACGCCTACTTCATGTTCCCCGGCGAGCTACCGCTCACCGAGGAGGCCACGGAGCGCCTGACCGCGCTCTCGGAGTTCCAGGAGCTCGGCAGCGGCATGCGCATCGCCATGCGCGACCTCGAGATCCGCGGCGCGGGCTCGCTCGTGGGCGCCGAGCAGCACGGCAACCTCTCGAGCGTGGGTTTCGACCTCTTCACGCAGATGCTGGGCCAAGCGGTCGCCGAGGCCCGGGGCGAGGACGATGGCGCGGTCGAGCAGGCGGGCGTGGCCATCAACCTGCCGGCCGACTACTTCCTCGACGAGGAGTACCTGCCCGAGGTCGACCGACGCGTGCTCGTGTACCGCAAGATCGCGGCGGCGGATACCCTGGCCGCCGTGGACGAGGCCCAGCGCGAGTGCGAGGAGCGCTACGGCGAGCTGCCGCTGGCCGGCAGGAACCTCTTCGACCGCGCGCGGCTACGCATCCGCGCCGACCGCCTGGGGCTGGAGAGCATCTCGCTCACGCAGGGGCGCCTGGTGTTCCAGGGGGTCGACGTGCCCAAGGCCGCTGCCTTCGAGCTGCGCGACCGCCTGGGCGCGGTGAACTTCCCCAAGAGCCGCAAGCTCTCCGTGCCGTACAAGGCGGGCGCGGGCGCCGGCTCGGGCGTGGGCGTCGGGCTCGACGCCGCGGACGAGCGCGGGGTCGTGGCGGCCGCGCTCGGCGTGCTTGTGGAGCTCGGCCCCTCGGGCGACGACGACTAGGCTTGCACGCCTTGCTCGGCGCAGGGAGGCAGCGTATCGGTTTGCAGGTGGGCTCAGCGCCCGTCGTCCTGCATGAGCGCGCTGCGGCGCTTGCGGGCGGCCTCGCGCGCGGGGAGCTTGCTCGGGTCGGGCACGGCGGTGGGCACGGGTTCGTCGGCGTGCCCGCGCCACCAGCCGCCGACGAAGTTGTCGGTGCGGAAGACGTTGATCACGGCGCCGGGGTCGACCTCCCGCACGAGCTTGATGATGTCCTCGGACTCGTAGGTGGACACGACGGTGTGCAGCAGGTACATGCGCTCGCGGCTGTAGCCGCCGATGACCTCGGCGCAGCTGATGCCGTGCTGGAAGCTCTCGATGTAGGCGTCCATCACCTCGTCGGCGCGCTTCGTGGTGATCTGCAGCGTCACACGGTCGTAGCGGTGGTAGAAGCTGTCGATGGTCTTGGTCGCGATGAACTGGAACACGATCGAGTACGCGGCGTTCTCCCACCCGAAGAGCGCGCCGAAGATGACCAAAAGCGCGCAGTTGCTCGCGAAGATGAAGCCCCAGATGGTCTTGCCGGTGCGGTTGGCGACGAGCAGCGAGATGAAGTCGGTGCCGCCCGTCGAGGCGCCCGCCTTGAGCGCGATGGCGATCGAGAGGCCCGAGATGAACCCGCCGAAGACCACGAGCATGATCTGGTCGTCCAGGATGGGCTGGAACTCGAGGAACCTGAGGAACGCTGCCGAGAGCGCGACCTGGAGCATCGAGAAGAGGACGAAGCGCTTGGAGATGCTGCGCAGGCAGATGAGCGCGAGCGGGATGTTGAGGGCGAGCATGCCCAGGTCGGTCGAGATGCGGATGCCCCACAGGGCGGTGATGCGGTCGATGAGCACGGCCACGCCGGTGAAACCGCTGGGAAGAAGGTTCGCCGGGTTGATGAACGCCTGGATGAGGTAGGCCTGGAGCAGGGCCGATGCCGTCACGGCGAGCGCGGTGATGATGCGCCGGATGACGGTGAGCCGGGCAAGCTCATGGCCGAGGTCGCCGATGAGGTCGGTGGCGGTGTTCACGGGTCCTCCTCCTTAGGTGGTCTGAGCGGTCCGCCATGCGGCGGGCGCGGCGCGGCCGCCGGTGCGCGCTGCGCCTCGGCGGCTCGATACGATAGCCGTGTACGTTGGGTCGCGCCGATTCTAGCATGCCCGCGGGCGGGCATCGGCTACCATGGAGGCTCCATGCATCTTCCGCGAACGGGGCCGCGCGCGACGCGGCCAGGGCACCCGAGGGGAGGGTTATGACGGCAGGGGCATTCGAGGGATGTGACGGCGTGCGGTCGATGGGCGCCGCGCGCGAGGCGCTCAAGCGCTACTTCGGCTACGATGCGTTCCGCCCCGGGCAGGAGCAGGTGGTCTCGGCCATCCTCTCCGGGAGGGACGCCCTGGCGGTCATGCCCACCGGTGCGGGTAAGTCCGTCTGCTACCAGGTGCCGGCGCTCATGCTGCCGGGCATCACGCTCGTGGTGAGCCCGCTCGTCTCGCTCATGGCCGACCAGGTCTTCTCCCTCAAGGCGGCGGGCGCGCGCCCCGCCTACCTCAACTCGACGCTCACGCCCGGCCAGCAGAACACGGTGCTCAAGCGCGCCGCCGAGGGCTGGTACCAGATCATGTACGTGGCACCCGAGCGCCTCGAGGACCCGCGTTTCCTCGCGTTCGCGCGCGCGGCGAGCGGCCCGGGCGGTATCGGCATCCCGCTTGTCGCCGTCGACGAGGCGCACTGCGTCTCGCAATGGGGGCAGGACTTCCGCCCTTCGTATCTCGAGATCGAGCGGTTCGTGCGCGAGCTCGGCAGCCGCCCGGTGATGGCGGCATTCACCGCGACCGCGACGGAGCGCGTGCGCGTCGACATCGAGGGCATGCTCGGGCTGCGCGCGCCCGAGCGCGTGGTGACCGGCTTCGACCGCGCCAACCTCTACTTCGGAGTCGAGGAGATGGGCGACAAGGCCAAGGCGCGCTGGATCTGCGACTACGCGCTCGCGCATGCCGGCGAGAGCGGGATCGTCTACTGCTCGACGCGCCGGACGGTCGAGGAGCTCGCCGCCGAGCTGGGGCGCCGGCTCGCGGTGGCCAACGTGCGCGTGGGCCGCTACCACGCGGGCCTCACGGTCGAGGAGCGGCGCGCCAACCAGGAGGCGTTCATCGCCGACCGCATGCCGGTGATCGTCGCGACCAACGCATTCGGCATGGGGATCGACAAGCCCAACGTGCGCTACGTCATCCACCATAACGTGCCCGAGAGCATCGAGGCGTATTACCAGGAGGCGGGCCGCGCCGGACGCGACGGCGACCCGGCGAGCTGCCATCTTCTGTGGAACGGCAACGACTTTCGCCTGCGGCGCTTCCTCATCGACCGCGGTGACGAGGCCGAGCGCGAGCTCGACCCGGAGCAGCGCGAGCAGGCGCGCCGCAACCGGTACCGCCTGCTCGCCCAGATGGAAGGCTACTGCCAGACGACGGGCTGCTTGCGCGCGTACATCCTGAGGTACTTCGGGGACGCCGGCGTGCTCGGCGTCGAGGAGGGTGCCTCGCGCGCGGGCAATGTTCAGGGGGACGCCGCCCCCGGGTGCGGCAACTGCTCGAACTGCCTTACCGATTTCGCGGTCGAGGACGTCACCGATGCCGCGCGCTCCGTCGTCCGCTTCGTGCTCGCGCACCCGGCGCGCTTCGGCAAGACGCTCATCGCCGAGACGCTCCATGGAGCTATGGGCGAGCGCATCCGATCGCTCGGCCTGGCCGATGACGCGTGCCATGCCGCGCTCGCCTCCATGCCGACGGCCCGTATCAAGGACGTGATCGACCAGCTCGCGGGGCGGGGCTACCTCGAGGTCTCGCAGGGGCAGTACCCGGTCATCGCGCCCGGCCCCCGCGCCGGCGAGGCCGTGGGCGCCACGGAGGGCGCCTTCAGCTTCACGATCAAGAGCCGCTCGTCCCGTCGCGCGGCGAACGCCCGCACGCGGCGCGCGATCGACCTGCTGCGCGAGGAGGCGGCGGGTCCTGCTCGAGATCGCGTGGGTGACGACGCCGAGCTCTTCGAGCGCCTGCGCGCGCTCAGGTTGGAGCTCGCCGGCGAGCGCGACGTGCCGCCCTACATCATCTGCAACGACAAGACGCTCCGCGGCATCTGCCGGCTGCGCCCGCGCACGCGCGAGGAGCTGCTGCAGGTCTCGGGCATCGGCGAGCGCAAGGCGGACGAGTTCGGCGAGGCGCTCCTGGCCGCCGTCGCCGCGTTCGAGGAGGAGCGCGGGTAGGCTTCCCCTTGAAGCGGGCGATCGAACGTGCCTCTCGGGCGGTATTTCGCTCGATACATTGAAAAATGGCCGTGGAATTCAGATATGAACTGCCGGCGCTCGGTACGGGATGGGACGCACGGCTCGCGAAGGCGCGCCCAGACCATTTGACGCCCGCCCGCCGGCGTGAAAAGATAAAACGGCACGCGCGAGATGCGGCCGCCTAGATACCGGCGCGGCATCGGTCGGCGCGGCAAGCGCATGAAGAAGGAGACCGCCATGCCCATCCGCATCCCCAACGCCCTGCCCGCGACCGCTGCGCTCGACAGCGAGAACATCTTCGTCATGACGGAGTTCCGCGCGCTGCACCAGGACATCCGTCCGCTGCATGTGCTCATCCTGAACCTCATGCCCACCAAGATCGCGACCGAGACGCAGATCATGCGCAAGCTCTCCAACACGCCGCTCCAGATCGAGGTCGAGCTGCTGCGCACGGCCACGCACGATGCCAAGAACGTCTCGGAGAGCCATCTCGAGACCTTCTACCGTACCTTCGAGGAGGTCGAGCACGAGCACTTCGACGGCCTCATCATCACGGGCGCCCCGGTCGAGCAGCTCGACTTCGAGGATGTCGACTACTGGCCCGAGCTGCAGCGCATCATGGACTGGTCGGTCGACAACGTGCACTCCACGCTGCATATCTGCTGGGGCGCGCAGGCCGGTCTCTACCATCATTACGGCATCCAGAAGCACGAGCTCCCGGCGAAGCTCTCGGGCGTGTACGAGCACTACCTTGTCAAGAAGTCGTCGCCGCTCGTGCGCGGCTTCGACGATCGCTTCAACGCGGTGCACTCCCGCTACACCGAGGTGAGGCGCGAGGACGTCGAGGCCTGCTGCGACCTCGAGGTGCTCGCGGTCTCCGACGAGGCGGGCCTCTACATCGTGAAGAGCGTCGACAGCCGGCAGTTCTTCGTGTTCGGCCATCCCGAGTACGATGCCGACACGCTCAAGCTCGAGTACGAGCGCGACCTGGACCGCGGGATCGGCCCCGACATCCCGGTGAACTACTTCCCCGATGACGACCCCGCGCGCGAGCCGCTCAACACCTGGTGCAGCCAGGCGCAGCTGCTCTACACCAACTGGCTGAACTACTACGTCTACCAGACCACGCCCTATGACATCCGCCTGGCCGGTCGTCTCGCGCGCCGCCGCGCGGGCCTGGTGTAGGAACGAGCAGCGCGGGGGCGGTCGCCGTATCCCTTGATGCGCGGCCTGTACCCGGCCCGGGTGGCTGTTGGCCCCCTGTTTCGTATTCCCAGTTGTCGTTACGTGCGCCTGATTTCCCGTTAGGTGCAAACTCGCAGGGGAAATAAAGAACGGTCGACTTTATTTCGCTGGAGGTTTGCACCTAACACGTTTCGCGATGCACCCAGCTTGAGGGAGCACTGCGGGAGGCGGCTGGCATGCAGACGCAGAACGAGGGCTGCCGTCGATACAGAGCATCGTTTCATGTACGAAGTGCGCGGTAACGTCGCATCGAGTGAAAAAGCCGCCCGAGCGGCGCATCGCGCGACCCGGGCGGCCGAAGGCGTCGAAGAGGGGGCCTACCCCAGCAGGTCCACGACGGTCCAGTCCTCGCTGCTGGCTTCGATGATGTCGCGGCCGCCGAAGACGCAGGCGGGAGCCTCGGAGGCGATGCGCGCGACGTCGTCGCCCAGCTCACGCAGGCGCTCGGGCGTGGTGGCGAGCATCTCGGCGCGCGTCGCGGAGCGGAAATCCGCCGGGCGGCCCGAGAGATAGGCGCCGTCCTGGCGCTTGGCGAGCGCGTAGGGCTTCACCGGGGCGTCGAAGTCGGAAACCTTGCTCACGATATAGCCCTCGAAGGTGTCGCGATCGGCATCGAGCTCGCCCAGCCAGGCGCCGGCCTTGGCGATTCGCGCGAGCGAGGGATCGATCGCGGGGTCGCGGTAGGTGTAGAACGCCGCGCGCCTGCCGGGAACGCTCTGGAAGCCGCAGCCGTACGCACCGCCCTTCACGCGGATCTCGTTCCAGAGGTAGCCGTAGGTAAGGGCGTTCGCAGCGATGCTCCATGAGCCGTCAGTCGCGATGCCGAGCACGCGCGGGTCGATGGCCTTGCCGAGGTAGCAGACGTCGCTCGGAATCACGAACGCCTCGTGCTTGTCCTCGGGCGCGGGCACGTAGAGCTCCTTGGCGGGCGCGGTGCGCGGCGCGAGGCCGAGGTCTCCGGCGGCAGCCCAGTAGCGCTCGTAGTCCTCGTCCGAACCGGTGAAGCTCGCGATGGTTCCCGTCGAGGTGAAGATGCGGCCCTGCAGCTCCCGGAGCTTGTCGCAGAGCTCCTCGGCGCGCTCGTCGAAGCGGTCGAGCACGTCGCGCAGGAAGCGGTAGAACTCCACGCCGGCAAGCTGGTCGGAGACCACGGCGGCGGGCGAGACGTACGAGAGCGCGCGCCCGAGCGCGGCCTGATGGCCGGCGTTCAGGAAGGCCTGCTCCATGCCGATGCGCATCTGCGTGAGCACATCGCGGATGCGGCCGGTGTCCTCGAAGACGGTCCCGGCCCAGACCTCGCGCGGGATGCGCGCGAGCATATCGATCTTCTCCGAGAGCGCGCCGGCGGAGACGAGCAGCACCGGCCGCGCGAGGCGCCAGTTGCGCTCCTGCAGGTACACCTCGGTCGTGAACGAGAGGAAGCCCAGGTTGGAGCCGATGTAGGTGTCGAGCTCGGCGGCGCTCATGCGCGCGGTGGCGAGCTGCTGCAAAAGACGGCAGAGCACCTTCACGTAGGGCAGCTCGGCATGGCTCAGGTGGCTCAGGTCGAAGTACGTGAGCGCGTAGGCGAGCCGGCGCGTGGGGATGTCGTGCTTGAGGCAGGGGATGGGCGCGGTGGTGTCCACGACAAGCGCGGGCTCGGGGCGGGCGTCGCCGATGTCCGCGACGTGCAGGCGCGGGAGCCTGGCGCGGTCCTCGGGCGCGTCCTCGGCCTCCTGCTGCGCGCGCAGCTCGGCCACGGTGTCGATGACCTGCTGGAGCTCCCCGTCGGACATGGCGTCCTTGATGGCGGCGAGGCGCGCGGCCTCGTCGTCGGCGGGGGCGTTGGCGGCGGGGGCGTCGCCGTCGGCAGCGGCATCCTCACCTGCGGCCTTCTCGTCGGGCGCGGTGCCGCCGGTCGGCACGAGCTCCACGAGGGCATGGTGGTCGCTCTCGAGCACGAGCTCCGCGAGCAGCCGCTCGAAGAAGTCGCCCTCGAGCTCTTGGCGCAGCCTGGCGTACGTGTCGGCGTACTTGAGGGCGTCCGTGGGCGCGTCGTCGCTGTAGAGCCAGGTGTTCAGGGCGTCGCAGGCGAGCACCACGCCGTCGGCGGTGCCGTAGTCGCGCTGGCGCAGGGCGTACTCGTTGCCCGAGAGCACGGCATCGAGGCGGTCGCGCGGGACGCCCTCGCGCACCAGCCGCGCGCACTCGTCGAGTACGAGCCGCTGGAGCTTCTCGGCGGCGCCGGGCCAGACGTTCTGCAGGATGAGCATCTCGTAGGGCTTGACGCAGGTGGGGGCCGTGTAGCTCACCACGTTGCCGCCGAGGCCCGCCGCGAGGATCGCCTTCTTGAGCGGTGCCTCGTTGGAGCCCAGGATCGCGTCGAACAGCACGTCCGCCGCGACGGTGCGGAAGGTGTCGAGCGCGTCGCCCAGCACGTAGGCGATGCCCACGAGGGCGTTCTCGGGCGTGGTGTCCATGTGCACGACGCGGTGCTCGCAGACGACCGGCTCGATCTCGCCGAGCGGGTTGGGCGCGAGCTCGGCGGGCAGCGCCCCCTCGGCGCGGCGGCGCTCGATGTAGGCGTCGGCGGCGCTCCGTTGCGAGAGGTAGCGCTCGTCCAGGAACGCGAGCTCGCGGCGGACGTCGGCGAAGTCGCCGTAGAGCGTGATGTAGCTGTTAGCCAGGTTGTAGTGGCGCGCGTGCGTGTCGATGAACTCCTCGTAGGTGAGCTCGGGGATGTGGCGCGGGTCGCCGCCCGACTCGCAGGCGTAGGCGGTCCCGGGGAAGAGCGAGCTCATCACCGCGTCGTCGAGCACGCTCATGGGGTCGGAGAGCGCGCCTTTCATCTCGTTGAAGACGACGCCGTTCACGCGGAGGGTGCCCTGGCGCGGCTCGGCGCCTTCCGGCACGTCGAGCTCCAGGTGCCAGCCCTCCTGCTGGAAGATGGTCGGCTTGGTGTAGATCGCGGGGTTGAGCACGGCGTCCAGGTAGACGTCCATGAGGTTCAAGAGGTCCTGCTCGTTGGTGGACGCCACGGGATAGACCGTCTTGTCGGGGTAGGTCATGGCGTTCAGGAACGTCTGCATGGAGCTCTTGATGAGGTCGACGAAGGGCTCCTTCACGGGGAACTTCTCCGAGCCGCAGAGGACGGAGTGCTCGAGGATGTGGAAGACGCCCGTGTCGTTTGCCGGCGGGGTCTTGAAGGCGATGGAGAAGGCCTTGTTCTCGTCGTCGCAGGCGAGGTAGAGCAGGCGCGCGCCGCTCGCGGCATGGCGCAGCAGGTAGGCGTCGGCATCGAGTTCGTCGATGGTCTCGCGGCGCTCGATGGAAAACCCGCAGACGCATGAGCCGGGCTCGAGCAGACCGCGTGCCGCGGCCCGCGGGTCGGCGTGCTCGGTCGAGGGGGTGGACATAGGCATGACTCCTTCTGATGGGGCGGCGCGCTCGCGATGGGGGCGCCCGGATGCGCATGAACACCCACGAGTATACCCATGTGGCCCGCGCCGCCGCGCCCGGGGCGGTATGGAGCGAATGTGAAGCCCAGGGCGTGTGCACCGCGTGGCGGCGCGCAAACCGAAGGGCATGCTTCGGCGGACTAAAGCGATATCGCCAGATCGCAAAACAACGGCTCTATCCTGCGGAATCTTGGGTTAAGGTGAACGGGTGCACGAGACGGGGAAGGCGGGGACCATGGCGATGGGCAAGAAGAGGAACGACATGGACGGCACACGGGACATCGAGCCTTCGGCAGCGGATCGCCGCGCGCCGGAGCGCCAGCTCGCCGACACCCATGAGGCGGCCGTGAGCTACGCCTCGGTCCAGCCGGCCGTCGCGATCCCCGCGCTCGAGGCGGCCGTCACCCGCGCGATATCCCCGAGCGACCCCGACCTGTACGGCACCGACGCCAAGGCGCGCAAGAAGCGCCGCCGTATGCGCGAGCGCGCCAACGCCGAGAGCAGCCGCCGCATGCTCGTCGGCGTGCTCGCCACCTTCTTCGGCGGCCTGTTCTGGGGCTTCTCGGGCACCTGCGCCGACTTCCTGTTCGAGAACTACGCCGCCGACACGATGTGGCTGATGTGCATGCGCCAGATCACCGCCGGCGCCATGTTCCTCGTCGTGATCCTCGCGCGCGCGAAGGATCGCGAGCGCCTGCGCCGGCTTTTCACCGACAAACGCGACCTCATGGTGCTTCTGGCCTTCTCCGCGTCGGGCGTGCTGCTCAACCAGCTCGGCTACCTCATGTCCATCCGCATCACCAACGCCGGCACCGCGACCGTGCTCCAGTGCCTGCAGCTCGTGATCATCATGGTCTACGCCTGCCTTACCACGCACCGCGCCCCGCGGCGCCGCGAGCTCATCGGCGTGGGCCTCGCGCTGGTGGGCACCTACCTCCTGGCCACGGGCGGCGACCCCTCCAACCTGTCCATCCCACCGTTCGGCCTGTTCATCGGCCTCATCTCCGCGCTCGGCGCGGCGGCGATGTCGATCGTCCCGGTGCGCATCCTGCCCAAGTACGGCGCGCCGGTCGTGACCGGCTCGGGCATGCTCATCTGCGGCATCGTGTCGAGCCTCTTCATCCAGCCGTGGGCGCACATGCCGGCCTTCGACGGCATCGCCTGGGGCGCGTTCATCGTGCTCGCGCTCGTCGGGTCGTGCCTGGCCTACTCGCTCTACATGCAGGGCGTCAAGGACATCGGCTCCATGCGCGCGAGCCTCATCGGCACGGTCGAGCCCGTCTCCGCGGCCGTCACGAGCGCCATCGCGCTCGGCACGGTCTTCACCGGCACCGATATCGCCGGCTTCGCCTGCATCATCATCATGATGGTCCTCACGGTGTAGAGGCCGACCTCTAGAACCTGCCCTGCAGAACCCGTTTGCATATGGCGGCCTCGGCGGCGCCTGTCGCAGGGGGCCGTTGCGGCCGCTGCCGCACGTGCCCGCTCGCGCCGCCGCTCAACATGAAGAAAATCTAAGTCTTGCGCGCTAAGGTTTTATGCGTGCGGATATGGGTACCATGGGTGCGGTACATCGCGTCATGCGGCGGGTGGCCGCATGCGGCAACATGGGAAGGACGCAGCACATGCGCAAGTTCAAGACGGAGAGCAAGAAGCTCCTCGACCTCATGATCAACTCCATCTACACCAACAAGGAGATCTTCCTGCGCGAGCTCATCTCCAACGCGTCGGACGCCGTGGACAAGCTCAACTTCAAGAGCCTCACGGACGACTCGCTCGGCGTCAAGCAGGACGACCTCGCGATCCGCGTGAGCTTCGATAGGGACGCGCGCACCATCACGGTCTCCGACAACGGCATCGGCATGACGGCCGACGAGCTCGAGCGCAACCTGGGCACCATCGCGCACTCCGGCTCCGAGGAGTTCAAGGAGGCCAACGCCCAGAGCCAGGGCGACGCCGTGGACATCATCGGCCAGTTCGGCGTGGGCTTCTACTCCGCCTTCATGGTCGCCAAGAAGGTGCGCGTGGTGAGCCGCGCCTACGGCGAGGACGAGGCGCACGCCTGGGAGTCCGACGGCCTGGAGGGCTACACCATCGAGAGCGGCGAGCGCGCCGAGCACGGCACCGACGTCATCCTCACGCTGCGCGACAACGAGCCCGCGAAGCCGACGCAGCCCGGCGAGCCCGCGGAGCCGGGCGAGAACTACGACCGCTTCCTCTCCGAGTGGGAGCTCAAAGAGCTCATCCGCCGCTATAGCAACTACGTGCGCTACCCGATCCAGATGATGGTCACCAAGAGCCGCCAGAAGCCCAAGCCGGAGGACGCGGGCGACGACTACAAGCCCGAGTACGAGGACTACCGGGAGCTCGAGACCATCAACTCCATGACGCCCATCTGGAAGAAGCGCGCAAGCGAGGTCGAGCAGTCCGACTACGACGAGTTCTACAAGAGCACCTTCCACGACTTCGAGGCACCCGCGCGCACGGTGAGCTTCCACGCCGAGGGCCAGCTCGAGTACGACGCGCTGCTGTTCATCCCCGGCCGCGCGCCCTTCGACCTCTACAGCAAAGACTACGAGAAGGGGCTCGCGCTCTACAGCTCCAACGTCATGATCCAGGAGAAGTGCGCCGAGCTTCTGCCCGACTACTACAACTTCGTGCGCGGCATCGTCGACTCCGCCGACGTCTCGCTCAACATCAGCCGCGAGACGCTGCAGCACGACCGTCAGCTCCATGCCATCGCGCGCCGCATCGAGAAGCGCATCACGAGCGAGCTCGGCTCCATGCGCGACGACGACCGCGCGGCCTACGAGAAGTTCTTCGAGAACTTCGGCCGCGGGCTCAAGTACGGCATCTACGCGAGCTACGGCATGAAGGCCGACGACCTCGCTGACCTGCTGCTGTTCTGGAGCGCGCGCGAGCAGAAGATGGTCACGCTCGCCGAGTACGCCCGCGCCATGTCAGAGGGCCAGAAGGCGATCTATTACGCGGCCGGCGACGACCGCGACCGCCTCGCGAAGATGCCCGTCGTGACGGGCGTGCTCGCGCGCGGCTACGACGTGTTGCTCTGCACGCAGGACGTCGACGAGTTCACGTTCCAGGCCATGCGCGAGTACGTGGCGCGCGACATGCCGAAAGTCTATGAGGACGAGGCTGCGCGCGAGGCGGCAGAGAAGGCCGTGGCCGACGGCGCCGAGCCCGAGACCGAGGACCGTCACCTCGAGCTCAAGAACGTCGCGTCGGGTGACCTCGACCTCGCGACCGAGGACGAGAAGCGGGAGGCCGAGGAGGCCTCGAAGGAGCACGCCGACCTCTTCGAGGCGCTGAAGGAGGCGCTCGGCGACAAGGTCGAGAAGGTCGCGGTCTCATCGCGTCTGGTGGACGAGGGCGGCGCGCCCGCGTGCATCTCGACGGAGGGCCCGCTTTCGCTCGAGATGGAGAAGGTCCTGAAGCGCGGCCCCGAGGCCGATACCGAGGACCTGCCCCGCAGCCAGCGCGTGCTCGAGCTCAACGCCAAGCACCCCGTCTTCGCGAAGCTCGTCGCGGCGCAGGAGGCGGGCGATACCGAGAAGCTCGGCCTGTACGCGGGGCTCCTCTACGACCAGGCGCTCCTCGTCGAGGGCATCCTGCCCGAGGATCCCGTCGCCTTCGTGCAGAGCGTCTGCGAGCTCATGTAGCCGCAGGATAGGCCGATATTCGTCTTAGGATAGGGAGCGAGCGTTCTGCAAAGGGCGCTCGCTCAATGTCTCGAGCTCGCCGTTCCAGGTGCGGTTGAGGTTCACGCGCTGATCTTGAGAGCGATTGGTGGGGACGAGGAGGCCAGATCTCTGTGTCGGGGGGAAGGAGAAATGGTTCGCACGTTGGGCTGTTTGCAATGGTGACCATGTGCAAGCTGCGTCTCTGGAAGAAAGCATGCGCGGCCTCCTCGCTCAACCACCTAGGTAGCGACACGGGGTGCTGCTCTCCCGTTCGCTTGTGACCATTATGTCCGCCGCGGCACCGGACATAACATAAGAATGGCTTAATCTGCTTTGAAGCCATGATGAAACCGCTGGTCAACGACGCTTTTCGGCAGCACGCACCTCACGTATGACGCGTTCCATGGTCTCGTTGACGCGGTCGCGCTTGAGCTCGCACTCCCAGATGGTGATCGCGGTCCAGCCCTGCTCGGCGAGCTCGGCGAGGGCGCGGGCGTCGCGCTCGACGTTGCGGCGGAACTTCGCCTCCCAGAACTCCGTGTTGCGCTTGGGCGTCGAGGGGTGGCAGTGCGGGCAGCGGTGCCAGAAGCAGCCGTTCACGAAGATGGCGACCTTGCGGCCGGGGAAGGCGATGTCGGGGCGACCGGGCGCCTTCTTCCACTGCAGGCGGTAGCCCGTGAGGCCCGCAGCGCGCAGGCGCTGCCGCACGAGAAGCTCCGGCTTGGTGTCCGCGCGCTTGTTGCCCTGCATGGACTTGCGGATGGCGGCGCGGCGGCGCACCAGCTCGGTCTCGTCGGCCGAGAGGTCGGCGGTGTCGATCTTCTCCAGGAGTTTTGACCTTTTGCGGCCCGCTGCCGGCTGCCCGTCCTCGGCATCCGCCCCATCGGCGGGAGAGGCCGCGGCGAGCGCGCGGACCAGCTCGATGTCGGCGGGCATCCACGTGAGCTTGGCGAGCGAGGCGCGCTCGACCCAGCGGAGCTCGAGCTGCCGGTCGGAGCGCCGGGGCTCGTCGCCCTCGGCGATGCGGCAGAGGAAGCATTCCATGGAGAGGTGGAAGTCCTCGTAGTCGTACTCCACCGTGTAGAAGTCGCGCAGGTCGCAGATGCGCACCTGCAGTTCCTCGGCGAGCTCGCGCCGGCAGGCGTCGCGGGCGGTCTCGCCGCGCTCCACCTTGCCGCCGGGGAACTCCCAGAGGCCTGCCATCTCGCCGTAGCCGCGCTGGACGGCGAGCACGCGGTCGGATCCGTCGCCCGCCTTGATGATGCCGGCTGCCACGTGAACCGTACGCATGGGCCCTCCTCTCGCCTGTACCGCGCGCCGTCGTTTCACGACAAGCAAGCATATCAGATCGCGCACCTTACGAATTTGCAAGCCAACTGTAAGCCAAATCGATGGCTGCCCGCGGCCCGTCTTGCGACGATAGGGTTGCGAGCGGTGCGGCGTCCCCGACCGCGTCCGTCCACGCCCCGGCCGCACCCGCTCGCGCACGAGGTAAGCTAGGGCACAGGGAAAGGACCTAAGATGCCAGTGAATTCCAAGACATTCGCCCACTTCGCGCCGGGAGCCGCGCCCGCCGCGCCCGCAGGTGCGCAGCAGGGCGTACCCGCGGGCACCGCCGCGCCGGTGCTCGACGTGCGCCACATCGAGAAGGTCTACGGCAGCCGCAACAACGTGACGCATGCCCTGCGCGACGTCTCGTTCACCGTCGAGCGCGGTGAGTTCGTGGGCATCATGGGCGCCTCCGGCTCGGGCAAGTCGACGCTGCTCAACTGCGTCTCGACGATCGACGCGGTCACGAGCGGCAGCGTCCTCGTGAACGGTGAGGACATCACGCGCCTGAAGTCGCAGAAGCTCACCCGCTTCCGCCGCGAGCAGCTGGGCTTCATCTTCCAGGACTCCAACCTGCTCGACACGCTCACCGCGCGCGAGAACATCGCCCTGCCGCTCACCATCAGCCGCGTGGCGCCCAAGGAGACCCTGCGCCGCGTTGACGAGGTCGCCGGCCGCCTGGGCATCCGCGACACGCTCGCCAAGTACCCCTACCAGCTCTCGGGCGGTCAGCAGCAGCGCGTCGCCGCCGCCCGCGCGCTGGTGACCGACCCCGCCGTCATCATGGCCGACGAGCCCACGGGCGCCCTCGACTCAAAGAACGCGCGCCTTCTGCTCGAGTGCCTCGAGACCATGAACCAGAGCCTCAAGGCGACCGTGCTCATGGTCACGCACGACAGCTTCGCCGCGAGCTACACGCACCGCGTGCTCTTCATCCGCGACGGCCGCATCTTCACCGAGCTGCGCCGCGGCGGCTCCTCGCGCCAGGACTTCTTCGACCGCATCATGGAGGTCGTGGCCATGATGGGCGGGGAGGGTTCCGATGCTCTGTAAGATTGCGCTCGGCAACGTGCGCCGTGCGGGCAGGGACTATCTGGTCTACCTGCTCACGCTCACGCTCGCCGTCACGGTGTTCTACGCGTTCAACACCATCTCCGTCCAGGTGGACATCGCGGGCGTCTCCGAGCAGAACGCCGGCATGGGCGAGACGCTCGGCGGCATCATCTCCGGCCTCACGGTGTTTCTGGGCTTCGTGATGGGCTTTCTCATGGTGTACGCCAACAACTTCATCATGAGGCGCCGCAAGAAGGAGTTCGGTCTGTACCAGGTGCTCGGCATGAGCCGCTGGCAGGTGGCGCGCATCATGGCCATGGAGACGCTCTTCGTGTCGCTCGCCGCCCTGGTGCTGGGCGTGCTGTGCGGGCTCGGGCTCTCGTGGCTCATGGTGTTCTTCACGGCGGGCATCTTCAAGACGCAGATCGCCGACTTCCACTTCTTCTTCTCGATGAGCGCCTTCGTGCTCACGGTCGGCTGCCTCGTGGCGATCTTCCTGGTGACGCTCGTCTTCAACCTGCGCGTGGTGGCGCGGGCGAAGATCATCGACCTCATGAGCGCCAGCCGCAAGAACGAGACGGTGCGCGTGCGCAACCCGTGGCTCTCCGCCGTGGTGTTCGTGGTGGGCGCCGTCGCCATCGCGGTCGCGTACGCGCGCCTGCTGCACGACGGCCTGCCCTATGACGGCTCGGCTGACGGCATGACGAACTTCCTGGTCACGACCGTCACCGTCGTGGTGGGCACGATCCTTCTCTTCTTCGGGCTCTCGGGCTTTTTGCTCAAGGTGCTCCAGGCGGCGCGCGGACTCTACTGGCGCGGTCTCAACATGGTGACGCTCAGGCAGCTCGCGGCCAAGGTGAACACCGTGAGCTTCTCGATGGCCATGATCGCGATGATCCTCTTTCTGGCGATCACCTCTGTCACGGCGGGCATGTCGCTCGCGGGCGTGATGAACGAGAACGTCGAGCACGGCACGCCGGCGGACTACTCGCGCATCGTCACGTACATCGGCGAGCGCTCGGCGGCGGAGATGAACGCCATGGAGGAGCAGAACGGCACGGGCGCGCGCTACGCGCTGGCGACCGAGCCCATCGACGTGCTCGAGGCGAGCGCGCTCGACACCATCGATCCCGACGGGGCGGACGCGCGCCCGTTCGACCTGGCGTCGATCATCGGCCGCTCCGTGCAGCTGGACGTGTACGATTCCACGCCGGTGGGCCAGAGCGTGCCGCTCGTGACGCTGAACGGCCTGTGCGAGGCCGTCGGCATGCCGTTGCCGGCGGGCACGGAGTCGGCCGACGTGACTGGCCTGGGGCTCGGCGTCGCGAAGGAAAGCGACTACAACCGCTACCTGCGCTATCGCGGGCTCGACGAGGTCGACCTGGGCGAGGACGGCTACCTCATCACGTCCGACATGGGCGCCTCGGTGAACGATGTCTACAACGCGGTCATGGCCGATGGCGTGACGATCGATATCGCCGGACGTGTGTTGCATCCGGTGGCCGATGCGGTGGACCCGGAGGCGAGCGTGTTCCAGAACGCGATGATGGGCATGAACTCCGGTGTGGTCGTGGTGCCCGATGAGCTGGTGGAAAAGGCGGAGCTTCCGCTCTATTGGAGCTATTTCTTGGGCGACTACGCAGATGGCGTCTCGACCGAGGAGGGCGACGCCTACGTGAGCGCGCACCGCCGCTACGGCGACCTCACGGATGGTGACGGCGCGGTCGTGGCGCTCTGGGGCATGGAGGCGACCCGCACCTCGACCTACGAGAGCGTTGACTCCATGAACGGCCTCATCTCGTATCTGGCCATCTACATCGGCTTCGTGCTCGTGGTTGCGTGCGCCGCGATCGTGACGATCCAGCAGCTATCGGGCGTGGCCGATGCGAGCGGCAACTACCGCATCCTCTCCGAGCTGGGCACCGAGCGCCGCGACATCGCGCATTCCGTGCTCGCGCAGCAGACGGTGTTCTTCGTGTTCCCGCTCGTGCTGGGCATCGCGCACTCGTGCGTGGCGCTCTCGGTGATCATCGACCTCGTCGAGCTCTTCGGCGGGTTCTCGATCGGCGGGGCGGTGGGCTTCACGGCGCTCATCTTCGTGGTGGCCTACGGCGGGTACTTCTTCGTGACCTACCTCATGAGCAAGGGTATCGTCGGCGAGGTGGTGCGCGTGCGCAACAGCCACTAGACCTATCCGGCGCGCTTTAACGGCAGACGGCCCGAGGCTTGAGCCTCGGGCCGTCTCGCGCTGCAGAGGGGAGATGAAGGGAGGGAACTTCTCTGCAGCTTGGGGGCTTCGCGCTAGACCGACGCCGCGTAGGGGCGGATCGGCCAGCTCTGGTATGACGTGAGGTGGGCGTCCTGCGGCGAGGCGCCCGCGGGCGCGTTCCCGGCGTTTGGGGCCGTCGCGTTCGCTTTGCGCAGGAACGCCTGGTAGGCGCGGCGCAGGTTCGTGCGCTGGTCCTCGGCGCGGCTGCGCGGGGTGCGCATGCGGGTCACGCTTCCCGAGGCGTACGGGTAGACCTTGGGCGCGCCGGTGCGCACCGAGGCCTCGGCTGCCGTGAAGGGGGCGACGCGATCGCGCGGGCGTTCGGGCCCAGGCTTCGCGTTCTTGTGCGAAAGATGTTTGTGCGAGCGATGCATACGATGTGCTCCCGTTCTGTGTCGCCGGCGTCGCGCCTCGTGCGGTGCCCAGCCGGCGGTCGTGTATCGAATGCCATTGGATATGTACCTCGCGGGCGCAGATTTAGTCTGCGTTCACGACGAACACACGGATTTCGGGGCGTCCCTTCGGGCGCATTGCAAACTCGTTGCGGAATTCGGTGTGAGAAACGGCGCGGTACGGGATAGCTCCCATACCGCGCCGTGATTACCTGGGGTTTTGTTGAGCGCAAAATGGGCTTGCGGGCACCAGCGGAGAAGTTCGCACCGAATACCGCAACGAATGCGCGGGGCTCGGTGCGCAAGGCCCCCTTGCCCGCCCGTGCTTCGCGGCAGAGTGCCGCTACGCCCCGCGTTCCTTGCCCGCCTCATCGGCGCTTTCGTTCTTGGGTAGCCGTCCCGCGCGCTTCAGGGCGTCGCGCAAGATCCATTCCGCCTGGCCGTTGGCGCTGCGCATCTCGTCATCTGCCCAGCGCTGGACGGCCTCCCAGATCTTGGGATCGATGCGAAGCGGATACTGTTTGCGTGCCATGCCATCAACTACTTACGTAAAACCGCACCGGTTTCCAGGCCAGCTCGTGGTGAGCTCTGGCGGCGCGGAAAGCGATCTCCGCGCCGCCCGGGAAGTCTAGTACAGCGAGCCGGCGTTCACGATGGGCTTCGCCTCGGACTCGCCGCAGAGCACGACCATGAGGTTCGAGGCCATCTGCGCCTTGCGCTCCTCGTCGAGGTCGATCTTGCCGTGCTGGCCGAGCTCGTCGACGGCCATCTCCACCATGGTGACCGCGCCCTCGACGATCTTCTTGCGCGCGGCGATGACGGCCTCGGCCTGCTGGCGGCGCAGCATCGCCTGGGCGATCTCGGGGGCGTAGGCGAGGTGCGTCAGGCGCGCGTCATCGATGGCGACGCCGGCGGTCGCGAGGCGCTGCGTGAGCTCGTGCTTGAGCGCGGTCGAGACCTCCTCGATGTTCGAGCGCAGCGTGATGGAGTCCATGGAGTCGCTCGAGTCCTCGGCGTGGTCGTAGGCGTAGATGCTCGCCACGTGGCGGAGCGCCGTCTCGGCCTGCGTGGCCACGAACTGCTCGTAGTTGTCGACGTCGAAGAGGGCCTTCGCGGTATCGGCCACGTGCCACACCACGACATTGGCGATCTCGATGGGGTTGCCCATCTTGTCGTTGACCTTCAGGATCTCACCGTTCAACGTGCGGGCGCGGACGGAGATCTTGGTGGAGAGGGCGGATGAGGCCTTGGTCGCGGTCTCGATCTGCTTGCCGAGCGAGAGGCCAGACTTGCTGATGACCTCGGCCGTGGCGTTTTCCGCGGCGCTGTTGGAGCCCATGGACCGGCTGTAGAACGGGTTCGCCCAGCGGAAACCCTCGTCGCGCACGGTGCCCTTGTAGTCACCGAAGAGGATGCACACGCGCGCCTGGCCGGGCTGCAGGGTGAAGAATCCGCTGACGGGAATCCAGATGAGGCAGAAGGCCGCGATGCTGATGCCGAGGCCCCAGCCGCAAAGCGGGCTGGTGGCGACACCGGCCTCGTCGGCGGAGGCGAGCCCGATGACGCTCCAGATGAACAGGGCGATGATCGCCACGAAGCCGATGCACACGACGGCGAGCATCCCCCAACCGGATGCGGCCTTGATCTTCTTCTCCACGCTCATGGAAGTTCCTTTCAAGAACGCGCCCGCGTTTGCGTGACAGCCCGGACGCCGCCCCGTGGTGCTTCGGGAAGGGGCGCTCCCGCACGGATCGCGGCTGCGATTCGATGATTGCATTGTGATATCACATTGCGATCATGTCAACGACCGTTCACCGATTCGGCGAGCGGCCGCGACAAACAAAGTTTGTTACAGATAACTTAGATTTGGGTCGCGCTGAGCCCCATTAGCAGTCCTTGATGTGATACTCTTTCGCAGAGGAATTTTTCTCGGTGAACGGTTGGAATTTCGGCGTGAACGTAGGCATTTGCCCTACGTGTTGGTTGGTAGGGCACGACGCGGTTCCGGCCGCTCACAGTCGTCTCGTGCCATGCGCTCCGTCGGACCGCCTTCATGCGGGAAAGCATAAGCGCGCCGTAAGGCGCACGTTCAAGGAGCGTGGTTACACGATGCAGGAAGCATGGGAAGGCTTCGAGGGCGGCACATGGACCGGTGAGGTCGACGTCCGCGACTTCATCCAGCGCAACTACACCCCCTACGAGGGCGACGAGTCGTTCCTCGCGGGTCCCACCGAGCGCACGACGCAGCTGTGGGACTACGTCATGGGTCTGCTCACCAAGGAGCGCGAGCAGGGCGGCTGCCTCGACATGGACACCAAGACGGTCACGGGTATCGTGAGCCACCCGGCCGGCTACATCAACAACGAGCACCCCGAGCTCGAGACCATCGTCGGCCTGCAGACCGACAAGCCGCTCAAGCGCGCGCTGCACGTCAACGGCGGCATCCGCATCTCCGTGCAGGCCGCCGAGCAGCACGGCTACCACATCGATCCCGACGTGGTCGAGAACTACACCTACCGTCGCAAGACCCACAACCAGGGCGTCTTCGACGTGTACACCCCCGAGATGCGCGCCTGCCGCTCGGCCCACATCATCACCGGTCTGCCCGACGGCTACGGCCGCGGCCGCATCATCGGCGACTACCGCCGCGTGGCCCTCTACGGCATCGACTACCTCATCAAGGACAAGGAGGCCCAGAAGGCCTCCACGCCCAAGGTCATGACCGAGGACAACATCCGCGACCGCGAGGAGCTGCAGGAGCAGATCCGCGCCCTCGGCGAGCTCAAGATGATGGCCGACTTCTACGGCTTCGACATCTCCGGCCCGGCGAAGAACACGCAGGAGGCCATCCAGTGGATGTACTTCGCGTACCTCGCCTCCGTCAAGGAGCAGAACGGCGCCGCGATGTCCATGGGCCGCACCTCGACCTTCATCGACATCTACGCCGAGCGCGACCTCAAGCGCGGCACCTTCACCGAGGAGCAGATCCAGGAGTTCGTGGACCACTTCATCATGAAGCTCCGCATGGTCAAGTTCGCCCGCACGCCCGAGTACCAGAACCTCTTCTCCGGCGACCCGCAGTGGGTCACCGAGTCCATCGGCGGCATGGGCGTCGACGGCCGCACGCTCGTCACCAAGACCGCCTTCCGCTACCTGCACACGCTCGAGAACATGGGCACCTCGCCGGAGCCCAACCTCACCGTGCTCTGGTCGAAGAACCTGCCTCAGGCCTTCAAGGAGTTCTGCGCCAAGACCTCCATCGCGAGCTCGTCGATCCAGTACGAGAACGACGACCTCATGCGCGTCTACCACGGTGACGATTACGCGATCGCCTGCTGCGTGTCCTCCATGCGCATCGGCAAGGAGATGCAGTTCTTCGGCGCCCGCGCGAACCTCGCCAAGTGCCTGCTCTACGCGCTCAACGGCGGCGTGGACGAGGTCTCCAAGAAGCAGGTCGGGCCCAAGTACCGCGCGGTCGAGGGCGACACGCTCGACTACGACGACGTCATGGCCAAGTACAACGACATGATGCAGTGGCTCGCCGGCGTGTACGTGAACTCGCTGAACATCATCCACTACATGCATGACAAGTACTGCTACGAGCGCATCCAGATGGCCCTGCACGACAAGCACGTGCACCGCTGGTTCGCCACGGGCATCGCCGGCCTCTCCGTCGTGGCCGACTCGCTCTCCGCGATCAAGTACGCCAAGGTCCACCCCATCCGCGACGAGCAGGGAGTCATCGTGGACTTCGAGATCGAGGGCGACTTCCCCAAGTACGGCAACGACGACGACCGCGTCGACCAGATCGCGCACGACGTGGTGCACCAGTTCATGGAGTACATCCGCATGAACGACACGTACCGCAACTCGGTGCCTACCACGTCGGTGCTCACCATCACCTCCAACGTGGTCTACGGCAAGAAGACCGGCGCCACGCCCGACGGCCGCAAGGCCGGCGTGCCGTTCGCCCCGGGTGCCAACCCCATGCACCGTCGCGACACCCACGGCGCCATCGCCTCGCTCTCGAGCGTGTCCAAGCTGCCGTTCCGCGACGCGCAGGACGGCATCTCCAACACGTTCTCGATTATCCCGGGCGCGCTCGGCAAGGAGGACCAGGTGTTCTTCGGCGACATCGACCTCGATGGCGTCACCTTCGAGAACCCCGCGCCCAACTGCGCCGACTGCTAACGACGGTTCCGATTCGCGGTGATGGGGCTTTTCCCGCCACCGCATCCGGGGCATGAGTTCCCGTGTCCCGGGAGTAATGCTATTATCTAAGTAGCAATTAACGCATGAAGGAGGATCCCATGCAGGTCAAGGACGTTTCCCAGGCTCAGGCCGACAATCTGGTCAACATGATCGACGCGTACGCCGAGAAGGGCGGCCATCATCTCAACGTGAACGTGTTCAACCGCGACACGCTTCTCGATGCCCAGCAGCATCCCGAGAAGTACCCGCAGCTCACCATCCGTGTCTCGGGCTACGCGGTGAACTTCCACAACCTCACCAAGGAGCAGCAGGACGAGGTCATCAGCCGTACGTTCCACGAGGGGATGTAGGTCGGCCGCATAGCCTTCGATCCCATCGAACGAGCATGCTTCGAAACGGGCGCATCCATAAGGGTGCGCCCGTTTTTTCTCGACGCGGAGGGGACTCGCGCATCTTGGCGGTGGTTCCGCGTGAGCAATTCGAGTAGCCGGACTCGGCGCACGGCGATAACCTGACCATTTTGCGAAGCGGATTCTGGCTTTCGGCCATAGACCCGAGATCGGCCACCGCCAAGACGCTCGAACCCCTCGCTGCATGGCAGCCTCACGAAAGCTCAAGTAAGAATACTGTGGGTTTTCCAGGACGGGCTGGGTATATCGCGTTGTGACGTGAGCAAAACCGCAGGTGAGAACGATTTCCCTTTTGCTTTTACTCGCAACGAAGCCGATAACCCACAGTATTCTTACCTGAACTTGGACAACGGCATCCACGGGGCCGCCCGGCGTGGGCTGAACGGGAGGGAATGCCCCCGCATAAGGCTGTTTCGTTCAGTTTTTCCGCCGTTTGCGCGGCGGTGGTTTGGATGGAGTCCGTGCGGATTCTCCCATACCGTGTTAAGCGAAGGGAGGACGACATGACCGTCTACGATGCGGACATCATCGAGCGGATCCTGCTTGAGAGCGGAATAACCCCCACCGATCTCGCGGAACGGCTGCGTGTGAGCACGCGCACGCTGCGCGACCGCATCCACCGGGTCAACGAATCGCTCGACGGCGTCGCGCGCGTCCATTTCTCGCGCAGCCGTGGCGGTTACGTGCTCGACGTCACCGACCATGCCGCGTTCGAGGCGTGGCGCGAGCGCGTGCGCACGCTCTCCCAGGACGATCCGGCCTCCTCGGCCGACAGCCGCTGCGCCTATCTCCTGAACGACCTGCTTCTGCGCAACGACTGGATCACGCTCGACACCCTTGCCGAGATGCTGTTCGTCTCCCGTGCGTGCATCTCCGGGGACCTGAAGCGCATCGAGCCGGTGCTCGCCCATTACAACCTGAGCCTCGAGAAGCGCCCCCGCTACGGGATCCGCGTGACCGGCTCGGAGATGGGCCGCCGGCTCTGCCTGGCCGAGGCGACCGTTCGTCGCATGACGAACCGCGATGACGCGGGGGACACCTTCGACCGCGCGTTCGAGCCCCTGCTCGACGCGGTCTCGGCGTGCGTGGACGAGGTGCTGGAGCGCGAGTCGTTCGCGGTGAACTCCCTTTCGTACCAGAACCTGCTCGTGCACATCGCCATCGCCGTGCTGAGGATCCGGGGCGGCAACGCCATGCCGCAGGGCTCCCTGCCCGCGTCGGCCGCGGCCGGCACGCGCGAGCGCGCCGTCGCCGAGCGCATCGCCGAGGCCGTCGCGCGCGACCTCGACGTCACGCTGCCCTCGAGCGAGATCGGCTACATCGCGATCCATCTCGCCGGCAAGCGCGTGCTCTACGAGGACCAGGTGAGCCAGGAGTCCACCATCATCACCGACGAGATGTGGGACCTCGTGGGCCGCATGATCGACGTGGTCTGGCGCGTGTACAGGTTCGACTTCCGCGACGACGTCGAGCTGCGCATGAACCTCGCGCGCCACATGGTGCCGCTCTCCGTGCGCCTGACCTACCACATGCATCTCGAGAACCCGCTGCTCGACGACATCAAGAGCCGCTTCCCGCTCGCGTACTCTATGGCGGGCGAGGCGGCGTGCGTGCTCGCGGACTCGTACGGCTACTACCCCTCCGAGCACGAGCTCGGCTACATCGCGATGGCGTTTGCGCTTGCGCTCGAGCGGCAGCGCACCGAGCAGGCCCACAAGCGCATCCTCGTGGTGTGCGCCTCGGGCATGGCGAGCGCGCGCCTTCTGGCCTTCCGCATCAAGGAGGAGTTCGGCAGCAAGCTCGGCTCCATCAGGACCTGCAACGCGGCGGAGGTCGCCGACCAGGACTTCGACGAGATCGACTACGTGTTCACGACGGTGCCGCTTAGCGCGCCCGTGCCGGTGCCGGTGCGCGAGATCACGCTGCTTCTGACCGACGCGGACCGCGAGCTCATGCGCAACGTCCTCGAGGGCGCGCCCGACGACCTCGGGACTTACTTCCCGCGCGGCCTCTTCTTCACGCACCGGCGCTTCGCGAGCAAGGACGAGGCGATCTCGTTCCTCTGTGGCGAGCTGCGCCGCGCCCGCCCCGACGAGGTGCCCGAGACCTTCGAGGAGCTCGTGTGGAAGCGCGAGGAGGCGGCGCCCACGTCGTTCGGCAACGACGTCGCCCTGCCGCATCCCCTGGAGGCGGTGAGCACGTCCACGTTCGCCGCGGTCGCGCTGCTCGACGAGCCGCTCGAGTGGGGGACGGGCACGGTGCGGGCGATCTTCATGCTCTCGATCTCGCGCCTGCCCGAGGCCAAGCTCGACGGCTTCTACCGGCCGGTCGCGCGCCTGCTCAACGACGGCGACGCGATAGCGCGCCTGGTGCACGCCCAAACCTATGACCAGCTCATGGCCGAGCTGAGCGCATAACCGCAACGGAACGTATCGAGGGGAACCAGAGGAAAGGAGCGACAGATGGAAAACAACGAAGAGCTCGTGATGAAGGCGTTCGAGATCATCGCTTGCGTGGGCACTGCGCGGAGCCAGTACATCGAGGCCATCCACGCCGCCAAGGACGGTGACTTCGATCGCGCCGAGCAGCTCATGAAGGAGGGCGGCGAGGCCTTCCTCGAGGGGCACGACGCCCACACCCGCCTCGTGCAGCAGGAGGCCGCCGGCGACCCCGTCGCCATGACGCTCATGCTCACGCACGCCGAGGACCAGCTCATGAGCGCCGAGGGATTCAAGATCATCGCCGAGGAGATGATCGATCTGTGCCATCGCGTCGACGTGAAGCTGCGCGAGCAGTAACCGAGGACCGGAGACCATCCGGCGCCGGACGCGCCGGTCTCAGATAACCGCCCCAGTGAGAAAGGAACCACCGTGGAGGCGTTTTCCAATTTCATCGAGCAGAAACTGATGCCCATAGCGGCGAAGATCGGCTCGAACCGCATCCTGACCATCATCCGTAACGCGATGTGCGTCTACATCGCCCTGCTGATCGTGGGCTCCATCAGCATCCTTCTGACGAGCTTCCCGGTCGAGGCGATCGCCAACGTGCTCGCGCCGGCCGTGCCGTTCTTCAACGCGGTCTACAGCTGCACCACGGGCATGATGGGCCTCTTCACCGCGGCGAGCATCGCCTACTACGCCGCCGTCGAGTACAAGACCGACATGTTCACGAGCGTGCTGACCTCGGTCGCCGCGTTCATCGTGACACAGTTTTTGGCCGACGGCACCCTCGACGTGTCCGGCCTGGGCTCCAACGGCCTGCTCACGGCCATGCTCGTCGGCTTCGTGACCGTGGCGATCATGCGCTTCTGCGTCGATAAGAACATCGTCATCAAGATGCCCGCCGGCGTGCCGCCCGCGGTCGGCGACTCGTTCACCTCGCTCATCCCGGCCGCTCTCGTCGTGTGCCTGTTCGCGCTCATCACCATCGTGTTCAACATCCGCATCAACGACATCCTGGGCATCGTGTTCTCGCCGCTCGCCATGGCCGTCAACACCCCGCTCGGCTACGGCATCTATCACGCCCTGTGCGGCCTCGTGTTCTTCTGCGGCATCAACTCCGCCGTGGTCATCGGCGTCGTGCAGCCGTTCATCATGCAGATGGGCGCTGCCAACGAGGCCGCCTACCTCGCCGGCGAGGCTCTGCCGTACTCCGTGACCTACGCGACCGATTCCATGATCTGGGCCGGCGGCACCGGCATGACCATCGGCCTCGTGATCCTCATGTGCTTCATGGCGCGCAGCGCCCAGTACAAGACCATCGGCCGCATGTCCGTGATCCCCGCGATCTTCAACATCAACGAGCCGGTCATCTTCGGTACGCCGATCTGCTTCAACCCGATCTTCTTCATCCCGTTCGTGTTTGCGCCCGGTATCATGGCGTTCCTCACCTTCCTGTTCACCGACATGGGCCTCATCGGCGCCCCCGTGGTGGGCATGGTGCCCTGGACGCTTCCGCCCATCGCCGTCGGCATCTTCATGGGCGCCGGCAACATCACGAACATCATCTGGTCGATCATCTGCGTGGTCGCCCCGATCGTGATGTACTACCCGTTCTTCCGCATGGCCGATAAGGCTGCCTACCAGGAGGAGCTCGAGGCCGCTGAGGCCGAGAAGGCCGCCGAGGGCGCCGAGGGCGCCGTCGAGAAGGCCGAGGCGTAGGGCCATGGCAACGCGTACGTCGCACGCACCGGGCAAGAACGCCTTCCCCGCGGACTTCATGTGGGGCGGCAGCATCGCCGCGCACCAGTGCGAGGGCGCCTACGACGAGGGCGGCAAGGGCCTCGCGATGATGGACCTCGTGTCCAGCGGAGCGGTCGACACCCCGCGCCACATCTCGCGCGCGTTCGAGGAGGGCTACACCTACCCCTCGCACACGGGCATCGACTTCTACCATCGCTACAAGGAGGACATCGCGCTCTTCGCCGAGATGGGCTTCAAGGCGCTGCGCATCTCCGTCGACTGGAGCCGCATCTACCCCAACGGGGACGACGCGGAGCCCAACGCCGAGGGCCTGGCCTACTACCACGCGGTGGTCGACGAGCTCATCGCGCACGGCATCGAGCCCATCGTGACGCTCTACCACTTCGAGATGCCCGTCTCGGTGGTGCGCCGCTATCACTCCTGGCTCAGTCGTGAGACCATCGAGCTCTACCTGCGCTTCGTGCGCACGGTCGTGGAGTCGCTGCGCGGCAAGGTGCGCTACTGGTCCACGTTCAACGAGATGAACCATATCGACCCGATGAGCTCGGCGACCGATATCTTCATCTACATGATCACGGGCCTCACGAACGCCGACCTCACCGACCGTCGCCGCGACCTCGCGACGCTCGGCTACTACATGACGGTGGCGAGCATCCGCGCGGTCAAGCTGATCCACGAGATCGACCCCGAGAGCAAGGTCGGGTGCGTCTTCGGCATCACGCCGATGTACCCCATGAGCTGCAAGCCGGCCGACGTGCTCGCGGCGTTCAAGGGCATGGACCGCGACTTCTACCAGATCGACGCCATGTGCCAGGGCCGCTTCCCGACCTACAAGCTGCGCGAGTACGAGCGCGCGGGCATCGAGCTCGACTACCGGCCCGAGGACGAGGAGGCCTTCGCGGCAGACTCGCTCGACTGGATCGGCATGAACTACTACTCGAGCGAGGTCATCGAGGCCGGCGTCTCGGCGGAGGGGGAGAGCGGCGCCTTCTTCGGCGGGCTCAAGAACCCCTACCTCGAGCAGTCGCGCTGGGGCTGGACCATCGACCCCACGGGTCTGCGCTACCTGCTCAACTACGCCTACCGTCGCTACGGCCTGCCGCTCATGGTGACCGAGAACGGCATCGGCGCGCTCGACACGGTGGCCGAGGACGGCGCGGTGCACGACGACTACCGCATCGCGTACCTGCGCGAGCACATCGGTGCCGTGATGGACGCGGTGCGGCTGGACGGCGTGGACTGCCGCGGGTACCTTATGTGGGGACCGATCGATCTGGTGAGCGCCACCACGGGCGAGATGCGCAAGCGGTACGGCTTCATCTACGTCGATAAGCAAGACGACGGCTCGGGTACCTACGCCCGCAGCCGCAAGGACAGTTTCTACTGGTTCCGTGAGGTCACGGAGTCGAATGGAGGGACGATACGATGACGAACATTCTTCTGGTCTGCGCCGCCGGCGCCTCGACGAGCATGCTCGCCGACAAGATGCAGAAGGAGGCTGCCTCCCGCGGCCTCGAGGTGACGGTCCGCGCCGTCGCCGAGCAGCAGGCCGCGCTCGAGGGCGGCGACGCCGACGTGGTGCTCGTGGGTCCGCAGATGCGCTTCAAGGTCGATTCGATCAAGGCCATGTTCCCCGATAAGCCGGTCACGGACATCGACATGCGCGCCTACGGCATGATGGACGCGCCGAAGGTGCTCGACACGGCGCTTGGCCTTATCGGCTAGGGTCGCGGGCAGCTCGGGGGCTCGCGCCTCACGGCGCAGGTTCCGGACCGGGCAGCATGCGTGCCCGATTGACATCGCTTTGCAGGCGGGAGCGCCCCTATGGGCGCTCCCGTTTTGCGCTTCGGGCATCCTTCGAGAAGGCCCTTCGCGGGCTCGCGGGAGGTTCGCGCGTCTTGGCGGTGGTCTGTCGCGATTCCTGTTTATAGACGGCAGATGGAGCCGGAGGAACCTGCTGGTAGAAGCTGTGACGTTCTCGGGCCTGCTCGCCAGGTTGCGCGGCAACCACCGCCAAGACGCGCGAACGTGCCCAAATCCGGTGCATGCGATGCGACACGCTGCTATGCTAGTCCACGGATAGCGATTCTGAGGGCGCCCGGCCGGCGCGGAACGGGGATACCATGGCGAACATCGACCTTGATACGCTGGATGCCGGCGTGCGCTCGCGCTTTCCGCTGGGGCGCGTCCACTCGCTCGAGTCGATGGGCACGGTCGACGGGCCGGGGATCCGCCTCGTCGTGTTCGTGCAGGGTTGCCCCATGCGCTGCGCCTATTGCCACAACCCCGATACCTGGGCGGCCGACGCCGGCACCGAGGTCTCGGTCGAGCACATCGTCGAGCTCTTCGAGAGCAACCGGCAGTTTTACCGCAACGGCGGCATCACGGTCTCGGGCGGCGAGCCGCTGCTGCAGCCGGAGTTTCTGGCGGCGCTCTTCGCCGAGATGCACGCCCGTCCGCAGGGGCGGGTCCACACCTGCCTTGATACCTGCGGATACGCGTTCGACCCTAAGCACCCGGAGCACGTCGCCGCGGTGCTCGACGAGTGCGACCTGGTGCTTCTGGACATCAAGCACGCCGACCCCGAGCGGCACCGCGAGCTCACGGGGCGCCGCCCGGAGCGCATCCTCGCGTTCGGGGACGAGCTCGCGCGGCGCGGCGTGAAGACCGTGATCAGGCACGTGGTGGTGCCCGGCTACACGGATACGGTCGAGGAGTGCGAGCGCCTGGGCCGCCTGATCGGGCGCTGGCCCAACGTGGCGGGGCTCGAGATGCTGCCCTACCACACCATGGGCGTGACGAAGTACGAGCAGCTGGGCATCCCGTACAGGCTGGAGGGCGTGCCGCAGATGGACAAGGCACGCATTCCGGAGCTGCGTGCGGCGGTGCTCTCCGGCATGCGGGAGGCGCACCGCGGCGAGCGGCTATAATTGCACGCGGACAAATGCGCATGACACGGGAGGAGAGGGGAGCCATGGCGCTCACGGTCGCGATCATCGGTGCGCTCGAGAAGGAAGTCGCGCAGGTATACGAGACGCTCGAGGAGCACTCGCAGGTCGATGAGGCGGGCCTTACCGTCTCGCGCGGGCAGCTGGGGGCGGTTTGCGTCGTCGCCTGCACCGCAGGTATGGGCACGGTGAACGCCGCCGCGGCGACCCAGCACCTCATCAGCGCGTACGGCGCCGACACGGTGATCTTCTCCGGTATCGCGGGCGGCCTCAACCCGGCGCTGCATACAGGCGACGTGGTCATCGGCGAGCGCCTGCGCTACCTGGATACCGATACCGCGCTCATCGCCGAGTCCGCCCCGGGTCTCGAGGAGTTCGCCTCGACGGGGCACCTGGTCGCGCTCGCGGAGGAGGAGCTCGCCGCGCAGGGCTTCTGCCCTGTGGGCGCCACCGATGCCTCCGAGCGGCCGGCGGCCGAGGCGATCGATGGGTGCCCCCGCTACCTGCGCGGCACGATCGCGACGGGTGACCGCTTCGTCACGGGTAACGCGATGCGCGCTGCCGCGATCGAGGCGACGGCTGCCGACTGCGTCGAGATGGAGGGTGCCGCCGTCGCGCACATCGCCGCGAAGAACGGCGCCGCGTGCCTCGTGCTGCGCGCGATCTCCGACAACTGCGACGAGGAGTACGACGCGCTCTCGCAGCGCGAGTTCGACCTCGACGAGTACGCTCGCTCGGCGAGCGCGCTCACCCTCGGTATCGTGCGCCGCCTGGAGGCGGAGGCGCGGTAGCGCCCGCGGGGTTCCCGCGGTACCGCACCGTCCCGACCACCCTGAGCCCGAAAGGACCCATCATGGCAGATTCCATCAACTACCAGCTCGCCCGGTTCGTCGCGAGCTACGGCGAGGTGTCGCAGATTCCGCCGTCGACCCGCCCCGAGGTCTCGTTCGTGGGCCGCTCGAACGTGGGCAAGTCGTCCATCATGAACAAGCTCTTCGGCCGCAAGGGCCTGGTCAAGGTCTCGAGCACGCCGGGCAAGACGAGCAACGTGAACTTCTTCGAGGCCGATGGCGTGCACTTCGTCGACCTGCCCGGCTACGGCTTCGCCCAGCGCTCGAAGGCCGAGCGCGGCCGGTGGGCCCGGCTCATCGGCGACTTCTTCGAGTCGGAGCGCAGCTTCAACCTCGTGGTCTCGCTCGTCGACATCCGCCACGACCCGAGCGCGCTCGACCACCAGATGATCGAGTTTCTGCAGGAGGGCGGGTTCTCGTTCGTGGTCGCCCTCACCAAGGCCGACAAGCTCAGCCGCAACCAGCAGGCGAAGCAGGCGGCGGCGATCAAGCGCCAGCTCACCGTGCCCGCGGAGGACATCATCGTCACGAGCTCCCAGAGCGGCCTGGGCATCGACGAGCTCAAGCGCCGCATCGAGGCCGCCTGCCTCGATTGATGCGACCCCCGCTCGATTGAGACGTGGTCGCGTCGCGAGCAACGTCGCGCCTACAAGAGCGTCACGATAACGCGGGAGATGGTGGAGAAGCGTTCGTGCTGTTCGATAGCTACGGAAGCGCCGACTAGATCAGTTTAAGCGCCATACGATGTGTGCCCGGTAGATGCGCAAAGCCGAAATACTCGTAAAACGACGCGGCCTCCTCGCAGCTGGGATCGACGATAAGCGCCCGCGCTCCGGCTAGGTGAGCGACTTTCATGGCGTTTTGTATGGCGTCACGGAGAAGCGAGGCGCCCAAGCCCATGCCTTTGAACCGTTTGTCTACGCCCAGCATACCGAGAAGTACCGAGGGAACCTGTTCGGGGGCGTTGCGTGCAAACCAGCCGCCGTGAATCTCGGAACGAGCGACCGCATGCGTGCTTAAAGAATAGAAGCCTGCGATTTCATCACCGCTGCGCACCACATATAAAACAGCGGTTCCTCGCTTGCGCGCCGATGCGGAGTGGAGGCGCACCCAATCGTCGACGATCCTGTCGCCACAACAGAAGCCTTCGATGCCGACGCCAGACGGAAGCTGCTCGGGCGGTTGGAACGCAGTCATTCCCAGACCGCCTTCGAGGTAAGGAGCTTTTTCGTGGCGTCGGGTAGGGGGGCATCGAGCATGTTGCAGAACGTATCGAACGCTTCGGGTGAAAGGTAGGTCATCGTTGAGTCGCTAATATCGCGCTGGGCATTTTCATCAAGGTGGGTAGTCGCCCACTGGGTAAGCGTTTTGCCCGTAAGCTCTGCGGCACGTTCGTAACTCGCGCGCTGGCGCTTTGTGAGGCGCAGATCCATGCGGTAACTCTTTTCCTCTTTTGCCGATGCGGCGATAGGCGCTGTGCGCATCATGAGCCTCCATTCAAGGACTGCCTTTAAAGCAAGTGTACGAAAAAAATCCGTACATATCAAGGATTCGTCTTAGTATCCAGTTCAGCATCGAGAACTGCGACGAATCATCCGCTCATCTATCATCGCGTCATTCTTGCGTCTTGTCTTGAGTGGTTCGGGCTTTTTCTGGGGTGCGAATGAGGCTCAAAGCTCACCCCCGGTGGCCGCCGCGGTTGGCCTCGCGTCCCTGGCCGGCGCGGTTGCGGCCGGCTGCGTTGCCGCCGCGTTTGCTGCCTGCGCCCTGCGCGTCAGAGCGCTCGCCGGAGCCTTTGCGCTTCGCGCGGCCGGTGCGTGCCCCGCTCTCCGCCCCGCGCCCGGACTCCCGCGTCGCAGACGAGGACGAGCCGCCGCGCTGCCCGGACGCCCCCGCGTGCTTGCCCGACTTCACCCCGTGCGGCCGCACGGGCCGGATGAGGCACCGGGGCCCGTAGCCGATCAGGTCCTCGCGCCCGGCCTTCTGCAGCGCCTCGCGCACCAGGTCGTAGTTCTCGGGCTTGCGGTACTGGATGAGCGCGCGCTGGAGCGCCTTCTCGTGCGCGGTCTTGGGCACGTAGATGGGCTCCATGGTGCGCGGGTCCACGCCGGTGTAGTACATGCAGGTCGACATCGTGGACGGGGTGGGGTAGAAGTCCTGCACCTGCTCGGGCATGTAGCCCAGGTCGCGGCAGTACTCGGCGAGCCCCACGGCCTCCGTGAGGGTGCTCCCCGGGTGGCTGCTCATGAGGTACGGCACGAGGTACTGGTCGAGCCCCAGCTCGCGGTTCATGTCGCGGTAGGCGGCGACGAAGCGGTCGTAGACGGCGCGGCCCGGCTTGCCCATGACCGAGAGCACCGCGTCGCTCACGTGCTCGGGCGCGACCTTGAGCTGGCCCGAGACGTGGTGCGCGCAGAGCTCGCGCAGGAACGTGCGGTCGGGGTCGGGGTCGGCCATGACGTAGTCGAAGCGGATGCCGCTGCGCACGAAGACCTTCTTCACGCCCGGCAGCTGACGCAGCTCGCGCAGCAGCTGCACGTAGTCGGTGTGCGAGACGTCCATCTGGCGGCAGACCTCGGGCCACAGGCAGCGCCGGTTCACGCAGGCGCCGTGCGTGAGCTGCTTTTTGCACGCGGGCTGGCGGAAGTTCGCCGTGGGGCCGCCCACGTCGTGGATGTAGCCCTTGAAGTCGGGCTCCTGCGTGATGCGGCGCGCCTCGGCCAGGAGCGAGGCGTGGCTGCGCGTCTGCACGATGCGCCCCTGGTGGAAGGTGAGCGCGCAGAAGCTGCACTCGCCGAAGCACCCGCGGTTCGAGATGAGGCTCATCTTGACCTCCTTGAGCGCGGGCACGCCGCCGGCCGCCTCGTAGTCGGGGTGGTAGGAGCGGGTGTACGGCAGGTCGTAGGCCTCGTCGAACTCGGCTTGGCTGAGCGGCTTCGCGGGCGGGTTCTGCACCACGTAGACGTCGTGCGGGTAGGGCTCCACGAGCCGCTTACCGCGGAACGGGTCCATGTTGCGGTACTGCTCGTTGAAGCTTCTGGCGTAGACGAGGCGATCGGCCTCGAGCTCGTCCCAGCTGGGCAGCACGAGGGCGTCGTAGACCTCGTCGAGCGAGCGCGTGCGGTAGACGGTCCCGTCGACGTAGGTGACCTGCTCGATGGGAAGGCCCGCGTCGAGTGCCTCGGCCACCTCGATGACGGGCCGCTCGCCCATGCCGTAGATGATGAGGTCGGCCCCGGCGTCGAGGAGCACGGAGCGCTTGAGGCGGTCTTGCCAGTAGTCGTAGTGCGCAAGGCGCCTCAGGCTCGCCTCGATGCCGCCCATGATGATGGGGGTCTGCTTGAAGGTGCGGCGGATGAGGTTGCCGTAGACCACCGTGGCGTGGTCGGGCCGCGCGCCCGCCCGCCCGCCGGGGGTGTAGGCGTCGGTGCGGCGCCGGTGCTTGGCCACGCTGTAGTGGCTGACCATGGAGTCCATGTTGCCGGCTGAGACCAGAAACGCGAGCCGCGGCTCGCCGAGCGCGGCGATGCTTTCGGGGTCGCGCCAGTCGGGCTGGGCGATGATGCCCACGCGGTAGCCGTGCGCCTCGAGCAGGCGGCATATGATGGCCGCGCCGAAGCTCGGGTGGTCGACGTAGGCGTCGCCGCACACGTAGACGAAGTCGCACCGGTCCCAGCCGCGCTCGTCCATGTCCGCGCGGCTCACGGGCAAAAAGTCCGCCCGCGTGAGCCCGAGCGCGGAGGGGCCGTACGCGTCGCGGGGCGCAGGTGCCCTCTTTGCGGCATGGGCTTTCGCGGCGCTCCCGCCCGCGTTGCCGTGTCCACCGGTGCCGGGCCGCGACGACGCGACCCGCTTCTTTCCGGAACGTCCCGAACGCCCCTGTGCCTCTGGCTTGCGTGCCATCGATCCCTCTTCTCTCGTCGCCTCACCCATTGTCGCATGTCCTCATCGGATAAGGGGCCGCGCCCTCCTTTTCTCCTCATGCTAACGACGGTGGCGCCAAGGGGGCCTATAGTCGCAAGATGGATAGATGCGGCGCGCGGCGCCGCCGGGATGGCATCGTTTGGGAAAGGCGGCATGCGATGGACGCGAAGGAGCTTGCGCTTGAGAAGCACGCGGCGTGGCGGGGCAAGATCGAGGTCGTGAGCCGGGTCGAGCTGCGCACGCCCGAGGACCTCGCGGTCGCCTACACGCCGGGCGTCGCGGAGCCCTGCCTGAAGATCGCCGAGGACCCCGAGCTCTCCTACACCTACACGCGGCGCGGGAACCTCGTCGCGATCGTCACGGACGGCTCGGCGGTGCTGGGGCTCGGCAACATCGGCGGGGTCGCGGGGATGCCCGTCATGGAGGGCAAGTGCGCCCTCTTCAAGGCCTTCGCCGACGTCGACGCCTTCCCGCTGTGCCTCGCGACCAACGATGTGGACGAGATCGTCGAGACCGTCTGCACCATCGCGGGCAGCTTCGGCGGCATCAACCTCGAGGACATCGCCGCGCCGCGCTGCTTCGAGATCGAGCGGAGGCTCAAGGAGCGGCTCGATATCCCCGTGTTCCACGACGACCAGCACGGCACGGCGGTCGCCGTCTGCGCCGCGCTCATCAACGCGTGCCGCCTCACCGGGCGCGCGCTTCAGGACGTGCGCGTCGCGATCTCGGGCGCCGGCGCGGCGGGTATCTCGGTCGCCGCGCTCATGCTCGACCTCGGCGTGCGCGACATCGTGCTCTGCGATATCGCGGGCGCGCTCTATCGGGGCAAGGAGGGCATGAACCCGGCGCAGGCCGCGATGGCGGAGCGCACCAACCCGCGCCGCGTGACCGGCGGCCTCGCGGAGGCGATGGCCGGCGCCGACGTCTTCGTGGGCGTCTCGGTGGCGGGGATCGTCTCGGGCGACATGGTGCGCGCGATGGCGCCTCGCCCGATCGTCTTCTCGCTCGCCAACCCCGTGCCCGAGATCATGCCGGCAGACGCGCTTGCGGCGGGCGCCGCCGTCGCCGCGTCGGGCCGCTCGGACTTCCCCAACCAGATCAACAACGTGCTCGTGTTCCCCGGCGTGTTCCGCGGGGCGCTCAACGTGCGCTCGCGCGACATCACGGGCGGCATGATGGCGGCCGCGGCCCGCGCGATCGCGGGGCTCATCGATGCGGATACGCTCGCGGCGGACCATATCATCCCGTCGCCCTTCGATGAGCGGGTGTGTCCCGCGGTCGCCCGGGCGGTCGCGGACGAGGCGCGCGCGGAGGGCCTTGCGCGCTGCTAGTGCGCACGGGTTCAGGAGGCGGCGTGCCGCCTGAGGGGCGGTCGCCGGGGCATCACCCGGTTGTCGCCGGCGCCGAGCTACCTGTGCGGGTCGCCCTTGTGCCCGCGCGTGCCGCGCTTGTCGCGCTGGAGCGCGCGATGGCGCACGCGTTGCGGCAGGTCGAGCACCGGGTCCTCCTGCGGGGTCTCGGGCACCTCGGTGGGCAGCGGCTCGTCGACGGCCTCGCGGTGGAAATTGCCCACGAAGTCCTCGGTCTTCATGATGTTGATCACAGCATGGGGGTCGACGGTGCGCACGAGCTTGATGATGTCGCCCGCCTCATACGACGAGACCACGGTGTTGAGCAGGCTCATCGGGCGCCCGCTGTAGCCGCCCACGCCGTCGGCGCGGAAGAGCCCGTGGTGGAAGCTCGCCGTGTAGGTCCGGCAGACGAGCTCGGGGTGCTCGGTCGTGATCTGCAGCGTCACGCGCTCGTAGCGGTGGTAGAAGCTGTCGATGGTCTTCGTGGAGAGGAACTGGAACACGATGGAGTACGCTGCGTACTCCCACCCGAAGATCGCACCGAAGATCGCGAGCACCATGCAGTTGCCCGCGAAGACGTAGCCCCAGATGGTCTTGCCCGTCTTGTTGGAGACCATGAGCGCGATGAAGTCGGTGCCGGCGGTGGAGGCGCCGCTCTTGAGCGCGAGCGAGATGGCCATGCCGTTGAGCACGCCGCCGAACAGCACGATGAGCGCGGTGTCGTCGAGCAGCGGCTTGAACGAGCAGAACTGCAGAAAGCAGCTGGCGAGCACCACCTGCAGCATCGAGAAGAGCACGAAGCGCTTGCTGATGGAGCGCCAGCACAGGATGGCGACGGGGAAGTTGAGCGCGAGCATGCCGAGCTGCGTGGGGAACGAGAACCCCACGAGCGAGGTCACGCGGTCGATGAGGATCGCGACGCCCGTGAAGCCTGACGAGAGCAGCCCGGCAGGGTTGATGAACGCCTGGATGACGAAGGCTTGGAGCAGGGCGGACATGAAGACGCTGCAGAGCGTCACGAGGCGGCGCACGAACACGTAGCGGCCGAGGTGCTTGACACGGGCGATGCCCTCGGTCGCGGGCTCCACCTTGGCGGGGCCGGTGCCGTCTCGGCTCAGGGGCGGCTCCGGGGGTGTTTGCTCATCGGGCATCGGTCGGTCCCTCCATCGGGTTCGCGTGCGCCATCACCATAACGCGAACCGATGCGGTCTCCTAGCGTCGCGGCGCGAATCCACGGCAACACGACGTCTCTCGCGAGCCCCTACAGGTACTCGATCTGCGCTCCAGCGTTGTCGCAGGTAAGTATGTGCGTCTCGCAGGCAGGGAACTCCTCGCGCAGGCGCACCTGGAGGAACTTCGCCACGATGGTGTCATCCGTGACCGCCATGAGCGTCGAGCCCGAGCCCGAGATCCACAGCGTCTTCGCCCCGCCCGCGAGGCACGCGGCGCGGATGGCATCGTAGTCGGGGATGAGGGCGCGGCGGTACGGCTCCTGCAGGCGGTCGTCGTTGGCCGCGGCGATGAGGTCGGCGTCGCCGGTCTCGAGCCCGCGGGTGAGGCCGGCGATGCGGCCCATCTGCCACACGGCGGTCGAGAGCGGGATCTCCTGCGGCACGACCTTGCGCGCCTCGCTCGTGTGGACCTCGTAGGGCGGGATCACGGTGATAAAGCGCAGCCGCTCGCTCACGTCGTAGCGCAGGCAGCGCGGCAGCTCGCCTGCGGGCGTGAACGAGCAGACGGCGGCACCCAGAAGCGCGGGCGCGACGTTGTCGGGGTGGCCCTCGATCGCAGTGGCCATGGCGACGAGCTCCTCGCGCGTCACCGTGTGGCGGGTGAGCGCCGCGGCCCCCATGATGCCCGCGACCACGCAGGTCGAGCTCGAGCCCAGGCCGCGCGCCACGGGGATCTCGGTCTGGATGTCGAGCGCGATGGGGAAGGGTTCCATGCCCCAGGCGTCGAGCGCCTGCTCGAACGACTGGTAGACGAGGTTCCCCTCGTTGCGGAACTCCTCCGGGCAGCCCGTGATGGTGAGGGTGTCGGCGTGGTCGAAGGTGAAGTGCGCGTAGAGCGAGACCGCCATGCCGAGCGTGTCGTAGCCGATGCCGAGGTTCGCGCTCGTGGCGGGTACGGTGATCCTGATCATGGTTGCAGCTCCTCCCAGGGCGCTCGCCCCGCTCTCGTCGGTCGACCCTACAGCTTCGCTACCGCCTGCTCGACGAAGGCGCCCATGTCGGCGATATCGACCACGTCGTCGTGGAGCACGGGCGCTTCTCTCAGGGCGGCGAGCTGCGCGGGCGGGCGCGTGCCGGTCGCCTGCGCGAGCGCGTCCATGCAGGCGAAGTCGTCCGCGGGGACCTCGATGCCGAGCGCCTCGGCCACGGCGCGGGGGAACTTGTAGGGGCTCGCGGTCGAGAGTAGCACGCGCGCCTTGGCGCCCGTCGCGGGCGCGAGGTGCCCGAGCACGTGGTAGCCGCATGCGGTATGCGGGTCGATCAGGTAGCCGTGGTCCTCCCAGCACGCGTGGATGGCAGCCGCGACCTCGTCTTCGCTCGCCCAGCCGCAGCCGAAGACCGCCCGGATGCGCTCGAGGAGCTCAGGCGGCACCTCGTAGCGGCCGCGCTCGGCGAGCTCGGCCATGAGCTCGGCCACGAGCTCGCAGTCCCCATCCGAGAGGTAGTAGAGCATGCGCTCGAGGTTCGACGAGATGAGGATGTCCATGCTCGGCGAGGTGGTGGTGAAAAACGGCCGGTTGCGGTCGTAGACGCCGGTGGTGAGGAAGTCGAAGAGCACGTTGTTCGCGTCGCTCGCCACGACGAGCCGCGCCACGGGCAGGCCCAAGAGCTTGGCGTAGTAGCCGGCGAGCACGTCGCCGAAGTTCCCGGTGGGCACGCAGAACTCGACCTTATCGCCCGCCTCGATGGCGCCCGCGCGCACGAGCTGGGCGTACGCGGCGACGTAGTAGACGACCTGCGGCACCAGGCGGCCGACGTTGATGGAGTTCGCGCTCGAGAGCGTCCAGCCCTGGCGCGCGAGGCGCTCGGCGAGCTCCCGGTCGGCGAAGATGCGCTTCACGGCGCTCTGCGCGTCGTCGAAGTTGCCGCGCACCGCGCAGACGGCGACGTTGGCGCCTTCCTGCGTGGTCATCTGCAGCTCCTGCACGCGGCTCACCTTGCCCTCGGGGTAAAAGACGGTGATGCCGCAGCCCGGGGCGTCCGCGAACCCGGCGAGCGCCGCCTTGCCCGTGTCGCCCGAGGTGGCGGTCACGACCATGATGCGCTCGCCGCCACCCGCGCCCCCGCGGGAGTCACCGGCGGAGCCCGCGCGGGCCATGAGGCGGGGGAGCATCTGGAGCGCCACGTCCTTGAAGGCGCTCGTGGGGCCGTGGAAGAGCTCGAGCACGAAGGTTGCCGGGCCATCGCCGGCGGCGTCCGCCGCGTCGGCGCTTCCGAGCTCCACGACCGGCGTCACCTCGGCGCTCGCGAACGTGCCGCGGTAGGCCTCGTCGACGCACGCGGCGATCTCGCCTGCGGTGTAATCAGGTAGTAACAATGCCAGCACGGCGCGCGCGATAGCAGGGTAGTCGGTATCGACCAGCGCGTCTACGTCGAGTTTCTCCGACCCGAGGGCGTCGGAGACGAACAGCCCCCCGTCCGGCGCGATGCCGAGCGCGATGGCTTCCTTGGCTGAGCGCGAAATCGTGCGCGAACGTGTACTATGATACCGTTTCATGCGAAACTCCTCGAATGCCCGCCGGCTCGTCACGCCCATGGTATCAGAAGCGCGCGATGGGACCGGAACCCTGAGCGGAAAGGTAACCTCCTCGTCATGATTAAGGTCGCGAAATTCGGCGGTTCCTCGGTCGCCGACGCCAAGCACTTCAAGCAGATTCGCTCGATCGTCGAGCGCGACCCGGCGCGACGCTTCATCGTGGTGTCGGCCTGCGGGCGGCGCTACAAGAGCGATTCGAAGGTCACCGACCTGCTCTACCTGGTGAACGCCCACGTGCGCTACCACGTCTCGTGCGACGACCTGCTCGACGAGATCGGCAGCCGCTTTATCGCCATCGCCGACGAGCTGGATCTCAGCTACCCCATCCGCGAGGAGTACGCCGCGTTCGCCGAGCGCGCCAAGCAGGGTGGCTACTCGACCGAGGAGCTCGTGAGCCGCGGCGAGTACTTCACGGCGCGCCTCATGGCCGAGTACCTCGACCTGCCGTTCCTCGACGCCGCGGACGTCGTCGCGTTCCACCACGACGGCACGCTCTCGATGACGCGCACCGAGCAGCTCATCCAGGAGCGCGGGATCCCCGGCGGCTTCGTGATGCCCGGCTTCTACGGCGCCACGCGCGAGGGCCGCGTGATGCTGCTCGACCGCGGCGGCGGCGACATCTCGGGCTCGATCCTCGCCAAGTGCCTGGGCGCGGACCTCTACGAGAACTGGACCGACGTCTCGGGGTTCCTCTCCGCCGACCCGCGCATCGTCGCCAACCCGCAGCCCATCAGCCGCATCACCTACGCCGAGCTGCGCGAGCTCTCCTATATGGGCGCCTCGGTCCTGCACGAGGAGGCGGTCTTCCCGGTCATGGAGGCCGGGATCCCCATCGCGGTGCGCAACACCAACCGCCCCGAGGACCAGGGCACCATCATCTCGGACCGCGAGGACTTCGTGGCCGACGAGCCCATCATCACCGGCGTGACCGGCAAGCGCAACTTCGTCGCGATCCACATCATGAAGGACCACATGTCCAACGAGGTCGGCCTCATCCGCCGCGTGCTCTCGATCTTCGAGCGCTACCGCGTGTCGATCGAGCACATCCCCTCGGGCATCGACTCGTTCGCCGTGGTGGTGCAGGGCGAGGACGTCAAGGACTCGCTGTGGTCGATCGTGGCCGACATCAAGACCGAGATCAAGCCCGACTACATCAAGGTCGTCGACGACCTCGCGCTGATCTCGACCGTGGGCCGCAACATGATCGGCCGCCCGGGCGTCTCGGGGAGCCTCTTCGCGGCGCTCGGCCAGGAGGGCATCTCGATCCGCATGATCGCCCAGGGGTCGGACGAGATCAACATCATCGTGGGCGTGCGCGACGACGATTTCGAGCGCGCGATCAAGGCTGTCTACCAGGCGTTCTCCGATGGCGACCACCTGCTCGAGCTCTCGGACCTCAAGCGCGCCGAGGAGGAGGCCCGCGCCGAGACCGCGGTGCTCACCGGCGAGCGGTAGGCTGCCGGTCCTCTTGATGTGCGGGCGCTGCCGTGTGCCGTTTCGGCTCGCACCGCGTCCCGTTATCAGGCTGTAACATAGCTGCGATAGGCTGATGCCCAAACTGGGAAGACGCCGTACCGGCCCGAGGACCTGGAGGACACCATGAAGCAGTACACGATCGCCATCCTGGGAGCGACCGGTGCGGTGGGCACGCAGATGCTCCAGTGCCTGGACGAGCAGCAGATCTCCGTGGGCGAGCTGCGCCTGCTCGCGAGCGCGCGCAGCGCCGGCAAGACGGTCGCGTTCCAGGGCCGCGAGGTGGCCATCCAGGAGGCGCGCCCCGAGGCGTTCGCCGGGTGCGACTTCGTGCTGGGCGCCGCGGACGACGCCATCGCGCGCGAGCTGCTGCCGAGGGCCGTCGAGGCCGGCGCCGTCGTCATCGATAACAGCCACGCGTTCCGCCTGGACCCCGAGGTGCCGCTCGTGGTGCCCGAGGTCAACGGCGCGGACGCCCTGAACCATCACGGGCTCATCGCCAACCCCAACTGCGCGACGATCATCGGCTTGGTGCCCGTCTGGCCGCTGCACGAGCTCGCCGGCGTGACGCGCATGATCGTCTCGACCTACCAGGCCGCGAGCGGCGCGGGCGCGCCGGGCATGGCCGAGCTCGAGGCGCAGATCGCCGCCCTCGGCCGCGGCGAGGAGCTTCCCGCGCCGAAGGCCTTCGCCGCGCCGCTCGTGAGCAACCTCATCCCGCAGATCGGCGGGTTCGACGACGAGGGCTACACCTCGGAGGAGATGAAGCTCCAGAACGAGGGCCGCAAGATCATGCACCTGCCCGACCTGCGCGTGAACTGCACCTGCGTGCGCGTGCCGGTGCTGCGCTCGCACTCCGAGAGCATCACGCTCGAGTTCGAGCGCGACATCACGCTCGACGAAGCGCGCGCCGCCCTCGCCGCCGCCCCGGGCGTCAAGCTCGTGGACGACCGCGGGGCCGCGAGCGCGCACGACCGCTTCCCCATGCCCATCGATACCTCCGACCAGGATCTCATCTGGGTCGGTCGCGTGCGCCGCGACATCTCGAACCCCGACCCGGCGCGCGGCATCACCTTCTGGTGCTGCGGCGACCAGATCCGCAAGGGCGCCGCCACCAACGCCGTCCAGATCCTGAAGCTGCTCGCGCGGTAGGGCCCGCACGGGGCCTCCGTCGCGGTGCGCCGAGAGCCGCTGGCCGCGCTACTCGACGCTCTTGAGCGCCTCGATCATGTCGATGCGGTTGAGCGTCCGGTTGGTGATGAGGTTCACGACGAGCGCGAACACGAGCGGAAGCACGGCGGCGAGCACATAGCTTATGGGCGTGACCACGGTGAGGAAGCTGATCGAGGGCATCTTGAGCGCGTGCAGCAGCACGTCGCCCAGAACGTAGCCGAACGGCAGCCCGCACACGATGCCGATGATCGTGAGGATGATGGTCTCCTTGTTCACGTAATGGTGCACCTCGCGTGGGCGGAACCCGAGCACCTTGATGGTGGCGAGCTCGCGCTCGCGCTCGGAGATGTTGGTCGTGGAGAGCGTGAAGAGCACCGCGAAGGCGAGCGCCGCCGCCATGCCGAGCACGATCGCGACGACGGCGTTGATGAGCATGAACGAGTTCGAGAAGTCGTCCGCGAGCTCGCTGGTGCTCGTGACCGAGAGGAAACGGCTGTCGTCCGAGAGGTCCGCGGCGAGCGAGGCCTCGGCGTCGGCGGCATCGGTGCAGCGGATGAGCATGCCGTTCGCCTGGAAGGCCCCCTCGTCGTCGAGCGCGCTCGCGCGGTCGCCGAAGGCGTCGAGATAGGCGGAGCGCGTGAGGTACACGTAGTTGCCGAGGTAGTTCCGGGCGACGTGGGCCACCTCGAGCTCGGCCTGCTCGAGCTGCGAATCCTGGAGCTCCACGGTATCGCCCGCCTCGAAGCCAAGCACCTCGGAGGCGTTCTGCGTGATCACGGCGCCCTCAAGCGGCAAATCGACGCTCGCGCTCGTGTCGCGGTCCGTCATGCTCACGAAGCGCGAGAACTCGTTTGACGGCGCGTAGCCGTCGGGCACGACGATGAGCTGGACGGTCTCCTCGCCCTCGCCGTACTTGAGCGTCGCGGAGTCGATGTAGATGGGCACGGCCTCCTCGACGCGCGCGTCTGCCTCGATGTCGCGCAGGGCGCCATCGTGGTCCGCCGCCTCCGTCGCCGTGAGGATGCTGTAGTGCGAGATGCGCCCGTACTGCTCGGGCACGAGCTCGGCCACGGAGTCCTTGATGGCGAAGCCGCACACGATGAGCGCCGTGCAGCCCAGGATGCCCGCGACCGTCATGAAGAAGCGGCGCTTGTAGCGGAAGAGGTTGCGCGCGGTCACCTTGTTGAGGAACGAAAGGCGCCGCCAGATGGCGGGGATGCGCTCCAGGAAGATGCGCGAGCCGGACTTGGGCGCCTTCGGCCGCATGAGCTCGGCCGGGGTGCGGATCACCTCGGAGCGGCAGGCGAGGTAGGCGGTGGCGCCGATCGCGACCACGAAGAGCGCCGTGCCGCCCAGGCCGTAGAGCGCCTCGAACGCGAAGCCGTAGGCGGGCAGGAGGTACATGATGTCGAAGATGGTGAAGATGAAGGCCGGCAGGGCGATGAAGCCCAAGAACAGGCCGAACAGGCAGCCCACGATGCAGGCCGAGAGCGCGTAGACGAGGTACTTCGAGAGGATCTCGCCGTTGCGGTAGCCGAGCGCCTTGTAGGTGCCGATGAGCCCGCGCTCCTCCTCGACGAGGCGCGTGATGGTGGTGAGCGAGACGAGCATGGCCACGACGAGGAAGACGATGGGGAAGAGCGTGCCGATGGCCTCGATCGAGTCGGCGTCGCTCGAGATGGACGACCAGCTGGAGAGCGACGAGCGCGTCTGCACGTACCAGGTCGCGGTGTCGATGGCGTCGATTTCGGCCTGCGCGTCGGCAAGCTCGGCCTCGGCCTCGGCGAACTGCTCGTCGGCCTCGGCGCGGCCGTCCTGCCATTCCGCGAGGCCGTCGAGGTAGGCGGCCATGCCGTCCTCGTACTCGGCGCGCCCGCGGTCGAGCTCCGCCTGCGCGTCGATGAGCGCCTGGCGCGCCGCCGGAAGCGCCGCGGCCCCGGCCTCGAGCTCGGCCTCGGCTTGCTCCAACTTGGCGCGACCGGCTGCCACGCCCTCGTCGAACTCGCGCCAGGAGTCCTCTTCAATCTGCGCGAACGCCGCTTCCGCCTGAGTCTCGGCCGCGGGGAGCGCTTGGTCGAGCGCTGTCTCGAGCGCGGTATCCATGGCCGTGTCGATGGCGGTCTGGCGACCCTGCTCGAGAAGCTCGTCGATGGAGTTCACCTGACCCCAGAGCTCAGCTGCCCGGGTCTCCTCGTCGAGCATCGCCTGGAGGGCCTCGAGACCGCCGACCTGCGCGTCTAACTGGTCGATCACGGCCTGGTGCTCATCGCGCTGACCTTCCAGCGTCTCGATCTGACCCTCAAGCTCTGCCTTGTCCTCCGCATACGACGGGCTTGCCGGGTCGAGGGCGCCGATCTGGTCTCTGAGCCCGCCGATCTGCCCGCCGAGCTCCTCGATGGCCTGGGCGGCGGTGGTGTAGGCGGAGATGTTGCCGCTCGTCTGCTCGATGGCGGCCTCGAGCGCCTCGAGCGTGCCCCATTGCTGCTCGATGGGCTCGAGCTGCGCGGCAAGGAGCTCGCGCATCGCGATAGCCTGCTTCACCTGGTCCTGCGCCTCGAACGCAGCGACGGCTTGCTGCTCGATCATGGGGCGCATCTGCTCGACTTGCGCCTCGGCGGCCGCGGTCGCCTGGTCGCGGGCGGCCTCGAGAGCCTGCTCGCGGCCGTCGGCGAGCGCATCCTCGAGCTGGGCGCGCGCGTCGGCCGTGCTCTGTTCGAATTGCGCCCAGCCGTCCGCGAGCTCGGCACGGCCGGAGGCGATATCGGCCTCGCCGGAGCGGACCTCCGCCCAGCCGTCGTCGATCTCGGCCTGGCCGCTCATGATCTCGCGGAGCGCGTCGCCCAGCTGGCGGGCCGCGTCCTCGAGCTCGGCCCAGCCGTCGGCGAGCTCGGCCTCGGCGTCGGCGCGCTCCTCCTCGTACTCCGCCCGCGCGTCGTCGAGCTCGGCTTGCGCCTCGTCCTTGTCCGCCGCGGTGCGGGCGGCCTCGCGGTCGGCGCGGATCTCGTCCTCGATGCGGTCGGTCACCGCCTCGACGCGCTCGGTGTAGGCGTCGGAGTAGGTGGGCAGCGCGTCCGCGCCCTCGACGGTGAGGTACGCGACGGTGTAGGTGTCGGTCTCGATGGCCTCGGGCGCGACGATGAAGGTGTAGTCGGCGCTCGAGCTCGAGCGGAACGAGAGCTCGGGGTTGCTCACGTCCATCGCGTCGACGACGATGCCGCAGATGCGGTAGGGATGCCGCGCGAAGACGGCCTCCTCCTCGTTCTCGGCCTCGGCGATCTCGACGGTGTCGCCGATCCCAAGGCCGCTCGCGTCGATGAACTTCTGCGTGACGGCGACCTCGTCGGCCGCCTCGGGCAGCTCGCCCTCGATGAGGTACGGGTCGTTCAGCCCCTCAGATGAGCGGGCCTTCACCTCGACGGTGGCGCGCGCGCCGTCGACATCGGTGTAGGCGGTCTCGGACCAGTCGCCTTCCACGGTCTCGACGCCGTCGACCGTGGCGAGCGCGGCGATGTCGCCGTCATCGAGGCCGAGCGTCGAGAGGACCTGGATGTCGAAGAGCCGCTGGTCGTCGAAGAAGGCGTCGGCGGCGTCGCGCAGGTCGGTGCACGCGGCGCGCAGGCCGCAGAACATCGCCACGCCGAGCGCGCAGATCACGGCGATCGACACGAAGCGCTTGAGGTTGCCCCGTATCGTGCGCGCTATGTCTTTGCGGAACGCCGTGGTCATGGCTCTTACCTCACCACTCGATCTCGGCGATGGGCTGGGGGTGCGCGTTCAGGCTCATCTCGGTCACCTTGCCGCTCTTGAAGCGGATGAGGCGGTCGGCCATGGGCGCGAGCGCCGAGTTGTGCGTGATGATGATGACCGTGATGCCGTCGCGGCGGCAGGTGTCTTGCAGCAGCTGCAGGATCTGCTTGCCGGTCTGGTAGTCGAGGGCGCCCGTGGGCTCGTCGCAGAGCAGCAGCTTGGGGTTCTTGGCGACGGCGCGCGCGATCGAGACGCGCTGCTGCTCGCCGCCCGAGAGCTGGGCCGGGAAGTTGCCGAGGCGCGCGGAGAGGCCCACCTTGCCGAGTGACTCCGCCGCGTCGAGCGCGTCCGGGCACACCTGTGCCGCGAGCTCGACGTTCTCGAGCGCGGTGAGGTTGGGGACGAGGTTGTAGAACTGGAAGACGAAGCCCACGTCGGTGCGGCGGTACTCGACGAGCTCGCGCTCGCTCGCGTGCGTGATGTTGCGCCCGTCGACCATGACCGTGCCCGCGGTCGCGGTGTCCATGCCGCCCAGGATGTTGAGCGCCGTGGTCTTGCCCGCGCCCGAGGCGCCGAGGATCACCGCGAGCTCGCCCCGCTCGACCGCAAACGACGCGCCGTCGAGCGCATGGATGAGCGTCTCTTCGCTCCCGTAGGCCTTGATGACATCTTGGAACTCGATATACGCCATGGCTGGACCAATCTAGCGGGCATCCGTCCGCGCGCGACGTGGCGGCTGCCTGCGGTTCACTCGACAGCATGTTGTCTAAACCGTAGTATAGTGGAGCTGCCGGGGCGCTTCGAGGTGCCCTCGACAACGGGCGCCGAATTGTCGAGCGATGGGCGGTGGCACGCATGGCCAACAAGCAGCCGCAGGTGACCGAGCAGACGCGCGCGAACCTCACGCAGGCGTTCTGGTCGCTCTACCTCGAGAAGCCGATCGAGAAGATCACCATCCGCGAGATCACCGACCGCGCGGGATACAACCGGGCGACCTTCTACCTCTACTACCGCGACGTGTACGACCTCTTCGATCAGTTCGAGGAGGGCGTGCTGGCACGGGTGCGCGCGCTCGTGGACGGGCACCTCATGCACGACGAGACCCTGAACCTGAAGCAGCACATGGGGCTCATCGTCGAGCTCGCGCAGCAGTTCGACGGCTACCTGCCGCGCCTCATGAGCGGGGACCCCTCGTTCAGCGAGCGGCTGAAGGCGGTCATCACGCCGCTGCTTGACCGGTTCATCCTGGATGGGGCCACCCAGAGCGAGGACGAGCGGCGGCTTCTGCGCGAGTTCTACGCGAGCGGGCTGCTCGCCTCGATCAACGCGTGGATGGTGGCGCCCGACCGCATGCCGCTCGGCGCGTTCATCGACCTCATCGTGGGCGCGGTGCTGCCCGGGCGGGCCTAGCGCAGGCAGCCAAAAGCCCGAGTGCGTCTCCGGCGGCGTCGCGGGCTGCTCGCTTTCGGAAGTTTAGGCGTCTTGGCGGTGGGTACGGGGATGCTCGACGGCGATATAGCTATGACGTACGCTTTCTACCTGCGAATATCTTGTCTAAGAGTTTCGGTATAGTCGGGGAAGCGCGAGCCATCCACCGCCAAGGGGCTCGAAGTGCGTGGGCCCGCACGGCATCCGCGTGCGGTGCACCCGAAACGCAAGGAAAAGCGCGGCGCCTCCCTCTCGGGAAGCGCCGCACCCTTGCGTTCATCCGTTCGCGCGGTGGGGGCTACTCGTCGCCGAAGCTGATGCCGAGCGCCTTCGCCTCGCGGATGAGGTCGCACTCGGGGTCGACGTACTTGAGCTTGCCGGCGACCTCGGAGAGCGCGACGCGCGTCATCTTGCCGCCCACCTGGGCGATCATGTAGCCGAACTCGCCCTCGAGGCAGCCGAGTGCCGCCTCGACGCCGCACTGGGTCGCGAAGACGCGGTCCTGCGCATCGGGCTCGCCGCCGCGCTGCGTGTGCCCGGGGATGGCGACGCGGGTTTCTCGGCCGGTCTTCTCCTCGATCTCGCGGGCGATGTCGTAGACGATCGACGGGCTCGTGCGCTCGGCGAGCTTCTTCTTGTACTCCTTCTTGGAGAGCTTGGCGTCCTCCTTGGAGATGGCGCCCTCGGCCACCGCGACGATCGTGAAGCGGCTGCCGCGCTCCATGCGGCGCTCGATGGTGCTGATGACGTTTTTCATCTCGAAGGGGATTTCGGGGATGAGGATGACGTCCGCGCCGCCGGCGACGCCCGCGTACAGCGGGATCCAGCCGACTTTGTGGCCCATGATCTCGATGACGAACACGCGGCCGTGCGAGCTCGCGGTGGTGTGGATGTTGTCGATGCACTCCGTGGCGACCTCGACCGCGCTCGAGAAGCCGAAGGTGCGCTCGGTGCCCCACGTGTCGTTGTCGATGGTCTTGGGCAGCGCGATGACGTTCAGGCCCTCCTGCGCAAGGCGGTTCGCGGTCTTGGTCGAGCCGTTGCCGCCGAGCATAAAGAGGCAGTCGAGCTGCAGCTTGTGGTAGGTCTGCACCATGGCGGGGACCTTCTCGACGCCGTCGGCCTCGGGGGTGTCGAGCAGCTTGAACGGCGTGCGGCTCGTGCCCAGGATGGTGCCGCCGCGCGTCAGGATGCCGCTGAAGTCATGCGGCGTCATGATGCGGAACCGGCTGTAGATGAGGCCCTGGTAGCCGTCCTCGAAGCCGTAGATCTCGAGGCCGTCCGCGCCGAGCCTGTTCTCCAGGGTCTTGACGATGCCGCGCATGGTGGCGTTGAGCGCCTGGCAGTCGCCGCCGCTCGTGAGCAGTCCGATTCGAAGCATGAGGCCTCCCTTTCCCGAAAACACGCACACCAGTGTACTCCTCGCGATGCGCCGCGAGGTGCTAGGGTGCGTGATTTTACCGTCGCGGCTCGCCGGGCCGGGCCCCTATGGGCGCGCTGACGCGAGGTGCGTGGCCTACCGCCGCACGTAGGACAGCACGGTGGGCACGGCGCCGATGGCGGCGAAGAGGTACAGCCGCACGAGGTTCCCGAAGTAGCCGGTGCTCTCGATGTTGCCGTGCTCGAGCAGCCGCGGGATCTCGCCGAGGGACTCGAAGAAGCCGTAGCCGAGCTGCTCGGACACGACGAAGCCCCAGTCGATGTAGTCGCCCACGAAGATCATGACGAGCATGATCGCGACGCAGATCGCGATGCCGCGCACGGTGAGCGCCCCACCGAGCTTGCGGTAGCCCACGAGCGTGCAGATGGCCATGACCGCGCCCGAGAGCGCGCTCGCGATGCCGAGCCGCCCGAGGAGCACGATGCAGAGCACGCCCGCGAGCGAGCCCGCCAGCGCGCCCGCCGTCCCGAGCGCCACGTTGTCGACCTGCGGCGGGGTGTAGCGCGGGTCCTGCTGGGGGATGCCGTTCGGGTAATTCATGTAGCCTGCCATGCTGCCTCCATCGTCGCTCGGCTACCTCATGTGGCAGCTGGGGTCACGATTCCTTCCAGAATTCTCTCACGAGCGAACGGCGATCGCTACAGTCCGTTTTCTTCAGGATGTTGTGGACATGGACCTTCACGGTGCTCAGCGAGAGCTGGAGGGATGAGGCGATGTTCTGGTTGTCTCGTCCCGCGATGATGAGGGCGAGCACATCGAGCTCGCGGGGCGACAGGCGGTAGCGCTTCCCGAACACGGGGAGGTTCTCCGCGACGAACGCCGCCTGCGGGCGCGTGCTCTGCATCGGGGGATTGTCGAACCTGATCGAGAGGGCCTTGAACGCGCTCTTGCAGGCTGTGACCATGCAGCAGATCATGAGCGCGTTCTCGCAGTAGTTGCGTTCCGGGGCGACGGCGCGGAGCTCCATGATGATGCCTTCGGCGTGAGGGACCAAGAAGAAGCAGGCATCTTCTACGATGACGCCGATCCCGAGCAGCCAGGTGACGATATAGATCTTGAGCCCCCGTCGCATGCGCGCCCGCTCGTCGCGGTCATCGGTCCTGAGATACCGGAATGCGGCGTACAGCAGGATCCAGAGTAGGAAGATCGCGCGCGTCGAGTAGAACGCGAACCTGCCGAGGCCGGTCGTGGGAGGGAAGAAGAGCGAGACGATGCTCATGCATAGGAACGCGACGCAGGGAGCGACTTTGACGACGCGCCGTTCCTGCCCCATATAGTCGCAGACGAGCAGCCAGAACGATGAGATGAACCCGACGCCGGATATGACGGTCGCCGCGGACCTGACGGTGATGTAGATGCCATCGGTCCTCCATGGGCGCCCTGCCGAGACGAAGCTGTCCTGGAACACCCAGGCGATATCGAAGAAGTAGAACAGAAAGCCGATGGCGGCCAGCAGGAACAGGTTCCAGCGCGAGGCGAGGAAGGCGGAGAAGCAGCTCGCCGATGTGAGGATCGAAGCGAGGAGCATGAGGAAAGTGAAGTGGAGCACGATGAATTCCATCTGCCGATCCCTTCTGGCCGTCCGCTTCGCATCCAGCCGTTCGCGCATGGTAGGGAAACGATTTCTGTGAACGCTACGGTCACCAATGTTACCTGCGACAGGGTTGGTTTCGCTTCAAGGAAGGGCGTGTCATCGGCAGGCGGTGGCTCCGGAAATCGAGCGGTTTCTACGGAAAATACCATCTATGACCTGCGGTTTATTTTGGGTTTAGCAGTGATTTCCCTCACGGTAGACCCAAGATACACCGCGCGCTACATCCGGCATAGGCCTTTTGCCCACCTCTCACGGGCGGTATCGGTATATCGAGGGCAGAGGGGGCGATGGTGCCATGTCCCCCAGCATGGATGCCGCGCTGGGCCCCATCTGCCTGATCGTCCGACAGCCCGCCGCCCTCGCGGCGGCGGGGCTCGTCGCACCGCGTGAACGCGCGTGCGGGAAGGGGGTTCGCCCATGGAAGAAGCGAAGGAAAGCAAGAAGGGGATCGGGCTGTTCGGCCTCATCGGCATGGTGGTGAGCTCGTGCATCGGCTCGGGCGCGTTCGCTATCTCGGGGCAGCTGTCGCAGGTGGCCTCCCCGGGCAGCGCGCTCGTCGCCTGGCTCATCGTGGGCCTGGGCTTTCTCGCCCTCGCCCTCTCGCTCAATAACCTCGGCGCCGAGCGTCCCGACCTGCCGGGCATCTTCTCGTATGCCCAGGAGGGGTTCGGTCCCTTCGCGGGCTTCGTGTCGGGCTGGGGGTACTGGCTCTCGGCGTGGTTGGGGAACGTCGCCTTCGCGACCATGATGATGTCCACGGTGGGCTACTTCTTCCCGGCGTTTCTCGCGGGAAACACCGTGCCGTGCATCGCGATTTCATCGGTGGTCATGTGGCTGCTCACGATCTTCGTGATCCGCGGCGTGGAGAGCGCATCGCTTCTCAACGCCGTCGTGATGGTGTGCAAGGTGGCGTCCCTCGCCGTGTTCGTCCTGTTCTCGGTCTTCATGTTCAACGCGGGTGTGTTCACCGCAGATTTCTGGGGCACGCTCTACAACAACGCCGTCGCTGCCGGCTCCGCCGGTGCCGATGCGGTGGCGCTCGGCGATGTCGCGCAGCAGATCATGAACTGCTTCATCATCATGTTCTGGGTGTTCGTCGGCATCGAGGGCGCGACGGTCATGTCGTCGCGCGCCGTCCGCAAGAGCGATGTGGGCAAGGCCACGGTCATCGGTCTCGCGTGCCTGCTCGCCATCTATATCGGCTGCTCGGTGCTGCCGTACGGCTATATGCCCTATACCGAGATCGCACAGCTCGACTACCCCGCGATGGTGTATATCTTCGAGGATATGGCTCCGGGCTGGGGCGGTGCGTTCATCTCTATCGCCATCATCATCTCCATCCTCGGATCGTGGCTCTCGTTCACGATGCTCCCGGCCGAGACCACGTCGGAGATGGCCGCCAGCAAGCTTCTGCCCGCTTCGTGGGGCAAGCTTAACGGCAAGGGTGCCCCGCAGCTCAGCCTCACGGTCGTCGGCGCGTGCACCCAGGCATTCCTCATCGTGCTCCTGGTGAGCGAGGACGCCTATGACTTCGCGTACTCCATGTGCACCGTCGCCATCGTCATCACGTGGGCGTTTGCCGCTGCTTACCAGGTCAAGTACGCTTTGGAGAACAAGCAGGCCGCACAGCTCGCCATCGGTCTTGTCGCCACGGTGTTCCTCATCGTGGGCGTGCTGTTCAACGGATGGTCGTTCCTCCTCCTCACGTGCGTCGGTTACATCCCCGGCTTCGTCGTGTATGTCCAGGCGCGCAGGTCTGAGGGGCTTGAGCTCGGCTCCGTCGACAAGGTGGGCATAGCCGCGATCACCGCGCTCGGCGTCCTTGCGCTCATTTTGCTCGCCATGGGCGTTATCAGCCTGTAACGTATAGATTGGGACGCCGCGGCGGCTTCGCCGGAGGCGGCAATCGCCGCGGCGCTTCGGGGTTTCTCGAAGGAGTAGGGGAAGGGAGTACCCCATGAAGATCGCAACCATCGGCGTCGAGGACTGGCTCAACGTCCACGAGAAGAGCGCCACGGTCGATATCGCGCAGTCGACGATCGCGTCGCTCACCATGGACGAGATCCTGCACCTGGACGGCACGGACGGCAGCGGGTTCTACGAGCAGCTCGGCCGCGAGAAGATGAACTACGGCTGGATCGAGGGCTCGCCCGAGTTCAAGGAGGAGGTGGCCCGGCTCTACGATAGCGTCGAGCCCGATAACATCCTCCAGACCAACGGCGCCACCGGCGCGAACCTGCTCGCGCTCATGACGCTCGTGGAGCCCGGCGACCACGTGATCGCCGAGTACCCCACCTACCAGCCGCTCTACGAGATCCCGCGCACGCTCGGCGCCGACGTCGAGTACTGGCACATCCGTGAGGAGCTGGGCTGGCAGCCTGACATCGCCGAGCTCGAGCGGCTCATCCGTTCCGACACCAAGCTCATCTGCATCAACAACGCTTCGAACCCGCTCGGCACGGTGCTCCCGCGCGAGACGCTCGAGCGAATCGTCGAGATCGCGCGCTCCGTGGGCGCCTACGTGCTCTCCGACGAGGTCTACCTTCCGCTCGAGGACACCGAGAGCTTCGTCTCGATGGCCGACCTCTACGACCGCGCCGTGGTCACGAACAGCATCTCGAAGACCTACTCGGTGCCGGCGGCGCGCATCGGCTGGACGGTCTCGAACGCCGAGGTGGCGGACCGCATCCGCACGTACCGCGACTACACGCTCATCTGCGGCGGCATCTTCAACGACGCGCTCGCCGTCCACGTGCTCCGCAACCGCGGGCGCATCCTCGAGCGAAACCGCGCCATCGTGCTGGGCAACCGCGCCATCGCGCAGGCATGGGTCGACGCCGAGCCGCGCGTGCGCTGGGTCGCGCCCAAGGGCGTCTCGACCTCCTATATCCAGTTCGACATCCCCATGGACGACGAGGAGTTCTGCCTCAAGCTGCTGCGCGAGCGCGGCGTGCTGCTCGTCCCCGGCGGCCGCTTCGAGCTGCCCTGCGGCGCGCGGCTGGGCTACTGCGCACCCGAGCAGACGCTGCGCGAGGGGCTGGCGCTGCTCTCGGAGGCGCTGCGCGAGTTCGACTAGGGGGTCCCGCTCCTTCTGCCGATGCGGGGGCGCCGTAGGAAGTTTGTCGTTTGGCATGGAGGTGGGCTGTCGCCTGCCTCCATGCCGCTTTTTCGGGGCTTCGATGGAGGCGCTGTTTCAGTTTTTCAAGTAGTAGGTACCTTTATTGAGAACTTCCGAGTAGAGGCTACCTGGGCATGATGAACCGTGCAGCTCGGCACGTCGAAACCCTACCGCTTACCGCGCGATAGCCAGAAAAGGTACCGACTACTTGAAAAACTGTTGTCGCCGCACGGATTCCAGCCCTACGCGAGCAGGTTCTCGATGTCGGCCGCGATGCCCTCGACGGTGATGCCGTTCTCGGCGAGCAGCTCCTCGGGTTTGAAGCGGTCGGGGAAGCCCTTCCGGATGCCGTAGCAGCGCACGCGCAGGTCGCTCCCGGCGAGGAAGCGCGCGACCTTCTCGCCCCAGCCGCCCTCGAGGACGCCGTCCTCGAGCGTGACGAGCGCGCGGTAGCGGCCGCGGGCGTCGGAGAGGAACGCCTCGTCGAGCTCGGTCGCGAAGCGCGGGTTCACGACGGCCGCGTCGATGCCTCGCGCGGCGAGCGCGGAGGCGATTTGCTCTCCGAGCGACAGGAACGTGCCGAGCGCCAGGATCGCGACGTCTGAGCCCTCGCGGACGGTCCGGTAGGCGGGGGCGGAGAAATCGGTATCGCCGCTCTGGGATACGAGCTCGGGCCGGGAGACCACGGGGCCGACGGGCATGCGGATGACCACGGGCACCTCGCGCTGCCGGAGCGCCCAGTCGAGCATGGCGAGGTACTCCTCGCGGCATGCGGGGACAAGGCAGCGCAGGCCGGGCATGCTCCCGAGCATGGCGAGGTCGAAGAAGTTGAGGTGGGTCTCCGCAGACGCCCCGAAGACCGAGGCGCCGATATCCAGGATGGTCGCCGGTGCGCGGTTGAGGCAGAGGTCGTGCCAGAGCTCGTCGTAGGCGCGCTGCAGGAAGGCGCCGTACACGCCGAAGACGGGGCTGGCGCCGGCGCGCGCGAGGGCGGCACAGTAGGTCACGGCGTGCTCCTCGGCGATCCCGACGTCCACGAAGCGCTCGCCCGCCTGCGCGCGGCGCTCGGGCGTGAAGCCCATCACGTAGGGCATGCCGGCGGTCACGGCGACGATCCGCGGGTCCTCGCCCATGCGCGCGAGCAGGTGCTCGGCCGTGAGGTCGGCATAGGTGCCGCGGGGCACGTCCCCGCTGATGAGCGCGATCTTCTCCCCGGCCTCGGGGTCGAAGGCGCCCACGTGGTGCCAGCCCTCGGGGTCGCGCTCCGCGGGCTCGAAGCCAGCACCCTTGACGGTATGGATATGCAGGACGACTGGGTGGTCGCAGCCGCGCAGCTCCGTGAGCGCGTCGACGAGGGCGAGCGCGTCGTTTCCCGCCTCGACGTAGCGGTAGTCGAAGCCCATGGCGCGAAAGAGGTTGTTCTCGGCCGTGCCGCCGGTCGCCCGCAGCGCGGCGAGGTTGCCGTAGATGCCGCCGTGGTTCTCGGCGATGGACTGGTCGTTGTCGTTCACGATGACGATGATGCCGCTGCCGAGCTCGGCGGCGTTGTCGAGGCCCTCGAACGCAAGGCCGCCGGAGAGCGACCCGTCGCCGATGACGGCCACGACGTCGTAGTGCTCGCCGGCGAGGTCGCGCGCCTTGGCGAGGCCGCATGCGAGGCTCAGCGAGGTCGAGGTGTGCCCCATCGAGAAGAGGTCGTGCTCGGACTCGCGCGGGTTGGAGAACCCGGAGACCTCGCCGAAGTGCGCGGGGTCGGTGAAGGCAGCCGCGCGGCCGGTGAGCGCCTTGTGGGCGTAGCACTGGTGCGAGACGTCGAAGACGATCTTGTCGCGCGGGGAGTCGAACACGCGGTGCAGCGCCACCGTGAGCTCGATGATCGCGAGGTTGGGGGCGAGGTGCCCGCCCACGGCGGCGGACTGGCGGACGATCGCGCGGCGGAGCTCGTCGCTGAGCCTAGGCAGGTCCGCGGCGTCCAGCGCCTTGACATCCTCAGGTGATGTGATGTGTTCCAAAAGCATCGCGCGCCGCGCTCCGAAATCTATGGTCCCGTCCCCGTCAGTTCAGCGTGAATACCTAGTTTCTCACAAGAACCGCGGGGAAATGTGTATGCTCTGCGATGGGTGTGCGGTCGATGGAGGGGGACGGTAGCTGCGCGGCGCTGAACGGCAGGCGGATTGCGCGCAGGTTTTGCCGCGGGGCATCTGGAGCCCTGCTCCGGCTACCGGATAGCCGCCCGCGCCCGTGTCCTGGCACCCCCGCGAAACCTTTATACGATGCTGCCGGGGTGCGGGCTGTCGAACCTGCTATGCTATCGCGTAACGCATCGGGCGGATGTTAGGAGGACACCCCATGATCGATTCCGTTCTGTCCGGTATCGGCGGACTGTTCTGGCTCATCGTCATCGTCGCCCTGATCGGCGTCGTGCTCGCCAACACGCTCTTCGTGGTCAAGCAGCAGCACGCGGTCATCATCGAGCGGCTCGGCAAGTTCAGCGGCATCGTGGGCGCGGGCATCCACGCCAAGATCCCCGTGATCGACCGCAAGGCCGCCACCGTGAGCCTGCGCACGATGAAGAACGGCTTCGATATCGACGCGAAGACCGAGGACAACGTCACCATCGGCCTCGAGGTCTCCGTGCAGTACCACGTCTCCTACGACATGGGTCGCGGCCCGGCCGACTCCGGCGTCTACAAGAGCTACTACATGCTCCAGCAGCCCGTGGCGCAGATGCGCGACTTCATCACCGACGCCCTGCGCTCGTCGATCCCGGTCTACACGCTCGACGAGGTCTTCGCCAAGAAGGACGACATCGCGCAGGACGTGAACGCCACGGTGTCCGAGCAGATGGCCGCCTACGGCTTCACGCTCGTGTCGACCCTCATCACCCGCATCGCGCTGCCTGCCGAGGTCGAGGACTCCATGAACCAGATCAACGCCGCCCAGCGCACCAAGGCCGCCGCGCAGGACCTGGCCGAGGCGGACCGCATCCGCCGCGTGACCGAGGCCCGTGCCGAGGCCGAGGCGATGGAGAAGTCGGGCGAGGGCATCGCCAACCAGCGCAAGGCCATCGCCGTGGGCATCAAGGACTCGCTGGAGTCCATCCAGGAGACCGGCGTGTCCAACACCGAGGCGAACCTGCTGTTCATGTACACGCAGTGGACCGAGATGATGACCGAGTTCGCGCGCACCGGCAAGAGCTCCACGGTCGTGCTGCCGGCGAGCTTCAAGGAGAGCGCCTCGATGTTCGAGCAGATGCTCGCCGCGAGCGAGGCGGGCGAGCAGGGCAACGTCCCGCCGACCGCGCCGGGCAAATAGGGAAGCCCCCGTTAGGATCTCGCGGGCCGGACGCTCACGGCCTTCCGCACGATGCGGCCCACCTGCACGCCGATCACGGCCTTGACGGCGTCGGCCACCACGAAGGGCGCCACCGCCGCGGCGAGCGCCTCGGTAAGGCCCATGCCGGAGATGGCCATGAGCTGGAGCGTCCCCGCCGCATAGGAGATTGCGATAAGGCACGCGATGGCGAGCGGCTCGCGGATGCCCAAGGGGATGCGCCCGCGGTCGAGCACGCCTGCCGCGGCGATTGTCCCGAGCAGGAAGCCCCACAGAAAGCCGCCGGTCGGTCCGGCGAGCGATGCGATGCCGCCGGAGAACCCGGAGAACACGGGCATGCCGATGCCGCCCAGAAGCAGGTAGACGGCGACCGTGACCACGGCGTCGCGCCCGCCGAGCGCGATGGGCAGCATGGCGAGGACGAGCGTCTGCAAGGTGAAGGGGATCGGTCCCAAGGGGATGCTGATCGAGGACGCCACGGCGAGCAGCGCAACGCTCAGGCCGCAGCGGGCGATGCGGACGGTTTCCATGGTTGGCCTCCTTTAGAGCAACAAGCCGAAGACGAGCGGCAGGAGCACTGCGATGAGCATCATGACGACGAAGAAGACGATGATGCTCCGCAGCTGCGATAGGATCGCCGATGCCTGTTGGGGTGCGGTTGACGCGGGCCTACGATGCCAGGCATGGCGCTGGTGATGCTCCACCTCGCGACGGGCCTGCTCATGGCGTCTTTGCGCCTCGTGCGCCCGGAGCCGCTCGGCGCCGTCGGTCATATCGGGCGCCTCGAAGCCGGGCTCATCGGTCGGCATGATGGGATCCGGTGCGTTGAACGGATCGATATCGGGCGCGTAGCGAGGTGTCTGGCTCCAGGCCATGGGTCTCCAACCTTCCGAGAACCGTCGCTAGAAGAGGCTGCCGTCCTCGTCCTCGGGCTTGGGCCCGCGGTCGACGTACATCTTGCTCGTGCGCTTCTCCAAGATGAAGGCAACGACCGCCGCGACGACGATGCCCCCGAAGAACAGGACGGCCAGGCCGCCGCGCGTGCCGAAGAGAAACGAAAAGACATCGCCCATGGTGAGCCCTCCCGGAGCTTGCGAGTCGAGGTCGTGCAAGTAGAAGTCATGCCCGTGCGGGGCACGGGCGCGTCCAGCGTTCCCGCGGGGCGCCCAATAAGTATATACTTGCCAAAGCACACATGCCCCAAAGACGACGAGCTGGAAACCGGAGGAATCATGCTCGACATCAAATTCGTCCGCGAGAACCCCGATGCGGTGGACGCCGCCATGGCGAATCGCCAGACCTCCTGGGACCGCGAGCGCTTCTTCGCGATCGACGGGGAGCGTCGCGCCGTCATCACCGAGGTCGAGGAGCTGCAGGCCACGCGCAACGCCGCGTCCAAGAACATCGGCGCCCTCATGCGCGAGGGCAAGCGCGACGAGGCCGAGGCTGCCAAGGAGTCCGTGCGCGAGGTCAACGAGAAGATCGATGCCCTGGCCGAGCGCCGCAGCGCCCTGGAGGCCGAGCTCAATGAGTTCATGGCGCACCTTCCCAACATCCCGTGCGATGCCACGCCCGTGGGCAAGGACGAGAACGAGAACCCGGAGCGCCGCCGCTGGGGCGTCCCGCGTGATTTCGCCGCCGAGGGCTTCGAGGCCAAGGCGCATTGGGACCTGGGTACCGATCTGGGGATCCTCGACTTCGACCGCGGTTCCAAGCTCTCCGGTGCGCGCTTCACCGTGCTCGCCGGCGCCGGCGCCGCGCTCGACCGCGCGCTGCAGAACTTCTTCCTGAACACGCACATCGCCCGCGGCTTCAAGGAGTTCATCCCGCCGGTCATCGTGAACCGCGAGATCATGTACGGCACGGGTCAGCTGCCCAAGTTCGAGGACGACGCCTACCACACCGGCGACGACCAGTTCCTCATCCCCACGGCCGAGGTCGCGCTCACGAACCTCCACGCCGGCGAGGTGCTCGACGTCGCCGAGCTGCCGCTGCGCTACACCGCCGGCACCCCGTGCTTCCGCGAGGAGGCGGGCTCGGCGGGCCGCGACACGCGCGGCATCATCCGCCAGCACCAGTTCACCAAGGTCGAGATGGTCAAGTTCGCCACGCCCGAGCAGTCCGACGACGAGCTCGAGAGCATGGTCGCCGAGGCCGAGTACCTGCTCCAGCAGCTGGGGCTGCCGTACCGCGTGATCAGCCTGTGCACGGGCGACCTCGGGTTCTCGGCGCGCCAGACCTACGACATCGAGGTGTGGCTGCCGAGCTACAACGCCTACAAGGAGATCTCGTCGTGCTCCAACTGCGGCGACTTCCAGGCGCGCCGCGCGAACATCAAGTACCGCGACCCCGAGCACTTCAAGGGCGTGCGCCTCGTGCACACGCTGAACGGCTCGGGCCTGCCCACCGGCCGCACCATGGCCGCCATCATGGAGAACTACCAGAACGCCGACGGCTCGATTACCGTGCCCGAGGTGCTGCGCCCCTACATGGGCGGCATGGAGCGCATCGGATAGCACCCCCGCGCATCCCCGGCGAACGCAGCGGGCCCGTCCTCGGTCGCATCGAGGACGGGCCCGTTCTCGTTTCCCTAGGTTGCGTGCACGCCCGGCGCCGCACCGTCGCACGCCGTCGCCCTGCGCCCTAGCGCGCGCTCTCGCGCCCCCAGCGCTCGAAGAAGTCGCAGGCGTTGCGGTAGCAGATCTTGGCCGTGAGCTCCTTGCCGAAGCGCCCCTCGAGGAGCTTCTGGAACGAGGGCATGGCGGCGGCGTCGGCGATGAAGGCCGGGGTGTCGCAGCCGTCGAAGTCGCTGCCGAGCGCGAGCACGTCCTCGCCGCCGAGCTCGAGCATATGGTCGATATGCCGGGAGAGGTCGTCGAACGTGGGGTTGCCGCCGTAGCGGAGGAAGTCGTCGCAGTAGTTGAGGCCCACGATGCCGCCGCGGTCGCGGATCTCGGCGAACTGGGCATCGGTGAGGTTGCGCGGGTGCCCGCAGACGGCGCGGCTGTTGGAGTGGCTCGCGACGAAGGGACGTTCGGTCGCTCGGACGACGGTATCGAAGCATACGTCGTTGAGGTGCGAGACGTCGAGCACCATGCCCGCGCGCTCCATCCGCCGCATGACCTCGAGGCCCACCGGCGTCACGTCGGCGCCCTCGACGTCGTGGCCGCTCGCGAGGGGGCCCTCGGCGTTCCAGCTGAGCGAGGCCATGAGCACGCCGGTGCCGGCGAGCTCGTCGACAAGGGCGGGATCGTGGGCGAAGAGGCGCGCGTTCTCGATCGTGCGGATGCAGGCGACCCCGCCGCGCTCGATGGCGGGCCGGATCTCGCTCCCGGAGCGAACCTCTGCGACCTGCGGCAGCTTCGCGAGCTCGCCGGCGAGGAAGTCCTGGACGAACCGGTAGAAGCGCAGCGCCTGCTCGGGAGATAGCTCATCGGGGATGTAGCAGGCGAAGCACTGGGCCCACGGCGTGTCGCCGATGCCCGCAAGCGAGATGTGCCCATGGTTGCGCGCGAGCTCGCGCATGGTCTCGGGGCTCTCGGCATCGCCGGGGAAGTAGAAGTCATCCCCGGTGGCGATCTTGAACTCGGCGGGGAGCCGCTGCCAGACGAGGCGGTCGATGGTGTCGCAGTGGAGGTCGACGACAGGGTAGGGCATGGCGGCTCCTTCGGCTCGAAGTTGGTCTCGGGGCCAGCATAGCACCATAGCACTCCGTGCGGACACGCCTGGATTCCTGAACAAAAGATACACGAACATATGTTCTGAATCTGGCGTACACTAGAGCTACGAGAACGCGGGAAAGGGGTGGTCGCATGGAGACGGCGTGCAGGTCGGATCAGGTTCTGTTCCATCGGAGTGAAGGCGGCGAGGGGCTGCTCATAGGCTGCTTCCCGACTGCGGCGGGCGGTCTTGCCATCTGCGAGGTGAGCGCGGGGGCGCTGACGGCCTGGTGCTTCGGGGCCTCGCCCCGCGTGACCCAGATCGAGCTGGGCGCGCGTCCGGCGGCGGCGCTCGTCGACTACTACCACGTCGAGACGGTCGAGCAGCTCTGCCGGGTGATCGCCCTGGTGTTCGGCGGCGCGGAGGGCATGGCGGGGATCGAGCGTCTGCTGGAGCGGCTCGAGCTGTCGTATACCGTGGTCGAGTGCCCGGTTTTCGAGGGGTGATGAGCGCGGGAGGCATGGCGGCCGAATTTTTTGAAAAAAGTTGCTTGACGAACCCTAGGGGCAGTGCCATTATAGTTCGTGCGTTGCGGCGTTACCTCAGCTGGATAGAGGGTCTGACTACGAATCAGAACGTCATAGGTTCGAATCCTATACGCCGCACCAGCCGATGGTTAGAGGGCACCCGAAAGGGTGCCCTTTTCGTTTTCACAGCCCCGTGCGCAACGGCGTGCGCCCACAGACGCGCGGTCCGTGCCGGCGCGGAACCCCCTTTGGCGGCGGATCGCGCACCGACTCCCCTGGATATGCATTCAAGCTGGTCGTTCATGCAGAATTGTCGGCTAGCGGTGGGTAGGCGACGGCGAATGGCATTGTTTACTAATCGCGATTATTCTAAAATTTCCGGTATGAAGGCGTAGTGTGTCGATACGCCCCGAAGGAAAGTTGGAAGTCGAGGATTCGCAAGAAAGGAGTGCCTATCGTGAAACTGGAGATTGGGAACATCCACGTCGAGGACGTTCGGTTCGGCGATGCCGACTCGTTTGAGAACGGCGTGCTCACCATCGACAAGGATGCCGCCATCGCATACCTCAAGGAGTGCGACGAGCATCTGACCGACGTGGACCTCGTCATCGCCCATCCCGGCGATGACACGCGCATCGTGCCCGTGGTCGAGACCATCGAGCCGCGCGTGCGCATGGACGGCCGCTGCCTGTTCCCCGGCGTCACCGACGACGTGGTGCCGGCGGGCGACGGCGAGCTCAAGGCCCTCAAGGGCTGCTGTGTGACCGTGGTGGCCAAGGAGTACGGCTCGTTCGGTGACGGCGTCATCGACATGGGCGGGGAGGGCGCCAAGCACACCTACTGGTCGAAGCTCATCAACATCTGCCTCGTTGCCGACACCGACGAGGAGTTCGAGCGCCATGAGCAGCAGAAGTGCAACCACGCCCTGCGCTGGGGTGGCCACCGCCTCGCGGAGTACCTGGGCCGTATCGCCCGCGACGTCGAGGTCGACGAGACCGAGACCTACGTGGTCGATCCGGTGCTCAAGCGCGACCCGGCCCGCAAGGACCTGCCGAACGTGGCGCTCGTCCTGCAGCCGCAGTCGCAGATGGAGGCCCTGGGCTACAACGACCTGTGGTACGGCTGGGACATGAACAAGTACCTGCCGACCTTCGTGAGCCCGACCGAGATCCTGGACGGCGCCCTCATCTCGGGCTCGTTCATGCCCTCGTCCTCCAAGTGGTCCACCTACGAGATGCAGAACTTCCCCACCATCAAGGAGCTCTTCGCCGAGGACGGGAAGTCCATCAACTTCGTGGGCGTGATCCTCTCCATGCTGAACGTCGCGCTCGACCAGAAGGAGCGCGCGGCCGTCATGGTGCGCAACATGGCCTTGAACCTCGGTATCGACTACGCGCTCGTGACCGAGGAGGGCTACGGCAACCCCGATACCGACTACGTGCGCTGCCAGGTGATCCTCGAGGACGCCGGCATCCCCGTCGTGGGCATCTCGAACGAGTGCACCGGCCGTGACGGCCGCTCGCAGCCGCTCGTGACCCTCGACGAGAAGATGACCGCGCTCGTCTCGACGGGCAACGTCTCCGAGCTGTCCGAGCTCCCCGCGTGCGCGACGGTGATCGGCAGCCTGGAGGCCATGAACCGCGACGGCATGTCCGGTTCGTGGGGTTATGATGAGGTGCTCGGCAAGTCCGCTCGCGACGACGGCTCCATCATCATGGAAGGCAACAATTGGTTCTGCGGGGACCATATCTCCGGTTTCTCCGTCAAGACCATGGTCGAAGTCTAGGGAGGTGCGCATAGGTGAAGAAGGTAATCTGCTACCTCAACCAGTTCTTCGGTGGTGTCGGTGGCGAGGATAAGGCCGATATCGAGCCCTACATCGTCGAAGGTGTCGTGGGCCCGACCATGGCCATCAACGGCGCCCTCAAGGACGCCGAGGTCACCCACACGATCGTGTGCGGCGACAACTTCATGGGCTCCAACACCGAGGAGGCCGTCTCGCGCATCATGGAGATGCTCGAGGGCAAGGAGTTCGACTTCTTCGTCGCCGGCCCGGCGTTCCGCGCCGGCCGCTACGGCGTGGCCTGCGGCACGATCTGCAAGGCCGTCCAGGAGAAGCTCGGCGTCCCCGCGGTCACCTCGATGAACGAGGAGAACCCCGGCGTCGAGATGTTCAAGGGCGACGTCGTGATCTTCAAGGGCGGCGACGGCGCCGCGAAGATGCGCAAGGACGTGCCCAAGATGATCGGCTACGTCAACAAGGTGCTCGCTGGCGAGCAGACGCTCGGCGCCGACGCCGAGGGCTACTTCGCGCGCGGCATCCGCCACGAGATCTACCTCGAGGACAAGCGCGAGAACACGGCCGCCTACCGCGGCGTGCAGATGCTGCTCAAGAAGATCCGCGGCGAGGAGTACCAGACCGAGCTCGTGATCCCCAAGAAGGAGACCGTGCCGGTCGCCGACGCCATCAAGGACCTCGGCAGCTCCGTCATCGCGCTCGTGACCACCGGCGGTATCGTGCCCATCGCGAACCCCGACCGTATCCAGTCCGCGTCCGCGACGCGCTGGGGCCGTTACGACATCTCCGATATGGACCGCCTCGATGCGGGCAAGTTCAAGACGATCCACGCCGGCTTCGACCCGGCGGCGGCCAACGCCGACCCCAACGTGATCGTCCCGGTCGACGCCATGCGCGCCTACGAGCGTGAGGGCAAGATCGGCCGCCTGCATCCGTACTTCTACTCCACCGTGGGTACCGGTACCACCGAGGCCGAGGCCTCGCGCATGGCCATCGAGATGATCCCGTACCTCAAGGAGGACGGTGTGAACGGCGTTATCGTCGGCAGCACTTGAGGCACCTGCACTCGTTGCGGTGCAACGATGGTCAAGGAGTTCGAGAAGGCCGGGTTCCCCGTGGTGCACATGTGCAACCTGGTCCCGGTTTCCACGACGGTCGGCGCGAACAGGATCGTGCCCACCATCTCGATCCCCTATCCTCTGGGAGACCCCAACACGTCGCCCGAGGAGCAGTGGAAGCTGCGCTATCATCGCGTTGGCGTCGCGCTCGACGCGCTCGCCACGCCGGTGACCGAGCAGACGGTCTTCAAGGTCAAGTACTAAAGCAGGGAGGTACGCTCGTCCATGGCAGAGGTGTACGACGTTATCATCTTGGGCGCCGGCCCCGCGGGGCTCGCCGCCGGTCTCTATGCCGGCCGCAGCAGGCTCAAGACGCTCATCATCGAGAAGGCCCAGGACGGTGGCCAGATTGCCATCACCGATGAGATCGAGAACTACCCCGGGCAGATGCTCGAGGGCGAATCCGGCCCCTCGCTCATCGCGCGCATGACCGCGCAGGCCGAGAAGTTCGGCTGCGAGCGCGTGAGCGACACCATCACCGGGCTCGAGCTCGAGGGCCCGGTCAAGAAGCTCATCGGCTACGGTGGGGAGTACGAGGCGAAAAGCGTCATCCTGGCGCTCGGCGCCCACCCGCGCAAGATCGGGTGCAAGAACGAGGCCGAGTTCACCGGACGCGGCATCTCGTTCTGCGCGACCTGCGACGCGGCGTTCTTCGAGGACTTCGAGGTCTACGTCGTGGGCGGTGGCGACGCCGCCGTCGAGGAGGCGATGTATCTCACCAAGTTCGCGCGCAAGGTGACGATCATCCATCGTCGCGACGAGCTGCGCGCCGCCAAGTCCATCCAGGAGAAGGCCTTCGCCAACCCCAAGATCCACTTCATGTGGGACACCGTGGTGGACGAGGTCGACGGTGACGGCATCCTCTCCAAGATGGTCGTCAAGAACACCAAGACCGGCGAGCTCACCACCATCGAGGCCGACCCCGAGGACGGCATGTTCGGCCTCTTCGGCTTCATCGGGCTTCTGCCCTCGACCTCGCTCATCGAGGGTATCATCGACACGGACGAGCGCGGCTACGCGCTCACCGATGCCGACATGCATACCAATATCGAGGGTGTCTACGCCGCTGGCGACATGCGCCAGAAGAGCCTGCGCCAGGTGGTGACCGCCGTCGCCGACGGCGCCATCGCCGCCATGCAGGCCGAGCACTACATCTCCAACCTGTCCGAGTAAAAAGGAGGAACGGATATGCTCGAGGTTGATAAGAACACGTTCGAGGACGAGGTGCTGAAGGCCGACGGCTACGTGCTCGTCGACTACTTCGGTGACGGCTGCGTGCCCTGCGCCGCGCTCCACCCGCACATCGAGGCCTTCGCCGAGAAGTACGGCGAGAGCATCAAGTTCTGCGAGCTCAACACCACCAAGGCTCGTCGCCTGGCCATCGCCCAGAAGATCCTGGGCCTGCCGGTGATCGCCATCTACAAGGACGGCGAGAAGGTCGACGAGTGCGTCAAGGATGACGCCACGCCCGAGAACGTCGAGGCGATGATTCAGAAGTACGTCTAGGTGCACCGGGACGCCCGCCGGGCCGTCTTCGGCCCGGCGGACACGCGGCCACGTAGGCTGTAACTACGAGATATGGAAGGGAGTGGAGAGAACATGAGCATCTTAGCTGGGAAAAAGTGCGTCGTCATCGGCGACCGCGACGGCATCCCCGGCGAGGCCATCTCGGCCTGTGCCGCTAGCGCGGGTGCCGAAGTGATTTTCTCTTCGACAGAGTGCTTCGTTTGAACCGCTGCAGGTGCAATGGACCTGGAGAATCAGAAGCGTGTTAAGGAGTTCACCGAGCAGTATGGCCCCGAGAACGTCGTCGTTCTCCTTGGCGCCGCTGACGGTGAGGCTGCCGGCCTCGCTGCTGAGACGGTCACCAACGGTGACCCGACCTATGCCGGTCCGTTGACTGGAGTCCAGTTGGGACTCGCGGTTTATCACGTTGTCGAGCCTGAGGTCAAGGCGGAGTTCGATGAAGCCGTCTACGACGAGCAGGTAAGCATGATGGAGATGGTCCTCGACGTCGATGACATCATCGGCGAGATGACCACCATTCGCGACCAGTATTGCAAGTTCTAGAAGAGTAGTACCGGGCGCTTGACGTGCTTCGGGGGGCGGTGGCTGGGGCCGCCGCCCCTTCCCGGATTGAGCGACTGCTCTTCGCCAGACATCGAGCTAGGAGTGGAAACGTGAACAGCGTTATCAAGGGGGTCGGGTACGTGCTCGCCCATACTCCCGATATGGTGATCGAGAACGGCACGACCCAGATGACCGAGCGGATCGTGAATCCGGAGAGCGAGTACCTGAAGGAGCTGCCGAGCCATCTGCGCAGCTTCGACGAGGCGCTCGCGTACTGGCCCAACCAGGTCTACATCGGCAACAAGACCCCGCTTGAGCTCGCCGAGGTGGAGCAGCCCTGGTACGACAAGTCCTGCGACGAGACCTCGCGCTACGGCGCCTACGGCCAGATGATGCCCGAGGACGAGTTCATCCTGCTCATGCAGGCGTGCGACGTCTTCGACCTCGTCAAGCTCGAGCGCGGCTTCGTCGCGGCCCACAAGGACGCGCTCGCCGCCAACCCCGTGATCGACGAGAGCATCATGGCCCGCATCGTCGAGGGCGTCGACGCCTCCGAGATCGAGGCGCTCATCGCCGACGACCATGCCGAGCGCATCTGCTTCGAGGGCGCGGTCGTGGGCTGCGTCAAGCCCGCGCACGACATCGACGTGAACCTCTCCGCCGAGATTATGCTCGAGAACATCGTCGAGAAGGCGTCCTCGGTCCTCTCCCTGCTCTCGCTCGTCCACAACACGGGCGTCGCCAAGGACGAGATCGAGTACGTCATCGATTGCTCCGAGGAGGCCTGCGGCGACATGAACCAGCGCGGCGGCGGCAACTTCGCCAAGGCCGCGGCCGAGATCGCCGGCCTCACCGCCGCGACCGGCTCCGACGTCCGCGGCTTCTGCGCCGCGCCGACCCATGCGCTCGTCGAGGCGGCCGCGCTCGTCGCCTCCGGCGCCTACAAGACCGTCGCCGTGACGGCCGGCGGTTGTACCGCCAAGCTCGGCATGAACGGCAAGGACCACGTCAAGAAGGGCCTGCCCATCCTCGAGGACGTGGTCGCCGGCCTCGCCGTGCTCGTCACCGTGAACGACGGCGTGAACCCCGAGATCGACCTCTCGGTGCTCGGCCGCCACACCGTGGGCACCGGCTCCGCCCCGCAGGTGGTCATCGGCTCGCTCGTCTACGACCCGCTCGAGCGCGCCGGCCTCAAGGTCACCGACGTGGACTACTTCTCGCCCGAGCTGCAGAACCCCGACATCACCAAGTTCGCCGGCGCCGGCGACGTGCCCGCGTCCAACTACAAGATGATCGGCGCCCTCGGCGTGAAGCGCGGTGAGCTCGAGCGCACCCAGCTGAACGACTTCGTGAGCCAGCACGGTTTCGTGGGCTGGGCGCCCACGCAGGGACACATCCCCTCGGGCGTGCCCTCGATCGGCTACGCGCGCGACGCGATGCTCGCGGGCGACATGGAGCGCGTGATGATCATCGGCAAGGGGTCGCTGTTCCTGGGCCGCATGACCAACCTCTTCGACGGCGTGTCCGTGCTCATCAAGCGCAACGAGGGTGCCGCCGACGAGGCCGCCGGCGTCTCCGAGACCGAGGTCAAATCCATGATCGCCAAGGCCATGCGCGAGTTCGCCGCGACCCTGATCGAGCAGGCTGAGTAGGAGCGTCGTATGGGAAGCTTAGAGAAGACCATCGCCTCCGCGTTCCTGGAGATGGCGGAGGGTCTGGAGAGCGGGCGCTACGGTGCCCGTCCCCGCATCGCGCTCACCGGCATGGGCAGCGAGCACGGCGAGGAGAACGCCATGGCGGCGGCCCGCGCCGCGGCCAAGCAGGGCATCGACGTGCACTACATCGGCTCGCTCGCCGATGACGCGGTGACCTGCGTGCCGGTCGCCGACGACGAGGCCGGCCATGCCAAGATGGATGAGCTGCTCGCCTCCGGCGAGGTCGACGGCGCCGTGACCATGCACTACCCGTTCCCCATCGGCGTGAGCACCGTGGGCCGCGTGGTGACCCCGGCGACGGGCAAGGAGATGCTCATCGCCAACACCACGGGAACCTCGTCGGGCGACCGCATCGAGGGCATGGTGCTCAACGCCATCGCGGGCATCATCGTGGCCCGTGCGCTCGGCAACGAGCACCCCACCGTGGGCATCCTGAACGTCGACGGCGCCCGCCAGTGCGAGATCGCGCTCAAGAAGCTCGCCGAGGGCGGCTACCCCATCACGTTCGCCGAGTCCTCCCGCGCCGACGGCGGCGCCGTCATGCGCGGCAACGACGTGCTGCGCGGCACGCCGGACATTCTCGTGACCGACTCCCTCACGGGCAACGTGCTCACGAAGATGATCTCGGCCTTCACGACGGGCGGCAGCTTCGAGGCCACGGGCTTCGGCTACGGCCCGGGCATCGGCCGGGGCTACGACAGGCTCGTGCTCATCGTGTCGCGCGCCTCGGGTGCGCCCGTGGTGGAGCACGCCCTCGAGTTCGCGGGCGAGCTCGTGCGCGGCGGCGTCTTCAAGATCGCCGAGGAGGAGTACGCGCGCGCCGACGCCGCGGGCCTCGAGGCCATCCTCGCCGAGCGCCGCGCCTCCGAGAAGAGGCCCGCCGAGGAGGAGGCCGTATCTGCCCCGCCGGCGGAGCCGGTCACGGCGAGCATCCCCGGCATCGAGGTCATGGACCTCGAGGATGCCGTGCAGGTGCTCTGGCGCGCCGGCATCTACGCCGAGTCGGGCATGGGCTGCACCGGCCCGCTCGTCATGATGAGCGAGGCCAACCACGATAAGGCCGTGGAGCTCCTTACCCAGGCCGGGTATATCGGCTAGTATGCAATGAGCGACTGCCGGGGGCGCTGTGCCCCCGGCAGGGCCAGCGGGGCGCCGGGCTGCACCTGCCGCCCCGCGGGCGTTTGCCGGACCGCGAGAGGAGGGGCCGTGACCGCCAAGAAGATCAAGCTCACGTCGATGACGAAAGCCGCCGGTTGAGCCGCCAAGATGGCGCCCGGCGCCCTCGCTCAGGTTCTGCGCGAGATCCCAACCATGAACGACCCCAACGTGCTCGTGGGGCTCGACACCTCGGATGACGCCTGCGTCTACCGCGTGAGCGATGACGTGGCGCTCATCGAGACCGTCGACTTCTTCCCGCCGATGGTGGACGACCCCTTCGTCTTCGGGCAGATCGCGGCCGCGAACGCGCTCTCCGACGTGTACGCCATGGGCGGCACGCCGGTGCTCGCGATGAACATCCTGTGCTTCCCCAACTGCCTCGGCGTCGAGGTCGCGGGCCAGATCATCGCCGGCGGTGCCGACAAGGCGCGCGAGGCCGGCGTGACCGTCGCGGGCGGGCACACCCTCACGGATGACGAGCCCAAGTACGGCATGTGCGTCACGGGCATGGCGCACCCGGACCGCATCCTCAAGAACTGCTCCGCCCGTCCGGGCGATGCCTTGGTGCTCACCAAGGAGCTGGGCACGGGCCTTATCATGACGGCGCTCAAGGGCGAGCTCGTCGCAGGGGAGACGGTCGAGCGGGCGGTCGAGAGCATGCGCACGCTCAACCGCTACGCCGCCGAGTGCGCGCGCGGCCTTGCCGTCCACGCCTGCACCGACGTGACGGGGTTCGGCCTTGCCGGCCACCTCTGCGAGATGGCGGAGGGGAGCGGGCTTACCGCGACGGTGAGCGCGGGCGCGTTCCGCCTTCTGCCCGAGGCGCTCGAGATGGCGCGCATGGGCGTCATCCCCGCCGGCGCCTACCGCAACGCCGACCATTTCGGCGCGGGCGTCATCTTCGATGAGGACGTGGAAAACGGCATGGAGGACGTGCTCTTCGACCCGCAGACCTCGGGCGGCCTGCTCTTCGCGCTGCCGCCCGCAGACGCCGAGACGCTGCTCGCGCGCCTGCGCGATGCCGGGGTGCCCGCCGCGCTCGTGGGGTCGCTCTCGACGTACGAGGGGTATCACGTCCACGTGCGCGCGTGATGCGCGAGGTTTGGCGATAGGGTACCGACTATCGATGGCCCGATTCGCGTTTGCGCAGGATTCGGAAAACAAAAAATCAAGTAGTAGGTACGTTGTCCCGGTGAAGCCGGCGAGTCCAACGGGTCTGTCCGCGCGTTGGCCCCGTGCTTGCGCGAGGCAGCGTCGCCGCTTGGGGCAAGGACCGTTGACACCATCGCCCATCGCGATTATCGTTTAACCGAAGCCGCGAGCGCAGGCGACAGGGGAGCATTTAGGTAACTGGTGTGCCTCCCGGTCTTCAAAACCGGTGTGAGTAGAAACCTGCTCGGGTGGGTTCGATTCCCACATGCTCCCGCCAACCGCCGCCTGGACGGCCGGCTCATAGATAGCGCTGCCGGAGGCGGATTCCGGCTCCTTGCATGGACCGTGCGAGCGGATGGGAGACCGTATGGACGTGGGTCAGGTATTGCGTCGGATCCCCAAGATGGATGCGCTGCTGGCGCTCCCGGAGATCTCCCAGGCATGTGAGCGCTTCTCATATCCCGAGGTGAAACATCTGATCGGCCAAGAGCTCGAGGGCATCCGCAGGCAGGTGCTCGCGGGCGCGCTCGACGAGGTTCCCGCCCAGGAGGACATCGCGGCGCGCGTGCTCGCCGGGCTCGAGGCGTCGGGAGCCTTCAGCCTGCGCCCGGTCATCAACGCGACGGGCGTGGTGCTGCACACCAACCTGGGGCGCGCGCCGTTCGGCGAGCGCATGGCGCGCCACGTGGCGCAGGTCGCCGCGGGCTACAGCAACCTGGAGTACAACCTCGCCCGCGGCAAGCGCGGCAGCCGCTACGTGCATGTGGAGCACCTGCTCTGCGAGCTCACGGGCGCCGAGGCCGCCATGGTGGTCAACAACAACGCCGCGGCGGTGTTCCTCATGCTCAACACGCTCGCCGCGGGCGAGCAGGTCGCGGTGTCGCGCGGTGAGCTCGTGGAGATCGGCGGGTCGTTCCGCGTTCCCGAGATCATGGCGGCGAGCGGGGCCGAGCTCGTCGAGGTGGGCACCACCAACAAGACGCACGCCTACGACTACGAGCGCGCGGTCGAGGCCGGCGCGCAGGCACTGCTCAAGGTCCACACGAGCAACTTCGTCATGCGCGGGTTCACCGAGGCCGTGGGCATCGCCGAGCTCGCGCGCATCGCGCACCCCGCCGGCGCCCGCGTGCTCTACGACGTGGGGTCGGCGCTCATGTTCCCCGGGGAGGTGCTCGGCCTCACCGACGTCGAGGTGGTGCGCCGCGCGATCGCCGACGGCGCGGACGTGGTCACGTTCTCCGGCGACAAGCTGCTGGGGTCGGCGCAGGCCGGCGTCATCGTGGGCTCGCAGGACGCCATCCAGCGCATGAAGCGCAACCAGGTGACCCGCATGCTGCGCATCGACAAGCTCTCGCTCGCGGCACTCGAGCAGGCGCTCATCTGGCAGCTCGACCCCGCGTGCGCGCGCGAGCAGGTGCCGGCGCTGCGCATGATCGCTGAGGACGTGGAGACGCTCGAGGCCCGCGCCGGCGAGCTCGCCGGGGCACTCGGCGGTATCGCCGGGGCGAGGCTCGAGGTCGTGCCGGTCGTCGACGAGGTGGGCGGCGGCTCGCTGCCTGGCGTGGAGCTCGAGGGGCGCGCCGTCGCGCTCGAGCTTGCGGGCCATACCGCGGAGGAGCTGGAGCGCGCGCTCAGGTGCGCGGCCCACGCGATCGTCGCGCGCGTCTCGGAGGGCCGCGTGCTCTTCTCCGTGCGCACGCTCATGGCGGGCGACATCCAGCGCATCGCCGACACGGTCGGCGAGATCGCGCGCGGCGCGGCCGCGGCCGGGGCGGGGGAGGCGCGATGAAGCACGTGATCATCGGCACCGCGGGCCATGTCGACCACGGCAAGACCGAGCTCACACGGGCGCTCACGGGCACCAACACCGACCGGCTCGAGGAGGAGCGCCGCCGCGGCATCACGATCCAGATCGGCTTCGCGCGCCTCGAGCTCCCCGGCGGGCGCACGGCGAGCATCATCGACGTGCCCGGCCACGAGCGCCTGATCAAGAACATGCTCACCGGAGCCTCCGGTATCGACGTGGTCCTCTTCGTCGTGGCGGCGGACGAGGGCTTCATGCCGCAGTCCCAGGAGCACCTCGACATCTTGTCGCTTCTGGGCGTGCGCGACGGCATCATCGTCTTCACCAAGGCCGACCTCGTCGACGCCGACTGGCTCGAGATGGTCGAGGCCGACACGCGCGACCGCGTCGCGGGGACGTTCCTCGAGGATGCTCCCGCCATCGCGGTATCCTCGGTCACGGGGGAGGGCATCGACGAGCTCAAGGAGCTTATCGTGGGGCTCGTCGAGCATGCCGCGCCCAAGCGGCTCGACCTGCCGTTCCGCATGCCGGTCGACCGTTCGTTCACCATCAAGGGGTTCGGCACGGTCGTGACCGGTACCTGCACCGAGGGCACGGTCCAGGTGGGAGAGACCGTCGAGGTGTACCCGGAGCGCACGAGCGCGCGCGTCCGCGAGCTGCAGAACCATGGCGTCTCGGAGAAGTCGTCCGAGGCGGGCATGCGCGTCGCGGCGAACCTGGCGGGCATCGAGCAGAAGCAGGTGGCCCTCGGCTGCACCCTGGCTGCGCCCGGCACGCTCGCGCTCACCGAGATGGCGAGTGCGGTGCTCACCCTGACCGCGAGCGCGCCGTTCAGTGTGCGCAACTCCTCGCGGGTCCACGTCTACGCCGGCACGCAGGAGACGGTCGCCCGCGTTCGCCTACTCGATTGCGACGAGCTGCTCCCCGATGAGAGCGCGCTCGCGCAGCTCTCGTTCGAGAAGCCGCTCGCCCTGCGCAACCTCGACCGCTTCATCGTGCGCTTCCTCTCGCCGCTCGTGACGATCGGCGGAGGGCGCGTGCTCGACTGCCATGCGACGCGGCTGCGCCGACACGACGCGCAGGTGCAGGAGCGCCTGCGCCGCCTCGACGGCGCGCCCGAGGAGCGCGTGGCCCAGCTCGTGAGCGACGCGGGCACCGCGCCCTGCGACCCGGCGCGCCTCGCGCTCGATGCCGTGGTCGCTCCGGGCGAGCTCGACGCCGCGCTCGCCGCCCTCGTGGACGCGGGCGCGCTCGTGCGCATCGCCGGGATCCCGTTCACGACCGAGGCGCTCGGCGAGCTCGAGTCCCGCGCGGTCGCGGCCGCCGAGGCCTATCAGGCGGAGCACCCGCTCGAGGCGGGCCCGCGCGCGGCGGACGTTCGCCAGCAGCTCTGCGCCTCGGACCCGGCCGTCGCCGAGGGCCTGCTCGGAGCGATCGTCGAGCGCGGTGCGCTCGAGATGGCGGGCGACCGCGTGCACACGCCCGGCTTCGCGCCCAAGCTCACCGCCGAGCACGAGCGCCTGAAGCGCGAGATCTGCGCCTTCGTTGAGGGCCGGGGGTTCGAGGCGCCCACGATCGAGGAAGTCTCCGAGGCCGCCCCGGGCAACGCCAAGGCGTTCAAGCAGGTTGTCTCGCACCTGCGCGAGACGGGCGAGGTGGTGTTTCTCACCGCGCAGTCATGTGTCTCGCGCGAGGCGTACGACCGCGCGCTCGCGCTCTTCCTCGAGATGTTCGATGACGCCGACGCCGTCGCGCTCGCCGACTTCAGGACCCGCGCAGGTATCTCGCGCAAGTACGCCCAGCAGCTCCTCGACGCGTTCGACGCGAAGGGAATCTCGAAGATGGTCGGCGACAAGAGGATCCTGCTCGCACCCCGCGAGCGGTGAGGCGCCCGGGCATATCGCCGGGGGAACGGTTAAGGAGGAATCCGTATGAGCGATCGTATCGAAGTCGATGCCGTGGGCGATGCCTGCCCCATCCCGGTGGTGAAGACCCTGAAGGCCCTGCGCGACCGCGCGACGGGCGACGTGGTGGTCACGACCGTCGACAACGAGGTGGCCGTCCAGAACCTGCTCAAGATGGCGAGCGAGAAGGGCTGCGCCGCGACCTCGGCGCAGGATGCCGAGGACCGCTTCACCGTGACGCTCACGGTGGGCGAGGACGTGTCTGTCCCCGCCGGCGAGGAGGATGCGGTCAGCTGCCCGGTTGACGCCCCCGAGCCCGAGAGCGGCATCGTGCCCGGGTACGTGGTGGCGGTCTCGTCCGCGACGATGGGGTCGGGCTCAGACGAGCTCGGCGGCGCCCTCATGAAGAGCTTCATCTACGCGCTCGGCCAGCAGGACGCCTTACCTGAGACCATCCTGTTCTACAACGGCGGAGCGCACCTCACCTGCACGGGGTCGGAGTCGCTCGAGGACCTGCGCGCCCTCGCGGAGCAGTGCGTCGAGATCCTCACCTGCGGAACCTGCCTCAACTACTACGGGATCGCCGAGACGCTCGAGGTGGGCGACGTGACCAACATGTACGTCATCGTCGAGAAGCTCGGGCGCGCCCGCCGCATCGTGAAGCCGTAAAGGGGCCGGCGATGTTGCGCGCCAAGGCGCCGGCGCTCGTCATCTCGTTCGCGTCGGCGGTCGACGCCATGCAGGTCGAGAAGCACTGTCGGGCCGAGGGCCTGCCGGGCAGGCTCATCCCCGTCCCGCGCGAGATCACGGCGGGGTGCGGGCTCGCGTGGAAGGCCGCGCCCGAGGACCGCGAGGCCATCCTCGCCTCGCTCGAGGGCGCCGGGATCTTCTGGCAGGGGACCTACACCATCGACCTGTGATGCCGCACCGGGGTGCCGGCATTTTGCGGTACCTGCGAAAACCCCATCGATAGCAGCCTTGAGCAGGGGCCGGGAGGAACGCTTCCGGCCCCTGCCGTTTGCCGGGTATCCGCTACCGCTTGCGCGATATTTGTCCGTGAAGCATTTATGGAGTATAAAATGAACGTGATTAATTAACTCCGACGCGTTCGGAGAAAGAAGGTACCGATCAGGTAAAGGAGGCAATTGTGGCAGAAGAAGTAAAGGAGAAAAAGCATTTCAAGATGCCGAGTGCCATCGTGCTGCTGTTCATGGTGCTTGTCGCCGTCGCCATCGTGACGTGGTTCGTTCCCACGTCGGTCGCGGTGACCGCCGAGGACGGCACGCAGGAGATCATCTTCAACGCGGCACTTGACGCGGACGGCAACGTCATCGAGAACGCCGGCCCCGACCCCAAGGGCCTGTGGGACGTGCTCTACGCTCCCATCCAGGGCTTCTCCGACGGTGCGGCCGTGAGCATGGCCATCCTCATCTCCGGTGGCCTGCTGGCGCTGCTCAGCTACACGGGAGCCATGAATGCGGGCGTGGGCGCCCTGCTCAAGCATCTGAAGGGCAACGCGCTCATCGCGGCGCTCATGTTCTTCTTCGCGATCACGGGTGCCGTCTACGGCGCCTGGGAGGAGCTGCCCGCCTACGCGTTCGTCATCATCCCGCTGTGCGTGACCGCGGGCTATGACGCCATGACGGGCTTCCTCATCATCTTCATCGGCGCCACCGTCGGCAACATGGGCTCCATCGTGAACCCCTACTCCATCGGCGCCGCCGTTGCCGCCATCGGCAACCCCGAGCTCTCGCTCGGCACGGGCATCGTGATGCGCATCCTGCTGTTCGCCGTCATGTACCTGCTGGCGACCTTCCTCGTCATGCGCTACGCCGCGAAGGTCAAGGCCAACCCGCGGGCCTCCGTCATCGCCAACATCGAGGGCATCAACAACCTCACCGACATGGCCGGCAGCGACGAGGAGGGCTCGTTCCCCGAGATGAACGGCCGCCATGCCGCGTCGCTTCTCATCTTCGGCCTCGTGGTCGTCTTCCTCATCATGGGCTACATGCCCTGGGCCTCGATCCCCGTGGGCGACGGCACCATGTACGACGTCATCAACGGCTGGACCACGTTCCTCGCCACCAACGTGCCGTTCCTGAGCGACCTGCTTGGTGCCGGTAGCTTCACGTGGTTCGGTGACTGGTACTTCAACGAGTACGGCGTGGTGTTCCTGCTTGCCACCATCCTGATCGTGGTCATCAACCGCATCCCGCAGGATGTGTTCGTGGAGGAGTTCGTCAAGGGCGCGGCCGACCTCGTGTCCCTCGTCATCGTCATCTCGATCTGCCGTGGCATCTCCGCCATCATCGGCACCAGCGAGTACGGCATGTCCGTCACCTTCGTGTACTGGATCCAGAACGCGCTCTCCAGCGTGCCCATGTGGGCCTTCGCCCTGGCCGCCTTCGCCGCGTATTTCGGCATCGGCTTCGCCATCCAGTCCACCTCCGCCGTCGCCGGCATGACGATGTCCATCCTCGGCGCCGTCGCCATGGCGCTCTTCGCCGGCACCGCCGTCTCGCCCGAGGCTGGCCAGATGGTCCTCATCTCCGCCTTCACCATGGGCCTGAACCTGTCGGCTTCCGGCCTGTTCCCCGAGGCGTCCAAGATGGGCGTGCTCGAGCTCACGGGCATCCCGTATCCCACCTATCTCGCGGTGGCGACCAAGATGTTCATCCCCGTCACCATCGCGGGCCTGGCCGTGCTCATGCTCGCGCCCTACATCGGCATCGCGGGCTAGCGTTCGCGCACGTCAGGTAACCAACGTTTTCGCTAAGGAGCGGACATGGAAATGTACAAGCGTCTGTATCGCGTCGAGGGCAACGCCTACGAGCGCGGCAAGCAGGCCGGCGAGGCCATGAACGAGCAGATGAAGGCGAACTACAACAACCAGGTCACCTTCTACAAGAACCAGGGCTATGACTACGCCGACTGGGAGGCCATCGCCGAGCGCCGCTACGTGCCGATCCTCGAGAAGTGGGCTCCTGAGGTCCTCGACGAGGTCCGCGGCATGGCCGACGGCTCCGACCTCTCGTTCGCCCAGGTGCTCGCCATGACCACCGCCTACGAGAAGTCGTTCGCCGTGGACACCGTCGCCGACAAGCACGTCGACGGCAAGTGCACCTCGTTCCTCGCCACCGGCGAGGCCACCAAGGGCGGCCAGACCGTCATCGGCCAGACCAACGACGAGGACCTCATCGAGTGGATCTACCAGCTCGACGTCGTGGTCCATCATGTCGACCCCGAGACGGGCAAGGAGCAGCTCATCTACACCCACCCCGGCGTGCCGGCCTACATGGGCATGAACAACGACGGCGTGGCGGTGCTGTGGACCTACATCGACAACGGCAAGCTCAACGAGGAGGGCGGCGTGCCCACCTGCGTGATCATCCGTCACCTGCTCGAGTGCTCCTCGACCGCCGAGGCCGTCGAGTACCTGCAGACGATCCCGCACGACATCCCCAACGAGTTCGGCATCGGCGACAAGTCCGGTGACGTGGCCCAGGTCGAGTGCTTCCCCAACGCCGTCTACGTGCAGCGCGGCCTGCCCACCATGGCCCACACCAACCACAACCGCTTCAGCGACCCCGAGCCGGAGGAGACCGTCTCCGCCACCACGTTCGATCGCTGCGAGCTCATGGAGGAGCAGCTCAAGGCCCACTACGGCGAGATCGACGCCGAGGTGGCCAAGGAGTTCTTCAAGTGCCACGACCGCTTCCCCAACGGGATTTGCGTGCACCCCTGCGCCGACCGTCCGTACCGCAAGACGTTCGCGGCCCAGGTGTACGAGCTCGAGGCCGGCAAGATGCACATCACGTTCGGCAACGCCTGCGAGCATCCGTACATGACCTACGAGTTCGACAACTACCGCTAAGCTCTTTCCTCTCGATTAGCGGTCTTGCGCTCGTAGCGTGAGCTGGCGCCCCGCCTGCGATGGCAGGTGGGGCGCTATTTTGATGGCTGGGGCATTGCGCGCCGGCATGAGGGTGGGAACGGCGGCGTGAGGGGAGCGCGGCGGCTGGCAGGCGCGGCGCGGCCGGGCCGGTAAGGCGGCATGGCGCTGTTGCCGCATGGGGCGCGGCTTGCTGTGAGGCTTGCGCGGTGGGGGTGCGTCTACTCGGCGGCACGGTCGCGCTCGCGCATCGCGCGGCGCATCTCGCTCGTGGCGGTGGCGTTTCTGAAGAGGAAGTTGATGCCCTCGATCATCTCGGCGGTGAGGTCGGTCGCGCTCGGTCCCTCGCCGGTCTCGACCGCACGGCAGCGCTCGGCGAGCAGGCGCTTGAAGAAGCACGTCGTCATGGTGTTGACCATGAGCGTCTCCTCCTCGTCGTAGCCGAGCTCGGCGGCGAGCGGGCGCAGGATGTGGATGTTGCGGTCGTCGAGCTCGCCGGCGGTGAGCATCTCGGTCACGGCCACATCCATGCTGTCGAGCTGGTGGGGGTAGACCTTGTAGTAGCGCTTGACCATCTCGCCCAGGGCCAAGTCATGCTCGCCGAAGAACAGCTGCTGGAACACCTGGGGGCTCTCGAAGGCGCAGTTGCAGAAGATCTCCCAGGTCTTGTAGTAGACGTCGCGGGGGGTCTTCATCTGCGGGGCGGCATCGGCCATCTTGCGGCAGTAGCCCACGAGGTAGCCCATGCAGGCGAAGGTGACGAGCTCGTCGAGGTTGCGGAAGTAGAGGTAGAGCGTCGAGCTATGGTAGCCCGCCGCGGTCGCGACCTTGCGTATCGAGACGTTGTTGATTCCCTCGGAGTCGATGATCTTGCGCGTGGCGCGCAGGAAGATATCGACCATCTGCGCGCGCTCCTCGTCGGAGTACTCTCTTCTGCCCATACACCATCCTTCCGCAGCTGCCGCCCGGCCATGCATTGCGCGTGCCGGCGCCCAAAAGAAGATAGGTCACCTTACATCGCTGAACACGTTTATTGAATAGCTATCACGGTTAGTGTAAATCTTTAACCGTTCGGACATGTCCGTTCGGTCGGAATTAATCCGGAAACGGTCGCATAGGCCACGGGGGCGGCATGTTGAGATGCGCAGGGAACGCGTGCCGCCCGCCCACGCGGCCCCGCAGCAGCCGGTGCGCGCGTGGGCCCCCAACGGTCCTGGGACAGTAGCCGGAACGCCCCCTACGCTCGGCGATTGGCCGCTGCCACCGTGGACGGCGGCGGTATCCTAGAGATGGCCGCCTGCGAGCGGCGGCCGCCTGCCGCGAGCGCGCTTGCGGGCGCTTCGGCGCGGCGAAGGTCAACCGGAGGAGAAGGGGCGCGACGCCGCCCGGCGGGAGGAGCTGCGATGGGCGATACGGTGCACGCGTGGACACGGCAGGGCCTCGCGGTGCTCGATGTCCTCGAGCGCGAAGGCGTCTACCGGGCGCGCGAGGAGTTCGTGCGCGAGAAGTACGGCGACATCGCCGACCACTACCTCGGCCTCTACCACTGGCTGATCGCCGGTTGCCGCGCGCGGGGCGCGGACATCCCGGCGTGTGCGACCCTGCCGATCTGGATCGCGCTCACCGAGTCGCAGAAGCTCGGCGAGACCGAGGGCGCGGTGATGTTCGAGCTCGAGATCCCGCGCGACAGGATCGCCGTCATCGACGGGGCGCGTTGGGGATACCGCGTGAACAACTGGTACGTGCCGGCAGATCCCGCCGACGAGACCGCGCACAACGAGGAGCTCGCGCGCCTGGGCGTGGCGAATGAGTCGCTCGTGGTGGCGGGGCCCCTGGGGAACTACCACCCGGCCCTCAAGGGCAAGATCACGCGCAGCTGGGAGCGCGTCTTCACCCCGGCGGCGTCGATGGAGGACAACCTCGGCCTGTGCTGGGAGCTCAGGCGCGAATGGGTACGCGGCTACACGGTGGGGGAGCGGCCATGACGGCGGGAGACGGCGAGACGATCGAGCTCTGGGCGGCACAGGACCGCGTCGTCATCGATGCGCTCGAGCGCGACGGGGTGTCGCGGGTCAAGATGGCCTATGTCGAGCGGAAGTACGGCGAGAGCGCCTGGGCGTTCGCCGAGGCGTACCGCTTCTTCCGGCGCGAGGGCGCGCGCCTGGTGGAGGTGCCCGAGGGCGCCGAATCCGCCATCTGGCTCTATGCGGACCGCAAGAACCTCTACGCCGCGCCGGGAAGCTACGTGCTGAGGCTCGAGGTGCCGCGCGCCGCGGCGATCCTCTTCGACTCGCGCGTGTGGAACGCGATCCTGAACCTCTCGTACGTGCCCGCCGACGAGGCGGACGGCCGCCGCTTCCAGGAGGAGCTCGAGCGCGCGGGCGTCGATGATGCGCGCAGGCTCTTCGAGACCCCGTTCTACCCGCTGCAGAGGCAGCGGGTGCAAAAGAGCTGGGAGCGCTTGTTCTCGTCCGCGGAGGGCTGTCCGGCGTGCTACCTGCAGGCGGGCGTGTGGGAGCTCAGGCGCGCGTGGGTGCGCGAGGTCATCCCCGTGGGCGGGGCGACGGGCTAGAAGCCGTTGCGCTCGGCGAAGCGCTCGGACTCGTCGTAGATGCCCTCGACCGATTCCGCCCAGGCGGCGAAATCGGGCGTGTCGGCGATGATGCCGTCGGCCTCCCAGACCGCCTGGTGCGAGAGCTCCCATGCGCGGCGCGGTGCGGGCCGCACCGGCAGGTAGGGCGTCAGGTAGGTGGGGTTGAGCAGGAAGAACGCGCCGCCTTCGCAGCGGGAGGCGAAGTCGCGCAGCGCACGGCGCGCGGGCCTGCGCCTGCCGAGCTTGTAGAGCAGAAGCGTCCGCGCGAGCAGAAACCAGGGCGAGTCGTCGAGCAGCCCGCTCGCCCGGTCGCCCGCCTCGGCCTCGAGCCGGTGGGCGAAGGCGAAGAAGCCCTCCTCGTCCTCGAGGCGCGCGAGCGCCAGGAACACCGTCCCCTCGGCGCGGTTGGGATAGCCCGCGGCGCGTCGCACCCGCTGCGCGTACTCGGCGGCGGCGCGGTAGCGCGCGCTCGCGAGGCAGAGCTGCGAGATGGCCTCGAGGGTGTGGAGCCAGCCGATGAGGGCGGGCTCCTGCACGGTCATGCGCTCCCGGGCGGCCGCGGCGCGCTCGCCGGCGTCGTCGATGCAAAGCGCCGCGCCCGCGAGCTCGAGCCACGAGGCGACCGCGCGGTCCTCCCAGAAGCCCGGGGCCTCGATCGAGAACCCGGGCACGCCGCCCGCGAGGTACTCGCGTGCCGCCTGCTCGAGCTTCATGAGCTCGCCGATGCAGGCGTCGAGCGGGATGTCGGCGAGCAGGATCCCCACCAGGCGGGCGTCGATGCAGAGCCGGTCCGTCTCGGCGATCTTGTAGAGCTCGAGGCGCGTCCGGTCGAAGAGCTCGCCGCGCTTGCGCTCGAACTCATCGTCCGGCAGGTCGTCCATGCGCGCGAGCTCGGCCATAAGATGCTCGTGGCAGCGCGCGTAGGCGACGAGCGCCTGGGCATGGGCGTCCGCGGCGTACTTCTCGGGATGCTGGGCTATCTCGTCGTGGACGAGCTCGCGCGCGGCGGGCGTGAGCTCGGGGTGGTTCTCTAGATAGGTGCGCTCGAGGTAGGCGGCGACGTAGCGCGCGGGCTCCATCAGTTCTCGCCTCCCGTCCCGCGTCGGCCGACCGTGCGCTTGCGGCCGTCCGCGGCGTCGAGCGCGGCGCGAACGGCCTCGTGCTCGGCGATCCAGATCGACAGGCCGGCGTTGTCTGGTGCGCCGAGGCCCTCCTGCAGAAGCGGCGTCGCCTCGCTGATGGCGAGGATGAGCTCGTCCTCGCTGCCGGGGGCGACGTTCACGCGCGCGAAGAGCCCGTCGGGGAACTCCGCTTGGTAGTAGAGGGGCGCCGCGGCGTTGGGGAACGATTGCAGGATGGTCTGGAGCACCCGCGTCGCGCCGGCGAAATCGAAGGAGCGGTACCTGACGGCGAGCTCGGAGAGGAGCGCCCAGGCGTCGGGCGCCTTCTCGGCGAGGTGGTGGCGCCTGCCGCGCGTGACCGTGGGGCGCAGCGCGCTGGCGTGCTTGCGGCGGAAGCGGTCGAGGTCATCGACCGTGCACTCGAGCTTGGCGAGGGCGAGCAGCGCGGTGCGGCGCACGTCGGCGGGGTCATCAGGCGCAAAGGCCAAGCAGTCCTCCGCCGCGGAGAGCGCGACGCGGTACTGGCCCGAGATGAGGGCGCGCGAGGCGATGGCGGCGAGCCAGCGGATGAGGGGGCGCCGAGCTAGGTCGCTCGCGTACTCGCGGCTGTAGACGTCGCTCGCCGCCTCGATGGTGCGCTCGAGGTCCTCCGCGACCTCGTCGCGGTGCTCGAGGAGGTAGGCGACGTAGGCGTCGTTCGATTCGGAGCGGAGCGCCACGAGCATGCGCTTCGCGTCCCAGTTGGCGGGATCGAGCTCGCACGCCTCGCGCAGCTGCGCCTCGGCCTGTGCCGCCTCCTGCTCGGCGACGGCGTCGTCGGTGATGAAGGGGAAGCGGTAGTCGATGGTCTGGGTGGCCTTGGCGACCAGGTGGAAAGCCCGGTCGCGGTCGGTCACGATGAGCTTGGCGGGGTCGTCGTTGAACGCGGTCATGCACGTCTCGATGAACAGCGCGTCCTCGAGCGGGTAGACGCGTTCGCGCCGCATCGCCTCGAGGATGAGGCGCAGGCAGTCCTCTTGGATGGGATCGAAAGCCACGGCGCGCCTCCTTTCGCGGACGGGGTCGGCATCGGTGCCGTGTGGGCGCGGTACCCCTGGCTGAATGGACCAGCATAGCACATCGGGGCAGGTACATAAACCGTGCGGGCCCGCTTGGGGTCCGGTTTGGCCCCGCGGGCGCCCGCGCGGGCCGATTTCCTATCGGGACGGGAAAAGTATGCCGTTTCATGCATAGGAGTCCGTCATGCGTTGTAGAATATGCGGTGGCGAAACGCACCCGGCATCCCGCCCGGGTGCGAAAGAGCGGTCCTTACGGGGCCGATGGGCGGCCCCGTGTGTATTCGGGCTCCGATGGAGCCCGTGTTTGGAGGCAACTATGGGACGTTTCACCAACCCCCGCGACCTGTACTTCGGTGAGGGTGCCCGCCATGAGGTGAAGAACCTCAAGGGCGAGCGCGCCGTCATCGTCACCGGCGGCGGCTCCATGCGCCGCGGTGGCTTCCTGCAGGACGTCGAGAACGACCTCAAGGAGGCCGGTTTCGAGGTCAAGCTCATCGAGGGCGTCGAGTCCGACCCCTCCGTCGAGACCGTCATGAACGGCGCTGCCGTCATGGCCGAGTTCCAGCCCGACTGGATCATCGCCCTCGGTGGCGGCTCGCCCATCGACGCGGCCAAGGCCATGTGGATCAAGTACGAGTACCCCGAGACCACCTTCGAGGACATGTGCAAGGTCTTCGGCCTGCCGAAGCTCCGCACCAAGGCCCACTTCTGCGCCATCTCCTCGACCTCCGGCACCGCGACCGAGGTGACCGCGTTCTCGATCATCACCGACTACTCCAAGGGCGTCAAGTTCCCGATCGCCGACTTCGAGATCACGCCCGACGTGGCCATCGTCGACCCCGAGCTCACCTACACCATGCCCGCCAAGCTCTGCGCGCACACCGGCATGGACGCGCTTACCCACTCCATCGAGGCCTACGTCTCCACCGCCGGCTCCGCCTACACCGACGCCAACGCCCTCTACGCCATGCGTGAGATCGTCGAGTGGCTGCCCAAGAGCTACCAGGGCGACAAGGAGGCCCGCCAGCACATGCACGACGCCCAGTGCATCGCCGGCATCGCCTTCTCCTCGGGTCTGCTCGGCATCGTGCACTCCATGGCGCACAAGACCGGTGCCGCCTTCACCGGCGACCACATCATCCACGGCTGCGCCAACGCCATGTACCTCGGCAAGGTCATCCAGTTCAACGCCAAGGACGCCCGCGCCAAGAGCCGCTACGCCTACATCGCCAAGGAGGTCTTCCACCTCGCCGGCGAGACCGAGGACGAGCTCGTGGCCGCGCTCGTTCAGATGATCCGCGACCTGAACGACAAGATCGACATCCCGCAGGGCATCAAGAACTACGGCAAGGGCGGCGTCAAGGCCGACGAGTCCGTCATCGACTACGCCGAGTTCGAGGAGAAGAAGGGCCGCATCGCCGTCGACGCCATCGGCGACGCCTGCACCGGCTCCAACCCGCGCCAGCCGACGCCCGAGGAGATGGAGAAGCTCCTCGAGTGCGTCTACAACGACGTGGACGTGGACTTCTAAGCCGCGCTATCGCGAGCGAGACCTGCCGGCGCCCTGTGCGCCGGCATCCAGGGCCGGGACCTCAGGGTTCCGGCCCTTTTTCTGTCCACGGGCAGACCGGGGCCTCAGGGTTCCGGCCCTTTCTCTGTCGCGGGTCGGCCGGTGCCCGAAGCCCTCGGCGGCGGCGCGCCCGGATGCTGCCGGGCGTGGTACCATGCGAGCTGAGCGAAGGGGGTGGAGATGGAATTCGCGGTGGTCGCGCTCGCGGCCTTCCTCGGCGGCGTGCTGCAGGGCGTCACGGGCTTCGGCGCGGGGCTCGTCCTCATGATGGCGCTGCCCATGCTCTACTCCGTGCCCAGCTCGGCCGCGGTGTCGGGGCTGGTGTTCCTCGTGCTCAGCGTCGCGATGACGGTCCAGTACCGCGAGAGCCTCCAGCCGCGCAAGATCGCCCTCCCGCTCATCTGCTACATGGCGCTCTCGGGTTCCTCGGCGTACCTCACGAGCGTCGCGACCGACCAGGTGCTCATCAAGCGCGTCTTCGGCCTCTTCCTCATCGCGCTCAGCATCTACTATCTGTGCTTCCACGAGCGCTTCGGCGAGCGGCACATGAGCCGGGGCGCCGGCGTGCTCTGCGTCGTCATCTCGGGGCTTTGCGACGGGCTCTTCGGCATCGGCGGGCCGCTGCTCGTGGTCTATTTCCTCGACCGCTTCGAGACGCGCGAGGCGCGCCTCGGGTCCTTGCAGCTCTTCTTCACCATCAACGCCGTCTACACCACGGTGGTCCGCGCGGTCGCCGGGGCGTTCCCGCCCCATGCGCTCGGCTCGATCGCGATCGGCAGCGTGAGCATCGGGGTCGGCCTCGTGGTGGCCAACGCCATCCAGTCCAAGATCGACGACGCGCTCCTGAGAAAGATCACCTACGTGCTCATCGGCGCGTGCGGCGTGATCCAGCTCGCGAACGGGCTCATCTAGCGGGCGGGGCGCACCGCCGGCGTGCGGAAGGGTCGCGCCTAGCGGCCGATGACCTGGATGCCCTTGGGGTAGCGGTTGAGCACCTCGCAGCCGTCCTCGGTCACGATGACGAGGTCCTCGATGCGCACGCCCATGTCGCCCGGCAGGTAGATGCCCGGCTCGATGGAGAAGCACATACCCGGCTGCACCGGCTCGTCATGTGTGGCGGAGACGTCGCCGGGCTCGTGGTCCTGCAGGCCGATCTGGTGGCCCAGCCGGTGGTTGAACTGCGGTCCCCAGCCGGCGTCCTCGATGATGCGGCGCGCGGTGAGGTCGATCTCGGCGAAGGTGACGCCGGGGCGGACGATGGCCTCGGCCGCCTCGTTGGCGGCGAGCACGGCCTCGTAGACGGCGCGCTGGTGGTCGGTCGGCTCGGCGGTGAAGAACGTGCGGGTCATGTCCGAGCAGTACCGGGAGCGCTTGCAGCCCACGTCGAAGAGAACCATGTTGCCGGGGGCAAGGACGGTCCCGTCGGGCTCGTGGTGCGGGTCGGCGGCGTTCGCGCCGAAGCTCACGATGGGGGTGAAGGAGTGGTCGTCGGCCCCCAGGCGCCGGTAGGTCCCGAGCAGCCCCTCCGCGATCTCGAGCTCGGTCGCGCCAGGGCGCACCTGCTCGGCGAGCCAGGCCATGGCCTCGTCGTTCACGGCCGAGGCGGCGCGCATGAGCTCGCGCTCGCGGGCGTCCTTGATGGCGCGCGCGTCGTCCACGGCGTCGGATGCGAGCACGAAGCCGCTCGCCGCGCCCGCCTGCATGAGGGGCACGAGCCAGCGGGCGGCGAGCTCCTTGTCGACGCCGAGCGGGCGCGCGGGGTCGAGGGCGGCGGCGACGAGCGGCACCGGGTCGTCGGTGTCGGCGTAGCACACCACCTGGGCACCCGTTGCCGCGGCGTCGGGGAACAGGCGGTTCACGAAGAGCGTCGGCGTGCCCTCGCGGCCGATGTAGAGGGCGAGCAGGCGCTCGTAGGGCTCGGTATGGTAGCCGGTGAGCCACCAGATGGAGAGGGGGTCGACCACGAGGAGCTGCGTGAGGCCCGCAGCCTCGAGGTTGGCGCGTACCCGTGCGATGCGTTCGATATCCATGATGCCTCCCGGGATGGGTGTCGTTGGAACAAGGCAAGTGTAGCAGGGTTGATGCGGCGCAGCAGGGTTTCGCCCGGCATGACAGGATCTTGCCCGGCGCGGCGCGGTACATGACGGCGTGCCGTGGGGCGCACGCGCCGTCCCATCGAGGCGCATCGGCGTATTCGCGCGAGAACCGCGATTCGGATTCCGGTAAACGGGCTCTGCAGTGGCCGCTTTCGATGTTCGTTTCGGAATTCGGTGTGAGTTTCGCGGGCGCGCGCCGTGCCGGCAAAGACGGGAAACCGCGACCTGCAGTTTTATTACATCAAAAAGCCGCTCTCGGGGCCTCCCCGGATTCTTCGCACCGAATACCGAAACGAGCGTGCGGCGCCGGCCCCGGCGGGGCCGTTTCCGCCTTGCAGCGCGAGGTCTGCGCGGTGCCTCCATGTTTCCGTTCCGCGCTTGAGGGCGGCCGCGCGCATTCGATGCTCGACGTGCCGCGTATAATGGTGCGGATTGACTGAAACGAACGGGACGATCCCGGATTGGAGCGCCCATGGCACTCAGCGAAGAAGACGTGCGCGGCATCGCGGACTACGCCCGCATCGCGCTCGAGGGGGAGGAGCTCACCGAGATGACGTCGTATATGAACGACGCCGTCGCCATGCTCGAGCCCGTCCTCGAATACGATCTGCCCGACGTCGAGCCCACGTTCCATCCCATCGGGAGCCTCTCGAACGTTATGCGCGCCGATGCGGTCGACGCCGCGCGCGGGCTCGCCGTCGACGATGCCCTGGGCAACGCCGCGAGCGCGCGCGAGCGCAGCTTCCGCGTGCCCTCGATTCTGGGGGAGGAGGAGTAGATGGCCTCGTTCGACACCCTTTCCGCCAAAGAGATCGCCCGGGGCGTCGCCGCCGGAACCTTCACGGCCGTGGAGGTCGCCCGCGCGGCACTTGACGCCATCGATGCGCGCGAACCGCATGTGCAGGCGTTCCTGCAGGTCACGCCCGAGCTTGCGCTCGAGCGCGCCCGGCGCATCGACGACGCCCGCGCCGCGGGTGAGGAGCTGCCGCCGCTCGCGGGCGTGCCGGTCGCCATCAAGGACAACATGAACCTCGCGGGCACGCGCACCACCTGCGCGTCGCACATGCTCGAGACCTACGAGTCGCCCTATACCGCCACCTGCGTGAAGCGCATGCTCGCGGCGGGCTGCGTGCCGGTGGGCAAGGCCAACATGGACGAGTTCGCCTTCGGCTCGTCGACCGACACCTCGGCGTTCCACCCCACGAACAACCCGTGGGACCTCGAGCGCGTGCCCGGCGGGTCCTCGGGCGGGTCGGCGGCGGCGGTCGCGGCGGGCGAGGTTCCGCTCGCGCTCGGCTCCGACACCGGCGGCTCGATCCGCCAGCCCGCCGCGCTCTGCGGCGTCGTGGGCATGAAGCCCACCTATGGCGCCGTCTCGCGCTACGGCGTGGTCGCCTTCGGCAGCTCGCTCGACCAGGTGGGGCCCTTCGGCCGTACGGTCGAGGACGTGGCGCTCGCCATGGACGCGCTCGTCACCGGCGGGCGCGACCCCTTCGACTCGACCGCCCAGGACGTCCCGGCCACCTTCGCCGAGCATGTGGGTGCCGACATCGCGGGCAAGCGCGTGGGCATCATCCCCGCCTTCATGGGGGCCGAGGGCCTCACGGCCGAGATGCGCGCCGCTGTCGAGACGGCCGCCGCGGACCTCGAGCGCGCCGGCGCCGAGCTCGTCGAGGTCGACCTGCCGCACCTCGCCGCGGCGATCGCCGCCTACTACGTGATCGGCCCCGCCGAGGCGTTCTCCAACCTCGCGCGCTTCGACGGCATCCGCTACGGCTACCAGGAGCCCGGTTGCGCGACCCTCGCCGCCCAGAGCGCGCTCTCGCGCGCGCACGGCTTCGGCCCGGAGGCCAAGCGCCGCCAGATGCTCGGCGCCTACCTGCTGTCCTCGGGCGTGTACGACAAGTACTACTACGCCGCGCAGAAGGCACGCACGCTCATCACCGATGACTACCGTCACGCCTACGAGCAGGTGGACGTGATCCTCATGCCGGCGAGCCCGCATGCGGCGTTCAAGCACGGTGAGATCTCGGACCCCACGCAGATGTACCTCGCCGACCTCTACACCATCTCGATCAACATCGCCGGCAACGGCGGCATCACGGTGCCGCTCGGGCTGGGCGAGGCGTCCGGGCTGCCGGTCGCCGCCCAGCTCGTGGCGCCCGCGTTCGGCGACGAGCGCCTCATCGCGTTCGGGTCGGCGCTCGAGTGCGCCTACGCGGGCAAAGACGGCATCTGGGGCGCGGCGGCGCGCGGGCGCGCGGGGGCCCCGGTCGCTGCTGCCTTCGCCGGGAAGGGAGGTGAGCTCTAGATGCGCGAGCTCAACGAGGTGCTCCAGGACTGGGAGGCCGTGATCGGCCTCGAGATCCACACGGAGCTCACCACGCTCGAGACCAAGATGTTCTGCGGCTGCAAGCTCAGCCACGACGACGAGCCCAACGCGAACGTCTGCCCGGTGTGCCTGGGCCTGCCGGGAGCGCTGCCGGTGCCCAACCGCCGCGCGATCGAGTACATCGTGAAAGCCGGTCTCGCCACGAACTGCGAGATCCAGAAGCACTCGATGTTCTACCGCAAGCACTACTTCTATCCGGATATGGCCAAGAACTTCCAGACCACGCAGGGGCCGGTCGCCTTCGCGATGCACGGTCGCCTCGATCTGGAGGTCACCGGCCGCGGCGCTGAGGAGCGGCCCGCCTGCGCGTTCGGAGCGGACGAGGCGGCGAGCCTCGCCTCGGCGAGCGCCGGCGCGGTGGGTCTCTCGTCGCAGATGGCGAAGACCATGCCCGAGGGAGCCCTCGCAGGGCTTGCGGCCTATGACACCGCCTCGCTCTCCGTGGCCGAGCGCCGCGACGACGGCTCCTACACGGTGCCCATCCGGATCCTGCGCATCCACATGGAGGAGGACGCCGCCAAGATGGTGCACGTCGGCGGCGAGGAGGGGCGCATCGGCGGCGCGGCGGAGTCGCTCATAGACTACAACCGCTGCGGCACGCCGCTCATCGAGCTCGTGACCGAGCCCGACCTGCGCACGCCCGAGGAGGCGCGCCTCTTCATGGAGAAGCTGCGCCGCATCTTCGTGACGCTCGGCATCTCCGACTGCTCCATGGAGAAGGGCTCCATGCGCTGCGACGGCAACGTGAGCCTGCGCCACCGTGGCTCGACCGAGCTGGGCGTGAAGACCGAGCTCAAGAACCTCAACTCCTTCAAGGCCCTGCACGACGGCCTCGCCTACGAGATCTGCCGCCAGGCCGAGGTGCTCGAGGAGGGCGGCGAGATCTATCAGGAGACCCGCCACTGGGAGCCCAGCCGCAAGCGCACCGTCGTGATGCGCACCAAGGAGACGGCGGACGACTACCGCTTCTTCCCCGACCCCGACCTCGCGCCCTTCGACCTCACGGACGAGTTCATCGACCGCTGCCGCGCCGAGCTGCCGGAGCTGCCGGACGCCAAGCGCGACCGCTACGAGCGCGACTTCGGCATCAAGCGCGCTGACGCCGGGCAGCTCGCCGGCGACCCGGATGCGTCCGCCTTCTTCGAGGAGGCTGCCGCCGGCATGCGGGGCGCCGCCGCGCAGACCGTCGCGAACCTGATCGTGAACGAGCTCACCGGCTACCTCAACGCGCAGGGCGCCGACGTGACGATCGCCACGTGCGGCATCGCGCCCGCGCAGGTGGCCTCGCTCGCGCGGCTCCTCGCCGAGGATGCTATCTCGAGCAACCAGGCGCACGAGGTCTTCGAGCTCATGGCGCGATCGGGGGAGGACCCGGAGCGCATCGTCGACGAGCGCGGCATGCGCCAGGTCAACGACACGGGCGCGCTGCAGGCGGTCGTCGACGCCGTGCTCGCGCGCTGCGAGGACCAGGCGCAGCAGTACCGCGACGGCAACCAGAAGGTGCTCGGCTTCCTCGTGGGGCAGTGCATGCGCGAGAGCCGCGGCAGCGGCAACCCCAAGCTGTTCAACGAGCTGCTGCGCAAGAGCCTGGCCTAGCGGCCGCCCGCGGCGACCCTTCGCGACGGCCCCTTGCGCGCACCGCAGGTAGCGCGGTTACGTGCACGAGAAAAGCTGTTAGGTGCAAACCCGCAGGTTGTTCTGACGCCCCGTGCGTCAGTTTCCCTGCGGGTTTGCACGTAACTCGAAATCGGGTGCACCAAACGTGCGGGACCCCGTGGATTCGGCCTCGGCGCATCCGGGGGAAGGACGCGAGCGGGCATGCGGGCGATGCGGAGGCTGCCGTTTGGGGGCGGTTCGATACCGTCCATCTTCCCTGTCGGGGCTCGCGCGATTCGATGGTGCCTTCGATGGGTAGACAAAACGAACTGTGTATCGGTAGGCGCTCATGCGTCCGGACGAGAGGAACACTATGAAACCACAGCTGATGCTTGGACGTCGCGGATTTCTAGCCATGGGCGCCGCCGGCGCGCTCGGTGCTGCGGGGCTTGCAGGGTGCGGCAGCCAACGCGCGAGCGAGGCGGGTTCCGGTGCCGCCGAGACGACCTCGCTCACCTACGGCGTCCGCACCGAGTCGCTCGGCCTCGACCCGGCGCTGGCGAGCTCCGACCCCGGCACGATCATGAGCCAGATGTACGAGGGCCTCGTGAAGTTCAACGCCGACTGCACCGATGTCGAGCCCTGCCTGGCGGAGGACTGGAGTGTCTCCGACGACGGCCTGACCTATACCTTCACGCTGCGCCAGGGCGTCAAGTTCCATGACGGAACCGATTTCAACGCCGATGCCGTGGTGCGCTCCATCGAGCGCCAGCTCGAGCCCAACCGCACCGACGACATGGCCTACGCGTCGTTCGTGTTCGGGTCCGAGAGCACGGGCACGGGTGTGGCCTCCGTCGAGAAGACCGGCGATTACGAGGTCGTCCTGCACATGCGCGCCGCCTCGACGCCGTTCAAGATGAACCTCGCCATGCTCTTCGGTGCGCCCATCGTGAGCCCCACCGCCCTCGACGAGTACGACAACAACCTGAACGAGCACCCCTGCGGCACGGGCCCCTACAAGTTCGTCTCGTGGTCCAAGGGCGAGAACGTGCAGATGGAGACCTTCGAGGACTACTGGGACAAGGAGCACATGCCCAAGTGCTCGCCCATCGTGTACCGTTTCATCCCCGAGCCCTCGAGCCGCGTCACTGCGCTCAGCAACGGCGAGGTCGACATCATCGACGGCGTGGACCCGGCCATGATCGACCAGGTCGAGCAGGCGGGCGGCGTGGGCGTGATCGAGGACGCCTCGAGCCTCAACTACATGGCGTTCAACATGGAGAGCGACATCTTCTCCAACCTTGAGGCGCGCACAGCGTTCTGCCAGGCCATCAACATCGAGGAGCTGGTCGAGACGCTCTACGGCGAGTACTCCACGGTCGCGCATTCCTGCATGCCCGAGTCGATGGCTCCCTATGCGCAGGATCTCGAGCGTCCCGCGTTCGACCCCGATGCCGCTCGTGAGGCCTTCGCGCGCTTGGGTGTGACCAACATCACGATGCTCACCTACACCAACGCGCAGGACTACAACGTCGTGAACGGGCAGAACCTCGCCGAGACGCTCCAGGGCTACCTTGCCGAGGTCGGCGTCGATATGGAGATCGTCGCCTACGACATGGCGACCTACAAGAACCGCCAGCAGACCGATTACTACGACGTGTGTCTGGCCGGCTGGCTCTCCGATAACGGCGACCCGGACAACTTCATGAACCTGCTCGCCACGAGCGCGGGCACGCAGAACATCGCGCACTACTCCAACCCCGAGTACGACGCGCTCATCGTCGAGGGCCTGGGCACGCCTGCCGGCGATGACCGCGACGAGGTGTACCTCAAGTGCGAGGAAATCGTCGCACGTGACCTGCCGTGGATGGTCATCAGCCACGGTGTCTCGCTCGGCGCTACCTCGGCCGCCATCGACGGGTACGACGTGAACCCGCTCAGCTTCTACGATGCGGAGTACATCACCAAGAGCGCCTAGGGTCAAGAGCGCATAGGGTTAAGGGCGTAGTGGTCTGCGCTCGAAAGCGGGCGGGAGCGCGGGGGCTTCCGCTCGCTCCCATTCCGCCCGGAGGCCGGTGGCCCGCCGCGCCCTAATGCGCGGGATGCCGGGCGGGGCGGTACCGCATCGCGCCATGCCGCCGCGATCTACGCCGACATGGCGGGCGCGCGCGGGAGCATGAGGTCGATCGCGAGGACGTCGCCTGCCAGGTGCGCCCCGATGCCCGCTCCCATGGCCTCCGCGAGGTTCTTGCATACCGCGAGGCCAAGACCGCTGCCCGCCGTGCCGCGAGCCCTGTCCGCTTGATAGAACCGGTCGAAGAGGCGGTCGACGTCGAGCGCCCCGGGTTCGGCGACGGGGTTCTCGACCGTGACGCGCACCCGGTCCTCGTCCTCGGCGGATATCCTGACCTGGGGCGCCGCTGTGCCGTAGCGCAGGGCGTTCACGAGCAGGTTCTCCATGATGCGGGCGAGCGCGTCGGCATCAACCCAGGCAGCGAGGCCGTCGTCGGCGCATTCGAGGCGCGGCTCCCAGCCTCGTCCCTCGAAGGCGGGGTACTGGTTGAGGAGCGCGCGCTCGGCAAGCGGCCGTACGGCAACGGCCTCGCGCTCCAGGGCAAGGTCGGGATCGGCGGATCGCGTGTAGGCGAAGAGCGCTTCGAGCAACTCCGTCGTGGCGTCGATGCGCTCCATCGCCGCCGCGAGGTGTCGGCCGCGCAGAGCGGGATCGCCCTCGTCGGCGGCAAGCTGCAGGTAGCCCTTGGCCCCGGCGAGCGGCGTGCGGATATCGTGCGAGAGGGCCGCGAGGTCGCGCTGGAAGTCCGCGCGGTCGCGCAAGGCCTGGACGCGCTCGCGGGCGTCGCGGTCGAGCACCTCGTTCACGGCCTCGGCGAGCTCGCGGGCGCCCGGTGCCGGCGAGCCCAGCGTGAGGCGAGCGTTGCTGCCGGGCTCGAGGTCGCGCAGCAGCCGCGTCATGCGGCGCATCTCGGTGAGGTAGGTCGCCGCCGCGATCATGAGGCCCAGGCAGATGCCGAGGATAAGCAGCATGATCGGGAGCAGGTCGTCAGGCATGGCCCCTCTTTTCTAGCGAAGCGGGCGGATGGGTCGCGCCCATCCACCCCATTATCCCGTGACGGCGCCGCCGTCGCTAGATGTCGCGCCTGCGCGAGGCGGCGAAGATGACGAGCGCGCCGAGGGCGATCCAGACCAGCGGGTCCACCAGCGCCTGGGTGGCGAAATCGCCCGGAACGTACTCCCCGAGCCCGCCGAGGGCGGCGCCCGAGAGCGCGGGCGCGCCGCTGCCGAGGATGTCGAGCAGGTGCGAGGGCATGCGGTAGGCGATCTCGTCGAGCGCCGGGGCGATGGGCGCGAGCACGTGGAGCAGGCCCGAGCGGGCGAGCCCGGCGAGGAGCTGGAGCGCCCCGGGGACGAAGCCGACCTCGAACAGGAAGGCGGCGATGTAGCCTGCCGGCACCTTGCGGAAGAGGTAGGCCACGACGAGGCCCGCGGTGGCGATCGCCCAGGTGTTCAGGATGAACGCGGCGAACCACCCGAGCGCGGGCAGCACGCCGTCCGTGCGCTCGACGGTGGCGCCGGCGGGGATCGCCGCGAGCGCGACCATGAGCGCCGCGAAGAGCGTGAGCGCGAGCGCCATGATGCCGGTGAAGACGATCTTCTCGGCGAAATAGGAGAGCCGCCCGCGCCGCGCGGAGACGATGCTCCGGGCGAAGCCCTCCTTGAAGTCGGCGAAGGCGTGCTCGACGGCCATGAAGCCGACGCAGAGGGGCACGATGCCGCCGAGGAAGCTGGCGAGCATGGCCGTGGGCGTCTCGAAGCGCAGCCACGCCGCGGACTCGATCGCCGCGGCTGCGCGCTCCTCGGCGGAGAAGCCCGCCAGGTCGGCGAGGAGGTCCGACCCGGAGAACCAGACGAAGCCGAAGACCACGGCGTAGACGACGGCGAGCGCGATGCCGTACTGCCAGAAGGTCCCGCGCAGGCCGCGCGGGCGGGTGATGCGGTAGAGGTCCGCTGCGAGGAGGTTGAACATCAGAGTTCCTTCCCTGGTGAGAGGCCGGACGGCGGGTCAGCGCGTGCGCGCGCCCGCGAGCAGGTAGATGAGGGCGGCGATGATGGCGCCGTCCAGGATGAGCGCGCCCATGTCAGCGCCTCGCATGCCGGGGCGCCGGGACGGCACCCGCATGGTCGTCGCCGTAGCCGCCCATGAGCTCGACGAAGTACTCCTCGACGTCGCGCTCGACCACGATGAGCTCGAGGATGATCTGGTCGGCGGCGGCGAGCGCCCGCGAGACCTCCTCGACGGCCGGTGCGCTCACGGTCGCATCGCCCGCCGCGCCGCCGAAGGCGGAGGCTGCGTGCCGCTCGCCAGTGACGCCCATGATCGAGATCGCGCCGTCGGGCTCGGCCCTGAAGGTCGCCGCGGGCAGGCGCTCCTCAAGCAGCGCGAGGCTGCGGGCGGGATCGGTCGTCTTCACGCGGATCGAGCTGCTGCACGTCGCGTGCAGCTCGTCATCGGTGAACTCGCGCACCATGCGCCCCTGGCGGATCACCCCGAAGCGCGTGGCCATGCGGTTCAGCTGGTCGAGGACGTGGCTCGAGATGACCATGGTGACGCCACGCTCGCGGTTCATGGTCATGAGCGCCCCGCGCAGCTCGCGCGTCGCCTCGGGGTCGAGGCCGTTGAACGGCTCGTCGAGCATCAGCAGGTCGGGGGAGCCCACGAGCGCGAGCGCGAGGCCGAGTCGCTGCTTCATGCCCATGGAGAACTTCTTGGCCTTGCGCGGGCTCGCGGGATCGAGGCCGACGAGCTCGAGCAGCTCCGTGCACTGGATCCGGGGCTTGATGACGCCGATAGCGAGGGCCTTCATCATGAGGTTCTCATACGCGGAGAAGTTGGGCTGGATGCCCGGCTGCTCGATGAGGGCGCCGATGCGCGAGTAGGCGCTCGAGAACGCGGGGCCGCGGCCCTCGACGCCGAAGACGCGCACGGTGCCCGAGGTCGGTTCGGTAAGGCCGGCGACGATCTTCATGGTGGTCGACTTGCCGGCGCCGTTCTTGCCCACGAAGCCGTAGATGTCGCCTTGGGCGACCCGCATGTCGAGGCCGTCGACGGCGTGCATGCCGCCGTAGCGCTTCGTGAGGCCGTGCAGTTCGATGACGTTCATGGCTGTCCAATCGCCGTGGTGCTTCCTGTTGGAAACCACTATGGCACGCGACGTTTCAGAGAGCCTTCAGCAAGTATAAAGAAAGGATAAAGCTGTCCGGCGTCGCGTTTTTTCCGTTCGGGGTCAAGAAATTGGCCGCGCAGTTCAGATATGCGCGATTCCGCTGCCAAGTGGGGAGCCAAAAGGTCCCTGAACGACGTGACCGAGAGGCCGGAATACGCCCACGCACGCCAAAATCCCAGGATTCATCCATTCGCATCAGCGGATGCCGAGCCGCCTCGGCAACCCAATCGTACATATCTGAACTGCACGGCCAAAACACCGGCCTCGAACGGAAAAACTGGATCCTACCGGTCCGCGCGGTCGGGGCCTGGCCCCGGGTGCTCAGGCATCACGCCTCGGCGAGCTTGAAGCCCATGCCCCAGACGGTCTTGAGGTAGCCGTCGGTGCCACCCGGCCGCAGCTTGGTGCGGATGTTCGAGATGTGGACGTTCAGGGTGCTGTCGTCGGCGGCGTACGGCTCGCCCCAGGCACCCTCGAAGAGCTCCTGCTTGCTGAAGACGCGTCGCGGATGGCGCATGAGCAGTTCCATGATCGCGAACTCGATGCGCGTGAGCTCGATGGGTGCGCCCGCCGCGGTGAAGGTCTTGGAGACGGGGTCGAGCTCCCAGGACCGGAAGCGCAGCGTTCCACCGACGCTCGACGCCGTGGCGCGGCCGCGGTGCCTGAGCTGCACCGCGATGCGCGCGACGAGCTCGTCGAGGTCGAAGGGCTTCGTGAGGTAGTCGTCGGCGCCGATGCCCAGAAGGTCGATCTTGTCGGCCGGCGCGGTCCGCGCGGAGACGACGATGATGGGGACGCCCGCGTCGAGGGCGCGGATCTCGCCCACGAGCTCGTCGCCGGCGACACCGGGAAGCATGAGGTCGCAGATCACGAGGTCGAAGGGGAATGTTCCCGCCTCGCTGCGCGGGTTTTCGTCCGGCGCAGCCTTCATCAGCAGGCGCGCCTCGCTGCCCGAGAACGCTTGGGTACACGTATAGCCCTCGCGTGCGAGGCGCGTGGTCACGATCTGGTTGATGTCGGCGTCATCCTCGACGATGAGCACATGGGTAGTCGGCATGTTCGGACCTCCTGTCGACATCCCAGTATACCGGGGACCGCATCGCGGCGGCAGCGCATATACTTGTGCGATAAGGGCTTGGTGCTCTGCGGGCTTGGCGACAATGGCCAAGCGACGCTTGTGAGAAGGGGGTAACCATGTTCTGTTCCAAATGCGGCTCGCAGGTTCCGGACGGTGTCTCGTTCTGCTCTGTTTGCGGCGCTGCCACGGGTAATGCTGCCCCTGCGGGAGCTGCGCCGCAAGCAGCTCCGGCGTCCGGTGCCCCGAGCACGCAGGCCGAACCAGGTGCTCCTAGCCAGCAGGCCGTATTCGGCGGCTGGAACCAGACGGCTCCTCAGGCGTGGAACGCGCCCGGACAGGCTTCCTTCGGCACCGCTCAGCTTGGTATGAAGTGGTACAAGTTCGTGATCTGGTTCCAGCTGTTCGCCGCCGCGCTTCTTGCCATAGGCCAAGCCATCCAGCTGTTCACGGGTCTGCAGTACGAGGGCTCCGCGCATGCCGTCTACCTGCTGTACGGCGGGGTGCGGGTGCTCGATATCCTCACGGCGCTCGTCATGCTCGGTCTCGCCGCGTTCGCGATTCTCGTCCGGTTCGAGCTCGCGGGCTTCAAGCGCGACGCGCCGATGCATTATCTCATCTACCTTGCGGCGATTATCGGCGTCAACGTGCTCTACTCGCTGCTGTTCATCATCCTGATCCACGCGAGTTTTGCCGCGATCTTCACCCCTTCGTTCATTGGGACCTTCATCGGCTACGGCGCGCTGATCTTCGCCAACAAGATCTATTTCGACAAGCGTCAAGCCCTGTTCGTCAACTAGGGGGTATGAGCTGGGGCGAGGCCTCGGCTGCGGTAGAGCGCGCGTGCGCCACGGTTACCCCGCGGCGGCGTCTCCGCATGGCTTTCTCGTGCCGAGGGGCGCTTGCGCGAGGTCAAGCGCGCTCGGTATCAAGGCAGATTCCTACGAGAAACGACCGACGAGGATGTCCGCCTCGACGGTGACCTCGCGCACATCCGTCCAGTCGATTGCGGCGCGGTCCACATGGAAGAGCAGCGGCGTCATGGCGACGAGCGCCTCGAGCTCGTCGGGCTCGAGTTCCTGTGTGCGGCTGACGCGTCGGCGCCCGACGAGCTCGCACGACTCCTCGAGGTGCTCGACCACGCGCTCGTTGGAGTAGTCGCCCCGCGCGAGCTGGCCGGCCGCGCGCTCGCGCAGCTCGTGCAGGTGGTTCTCGGTCGGCACGACCTTCACCAGGTGCCCGCCCGGTGCGAGCACGCGGCGGAACTCGCCGTAGTGCGCAGGCGAGAACACGTCGAGCACGCAGTCCACGGCGCCGCAGGCCACGGGGATCGACGCGAGGTCGGCGACGAACCACACGACGTCGTCCCCGGCGTCGGCGCCCGCGGCGAGCTGCACGGAATCCTTGGAGATGTCGAAGGCCCAGACCCGCGCCCCGGTGCGCGCGGCGACCGCGCGCGCGAAGTGGCCCTCGCCGCAGCCGGCGTCGAGCACGCGCAGGCGGCCTTCGCCGCCCGCAGCGATTCTGTCGGCTGCCAGCTCGGCCACGACCTCGCAGAGCGCATCCGCGATGCCGTCGTAGATGCCGCTCGCGAACACCTGACGCCGGTTCTCGAAGGACGCTCGGTCGTAGTTCTGGTTGCGATGGCCGCCCGTGAGGAGGTTCACGTACCCCTGGCGCGCCACATCGAAGCTGTGGCCCGCGGCACAGCGCAGCGACGTGCCCTCGAGGGCGAGCGCCGCTCCGCATACGGGGCAGGCGAGCGCCTCTGCTCTCTGCGCGAACCGCATGAGTTTCCGTTGGTCCATGGACTTGCTCCCCTCATATCTCCCTGCATCTTACCGTAGAAGAGCAACGGGCCCGATGTGCTGTCACGATTACCCCGAGTATCGCTGGACAGCATTCTGTCGACTATAAAAGACAACTCAGCTCTAGATTTGTCTCGTATAGAAGACGAATGGCTATCCGGGGAACACCGCTGTCTCATCTAGACGCTCTGCAGCATGTTCAAGTCAATCGGCCGCCACATCTCCAAGGATGCCGCCATCTCGTATTTCGGGCATGCGCGGGGCTGTTTCTAGGGAATACTATGCGACAGCATGACCCGATGGCGGTCCTGTGATGGTGGTGTGCGGCGACGACCGTGCGCCGGTGATGGGCCCCATAGCATCGATAGGAGACGATATGTTCGAACCAACCCTCGTCCGCGGCCTCATGTGGGCGGCTGCGGGCTGCGGCTTCACGTGGCTCATGACCACGGCGGGCTCGGCGGTGGTGCTCTTCACGGGCAAGGACCCCGAGCGCGGCAAGCTCACGCACCACATCTTCTTGGGGTTCGCCGCCGGCGTGATGATCGCGGCGAGCGTCTGGTCGCTTCTGAACCCCGCCATCGAGCAGGCCGAGGAGCTGGGGCAGATCGGCTGGATACCGGCTGCGGGCGGCTTCCTGCTCGGCGTCGCCTTCCTCATCGCGCTCGACACCCTCCTGCCGCACCTGCATGCCGGCAGCGACGAGCCCGAGGGCATGCGGAGCGATTGGAAGCGCACGACGCTTCTGGTCTCGGCCGTGACGCTCCACAACATCCCCGAGGGCATGAGCGTGGGCCTGCTCTTCGCGATGGCCTCGCAGGCGGCGGGTGCGGCCGGCGACGCCTACCTGGGCATGGCGGTGGCGCTCGCGATCGGCATCGGCCTGCAGAACTTCCCCGAGGGCGCCGCGGTCTCGCTCCCCCTCAGGCGCGAGGGCATGAGCCGGCTCAAGGCGTTTGTGGTGGGAAGCCTCTCGGGTATCGTCGAACCCATCTTCGGCATCCTCGTGGTGCTCGCGAGCGGCTGGATCTCGCCCTTCATGCCGTGGCTCCTGTCGTTCGCCGCCGGCGCGATGATCTACGTGGTGGTGGAGGAGCTCATCCCCGAGGCGCACCTGGGCGAGCACTCCAACGTGGGCACGCTCGGCGTCATCGCGGGCTTCGTGATCATGATGGTGCTCGACGTCGCGCTGGGGTAAGGAGCCCGGCTCGGTGCCTTCCGGGTGCCTTGGCTCGGCCGGTTCCCAAGTTGCCGGCGGTCATCCCGAGTGGCGCCGGCGCCCGTCAGATGAGGTCGTAGGGCATCTGCCGCCAGATGAGGTAGAAGAGGGCGAGCAGCGGCCAGGCGATCGGGAAGTAGAAGTAGGACGCGCCCAGCACCGCCGCGCGTGCGGCGAAGAACGCCACCCGCCGCACGCCGGCGCGCTCCACCGTCTCGCAGCTCATGCGCACGAACCTCCCGCCCGGCGTGGAACCCTCGGAACGCCAGGGGATGAACGCCTCCACCCAGAGGAACGCCGCCCCGGTCACGACGGTCTGCCAGGAAGCGAGAGGCTCCACGTCGCTCGTGACGAGGCCGGGCGCCGCGCATGACAGCAGCCCCGCGGCAACGAGCGTGATGAGGCCCACGAGCAGGGTGTCGAGCCAGAATGCCACCGACCGGCGGACGAAGCCCGGCTCGTGTGTGACCTCGCCCTCCTCGGCGAGCGCGCCGGGCGGGAGCACGCGGCCGAGCATCGAGGCGACCCACCAGCCCGCAGCCGCGCCCGCGGCGTTGTAGATGAGGTCGTCGACGTCGGCGGTGCGGAAGGCGTACGGGTAGATGCCGAAGAGCCCCGTGCCCTGGGCGGCTTCGATGAGCAGTGACACGGCGAGGCCGCAGGCGATCGAGCGCACAGCGCCCCAGCGCAGAAGGCGCCCCGCGATGAAGCCCAGCGGCATGAAGAGCACGACGTTGAAGACGATCTGCGGCAGGACGGAGACGCCCTCGCGCATGAAGTCGCCGATCGGCGCGAGGGGGTTCAGCTGCCAGGGGATCCCGTAGCTGATCCCGGGACCGCTCGTGCCGCTGGGCAGCGGGTAGAGGGTGAAGCACCCGAGGCCCATCAGGTAGAGCACTGCGAGGTAGGTCGTCACGACGGAGGGGAACCTGAGCCGGCCCTCGCGGTGGTAGAGGAAGGCGAGGATTGGCAGGGTGAGCGCCGCCGAGGCGAGGGGCCACAGGATGAGGGCCATCTCGAAGTTGCGCGAGTACCCCGTGATGAAGCGGTCGATAGCTCCCATCGCGCTACCGCCCCGATACCTTCCAGAGCATCCAGAGCATGCCGATGGTCAGCACCGCCATGGCGGCGATGTAGGCGATGAGGCTCGCGCACGAGCGGACGGCACCTTTCACCGACGCCGCCTGTGTCGGCCCGTCTGCCTGGGGGCGATAGGGGTTGCCGACGCGCTCGCCCGGCCGAAGGTCGTTCGTCTTCCGTTTCATGTTCGCCACCGCCTTTCGTAGCTGTATCCGATGCTTCCATTCTGCGGAGGGCGGCGCCCGGATGCCATCGATTTGCCTTACAGATGGGTGACGATTTTGTAATCGACGGGGCCGCGGGGCGGGAGGCGGGCGCGGGGCGCCGCTTCCGCCGTCCAGCGGGCGCGCCTCACGGCGGCGCGGCGGCCATCATCAAGCGCGCGTATGCCGCCCGCGGCGATTGTAAGCGGCGGGTAAGGCGGCCGTTCGAGCCGGGTAATGGATGATAAGACCCCGGTAATAACCGCTTGACGAGGCCGATCGGCCGGATTTCGGCGCGCTACAGTGCCATCGACAGGCGCAAGGGAGGGCTCCCGACGCGCCTCTGCGTAGAGATTTCCGGAAGGAGAATCATCCATGTTCGATCAGTCGTGCTCTCGTCGTCAGTTCCTCGGCCTCGCCGGTGGCGTGGCCGCCTTCGCCGGCCTCGGCCTCGCGGGCTGCGGCCAGGCCCCCGCGGCCGGCTCCGCCGCCGGCAGCGGTGACGCCGCGGCCGCCCTCTCCGGCACCATCAACTGCGGTGGCGCCACCTCGTTCCAGCCGCTCATCGAGGCGGTCGCCGACGACTTCATGAACGACAACCCCGACGTGGTCATCGCCATCTCCGGCGGCGGCTCGGGCGACGGCATCTCCGGCATCGTCGACGGCTCGCTCCAGATCGGCCGCTCCGACGTCTTCGCCGAGGAGAAGGTCGATGACGAGTCCCAGCTCGAGGGCCTTGTCGACAACCAGGTCTGCATCGTCGGGATGGGCCCGATCGTGAACGCCTCCGTCGACATCGACGACATCACCACCGAGCAGCTCAAGGGCATCTTCACCGGTGCTATCACCGACTGGTCCGAGGTGGGCGGCACCGCCGGCACCATCAACGTGATCAACCGCGAGGCCGGCTCGGGCACCCGCGCCACCTTCGAGGCCGCCGTGCTCCAGGGCGCCGAGGTTCCCGCCGACTTCACCCCGGTCGCCGAGGTCGACTCCTCGGGCACCGTCGTCGAGCAGGTCGCCGCGACCGAGGGCTCCATCTCCTACGTCGCCTTCAACTACTACGAGACCAACGAGGGCATCAAGGCGCTCACCGTCGACGGCGTCGAGCCCACGCAGGAGAACGTCGAGACCGGCGACTTCAACATCTGGGCCTACGAGCACATGTACACCCGTTCCGACGAGGACGAGTCCACGGCCGCCATCACCAAGGCCTTCATCGACTACATCATGAGCGAGGACGTCCAGTCCACGACCGTCATCGAGCAGGGCTTCATCCCCGTGAGCAACATGAAGGTCCAGAAGGACGTCGACGGCAACGTGACTCCCGTCGAGTAGCGCGCGCATCGTTCAGCTAGCGCAACTGTCGTAAGAAGGGGCGCCTCTCGTTCGCGTGGGGCGCCCCCTTTCCCTGTTTGAGAAAGGCGTCACATGGCAAAGGTAATGCCGAAGCGCCAACTGGAGAACATCGGCCTGGGGATCACGGGCGCCTGCGTGCTGCTCGTGGCCGTCGTGGTCCTCGCGCTGATCGTGATGGTGGCCCAGCAGGGCCTCACCACGTTCTTCGTTGACGGATTCGACCCCATCGCGTTTCTGACCGGACAGCACTGGATCCCCGAGCAGGATATGTACGGGGCGCTGCCCATGATCGTGGGCTCGTTCTCGGTCACGCTGCTCTCGACCCTCATCGCCCTGCCCATCGCGCTCGGGTCGGCGATGTTCGTGGTCGAGGTCGCGCCGGGTTTCGGCACGCGCGTGTTCCAGCCGCTCGTCGAGCTGCTCGTGGGCATCCCGTCGGTCGTCTACGGCGTGCTCGGCCTGTACGTGGTCAACTCCTTCATGCGCCTCGTCTTCGGCGCGGCGGCCGGTACCGGCGCGGGCATCCTCTCGGGCTCCATCGTGCTCGCGGTCATGATCCTGCCCACGGTGACCACGCTCTCCATCGACGCGCTGCGCGCCGTGCCCAACGAGTACCGCGAGGGCTCCTACGCGCTCGGGTGCACCCGCTGGCAGACCGTGTGGCACGTGGTGCTCAAGAGCGCCACGCCCTCGATCATGACGGCGGTCATCCTCGGCATGACGCGCGCCTTCGGCGAGACCCTCGCCGTGCAGATGGTCATCGGCGGCGTCGAGCGCAACATGCCCACGGGCCTGCTCTCGCCGGCGTCCACCCTCACGGCGACCTTGACCTCCGGTCTCAACAACGCCGTGGCGGGCACCGAGTTCTACCATGCGCTCTGGTCGCTCGGATTGATCCTGCTCGCCATGTCGCTCGTCTTCATCTTTATCATCCACCTCATCGGCCATAAGGGGGCGAAGCAGAATGGCTAGCCAGACCACCGCGGCGCCCCAGGCGCGCGACCTCTCGGCGCACGTCAGGCGCATCGGCCGCCAGGACCGTATCGTCACCGGCATCCTGACCGCCATCGTGGGGCTCGTGCTCGCGCTTCTCGCCGCGATTATCATCTACATCCTCGCGCGCGGCGGCGGCATCGCGCTCACGCCCGGGTTCCTCACCAACCCGTCCTCGGCGGACGTGTCGGGCATTCTCTACCAGCTGTTCGACTCGTTCTACATGCTCATCATCACGCTCATCATCTCGGTGCCCATCTCGCTCGGCGGCGCGATCTTCCTCGTGGAGTACGCCCCCGACAACTGGGTCACCTCGGCGGCCAAGACCGCGATCGAGACGCTCTCCAGCCTGCCGTCGATCGTCGTGGGCATGTTCGGCTCGCTGTTCTTCGTCGTGGTGCTGGGCTGGGGCATCTCGATCATCTCCGGCGCCGTGGCGCTCACGATGTTCAACATCCCCATCCTGGTGCGCACCATCCAGCAGGCCCTCGAGGACGTGCCGCGCAGCCAGCGCGATGCGGCGCTCGCCATGGGTCTCACCCGCTGGGAGACCACGGTGAACGTGCTTCTGCCCGCCGCCATGCCCGCCATCGTCACGGGTATCGTGATCTCGGCCGGCCGCGTGTTCGGCGAGGCCGCGGCGCTGATCTTCACCTCGGGCTCCGCGCCGAGCCGCCTAAACTTCGGCAACGTGCTCAACTTCAGCTCGCCCACGAACCCCTTCAACATCTTCCGTCCCGCCTGCACGCTCGCCGTCTACATCTGGCGTCTCACGAGCGAGCCCACGCCCGGCTCGACCGAGATCGTGTGGGGCACCGCCACGGTGCTGCTCGTCTGCGTGCTCCTCTTCAACGTGCTCGCCCGCGTGCTGGGCAAGTTCCTCGCAAGGAGGCTGACCGCCGAATGACCGAGAATACCCAAGACCGCCTGATCGGGCAGGCCGCCCCCACCGACGCCCTCCTCACCACCAAGGACGTCACCGTCACCTACGACCTCAAGCACGAGGCGCTCCATGCGACGAGCCTCGAGTTCCGCGCGGGCGAGGTCACGGCCCTCATCGGCCCCTCCGGCTGCGGCAAGTCGACCTTTCTGCGCTGCCTGAACCTCATGAACCTCGAGATCCCGCGCTGCAAGGTGGGCGGCGAGATCTTCTACCACGGGCACAACATCAACACGCCCAAGGAGAACCTCTTCGAGCTGCGCAAATCCATCGGCATGGTGTTCCAGCAGCCCACGCCCTTCCGCAAGTCCATCCGCGAGAACATCCTGTTCGCGCCCAAGAAGCACGGGAGGCTCCACGGCAAGGACGAGGAGGACGAGCTCGTGGAGACCGCGCTCAGGCAGGCGGCGCTTTGGGACGAGGTCAAGGACAAGCTCAAGCAGAGCGCCCACGCCCTCTCCGGCGGCCAGCAGCAGCGCCTGTGCATCGCGCGCACGCTCGCGATGAAGCCCGACGTGGTGCTCTACGACGAGCCGTGCTCGGCGCTCGACCCGATCTCGACCTACACGATCGAGGAGACGATCCGCTCGCTGTCCGACACGGGCCTCTGCCAGATCATCGTGACCCACAACATGCAGCAGGCCGGCCGCGTGAGCGACCGCACCGCCTTCTTCTACGTGGGCGACATGGTCGAGACGGGCACGACGCAGCAGATCTTCTCGGCACCGCGCGACCAGCGGCTCTCGGATTATCTGACAGGCAGGTTCGGCTGATGGAGAACCATATGGATACAGCAATCAACGAGGACGTCCATCGCAGCATCGAGGGCGTGGAGAGCATGCTCTCCATCCGCGACTTCAACCTGTGGTACGGCGACTTCCAGGCGCTCAAGAGCATCTCGCTCGAGATTCCCAAGAATCGCGCGACGGCCTTCATCGGGCCTTCGGGCTGCGGCAAGTCGACGCTGCTGCGCACGTTCAACCGCATGTGCGACTTCGTCGAGTCCGTGCGCACCGAGGGCACCATCGAGTTCGGTGGCCAGGACATCTTCAAGATGGACGCCAACGCCCTGCGCGTGTACGTGGGCATGGTGTTCCAGCATCCCAACCCGTTCCCGATGAGCATCCGCGAGAACATCCTCTACGGGCCCAAGCGCATGAAGCGCATGAGCCGCGCGGAGGAGGACGAGATTCTGGAGCGGTGCCTCACCCGCGCGGCGCTGTGGGACGAGGTCAAGGACGACCTGGGCAAAAGCGGCCTGGGGCTCTCGGGCGGGCAGCAGCAGCGCCTGTGCATCGCGCGCGCCCTCGCCACGGATCCCGAGGTCCTGCTCATGGACGAGCCCACCTCCGCCCTCGACCCCATCTCGACGAGCATGGTCGAGGAGCTCATGATGCAGCTCTCCGAGGACCATACGGTCGTCGTGGTCACGCACAACATGGAGCAGGCCGCGCGTGTGGCCGACAAGACCTGCTTCTTCTACCTGGGCGAGCTCATCGAGGCCGGTCCCACCAGGGAACTCTTCTCCAACCCCAAGGAGAAGCTCACGAACGACTATCTGACGGGAAGGTTCAGCTAATGCTTACCACACGCTCCAAGTACCTCAACCAGCTCGAGGAGATCGATGCGACGCTCGGGCGCTTCTCGGATGAGACGGCGGCCGACATCCGCGCGCTCGCCCAGGCGCTCTCGGGCGATGCCGCGGCGGCGCAGGACGTGCTCGACCGCGCGGTGTCGGGCCGGCGCCTGCGCGGCACGATCGAGGAGACCTGCCTCGACGCCATGCTTCTGCAGCAGCCGGTCGCCGGCGACCTGCGCTTCCTCACGGGCACGTTCCGGCTGGTATCTGACCTCGCGCACATCGATGCCAAGGCCAACGACGTTGCCGAGCTCGCCCAGGCCCTGCCCGCCGACGTCACGGCGAAGCTCGGCGACCACCTCAGGTTCGCGGCCGACCACGTCGCGACGATGGTCGAGGAGGCCGTCGAGGCGTTCCGCACCTCCGATGTGGACCGCGCGCACGGCGTCTTCGCCATGGACGATGACATCGATGACGTCTACCTTGCCGCCGAGGGCGTGGTGATCGATCTCATCAAGGCGAGCGAGACGCGCGCCAAGTACCTGCCCGAGCTGCTCATGGTCGCCAAGTACTTCGAGCGCATGGGCGACGACGCCGTGCGCATCGCCGACTGGGCGATCTTCCGCGCCATGGGCGCGCGCGAGCGCGCCGTGGAGACCGGCGAGGCCGCCGCGCAGTAGCCCTTGCATCTCGCCGCGCGCGGGGACCCCTCGCACGGCGACTCCATACGCCCCCTTCTGATCGTGTGCCCCCGCATCCGTACCCTGACGTCCTCCTCAGGCGAAAGGGAAACGGAGCGGGGGCGCACGATCAGAAGGGGGGCGGCGATCGGTGCGATGGCGGGCCGGTGCGCTCAGATGCGCTTTGCATCCCTGCGGGATGGGCTGGCGTCATGGGCTCGCGATGCCGGACGAGCGGTCCAACTTTTCGTCCGCAGTCCCTCCGCATTCCCCTTCTAGACACTTTTTGCGATTTTGCATGATGCATCCTGGGCAATCACCAGTGCTTTCTCTCCAGCCGGCGAATAGAGGGACTGCAATCCAGCGGAAACGTGGGCGCCGGAGGTTTCGCCGCGAGCCCAATCGTACAAAATCGAAAAATGTGTCTGCCGTAGTGCCGGTGACGCCGCGATAGGGCGCTCAGACGGCCGGAGGCGCCGTCGGTGATGACGCAGGGGGAGCTCGAGACCACGGCATGGGACCGTCCATGGCTCGAGGGCGGTTGCATGTGAAAAAAGGCCGGCGCCTTATGGCAGCCGGCCTTTTCCTGGGCAACTGGAGCCAGCAATCGGACTCGAACCGATGACCCCCGCTTTACGAGAGCGGTGCTCTACCAACTGAGCTATGCTGGCACTCCACGGCAGACGCGAAGCGCCTGCGACCGCTAATGATACGTGGAAACGCGGCGTCGCGCAAGTGCGCGGGGCGAAAAATCGCTGCGCGCAGCCGGGTGGGCGCTAGAGGGCATCGATGAAGCGCTGTTGCGCCGCGCGACCAGTCTCGTCCCACTTGTAGACGCCGGCATCCTCGAGCACGTGCCCGAAGACCTCGCCCACGCCCGTGCGGATGATGCCCTCGGCGTTGGCCTCGTCGAGCTCGGGGTGAGCCGCGGCGAGCTCGACGCCCCAGGCGGCGTGCGGGGCGGTAAGCGGGTCCGCCTCAAGCGCCTGCGCGAGCGCTCCCGCGTCCCCGCGGTGGGCGAGCAGGTGGCCGCGCACGGCGTCGAGCTCGTCGACCAGGCGCGGCGGCAGGATCGCGAGGCCCATGACCTCGATGAGGCCGATGTTCTCCTTCTTGATGTGGTGCCACTCCGCATGCGGGTGGAACACGCCGAGCGGGTGCTCGTCGGTTGCGATGTTGCAGCGAAGCGCGAGGTAGAGCGTGTAGGTTCCCGTCTCGCCGCGGAGGGCGACCGGTGTCACGGTGTTGTGGCGCTCCTCGCCGGTGCGCGCGACCACGCCCACGGCCTCGTCCGACCAGCCGCGCCAGAGCTCGAGCACATGGTCGGCGGCATCGAGCAGCTCCTCGCGATCGGTACCGGTGAGCCGCAGGACGGAGAGCGGCCAACGCAGCACGGCGCCCTCGATACCGGGGAAGCCCTTCATCGAGAACGTGGACGCGACCGGCGCCTTCATCATGGGGAACACGTGGCGTCCGCCCTGGAAGTGGTCGTGCGAGAGGATCGAGCCGCCCACGATGGGCAGGTCGGCGTTGGATCCCACGAAGTAGTGCGGGAAGAGGTCCACGAAGTCGAGGAGGCGCGCCATGTTCTCGCGGTCGACGTGCATGAGGCGGTGCTCGGCGCTCATCGCGATGCAGTGCTCGTCGAAGTAGGCGTACGGGCTGTACTGCAGGCCCCAGTGCTCGCCCCCGAGCGTGATGGGGACGATGCGGAGGTTCTGGCGGGCGGGATGGCTCCCGTGCGCCTCGCCGGCCCCGCGGCCGCGATAGCCCTCGTTCTCCATGCAGAGCTGGCAGGCGGGGTAGACGTCGCCGGTGGCGGGCGCGGCGCCCGCGGCGGCGATGGCCTTGGGGTCCTTCTCGGGTTTAGACAGGTTGATGGTGATCTCGAGGTCGCCCCACGCGGTCGCCGAGGTCCACGCGACGTTGCGCGCGATGGCGGCGGTGCGCACGTAGCGGGCGTTGCAGCACAGGCGGTAGAACCAGTCGGTCGCCGCCTGGGGGCCCGCCTCGAGGTAGAGCTCGGCGAAGTCGCGGTCGACCTGGGAGGGGCGCGGCATGAGGAGGTCCATCACGCGCGTGGCGATGCGGTCGGCGCCCGAGGGCGTGTCCTCGTCGCGGCCCGCGCCGACGCCCGCCGCGGCGATGCGCGCGATGGTGCCCTCGAGGTCGAAGTCCTCGGTCTCGATGAAGAAGCCGGACGCGCCCTCCTCGAGGGCGAGGTCGCGCGTGGGCGCGGCGGCGTAGGCGACCGAGAGGAGCCCGGAGGCGTCGGGCGCCGCAGGGCCCGTGGCGCCTACGGTCTCGAGGATGGCGTTAAAGGCCCACATGCCGTCTTCGGGCGCGAGCAGGCCGCAGCCGAGCGCATAGCGCACGAGTGCCTGGATATCCTGCGCGAGCGCCGCGGCGTCCGTCGCCGCGGCGGTGTTTGCGGTCGTTACAGCCATCGGTAACCAGCCCCCTCGCTCACGATGCGGTAATGGCGCGCCGCACCCTCGCCGAACCAGCGGTCCATGCCGCAGACGAATGCGTCGACGCGCTCGATGGGCACGAACGCCTGGATGGACCCGCCGAAGCCGCCTCCATGGATGCGGCAGGCGCCGCGGCCGTCGAGCAGGCGCTCGGCGAGCGCGAGCGCAATCATGGCAGGCTGCTCGGCCGCCCCGCCCACCGAGACGTTCTGCAAAAACATCGCCGAGCTCGCGCCCGACTCGCGCGTGAGCTCGAGGAAGCTGTCGATGTCGCCGGCCTTGAGCGCGTCCCAGCGCTTGAGGACGAGGTCGTTCTCGCGCCAGTAATGGAGCGCGCGCAGCACCGGCCGGTCGCCGAGCTCACGGCGCAGCCCGCCCACGCGCTCGTCGAACGCCGCGGGGTCGACCTCGCGCAGGCGCTCCTTGCCGAAGGCGGCCGCGACGGCCTTCATCTCGCCGGGGACGGCGGCGTACTCGCCGGTGAGGGCGCTGTGGTCGCTGCCCACGTTGACGAGCACCAGGCCGTAGCCGTGGTCCTCGAAGTCGAGGGAGAGCTTCTCCGAGGCGGGGACCTCCGGGTCGGCGAAGCTCATGTGCGCGAGGCCGCCGAGCGCCTCGGCGAGCTGGTCGAGCAGGCCGCAGGGCTTGCCGAAGAACACGTTCTCGGTGCGCTGCGCCATCTTGGCGAGGGTCACCGCGTCGATGGGGTCGCCCTCCCAGAGGCCCTCCATCGCGCGGCCGAAGGCGAGCTCCACGGCCGCCGAGGAGGAGAGCCCGCTGCCGCTGGGGATGGAGCTCTCCATGAGCAGGTCGAAGCCGAGCGGCTCGCGGCCGCCGGCGACGAGCTCGCTGGCCATGCCGCGGGCGAGCGACGCGGTCGATTCGCGCTCGCTCTCCTGCGGGGCGAGCTTGCCCAGGTCGATCTTGAAGGGCTGGTATCCCAGGCTCTCGATGCGGACGGTGTTGGTGCCGTTGAGCGTGCAGACGGCGTGCACCTGCACGTCGAGCGCGCCGCCGATGACGTCGCCGCCCTCATGGTCGGTGTGGTTGCCGGCGATCTCGGAGCGGGCGGGGACGGTCACCTCGAGGAGGTCGCGCGCGCCGCCGAACCGTTCGCGGAAGAGGTCCTGCAATCCTTGTTCCGGTGTGGGCATTTCCTTGTCCTTTCCTCGATGCGCCGGTGCCGGGCGCATGCGGTTCATGCCGTGAAGAAGCGGTACTCGGTCACCGCGCGATAGGGGCGTTTGGGCGTGAAGATCGCGCAGGGGAACTCGGGGTGGGAGGGCGTGGCGGGGTAGAGCTGGGGCTCGAGCGCGAACCCGCTGCGGGCGCCGTACACATGGCCCGCCTTGCCGCGCGGCGCGTCCGTGCCATCGCAGGCGGGGACGAAGTTGCCGGTATAGAGCTGCACGCCCGGCAGCGTGGTCCAGAGCTCCATGCCGCGCCCGCTCGCGGGGTCGAGCGCCCGGACGGCGCGGCGCGGGGCGAGGGCGCCGGCGGCGTCGTAGCCGTCGATACAGAAGCAGTGGTCGTAGCCGCTGCCGCACGCGAGCTGCCCGTCGGCGGAGGCGATGTCGCGGCCGATGGACTTGGGGGCGCGGAAGTCGAAGGGCGTCCCCGCGACCGGGCGCAGCTCGCCTGTGGGAAGCGAGGCGCCGTCGATGGGCAGGAAGCGCTCGGCGCAGATCTCGAGCTCCTGGCCGAGCACCGTGCCCGTGCCCTCGCCCGCGAGGTTGAAGTAGCTGTGGTTCGTGAGGTTGATGAACGTCGGGGCGTCGGTCGTGGCGCTCATGGTCGTGCGCAGGCAGGAGCCCTCGAGCTCGTAGCGCACGCGAAAGACCCGGTTGCCGGGCAGGCCGCCCCGGCGCTCCTCGCCGTCCTCATGCCAAGAGAACTCCGAGAGGTCCCCGCTCACGGCGACCGTGAAGGTGACGGCGTCTGCGCCGGGGTCGATCTCGGCATCCCAACGGCGGGCATGGAGGCCGAGGAGCGGATCGGTGTGGAGGTTGTTCGGGCCCTCGTTCGGCGGAAGCCGGTACGCGCGGCCCTCGATGGGGACGCGGCCGCCCGCGACGCGGTTGGCGCTCGGGCCGATGGTCATGCCGAAGTACGCGCCGTGCGCCGTGGGGTAGTAGGAGGAGGCATCGCCGAAGCCGAGCGTGACGTCCGCGCGGCTGCCGTCGCGTCCCGGTGCCTCGATGCCCACGATGGTCGCACCGAGGTCCATGACGCGCACGGTGATGCGGTCGTTGCCGAGCGTGTAGAGCGTGGCGGCGCGCCCATCGCTTCCGGTGGGGCAGGCATCGGCCCGCCCGTACCGTCCAAACGGCTGCGCTTCGACCATGGCGGACGCCTCCCACCTCGATGCGGCTTCCCGCCGCAACCTTACCCGACCGTTACCTGAGTAGGATAGCGCACTTCCCGTGGCCTGTGGCTGCGTGGCGTGGGCGGGCGGGTAAAGAAGGGGCGCACGGCGCCCGGCGCCGGGTGAGCGGCGCCATGTCGAGCGACGGGGGCGCGGGCGGCGCGGCGAGGAGGGGAGCCGGCTATCGAAGCGCGCGATGCGGGAGGCGTGCCGTGGGCGGCATGGGGCGAAGGGCTTGGGGGCCGGGGAGAGGATGGGATCATGCGACCCCTGGCCATCCTTTCGCGCGGATTATGCGACCAGTCGGCCATCATTTAGTGCTCATTCGTTGAGTGGTTGAGTGGTTACTACCAGTTAAGCACCTTGAGAATTGCTTATCTTGTCTTAGAATGTCTTACAACCTAATGTTTAGCAGGGGAAACGCAAAATACCGTTCACACGGCAAAACAGACCGCTCGCAGGTTTCTTCACAATCTGTCGACATTTATGGCGGCAGCGTGTATACTTCTCCATCGTGAGATATCCAGCTCTCGCCGATACGCAGCTGCAGGCGGGCGAGAGACGAGGACGCGTCGTCGGGAGGAACATGCACACGTTCGAGATTCGAGATCGGTTCTTGCTTGACGGCGAGCCGTTCACGATTCTTTCCGGCGCGATCCATTACTTCCGCGTCCATCCCACCGACTGGCACCACTCCCTCTACAACCTGAAGGCGATGGGCTTCAACACCGTCGAGACCTATGTGCCGTGGAACCTGCACGAGCCCCGTCCGGGCGAGTTCACGTTCACGGGCGCGGGCGATCTTGCCGCCTTCCTCGACGAAGCCGCCGAGCTGGGCCTGTGGGCCATCGTGCGCCCGAGCCCCTTCATCTGCGCCGAGTGGGAGTGGGGCGGCATGCCCGCGTGGCTGCTCGCCGACCGCTCGATGCGCCCGCGCTCGCGCGACCCCAAGTTCCTCGCCCGCGTGGCGAGCTACTACGATGAGCTCATGCCCATCCTGGTCGAGCGCCAGATCACGCGCGGCGGCAACATCATCATGATGCAGATCGAGAACGAGTACGGTTCGTACTGCGAGGACAAGGACTACCTGCGCGCCATCCGCGACCTCATGGTCGAGCGCGGCGTCGACGTGGCGCTGTGCACCTCGGACGGCCCGTGGCGCGGGTGCTTGCGCGCCGGCACGCTCGTCGACGACGATATCCTCGCCACCGGGAACTTCGGCTCCCGCTCGGCCGAGAACCTCGCCGCCTTGAAGGCCTTCCACGAGGAGCACGGCAAGACGTGGCCGCTCATGTGCATGGAGTTCTGGGACGGTTGGTTCAACCGCTGGGGCGAGAACGTCATCCGCCGCGACGCCCAGGACCTCGCCGACTGCGTGCGCGAGTGCCTCGAGGTGGGCGACGGCATCAACCTCTACATGTTCCACGGCGGCACGAACTTCGGCTTCATGAACGCCTGCTCGGCGCGCCACACGCACGACATCCACCAGGTCACGAGCTACGACTACGACGCACCGCTCGACGAGGAGGGCAACCCCACCGAGAAGTGGTACAAGCTCCGCGACGTGGTGCGCGACCTCTACCCGGACGCCTGGACGGCAGATCCGCTCGTCAAGAGCGCCGTCGCGATCGAGAGCATCCCCGCGACCGGGCGCGTGAGCCTCTTCAACGTGCTCGACGCGCTCTCCGAGCCCATCGAGTCGCAGTACCCCCAGCCCATGGAGGACCTGGGCCAGAGCTTTGGCTACACGCTCTACACCACCACGATCGAGCGCGACGTTGCCGAGGGCGCCGAGGAGCGCATCCGCGTGATCGACGGCCGCGACCGCGCGAAGGTCTACGTCGAGGGCTCCTGCGTCGCCACCCAGTACCAGGAGCGCATCGGCGAGGACATCAAGTGCGTGCTGCCGGCGCGCGAGAACCGCCTCGACATCCTCATGGAGAACATGGGGCGCGTGGGCTACGGCCACAAGCTCCTCGCGGACACCCAGCACAAGGGCATCCGCACGGGCGTTTGCGTCGATCTGCACTTCATCACCGGGTGGGAGCAGCGCCCGCTGCCGCTCACCGATATCTCCGGCATCGATTTCTCCGCCGGCTTCGTGGAGGGCCAGCCCGCCTTCCACCGCTTCGAGTTCACGCTCGACGAGGCTGCCGATACCTTTATCGACACCACGGGCTTCGGGAAGGGCTGCGCATTCGTGAACGGGGTGAACGTCGGGCGCTTCTGGGGCATCGGTCCCATCATGACGCTTTTCGTTCCCCACGGCCTCACGCATGCCGGCGCAAACGAGCTCGTTCTGTTCGAAACCGAGGGTGTGTACGAGGGCACGATCTCCCTGCGCTCCGAGCCCCTCATCCGTCATCTAGATCAAGAAGGAGTTGAGTGACATGATCGTAGGTGCACGCGTTGACTTTCGTCTCATCCATGGTCAGGTCGGCAACCTCTGGGCCAACGCCCGTCAGGTGAGCCGCTTCATGGTGGTGGACGACCAGATCGCCGAGGATGCCACCCAGAAGCAGGTCCTGCGTATGGCCACGCCCGCTTCCTGCAAGCTCTCGGTGCTCCCTGTCGCCAAGGCCGCCGAGAACATCCTCGCCGGCAAGTACGACGCCCAGCGTCTGTTCATCGTGGTGAAGAAGCCCGAGACCTATCTGAAGCTCGCCCAGGCCGGCGTCAAGCTCGACCAGATCATCCTCGGTAACCTCACCAGCATGGATATCGTCAAGAGCTACAACCGCAACATCAACTGCGGCCAGGACGACGTCGACGCCCTGACCGAGCTCTCGAACATGGGCATCCCCATGGTCATCCAGCTCACCCCGCAGGACAACCCGGTTGAGTTCAAGCTCTAACCCACTTTTCTTCGGTGCTTTGCCGCGAGGGGAGATGCGCGGCTTCGCATAGCTCAAGGAACGTTTCGTTTCGAGGTTTTGTTAGAAGGAGGAAAACCATGATTCAGTGGTGGCAGATCATTCTGCTCACGGCCTACGCCGGATTCCAGATCATGGACGAGCTGCACTGGTACTCCAGCGCCGGCTCCGCCGTGTTCTCCGGCTTCATCACGGGCCTTATCATGGGCGACCTGGCGACGGGTCTCTTCATCGGTGGTAGCATGCAGCTCACCATCCTGGGCGTCGGCACCTTCGGTGGCGCGTCCCGTATCGACGCCAACTCCGGTACCCTCATCGCCACGGCCTTCGCCGTGAGCGCGGGTATGGACCCGGAGCAGGCGCTTGCCGTCCTCGGCGTGCCGGTGGCCGCCATCCTGGTCTACACCGACATCGCCGGCCGTATGGCCAACACCTTCTGGGGTCATGCGTGCGACGCCGACGTCGAGAAGATGAACTGGAACGCCTACAACTTCCATTACTGGATGGGTGCCGTGTCCTGGTGCCTCAGCCGTATGCTTCCGGTCTTTTTGGCCCTCGCATTCGGTGAGCCCCTGGTCACCGCCATCACCAACGCCCTTAACGGCGACTTCAAGTGGCTCGGCGACGGCCTGACGCTCGCTGGCGGCATGCTGCCCGCGGTCGGCTTCGCCATCCTGCTGCGCTACCTGCCGGTCAAGAAGCACATCGCCTACCTGATCCTCGGTTTCGTCATCGCCGCCCTGCTCGGCACCGCGTTCTCCAGCATCGTCACCATCGGTGGCGACGTTGCGACCGTGGCCGCCGCTGGCGAGGTCGAGATCGCCGGTGGCAGCTTCAAGGGCCTGTCCATGCTGACGATCGCCCTCATCGGCTTCGCTCTGGCTTACATCTACTATCAGCAGCATCAGAACGCTCCCGTTGCGGCTGTCTCTGCTGGCGCGGAGGGAGATGACGAAGATGAGCTCTAATACCACTGGCTACAAGCTCACCAAGGCTGACTTCCAGCAGATCAACCGTCGTAACCTTCTCGGCTTCCAGGCCGGTTGGAACTACGAGCGCATGCAGCACTCCGGTTACCTCTGGATCATCCTGCCCCAGCTCCGTAAGATCTACGGGGACGACACCGAGGCCCTGAAGACCGCCTGCCGCACCCAGTGCTCGCCGTTCTTCAACACCTCGAACTTCCTCAACACCATCATCACCGGTGTTGACCTGGCCATCGAGGAGACCGAGGGCCTTGAGGGCATGGAGACCGTCGCGTCCCTCAAGACCGGTCTCATGGGCCCGCTGGCCTCCATCGGCGACTCGATCTTCGGCTCGCTGCTCCCGACCATCTTCGGCGCCCTCGCTGCCAACATGGCCATGCAGGGCAACCCCATCGGCATCTTCATCTGGATCGCCGTCAACATCGTGGTCGACTGGTTCCGCTGCAAGCAGACCTACGTCGCCTACGATCAGGGCATGAAGCTCGTCACCACGATGAGCGACCAGCTCAACGCCATCACCGATGCCGCGACCGTCATGGGTGTCTTCATGGTCGGCGCGCTCATCTCCACGAACGTGGGTGTCGTGCTCAACATCGTGCCGAACATCGGTGGCGTGACCATGAACGTTCAGGACATCCTGAACCAGATCTGCCCCAAGCTCGTGCCCGCGGCCCTCGTCGGCTTCGTGTACTGGCTCCTTGGTCGCAAGGGCATGACCTCGACCAAGGCGATCTTCATCGTGCTGGTCATCGGCATCGTCCTCGGTGCCCTCGGCCTCGCCATGAAGGGCTAAGGCACAAGGGTTCATCCCTCCAATGCGGCGCCTGGGCCCAGGGCGCGGGCGCCGCATCGTTGCCATAGCACGCAAGATCCGTGTGAAACGGGTGCGCATCCTCACGGCAGAAGCGAAAGCCCATGCCACGTTCTCCCGGAGGTGCGTACCCGTTTTCCCTACAATGTCGCTAGAGCGTAGTCGTCGTGAAAGGTCGTCCCGTGGCACCCGAGGTCCTCGTCTTCATCATCGTGCTCATCGTCTACTTCCTCGCAAGCGAGGGTCTGAGGCGCTATTTCGAGGCGAAGGTCGAGGCGCTCTATGCGGCGGGGCTCTACGACGAGTGCTTCGAGTTTCTGAACAAGCTCCCCGCGCGCGTGCTCATGACCACGTTCAAGCAGTACTACCTGCGCTTCATGGTCCACGAGGCCCGCGGTGAGGAGGAGATGGCCACGCGCATGATCGAGATCATGCTCCGCATGCGCAACTCCAAGAAGCGCCAGGCGGCCCTCGTGGTGATGGCGTTCAACTACTTCGCCACCATCGAGGACAAGAAGCGCGCCAAGGAGCTGCTCGTCGAGGTGAAGCAGCGCTGCGACAAGCAGGTCATCCAGGACTGCCAGCTCACGTACGACATCGTCTTCGGCAGACGGCACGACTACATCGAGAAGATGGAGCAGATGCTGCCCCGGGCGGACAAGCCGCTCAAGGCGAAACTCTACTTCCTCCTCTCGAAGCAGTATGAGAATGCCGGCGACGGCAAGGGCGCGCGCCGCTACGTCGAGCTCATGAAGGAGCTCGACACGCCCGGCTCCGCGTCCGCAAACGCTTCGTAAGCGGATGCGGCGTTGCGAACGTCGCACGTGGGTACCAGTCAAGGTAAGCGGGCGTCCCTGCCCGTTTGCGAATACCTAGGAAAGGGGACAGACATGATCGGTTTCATCATCACCGGACACGGGGACTTCTCCCTCGGCCTCAAGAGCGCGGTCGATATGGTCGCGGGCCAGCAGAAGGCCTTCCAGGCCGTGCCCTTCGAGGGCTCCCAGGCCGCCACGTTCGGTGACGACCTCCGCGCCGCCATCACCGCCATGCGCGCCGAGACCGACGGCGTGATCGTGTTCACCGACCTGCTCGGCGGCACGCCGTTCAACCAGTCCATGCTCGTCTCGCAGGACGTCGACAACGTCGAGGTCATCGCCGGCACCAACCTGCCGATGCTCATCGAGCTCATCATGACGCGCGACTTCTCGACCGCGTCGCTCGACGAGATGGTCGAGCAGGCCGTGACGGTCGGCCAGGCCGCCGTCTGCCACAAGAAGCTCGAGCCCGTCGGCGACGACGAGGACGACGAGATGTAGCACGTCTTGCGCCGCGCGCGACCGAGGGGCCGCGCGCGGCAATTTGGCTGCCGTTTGGATAGGACGATCGATCGAGGCGCCCGGCACCTGCCGGGGGCAAGGGAAAGGAGGGGCCGCATGGCGGGGTTCTTGCGCAGGCAGCCCCTGTACGACCAGCTCGTCGACATCCTGTCCGAGAAGATCGAGCATGAGTACAGCCCCGGTGACCTGCTGCCATCGGAGCGCGAGCTCTCGGAGCGCTACGGGCTCTCGCGCACCACGGTGCGCCTGGCCCTGCAGGAGCTCGAGCAGCTCGGGCTCGTGGTGAGGCGCCACGGTCGCGGCACCTTCGTCGCCGACCGCTCCGCGCGCAGCACCAACCTGTCCCAGCAGTACAGCTTCACCGACCAGATGCGCGCCATGGGGCGCAATCCCCATACCACCATCCTCGAGTTCAGGGAGCTCGTGGCCGACCGCAACATCGCCGAGCACATGGGCATCCGCGTGGGCGACAAGGTGTTCAAGCTGAAGCGCCTGCGCCTCGCCGACGACGTACCCATGATGGTGGAGCGCACCTACCTGCCCATGCGCAAGTTCCTCACCCTGAAGCGCCCGTTGCTCGACAGCAAGCCGCTATACGAGATCATCGAGCAGGACTACCGCGAGACGATCAAGGTCGCCGAGGAGGAGTTCTACGCGAGCATCGCGCGTCCGGGCGACGCCCATCTGCTGGGCATCGGCGAGGGGGCGCCCGTGCTCGACCTGGTGAGGACGACCTACAACGTGAGCAACGAGATCGTGGAGTACACGCTCTCCGTCGCCCGTGCCGACCAGTTCAAGTACAAGGTGTTCCACCACCGCACCGACTAGGGGGAGCGCCCCGACGCAGGCGGCGGCGAGACGCCGGGCCCGCATGCGATCGGTGTGCGTTTAGAAAGGAAGACAATGTTCGAGAAGGATATCGAGGAGCTCAAATCGCTCGGTGCCGACATCACCACCGGCGAGATCCGCCAGCAGCCGGAGCTCTGGGAGGATACCTACCGTATCTACGCCGAGAACAAGGCGGCCATCGAGGAGTTCCTCGCCGCCGCGAACGCCATGGGCGAGGGCCGCACCTCGGTCATCTTCACCGGCGCCGGCACGTCGGACTACGTGGGCGACACCGTGGCGCCCTACCTGCGCCATGTGGGCGACACCGACACCTATGACTTCAAGCCCATCGCCACGACCGACATCGTCTCCGCGCCGCGCGACTTCCTGCGCGCCGAGGACCCCACGGTCCTGGTGTCGTTCGCCCGCTCGGGCAACAGCCCCGAGAGCCTCGCCGCCGTCGAGGTCGCTCGCGCGTACGTGAAGAACATCAAGTTCCTGAACATCACCTGCGCGCCCGAAGGGCGTCTCGCCGTCGAGAGCGCCGACGACCCCGATGCGCTCACGCTGCTCATCCCGCGCGCGAACGACAAGGGCTTCGCGATGACGGGCAGCTACAGCTGCATGGCGCTGCTGTCGACCCTCATCTTCGACCCGGCGTCCGACGATCAGAAGCGCGCCTGGGTCGACCAGGCCGCCGCGATGGGCCGCGAGGTCGTCGAGCGCGAGGGCGAGATCGCCGCGTACCTCGCGGGCGACTTCAACCGCGTGACCTACCTGGGCTCGGGCGCCTACGTGGGCCTCGCCCAGGAGGCGCAGCTCAAGATCCTCGAGCTCGCGCACGGGCTGGTGGCCACCTCGTGGGACAGCTGCATGGGCTACCGCCACGGGCCCAAGAGCTTCGTCGACGACAAGACGCTCGTCTTCGTCTTCGTGAACAACGACGCCTACACCCGCCAGTACGACCTCGACATCCTGAACGAGATCGCCGGTGACGAGATCGCGCAGAAGACCGTCGCCATCCAGCAGGATGCCGGCGAGCTCTTCTCCGGCGAGTCCTTCACCTTCGCCGGCTCGCCCGAGCTGCCCGAGGCCTACCTCGCCCTGCCCTTCGTCATGGTCGCGCAGGTCGTGTCGCTCCTGAACTCGGTGCGCGTGGGCAACACGCCCGACACGCCGAGCCCCACCGGCACCGTGAACCGCGTGGTGAAGGGCGTCATCATCCATCCGTTCGAGGCCTAAGGGGCGTGCGTCTCATGGCTAGCTTCGCAATCTCCGCCGACCGCTTCGTGCTTCCGGGCGCCGTCATGCAGGGCGGCTACCTCATGGTCGAGGACGGCATCTTCGGTACCTGGACCGCCGAGAAACCCGACTGCGAGATCGTCTCGTACCCCGGCGCGACGGTGGGCCCCGGCCTCGTGGACACGCATATCCACGGCTTTTACAACCACGCGACGACCGACCGCACCCCCGAGGGCATCAACGCCTCGAGCGAGGCGCTCGCCCGTCGCGGCACCACCACCTGGCTGCCCACGACGTTCACCGAGTCGGTGGACGAGATCGAGGCGTCCTGCGCCGCCATCGCCGCCGCCGACGAGTCCCGCGGCGACGACTTCATGGGCGCGCGCATCGGGGGCATCTACCTCGAGGGCCCCTTCTTCACGATGAAGCACGTGGGCGCCCAGAACCCCAAGTACCTCATCGAGCCTAAGGTCGAGGTCTTCGAGCGGTGGCAGGAGGCCGCGGGCGGCCGTATCGTGAAGAGCGCGCTGGCCGCGGAGCGCACGGGCGCGCCCGCGTACTGCGCCGCGCTCGACGCCATGGGCGTGACCACCTGCATCGGCCACTCCGACGCGACCTATGACGAGGTGCTCGCCGCCGTCAACGCCGGCGCGAGCTGCATCGTGCACACCTACAACGGCCAGCGCGGCCTGCACCACCGCGACCCGGGTTGCGTGGGCGGCGCCATGACCGCCAACGGCACGTACGCCGAGATCATCTGCGACGGGCGCCATGTCGTGCCCGCCGCCGTGAAGGCGCTCGTGGACGCCAAGGGCTGGCAGCACACGGTCCTCATCACGGACTGCCTGGGCTGCGGCGGCATGCCCGAGGGCGAGTACATGTCCGGCGGCCTGCCGGTCGTCATGAAGGGCGGCCTGTGCTACCTCCTGAACGAGGACGGCACCACGGGCTCCATCGCCGGCTCGGTGCTCACGCTCGCTGAGGGCGTGAAGAACATGGTCGATTGGCAGATCGTCACCGCGGAGCAGGCCATCCGCATGGCGACGGAGGTCCCGGCGCGCTCGGCGCGCATCGAGGGCTCCTGCGGCTCCATCAAGCCGGGCCGCGCCGCCGACCTCACCATCTTCAACGCCGATATGACGCTTGCGGCCACCTACGTGGGCGGCAGGCTCGTCGCCTAGGGCACCGCAGGCGGGCCGCCGCGTCCGCTCGAACGGCAATCGCGCACTGACGACATGCGGGGCTCGGGGCGACCGGGCCCCGCTTTTCCATGGAAGGGGATACATGAACAAGACCGCGGAGCGTTTCAAGGCCGAGATCATCCGCCGCCTGACCGAGGTGACCGAGGGGCAGGACGAGGCGATCCATAAAGCCGGGCTCATCATGGCCGACACGATCGAGCGCGGCGGCATCATCCGCGCGTTCGGCTCGGGCCACAGCCACGCGAACGCCCTCGAGATCTGCGGCCGCGCGGGCGGCTACATCCAGACGAAGATCGTACGCGAGCCGGCGCTCGGCATCTACGAGATGCTCGACGGCGTGGGCGACCAGTTCTGGCTGAAACTTGACGTCCGCCCGGAGGACTGCCTGGTGCTCATCTCCAACTCCGGCCGCAACCCCTTGCCCGTGGAGCTCGCCCTGCATGCGCGCGAGGCCGGTATCCCGGTGATCGCGGTCACGGCGGTCGAGGTCTCGGCGGCAGGCACCTCGCGCAGCAAGACGGGCAAGCGCCTCTTCGAGTGCGCGGACGTCGTGCTCGACAACAAGAGCTCCTTCGGCGACGCGGCGCTCGATGTCGAGGGCATCGCCACCAAGGTGGGCGGGACCTCGCTCTACACCGGCTGCCTGCTTCTGGACTGCGCCGTCATGGAGTCGCTCGACATCCTGCTCGAGCGCGGCGTGGTGCCGCCGCTCTACATGAGCGCGAACGTCGACGGAGGGCCGGAGTTCAACCAGCGGCTGCTTGACCGCTTCAAGGACCGTCTCGCGGAGTACTAGGCGCTCCCGTTTCGGAGCGGCCGTTCGCGCGGGCGCGTGTACCGCTTGTCTGACGCTCGGCGCCCGCTCGTCCCGGCTGGAACCGGCGCCACTGCGAGCCTGCGCCGCTTGTCTGACACCCGATGCGCGCTCCTTTTGGCTGGAGCGGGAGCCTCTGTGGATGCGCGTGTAACTCGCCGTTCATTTGAACGACGAGTTGCAGGATTCCTGCAATTCGCCATTCAAATGAACGTCGAGTTGTGCGAAATGACATCCGATTAAGAAGTGTACAAGCATCATCCGGTCATCTCAGCCTGTCCAAACGCTCTACCTGAGCATTTGTAAGGGCAGGATGGTGCAGCATGCCATTCGATCGAAAAATGAACGCTTGTTTTGTTCACTTTTCAATCGAATGGTCCGGGTGCCCGCAACGTGTGCAGAAAGTAATCGAATGTCACCCTGTCCACCGGCGGGGCAAGATATCCGTTCGGGCGGTGGGCGAGCACCCGTGGCATTAGGGCGGTCTCAGTGACAACGGGGCGCAGCGCCATGGTGGGCGAGTCCGCCAAATCATGGGGGCTGAACGCCGCGCGTTACGGTAAGCTCTTGAACATAGACCAACAGATTCGAACAGGTTGGTGATTCGGATGATCAAAGCCGAGCGTCAGGAAAGCATTCGCGCCCTGGTGGGGAGCCACGGGTCGGCATCGGTTCGCGACATCGCTGCCGAGCTTGGGGTGTCGGAGATGACCATCCGCCGCGATCTTGCGGAGATGTCCGATCGCGGGGAGCTCGAGCGCGTGCATGGCGGCGCCCTGCGGACGAGCGAGCGGCGCCCCTCGATGCTCAGGCGCGAGTACACGCATGCCGAGAAGCGGAGCCGCAGGGCCGAGGAGAAGCGCCTCATCGCCAGGCGAGCCGTCCAGCTCATCGAGGAGGACGCGACGGTCTTTCTGGGCACGGGCACGACGGTTGAGCAGATGGTCCCCCTGCTGCCGGCCTGCCGTCTCAGGATCGTGACCAACTCCCTGTCGGTGTTCACGATGATCGAGAGCGATCCCGCCTATGAGCTCTGCCTGATCGGGGGCACGTACCGCCCGCGGACCTCCGCGTTCGTGGGGCCGCTCGCCGAGGAGGCGATCGGCAGGCTGGGCATCGACGTGGCGTTCATCGGCGCGAACGGGATATCGGATGGTTCGGTGTTCACCTCGAATGCCGAGGAGGGCCGCTTCCAGGAGCTCGCCTTCAACGCCGCCGACAGCCGCTACGTGCTCGCCGACTCGAGCAAGGTCGGGAAGCGCGACTTCTTCCGCTTCTATGACCTGATCGACATCGACGCCCTGGTGACCGATGCACATCTGGAGGAAGGCGACCGCCGCGAGCTCGAGGAGCACTGCACGGTCCTCTCCTAGGTGGCGGGATGCCCTGCCATGGGCTGCTGCCCGGGCCATAGGCGCAGCTCCTCGAAGAGGTCGTGGCAAGGCGGGTCGCGCCGCCGCCGTTCATGGGATCTTCCGTGGCTATGGGCGAGTGCCCCTTGAAACCTTGTACCAATTGTGTTCATATGAACACTATAGAACATGAGCGCACAGCGGAGCGTTCGGCTGTGCGCGAGGACCCGTCAAGGGAGGAACCATGAGAGTTGTCATAGGCTCTGACACGGAGGGCATGCCCCTCAAGGAGACCATCAAGCAGACGCTCATCGAGGACGGCCACGAGGTCGTCGACCTCAGCGAGACCCCGGCCGCGGACTTCATCGACTCGGCGGTCGCCGTCGCGCACGATCTGCTCGAGCACGACGGTTCGCTCGGCTTCGCGTTCGACGCGTACGGCGTGGGCAGCTACATGGCCGCGACGCGCGTGAAGGGCATGGTCGCCGCGAACATCTCCGACGAGCGCAGCGCCTACATGACGTGCGAGCACAACAACGCCCGCATGATCTGCATGGGGCCCGAGGTCGTGGGCGACGGGGTGGCGCGCCGCATCGCGCGCGAGTTCCTCTCGGCCGACTACGCCGCCGGGCGGCACCAGATCCGTGTCGACATGCTCAACAAGATGGCGTAAGGAGCGCACCATGGCAAAGAAGATCATCGCAATCGGTTGCGACCATATCGTCACGGACGAGAAGACCTATCTGCACGACCGCCTCGAGGAGGCGGGCTACGAGGTGCTCGATGTGGGCACCTACAGCCACACGCGCACGCACTACCCGATCTTCGGCAAGGCCGTGGGCGAGGCCGTGGCCTCCGGCAGGGCGGATCTGGGCGTGGCGCTCTGCGGCACGGGCATCGGCATCACCAACTCGGTGAACAAGGTCCCCGGCGCCCGCTGCGCACTCGTGCGCGACATGACGAGCGCCCTCTATGCCCGTCGCGTGCTGGGCGCCAACGTGGTGGGCTTCGGCGGCAAGATCACCGGCGAGTTCCTCATGGCCGACATCATGCTCGCGTTCATCGAGGCGAGCTATGAAAAGACGCCCGAGCACGACGCGCTCGTGGCCAAGCTCGACGCCGTGAACCAGGCCGATCCCGTCGCCCAGGCGGACCCGCACTTCTTCGATGAGTTCCTTGAGAAGTGGGACCGCGGGGGGTACCACGACTAGCGTGACTGCGGCACGCGGTCGCGCCAAGGGGCCCGGCGCCATCCGCCCGGGCGCGCTCGCCGGCGCGGCTGCACCCGCGAAGCTTGCGTTTTCTTGCTTTTCGAGGCCCGTCGCGCATCCCCTTCTGCGCGGCGGGCCTCGTTTCCCACGGTACAATTGAGCCGTCAGGGTGGAGTGCCAACCGCTTGGAAGAAGGAGCGACCATGATCCTCACCGTCACGATGAACCCCTCGATCGATACCGCCTATCAGCTCGATAAGCTCGTCATCGACGACGTGAACCGCGTCACCCCCGCCAAGACCGCCGGCGGCAAGGGCCTGAACGTCTCGCGCGTGCTCGTCCAGCTGGGCGATGACGTGGTGGCGACGGGGCTCCTCGGCGGGCACATGGGAGCCTACCTCGGTGAGCTCATGGACGCCGACGGCATCCCGCACCGCTTCACGCCCATCGCCGGCGAGAGCCGCATCTGCCTGAACATCCTGCACGAGGGCAACCAGACGGAGCTTCTGGAGAGCGGCCCGACCGTGAGCGCCGAGGAGCTCGAGGCGTTTCTCGCGAACTACGCGGACCTCGTGGCGCAGGCCGCGTGCGTGACCATCTCGGGCAGCCTGCCCAAGGGGGTTCCCGCGGGCTGCTATGCGGACCTGGTGCGCACCGCGCGCGAGGCGGGCAAGCCCGTGCTGCTCGACACCTCCGGTGCCGCGCTCGACGCCGCGCTCGCCGCGCCGGTCAAGCCGACGCTCATCAAGCCGAACCTCACCGAGGTGAACGGCCTGCTCGGCACCTCGTTCACCACCGATGACGTGCCCGTGCTCCAGCGGGCCCTCGCGGACGACGCGCGCTTCGCGGGCATCCCGTGGGTCGTGGTCACCATGGGCGCGGCGGGCGCGGTCGCCTTCCACGAGGGCGCGGTCTGGCGCGCGGTGGCGCCGCGCATCGAGTGCGTGAACGCGACGGGGTCCGGCGACTCCACGATCGCGGGCTTCGCGCACGCGATCGCCGCCGGCGCGGACGCGGCCGAGGTCCTGCGCTGCGGCAACACCTGCGGCACGCTCAACGCCATGGACCCGCGCACGGGCCATCTGGTCATGGAGAAGTGGGACGACGTCTACGGTGCCGTCGAGGTGACCCGGCTCTAGGGTTCCTCCGCCGCGACGATAAGACGGCAGCCGGCCCGCTCGGCATCCCGCGCCACGAGGCCACCCGGGTCCGCCTCCATCACGACGGCGTCGACTCCCTCGAGCGTGCCGAACCACAGAAGCCCTGGGGCGTTGACCTTCGAGGCGTCCATGAGGACGTAGGTCTCGCCCGCGCAGCCGAGGAAGGCGCGCTTGAGCTCGGCCATCTCCTGGTTGTTGGTCATGAGGCCGCGGCCGGGGAGGTAGGACGTGGGCGTGACGAACGCCTTGTCCGGGCGGAGCATGTCGAGCATGCGCAGGGTGAGCGGGCCGGTGATGTAGCGGTGCCCCTTGCGCAGGCTCCCGCCCAGGATGAGCACGTCGAGCGCGGGACAGGCGCGGTCGATGTAGTCGGCGACGGTGAAGTCGTCCGTGACGACCGTCACCCCGCTGTGCCCCGCGAGGGCGCGCACGAACTCGAGCGCCGTGGTGCCGGAGTCGACGAGCACCGAGTCCCCGTCGCGCACGAACCGCGCGGCCGCCCGCGCGATCGCGCGCTTGGCGTCGGCGTTGACGTTCACGCGCCGGTCCTGGACCGAGACGGTGAGCGTCTTGGAGAGCGAAATGGCGCCCCCGTGCGTGCGCCGCAGCTTGCCGTCGTGCGCGAGCGCGTCGAGGTCGGAGCGGACGGTCACGCGCGAGACGCCGAACATCTCGGCGAGCTGCGCCACCTGCACGGACGCCTCGCCGGCCAAGAGCTCGAGGATCGCGGAGCGGCGCTCCTCCGAGGAGAGGTTCGGCATGCGGTGCCTCCGTTCGTACGCAAGATGTGCAGATACTATGTTGCCTTTGCTTTCGATAATAGCAAGATAACGCCTTGCTTTCTCTTGCGTTTTACGAAAGCGAGGCGGCGGGAACCTAAGGCGGGCCCGCAAAGCGCCGCTCACGGGCGGCGGGTGCGCGCCGGCGGGGCGCATCCGGTGGCGAGGGGTCCCAAACCCCTGCGTTTGCTTGCCTTTTCGCGCCCGGCTGCGCCACGGCCGCGGTCGACGGGCGCGCTGGGCCCCGCGTAGAATACGGGGTGAAGTGCTACCGCCCTGTGCGGGAGAGAGGAGACAACATGCTGGTAACCACGAAGGAAATGCTGCTCGATGCGCAGAAGAACCACTACGCGGTGGGCGCCTTCAACATCGAGAACCTCGAGTTCGTCATGGCGGTGCTCGCCGCCGCCGAGGAGACCAAGTCCCCGGTGATCATGCAGACCACGCCCGGTACGGTGAAGACCGCCGGTCTCGACTACTTCTATGGCATGGTCAAGGCCGCGGCCGAGCGCGCGAGCGTGCCCGTGGCGCTGCACCTCGACCACGGCGACGGCTTCGACCGCTGCATGCAGGCGCTGCGCGTGGGCTACACCTCCGTCATGATCGACGGCAGCCACGAGTCGTTCGAGGACAACATCGCCCTCACCGCGTCGGTCGCCCGCGTGGGCGCCGCCATGGGCGTGCCCGTGGAGGCCGAGCTCGGCAAGGTCGGCGGCAAGGAGGACGACGGCCCGGCGGTCGAGGGCGAGAACCCCTACACCGACCCCGAGGAGGCGCGCGAGTTCGTCGAGCGCACCGGCTGCACCTCGCTCGCCATCGGCGTGGGCACCGCGCACGGCGTCTACACCGAGACCCCGCACATCGAGCAGGACGTCGTCAAGGCGATCCGCGCCGCCGTCGACGTGCCGCTCGTGCTCCACGGCACCTCCGGTGTGCCCGACGAGCAGGTCGCCGAGGCCGTGAAGAACGGCATCTGCAAGGTCAACTACGCCACCGAGCTGCGCCAGGCCTACACGAAGGGCTTCATGGCCTACATGGCCGAGAACCCCTCGTGCTTCGACCCCAAGAAGCCGGCCAAGCAGGGCATGGCCGAGATTACCGAGATCGTCAAGATCCGCATGCAGAACCTCGGTTCCGTGGGCCGCGCGTAGAGACGGGTCCCCGAAGCATCGATAGCCGGTGCCCCATGCGGGCGCCGGGCGTATACCGGCCGGGTGCGGGCGCGCCCGGCCGGCTGCTATACTTGCCCCATGAGGAATACCGATCACATCGTGCTCGAACGCGGCGGCAGGGAGGAGCTCTTCCCGGACATGCCCGCCGACTGGCCATATGTGGCCGAGCGCGCCGAGCTCGACCGCTATCCGGGTCGCTCGTGCACCTGGCACTGGCATCGCGAGGTCGAGCTCTTCTACGTGGCGCGCGGCACGCTCGAGTACCGGACGCGCGCCATCAGCGAGCGGACGGTCTTTCCCGCGGGGTCCGCGGGCTTCGTGAACAGCGGCTACATGCATATGACCACGGCGCTCGAGCCGGGGACAGTGCAGCTGCTGCATATCTTCCGCCCGGAGCTGCTCGCCGACCCGGGTGGCCGCATCGGGTCGCGCGCGATCGAGCCTCTGGTGGGGGAGCGCCGTGTGGACGTGCTCGCCTGGTACCCCGACCGCCCGGAGGACGCGGCGTTTCTGGAGCTCATCGCCCGCTCCTTCTCCAGGCCGTACGATGCGGACGCCGAAGACGCCCCCTTCCAGATGGAGGAGCTGCGGCTGAGGTCGGTCCTCTCGGAGCTGTGGTGCCAGGTGCTCGAGCGCGCGCGGCCGCTGTTCGGCTGCCCGTCCGTGACGCGCCTCACGCCGCGCGACCTGCGCTTCGAGCAGATGGTGGGCTTCGTGCACGACCATTTCGCCGAGCCCGTGGGCGTGGCCGACATCGCGGCCGCAGCCGCGACGAGCGAGCGCGACTGCTACCGGACCTTCAAGAGCTGCATGGGCACGAGCCCCCATCGCTACCTCAGGGACTATCGTATCGAGCAGTCGTGCAGGCTCCTCGCGTTCACGACGAGGCCGCTTGCCGCCATCGCGCGGAGCTGCGGCTTCTCCACGGCGAGCCGCTTCGGCGCGGCGTTTCGCGCCGCCATGGGCTGCACGCCCTCGGCGTATCGGGCGCGTTGGCGGGAATTGGATAGCTAGCGGCAGGATAGCGTCTAGTTTGCCGGCAATCCACCCTTCATACTGGCAGGCACGGTAGACGGATGCGGCGACGCGAGATGGTCGCGCCGTGCAGCCGATGCCGGTTTCCAACGAGAAGGGGTGCGCATGGCAGCTTTCAAGCATATCGTGTTCGATGTGGACGGCACGCTCATCGATTCGGCCGAATCCGCCCTGCGTTCGCTTCAGCAGCTCGTGGAGGAGATGACCGGTGCCGTCCCGGAGAGGGACGAGCTGCGGTTCTCGATGGGGCTCGCCGGTAAGGTCACTCTCGAGCGGCTCGGCATCTGCAGCGCCGAGGCGCTCGACCGGTGGGCCGAGCTCTCGGGCGCCCTGGCGGACACGATCACCGTGTACCCGGGCGTGCGGGAGGCGCTCGAGCGGCTGGATGCGGCCGGTGCCGAGCTGGGTATCGTCTCATCGCGCAACCACGGCGAGTATCGCGATGAGGTTGCGCCGCTCGGCCTCGACGGGTTCTTCGGCATCAAGGTCCTCGTCGAGGACACGGCCGAGCACAAGCCGACGCCGGCGCCCATGCTCGAGTACCTGCGCCGGGCGGGCATCCCGGCATCCGAGGCACTCTATGTGGGCGACACGGACTACGACCGGCAATGCGCCCAGCGCGCGGGCGTAGCGTTCGCGTTCGCCACGTGGGGTGCGGCCAACCCGGTCAAGGGCGCGGACTTCGTGCTGGAGACCCCGGCCGACGTGCTCGCGGTGGCCGGATGGGAGCGCTCCTGACGGGCGCGGCCGTCCTCTTGCGGGGGCGTCGCCCCGCCGGTACCGAAGAACGCTTCGAGTCGGGAGCCTCCGTGCCGCCCTTGCCCCAGATGGGTTCCGCGGGCAAGGGCGCTGCGGGGGCTCCCCTCACGTTCCGCCCCACCCCCGGGGGTTTGCGGCCGACACAGACAGCTCAAAATGGCATACAACATGCGAATATGCTTGAATAGGCCCAGCATATTGCCATACGGCGCTACCCTCCTTTGGCTTTTGCTACACTGATTGCATCTGCGCGTCCTGCACGCGGCAGTGGTGATCGTGTTCTGTAACCCCTCGATTCTGTAACGCTTTTCTCGAGATGGAGGACTGGATGAAGAAGCGCACGAAGATCGTATGCACCATGGGCCCCGCTTGCGACGACGAGAGCATCCTGCGCGAGATGATCCTCGCGGGCATGAACGTCGCCCGCTTCAATTTCAGCCACGGCAGCCACGAGGAGCACCATGAGCGCATGGAGCGCGTGAAGCGCATCTCGCGCGAGCTCGGCATCCCCGTGGGCATCCTGCTCGACACCAAGGGCCCCGAGATCCGCACCGGCTTCCTCGAGGGCCACGCGAAGGTCACGCTCGAGACCGGTTCGCACGTGATCGTCACCGCGGCCGAGACCTCCGAGGAGCTCCTGGGCACCGCGGAGCACTTCTATCTCGACCACCTCGAGCTCCCGCGCGAGGTGCACGAGGGCGGTACGATCCTCATCGACGATGGCCTCATCGGCCTCACCGTCGAGAAGATCGAGGGCCAGGATATCCACTGCCTCGTCGAGAACGGCGGCGAGCTGGGCGAGAAGAAGGGCGTGAACGTCCCCAACGCGAAGCTCTCGCTCCCGAGCATCACCGAGCAGGACCGGGCCGACATCCTCTTCGGCCTCGAGGAGGGCATCGACTTCATCGCGGCGTCGTTCATCCGCGACGCGGAGGGCGTCCACGAGATCCGCGAGCTTTGCCGCGAGAACGGCGGCGAGCACGTTGACATCTTCCCCAAGATCGAGTGCGCGCTGGCCGTCTACCATTTCGACGAGATCCTGAAGGCCTCCGACGGCATCATGGTCGCCCGCGGCGACCTGGGCGTCGAGGTCGCACCCGAGGTGTGCCCCACCATCCAGAAGGAGATCATCGCCAAGTGCAACTCGGCCTGCAAGCCGGTCATCACCGCGACGCAGATGCTCGATTCCATGATCCGCAACCCGCGCCCCACGCGCGCCGAGGTGACCGATGTCGCCAACGCCATCGACGACGGCACCGACGCGACTATGCTCTCCGGAGAGACCGCGGCGGGCAAGTACCCGCTCGAGGCCGTGAAGATGATGGCGAGCATCGCGCTCACCACTGAGGCCACCATCCCCGCGCACAAGCCGTTCGACTTCAGCGCCGTCGAGCCCGGCCGCAACGTCGTGAACGCCGCCGTGGGCCTCGCCGCGGTGACCACCGCGTTCAACGTGGGCGCCAAGGCCATCCTCACGCCGACGAACTCCGGCAAGTCGGCGCGCTTGGTCTCCAACTTCCGCCCCATGCTCCCCATCCAGGCCACCACGCCCAACGAGTGGGCGCAGCGCAAGATGACGGTCTACTGGGGCGTCGAGCCGCGCCTCAACGGCCGCACCGTGGGCAGCCTCGCCTACGTGGTCGACAACGCCATGGCCGAGGCGCGCGAGACGGGGGCCGCGCACAGGGGCGACCTCGTGATCGTCACCGCCGGCGACCCCGCGTTCAAGATCGACATGAAGCACAGCGAGGTGTCGACGAACGTCGTCTACGTGGCCCAGGTGATCTAGGCTTCCGGCGACAAGCCAGGGCATACGCGGCGGGGTCCCATGCGGGGCTCCGCCGCGATCTGGTATGCGGTCGCTGGTAGGCGGCGACCCGTCCGCTAGGCCGTGAGCTCGCGGCAGGCGGGCACGAGCTCACGCTCGATGAGGGCGGGGTCGGTCGCCCAGCTCGTGACGAAGCGCACGACGGTCCTGCCCTGGCCCGTGGGGTCGGGCATGTCCATGGGCTCGCAGCCGAACCGCTCGTTCAGCTCGCGTGCGAGCGCGGGCGCGACCCAGAAGAACTGCTGGTTGCCCGCGGTCTTGAGGACCGGGTCCCAGCCGAGCCCCGTGAGGCTTTCGGCGATGGCCCGAGCGCAGCGGTTGGCGTGCGCGGCGAGCTGCCAGTAGAGCGCCGTGCCCGCATCGTCGGCATTCGCGGGGTCGAACGCCGCCTCGAACATGACGCCCATGAGGCGGCCCTTCGCCGTGAGCGCGCCTGTGCGCTTGATGAGGTAGGGGAGCCGGTCGGCCGCGCGCGCACCGCGGTCGGTGCCGGTGCAGATGACGAGCGCCTCGCCGAAGAGCATGCCGTTTTTGGTTCCGCCGAGCGTGAAGGCGGTCGCGCGCCGGGCGATGTGGCGGATGTCGAGGTCGCCGCCCGCTGCCGCCATGGCGCTCGCCATGCGCGCACCGTCGACGTAGACGGCGAGGCCGCGCTCGTCTGCCCAGTCGCAGAGCGCGTCGAACTCGGCGGCGGTCCACACGTGCCCGAGCTCGGTGGTGTCGGAGACATACACCATCGCCGGGCGCGTGTTGTGCGTGCCGGTGGCGGTGCAGGCGAGCCAGGCGCGCTCGGCGCCATCGGGGGTCACCACGCCGAGGGCGTCGTCGGTGGGGATGAGCCGGCGGCCGGTCGCCTGGATGGCGCCGACCTCGTGGTTCACGGGGTGGGCATCGGCGGCGCAGATGGGCCCCTCGAACTCGTCGGTCAGCGCGGCGACGGCGATGATGTTCGCCGCGGTGCCGCCGGGCACGAAGCGCACCGCGGCATCGCTTTGGCCGATCTCGTCCAAGATGAGCTCGGTCGCGCGGGCGCAATGCGCGTCGGTGCCGTAGCCCGGCGTCTGCTCGGCGTTGGTGCGCACGAGGGCGTCGAGGATCTGGGGCGCGACGCCCTCGCTGTAGTCGTTGCGGTACTGCTGCATGCTCGCTCCTTGCTCGGTGTTGGTTGATTTCCGATCCCAACCGAACACATTGAGCTGACGGCACGCTCCCGCAGTTAACCGAACGCCCCCGAGGTCCTATCCGGGCCCCGGGGGCGGCATTTTCCCAGTTGAAGGAATGGTGGAGATG
>NZ_LR597525.1 GCF_902150035.1 Enorma burkinafasonensis
GCCCCCGCCGTCCGGCTGCCCTGCGCGTGGGCCGCCCTCGCGCACGGCACCTGCGACTTTCCTGCGCCCTCGGCGATGCCCGCCGGGAAAGCCGCCGGTAGGTGGTAGAGTGGTGCTATACGCGGACATCCCGCGCGAAGCCACGCAGAAGGAGCAGCCATGCGCATCGCCATCGCATCCGATCACGGCGGATTCGACCAGAAGGGCCCGCTCGCCGCCTACCTGGCAGACGAGCTCGGCCACGAGGTCCTCGACTTCGGCCCCGACACGGCGGATTCCGTGGACTATCCCGACTACGCCGAGAAGGTCGCGCGCGCCGTCTCCGCGGGCGACGCCGACTTCGGCGTGCTCATCTGCGGCACCGGCATCGGCATGGCCGTCGCGGCCGACAAGGTCGCCGGCGTGCGCGCCTCCTCCATCACCTCGCCCGCCTTCGCCGAGCTCTTCCGCCAGCACAACAACGGCAACGTGGTGTGCCTCTCCGGCCGCTTCATCGACCTCGACGTCAACAGGGAGATCGTGCGGACCTTCCTCGAGACGCCCTTCGAGGGCGGCCGCCACGAGCGCCGCGTCGCGAAGATCTCCGCGCTCGAGAACGCCGGGGAGTAGGCGATGGCCGCAGATTTCGACCGCGCCCGCGTGACGCTCGTCGACCATCCGCTCGTCCAGCATAAGCTCTCGATCCTGCGCGACCGGCAGACCGGCACCAAGCAGTTCCGCGACCTGGTGGGCGAGCTCGCCCTCTTCGAGGGGTACGAGGCCACGCGCGACCTGCCGCTCGAGGACGTCGAGGTCGAGACCCCCATCCGCCGCGCCACCTGCCGCAGGCTCGCGGGCATGAAGCTCGCGATCGTGCCCATCCTGCGCGCGGGCCTGGGCATGGTCGACGGCCTGCTCGAGCTCGTGCCCGCCGCGCGCGTGGGCCATATCGGCATGTCGCGCGACGAGGTGACCCACCTGCCGCACGAGTACTACTGCAAGCTCCCGGCCGACATCGACCGGCGCGTGTGCCTGGTGGTCGACCCCATGCTCGCCACGGGCGGCTCCGCGGTGGCGGCCGTCGAGTACCTGAGGCGCCAGGGCGCGCGCGACATCCGCTTCCTCTGCATCGTGGCGGCGCCCGAGGGGCTCCGCGCGCTTCTGGAGGCCGATTCCGGGGTGCGCGTCTACACGTGCTCCATCGACGAGGGCTTAAACGCCGACGCCTACATCGTCCCGGGGCTCGGGGATGCGGGGGACCGCATCTTCGGCACGCTCTAACGCACGCGCCGAGCGGGGTCCATATCATGATAAGAGCACGTCAGAGCGCCAATCTTAGCCAGCAGTCCAAACCCTTCGGCACACGGTCACGATTGGAACACATTTCCCTTGAATTCCTGTCGCGGGTCTCTACAATAGGTGCACAGCCTGAGCGGTCCGCGTGTTCGGAGGCGCCCGGGCGGAGGTGCGATCGCTGATGTCCGGCTTCGATGCCGCAGTCCATCTGCCGGCCGGCGCGATCGGGGCCGTCATCGGCCTCGCCGCCTTCGCCCCCTTGCTCGCCGCGCTCGTGCCCGTGCTCAGGCGCAAACGGGACGCCGATATGGGGATCGGCCTCATAGGCGTGTTCGTCTCGTTCGCGATCCTGCTCGTGGGCGTCGTCGTGGTGGCCGTCATCGCGCGCGCCGCGCTCGTGGCCTTCACGGTCGGCGAGCTCGCGGGCTTCTTCGTGGGCCTCATCGCCGTCGCCTGCATGGTGATCTGGGACCACGGGAGATAAGGGCGCCTTCGGGCGCCGCTGGATAGGAAGGTGACGTTCTTGGACGCGTTTTCCAAGCTGCCCGAGGCGATCAACGAGCTCGTTTCCGAGTTCTCCTCGGCACCGGTGGTGGGCGACCTCGATGCGGGCCTGACCCAATACTCGTTCTGGCTCATCGTGGCGGCCCTGCTGCTCGCCGCCGTGGTCTTCGCTTTCGTGCGCAAGCAGGAGCTCGTGCCCCGCGGCGTGTTCGTCAACGGCGTCGAGTACCTGGTCGAGTATGTGGAGAACGACGTAGCCAAGGGGGTCGTCGGCACCGAATGGCGCCGCCACTTCCCCTTCCTCGCCACGATCTTCTTCTTCATCTTGGTGAACAACTTCGTGGGCCTCGTGCCCGGTATGAAGCCCGGCACGGGCGCCATCGGCTGCACGGCCGCGCTCGCGCTCGTGACCTTCATCTACTTCGTGTACTACGGCTGCAAAAAGCACGGCGTCATCGGCTACATCAAGAGCCTCGCGCCGGCTGGCGTGATGTTCCCCATGAACGTGTTCGTGTGGGTCATCGAGGTCTTCTCGCTGCTGCTCCGCCCGATCACGCTCGCCATCCGTCTGTTCTGCAACATGTTCGCCGGCCACATCGTCATGGGCTCGTTCGCCATCATGGCATCGCTTTTCGTCGAGCCGCTCTTCCAGCAGCTCACGGCCATGAACGCGGCGATGGCCCTGCCGAGCGTGGCGTGGCTCGCCATCCTGCTCATCATCTACGCGGTCGAGCTCATCGTCGCCTTCGTCCAGGCGTACGTGTTCACGGTGCTCGCCGCCGTCTACATCCAGATCGCCGAGGCCGAGGGCCACTAGCGGTCGCAATCGCTGACACGGGGCGCAAGGCCCCTGTCGATACTGGGTATCCTGCGCTCAGGCGCACGACAAAGGAGGAAACAGTGGGAGTTATCGGTTACGGTCTCGGTGTTATCGGCGCCGGCTTGGCGATCGGCCTTGCCGCGTTCGGCGCGACCAGCGCCATGGCGCGTCAGCCCGAGATCCAGGGTCGAGCGTTCACCGTCTTCATTCTGGCATCCGCCTTCACCGAGGCGCTCGGCCTCATCGGCTTCGTCGTTACGCTGATCTCCTAGGGAGCCCTGCGCATCGTGTCGTGTAAGGAGCAGACCATGAAGATCATCAACCGCGCGGCCGCCGTCGCGGCCCCCTGGGCGCTTGCGGCGCTCGCGGCCCCTGCCCCGGCGTTCGCCGAGGGCGCGGGCGGCGCGTCCATCCTCATCCCCAAGATGGCGGAGTTCGTCCCGGCGCTCATCGCGTTCCTCATCATCTGGGTCGTTCTGGCCAAGATCGCGTGGCCGAAGGTGCTCGGGATGATGGACGAGCGCTCCCGCCGCATCGAGGAGAGCCTCGAGGAGGCCGAGCGCACCAAGCAGAAGGCCATCGAGGACCGCGCCGCCTCCGACGAGCTCGTGACCGACGCCCGTCGCCAGGCAGCCGACATCGTGCTCGCCGCCCGTCAGGACGCCGAGGCCGAGCGCGCGCGCATCATCGCCGCCGCCCGCACCGAGGCCGAGCACATCATCGCCAAGGCGCACGCCACCGCCGAGGACGAGCGCCACGCGCTCTACGCCGAGGCCGCGGCGTCCATCGCCGACCTCTCGGTGTCGGTCGCCTCGAAGATCGTCGAGAAGACGCTCGACGAGGACGGCGAGCAGCGTCGCCTCATCGAGCGCTACATCGAGGAAGCAGGTAGCCTGAATGCCAGCAACTAGCCGCAGGGAGGGCCGCGTCCTCGAGACCTACGCCCACTCGCTCCTGGAGGCAGGCAAGGCCGAGGGGCGGGTCTTCGAGAACCGCCGCGACCTCGAGGTGCTGGCCTCCGCCAGCCCCGAGCTCCTGGCGGTGCTCACCGAGCTCGTCCAGCGCGACCAGCTCGACATCCTCCCCGCCATCGCCGATGCCTACCGCACCATGACCGAGGAGGACGACGAGGTGGTGGGCGTGACGGTGACCACCGCCGTCCCGCTCGACGACGCCCTGCGCGCCTCGCTCACCGAGCGCTGCGAGCGCGAGCTCGGCCGCAAGGTGTTCCTCATCGAGCACGTCGACCCCTCCATCATCGGCGGCATCGTGCTCGAGGCCCGCGGCCAGCGCCGCGACATTTCGGTGAAGACCAGGCTGCGCGCGATGCGCGACAACCTGGCTTCCATCCATCCGCACGAAGGAGGTGCAGTCGCTCATGGCTAAGACGATCGACGCGCAGACCATCGCGCGCGCCCTGGCGGAGCGGCTTGACAGCATCGCCGCCACGGTCGACACCCAGGAGATGTCGCTCGTCGACGAGGTGGGCGACGGTATCGCCCGCGTCAGCGGCCTGCGCAACGCCATGGCCGGCGAGCTTCTCGAGTTCAAGAGCTCCGAGACCGGCGAGACGGTCTACGGACTCGCCCAGAACCTCGATGCCGACGAGGTGGGCGCCGTGCTCTTCGGTGACGTGTCCGTCATCAAGGAGGGCGACGAGTGCCGCACCACCGGCCGCATCATGGACATCCCCGTGGGCCGCGGCATGCTCGGCCGCGTGGTGAACCCGCTCGGCCAGCCCATCGACGGCCTGGGCGACATCCGCACGAGCCACCGCCGTCCCATCGAGTTCAAGGCCCCCGGCGTCATCGACCGCACGCCGGTGTGCGAGCCGGTGCAGACCGGCCTTCTGGCCATCGATGCCATGATCCCCATCGGGCGCGGCCAGCGCGAGCTCATCATCGGCGACCGCAAGGCGGGCAAGACCGCCATCGCGATCGACACGATCATCAACCAGCGCGGCAAGGGCATGATCTGCATCTACGTCGCCATCGGCCAGAAGGCCTCGACGGTCGCGAACATCCGCGAGACCCTCTCGCGCCACCATGCGCTCGACTACACCGTGATCGTCTCGGCGACCGCGGCGGAGTCCGCGCCGATGCAGTACATCGCCCCCATGGCGGGCGCCGCGATCGGCGAGTACTTCATGTACAACGGTCGCGACGGCGAGCCCGCGAACGCCGCCAACCCCGGCGGGCACGTGCTCGTGATCTACGACGACCTGTCCAAGCAGGCCGTCGCCTACCGTCAGATGTCGCTGACGCTGCGCCGTCCGCCCGGACGCGAGGCCTACCCCGGCGACATCTTCTACCTGCACTCGCGCCTGCTCGAGCGCGCCTGCAAGCTCTCCGAGGCCCTGGGCTCCGGTTCGCTCACGGCGCTCCCGCTCATCGAGACGCAGGACGGCGACGTGTCGGCCTACATCCCCACCAACGTGATCTCGATCACGGACGGACAGATCTACCTGCAGAGCGACCTGTTCTTCCAGGGCCAGCGCCCGGCCGTCGACGTGGGCATCTCGGTGTCGCGCGTCGGTGGCGCCGCGCAGACCAAGGCCATGAAGCAGGTGGCGGGCAACCTCCGCCTGGACCTCGCGGCCTACCAGGAGCTCGTGGGCTTCGCGCAGTTCGGCTCGGACCTCGACGCCGCGACGCAGAAGCAGCTCACGCATGGCTCGCGCATGACCGAGCTTTTGAAGCAGCCGCGCTTCAAGCCGTTCGACGTCACCAACCAGATCGTGGCGCTGTTCGCCGGCAACAAGGGATACCTCGACGACCTCCCGCTCTCGCAGGTCCTGAGCTTCCGCGACGAGCTGCTCGAGTACATGAACAACTCCTACGGACCGCTGCTCAACCGCCTGCGCTCCGAGAAGATCGAAGGCGACCTCGACACCAAGCTCACGCAGGCGATCGAGGACTTCAAGAAGCAGTACCTGACCCGGCATGCGGGCGAGGGCGAGGACGACGGATCAGCGGCAGAGGAGCAGTAGCCCCATGGCGAACCTTCGCGACATACGCAAGCGCATCTCGTCGGTGGAGAGCACCAAGCAGATCACGCGCACGATGGAGATGGTCTCGACGGCCAAGATCCGCCGCGCGCTCGACCGCGCCATCCAGGCGGAGCCCTACAAGACCGCCATCACCGACGTCATGCTCACCGTTGCGCAGGACACCGAGGTCGCGAACGGCGACCCCATGCTCAAGCGGCACGAGGCCGAGAAAGCGGGCCTCGTGATCGCCGTCGCGTCCGACCGCGGCCTGGCCGGCGGCTTCAACGTCGGCGTCGTCCGCGCGACCGAGAAGATCCTCGCGCGCTGGCAGCAGGCGGGCGCCACCGGCAAGGTCATCGCCTGCGGGCGCAAGCCGAGCGAGTACTTCAAGGGCCGCGACGAGCTCGTGATGCACTTCGAGGGCACGTCGGCCGACCCGTCGTTCGAGCAGGCCCGCATGATCGCGAGCTACGTCTGCCGCGCGTACGCCGCAGGCGAGCTCGACTGCGTGGAGCTCGTGTACCACCACGCCAAGAACCGCGTCGACCAGGAGCTGCGCGTGGAGCACCTGCTCCCGCTCGACGCCGACGCCGTGGCCATGGCGCACGGACCGCGCAAGAACGCCAGCGAGGGGCCCAAGCGCGTCTCGTCGGCGTTCAGGTTCGTGCCCTCGGCCGAGCGCGTGCTCTCCGATCTCGCGCCGAGCTACGTGCTTACGGTCATCCACCAGGCGCTCATCGACTCCGCGGCCGCGGAGCAGGGCGCCCGCCGCAAGGCCATGCACTCGGCGACGGAGAACGCCACGGCCATCATCGCCACCTTGACCCGCACGTACAACCGCGTGCGCCAGGCATCCATCACCACCGAGATCAACGAGATCGTGGGCGGAGCCTCAGCATTGGAGGACCAGCAATGACAGATACCAGCGTGAAGTCGGTCATCGAGGAGGCCGGCCGCATCCATTCCGTGGGTGAGGGCCGCATCGTGCGCATCATCGGCGCCGTCGTCGACGTGCGCTTCCCCGCCCAGGTGCCGGGCATCTACAACGCCCTCACCGTCGAGGCGGACACCCCGATGGGGCACGTGAGCACCATCCTCGAGGTCGAGAGCCAGCTCCCGGGCGGCGTGGTACGCTGCGTCGCGATGACCTCCACGGACGGCCTGCAGCGCGGCCTCGTGGCGGTCGACACCGGCGAGCCCATGAAGATGCCGGTCGGCCCCGGTACCCTGGGCCGCATCTGGAACGTGCTGGGCAAGCCGGTGGACGGCAAGCCCATGCCCGAGATCGAGGAGTACTACCCGATCCACCATCCGGCGCCCCACTTCGATGAGCTCACCACCCAGACCGAGATCTTCGAGACGGGCATCAAGGCCGTCGACCTGCTCGAGCCCTACATCCGCGGCGGCAAGACGGGCCTTTTCGGCGGCGCCGGCGTGGGCAAGACGGTGCTCATCCAGGAGCTCATCAACAACCTCGCGCAGGAGCACAACGGCACGTCCGTGTTCACGGGCGTCGGCGAGCGCACCCGCGAGGGCACCGACCTTTACCTCGAGATGACCGAGTCGGGCGTCATCGACAAGACCTGCCTGGTCTACGGCCAGATGAACGAGCCCCCGGGAGCCCGCCTGCGCGTGGGCCTCGCCGGCCTCACCACGGCCGAGTACTTCCGCGACCGCGGCCAGGACGTGCTCCTGTTCATCGACAACATCTTCCGCTTCTCGCAGGCGGGCTCCGAGGTCTCGGCGCTGCTCGGCCGTATGCCGTCGGCGGTGGGCTACCAGCCCACGCTCGCGACCGAGATGGGCGACCTGCAGGAGCGCATCACCTCCACCAAGACCGGCTCGATCACCTCGGTGCAGGCGGTCTACGTGCCCGCGGACGACCTCACCGACCCCGCGCCGGCCACGACCTTCACCCACCTCGACGCCCAGACGGTCCTCTCGCGCTCCATCGCGGCGCTCGGCCTCTACCCGGCCATCGACCCGCTCGCGTCCTCCTCGGACGCGCTCGACCCGAGCATCGTGGGCGAGGAGCACTACCGCGTGGCCGTGAAGGTGCAGGAGATCCTCCAGGAGTACTCCGACCTGCAGGACATCATCGCGATCCTCGGCATGGACGAGCTCTCGGAGGAGCAGCGCCTCACGGTCGACCGCGCCCGCAAGCTCCAGCAGTTCCTCTCGCAGTCGTTCCACGTGGCCGAGAAGTTCACGGGCAACGCCGGCGTCTACATCCACGTCGAGGACACGGTGCGCAGCTTCGCCGCCATCGTCGACGGCGAGTGCGACGACATCCCCGAGCAGGCGTTCCGCTACGCCGGCACGATCGACGACGTGCGCGAGCGCGCCGCGAAGATGGAAGCGGGGGCGTAAGGACCCATGGGACCCATGCACATCCGCATCGTCTGCCCCGAGCACTGCGCCTACGAGGCGGACGCGGCGTTCGTCGCCGTGCCCGCCACCGACGGCGAGCTCGGCGTGCTGCCCCGGCACGCGAGCGAGATCGCGACGATCGAGCCCGGCTACGTGCGCGTCTGCGACGAGGCGATGGGGGAGCCCGACCACACCTTCGCCGTGACGGGAGGGTACGTCCAGATCGCCGACGACGAGGTGGTCGTGCTCGCCGAGCGGGCGGAGGACCTGGCCTCGGTCGACGCCGACGACATCAAGGGGCGCCTCGCAGGTTTTGAAGAACAGCTGCGTAATTTGTCGCAGGATGATGCACGCCGCGCCTACCTCTATAATGAGATTGCATGGTGCAGGCTCCTGCTTGCCGAGTAGACGCGCGCGACGTGCGTCCCTGAACGAGAATATGCCTCATCATGCCCGGAACACCCTCCGGGCATGATGCTATCTGGGGGCGAGAGCCCCGGTTGTCGGGTGAAAGGATGACACGTGGATATCATCCGTGTTGAAGGCGGACATGCTATCGAGGGGCGCGTCGAGGTCGCAGGCGCCAAGAACTCCGCGCTCAAGCTCATGGCGGCCACGCTGCTCGCCCCCGGTCTCACCACCCTCGAGAACGTCCCCAACATCTCCGACGTGCACGTCATGGGCAAGGTGCTCAAGGGCCTGGGCGCCACGATCGAGGTCGTCGACGAGCACACGCTCGCCATCGACACCTCGGCGGTCGACTCCTGGGAGGCACCCTACGAGCTCGTCGCCAAGATGCGCGCCTCGACGGCCGTCATGGGGCCTTTGCTCGGCAGGTTCAACAAGGCGAAGATCGCCATGCCGGGCGGCTGCAACCTGGGCGCGCGCAAGATCGACATGCACATCCTGGGCCTCGAGGCCCTGGGCGTCAGCTTCGACACCGACCACGGCTACATCTACGCCGACGCGCCGGACGGCCTCGCGGGCACGGCGGTCACGCTCGAGTTCGCGAGCGTAGGCGCGACCGAGAACCTGATCATGGCCGCGGTCCGCGCCAAGGGCACGACGATCATCGACAACGCCGCGCGCGAGCCCGAGATCGTCGACCTCGCCAACATGCTCAACAAGATGGGCGCCAAGATCTCGGGCGCCGGCACCCCGGTCGTCGAGGTCGAGGGCGTCGAAAGCCTGCATCCCGTGGTGCACCGCGTGGTGGGCGACCGCATCGAGGCGGGCACCTTCATCGTGGCGGGCGCGCGCCCCCCCGGCCCCGCCGGCGTCGAGGTGGCCGGCTTCAACCCGCAGCACCTGGGCATGGTGCTCAAGAAGCTCGAGCTCATGGGTGTGCCCTACGAGCGCACCGCGGACGGCGTGCGCGTCATGCGCGCCGAGCGCCTGCGGCCGGAGGACATCCAGACGCTGCCGTTCCCGGGCTTCCCCACCGACATGCAGGCCCAGGTCATGGTGCTCTCCGCCCTCGCGGACGGCAGCTCCGTGATCACCGAGAACATTTTCGAGAACCGCTTCATGTTCGCATCCGAGCTGGTGCGCATGGGTGCCGATATCCGCATCGAGAGCCACCACGCCATCATCCACGGCGTGGACGCGCTCTCGGGGGCCCAGGTGGTCTCGCCCGACCTGCGCGGAGGCGCCGCCCTGGTGCTCGCCGGCCTGGTCGCCGAGGGCACGACGGAGGTCTCGGCCATCCATCACATCCGCCGCGGGTACGAGCGCTTCGTTGACAAGTTGTGCGGATTGGGGGCGCAGGTGGCCTGCGTGACCGTGCCCGATCCGATGGATGACTAGGTAGGTACGCGCATGGGTTTGCGTCGAAAGAAGGCCGTCCAGCAGTCGAGGCGCACCTCGTCGAGCACGGCGAGCAGGATCTACAGCCGCGATAACGTCGCGCGCTACGCCGAGCGCTCGCGCCAGCGCCGCCGCGGGCGGATCATCCGCCGCACGGTGCTCGGCGTGCTCGTCGCCTTCCTCGTGACGGCCGGCACCGCCACGGCCCTGTGGTTCAACAGCATCGTCTCGCGCCTCTCGGACGCCGGCATCATCACGCCCGAGCTCCAGGCCGTGCTCGTCGACTCCGACGTGGCCCGCGAGCCCTTCTACATGCTGCTTCTGGGCACCGACGGGCGACCGGGCGAGACCTCGTACCGCGCCGACACCATCATCCTCGCGCGCATCGACCCCAAGCAGCAGCACGTGACGCTCATCTCCATCCCGCGCGACACGCGCATCACCTACAAGGGCGAGACGATGAAGATCAACGCCGCCCACACCACCGACGGCGCGGTGGGCATGGTCGAGGCGGTGAACGACCTCTGCGGCGTCGAGATCTCGCACTACGCCGAGATCAGCTTCGACGGCCTGGTGCAGCTCGTCGACGCGCTCGGCGGCGTCGAGGTGAACGTCCCCGACGAGATCGACGACCCCAAGGCGGCCGACTTCACGATCGAGCCGGGCCTGCAGACGCTCAACGGCGAGCAGGCGCTCGCGTTTTGCCGCTCCCGCGCCTACGCCGACGGCGACTACACCCGCATGCGCCACCAGCGCATCTTCGTCGCGGCGCTCGCCAACACGATCCTGAACCGCACCGACGCCACGAAGCTCCCGGGCATCATCGACGCCATGGCCGACATGGTGGCCACGGACCTCACGCTGAGCGACATCCTCTCGCTCGCGAACGCCATGCGCGGCATGGACACGGACGCCATGTGGACCGCGAACATCCCCTCGCACGCCGGTGGCGACACCTACATCAACGGCGTGAGCTACGTGTTCGTGCACGAGGAGGAGCTCGAGGAGATGATGGAGCGCGTCGACGCCGGCGAGGACCCCGAGGGCCCGCAGTCCGGCCTGTCGCTCGACAGCGGCAGCTCCACGACCATCGGCGACCTCTCCAACAACGAGGCGAGCGACTGGGCGAACGGCACCGCCACCACGAGCGGCTCGGGCTCGGAGGACGAGGAAGCCGAGGAGTAGCGCCCGCTGCCGAGGCCGCACTCGCCGCCGGCGCCGTATTCGCCGCCGGCGCCGCACCTGCGGCCGGGGCTGTACCCGCGTCTGCGCTCCCCAAAATGTACGATTCCGTGTATCTCGGCGACTGAAATCCGACGTCATTTCATCGAGATACACGGATATGGACGAAATCGGCCTGCTGAGCGCCGATTCCGTCCATTTTTATGTATGCCGAGAAAACGCGGTCCATCGAGATACATGGATATGTACATTCCAACGGGTCGGGTCGGGGATGTGGCGCGGGCGCCCTACGCGAAGCGAGCGACGAGCTCGGTGAGGACGTCGACCATGCGCTCAAGCGAGCTCACCGGGATGAACTCGTTCACGCTGTGGCAGGCGTATCCGCCGGTCGAGAGGTTGGGGCAGGGGAGCCCCCTGAACGAGAGCTGCGCGCCGTCGGTGCCGCCGCGGATCGGGATCACCCGGGGTTCGACGCCCGCCGCGCGGAAGGCCTCCTCGGCCGCGGTGATGAGCTCGGGATGGGCCGAGACGACCTCCGCCATGTTGCGGTACTCCTGCTCCACGTCGAGATGGACCCGCTCGCAGCCGAGCTCGCCGTTCATGAAGGCGGCCGCCGCGCGCATGAGCTCGACATGGGACTCGAACGCCTGGCGGTCGTGGTCGCGCACGATGTAGCGCGCCGTCGCGTGCTCGCAGGTCGCCGAGACGCCGAGCAGGTGGATGAAGCCCTCGTACCCCTCGGTGTGCTCCGGGCGCAGGTGCTCGGGCAGCATCTGGTGGAACCGTGAGAACAGGTTGCCGGCGTTCACCATGCGTCCCTTGGCGTCGCCGGGGTGCGTGGAGTGGCCGTCGAAGCGCGCGGTCACGCTGCAGGCGTTGAAGCACTCCCATTCCAGCTCGCCGATGGGGCCGCCGTCGACGGTGTAGGCGTACGCGCAGCCGAAGCGCTCGAGGTCGAGCAGGGCCGCCCCATGGCCGATCTCCTCGTCGGGGCAGAAGCAGATGCCGAGCGCGGGATGCGGCAGCGCGGGGTCGCGCGCGAGCCGTGCCACGAGCGCCATGATCTCGGCGATGCCGGCCTTGTCGTCGGCGCCGAGTAGGGTGGTGCCGTCCGTGACCACGAGGTCCTCGCCGATAAGGGAGCCGAGCGCCGGGTAGCCCTCCGGGTCGAGCTGGATGGGGCCGTGAGGACCCGTGCCGCTCACGAGCGGGCCGCCCTCGTAGCGCACGATATGCGGCCGCACGCCCTCGCCGGAGACCACCTCGGTGGTGTCGAGATGGGCGATAAGGCCGAGCGCCGGCCGCGCGCCCTCGCCGTCGCTCGCGGGGACATGGGCGGTGACGTAGCCGTGCTCGCTGACCTCGACGTCGCGGGCGCCGAGTTCGCTGAGCTCGTCGGCGAGCATGCGCGCGAGGTCGAGCTGCTCAGGCGTCGAGGGCACCCGGTCCGCGTTCGCGTCGCTCGAGGTGGTGGGTACCTGGACGTAGCGCAGGAAGCGCGCGAGGACGTCGGGTGTCGAGGGCGAAGCGGCCATGCGGGCTCCCTTCTCGTGGTTCTGTCGTGTGAATCCCACTGTAGCACGTGCCTATGCGTAGAATAGGCCCGTGTAACCAAGGCGCCGGGAGGCCGGCGCCGCGCGCGACGGGAGGTGATGCGGTGGCTCGCGAGATCGATGCCTCCCCGGCCGCCGCGCCCCGCGCGCCGCGGGCCCGCAACCTGCGCGTCGAGGCCCTCCGTCTCATCGCGATCGCGGGGATCGCGGTGTTCCACACCTTCCAGGACCTGTTCGCCCAGGCCGTCGAAGCCTCGATGGGCGCTGCGGCGCCCGGTCCGCAGGCGCTCGCCCATGCCGTCGCGAGCGGAGATGTCGCCCGCATCATCGCGGCGGCGCCCGCCGCCCTTGCCCTCCTCGGCCTCATCAACCTGCTCGGAGCCTTCGGCAACCAGGTGTTCTTCGCCATCTCCGGCCGCTTCCTCATACCGGCCATGGCAGCCCGGGCGGGCGAGGCCGGCTACTGGCGCGAGGCGTACCGCAAGACGGCCCGCCGCCTCGCTGCCATCGCTGTGTCCGTCGGCTGCTACGCGGCGCTCGCGCTCGCCGTCGACGCCCTGGTCTTCCCGCTGCCCGGGATCGGGCTCAACCAGAGTGCGTGGATCGTGGGCGGCCTCCAGTTCGTCTGGGTGTATGCGGCGCTCGTCGCCGCGGCCCCGGTGCTGGCGTGGGCCTGGCGGCGTCTGGGCAGGTACCGCCTGCCGGCTGCGGTGGCACTCGCCGTGGCGGTCTACGCGGTCAACGCCTACATCGCGTTCGTGTCGCCGGGCGAGCTCGAGCGCGGGTTGCTCGAGTGGCGCAAGCTCATGAGCGCGGTGAGCTATGCGGTGGGGTTCGTCTCCGGCGCCGCCTTGGGCGAGCTGGCCTCCTCGACCGCCCGCCGCGCATGGCGCCGGCGCGCGCGGTGGGCCCTCGCCGCCGCAGTACTCCTCACCGTGGCGGTCGAGGCGGCCGCTGCGTGGTGCGGTCGCGCCGATATCCTCCAGGCGCTCTCCTTCAAGTCGACCTCGGCGCTCTCGTTCGCGCTCGCGCTCGCGGCGCTCGCCGCCGCCCTCGACCGTCCCGCCCGCGCGACGGCCGCATCCCCGATGGGGCACCTGTCCGCCCGCTTGGCCCCCGCGATACTCGGCTTCTATATCCTGCAGTCGTTCACCTATTCGCTCTGGTGCCCGTATGCCGACGGCATGCTGCGGGACGCCTGCCTCTCGGCGATGGGGGCCGCCGGCGCCACGGCGGGCTCGGCTGCCTGCGGCATCATCGCGACGTTGACGGCGGGCGCGCTCTTCTCCTTCGCCCTGCTCGCGGCCACGCTTGCAGTCGACCTGGTCGTCCGCCTGCCGCTGCTTCGCGCGCTGCGGCTCAAATAGCGGCGCACGCGCCAGCCCGCTCCGCCCCGCGCGCCCGCCTCCGCCCGGCCGTACCCGGTGGGGGTATCCTCCCTGGGCGATGGGGTACAATGGCGAGCGAAAGACACAGATGGGAGCCCCTATGGAAACCACCGAGCGCTCACGCGAGCTGCATCTCACCATGGCGAACGAGGACTACCTCGAGTGCATGGTCAGGATCGAGCAGGAGGACGGTGCCGAGGGCGGGGTGCGTTCGGTCGACATCGCCACGCGGCTGGGGGTCTCGAAGGCGTCGGTCAACAAGGCGGTCACCGCGCTCAAGGGCCAAGGGCTCGTCGAGCAGTCGCACTACGGCAAGGTGCTGCTCACCCCGCAGGGGTGCGAGGTGGGGTCGGCCGTGTGGTACCGCCACCGCCTGATCCGCACCTTCCTCGTGCAGGAGCTCGGCGTCGACTTCGATCGCGCCGACGCCGAGGCGTGCATGATGGAGCACGCCCTGTCCGAGGACACGATGGGGCGCTGGCTCTCATACCTGGAGCGGCAGGGGATCTCGGTCGATCGCTAGGGGGAGCGCGCATGCGAAAGGCGAACGCGGGCCCGATGACGGAAGAACCTATCGACGCGGCGCCGCGCGGCGTCCGCTTCGAGAGCGGCTACTACAATCGCGCGGGGGCCTCGGAGCTGCTGCAGCGTCTGGAGGACGAGACCCTGCTTGTGCAGGGGCCCATGGGGAGCGTGCTCTTGAGCGAGCCGGGCGCGGCCGACATCCCGCCGGCGTTCTGGAACCTCGCCGAGCCCCAGACCGTCGCCCGCATCCATCGCCTGTACGAGGCATCCGGCGCCCAGGTGATGCTTACGAACACCTTCCAGGCGAGCGGACCGGCGCTCCGGCGCGACGGGATCGCGCGCCCGATGCGCGAGGTCAACCGCGCCGCGGTCGATGCCGGGCGCGCCGCCCGGCCGCAGTTCGTCGCAGGGTCCGTGGGGCCCTGCGGGCTCAGCTGGATGAGAGAGGACTCGCCCGAGTACCGCGCGTGCCGCGCGGCGTACCGCGACCAGTGCCATGCGCTGCTCGCCGCAGGCGTCGACGCGCTCATGCTCGAGACCTTCTGCTCCATCCGCGACCTCGCCCCGGCTCTCGGCGGCGCGCTCGACTGCGCGGACGGTATGCCGGTCCTTGTGAGCTTCGCGATCGATGCCGAGGGGAACCTTCTGGGCGACGGCCTTACCATCGAGGGGGCCATCGTCTACGCCGAGCGCCATGGGGCGGCGGCGGTCGGCGTCAACTGCTGCGCGCTCGAGGCCGCGACGCGCGTGCTGCCGCGCATGGTCGCCGCCGCGCGCACGCCGGTCATGGTGAGGCCCAACGCGGGCGACCCGGTGCCTGCTGAGGACGGGTCGCCCGTCTGGCACGAGGACCCGGAGGCCTTCGCGCGGGCCTGCAGGGCATGGCGCGTGGGCGGCGCGCGGCTGGTCGGTGCCTGCTGCGGCGCCACCGCGCGCACCACGGCGGCTATGGCGGACGCGCTCGAGCGGTAGGTCCCTGCGGCCGTGTGCGCCCCGGGGCATTGGGTATATATAGAGTTCTGAGTCTACACACGAGGCAAGGAGAGCTGCGCGATGGGCGCGATGATCCATTTTGGGACCGACGGCTGGTTCGCGCGCCGGGACGGCGACTTCACCGACGAGAGCGTCGCCCGCATCGCCGCCGCCGCTGCGGAGCTGTGGGCGCGCGTGCGACCGGGCGACATCGTCTACATCGCCTACGACGCGCGCAGGGATGCGGAGTCCTTCGCCCTGCTGGCCGGCAGGGTGCTTGCCGCGTACGGCCTGACCGCCATGGTCTCGAACACCGTCGCCCCCACGCCGGCGCTCGCATGGACGGTGGGCCGCGACCCGCGCTCCTGCGGCGGCATCATGGTCACCGGTTCGCATAACCCCCAGGATTACCTGGGCATCAAGCTGTTCCATGCGGACGGCGCGATGATGTCGTCAGACGAGATCGCCGAGATCGAGGGGAGCCTCCCGACGGACGTGCCCGAGGGGCGCGGGGCGGTCAAGCGCATCGATGTGGTGACCCCGTACCTGGATGCGCTCTATGCGGAGGTCGACGGGGAGCTCATAGCGTCCGCCGGCCTCAAGGTCGTCTACGACTCCCTGTACGGCGCCGGTGCGGGTTGGCTGCCCGCGGTGCTCGGGGCCCTGGGGGTACAGGTCGTCGAGATCCACGACGAGCAGGGTATCGAGAGCGATGACATCCACCCCGATCCCGTGGAGCCTTGGGTCGACGACTGCGAGCGCGCGGTCGTCGAGCTGGGCGCCTGCGCGGGTCTCGTGACCGACGGCGACGCCGATCGGGCGGGCGCGATCGACGAGAAGGGGCGCTTCATTGGGCCCGCGACTGTTGCCGCGCTCGTGCTGAAGCATCTGGCGGAGAACCGCGGCCGCACGGGCCGCGTCGTCGCCGGCGTGTCCGCCTCGGTGCTCCTGAGGCGCGTCGCGAGCGCGCTCGGCTGCCGAGCGGTGATGAAGCCGGTCGGCTATGAACATATATATAAAGAGTCGCTCAAGGGCGATGTGCTCATCGGCGTGGACGAGGGCGGCGGCATAGCGCTGCCGTTCCACATGCCCGAGCGGGACGGCCTTCTGGTCTGCCTGCTGCTCTGCGAGCTCATGGCGACAAGCGGGCGCACGCTCTCGGAGCTCGTGGACGACCTGGGGACGAACTTCGGCACCGTGTACCGTGCTCAGCGCAACCTCAAGGTCGAGAACGAGGTCGTGGAGATGTTCCGCACGATGCTGCCCGGTCTGAACCCGCCGAGCGTAGCGGGCCGCGAGCCGATGGCGGTGAGCCACATGGACGGCCTGCGCATGGAGTTCGAGGACGAGTCATGGCTTCTCATGCGCCCGAGCAGAACGAAGCCGATCGTGCGCGTGTACGCCGAGGCGCCGAGCATCCGGGAGCGCGACGAGCTCCTCGAGGCGGGCTGCGATATCGCCCGCGGGGACGATGAAGATAGCGGATTCTCGATTCTGTAGCCAAGAGGTTCGGCAGGCGGTAGCAACTAGTAGACGAGTGGCAGAAGAACACTATATATAGTGGGTATTCAGGCCGAAACGAGTCGTCTTGTGAAGGAACGGTGTAGACCCGGATTCCCGGCCCCACACCTCCGGGGTTCTGGCAATATATCTCCTTGCCGCGCGGCGCCGAGCCGCGCAGGCGGGTACCTTGGGAACCGGATACCGCGAGGCGGGAGAGGGAGAATGCGCGGGAGCGCGCCCTCCTCGCCAGGGAAGAGACGA
>NZ_LR597547.1 GCF_902150035.1 Enorma burkinafasonensis
GCGAACGGGCGACGTGTGCCGCATAGCGAGCGGCATCGGCAGCTTCAGCTGCGCGCTCACCGCGAGATAGGAGAAACCAATGCAGGGAAAGTCAAGGGTCATGGCCGCCGTCGCGGCAGGCGCGCTCACCGTGGCGCTCGGCGCGGGCGCGGCGCGCTGCGCCATCGCCCCGCAGGAAGGCGCGCAGGATAGTCCACAGGAGCAAGAGCAGCCCGCGGCTGCAGGCGCCGACGCGGCAACCGGGAAGGCCGCCTCGGGCGCCGAGGCGCTCTGGAACACCGCATGGACGGGCGCCGACGACCCGACAGCCACGCTGCGGATCGTCGAGGGCGCCATGGTGGAGAGCGCGGGCGGCACCGAGCGCGCCTGGTTCTTCTCGGCCGAGGAGCCCTCCGAGGCCGGCGGCGTGCTCAGCGTGCCCATCGAGGTCAAGGGAACCGGCGATAAGGCGGGAGGCCTGTCGCTCATCCAGGTCTCGGGCGACGGGGGCGCCCGCACCCTGGCATGCGACCTCCTGACGCAGGCCTACGTGCCCCAGAAGGCGCAAGTCGGAGCGTTCTCCGTGACCGGCACCGACGACCGCCTCTCCGAGGCGCTTGGCGCGGATGCCGCCGCCATCGAGGAGGCCGTCGCCGGGAAGGCGGCGGAGGTGTCCCCGCAGGCGGCGGGAGCCACCTGGGACAAGGAGGTGTGGCTCGACTACGCCGGAAACGTCGCGTCGACGACCTTCACGCTCGACGACCCCGCCTCGACGGTGGTCACCGTGGTCTCGCGCGGCGGCTCGCTGGAGGCGATGTAGCCGTGCGGGCGCTTGAATCGCAACGCCGAAGGGCGTTCGCCATCTCCGCCGCGACGGCATTCGCCCTCTGCGCGCTCCTGCTCGTCCCCGCGCAGCCGGCATACGCCGACATAGCCGGGGACGTCAACGAGTGGCTGTGCGGCCTTCTGCGCGACTGCTGCAACTGGATGTTCAAGGCGCAAACGGGCGTGCTCGGGTCGATCGGCGCGAACGGGATCCTCTCGGCCGACTTCGCGCACATGCTCACGAGCTCGAGCGACCTGACCATGCACGACGTCGCCAGGGGCGTATGGCAGGCTGCCATCCTGCCGATCGGGTGCGGGGTGCTCGGCCTGGTCTTCACCCTGAAGCTCATCGAGATCTCCCAGCGCATGGACGGCAGCCAGAGCCTTCCCGGCGTCAAGGAGGTCGTTTTCCTCCTCGTG
>NZ_LR597504.1 GCF_902150035.1 Enorma burkinafasonensis
GGTCGGGGGCGAGCGGGCCTACGCGTGGACCGTGCGGGCGCGGTCCACGGCGGCATGCCAGCCGGCGAGGCACGCCGCGCGGCACTCGTCGGCCATCGCCGGCTCGAAACGCTTCGCGACGTCGCGGTTCTGCCTGATCTCCTCGCGGTCCTCCCAGAAGCCCACGGCAAGGCCGGCGAGGTAAGCGGCGCCGAGCGCCGTCGTCTCGACCGAGGCGGACTGGATGACGGGGATCCCCAGCAGGTCCGCCTGGAACTGCATGATGAAGTCGTTGCGCGAGGCGCCCCCGTCGACGCTCAGCTCCTCGAGGCGCACACCGGCGTCGGCCTCCATCGCGCGGAGCACGTCGAAGCTCTGGTACGCCATGGACTCGCAGGCGGCACGGACGATACTCGCGCGGTCGGAGGCGCCCGTGAGGCCGCAGATGAGCCCCTGCGCAGTGGGGTCCCACCACGGCGCGCCCAGGCCGCTGAACGCCGGCACCAGGTAGCAGCCGCCGTTATCCTCGCGCGAGCGCGCGATGTCGGCGGTCTCGGACGCCTTCGAGATGATGCCCAGCTTGTCGCGGAGCCACTGGATGACCGACCCCGCGTGGAAGATCGACCCCTCGAGGGCGTAGCTCACCGTGCCGCCCTCCGCGATGCCGATGGTCGAGACCAGGCCGTTTCTCGACTCGACCACGGTGTCGCCCGTGTTCATGAGCAAAAAGCAACCGGTGCCGTAGGTGTTCTTGGCCTGGCCGGGATCGAAGCAGCAGTGCCCGAACAGCGACGCCTGCTGGTCGCCCGCCACGCCGGCGATGAGCGGCGCGTGCGTCATGACCTCGTGCGAGATGCGGCCGTACTCGCACGAGCTGCTCCGGACCTCGGGCAGCATGCACCGCGGGATGTCGAGGAGCTCGAGCAGCTCGTCGTCCCAGGTGCAGGTATGGATGTTGAAGAGCATCGTGCGGCTCGCGTTGGTGTAGTCGGTCGCGAAGACCGCGCCGCCCGTGAGGTTGTAGATGAGCCAGGTGTCGACCGTGCCGAACATGAGGCGGCCCGCCTCGGCGAGCTCGCGGGCGCCGCTCACGTTGTCGAGGATCCAGGCAAGCTTGGTGGCCGAGAAGTAGGCGTCGGGCGTGAGGCCGGTCTTCTGGCGGATGAGGTCGGTGCAGCCCTCGTCGACGAGGCGCTGGGCGAGCGGGGCGGTGCGGCGGCACTGCCAGCCGATGGCGTTGTAGATGGGCTGGCCGCTGTCGCGGTCCCAGACGATGGTGGTCTCGCGCTGGTTGGAGATGCCCACCGCGGCGATGCTGTCGGAATGGATGCCGCTCTTGAACTGGACCTCCATCATGACCGCGATCTGCGAGGCCAGGATCTCCATCGGGTCCTGCTCGACCCAGCCCGGCTCGGGGTAGGTGCACTTGAGCGAGCGCGACGACTGCGCGACGATGCAGCCGTACTCGTCGACGATGACGGCGCGCACCGACGTGGTGCCGCTGTCGAGCGCCATGATGTACGACCCGCCGAACGAGTACACGTTGTCCACCAGGTTGAGGTCCTTCAAGGAGAGCGCCATCGTTTCCCGCTTTCTAGTAGGTATCCCGCGCGCGTCGCGTCTGGGCGGCGAGCGCGGAGCGCGCGACGCGCTCGAGGTCTTCGATCGGTAGGGCGCCGCGGCGGATGACCTTGAACGTCCCGTCCACGCACGACACGATGGTCGAGGCGTCGCGGCACGGGGTCGCGCCCGCGTCGAGGGCCACGTCGACGCCGTCCAAGACCGCCTCCTCGACATCGGCGAAGGCAGCGGGCGCCGGCGCCCCGTGGGTGTTCGCGCTCGTGCAGGCGAGCGGGCAGCCGCACGCCCTGATGAGGGCCTGCACCGCCGGCGAGGCCGATGCCCTGAGCGCGACGGTGCCGTCGGCCGCCTGCATGTAGGCGGGCACGGAGGGCTTGGCGCGCACGATGAGCGTGAGCGCACCAGGCCAGAACGCCTCGGCGAGCGCACGGGTCGCGGGATCGACGTCGATGCCGTAGCTATCGAGGCTCGAGGCGTCTGCGACGAGCCACGGCACGGTCTGGGCGAGGTCGCGCCGCTTCACCGTGAAGATCCGCCGGTAGCCCGTCGCGGGGGCGGGCAGGGCGGCGCCGTTGACGCGCGGGGCCCGGGGCGCGGCGTCCATCTCAACCTGTCCGTCGACCAGGGGGCCGACCGCGGCGGCGAGCCCGTAGACGGTCTCGGTCGGGATGAGCGCGAGGCCTCCCGCGGCGAGCTCGCGCGCGACCTCCTGTATCGCGAGGCCGGAGGGAATCCCCTCCCCTATGCGGTATATCGTCTGCATCGCGCGCGGCGCACCCTTCCGAAAATCCGTTCCCTATGGCTGAGCGTTCGAAGTATTCTCTCACGGCTCCAGGCGTTTTCGCCCCGCGGCGGCAGGCGAGGCCGCAGACGGGGATATGTCTCCGGTGGAAGGGGTGTTGTGTGGCGGAAACGTGATGCGCGCTACAGGCGCGCGGGCGTGCGCGCCAGCACGAAGCGCGAGCGGCCCGTCAGGTCGGGCATGATCTCGACCTCATCCATACCGGCCTGGCGGCAGAGCGCCGCGGCGGCCTCGAGGGAGTCCTCGAAGAGCTCGCAGGCGAAAAGCGCCCCGGGTTTGAGCATGGCGGGCGCCGCCGCGAGCAGGCGACGGAACACGTTGAGGCCGTCGGCACCCCCGTCGAGCGCGAGGTCGGGCTCGTGCTTGCCCACCTCATCGGGCAGCGTGCCCATCACCGAGGTGGGGATGTAGGGCGGGTTGGACACGAGCGCGTCGAACGTGCCCGCTTCCTCGGCGGTCACCGGCGCGACGAGGTCGCCGAGCCTGAAGTCGACCGTTTCGGGGTCGATGCCCAGCTGGGCACGGTTGCGCTCGGCGAGGGAGACCGCCCGCTCGCTGATGTCGGTGGCGATGCAGCGGACGCGCCCGGGGCGCTCGGACGCGAGCGCGAGCGAGATGCAGCCCGTTCCGCAACCGACCTCGAGCACGCGGACCTCGGCCGGGGCGATGGCGTCGTCCTCTCGGGTCATCTCGTCCTGCGCGACGGATTGCGCATCGTCCGTATCCGGGGCGGCCGGCGCGTCCCCCTCCGGGGCGACGTCTTCGCCGGCATCCGCGGCGCCCTCCGCCCCGGCCTCCGCCGCCGCGGCGGCGCGCTCGGCCTCGCGGGCCCGCTCGACCTCGGCGTTCCACGGGAGCTCGGTGCGCTCGCGCGCGGGCTTGGCCATATCCGGGATCGTGCGCGCCAGGCGGTCGAGCACGAGCTCCACGAGCATCTCGGTCTCGGGGCGGGGGATCAGCACGCCCGGCTCGCAGGCGACCGTGAGCGACCTGAAGGGCGCCTCGCCGATGATGTACTGCAGCGGCTCGCCCTTGGCGCGGCGCACGACCCCATCGTGCATGAAGGCGAGCTCCTCGGGCGTGAGGGGCCTATCGAAGCTCGTGTATATGCCCACGCGGTCAAGGCCGGTCGCCGCCCCCATGAGCCAGTCCGCCGAGACGCGGGGGTGCTCCACCCCCTTGCTCGCCAAGAACTCGACCGTCCACTTGATGCACCGCTCGATCGTCCAGGTCTCGTCAGCCATGTCGGCCCCTTCCTCGCTGCGCTGGCGGGCGCGCCTTCCGTGCCACCATGGTCGCGGTCCCATCCAACGGGAATGCCGCGTCATCTGACCCAGACCTCTCCGAAACCAAACGGGGCGCTTCCCCCTATCTGGCCGGCGCAGGTGAGGGCATCCGCTGTGTGGCATGCGGTGCGCACGGCCCGCGGGAGCCGGCGGCAAAACTCGTCAATATCCCACAAATCGCGCGCGGTCCCGCCGCGCCCGGCCCTTAGACCGCCTGGGCGAGCTTCTCCGCGCGGTCGGCGGCGGCGAGCGCGTCGATCACGGTGCCCAGCTGATCGCCCAGAAGCACGCCGTTGTAGGTGGAGTTGAAGCCGATACGGTGGTCGGTCACGCGGTCCTGCGGCTGGTTGTAGGTGCGGATCTTCTCGGAGCGGTTGCCGTGGCCGATCTGGCTCTGGCGCTCGGCGCCGAGCTCCGCCTGCTGCTTCTCGAGCTCCATCTCGTACAGACGGGCGCGCAGCATCTGCATGCAGACCTCGCGGTTCTGGATCTGCGAGCGCTGCTCCTGGGACTGCACCACGGTGTTGGTGGGCAGGTGGGTGATGCGCACCGCGGAGTACGTGGTGTTCACGCACTGGCCGCCGGGGCCGGACGCGCAGTAGGTGTCGATGCGCAGGTCGGACTGGTCGATGTGGATGTCGATCTCGTCGGCCTCGGGCAGCACGGCGACCGTCGCCGTCGAGGTCTGGATGCGGCCCTGGCTCTCGGTCTTGGGCACGCGCTGCACGCGGTGCACGCCGCTCTCGTACTTCATGACGGAGTAGACCTTGTCGCCCGAGACCTTGAACTCGATGGACTTGAAGCCGCCGGCATCCGACGGGCTCGAGTCGAGCACCTCCATCTTCCAGCCCTTGGCCTCGATGAAGTGCTGGTACATCTTGAACAGGTCGCCCGCGAAGATGGCCGCCTCGTCGCCGCCGGCGGCGGAACGGATCTCGACGATGGTGTTCTTCTCGTCCATGGGGTCGCCGGGGATGAGCAGGAACTTGATGTCCTCCTCGAGCTGGGGCAGCTTGGCCTCGTTCTCGGAGATATCGGCCTGCAGCAGCTCCTTCTCGTCGACGTCGGACGCCTCGCGCAGCATCTCCTTAGCGGCCTCGATGTCGTCGAGGGCACCCAGGTACTCGCGGGCCTTCGCGATGAGTTCGGACTGGTGCGCGTACTCCTTGTTAAGGCGCGTGAACTCCTTGATGTCGGAGGCGACGGACGGGTCGGAGAGCTTCTTCTCGAGCTCCTCGTAGGCGGCGATGAGTTTCTCTAGCTTGTCGCGCATGATGGTTCCTTCTCTTGGGGGCGCAGCGCGCCGGGTTCGACAGGTGAGGGGCCGGGCGGCGCGGTGCCGCTCGACGGGTGATGGCGGGGTGTCCCCCAGCTAGAGCATATCGAACCGAGAATACATGCGCGTCCTTTCTTCCGGCACTTAATCATACCCGGAGCGGCGGGACGGGCAAGCGGCAAGGCGCCGCCGGGGCATCTCCCCACATGTTCACCTCAGACGCGCGCGGCGATTCCCGGCCGGGCACCCGCGCCCGCGACACATCGAGACGCCCGTACCGGGCCGTGGCGGCGCCGTTTCCCCGCCTACCGAAGACGGCTATGATATGAGCCGACTTGCTACCGGTAACTTAAGTATTAGTAAAGGCTTGGATTCCATGCACCGCATCCTCTTCGTCTGCCATGGCAATATATGCCGCTCCACCATGGCCCAGTCCGTCATGGCCGAACTCGTCCGCCGCGCCGGGCGCGAAGCCGAGTTCGAGATCGACTCCGCAGCCGCCACGCGCGAGGCGCTCGGCTGCACGCCGCACCATGGGACCGTCGCGGAGCTCGGGCGGCGCGGGGTGCCGGTCGTCCCCCATCGCGCCCGCCAGATCCAGGCGGACGAGTACGCGGACTGGGACCTCATCATCGGGATGGACGATGAGAACATGGACGACCTGGAGCGCATCCTGCGCCGGAGCCCCGCATGGCGGCTCGACGGCGGCGCGCGCGTGCGCAAGCTGCTCTCGTTCGTCGGGGACGGGGCGCTCGACCCCGCCCCGCGCGATAGGGCCGGCCGCGTGCGCGACGTGGCCGACCCCTGGTACACCGGTGACTTCGACGCCACCTACCGCGATGTGCTCGCCGGCTGCGAGGCGCTGCTCGCCGAGCTCTCGTAGCGCCGGTCGCAGTACGGAAAGCGTTAAGTGCACCAAAAACAACGTTGGGTGCAAACTCCCTGGGGATTCTCGGGCAGCGTTTCCGAATTCCCCTGCGGGTTTGCACCCAACGCGTTTTGGACTGCACCTAACTTGGAAAGCAAAGCGCAAAGCGGAGCTCGCGCCCAGCCCGCAAAAGCTCGCCGCGGCGTCCTGCCGGGCGCGCCGCTACAGCAGCGTCACCGTGAACGAGCGCTCGTCCACCGCGCCGGGCTCGAGCAGCGTGATGTCGCGCTTGTGCTCGAAGACGTCGTCCTCGCTCGTGAGCGTCGAGTGACCCGTCCAGGGCTCGAGCGCGACGAACGGCGCGTCGCCGGCGGCGGACCAGATGCCGATGTACTTGAAGCCGGCGAAGTCGATCTTCACGCCGTGGCCGGAGACGCGGCTGCGCAGCGTGAGCGTGCTACCCGGCACGTCGGTGAGCATCACGGCGTCGTCGGCGAAGAGCTCGTGGGTGATGGGCAGCACGTCGGCGTCGTCGATGACCGTGGCGGCGGTGTCGTAGGTGAGCAGGCCGCCCTCGGCGATCTTGGGCGCGATGCACGTCCACGGCTCCTCGAACGCGAGCTCGTAGTCGGCGAAGCGCTCGTTGGCGGTGCCCGGCGCCGGCACGTTGAACGCGGGATGTCCGCCCACGGAGAAGGGCAGCACCACGTCGCCGGTGTTCTCCACGCGGAAGGTCTGGGTGAGGCTCGCCGGCCCGGTGAGCGCATAGGTCATGTTGAGCTTGAACGCGTACGGGTAGGCGGCGCGCGTCTCGGCGGAGTCCGTGAGCTCGAGGGTCACCGCGTCGGCGCGCTCATCGACCACGCGGTGCTCGTAGTCGCGCGCAAGGCCGTGGCGGCCGAACGCGACCGGGCCCTCGGCGGACACGGCCTTGCCGTCGCGGATGGACCCCACGATGGGGAAGAGGATCGGCGCCTGCTTGGCCCACCAGCGCGGGTCCGCCTGCCATAGGTACTCGTTGCCGTCCAGGCTGAGGCTTGTGAGCTGGGCGCCGAGATGGTCGATGGCGGCCGAGAGGCCCCCGCGGGAGATGGTCGTGGTGGACATGCGGACTCCTTAGAACGTATGGCTTGCGGCGGGCGGCGGGGCCCGCATGTCCCATCGTAGCGCTCCGGGGCACCGCGCCCCGCGACGCCTCGGCGACCGGGCCGGATGGGCCCCGCGGGCGCCCGGCCTAGTCGTCGAGGTACCGGGAAAGGAACTCGCGGGTGCGCGCGTGCTCGGGCTCGGTGAACATCTTCTGCGGCGAGCCCTTCTCGGCGATCACGCCCCCGTCCATGAAGACCACCTCGTCCGAGACGTTCTTCGCGAACGACATCTCGTGCGTGACCACCACCATGGTCATGCCGCCGCGCGCGAGGTTGCGCATGACCTCGAGCACCTCGCCCACGATCTCGGGGTCGAGCGCGCTCGTGGGCTCGTCGAAGAGCATCAGGTCGGGGTTCATGCAGAGCGCCCGCGCGATGGCGACACGCTGCTTCTGCCCGCCCGAGAGCGTGCTCACCGACGCGTCGGCGAACTCGGCGAGGCCCACCGACTCCAGATGGCCGCGGGCGACGCGCTCCGCCTCGTCCTTCTGCATCTTCTTCAGGGTCACGGGCGCGAGCGTGCAGTTGTCGAGCACGTTCATGTTGTTGAAGAGGTTGAAGCCCTGGAACACCATGCCGATGCTCTCGCGCAGCTTGTTGACGTTCACGTGCGCCGCGGCGAGGTCCTCGCCGTGGAACCACACGTGCCCGGCGTCGGGCGTCTCGAGCAGGTTGATGCAGCGCAGAAGCGTCGACTTGCCCGAACCGCTGGGGCCGATCACCGTCACCACCTGGCCGGGCATGACCTCAAGGTCGATGTTGCGCAGCACCTCGTGGCTCCCGAACGACTTGCGCAGGCCCTCGATGCGCACCATGGGCTCCATCGTCGTATCCATCATGCTCTACGCCCCCATCGTGTCGGCGGCCGCGGCGGCGGCCTCGGTGTTCACCGTGGAATCTGACATGCCGGTGACCCCGGCCCCGCGCCCGCCCAGACGGCGCGACAGCTTGTTGAGCAGCCATGTCGCCACCATGGTGAGGACCAGGTAGGCAACCGCGGCGATCATGTTGGCCTGCAGCTGCTGCCAGTAGATGCCCGCGACGGTGTTCGTCGCGAACATGAGGTCGAAGGTGCCGATGACCGAGAGCACCGACGAGTCCTTGATGTTGATGACGAGCTCGTTGGAGAGGCCGGGAATCGCGAACTTGATGCCCTGCGGGAACACGACCTTGCGCATGGCCTGCCACTGGGAGAGGCCGAGCGAGCGTGCCGCCTCGGTCTGGCCCACGTCGACCGACTCGATGCCGCCGCGCAGCACCTCCATCATGTAGGCGGTCGAGTTGATGGAGATGGTCACGAGGCCCGCCGTGAAGGCCGACCAGACCGCGTTGACCTCGCTCGTCCCCATGCCGGAGCCGCGCAGGACGCCGATCACGCCGTAGTAGATGATGCCCGCCTGGACCATCATCGGCGTGCCGCGGATCACGGTGCTGTAGACCTTGGCGAACCAGGTGCCCACGATCTTGAGAAAGCGGACCAGGTCGTTATCGGGCCTGTCCACGGTCTGGATGCGGCAGAACACGAGCAGGAGCGCGAGGAAGAACGCGATCACGGTGCCGAGCACGGCGAGCTCGACGGTGGTCGCGATGCCCGTGAGGAACATGTCGCGGCCGTGCCAGAGCATGTAGAGGATGCTCTGGAGCGCGTCGGCGGGCCGGCTCTCGACCGTGGTGGCGACGGCCCACGCGGAGGCGAGCCCCATCGCGATGCGGTCGACGACGAGGACCGCCGTGATGGCCCACACGAGGTAGGACCCCCAGCGCAGGAGCCGGCGCACCGGCGGCCGCGTGAAGGGCGAGCGCTCGGCGTAGCGATCGCGGAGCGAGAGCTTCACGACCAGGGCGACAGCGCTCAGGCCGACCCATGCGGCGAGCAGCCAGTACATGACCACCTCGACCGGGTAGGCGTAGTACATGAAGCTGAACCAGGGACGCGGGCTGCTCGAGAGCAGCATGCCCAGGCAGGCGACGGCGCTCGTGGCGAGCAGGACGTAGCGGTGATCATCGAGCACGAAGGACGCGAGGCGACCCCGTCTCGAGGTAGCGGTGGTTGTCATGGAAAACCCCTTTGTTCGAAAAGGCCGGCCTAGGCGGGCTGGCGGTCCATGCAGGCCGTCCAGAGTTCCTGGCGCTCGTCGTCGGAGATCGTGGCGATGGCGTCGTTGATGCGCTCGAGGATCTCCGGCTGGCCCAGGGCGATCGCGGCGTTATCGGGCATGGGCGTGCCCTCGAAGCGGTCGGTCATGTCGAGCTGCACGAAGTTGGGGTACATCTCGAGGAGCTTGGGCACACTGAGCTCGGAATAGGTGATGGCGTCGCACGAGCCGCTCGCAAGGTTCTCCACGACGAGCGGGATCGTGTCCGCCGGCGTCATGTGCACGCAGCCGGGGATCTGCTCGATCACGTCGTCGTACATGGTCGACACCTGCCCCAGGATGTAGGCGCCCTTAAGGTCGGCGAACGTGGTCGCGCCCACGTAGGGCGAGTCGTCGCGCACGATGAGGGCGACGTCGTCATCGAGGTAGGAATCGGAGAAGTCGGCCGACTTGGCGCGCTCCTCGGTGACCGACATGCCCGCGCAGACGATGTCGATCTGACCGTTGTTCAAGGCGTCGATAAGGCCCGAGAAATCAAGCTTGACCGCCACGGGCTCCATGTCGAGCGCCTCGGCGATGACCTTGGCGACCTGGACGTCGTAGCCGTCGGCGTAGGCGCCCGAGACGTTCTCGATGGGGATGGTGAACTCGCTCGGCTCGGCGGTCTGCCAGTTGAACGGCGCGTATGCCGCCTCCATGCCGACACGGAGCGTGACGCCGTCGCCGAGCACGCCCGAAGATGCGCCGCCCGTGGCTTCCGGGGCCATGCCCACGCGCGCGTCGGGCGCCGCGGGGCCGCAACCGGGAAGTACGGCCATGCCTCCCATCCCTACGATGAAGCCCGAGAGCTTCAGCAATCTGCGCCGTGTGTATAGCGCAGGTCCGTCCTGCGAATCACGTGAGGTGGTTCCCATGGCTGTTCCTTCCTGTTGTTCAAACCCCTTCCGTACGCGCAACCGGAGGGGACCCATTCCCCTCCCCCTTGCAACCTAATGCGAGAAAGTTCCGCGTACATGCGGCATCATACACCGGACGTGCATACCATCTCAGGAGATTTACCGATTTGATACATTTTGGCCTTAACTAATCCTGATTATTTTTCCGGTCGATTCATCTATCGGTATATTCGGCCGACCCTGCGGGTTTACCGCACGGCCCTCCCGACACCGTTCCGTGAATCATTTGCAACCTAATGGTTCGGTACCTTGACACTGAGATCCACCGTAGTAATCTGCTTACGTTCACGAATCGCAACCGTATAGGGAAGGAGGGCTCCATGAGCATGCACGGGGACGACGACCCTTCGCACAGGCAGGGTCATGACGAGACGCCGGATGCGGGCGCGCCCGAGGTCGACGAGAGCGACCTGCTGGCGCGGCGCCTGATCGCGGGCCTCGGGTTCTGCGGGCACTACCTGCATTTCCATGGAGGCGGGCGCTCGGGCAAGGCGCCCATCATCTGCCTCATCGCCAAGCACGGCGGCGAGATGTCCCAGCAGGAGCTCGGCTCGTACTTCGAGCTCAAGCCGGGGTCGCTGTCGGAGGTGCTCGCCAAGATCGAGACCTCGGGCCTCATCGAGCGCACGCGCAACCCCGAGGACCGCAGGCAGCTCACCATCCGCCTCACCGAGAAGGGCCTCGAGGAGGCCGCACGCGACCAGGAGGGCCGCGACCGCTTCCGCCGGGAGGCGTTCGACAACCTCACCATCGAGGAGCGCGAGCAGCTCGCCGGCATCCTCGATAAGATCCGCAACCGTTGGGAGGAACTTGCATGATCAAAACGCTCATGGCGAGCATCCGTGAGTACCGCAAGGCCGCCATCGCGACGCCCATCATCGTGTTGGGCGAGGTCGTCATGGAGGTCGCGATCCCGTTCGTGACCGCACGGCTCATCAACACGATCCAGGCCGGGGCGACGCTCGGCGAGCTCATGCCCTACGCCGGCGTGCTCGTGTGCATGGCGCTCGCGTCGCTGGCCTTCGGCATCGGCGCCGGTATCACCTGTAGCCAGGCCAGCTGCGGCTTCGCGAAGAACCTGCGTCACGACGTCTTCGCCGCGGTGCAGCGCTTCAGCTTCGCCAACATCGACCAGTTCTCGAGCTCCTCGCTCGTGACGCGCCTCACCACGGACGTCACGAACGTGCAGCTCGCCTACATGATGATCATCCGCACCGCCGTGCGCTGCCCGATGCTGCTCATCTGCGGCATCATCATGGCGTTCATCATGGCAGGCCCCCTGGCCGTCGTGTTCGTGATCATCGTGCCCCTGCTCGGCTTCGGCCTCTTCAAGGTCGTGCGCACCGTGCACCCCATCTTCCGTGCCGTGTTCCGCAAGTACGATGCCCTGAACGAGTCCATCGAGGAGAACGTCACCGGCATGCGCGACGTGAAGAGCTACGTGCGCCAGGAGTACGAGAAGCAGAAGTTCGGCCGCGCGGCGCAGGACGTGTGCGCCGACTTCACCCGTGCCGAGAAGATCCTCGCCCTCAACAACCCCATGATGAACTTCTCCGTGAACACGGTGTTCGTCGTGGTCATCCAGTTCGGCAGCTACCTCATCATCACGAGCCGCGGCACCCTCATGAACGTCGGCCAGATGAGCGCCCTCACCACCTACGGCTTCATGATCCTCATGGCCCTCATGATGGTGTCGATGGTCTTCGCCATGATCACCATGGCGCAGGAGTCGGCCGAGCGCATCGTCGAGGTCATCGAGACCGAGCCCACCATCAAGAACCCGGAGCACCCGGTCACCTACATGAAGGACGGCTCGATCGACTTCGACAACGTGACGTTCAAGTACTCCGAGAAGGCCGAGCACCGCGCGCTCGCCGAGATCGACCTGCACATCGCAAGCGGCGAGACCCTCGGCATCATGGGCGGCACCGGTTCGGCCAAGACCTCGCTCGTGAACCTCATCAGCCGCCTGTACGACGTGACGGAGGGCTCCCTCAAGGTCGGCGGCGTGGACGTGCGCGACTACGACCTCGAGTACCTGCGCAACAACGTCGCCGTGGTGCTGCAGAAGAACGTGCTGTTCTCGGGCACCATCAAGGAGAACCTGCGCTGGGGCAAGGAGGACGCCACCGACGACGAGATCAAGGAGGTCTGCGAGCTCGCGCAGGCCGATGAGTTCGTCCAGGGCTTCCCCAAGAAGTACGACACCTACATCGAGCAGGGCGGCACGAACGTCTCCGGTGGCCAGAAGCAGCGCCTGTGCATCGCCCGCGCGCTGCTCAAGCACCCGAAGGTCCTCATCCTCGACGACTCGACGAGCGCCGTCGACACCAAGACCGACGCGCTCATCCGCGAGGGTCTGGCACAGTACCTGCCCGAGACCACCAAGATCATCATCGCGCAGCGCACGAGCTCCGTGGAGCACGCCGACCGCATCCTCGTGCTCGACAACGGCCACATCGCCGGGCTCGGCACGCACGATGAGCTCATGAAGACCTGCGACATCTACCGCGACACCTACGAGAGCCAGAACCGCATGAGCGAGGAGGCCGCTCCCGCAGAGGCCCCCGCGCAAGATGCCGCAACCCAGGAAGGAGGTGTCGCCGATGTCCGCTAATAACGCACGCGAACAGTACGAGGCCAACCGCCAGAACGTCGCCGGGCGCAGCAAGCAGCCGGCCAGGCGCACGGGCGCCCGCGGCAAGACGCTCATCCGCCTGCTGCGCACCCTGTTCTCGTTCTATCCCAAGCTCCTGCCGCTCGTCTTCTGCTGCCTGGTGGTCAACTCCATCCTCTCGGCCCTGCCCGCGACCTTCATGCAGCGGGCCCTCGAGATCGTGACCGCCACGTGGGAGTCGGGTGACTGGGCGAGCGCCGCCGGTCCCATCCACGGCATCGTGATCACCCTCATCTGCATCTACGCCGTGTCGCTCACGCTCAGCTTCACGTGGAACCGCGTCATGGCCGTCGTCACGCAGGGCTCGCTCGAGAAGTTCCGCGAGGAGGTCTTCGACCACATGCAGGACCTGCCCATCCGCTTCTTCGACACGCGCCAGCGCGGCGACATCATGAGCCACTACACCAACGACATCGACGCGCTGCGCCAGATGATCGGCCAGTCGCTGCCCAACATCACGCTCACGATCGTGACCTGCATCTCCGTGATCTGCGTCATGCTGTACTACAGCGTGTGGATGTGCATCATCATCGTGGCGGGCGTGCTGTTCATGTCGTATGTGACCAAGCAGCTCGGCGGCCGCTCCGCGAAGAACTTCGTGGCGCAGCAGCGCGAGATCGGCATCGTCGAGGGCCATGTCGAGGAGATCATGAACGGCCAGCGCGTCGTGAAGGTCTTCTGCCACGAGGACGCGGCGCAGGAGGACTTCGACGTGCGCAACGAGGCGCTCTTCCAGGCGGCCCGCGCGGCGAACATGTACTCCAACACGCTCGGCCCCATCCTCATGAACCTCGGCAACCTCATGTACGTGGTGGTCGCGGTCGTGGGCGGCGTGTTCATCGAGCTCGGCGTGCCCAACCTCTCGGTCTCCGGCCTCGCGTTCTCCATCGCGGTCACGGTGCCGTTCCTCAACATGACCAAGCAGTTCGCGGGCCAGATCGGCCAGATCTCGCAGCAGATCAACGCCGTGATCATGGGCCTCGCCGGCGCCGAGCGCATCTTCGAGCTCCTGGACGAGGAGCCCGAGACCGACGAGGGCTACGTGACGCTCGTCAACACCAAGATCGAGAACGGCGAGCTCGTCGAGGTCCCCGTGAGCCAGCACACCGGCCGCTGGGCCTGGAAGCACCCGCACCACGACGGCACGGTCGAGCTCGTGCCGCTCAAGGGCGACGTGCGCCTGAACCACGTCGACTTCGGCTACGAGCCCGGGCACACGGTGCTCCACGACGTGAGCGTGTGGGCCGAGCCCGGCCAGAAGATCGCCTTCGTGGGCGCCACCGGCGCGGGCAAGACGACGATCACGAACCTCATCAACCGCTTCTACGACATCGCCGACGGCAAGATCCGCTACGACGGCATCAACATCAACAAGATCAAGAAGGACGACCTGCGCCGCTCGCTCGGCATGGTGCTCCAGGACGTGAACCTGTTCACCGGCACCGTCATGGACAACATCCGCTACGGCCGGCTCGACGCCACGGACGAGGAGTGTATCGCCGCCGCGAAGCTCGCCGGAGCGCACGGCTTCATCGAGCGCCTGCCCGAGGGCTACCAGACGATGCTCACCGACAACGGCTCTAACCTCAGCCAGGGCCAGCGCCAGCTGCTCTCGATCTCGCGCGCCGCGGTGGCCGACCCGCCGGTCATGATCCTCGACGAGGCGACCTCGTCGATCGACACGCGCACCGAGGCGATCGTGCAGAAGGGCATGGACGCGCTCATGAACGGGCGCACCACGTTCGTCATCGCGCACCGTCTCTCCACCGTGCGCAACTCCGACGCGATCATCGTGCTCGACCACGGCCGCATCATCGAGCGCGGCAGCCACGACGAGCTCATCGCCAAGCGCGGCGTGTACTACCAGCTCTACACCGGCGCCTTCGAGTTGGAGTAGCCGAGCGCAAGCTACGGCACCCGCATAGGTCCGGACGCCAGGGGCTCGCATGCCAGCCATGCGGGCCCCTGTTCTTATGTCGGGCGCGCCTTCGACGGCGCCTCGTCACGCGCCCTCGCCGTGCCGACACCTCCTCGTCACGTGCGCTCGTCGCACCGACACGGCCTGCCGTGCGCACCTAGCCGGCCAGCGGGACGCCCGCCTGGGTGAGCAGCTTGAACAGGTATTCGGGGTCCTCCGCCTCGGCATACGAGAAGCGCACCACCGTAGCTCCCGTCAGGTTGAGGTGCGCCTCGCGGCGTCGCTCGCGAGTAAGGCGCCGCACCGCCTCGTCGACGCCCGCCGCGAAACCATCCCGGTACTTCACGAAGCCGTCGAGCTCCCCGATGATTATGCGACCGTCGGGGAGCAGCCAGAACATATCGACCCGCGCCGAGACGTTGGGGTTCATGGGGTCTGTGACCTCGACTTGAAGCTCGGGGATCATGAGGCCGAGGTCGATGATCGTAGCCCGCGCGACCGACTCGCCCCCGTTCTCCGCCCTGCCGTCGCAGTAGCGGAGCACCCTGCGCGCGGTCGAGATCCCGATCCTGCCCTTTCCGTAGACGGCGACATAGGCCTCGAGCTGCGCGCGGGATACGAGCCGCCAATGAAGCGCCGAGTCCACGATGGCGAGACCGTACCTGAACGGCGCCTGGCACATGCAGTCGAGCAGGGTCCTCAGCAGCGAGGTCACGCGCAGATCCTGCACGGCAACCGGTACGTCCTCCTCCACGAGATGGAATTGCACCAGTCCACGGTGCTCTCCGCGCCACTGGTTTCGTCGCGCCGCGACGTGGACCTCGTTGAGCAGCGCGTATGAAACCTGAAGTCCATAGACGAGCGCTGCCGAATATGAGCAGAACACGTAGTGGGGGTGCATGGTTCCAAGCGTTCGGATGGCAGCAAGGGAGCGCTCGCGCGGGGACAGCTCGCTGTGGCGGGCGGCCTGCATGTACAGTCCCCTGCACGGCGAGACCATCAGCCCCTTGGCTACCCTCCGCTCCATCGCGTACAGGTCCGCCCTTGATGCGGCGACGATGAAGAGCCCTTTCTCCTCGGCCTCGCGGGCCATCTGCTCGACGCGCGCGTCGGCGGATCCGACTATGAGCCCCATTGCCGTCCTCCCCAAACGAACGAGACGCTCCGTAGGGGAACCCTAACCGAACCAGGCCTTACATGTCTCAAACGAGCATCTTTCCGAAAGGTAACAGGCGGGGCCAGAGGGCCGCACGCGAAACGGCAATCGGTAGACGGCGCATGATCGGGCTTCAGCGGAGCGCGCTGGGGCGCCCGGGACGTCTGAATATATAAATATAAAAAAGAGAATTGGATCGCCCGTCGGCTGCCTCCGCGCCCTGCGCCGGCGGCATTTCAATCCTGTGTATGAAAAAGAAATCCTGTTGGTGCTATATGCACATCGACCGTGACGATTGATGTGGATATAGCTCCAACAGGATCGATTCGCCATACAGAGGATTGAAAACGCCCGGCAAACGAGGGGCCTGCCGGTGAACGAACCCAAGGGGCCGCTCGGGCGGCTGCGGCGTGGCGCCTAGATCAGCGCGAAGTGCCTGAGGGCATCCACCACGCCATCGTGCTCGACGCGGCCGGTCACATAGGAGGCCGCCTCCTTCACGGGGTCGAGCGCATTGCCCATCGCGACGAAGGTATCGACCGCGGCGGCCATGGGCAGGTCGTTGCCCGAGTCCCCGAACGCGAAGGCACAGGAAGGGGCCGCGTCGTAGTGCTCGAGGATGCCGCGCACGCCGAACCCCTTGTCGACGCCGCAGCGGGTCATCTCGAACGCGCCGCCGCCCAAATCGAACAAGTCGAAATGGGCATCGAGCTCGTCGCGCACAGGGGCGAGCTTCGCAAGCTCGCGCTCGGGGATACAGATCTTGTTGAAGCGCATGTCGCTCACGCGCGCCATGCCCTCGGCGTCCGTGGCGCGCGGCGCGGGGTAGATCGACTCGACGGTGCCGCCCGGGACGGTGAACATGACGCTGTTGCGCGTGCCCTCGAACATCGCGTTGGAAGCGCATGATGCGATCAGCTCGATGGTGCGGGCAAGCAGGTCGGCGGGGATGACCTCGTCGCGGACGACCTCACCCTCGAGGTAGAGGCAGGCGCCACCCGAGGCGATGATGCCCGTGGGCTCGAGCTCGCGCAGCGGCTCGGACACCATGCAGAGCGGGCGGCCGGTGCTGATGAACGTATGGTGCCCCTGCGCCTTGAGGGTGCGGAACGCCTCGTAGACCGCATCGGTCGGCCGCGCCTTGGCGACCGTCTCCTCCACCTCGACATCGGGGCGGTGCCAGATGAGGGTCCCGTCGATATCGAAGAAGAGATATGCCTGGCCGCCCGCGACGTCGTGGCTCTCCATCGATTCACCTGCACGCATGCTGCTCACGAAAACCTGCCTTCCAAAACGCGAACGCCCAGTATTATGCCACGAGCCGCGCCCGTTTCCGACGCAGGGAGCCCCACGTATAATGGTGCGAACGCGGAGGAGGCCGCGAATGAAGGGTGGGTCCATGGAATTCTTTGCAAGCTGCCCCAGCGGGTTCGAGCGAGCGCTCGCCGAGGAGCTCAAGCGGCTCGGCTGCCGGCGGGCGCGCCCGCTCATCGGCCGTGTCGCCTTCGAGGGCGAGCAGGAAGACGCCTATCGGGCCTGCCTCCGCTCGCGCCTCGCCAGCCGCATCAACATGGCCGTCGACCGCATCCCCTGCGCGACGGCGGATGACCTCTACGACGGGATGTACGCGATCCCCTGGGAGCGCCTGATCAGGAGGAGTGCGACGGTGCAGGTCAGCGCGCAGGGCGCCAACCAGGAGCTCCGCAACACGCGCTTCATAGGCCAGTGCGCGAAGGACGGACTGGTGGACCGCATGCTCGACGAAGCGGGAGCCAAGCCCGCCACGGCACCCAAGGACGCGGACGTCCACGTGATCGTGACGGTGCGCGGGGAGCGCGCCGCCGTGAGCCTGGACCTCTGCGGGGAGCCGCTGTTCAGGCGCTGGCGCGGGCAGGCTGCCGGAACACGGCGGCTGCGACCGGATTACGCGGCGCTCGTCCTCGCCGAGGCGGGCCTGCCGCAGCTGCGCCGGACGGCTGAGGAGGGCGGCCCGGCGCCGCTCGTCATCTGCGCGCCCGGAACCTCGCCGACGCTTGTCCTCGAGGCGGCAGCCGAGCTCGCAGGCATCCGGGCCGCGGCGCACCGGCATCACTGGGGCTTCCAGAAGCTCCTCGATTACGACGCCGCCGCGTGGGCCCGCCTCTCCGAAGAGGCGGGCGCGCACGCGGGTGGCCGGCGCGGACGCATCCTGCTGCTCGATACCGCGCCGGCAGAGCTCGCCGAGCTCCAGGCTGCGCTCGACGGCATCGGGGCGCGTCGCTACGTCGAGGCGGTGGCAGCCCGGCCTGATGCTCTCGACCGCGCGCTTCGCCGCCATGTCGATGAGGAGGAGCGCCGAGGCGGCCAGATACCGCCCGCGGTCGTGGTCGGCGACCTCACCGACGAGGCGCCGGCTCGCCTTGCCCAGACGGTCGGCCACATCCTGCTCGCCGAGCAGGGTTGCCGAGACGCGGGCATGCACGCCGTCACCGCGCTTGTCGGCGCCGACGTCTGCGCGGCGCTCGCCGAGGGCCGCGAGGTACGTGCGCAGCGCACGATCCCTCTGGGCAGCGATGAGGTGAGCCTCTGCGTCCTCGAGGCAGATGAGGCCGACGAGCGGGAGCTCGCGACGGTCGATGTCGCTTCCGGACGGCCCCTGCCCGTGCTGCTTCCCGAATCGGAGCAGTTCGCCCGCCGGCTCGTCAAGGTGGCGCGGCTGCGGCGGCGCTGGGCCGAACGCGAGGGCGTTACCTGCTACCGCGTCTACGATGCCGATCTCCCCGACTACGCGGCCGCGATCGACCTGTACGTAGGGAGCCCCCAGACGCCCGGCAGGTGGCTCGTCGTCGCCGAGTACGCCGCGCCGCGCACCGTCGAGGCGTCGCTCGCCCAGGCGCGCATGCTCGACATGCTCGCCATCGCGCCGCGCGTCCTCGATGTCGACCCGCGCGAGGTGCACGCCAAGACGCGCATGCGCTCGCGCGGCGGATCGCAGTACGCGCAGGGCGCGGGACGCGGCGGCGAGCGCAAGCGGGATCGGCGCGCGCTGCCGCGCATCCATGAGGGGGGCCTCACCTTCATCGTGAACTTCGACGACTACCTCGACACGGGCATCTTCCTCGACCACCGCGTGACCCGCGGCCTCGTGCGCTCCTGCGCGCGGGAGGCGGATACGTTCCTCAACCTGTTCGCCTACACGGGGACCGCCACGTGCTACGCCGCGCACGGCGGGGCGCACCGGACCGTGACGGTGGATCTGTCGAACACCTATCTGGAATGGGCGCGCGACAACATGCGCGAGAACGGCTTCTCGGGGCCGGACCACCGCTTCATCAGGGCGGACGTGCTCTCGTGGATCGAGCGGCAGCGCACGCGTCCCGAGCGTTGGGACCTCATCTTCTGCGACCCGCCGACGTTCTCGAACTCCGCCAAGATGGCGGGGCGCACCTTCGACGTCCAGCGCGACCACGTCGAGCTCGTGAGCGCGCTCGCCGACCTGCTGACGCCCGGGGGCCGCGCGGTGTTCTCGTGCAACCTGAGGAGGTTCAGACCGGATGTCGACGAGCTGAGGCGCCGGGGCGTGAACCTCATCGACATCACCGAGCGCACCATCCCCGAGGATTTCGCGCGCAACCAGCGCATCCACCACTGCTATATCGTGGAGCGCGCCTAGCGAAGACCCCGCGACCCTGCCGCCGGGCGGGAGGTTCGCGGGGCCATCGAGCTGCGAAGCTACCGGCGCTGGGCGCCTTCTCACGCGCCGGCGGAGACCTTCTGCCAGTCGGCCTTGAAGCCGGCCAGGCCGCGGTCGGTCAGCGGGTGGTGCACGCACTTCTTGAGGGCGGCGAAGGGAACGGTCGCGATGTCCGCACCCATGAGCGCCGCCTGGGTGACGTGATGGGGCGTGCGGATGGAGGCGGCGATGATCTCGACCGTGTCGTCGACGTTTCTGCCCTCCCAATCGTAGTTCCCGATGCAGGCGACCACCTCGGCGAGCTGGCTCAGGCCGTCCTCGGCGATGTCGTCGAAGCGGCCCACGAACGGCGAGATGTAGCGCGCGCCGGCGTTCGCGGCGAGAAGCGCCTGCGGAGCCGTGAACACGAGCGTCATATTGACGCGCACGCCCTCGCTGGCGAGCTGGCGCGTCGCCGCGAGACCAGCCTCGCACACCGGGATCTTCACGACTATGTTGGGCGCGAGGGCGGCGAGGCGGCGCCCCTCGGCGACCAGGCCCTCGACGTCCTCGGACGTGGCCTCGGCCGAAACGGGCAGCCCTGCGCAGAGCTCGGCGATCTTAACCATATGGTCCTCGAAGTCGGCGAGCTTGCCGCCGATCTTGGCGTAGAGGCTCGGGTTGGTCGTGACGCCCGAAAGGCATCCCCAGCTTTTCGCCTCGGCGATCTCGTCCAGGTCGGCGGTATCGATGAAGAACTTCATAGCCGTTCCCTCCACCTATGCTAAGCAGGTACTTTGCGGTTCAACCCGGCTTTGAGCTTACCACAGACCGCGGCTGCGGGCGCCCGCGTCTTCAGGCACCCGAGTGCGCAGGTCCGCGAACGGTACCGCCCGGCAGCGCCGCCGGACGGGACCGGGGCGGCACGCGGCGCAAAGGGCGCCTCGAGAGCTGGTGCAACTTGTACGCGCAGGCGCTATAATGACGTGCCATGGCGGGGCCCTCCCGCCTGCTATCCGCCGGTTTAGCTGCACTAAAGCCGTGCGGGGAGCACTCACGTCACGCCCAGGGAGAACCTCAACGATGACAGATCAAGACAAGCAGAGCCCGTCTGAGCTAGACGAGCCCCAAGACACCGACGGCGTCGCCGCGCCAACGGAGCCCCGCGAGTCCCTGCTGCGCCAGGACCGCAAGAAGACCAAGGGCAGCACGCCCGTCCGTCCCTTCAAGACCATCCAGGGCGCATCGCATCCCGATGCCCACACCATCCCGGTGAGCCTCGCCGCCATGCTCGTGACGATCGGCGTGGTCTACGGCGACATCGGCACGTCGCCCATGTACGTCACCAAGGCGCTCCTCGCCGGCAACGGCGGCATCATGAGCGTCACCGAGGAGTTCGTGCTCGGCGCGCTCTCCCTCGTCATCTGGACGGTCACGCTGCTCACCACCGTCAAGTACGTGCTCATCTCACTCAAGGCCGACAACCACGGCGAGGGCGGCATCTTCGCGCTCTACAGCATCGTGCGCCGTTTCGGGAAGTGGCTCATCATCCCGGCCATGCTCGGCGGCTCCGCGCTGCTCGCCGACGGCGTGCTCACGCCCGCGGTGACCATCACCACCGCCGTCGAGGGCCTGCGCACCATCCCCGAGATGCACGCGCTCATCGGCGACAACCAGATGAACGTCGTCGTCATCACGCTCATCATCGTCTGCATCCTGTTCGCGGTGCAGCGGGCGGGCACCTCGAAGATCGGCCGCGCCTTCGGCCCGGTCATGACCTTCTGGTTCCTGTTCCTCGGCGGCGTGGGCCTCGTCTTCGTGTTCATGGCGCCCCAGATCCTGCTCGCCATCAACCCGATCTACGGCATCCAATTCCTGTTCTCCGCGAACAACCACGCGGGCATCATGATCTTGGGCAGCTGCTTTCTTGCCACGACCGGCGCGGAGGCCCTGTACTCCGACATGGGCCACGTGGGTCGCGGCAACATCTACGCCACCTGGCCGTTCGTCAAGGCCTGCCTCATCCTGAACTACCTGGGCCAGGGCGCGTGGCTGCTCGCCAACGCCGGCAACGCGAGCCTCGTGGACATCGCCGACCTGAACCCGTTCTTCCAGATGCTCCCCGACATGATGCGCCCCTTCGGCGTGGTGCTCTCGGCGCTCGCCGCCATCATCGCCTCCCAGGCGCTCATCACCGGTGCGTTCTCGCTCGTCTCCGAGGCGAGCCGCCTCGACCTGATGCCGCACCTCCAGGTCTTCTACCCCGCCGAGACCAAGGGCCAGCTCTACATCCCGCTGGTCAACAAGGTCATGTGGGTGGGCTGCATCGTCGTCGTGCTGCTCTTCCAGTCCTCGGCGCACATGGAGGCGGCCTACGGCCTGGCCATCACCATCACGATGCTGTGCACCACCATCCTGCTGTTCATCTACCTGCATAAGGTGCGCAAGCTCAAGCTCTTCCCGTTCATCTTCGTCGCGTTCTTCGTGGCGCTCGAGGGCTTCTTCTTCGGCTCGTCGCTCACCAAGTTCTTCCACGGCGGCTACTTCACCATCCTGCTCGCCGCGCTTATCATGGCCATCATGCTGTGCTGGTACGCCGGCACCTCCGTCGAGCGCCGCCAGGCCACGCTCCTGCCGCTGCGCCGCTACCTCAACCAGCTCGACCGCCTGCGCGACGACACGACCTACGACCTCGTGTGCGACAACCTGGTCTACCTGACCAACGGCACCAACACCGACTACCTCGACCGCGACATCCTCTACTCGATCCTCGACAAGCACCCCAAGCGCGCCAAGGCGTGGTGGTTCCTGAACGTCGAGGTCATGGAGGACCCCTACACCTTCGCCTACTCCGTCGAGGACTTCGGCACGGACTACGTGTTCCGCGTCCACCTGTTCCTGGGCTACAAGGTCGACCAGCGCGTGAACGCCTACCTGCGCCAGATCGTGCAGGACCTCTCGGCCACCGGCGAGCTGCCGCCGCAGTCGCATGACTACTCGGTCTACAAGCACCCCGGTCCCATCGGCTCGTTCCAGTTCTGCATGCTGCGCAAGACCCTCGCGCCCGAGTCCGACGTGCACAGCCGCGAGCGCACCGCGATCGGCCTCAAGTACGCCATCCGCAGCTTCGCCGGCTCGCCCGCGCAGTGGTACGGCCTCGAGAACTCGAGTGTGTTCGTGGAGTACGTGCCCCTGTTCACCAAGTTCAAGAGCGTGAACAAGATGGTGCGCATCGCCCCCGACGAGCGCCCGTAGCGCCCGCGCCGCGCACCCGCGATAGCTCCCCGACCGTGCCTTGCAAGACGGCCCGCCCTCGCTTGAGGGTGGGCCGTTCCCATGTGCAGAAACTGGGAATCCGCGCAGGTGAGGCTCGCGGTCGATAGAATCTCGACAATGACGGGGTACCATAATCACTCGTGTGAACGTCAACGCCGCGTGAGAGGTCCGTCAGGGTTCTGTAAACACCCCGGCCCCGCGGGTCCATAAGGAGCCATCATGCTCGTTTCCGCCATCTCCTTCGTCGCCGCCGCGGCCAGCGTGCTGCTGGGTATCCGGGAGCTCAAGGGGCAGTCTGCCGAGGGCACCGCGCTGCCGCTCCGCCGCAGCAGCGTGGTCTGGGCCGTCCTGCTTGTCGCCCTCCAGCTGTTCATCGGCATCTGGGCGGCGCTCGGCCTCGTGCAGGAGGACCCCGTGTCCGCCGTCATCGTCAACGCGGCGATCACGGGCGCGGTCTTCCTCGCGTGCGCGCGGCCCCGCCTCTACGCGCCGGTGCGCGCCCTGGTCGCGGAAGGCGGGCGCTGGCCCCATCCCCAGGCCGCCTGCGCCATAGTCACGGTCGTCGGCGGCGTGTTCGCGACCCTCGCGCTCGAGATCCCCAGCAACCACGACCTCCTGTGGATGTACCCGCTCTGCCTGCTGCTCGAGATCGTGCTCGTGGCATCGGTCGTCTCCGGCCTGTTCTACCTCACCCAGCGCCGCGGCGGGGCGTCCGCGGTCGCCGCCTTCGCGTTCTTCGCCGTCGGCATCGCCGAGTACTTCGTGATCCTCTTCAAGTCGCAGCCCATCCAGCCGGGCGACCTCACGGCCATCGCGACGGCCGCGGCGGTCGGCGGCGGCTACACCTTCACCCTGAGCGCCTACTGCCTCTACGGCATGATGTTCCTCGCGCTCGCGTGGCTCTCGCTCGCCTACGCCGTCGTGCTGCGTCCCGAGCGCGCCGAGCGCACGCGCAAGACGCGCCTCGTCAACTTCGCCGTGGGCGTGCTCTGCCTGGCGTTCATCGCCTGCCACGTGACGGTCATCGACTACTACAACGTCCTGCGCATCCAGGTCTACACCTGGCGCCCGCTCGAGAGCTACTACCGTCAGGGGTTCCTGCCGAGCTTCATCTCGAGCGCGCAGACCATCCAGCCCCGCATGCCCGAGGGCTACAGTGCAGACGAGGCGGAGGAGCTTATCGAGAGCTACGCCGCGTCCTTCGACGAGGGCGCCGGCGCGAGCGAGGAGCGCACCGCAGCGACCGAGCAGTTCGACACCGAGAACCCGTCGGTGATCGTCGTCATGAACGAGACGTTCTCCGACCTGTCGATGTACCAGAACCTGCACGCCGGCTACGAGGGCCCCGAGGAGTTCAACAGCATCTCGAACGCGGTGCAGCGCGGACAGCTCTACGTGAGCGCCTACGGCGGCGGCACCTGCAACACCGAGTTCGAGTTCCTCACCGGCAACTCGATGGCCTACCTCGGCAACGGCGTGTACCCCTACACGATCTACAACCTCACGCACGCCGAGAACCTCGCCGCGCAGTTCGGCGAGCTCGGCTACACCACGACCGCCATGCACCCCAACCACGCGACCAACTGGAACCGCGAGAACGTCTACAGCGACTTCGGGTTCGACGAGTTCCTCTCCATCGAGGACTTCCAGGGCGCCGACACGCTGCGTGGCATGGTGACCGACGAGGCGACCTACGACAAGATCCTCGAGATGCTCGAGACCGATGACGACCCGCAGTTCATCTTCGACGTCACGATGCAGAACCACTCGGGCTACACCACCGGCCTTCTGCCCATGAGCATGCGCTCGAACTACCTCATCGACGGCGTGTACGACGCCGAGGTGAACGAGTACCTCTCGCTCATCGAGGAGTCCGACCGCGCGCTCGGCGAGTTCCTCGATGCGCTCGAGGACGTCGACCGGCCGGTCGTCGTCGTGTTCTTCGGCGACCACCAACCCTTCTTCCCGTCCGATTACAACGACGCCTGGTTCACCGACGAGGACGACGCGACCCACAGCGAGCGCCTGTACCAGACGGAGTATGTCATCTGGGCGAACTACGACATCGAGGGCCGCGCGCAGGAGAGCGACGAGGTCGACCTCTCGACGAACTACCTCGGCGCCACGCTGATGGAGCTCATCGGCGCGCCCATGAGAGACTACCAGAAGGCGCAGATGGCGCTCCGTGCCGAGATGCCCGCGATCAACTCCGTGGGCTTCGAGGACGCGGACGGCGTGTGGCACCTGACGGAATCCGCCGACGACGACGCCACCGCCCAGCCCGAGGCCTACGCCGCCGCGCTCAAGGCGCGCCAGGACCTCGCGATGATGCAGTACCTGAAGCTCTTCGACCACGGCGACAGCGTCTACACCAAGACGCTCCAGGGCGCCGCGAACGAGACCGATCCCAACCTCGCCCCGGGCACGACCCAGATCAAGTAGCGAGGGCAGGCAAGCCGGCGGGCAGCCGGGAATCGACCCCGCACCATGCACCGCGCGTCGCGCCATCCGGCCGGCGCGCGGTTCCTTATCGGACGGCCCCGCGCAGGCGTGCGGCCAGGCGGTCGAGCAGGTCCGCATCGCAGCGGACGTGCCCGGCGAGGTAGCGCCGGGCGCTGCCGTAGGTCTCATGCAGGTAGGCCACGGTGCGCTCCATCTCCTCCGGGGCGGCGACGAACAGGCTCCGGGGCACCCTGCGGCGCAGCAGCGCCGTCGCCGCAGCGCGCTGGAGGCGCATGCTCGGCGTGAGGTAGGTCCCGGTCGCCGCGTAGTCATAGACGATGCGCTCGTCGTCCACGCCCGCAAGGCCCAGGAGCAGCATCGCGATCACCCCGGTGCGGTCCTTGCCCGCCCGGCAGTGGAAGAGCATGCAGCCCGGGGCGTCGAGCGCCTCGAAGACGGCGCGCATCTCGTCGGTCGCGTCGTCGAGCAGCGAGCGGTACACGTCGAACATGCACGCGGGCAGCTGCGCGCGCAGGCCGCTCGAGTTGAGCTGGTCGAGCATGGGGATGTGGAGGTAGTCGACCCCCTCATGGTGCCCGCCCGAGAAGGGGTCGCGGCTGTGGCGCACCTCGAAGGCGCTGCGGACATCGATGACGCGCACGAGGCCGTACTCCCGCAGGCGCGCGATGTCGCGTGCGGAGAGGCTGCGCAGCGAGTCGCCGCGCAGAAACGAGCCGAAGGCGGTCGTGCCGCCCGTGCCGTCTTCGGCGGTATACGGATAGCCGCCGAGGTCGCGCACGTTGCGCGCGCCATCGAGCGCGAGGCGCCGCGGCGGCTGGTCCACACGGTCCTCCATGCCCACCGGCACCTCCCTTGAGTTCGCTCGACTTGTCGCGAAAGGGCGCAGGCGCGCGCTCCCGCCCGCCTGCGCTTCGCTGGGAGCTTATTATAGTGTGATGCGCACAGCGCATTGTCTGCCATATGTCAGCCGACGGTAAGGCGCGACACCCAAGGAGGCTCCCGTGACATCCCCGTCCCATTCGCACGAAGGCGCGCATGAGCCGCTTCCCGCAGCCTCCCTCGAGGCGCTCGCCCTCGAGCTCGAGGCGCATGGCGTCACCGCCCGTATCGAGCCCGAGAACGCCGGCATCACCGCCGTGCGCGGCATGACCGTCGACTCGCGCGAGGTCGAGCCGGGAAACCTCTTCGTGTGCAAGGGCGCGGCCTTCAAGCCCGCGTTTGTCGCCTCCGCGGCGGATGCCGGGGCAGCCGCGTACCTCAGCGCCGACGCCCCCGAGCTCACCGCGGAGCTCGAAGCCGCCGCGCCGGGACTCCCCCGCATCGTCGCAGGCGACGTGCGCCGGGCCATGGCGTGGGCTGCGCCCGCCGTCTACGGCCATCCCGAGCGCGCGCTTTCCATCGTGGGCCTCACCGGGACGAAGGGCAAGTCCACGGCCGCCTACATGCTGCGCTCGATCCTTACCGCCGCCGGCGAGGAACCCTCGATCATGGGCTCCATCGAGACCGATGACGGCGTGGAGCGCTTCGAGAGCCACAACACCACGCCCGAGGCGCCCGAGCTCTGGCGCCACCTGCGCAACACCGTCGACGCGAGCCGCCGCCACATGGTCATGGAGGTGTCGAGCCAGGGACTCAAGTACGACCGCATGCTCGGCGTGCCGCTCCATATCGGCGTCTTCCTGAACATCGGCCGCGACCACATCTCCGGTGTCGAGCACCCGTCCTTCGAGGACTACTTCGCAAGCAAACTCAAGATCTTCGCCCAGAGCGAGATCGCGGTCGTGAACCTCGCGAGCGACCATGCAGACGAGATACTCGAGGCCGCTCGCGGGGCGGGCTCGCTCGTCACCTTCTCGCCCGTGGCCGACGCGCAAGCCGACTTCCATGCCGAGAACGTGACCTCGACGGGTATCGGCCTCACCTTCGACCTTGTCGAGCGCGGCCGAGGCGAGGCCACCGAGGTGTCGCAGCATATCGAGCTCGGAATCCCCGGCCTCTTCAACGTGGAGAACGCCCTCGCCGCCATCGTCTGCGCGCGTCTGTTGGGTGTGGGCTACGATGCCATCCGGCGCGGCCTTGGGCACCTGCGCGTACCCGGCCGCATGGAGGTCGTGGCCACGCCCGACCGGCGTATCATCGCGCTTATCGACTACGCCCACAACGAGCTCTCCTACCAGGCGCTCTTCTCGTCTGTCGAGCGCGAGTACCCCGGGCGGCGCATCATCGCCGTGTTCGGCGCGCCGGGCGGCAAGGCGCAGGAGCGCCGCGAGGCGCTGCCGCGCGTGGCGGGCGCCTATGCCGACCTCATCATCTACACCGAGGAGGACCCGGCGCACGAGCGGGTGGAGGACATCTGCGCCGAGCTCGCAGCGCATACCCCCGCAGGCGTTGACCACCGCATCGTCTGCGACCGCGAGCAGGCCATCGCGGAAGCCTTCGCCGACGCCCGCGCGCATGAGGGCGAGAGCGTGGTGCTCCTGCTTGCCAAGGGCGACGAGACGCGCCAGCACCGCGGCGACGAGTACCCCGAGGTCAAAAGCGACCTCGCTCTCGCCCGGGAGATCCTCGCCCCCTAGGGCAGAGCCCATCCCGCGCGGGTTGCGACCCTCCACTCACGAAAGGCGGCGCCGGCCACAAGGGTCGACGCCGCCTTGCATTCGATGCGAGCCCGTTGCGCCGGGCGCGCGGACTGTCCTCGCCTACTCGCCGGCCTGCTCGGCCGCCTTCGCCGCCTTCTTGGCGGCGGCCGCCTTGCGCGCGGCCTCGACGCGGGCCTGCTGCTCGGGCGTGAGCTCGCGCTTGGGCTTCGCGGGGGCCGCGGCGGCGCCCTCGCCCTTCGCGGCGGGCTTCGCGGGCTTGGCGGGCATGTCCTTGTGCATGGTCACCACGGTGAGCTCGCAGGTGGGCTCGGTGGGCCAGAGCTCCATCGAGAGGCAGTTCTTAGGGCATTCGTGCGTGCAGCTCGCGCACTGGATGCAGCGGTAGGGGTCCACCGTCCAGTCGCCGCCCTTGCGGTCCACCGTGATGGCGCCGACCGGGCAGACGCGCTGGCACATGCCGCACAGGATGCACGCGTCGATGTCGTTCACCAGGTGCCCGCGCATGTTCGGGAAGAGCTTCTCGAAATCGCGCTTCTCATACGGGTAGCGAACCGTCGCCGGCTTGCTGAACAGCGAGCGGAGCGTCAGTTTTCCCAGCTTGAAGGTTCCCATGCTCGCCTACCTTTCCGTGCAGCTGATGCACGGGTCGATCGTCAGGATGATCATCGGCACGTCGGCCAAATCGACGCCTTGGAGCGCCCGCACAAGACCGCCCAGGTTCTGCGACGTCGGCGTGCGCAGGCGGAAGCGATCGAGGTACTTGGTGCCGTTGCCGCGCACGTAGTAGAACGCCTCGCCGCGCGGCTGCTCGATGAGGACGTGGCTCTGGCCCTCGGGCACGACCTTCGCCTTGGGCTTGCCGCCGATGCCGTCGTGCGGCATCTTCGAGACGAGCTCCTTGATGATGTCGATGGCCTGGTAGACCTCCTCGCAGCGCACCTTGCAGCGGGCGTAGCAGTCGCACTCGTCGGAGATGATCGGCTCGAAGTGGTCGAGGTCGCCGTAGGCGCCGTAGCCGGTCGTGCGCATGTCGTGCTCCACGCCGGAGCCCTTCGCGAACGGGCCGACCATCGAGAGCTCGAGCGCGTCCTCGAAGGAGATGACGCCCACGCCGCAGAGGCGGTCCTTGACCGAGGAGTCGCCGAGCATGGTGTCGACGATGGTACGGTAGTCGCGCTTGATGCCATCGAGCTGGTCGCAGATGGCCTTGAGCTCGGAGTCCTCGATGTCGTGCGCCATGCCGCCCACGATCATGATCGAGAGGATGATGCGGCCGCCGCACGTGCGCTGGAAGATGTCGAGCACGGTCTCGCGCAGGCGCCAGCAGTGGTTGAAGAGCGACTCGAAGCCGAAGGCGTCGGCGAGAAGCCCGAGCCAGAGCAGATGCGAGTGGACGCGCGAGAGCTCCTCGAGGATGGTGCGCAGGTACTCGACGCGTCGCGGCATCTCAAGGCCGAGCAGCTTCTCGGTCGCGCTCACGTAGCCCCAGCCGTGGCCCACGCTGCAGATGCCGCAGGTGCGCTCGGCGACGTAGACGAACTGGTTGAAGTCGCGCTTCTCGACGAGCTTCTCGAGACCGCGGTGGATGAAGCCGATCTGCGGGATGGCCTCGACCACGTGCTCGTCCTGCACGACGAGGTCGAGATGGATCGGCTCGGGCAGCACCGGGTGCTGCGGGCCGAAGGGGATAACCGAACGGGTTGCCATCGCTACTCACCATCCTTCGCTGCGGCCTTGGCCGCCTTGGCGGCGAGTGCCGCGCGGACCTTAGCGGCCTTCTCGGGATCCATCGCCGCGAGCTTGGCCTCCATCTTGGCGGCGCGGTCGTCCGCGGCGGCAGCGGCCGGGTCGGCCTTGTCGGCCACGGCGCCCGCGCGCTCGCCCGCGTCGGCTGCAGCGGCCTTGGCGCCGGCGGCGGAGTCGGCCTCGGCGGCCTGGGCCTCCTCGGCCGCTTTGCGCGCCTTCGCGGCCGCGGCGGCCTTCTGCTTGGCCATCTTCTCGCGCTCGGCCTTGAGCTCGGGCGTGATGACGGTCATGGGCTCCTCGGAGGCGACGTTGAAGAAGTTGCCGCCGAAGTCGAGCTTCATGTTGATGAAGCGCACGCCGTAGAGGTCGTGCGTCTCGTTCTCGTAGCTGAACGCCGCGAAGTACAGCCCCTGGATCGAGGGGACCTCGGAGCTCTTGTCGATGCCGTACACGCAGAGGTTGAGCGCATTGTCGCACGTCTCATCGTAGAAGGTGTAGACGAGATCGATGCCCGCCGCGGTGGTCTCCGCGCACATCTGGATGAAGCGCATGCCCTGGTGCTTGAGCGACTGCACGCGGCCGAGCAGCTCGCCCAGGGGGATCTCGGTGAATTCGGTGGTGTACATCCGCCCTCCTACTTCTGGGACTCGGCGAGCTTGGCCGCCTTCTGGTCCAGGATCTCGACGGCCTTGAGCACGGCGTCGATGATGGTCTCGGGTCGCACTGCGCAGCCCGGTGCGTACACATCGACGGGGATCGCCTTGTCGACGCCGCCGATCATGTTGTAGCAGTCGCGGAACACGCCACCCGTACAGGCGCAGATGCCGCACGCCACCACGACCTTGGGCTCGAGCATCTGGTCGTAGATGTGCTTGACCACGTTGATGTTCTGGTGGTTGATGCCGCCGGTCACCAGGAAGATGTCGGCGTGCTTGGGGTTGCCCGTGTTGATGATGCCGAAGCGCTCGATATCGTAGAGCGGCATCATGGAATCGAGCACCTCGATGTCGCATCCGTTGCAGCTCGACCCATCGTAATGGATGAGCCACGGCGATTTCGAAGAGTATGCCATGTCACTCACTTCCTAGATGAACGGCGTGATGAGCACGTAGAACAGGTTCACGACGCCCACGACGAGCGCCACGAGCCACGCGAGCTTGAGGCAGCTCTGCCACTTCATGCGCGCGAAGTTGTTGTCGATGAACACCTCGAAGAACCACGTGGCGGCGACCACGACGGCGGCGAGCGCGAGCGAGGCGGGGTTGCCCCAGACGAAGAACATGCCCACCCACAGGAGGAACAGCACGCTCTCGCACCAGTGCATAATCTCGACCTTCGCGAGCGTGCGGCCGCTCATCTCGGTCGTGATGCCCTTGACGAGCTCCTGGTGCGCGTGGTGGCTGTAGGAGAGGTCGAACGGGCTCTTGCGCAGCTTGATGGTGAGGATGAACAGCAGACCGCAGAAGATGGGGATGAGCGTCAGGATGATGGGCGCGTCGAGCTGGAGAAGCGACGCCACATCGAACGACTGCGTGGCCGTGAAGAAGCCCACCGACATGATGAGCAGCATCGGCTCGTAGGACATGACCTGCAGGCACTCGCGGTCGGCACCCGTGTCGGCGAAGGGACTGCGCGCCGAGTACGCCGCGATGACCACGAAGAGCGTGGCGAGCGTCACGAGGAAGATGCACATGAGCAGGTTGGAGCCCGAGACGAACATGCCGCCCGCGAGGATGCAGAAGATGAGGGCGCAGGTGACATAGGCCTCGTCGACCGCGTTGACGCTCGCGTCCTCCTTGCCCAGGAGCTTGCGCACGTCGTAGTACGGCTGCAGCAGGCGCGGTCCCACGCGGCCCTGCATGTGGGCGCTCACCTTGCGGTCGAGGCCATCGAGCAGGCAGCCCACGACAGGCGCGCAGATGCCGAAGCCCACGATGCCCGCGATGAGGCCCGGGAGCCCCGGGCCCACCAGCTGCACGACGCGCTCGACGTAGAACGAGCCGGCGATGAGCACGTCGTTCTCGAAGATGAAGCACGCGGCGAAGGCCATGATGTCAACCGCGGTGCAGATGATGAGGCCCGCCGTGGTGATGGCGTGCTCGGGGAAGATGTCCTCCATGTACCAGTTGCGCTTGGTGGAGGTCATGGTGCGGCCCATGGCGCCGTGGAAGCGGCGGCTGTCCGGGTCGGTGCAGGTGCCGCCCAGGTAGACCTCGACACGGCGCTTACTCGTCGCGCGACCCCACGGCGTAAGCAGCACGATCGCGATGAACGCCACGATGACGACCATGATGACCATGTTGTCGACGCCGATGAACTGCGGGTTACGGTTGAATACGAACTCGAGGTAGGGCGAGACCACCTGCGTCGAGATGATCGGCAGGCCCAGGCAGCAGCCGAGCAGGAGCACCGCGATGAAGCCGATGGCGAACCACTCGGACTTGTGCACGCCGCCCTCGACGTTGTCGGCCTTCTGGTGCACACCGGCGAGCTTGCCGAGCCACTTGGCCCAGAAGAAGAACGTCGCGGCGGAGCCGAAGGCGAGCAGGATCAAGAAGAGCACGTTGCCGGTCTCGGCGAACGAGACGAGCGTGGCCCACTTGGAGATGAGCATGCCGAAGGGCGCCACGAACATGCCGAGGATGCCGAGCATCATGAAGCGCGTGAGGCGCGGCAGGCGGCTGAAGAGGCCGTCCATGTCCTCGATGTTGCGGCTGCCGATGCGGTGCTCGACCGTGCCCACGCACAGGAACAGGATCGACTTGGACACCGTATGGAAGATGATGAGGAAGATGGCCGCCCAGACCGCCTCGGCCGTGCCCACGCCCGCGCAGGCCGCGATGAGGCCGAGGTTCGCGATCGTGGAGTAGGCGAGCACGCGCTTGGCGTTGCTCTGCGAGATGGCCATGAACGAGCAGAGCACGAAGGTGACGCCGCCCACGGTGACCACCATCGCGGAGGCCGCCGGGTAGACCATGTACAGGGGCGCGAGCTTCACGAGCAGGAACACGCCCGCCTTGACCATCGTGGAGGAGTGCAGAAGCGCACTCGTGGGGGTCGGCGCGACCATGGCGCCCAGAAGCCAGCTGTGGAAGGGCATCTGAGCGGCCTTGGTGAGGCCGGCGACCGAGAGCAGCAGCACGGGGAAGATGAGCAGCGCCGCGTCGGCGGAGTACGAGACCGCGACGAGCGCGGAGAGCGACAGCTCGATCCCGGCGTGGTGCACCATGATGAGCGCCAGCAGAAACGCCAGCCCGCCGATCATGTTGAGGTTGATCTGGCGGAAGGAGTTCCTGATGGCCTCGGGCGTGCGGGTGTAGCCGATCATCAGGAAGGAGCACACCGTGGTGATCTCCCAGCCGGTGAACAGCCACTCGAGGTTGTCGGAGAGCACGATGACGAACATCGCCGACAGGAAGAGGAACATGAGCGCGCTGAAGAAGTGGCGGCGGTCGACGGCGGCGGTGCCGACCTTCTTAGCTGCCTCGTCCTCGTGGTGCTGGAAGTCCTTCATGTAGCCGAGCGCGTAGATGCAGATGGCGCTACCCACGAGCCCGACGATGAGGACCATGATGACCGACAGCTGGTCGAGGTAGAGCGGGCGCTCGATCATGTGCTCCGCGCCGGCCGAGAGCGCCAGGTTCGAGAAGTACACGATCCCGACGGTCTGCACCAGGCCGAGCGCGAGCGCGCACCGGTTGCGGTAGCGCACGGCGTTCAGGAGGATGACTGCGCAGAGCACGATATCGATGGCCGTGAAGACGCAGCTCGCGATATAGCTCGTCTGCTGCGGGACGGCGAAGCTCTCGTACCCTCCCATCAGATACGTGCAGGCGAATACCACGGACGTGACCCCGATCACGGCCGCCGCGGCGATGGTGATCGCCTGACGCTGCGCATCGCTGCGGAACAGCATGAGCAGCACGGCCGCGACAAGCGGCACGGCGACGAGCGTCGCTATGAGACCCATACGTCTCCCCTTCCGGTATCGGGCACCCCCGCCCAAGGCGAGGGTGCTATCCGGCAAGAATTACCATCGTGAAATTGTACACCCGAAGCGTCGAGGGGGCGGGCCTGATACGCAGGTTAGGCGCGCGCGTCCTCGATGATCTGCGCCACCTGCTCCTGGAGCTCGGCGAGGTTCTCCGCGCTGGGGATCCACTGCTGCGCCACCACCGGGCACGCCATGTTGAACTTCATGTTCTCCATCTCGGCGTAGACCTGCTTGGGTCCGAGCGGCGCCCAGCCGTAGGAACCGAACGCGATGCCGATGCGCTGCTCGTTTCTGGGCGAGAGGCCGCGCAGGTAGGTGAGGAAGCTCGCCATGGTGGGCATCATGTTGGAGTTGAGCGTCGGCGAGCCGCACGCCACGTAGTGCGCGTCGCAGAGGTAGAGCATGATGTCCGAGATATGCGTGTTCTTGACGTCGATGAGCTGCGCCGAGACGCCTTCCTTGATGAACGCGTCGCAGATCTCGCGCGCCATGCTCTCGGTCGAGTGCCACATGGAGTCATAGACCACGACGGCCTTCTCCTCCGTCTGGTAGGTGCTCCACGCCTGGTACCTCTCGAGGATCTCGGGGATGTGGCTGCGCCACATCACGCCGTGTGAGGGGGCGATGAGCTTGATGTCGAGCCCGGCGAGCGCGCCCATGGCCTTCTGGACCTGGGCGCCATAGGGCCACACGATGTTGGCGTAGTACTTCTTGGCCTGCTTCATGACCTCGCAGAGGTCGTTCTCGTCATCAAAGCGCTTGGTGGTGGCGAAGTGCTGGCCGAACGCATCGTTTGAGAAGAGGATGCCGTCCTCGGGGCACCAGGTGACCATGTTGTCGGGCCAGTGCACCATGGGCGTCTGCACGAAGTGGAGGGTGCGCTCGCCGATCGAGATGGAGTCGCCGGTCTTGACGCCCTCGACCTCGATGCCGAAGTGCGCGCGGATCTCGTTCACGCCGGCGGGGGCGCTCGCCACGATGCGCGCGGTCGGCGCGAGCTCGTGGATCTTGGGCAGGCTGCCGGAATGGTCCATCTCCACATGGTTGGTGACGACTAGCCCGATCTTCGCGGGGTCGACCACCTGGCTGATGCGCTGGATGAACTCGTCGGTGAAGGTCGACTTGGCGGTATCGATGAGGGTCACCGTCTCGTCCATGATGAGATAGGCGTTGTAGGTGATACCGCGCTCGGTGGTGTAGCCGTGGAACGAGCGCTCGTTCCAGTCGATGCCGCCGACCCACCAGACCTTGGGCGAAACCTCTATGGCGTTGAGCATTGCGTTTCCTCTCACGTTCAGTTATCCAAGCCGCGCCGCCGGGGCGCGCGCGGCACCATACCTATGGTACTCGATGGGACGTCACCTGTCCCGTAAATGCTACTTAACCGAAGATATATCATGCCCCGTACCTTCGTCGCCGCCACGCGGCCGGGGCCCGCGCGGGCGCTCGACGAGCGCCTCCGCCCCGCCGGCGCGGTACTTTCGGCACCAGAGTCTGACCGTCGACTCGCTGGGAACGCCGTAGGCGACCATGACCTCGCGCAGCGTCTTGCCGCGGTCGACATGGTCGCGGGCGGCGGCTACCTTGACCTCGAGGTCGAAGGACGCACGCCGCGGGCCGCGGGCGAGAAGCGCCTCCTCGCCGCCCACCGCGTACGTGCGCGCCCAGGCGCGGGCCGTGACCTCGGGGACGGCGAGCTCGCGGGCGACCGTGCGGTAGCCATGGCCCTCCGCGAAGAGCCCGGCGGCTGCGCGCCGCTGCGCGTCGGCGTATCCGCTCCCCTTCGGCCGCGCCATCCGGTCGCCTCCCCTCTCCCTGCGCTCCCGCCGCCTGACCGATCCGCCCCGAGGGTGCGGTGCAGACCCCGGCGTCGCGCTAGAACCCGCGCGCGTGCTCCTCCGTAAGGGCGCCCGCGGTCGCCACCGCGATGCGCGCCGCGGCCTCGATATCCGAGAGCATGCAGATCGCGGCTCCCGCGTGGATGTAGCGGCAGGGCACCCCCGCCACGACGCAGGGCACGCCGTGCATCTGGAGCGGGCCGCCGTTGTTGCCGCCGCCCGCGCGGACCGACGTCTGGCACACGATGCCCTGCTCGGCGGCCACGGAGAGGACGAAGCGCTGGTAGCGCGGGTTCGTGATGATGCTCACATCGAAGTAGCGAAACATCGGTCCCTGCCCGAGCGCGGTCTGCACTTCGTCCGCGGGCACGAAGGTGTCGTCGGCGGGGCAGCCCTCGAACGCGAAGGCAAGCTGTGGCCTCACCCGGCGCGCGACCTCCTCGATACCGCGCTCGCCGACCTCTTCCTGCGCCGACACGCAGCCCACCACATCGAAGGCGAGGTCGTCGCGGCGGCTGAGCTCGCGCAGGGCGAGAAGCATCGCCGTGATGCCCGCGCGGCAGTCGAACGCCTTGCCCACGGCCACATCGCGCGCGGCATCGTATGAGTAATGCGTCGCGGGGACGACCGGCTCCCCAATACCCGCACCGAACCGCTCTATGGCGTCGCGCTTCGAGGTCGCCCCGATATCGAGCAGAACCTCGCCCGCGGCATCCTGTCCGGCCGCGGTGAAGTGCGGCGGGCGCACCCCCATCACGCCGCGCACCCACGAGCCGTCGGCCATGCGCACGTACACGTCTTGGCCGCCCATAGTCCCCTTGGTGAAGCGGCCGAGCTCGACGAAGGTCATGGCGCCGTTGTCCTTGATGGCGCGCACCATGGCGCCCACCTCGTCGCCGTGGGCGTCGAGCAGAAGCACCGGACGGGTGCCGGTGGCGTTGGCGGGCGTGATCGTGACGTTCAGCAGGGAGTCGACCTCGACCGTGGCCCAGCCGGAGCAGAATTCCCGCACGATCCGGACGACCTCGTCCTCGAACCCGGACGGGGCCTTCGCCTCCGATAGGCGCCCGAGCAGCGCCGAGACCTCCTCGCGGTCGATGCGCCATCCCGTGCCCGTATGCGTGTCCATCACCGGCTCCCTTCTCGAGTTCCGCCCCGATGATAGCTCAGCCGGCGCCGCGGGCCCGCGACGCCGGTCCCGGTGACACCGATATCACACCTCGTACTGGGGCAGGTCCTGGAGGGCGATGACGTCGAGCCCGCGCGCGCCGTCGCCATGGGCGCCGCGCAGCGCCTCGACCGCGGATACGAACGCGTTCGCAGCGGAGAGCGCCGTGATGCAGGTCACCCCGCGGCGGACCGCCTCGGTGCGCACCGCGTAGCCGTCGCCGCGCGCCTCGCTGCCGTAGGGCGTGTTGATGATGAGCGCAATCTCGCCCGCGGCGATCATGTCGCCGATGTTGGGGTGCGCGCCCGAGAACTTGCGCACCACCTCGCACGGCACGTTGCCGCCGGCGAGCACCCGCGCGGTGCCCTCGGTCGAGATGATGTTGAACCCCAGGTAGCGCAGGATACGCGCGAGCGAGAGGATGCTCCGCTTGTCGCGGTCGTTCACCGAGATGAAGACCGCGCCGGCATCTGGCGTGGGCAGCCGGTAGCTGATCGCGAGCTGCGACTTCGCATAGGCCGCAGGGTAGCTCCGCGCGATGCCCATGACCTCGCCCGTCGACTTCATCTCCGGTCCGAGCACCACGTCGGCACCGGGGAAGCGCCCCCAGGGCATGACGGCCTCCTTCATGCAGAACCATTCCGGGCGGCGGTCGTCGGGCGGCAGGGCCAGGTCCGCGATGCGCTCGCCGGCCATGATGCGCGCGGCGGCGCGGGCGAGCGGCACGCCGGTGGCCTTGGAGATGAACGGCACCGTGCGGCTCGCGCGCGGGTTCGCCTCGATGACATAGACGGTGTCGCCCTTGATCGCGTACTGCACGTTCACCAGGCCGCGCACGCCGAGCGCCCGCGCGATACGCGCCGTGGTCTCGCGCAGGGTCCCCACCAGGGCGTCGGAGAACGAGAACGGCGGAATGCAGGTCGCCGAGTCACCCGAGTGGATACCCGCCTCCTCGATGTGCTCGAGCACCCCGCCGATGTAGACCTCCTCGTCGTCGCAAAGCGCGTCCACGTCGCACTCGATCGCGCCCTCAAGGAAGCGGTCGAGGTAGACCGGGTGGTCGGGCGAGACGGCGGCCGCCTCCGCCATGCAGGAGCACAGGTGCTCCGCATCGTAGGCGATCATCATGCCGCGGCCGCCGAGCACGTAGCTCGGCCGCACGAGCACGGGGTAGCCGATGCGCGCCGCGACAGCCTCGGCCTCCTCGGCGCGGTACGCCTCGCCTGCCGCCGGGTACATGATGCCGAGGCCGTCGAGCAGGCGGCTGAAGCGCTCGCGGTCCTCGGCGAGGTCGATGGACTCGGGCTGCGTTCCCATGATGCGCACGCCGGATGCGGCGAGCTGGCGCGCGAGCTTGAGCGGCGTCTGGCCGCCGAGCGTCACCACCACGCCGTCGGGGCGCTCGACATCGATCACGTCCATGACGTCCTCGTAGGTGAGTGGCTCGAAGTAGAGGCGGTCGGAGGTGTCGTAGTCGGTGGACACGGTCTCGGGGTTGCAGTTGACCATGATGGTCTCGAACCCGCGGGCGGCGAGCGCGTAGCTCGCGTGGACGCAGCAGTAGTCGAACTCGATGCCCTGCCCGATGCGGTTGGGGCCGGCGCCCAAGATCATCGCCTTGGGCTTGCCCGCGGGCGCGACCTCGCTCGCCACGGGCTCCCGGCCCGGGGCGCCGACATGCGCGAGCGGCGCCTCGTAGGTCTTGTAGTGGTACTCCGTCGCGCAGGCGAACTCCGCGGCGCACGTGTCGACCGTCTTCATCGACGGGAGCACGCCCAGGCCCTTGCGGTACGCGCGCACGTAGCGCTCGTCGCTGCCGGTGAGCGCGGCGATCTCGGCATCGCTTGCGCCGTATTGCTTGAGGATCAGCATCGCCGGGGCGTCGATGGCATCGATCGAGACGCCGCGCACGGCCTCGCGGACCGCGACCATGTCCTTGATGCGGGCGATGAACCACGGGTCGATGCCCGTGAGGGAGCACACGGTCCCCGTGTCCCAGCCGCGGCGCAGGGCCTCCACCACATACCTGATGCGCGCCTCCGCGGGCCTCGCCACCGCCTCGCGCAGCGCGTCGTCATCGAGTGCGGCCAGCTCGCGCTCGTGCCCGCAGGTGATCCCTGTGTAGCCGTCCTCGAGCGAGCGCATCGCCTTGCCGAAGGACTCCTCGAACGTCCGGCCGATGGCCATGATCTCGCCGACGGCCTTCATGCGCGTCGTAAGCGTGGTCTCGGTCCCCTTGAACTTCTCGAACGTGAACCGCGGTACCTTGACCACGCAGTAGTCGATGGCCGGCTCGAAGCAGGCGGGCGTAGCGCGCGTGATGTCGTTCACGATCTCGTCGAGCGTGAAGCCCACGGCGAGGCGCGCGGCGTTCTTCGCGATGGGGAAGCCCGTCGCCTTCGACGCCAGGGCGGACGAGCGCGAGACGCGCGGGTTCATCTCGATGACGATCATGCGGCCGTTTGCGGGGTTCACCGCGAACTGCACGTTGGAACCGCCCGTCTCGACGCCGATCTTCTCCAAAATGGCGAGCGACGCGACGCGTATGCGCTGGTACTCGATGTCGCTGAGCGTCTGGGCGGGCGCGACGGTGATCGAGTCGCCGGTGTGCACGCCCATGGGGTCGAGGTTCTCGATGGAGCACACGATGATGCCGTTGCCGGCGCGGTCGCGCATGACCTCCATCTCGTATTCCTTCCATCCCTCGATGCTCTCCTCGACGAGCACCTCGCCCGCAGGGGAAAGCTCGAGGCCCTGGCGCACGATCTCGACGAGCTCCTGCTCGGTATGCGCGATCCCCCCGCCGGCGCCGCCGAGCGTGAAGCTCGGCCGCAACACGCAGGGGTAGCCGATCTCGCCCACGATGCGCAGGGCATCCTCCACCGAGTAGGCGTAGCCCGAGCGCGCCACCTCGAGCCCGAGCTCCGCCATGGCGTCGTTGAAGAGCTTGCGGTCTTCGCCGCGCTCGATGGCCGCGAGGTCGCAGCCGATCATCTCGACCCCATAGCGCGCGAGCGCGCCGCTCTTGGCGAGCTCGACCGCGGCGTTGAGCCCCGTCTGCCCACCCAGGGTGGGCAGCAGCGCATCCGGCCGCTCGCGCTCGATCACCCGCTCGATGAACTCCGGCGTCACGGGCTCGACATACGTGCGGTCGGCGAGCGCCGGGTCGGTCATGATCGTCGCCGGGTTGGAGTTGACGAGGACGACCTCGTAGCCCTCCTCCTTGAGGACCTTGCAGGCCTGGGCGCCCGAGTAGTCGAACTCGCACGCCTGCCCGATCACAATCGGGCCGGAACCGATGACGAGGATGCGCTTGATATCTTCGCGTTTGGGCATGGTTTCCCTCTTCCTATGCGTGATTTCGGAAAAACCAGCCGCACAGTTCAGATATGAACGATTTTTTCTAACTCGAGAGGCCTGAGCGGGTCATAGAGCTCGTATTCATCGCTATCACCCAACAGTTTCCCGCGGTTTTTCCGCCTCGCGTTTCCGAGACATCGGCCGCTCGGCGCGCGGGCAATGCATATCTGAACTACACGGCTACTATCGATCGATTTCGGATTCGATTCAGCGCGCTGCCGGCGCGGCACCGCAATTCCAGCCCGCGAGGCGGCTCGCGGCGATGTCGATATCCAGATAGTCCGTCCTGCCATCCATGAGGCGCGTGAACGCGCGGAACAGATAGCACGCATCAGTCGGCCCCGGTGACGCCTCGGGATGGTACTGCACGGAGAAGGCGGGGATGTCGAGGAGCTGCATGCCCTCGACGGTGCCGTCGTTGAGGTTCACGTGGGTGAGCCCGATCCTGCCGAAACGCGGGTTCTCGACCACGGGCGCGACGCCGAGCTCCACCCATCGGCGCAGGTCGGCACCGGGGTGTTCCGCCACGCCCCCGCTGAGCTCGGGCACGAGCGGCCCCAGGCTCGCGAAGTCGAGGCTGAAGCCGTGGTTCTGCGCGGTGATCTCGACGCGGCGGGTGAGCAGGTTCATCACGGGCTGGTTGCCGCCGCGGTGCCCGTACTTGAGCTTCTCCATGCGTCCGCCTGCGGCGAGTGCGATCATCTGATGGCCCAGGCAGATGCCGAAGACGGGGACCTCGCCCAAGAGCTTCGCCACCTCGCGGTAGGTCTCCCCCACCGACGAGGGGTCGCCCGGGCCGTTAGAGAGAAAGACCCCGTCGGGGCGGCGCGCGAGCACTTCGGATGCCGGGGTGTCCCAGGGGACGAGCTCGACCACGCAGCCTGCGCGCACCAGCCCCTCGAGGATGCCCCGCTTGATGCCGCAATCGTAGGCGACGACCCGGTACTGCTTCCCGTCGGGCGCCGGGCCGCGGGCGAAGTCATGGCTTTCGGGGAGGTCGGCGGGACCGTAGGTGCACGGGCTCGTGCGGCTCACCGTCTCTACCAGGTTCACGCCCACCAGGTCCGGTGCGGCGGCCATGCGCGCACGCAGCTCCGCCTCGTCGAATACCTCCGTGGTGATGATGCCCTCCTGGGCGCCGGCCTCGCGCAGGTGCCGTACGAGCGCGCGCGTGTCCACACCCTCGATGGCGACCACACCCTGCCGCTCGAGATAGGCGGTGAGACTCTCGGTCGACCGCCAGTTCGACGGGGTGGAAACGACATCGTGCGCGACAAGGCCCCTGAGTGCGGGCGCCGCATCGACGCCCTTGCCGACAGGGCCCTGGTCGTCCTCGGCGTCGATCCCGTAGTTGCCGATCTGCGGATAGGTCATGGTGACGATCTGGCCCGCATACGAGGGGTCGGTGATGACCTCGAAGTATCCCTCAACGGAGGTGTTGAAGCAGACCTCGCCGACCGCGGTGCCCCGTGCGCCGGCCGCGCGACCGCGAAGCAGCAACCCGTCCTCGAGCATGAGCAGCCCCGGTACCGCGGTGCCCTTGGACGTGCCCGCGAGCATGCGCTCGGCGAGCGGGCTTCCCGTCGCTGCCGTATCGGACCCGACGGGGTTCTCGAACAGTGCCATCTTCTCTCCTTTCCGGCCTCGCGGGACCGGGCTTAAAGGTTTATAGGCTCATGGCATTATAGCGACAAGTTCTCATAAACTCGCGAGAACATACGGATTCGTAACAATTTGCCGCTATCTATATGCAATTTCGGAACCATACGGCGGCCGCTGGCGGCTCAAGCTGCCGGCCATAAGGAAAACGCAAGTGCGGTCCTGTGGCAGCAGCGTGTTTCCGCTCGGTTTCATCCTGGCGCACGCGGGAAAACGTACTATCCTTGGTCCTTGTACGCTGGTCCATAAGTCCGCGGATGAAAGAAGGAATCCCATGTCCAACCGAATCAGCACCGCTCTGCCGCCCCTCTACACGCGCGAAGGGGCCTACATCCCCCGTGTCGCCGCCGTCCACGACATGTGCGGCTACGGCAAATGCTCGCTCGGCATCGCCATCCCCGTCCTCTCGGCGGCGGGCGTCGACGTCTGCCCCGTCCCCACGGCCCTCTTCTCGGCCCATACCAAGTTCCCGGTGTTCTACATGCACGACACGACGAGCATGCTCGATGAGTATCTCGACGCCTGGCAGCAGGAGGGCATCGACCTCGACGGCGTGTACTCGGGCTTCCTCGGGTCCGCCGAGCAGGTCGTGGTCATCCAGCGCCTCTATCGCGAGTACCCCGAAGCGCTCCGCATCGTCGACCCCGTCATGGGCGACGGCGGCTCCAAGTACCCCACCTACACCGACGAGATGTGCGAGGCCATGAAGGGGCTCGTCGACGGTGCCGACATCCTGACCCCCAACCTCACCGAGGCCTCGATCCTCACCGGCATCCCCTACCAAGGCCAGGACGTCGACGTGGCGTTCATCCAGCGCAACGTCGACGCGCTTATCTCCATGGGCGCGAAGTCGGTGGTCATCAAGGGCATCGTCCATGAGGGCGAGCAGATCATCAGGAACTACCTGGCCACGGCATCGGTGGATGACGGCAAGGTCGTCGAGATCTCGAGCGAGCTTCTGCCCTACATGCTCCACGGCACCGGCGACCTCTTCGCGAGCGGCCTCACCGCGGCGGTCTACACCGGTCGCGAGCTCGACGAGGCGGTCGAGTTCGCCGGCACGCTCGTGCGCGACGCCATGGCCATCACCTGCGAGCAGCCCGACTACGAGGTCCGCGGCGTGAGCTTCGAGCCGGTCCTCGGCGATGTGACGGCGCTTCTCCCCTAGCGGGGCCTACTCGTCCGCGGCGCTCCGGGCGGGCGCATCGTCTTCCAGCACGTCGGCGAGCGACCTGTCGGGGGTTCCTCCCCGATAGGCCTCGCTGCCCATGAGCTCGCGCTCCATCTCGAGCTCGCGCTCCTGCGCCTCGATGTCGGTCTGGTCGACACCGGGCGTCTCGATGATCGAGGACACGGAGTTCACCTGCTCCTGGATGCGTTTGGCGACCTCTTCGTCCATGCCGACGATGCGCAGCTCCCAGCCGATGTTGCTCGACTCGCCCGAGCGGCTCTTGGTCCAGATGAACGAGAACATCTCGCGCTCGGCAGCGACATCGGGGGCCGCGGAGATGAACGAGTCGCCCACGATGTTCCCGTCCCCGTCCACCCGCGCCGAGACGTTGTAGACCACGCGGTAGATGTTGTCGTTCAGAAGCGCGTTGGTGGCGAGAGCCGACGATTCGAGCTGGCTGTTCGAGAACAGCTCGAGCTCGTTCGACGACTCAGTCGAGACGACGTCGACCTCGACGACGCCGGTGCGCTCATCAGCCTCGACGACGGTGAAGTCCTCCGGGAACTGCGTAAAGCCGTTGCCCCATTCCACGCCGCCGTCGAGCGCGCGGCTCACCGTCTCGACGTTCACCGATTCGGAGAGGTTCGCGGTGTTCAGGCGGCGGATGACGCCGTAGCCGATCTGCATGCCCACCACGAGCACGATGACGCCCACGATGAGGATGATGCCGAAGCGGGAGATGGTGCTGCCGACGGTCGAGCCGGAAGGGTCCTCATCCGAGAGCGGGTCGATGTTCCGCCGCTTGCGGGAGCGCCGGTCCTCTTCGCGGAGCTCCTCGAGCGCCTTCTCGTCGCCGGCGCGGCGGGCGGCGCGCCATGCCCCGAGCCGCCGCTCGCGGTCGCGCGCGCGGACGGGGTCGACGAGACCGGACGCATCGATCTCCGAGAACAGCTCGGCGACCTCTTCCGGTGTCATCTTGTCGTCTTTGCGCATGGCGGTCCTTATCGGGGATGCTAGGCGATCTGAGGTGCCGCGCCGCCCTCACGCAGGGGCTCGCGGGTGCCCTCGAACTGCATTCGATAGTACCGGGCGTACGTGCCCCCACGGGCGAGAAGCTCGTCGTGCGTGCCGCGTTCCACAACTCGACCACGCTCCACGGTGGCGATCTCGTCCGCGTTCTTGATGGTCGAGAGGCGGTGCGCGATGATGATCGTCGTGCGGTCGCGGGCCAGGCGCTCAAGCGATTCCTGAACCGCCTCCTCGCTCTCGTTGTCCAGCGCCGAGGTGGCCTCGTCGAGGATGAGGATCGAGGGGTCCTTGAGGAAGACGCGCGCGATGGCGATGCGCTGCTTCTGCCCACCCGAGAGGCGGCTGCCGCGCTCGCCCACCACCGTGTCGTAGCCATCGGGCAGGCTCTCGATGAAGGCGTCGATGTTGGCCTCGTGCGCGGCGCGCGCGATCTCCGCCTTCGTCGCGCCCGGCCGACCGTAGGCGATGTTCTCGCCGATCGTGCCGTCGAAGAGGTAGACGTCCTGCTGCACGAGGCCGATCGCCCGGCGCAGGCTCTCCTGCGTCACCGTGCGCACGTCCTGCCCGTCGATGGAGATGGAGCCCGCCTGCACATCGTAGAAGCGCGGGAGCAGCGAGCAGGTCGTGGTCTTGCCGCCGCCCGACGGGCCCACGAGCGCGATGGTCTCGCCCGGGCGGATCGAGAGGTTCAGGTGGTCGATGACCGGACGGCCCTCCCGGCCGGAGCCGAGCTCCTCGTCGTCGTAGGTGAAGCACACGTCGGTGTACTCGATGGCGCCCGCGGTGACCTCAAGGGGACTGGCGTCCGGTGCGTCCTCGATATCCGGCGCGGTCAGGATGACCTCGTCCATGCGCTTGAAGCCGGCGATGGCCTTCTGGATGTTCTCGGTCGAGTTCACGAGCGTCTCGATGGGCGTGGTGAAGAGGCTGATGTAGAGCGCGAAGGTCGCCATGTCGACTGCGCTCATCTGCCCCCGCGCGACGAGCGCGCCGCCGAGCACGACGATGATGGTGAACAGCGCCCCGGTCATGAGGGCGCTCGTGGCCTGGTAGGCGCCCATGGCATGGTACTGGTCGACCTTCGAGGCGAGGTAGCGCGCGTTCGAGCGGCGGAACTTGAAGCGCTCGGCATCCTCGTTCGCGAACGACTTCACCACGCGCATGCCCGCGAGCGAGTCCTGCAACTGGGAGTTGACCTCCGCGATCTTGCGGCGGTTGTCGGCGAACACCGCGCGCATGCGCAGGTTCTGCCGCACCATCACGGCAACGAAGAAGAGCGTCACGGCGCACATCACGCCCGCGAGCGCGGGCGAGATCGTGAAGAGGATCACGAACGCGCCGACGATCTCGACGCCGCAGATGATGATCCACTCAGGCACGTGGTGCGCAGCCTCGCAGATGTCGAAGAGGTCGTTCACCACGCGGCTCATCATGTCGCCCGAGTTGACCCGGTCAAAGTAGCTGAAACTGAAGCGCTCGTACTGGTCGAAGAGGTCCTGGCGCATCATCGACTCCATCCGCGCGCCCATGATGTGTCCTTGCGCGGAGACGAAGTACCTGCATGCGCAGCGTATGAGGTACATGATGACGAGCCCTGCGGCGACCATGCCGAGCGAGGCGAGGATGCGGGTCGGCCCCTCGGTGAAGAGCCCTCCGGTCAGGTTGCGCAGGATGACCGGGAACGCCAAGTCGATGCCGGCGATGACGAGCGCGCAGGCGGTATCGGCGATGAGCAGGTGCTTCTGCGGCCCGTAGTAGGCGAAAAACCTCCCCAGCATCGTGGCGCGGCGCTTCCCGCCGTTCGCGTTCCGCATGTCTCGAGATCCCATCGTTCCTCTTTTCGCCGACGTCGACGCCTTGTTCCCTACCCGTTTGGGTCTCTCAGTCTAGCACGTATGTAAATGAGCATATCCCACTGTATAGGTCCCCTGTTTTGGGTACCATTACATACCGTTCTTGCGAGGACGGGGGTCCACCCCGCAAGAGCAAGCCAACTCGAAACCGCATTATCTGGGAGGTGCCATATGATTCGCGTTGACATCGAGACCATCATCATGGCCTCCGGTCCCGTACCCTCCGTCATCGTGCTCCGCGAGCGTTCCCATGCCGACGGCAGCGAGGCGCCCCTACGGACGCTCTCCATCCAGACCGGCTCGTTCGAGGCGGCGGCCATCAGCCGCGGCATCGACGGCTCGAAGTCCGCCCGCCCCATCACGCACGACCTGTTCGTAGACGCGCTCCAGGCCCTCGACGTGAAGGTCGAGCGCATCGAGATCAGCCGCGTCGACGCGCCGGTCTTCTTCTCCAAGGTCGTGCTCGTCCGCCGCGACGAGGACGACGCGGTGCACGAGGTCGCGCTCGACGCCCGCCCGAGCGACGCCATCGCCCTCGCGGTGCGCTGCAACACTCCCATCTACGTCGAGGACGATGTCATGAACCGCGCGGGCACCATCTCCTTCCGCACCGAGCAGGCCGCAAGCGACGAGGAGGTCGAGCGCTTCGACCGCTTCGTCCAGTCCCTCTCGCCCGACGACTTCTAGGCGACTGGGAGACGTCGCGCCGCCGCTACACCTAAGGTGCCGGTGCCCTCCATACTCGTAACGCAAAGCGGCCCGATCCCTCTCGGAACCGGGCCGCTTTTCCTTAGTATCCCTATGGGCTACTCGTCCATCAGGTCCTCGAGCGCCTCATCGGAGGCACCGATATCCACGCGGTCGTCATCGACCGGCGCCTCGACCTCGCCGAGGTTGAGCACGCCCTGGTTCTCGGGCGGCGTCTGCGCCTTCGGCTTCTTCTTGGCGCTCGTCATGCGCGCCACGGCGGTCACGCGGTCGCCGTCGGCGACCGAGAGGATTTTCACGCCCTGCGTGGCGCGGCCGGTCTTGGAGATATCCGTGCTCTTCACGCGGATGACCGTGGCGCCCTCGGTGATGATGAACAGCTCGTGCTGCGGGCCGACCGTCTTCATGGCGGCGAGTTGGCCCTTGCGGGCGGTCATCTGGATGGTGTAGACGCCCTGGCCGCCGCGGTTCTGGCACGGGTAGTCGGCCACCGGCGTGCGCTTGCCGAAGCCGAGCTCGGTGATCACGAAGAGGTCGCCCTTGCCGTTCGAGATCTCCATGCCGAGCACCGAGGCGCCGTCCTTCACGGTGATGCCGCGCACGCCCGAGGTGTCGCGTCCGGTCGCGCGCACCTGGTCCTCCTCGAACACGATCGCCTTGCCGGCCGTGGTGGCCATGATCACCTTGTCACCCTCGCGGACGCGACGCACGTCGAGCAGGGCGTCGCCGGCCTTGAGGTTGATGGCGATGATGCCGTCGCGGCGGCTGCGGTCGTACGCGCTCATGACGGTCTTCTTGACCATGCCGCTCTTGGTGGCGAACAGCAGGTACTCGTCGTCGGGGAACTCGCGGCAGGAGATGACGCTCGCGATCTTCTCGCCCTCCTCGAAGGGCAGCAGGTTCACGATCGCGGTGCCGCGCGCCTGGCGCGTGCCCACGGGCAGCTCGTGCACCTTCAGGCGGTACACCTTGCCGCGGTTGGAGAAGAACAGCACGAACTCGTGGGTCGAGGCGATGAACATCTCGGAGATGACGTCGTCCTCCTTGAGGTTGACGCCCGACACCCCCTTGCCGCCGCGGCGCTGGGAGCGGTAGGTCGCCACCGGGATGCGCTTCACGTAGCCGGTGTGGGTGATCGTGACCACCATGTCCTCGTCGGCGATGAGGTCCTCCACGTCGAGGTCGCGCTCGGCGGCGGCGATCTCGGTGCGGCGCTTGTCGCCGTACTTCTTGGCGATCTCGCGCATCTCCTCCTTGATGACGCCGAGGATCTTCTCCTCGTGCGCGAGCAGGTCCTCGTAGTAGGCGATCGCGCGGCGGAGCCCGGCGAGCTCCTCCTCGATCTTGTCGCGCTCGAGGCCCGTGAGGCGACGCAGGCGCATCTCGAGGATGGCCTGGGTCTGCTCGGGCGTGAACCCGAAGCGCTCGATCAGGCGCTGGCTGGCCTCGGTATCGGTCTGCGAGGAGCGGATGATCCGGATGACCTCGTCGATGTGGTCGAGCGCGAGCAGGTAACCCTCGAGGATGTGGGCGCGGGCCTGGGCCTTCTTGAGGTCGTAGCGCGTGCGGCGCGTGACGACGTCGACCTGGTGGTCGATGTAGCAGCGCAGCATCTCGGGCAGCGACAGGCACTTGGGCACGCCGCCCACGAGGGCGAGGTTGTTCACGCCGAAGGTCGTCTGCAGCGAGGTGAACTTGTACAGGTTGTTGAGCACGACCTGCGGGATGACGCCCTTCTTGAGCTCGATGACGAGGCGGATGCCCTTGCTCGTGGACTCGTCGCGCATGTCGGAGATGCCCTCGATGCGCTTCTCGTTGACGAGCTGGGCGATCTTCTCCTGCAGGGTGCCCTTGTTCACCTGGTAGGGGATCTCGGTGAAGACGAGGCGGTTGCGGCCGGTCTTGGTCGACTCGACATGGGCCTTGGCGCGCACCGTGATGGAGCCGCGGCCGGTCTCGTACGCCTGGCGGATGCCGTCCGAGCCCATGATGAGGGCGCCCGTGGGGAAGTCGGGGCCCGGCATGATCTGCATGAGCTCCTCGACGGTCGCGTCGGGGTGGTCGATGAGGTGGCAGGTCGCCTCGACCGCCTCGACCATGTTATGCGGCGGGATGTTGGTGGCCATGCCGACCGCGATGCCCGACGAGCCGTTCACCAGGAGGTTGGGGAAGCGCGCCGGGAGCACCTGGGGCTCGGCCAGGGACTCGTCGTAGTTGGGCTGCCAGTCGACCGTGTCCTTCTGCAGGTCGCGCAGAAGCTCCATGGCGGGACGGGCGAGGCGGCTCTCGGTGTAGCGCATGGCCGCGGCGCCGTCGCCGTCGATGTTGCCGAAGTTGCCGTGTCCGTCGATGAGCGGCGTGCGCATGCTGAACCACTGCGCGAGGCGCACCATCGTGTCGTAGACCGCGGAGTCGCCATGGGGATGGTACTTGCCGATGACCTCACCGACCGTCCAGGCGCTCTTCTTGTGCGGACGGTTGGGGTAGATGCCCGACTCGTTCATCGCGTAGAGGATGCGGCGGTGCACCGGCTTCAGGCCGTCGCGCACGTCCGGCAGGGCGCGCGCGGTGATGACCGACATCGAGTACTCGATGAAGCTCTGGCGCATCTCGCGGCCGAACTCGCTGATCTGGAGCGAACCGCCGTTGACGTCCACGCCGGCGCTCTCGCCGCGGGTCACCTCGCCGAAGCTCTCCTCGAGTTCCTCACCGTCATCCTCGTCCTCGGCGTCCTCGTCGTCCTCGACGTAGACGTCGGCGCCCTCGTCATCCGCCTCGGCGCGGGCGAGCAGGCGCTTCAGGTCCTCGGGTAGGCCCTCGGTGTCCTCGGAGCCTCGCATCTCGTTGTCTTCTGCCACGTGCTACTCCTTAGTTACGCGTCCAGGAAGCGGGCGTCGTGCGCGTGCTTCTCGATATACTCGCGGCGGTACTCGACCTGGTTGCCCATGAGCTCGCGCACGGCGCGGTCGGCCATGGCGGCGTCCTCGATGGTCACGCGCTGGAGGATGCGCGTCTTGGGGTCCATGGTGGTCGAGGCGAGCTGCTTGGGGTCCATCTCGCCCAGGCCCTTGTAGCGCTGCACGGTGTAGCCGCGGCGCTTCTTGGTGACCTTGCCGGCCGCCGCCTCGTCCTCGCCGTCATCGGGGTTGAGGCCCAGGCTCTTGATGGTGTCGCGCAGGATCTCCTCCTCGGGCTGGCGGCCATTGGGGTAGACGTAGTGGATCTTGTTGCGCACCTTCACGCCAAAGATGGGCGGGCAGGCCACATAGACGTAGCCGGCATCGATGAGCGGCCTCATGTACTTGTAGAAGAACGTGAGGAGCAGGATGCGGATGTGCGCGCCGTCGACGTCGGCATCGGTCATGATGATGATCTTGTGGTAGCGCGCCTTCGTGATGTCGAAGTCGCCACCCTCACCGGAGCTCGTCGTCACGCCGCAGCCGATGGCGGTGATGAGCGACTGGATGGTGTCCGAGCTGAACGCGCGGTGGTCGCCCACGCGCTCGACGTTCAGGATCTTGCCGCGCAGGGGCAGGATCGCCTGGATGTCGCGGCGGCGGCCGTCCTTGGCGGAGCCGCCTGCCGAGTCGCCCTCGACGATGAAGAGCTCAGTCATCTCGGCGTCACGGACCGAGCAGTCGGCGAGCTTGCCGGGAAGCGAGGCGGTCTCGAGCAGGCTCTTGCGGCGAGTCGCCTCGCGGGCCTTGGAGGCGGCGGTGCGGGCCTTGGAGGCCTGCTGGGCCTTCTTCACGATCTCGCGGGCGGCCTTGGGGTGCTCCTCGAGGTACTCGGCGAGCCCCTCGGAAACCACCTTGCGCACCAGGGTGCGCATGAACGAGCTGCCGAGCTTGGCCTTGGTCTGTCCCTCGAACTGCGGGTCGGCGAGCTTCACGGAGATGACCGCGGCGAGGCCCTCGCGGACGTCATCGCCCGTGAGGTTGGAGTCCTTCTCTTTGAGGATATTCTGCTTGCGCGCGTAGTCGTTGATGACCGTGGTGAGCGCGGCGCGGAAACCCTCGAGGTGCATGCCGCCGTCGGGCGTGTAGATGTCGTTCGCGAAGCTCATGACGTTGCCGGAATAGCTGGTATTCCACTGCATCGCGACCTCGACCTCGCCGATCTTGTCGGTCGGCGCGCCCTCCTCGCTCTTGCCGGAGAGGTAGATGGGGCGCTTGAGGCCGTCGGGGATCTCCTTGCCCTCGTTCAGGAACTTCACGAAGTCGATGATGCCGCCCTCGTAGCAGAACTCGTCGACGCGGGGCATGAGCTCGCGCTCGTCCTTGAGGACGATCTTCAGGTTGCGGTTCAGGAAGGCGGTCTCCTGCAGGCGGTTGCGGAGCGTCTCATAGTCGTAGACGGTCGTCTCGAAGATCTCGTCGTCGGGCCAGAAGGTCGTCGTGGTACCGGTGGTCTTCGCGGTACCGATCTCCTTCATCTTCATCGTGGTCTTGCCGCGGCTGAACTGCATCTCGTAGATCTTGCCGTCGCGCTTGACCTGGACGTCCATCTTCTTGGAGAGGGCGTTCACGACGGAGACGCCCACGCCGTGCAGGCCGCCCGACACCTTGTAGGCGTTGTTGTCGAACTTGCCGCCCGCGTGCAGGACGGTCATGACCACCTCGAGGGTGGGGATCTTCTTGACCGGGTGCTTGGCGACCGGGATGCCGCGGCCGTTGTCGACCACGGTGATCGAGTTGTCCGGGTGCACGGTCACCTCGATCTTGGTGCAGAATCCCGCCATGGCCTCGTCGACGGAGTTGTCGACGATCTCCCATACGAGATGGTGCAGGCCGCTCGCGCTGGTCGATCCGATGTACATGCCGGGGCGCTTGCGCACCGCCTCGAGACCCTCAAGGATCTTGATGTCGCTTGCGCCGTAGTCGTTCGTTTTCGCCACGTTTCTCCTTTGCGAAAGATAAAGGCACAGAACCTTACCAATGATAGCTGATTGGAGACGACGCTCTTATCTCATTTTATGGCTCTACAAGGCCACCAGATTGCCTGTAAGGCTCATTTCAGCCTTCTTGACCCTTTTTCCACTCCATACTCGATTTCATGGCCTTTTTCAGAGCCTCCCTCAACTTATCGTCGACGATGGGGCTCACGTCGCGGTCGAGTTTGTCCTCCTCTTCGGTGGTGAGCGGCGTGCGGCGGGGAACGGGGGGCACGATCGGCGTCGTGGCGCGGTTTGCGTACGGGCGGGCCTCGTAGCCCTTCCTCGACGTCTTGAACACGAAGCCCTCGAGGCTCACGCCCGCGCGCTCCATCCGGGCGCGGATGATCTCGCGGAGCATCATGAGCTCCTGGGTCCACACGGCATCGTCGGTGTAGACGAGCAGTTTGTTGGATTCGGGAAGGTACCTGAGCCCGGTGACGTGCGCCCCCTCGCGCGTGTTTTGGCAGACGCTGTTCCAGGCGTGGTAGACCTCGCGCGAGCGCTCGGCCGCGCGATACCGCTCGCGCTCCTCGGGGGTCGCCCGGTCGAGGATCTCGCGTCGGGTGCGGTCGAGGTACTCACCCACCGCGATCGTGCGGCGGTCGCGGTTCCTATCCGATCTGCTCCTCACCGATCCTCACCACCTTCGCCTCGTCAACCACGCGCTCGGTGAAGTAGCCGAGGTTGGTCGTCGTTATCACCGTCTGCACGTCGTGCTCCACGCATTGCAGGAAGGCATCGCGCCGCGCGGCGTCGAGCTCGCTCATGACGTCGTCGAGCAGAAGCAGCGGCGGGCGGTCGAGGATGTCGCGCGTCACCTCGACCTCGGCCATCTTCCAGGCGAGCACGATGGAGCGCTGCTGCCCCTGGGAGGCGAAGGTGCGCGCGGCGCGCCCCGCGACCGTGAAGAGCACCTCGTCGCGATGGGGGCCGCTCAGGGTCACGCCCCGTCTCATCTCCTCGTCCGCGCGGGCCCGGAATGCCTCCGCGATGCGCGTGCGGATCGCATCGATCGCCTCGTGGCGGTCGGCGGCGGAAAGCTCTTGGAGCCATGGCCCCGCCGCGGCGTCCTCATCCATCCAGGAGGGTAGGTAGCTGACCTCGATGGCCTCACCGCCCGCGATCTGGCCGTAGGCGGCGAGCAGGTGGTCGCGAATGCGCGCGAGGAGCGCGATGCGGTGCACGGTGAGCGCGGCGCCGAGCGCGGCGAGCGACTCGTTCCAGGTCTCAAGCAGCTCAGGGGTGCAGAAGCGCTCCTTGAGCAGGGCGTTTCTCTGCTCGAGCGCGCGCTCGTAGGTTCCCACGAGCTGGGCGTAGCCCTCGTTCAGCTGCACGCCGAAGGAATCCAGCGCCTCGCGCCGTACCCTCGCGCCGCGTTTCACCATATCCAGGTCATCAGGGCAGAAGAGGACCGACGGGACCACGCCCCTAACGCCCGCGGCACGGCAGCGCTTGCCGTTCCGCGAGAAGCTGCGCTTGCCCGCCTCGACGGTACAGCCGAGGTCGATCACGCGTCCTTCGCCCTCCAGAGCGAGTTCGATACGGCAGCGCTCGGCTCCCTCGCGCACCAAGTCGGAGGGAGCGGGCTTTCTGAACGACCTTCCCGAGGTGAGGATCTGGAGCGCCTCGACGAGGTTGGTCTTCCCCACCGCGTTCCTGCCGACCAGGACCGTGAGGTTCGGGTCGAGGTCGAGCGTGTAGGAGGGGAAGTTCCGGTAGTCGGCCACCTCGAGCGTGTGGGCGAGGATGCTCATCGCGCGGACTGGACGGGGTCGGCGCTAGAGGCGCATGGGCATGACGAGATAGAGGTAGTTCACCTTGTCATACGATTTGAACACGCCCGCGCCCGAATAGCTCTTGAGTTCGAGCACCACTTCCTTGTCGTGCCCGAGCACGTTCAGGCAATCCGAGATGTAGTGGTAGTTGAAGGCGATGGCGCCGCTCTCGCCCTCGGCCTCGACATCGAGGGTCTCCGTCGCGGCGTCCTGGTCAGAGGAGAGCGTGGACAGGCTGAGCGTGCCGGCGTCGGTGTCGATATCGAACTTCACCGTCGGGCTCGTGGTCGCGACCACGGCGACGCGCTTCAGGGCGGCCGACAGCGCGTCAGCGTCGATCTTCACGGTCGTCACGCAGGAGTCGGGCAGGAGCTGGCGGTAGTTGGGGTAGACGCCCTCGAGACGGCGCGACACGTAGCAGGTGTTGCCCGACTCGAACACCACCTGGCTATCGGTGGCCCCGATGACGATCGAGGGGGAGGAGGACATGATGGACAGGCCGTCGTTCATGGCAGACGCCGGGATGTTGAGCTCAAAGCTGCCCTCGAGCGAGGACGTCTCGACCTGCGTGTCGCAGACCGCCAGACGGTAGGAGTCGGTCGCCACCAGGCGGATGGTGTTGTTCTCGACGCGCATGTGGATGCCGCCCAGGATGGGACGGGCCTTGTCGTTCGAGGTCACGCGCCACACGCGGGAGACCATGTCGGAGAGCACGCCCACGGGTAGCTCGACCGAGGCCTCGATCGCGTAGGCGGGGAAGTCGGGGAAGTCGACCGGGTCGAGGGCGTTCAGGCGGAACGAGCTCTTCTCGCAGGAGATGAGGACCTGGCGCTCGGCGGTCTCGAAGCGCACAGCGGCGTCGGGCAGGGTCTTGGCGATGTTGGTGAGCATCTTGCACGGCAGCACGATCTCGCCGGGCTCGTCCACACGGGCGGCGATGCGGTGGCGGATGTTGATGGTGAAGTTGGACGTCTGGAATTCCAGCACGCCGTCCTGCGCCTTGATGAGCACGCCCGAGAGGATGGGGAGCGTGGAAGCGCTGGCTACACCTTTGGAGACGATGGCGAGCGCATCGGCGAGTGACTCTTGGCTGACGACGAAGTTCATTGCGCTTCCTTTCTTATTATCTATAGGTATATATGTATTCAATCATAATAATAAGGACGTTGAGTCTGTGGATTACAGGTAAACACGCAGGTTGTTTACGGTGTCTTTTTCGACACCTATCTGTTGGGAACCGGTAAGGTTTTGGGGAGAACTTCGCTGCCCCGGGCGTTATCCCTCGGTTGCACCTCCTTTTCCACGACCCTTCCTCATCATCTGCACGGGTTATCAACACCGGGCGCTACGAGCTCAAGCGGATCTTGTTGCGCAGTTGCTGCAAATCCTCGCACAGCGCGCGGTCCTCCTTGAGCTTCTTCTCGATAACCTTGATGGAATTGAGGACCGTCGAGTGGTCGCGGCCGCCGAACTCGGCCCCGACGGCGACTGCGGTCATCTCGCACATGTCCATCGCGAGGTAGACCGCGACGTGGCGCGCGTGCGCGATGTTCGCCGTCCTCCTCGGCCCGATGAGGTCCTCGTGGCTCACGTGGAAGAACTTCTCGACGGCCGCCTGCACGGTGTCGATGTGGATCTTCTTGTGCGCCGTGTCGAAGTACTCGTTGGCGATGCGGTCGATATCCTCGCCCGTGAGCTCGGCTCCCGCCTGCTCCCGCTCGAAGGAGACCCCGGCGCACCGCTCGCAGAAGCTCTCGAGCTCGCGGATGTTGGTGCCCGAGACGTCCGCCATGTGCCTGAGCTGCGCGTCGGTGAGCTGCCCTCCGCCGACGTTCAGCGAGTTCAGCAGCGACCCCGCCTCGACGCCGGCGAGCGCGTCCGAGCCGTTCAGGATGGTGTTCTCGTAGTAGCGCTTCAAGATCATGTACTTCATCTCGAAGCCGGGCTCCGAGACGAGGCAAAGCATCCCGGCGTTGAACCTGCTGGTCAGGCGCTCGTCCATTCCCAGGTTCTTGGGCGCCCGGTCGGATGCGATGGCGACCTTCTTGTTGTTCCTGATGAACTCGTCCATCAGCGTGAAGAAGTTCTCGATGCTCTGGGTCTTGCCGATGATGTTCTGGATGTCGTCGATGATGAGCACGTCGGCGTCGTGGTAGTCGCGCAGGATGACCCCGGCCTTGCTCTTCTGCACCGCGAGCTCGCTGATGTAGTCCTCGACGTAGGTCTGGGAGTTCGCGTATTTCACCCGGAGATGGGGGCTGTGCTCGTTCAGGTAGTTGGAGATCGCGAGGAGCAGGTGCGTCTTGCCGAGGCCCGATTTGCCGTAGATGAACAGCGACGTGCAGCTGCCCGGCTCGTCGGCGAGCGCGGCGAAGCGCACGGCGGACATGTAGGCGTGCTTGTTCTCGTCGCCGTAGACGAAGTTCTCGAACGTGAACTTAGAGTGGATGCCCACCGCCGGCGCCGGCTCGGCTGCGGTGGGCACGGCGCGCTTGTCGGGCTCCGCCTCATCCCGCTTCATGATCCCCGTCAACTTCTGGAAATCATCGAGGGTGATGGTGTTGCGCACCTTGACCTTCGACTGCTCGGCCCCATCGTCGTCATGGCGGCTCGGTATGATCACGGCGGGGATGGGGGCGTGCACGACCGGCTCGCCTGCATCCTCGCTCTTCGCCGGGGTTTCACGGGAAACATGTTCGGGCGCGTCCGCCGACCGTTCCGTTAGGCCCTGGTCGACCTTCACGATGAGGGAGAGCGGGCAGAAGGCGATGTCCTCGAGGTAGCGCTCGATCACCTCGCGCTGCTTCATGAGGTACGAATAGGCGAAGCGCGAGGGTGCCTGGATGGTTAGCGCCTCATCGGAGAGCTCCACGGGGATAGACTGCGCCAGCATGTTGATAAGCCGGGCGTCCCGCCCGTCGCGCTGGCAGAACGAGATGGTGTCATCGAGGATGATCTTGGCTTCCGTGTCCATCCGTCCTTCTCCCCCTTCGAGCAGACCTCCTTTACGCGTTGTCCTTGAGCCAGGACTCCCCGAGGGAGGTCAGCGTGTACTTGCGCCCGTGCTTCACCACGAAGCCTTGCTCACCAAGTTTAGCAAGCACGCGCGACCAGGTAGGAACCGACTGCCCGAACGCCTGGGAGAGCTCACCAGGCCCCCCTGACCCATGAACCCCCAGGTAATCGAGGGCATTCATATCCCTCTCGTCGATATAGGGCTGCTCTCGGCGCATCGGCGCGCCCTGCATGGGGGTCGCGATATGCGCTGGTTGGGATGGGTATTGTGGATATGTGGAAAACTCATGGTTCTGCTGTGGAAAACTTTGCCCATATCCCGGTTGAAAGGGCTGTGCGGGGGGATAGCCCGGCATGCCGTATCCGCTGGGGTTCTGCGCGAAAGCGCCCGCCGCACCCTGTTGGGGGTAGGGGTACTCCCCCATGTACGGGTAGGGATAGGCCTGGCCGGGCTGCTGGGGGTACGGCGCGGCCATCCCGTAGGAGGGGATCCCGGGTCGGTATCCCGCACCAGCCGGGGCGGCGGCTCCCGTGGCGGCGGCGCCTGGGCTTGCTGTCTGCGAGGTGAACGATGTGCCCCGCACCGCCGCGCCGCGGGCGCTGTTCGCCTCGATCTCCTGCACCCTGGCGGCATCGACACTCACCGTGACGACCGTTCCCGAGCCGAGGTTGTCCTCGATCGATACGGCCCCGCCGGCGTTCTCGAGGTACTGCTGCACCATCGGCAGACCGGCGCCCGTGCCCCTGATGTAGCGCTTCATGGAGCGGTTCGCGGAGGTCACGCCGAATTCGAAGGCGCGCTCCTTGTCGTCGATGCCCGGCCCTTGGTCGGCGAAGCGCACCGTGTTCCCCCCGTCGAGGATCGAGACGATCGGCTCGGTGAAGTTCGCGTGTATGAAGTTCTCCACGAGCTCCCTGATCACCATGAGGGAGATCGAGCCGCCGAGCTCCTTCATGCTCCTATAGACCGTGTTGGTGATCTCCTCGAGGTAGGAACGGGGGTCATTCGGCTGCACGACGATCACGCGCGGCGTCGAGAGCATGTCGTCGTAGATGGCGATCCTCGTGGCGAAGACGGTGCCGTTCCCAGCGCCATCCTGCCCCACCGCACCGTCTTCGGCGGAGGGGTCGGGGGTACCGGTAATGTGCCTGTTGTCGGGGGCGGGGTCGCCGGAATCCACGAAGGGGTAGAAATCGTCTGCCATGGTCGTCCGTTTCACGCATGCCGAAAGCGGCGGGGTGCCGTAGTCGCCGTTTAGGAGAATAGTAGCGCACCTTGCACCTTGTGAAACTTTCCACATGTTTTCAAATCGTGTTGAAAACTGAAACAACGAGATGAAAAGTTATCCACACGAGAGAACAACCTGTGGAAAGCTAGATGAAACGGAGTGAAAGTAACGGGTCTGCTGCGCGTTCCGGAACTGTTGAATGGAAAATTGCCGCAGGAACTTATGATTCCTCGCTGCTCTTTATTGACATCCACGCACCTTGTTCCATACAATCTTGAAGCTCAAGTGCCTAATGTGTATTCCTAAAACGCACCAGGAGGATAGTCATCATGAAGCGTACGTATCAGCCGAACAAGCGCAAGCGTGCCAAGACCCACGGTTTCCGCGCCCGCATGGCCACCAAGGGCGGCCGCGCCGTCCTCGCTCGCCGTCGCGCCAAGGGCCGCAAGCGCCTTACCGTCTAGGATTTTTGTGCCCCGCGCATGAGAACCCTAAAATCCCGGTCGGATTTCGAGCGTGTCTTCACGCAGGGGAAGCGCTACAACCATCCCCTGATCCGCTTGGTAATATGTGATGCAGAGAGCGAAGGCGATCCTGGTCGGGTCGCCTTCGCTGCACCTAAGCGGCTCGGCAACGCCGTCGTCCGCAACAGGTCCAAGCGGGTATTGCGTGAAGCCGCCCGCGCCTGCGCGATTCCGTATCCCGGGAAAGACCTGATCCTCTTCGCCACGGCCGCCACGCGCACCGCCTCTCCCGTCGAGATGCGCACCGCGCTCATGGGGCTCTGCAAGCGGGCTGGTCTCGATGGGTAGCCTGCGCGGAATCGTGCGACGGGTTCTCGTCGCACCCATCAGGTTCTACCAGCGCTGCATTTCGCCCTTGCTTCCCGCTGCATGCATCTACCGGCCCACCTGCTCGCAATATGCCATCCAGGCGATCGAGCGGTACGGTGCGGTGAAGGGGCTGCTGCTGGCGGCGAGGCGCATTCTGCGTTGTAATCCATTTCATAGCGGCGGGTATGACCCGGTGCCGTAACGACACATACGGAGGACTGTATATATGTGGGATTGGATCGTTAACATTCTCTACCAGATCCTGGCGTTCATCCAGGGATTCGCCGTCGACTGGGGTCTGTCGATCATCATTCTGACGGTGATCGTGCGTCTCGTGCTCACGCCCCTGCTGCTCAAGTCGACTAAGTCGACCGCCCGCATGCAGGTGCTCCAGCCCAAGATGATGGAGATCCAGCAGCGCTATGCGGACGATCCGCAGCGCCAGGCTGAGGAGATGCAGAAGTTCTACTCCGAGAACAAGTTCAACCCGCTCGGTGGCTGCCTGCCGCTCCTCATCCAGATGCCGATCCTTCTGGCGCTCTTCACGCTCCTGCGTACCCTGCCCGAGCGTTTCCCCGGCACGGACTTCATGTTCTACAACATCCTGCCGGACCTCACCACCACGCCCGCCGCTGAGTGGGCCGCGGGTATCGCCACGGCGGTCCCGTATCTCATTTCCCTCGTCCTGTTCGCGGTGCTCACGCTGATCCCGACGCTCTACCAGTCCATGAACCAGACGGGCCAGCAGGCGTCCTCCATGCGCACCATGTCCGTCGTCATGGCGCTCATGATGCTCTGGATCGGTTGGAGCCTGCCCGCCGGCGTGCTGCTCTATTATGATGTGTCCACGCTGTGGCAGGTCATCCAGCAGCTCTTCGTCACGCGCCGCGTGATCGAGAAGGCCAAGGCCGAGGAGGAGGAGCGTCTCGCGAACGCCCCCGTCGAGGTCGACGTCGTCCGCCGCGAGCGCAAGGCTCGCCCGCACAAGAAGAACTAGCGATAGCGCAACTAATTAGGTACCTAAATAATTAGGAGCAAGCCAATGTCTGAGCAGGAACTTTCTGATATGGAGCATGAAGCCGTCGAGGCGGATATCGCTGAGGAGGCTTCCTACGAAGGGCAGTATCCTGAGCTCGCCGCTCACTATAAGTCCGGCGAGGAGCTGACCGACAGCGAGCTCGATACCATCGCTGACATCGCCATCAACGTCCTCAGGGATATCCTTGGCTACTATGGTGTCGACAGCGCGCCTATCGATGAGTATGTCGGTGACGAGGGTGAGCTTATCCTCGATGTCACCGCCGGCGATCTTGCGGTCCTTATCGGCCGCCATGGTAAGACGCTTGAGTCGCTGCAGACGATGTTCTCGCTTATCGTCAGCCGCAAGCTCGGCTTCCGTTATCCTGTCGTCGTCGATATCGAGGGGTACAAGAGCCGCCGCAACGACAAGGTCGTCTCTATGGCCAAGTCCGCTGCATCGCGCGCGGCGCGCCAGCATGGTTCCGTTACGCTTCCTCCTATGACGGCTTATGAGCGCCGTCTTGTTCACATCGCCCTCAGGGATAACGCCTCCGTGGAAACCCACTCCGAAGGTGTCGATCCTGAACGTCGTGTTGTCATCACGGCTCTATAGTCGAAGTGCAACAGGTACTATCAAAGGGCACGGGATTCCGTGCCCTTTTTTGTCAAAAGTTCCCGTCTCGTTAGTTTCTGTCATTAGGACTCAAGATGAACGCTTCCCTTATAGCTGAACTCGATAGAGATTCATGTCTGGATCGGTTGCAGTCATATTGCGATGAGTTCCAGATTAACCTGAGCAATGAGCAGATCGGTCGTTGTCTCGATCACCTCTCTCTTGTCATCCAGGCGAACGAGAAGATGAATCTCACGCGCATCCTCAATGTAGACGATGCCCTGGTTCTGCACATTCTCGATTCGCTCCTGCTCCTTGAACCTCTTGAGGCTTCTCCTGAAGGGAGATTCCTCGATATGGGTACCGGTGCCGGCTTCCCAGGGATTCCGCTTGCTATCGCCTCGGGCAGGCCTGGGATTCTTCTCGATTCTGTTGGCAAGAAGGTCAATGCCGTTCAATCGTTTGTCGACGCTCTTGGTATAGACGGTGTTGATGCGGTTCATGACCGAATCGAGCACTATGCCCTTTCTAATGGCGGATCGTTCTCCTGTGTCGTTGCGCGCGCCTTGGCTTCTCTCCCGGTCCTAGTCGAGTATGCGTCTCCCTATTTGGAACTCGGTGGACTCTTTGTTGTGACCAAAGGGAGACCTGATGAGGATGAGTTGGTCTCAGGTTATTCTGCAGCTGAAGTATGCGGACTGGATCTCATCGACACAATGAGTATCGAGCTCCCCCACGCTCTCGGCCATCGTGAAATTCTGGTGTTCGAGAAGATCGAGAGGCCTCACGTCAAGCTTCCTCGCGCGGTAGGTTTAGCTAAGAAGTCACCTATCAGGTAGTGCCTGCTCGACCCTATGTTTCACGTGAAACATAGGGTCTTTTCAATTCTGCTTGCAACATTGTTTCACGTGAAACATAATAGATTCAGATCGTGATAGGTTTCACGTGAAACAATCGATAGCCACGTAGTCGGAACAGCCCAAACGTACAAAGGAGGCAACGTGGATAATCAAGCGCAAGAATCTCGTAATCCACGCATCATATCGATTATCAACCAAAAGGGCGGAGTCGGTAAGTCGACAACAGCAGTCAATCTGGCCGCGGCACTCGGAAATCTCGGCAAGAATGTTCTCATTGTCGACTTCGATCCTCAGGGGAATAGCACCAGTGGATTTGGAATCGAGAAAGAGGAACTTGAGCAATGTGTATATGATGCATTGCTCAACGATGTTCCGGCGGAAGACTTACTGATTGAGACGAATAGTAAGAATGTATCGGTCATTCCTGCGACGATTCAACTTGCAGGTGCCGAAATCGAACTCGTTTCAGCAATGGCACGCGAGACTCGACTTAAAGAGCTTCTCGAGCCGATTGAGCAGAACTATGATTTCGTATTGATTGACTGCCCGCCGTCTCTCGGGTTGCTGACGATCAATGCATTGACCGCAGCGGACAGCGTGCTGATCCCGATCCAGTGTGAATACTATGCCCTCGAGGGCGTCACTAAGCTACTTGAGTCCATGCGCATGGTGAAAAGCAGGATCAACAAGGGTCTCGATGTCTACGGTGTCCTGCTGACAATGTACGACTCCCGTACCTCGCTCGCGAATCAAGTCGTCGATGAGGTAAAGGGGTACTTCGGCGACAAGGTCTTTGAAACGCTCATCCCACGTACTGTAAAGATTTCGGAAGCGCCTTCGTTCGGTATGCCGGTTATCGACTATGCCCCCCAGAACAAGGGTGCTCAGGCATATATGGAACTCGCAAACGAGGTGATCGATCGTGCCTAGCCAGAAGAAGAGGGCGGGACTTGGAAAAGGTCTCAATGCCTTGATGCAGGAAGCTCAGTACGAAACCGGAAATCACGGATCAGAAACAAAGCTCCCGATCGAAGAGATTCATCCCAATCCGAACCAACCCCGAGTGCATTTCGACGAGAAGGAGCTGAACGAACTTAGCGAGTCAATCAGACAGCACGGCGTCCTGCAGCCCCTTCTCGTAAGGAAAGACGAGAAGGGATATCAGATCATCGCTGGCGAGCGGCGGTATCAAGCTTCGAAGATCGCTGAACTGACTGAGCTACCGGTGATCATCAAAGATGTGAGCGATGAGGAGGTTCTCGCCCTTGCTTTGATCGAGAACCTGCAGAGGTCGGACCTCAATCCGATCGAAGAGGCTAAAGGGTACAGGCAGCTCATCGACCAGAGTGGGATGACCCAGGAGGCACTTGCGAAGGCAGTTTCGAAATCACGTTCCGCAATCACGAATGCCTTAAGGCTTCTCGATCTCCCACAGGAAGTCCAAGAGATGATCTTCAACGGAAGCCTGACTGCGGGACACGCGCGTGCGATTCTTGCAGTCCCCTATGAAGAGGCACGGGTGAAACTTGCACAGAAGGTTGTGGAAGAAGGACTGTCGGTTCGTGCGACAGAAAAGCTCGCCCCGCTGTTTTCTGTCAATGAGCCGGTAAAGACACCGCGCCCCGTCACACCTCAGTCCTATAAGAGGGCGGCTAAGGTGTTGAGGCAGACACTGAACACCAACGTCCGCGTGAAGAACACGAGGGGAAAGAACAAGATCGAGATCGAGTTCAGGGATGAAGAGCAGCTGGCAGATATTCTCAACCACTTCATAGGTGAGGACTAGATTATGAATGCGATGCAGAAGATCACGAGTCTGGTTCTGACAGGTGTCGGAATAGCCGCCGGAGCATATTTCGGTTACAGGATTCTCAGCGATTCGGAACGACGTGATCGGATCGTGAGAAGTGTGACTGATGTTTTCGAGACCTCGCGCAAGAAGGCAAAGGTGATGTCTGAGGATATCGCCTTGAGGACGGCGCAGATGACGAAGAACCCAAAAGTGAACCAGGACTGGGTTGCACAGCAATGGGAAAGCGTGGGATATTAGTCGATTAGGTACCTAACTAACTAGTGTTTCACGTGAATCGTTGGGAAATCACCTGGCTGTGAATGGAAGTTGAAGCTTCCGCGACGCTGAACGCGCAGGTATAGTCAACAGGCGCTGACCGCTTCCTCATGAAAGGACGAACATGGATATCAAGGCGATTATCGATCAGGTGACCGAGCACCTTGGCAACAGCCCTGAGGCTCTCAAGGACTTCATCGCGGACCCCGCGTCGGCGATCGAGGGCATCACCGGTCATCAACTCGAGGGGGACGATCTCTCCGGCGTCGTGGATGGTATCAAGGAGGGCGTCATGGGCGGCGGTTTCCACCTCCCCGAGGGTATCGATCAGGGGGGCCTCGACCTGTCCGGTATCGCCGGCGGTCTGACCGACGCGCTCGGCGACTCGCCGCTCTCCGGCATCGCGGAGGGTCTGGGCGGTCTGTTTGGCAAGAAGTAGTCCCGAGGGCAAAAGAAAACCGGCGCCCCGTGAGAAGGCGCCGGAATAACCGAAAGGGGTGTCGGGTGACCGCGCCCCTTTTATTTGTGGAAGCCGACCTTACGCTGCTTGAGCTGGCCGCATGCGGCGTCGATATCGGCTCCGCGCGAGTTGCGGATGGTCGCCTCGACACCGCGCTGCTGCAGGAGCCGCTGCAGGAGCTCGACCTTCTTCTCAGGTGAGGGCCTGAACGGGCTGTCGGGAATCTCGTTGAGCTGGATGAGGTTGACGTGGCAGAGGGTACCCTCGCAGAAGCTGCAGAGCGCCTCCATCTCAGGGCGCGTGTCGTTGATCCCCTCGATCATAGCGAACTCATAGGTGGGCCTGCGACCGGTCTTCTCGGTATATACCTGCAGCGCCTCATGGAGCCGCGGAAGCGTGTACTTCTTGACGCCGGGCATCAGCTGGTTGCGTGTGCTCTGGATGGCGGAGTGGAGCGAGACCGCCAAGGTGAACTGCTCGGGAAGCTGCGCGAAAGAGCGAATACGGGGGATGATGCCGCAGGTCGAGACCGTCAGGTGCCTGGCGCCGATATTGAGCCCGTCCTCGGAGTTGAGGATGCGCAGTGCACGTACCGTCTCATCGTAGTTGGCGAACGGCTCGCCCTGGCCCATGAACACCACGCTCGTGACGCGCTCGCCGAAATCGCGCGAGACGTGGGACACCTGGTCGACCATCTCCTGGGCGGTAAGTGACCTGGTGAGGCCCGCGATGCCTGTCGCGCAGAAGGCGCATCCCATGTTGCACCCGGCCTGCGTGGAGATGCATACGGCGAGGCGGTTGCGCGAGGGCATACCGACCGTCTCGACTGAGACGCCGTCAGGGAACTGCAACAGATATTTGCGCGAACCGTCCCGAGAGACCTGCTTCACCAGCTCGGTGGGGGTGCCGAAGCTGTACCGCTCGGCAAGGGACTCGCGCAGGGTCTTTGGAACGTTGGTCATCTCATCAAACGAACATATGTTCTTAGAGAAGATCCACTCGTGAACCTGCTTGTAGCGAAACGCGGGTTGACCGAGCTCGGCTATGGTCTCCTGAAGCTCCCGGCTGTCGATGCTTCTGATGTCGGGTAGGCGGCGCGTGGGTTCCATTGCATACCTTTCGTGCGAAATCACGATGATGGACGGCACATATCTATACAATAAGGGAACCTGAATCGGAAACTGGCATGGCGATGAAAAACCACCGCTGAGAGGAGAGGACATGTCGGACGTGCGTCGAGAGGATCTACGTGTCGTAGTGCTCGCCGGAGGCATCTCGGATGAGCGCGAGATTTCCTTCTCATCAGGCAAGAACGTCGTGGAGGCCCTTGAGGAGTCGGGTTACGGCGACGTCGTCATGCTCGACCCCGCATCCGATGGGTTCCTCGCCTCCCTCGAGGCTGGCAACTTCGACATCGCCTTCATCGCGCTCCACGGGCGCGGAGGCGAGGACGGCATGATGCAGAGCATCCTCGAGTTCCTCGGTATCCCCTACACGGGGTCCGGCGTGATCGCGAGCGCGTGCGCCGCCGACAAGGACGTGTCCAAGGCGCTCTACGAGCGCGCCGGGATCCCCGTCGCAAAGGGTATGACGCTCACGAGCGATGACGACATCTGCGTGGCGGACATCGTCGAACGCGTCGGCGAGGAATGCTTCGTCAAGCCGGCGGTCAACGGGTCGAGCTTCGGCGTGACCATGGTGAAGAGCGCCGATGAGCTTCCGCATGCGCTCGAGACGGTGTTCGACCACGATGACAAGGCCCTTATCGAGGAGCGCCTCGTGGGGACCGAGATCACCGTCGGCGTGTTCGGTGACCCGGCCCGCGCGCTGCCGATCGTCGAGATTCTGCCCCAGGAGGGCTCGGATTTCTACGATCTCGACGTCAAGTACATCGACCCGGCCCTCGTCCATCGCATCCCCGCTCAGATTCCGCTCGAGGACTACCGGACGGCGGAGGAGCTCGCCGTCCGCGCCCACGAGGCCCTCGGCTGTACCGGTTTCTCCCGCAGTGACTTCATCGTGACCGACCGCGGCCCGGTGATCCTGGAGACGAACACCATCCCCGGCATGACCTCCACGTCGCTGTTCCCCGACGAGGCGCGCCATGCCGACATCCCGTTCACCAAGGTCTGCGACGAGCTCATCCGCATCGCCCTGAAGCGCCGGGAGCACTAGATGGCCTCCTGCGCTGGCGCTTCCCCTATAGACGAGGCGCTCCTTCCCGCGACGCCGCGCTTCGTCGCGGACGCCTACTACACGCTCGCCGAACGGGCGAAGACGATGCGCTTCGGGCTCATCGAGGAGGACGTGGTCATTCTCGATACCGAGACGACGGGCCTCTCCGTGCAGGACAACGAGCTCATCGAGATCTCCGCGGCGCTGCTTTCAGGCGACAGGATCGTCGAGCGCTTCGACACCTTCGTGCATCCGACGGGGCTCATCCCCGCCGAGATCACGAAGCTCACCGGCATCACGCAGGCGGATGTCGCCCACGCGCCCACGGCGCGCGAGGCGGTGGCCGAGCTCGCCACATTCGTCGGGGGAAGGCCGGTCGTCGCCCATAACGCCACATTCGACCGCTCCTTCATCGAGTCGGTCAAGGGCGGCGTTGAGGTGAGCGACATCTGGATCGACTCTCTCGCGCTCTCGCGTATCGCGCTGCCGCGCCTGAGCTCGCACAAGCTGTCGTTTCTCGCCGAGGTATTCGGCTGCGCGTCGGTCTCGCATCGCGCGACGGACGACGTCGATGCGCTCGCGGGCGTGTGGAGGGTCATCCTCACCGCGCTGTCCGACCTGCCTGGCGGCCTGCTCCGCCTGCTCGCGGACACGCATCCGGATGTCCCATGGGTCTACCGGCCCATCTTCTCCTATCTCGCGCAAGCCCATATGGGGACACCGTTCTCCCTCGCCGAGGAGCGCGATCGGGTCCTCGGCGACGTGCAGGAGGATGAGCGGATTGACGCCGACGAGCTGCTATCGCTCAGGTTGCCCACGGAGGAGGAGATCGTCTCCTGCTTTGGGGAAGGCGGCCTGGTGAGCCGTATGTATCCCGAGTACGAGCCACGTCGCGAGCAGGTCGAGATGGCCTGCGAGGTCCGCGACGCCCTGGCCACCTCCACGCACCGCGCCATCGAGGCCGGCACCGGGGTGGGTAAGTCCATCGCCTATCTGGTGCCCTTCGCCGCCGCGGCCCGGGCGAACCGCATCACCGTGGGTATCGCGACCAAGTCGAACAACCTTGCCGACCAGCTCATGTACCACGAGCTGCCCAAGCTCGCCGATTCGCTCGACGGCGGCCTCACCTACTGCGCCCTCAAGGGCTTCGACCATTACCCCTGCCTGCGCAAGATGGAGCGGCTCGTGCGCAGCACGGCGGAGATCCAGACGAAGAAGGACCCCGCCGACACCCTGACGGCGCTCGCGGTGCTCTACGCCTTCGTGTGCCAAAGCCCCGACGGCGACCTCGACGCGCTCGGCATCAGGTGGAAGAGCGTCAACCGCGCGGAACTCACCACCGGTTCCAGGGAGTGCGCGCGCAGGCTCTGCCCGTTTTTCCCCAACCGCTGTCTCGTCCACGGCGCGCGCCGCCGCGCGGCCCAGGCGGATGTCGTGGTGACCAACCATTCGCTGCTCTTCCGCAACGTCGCCGCCGAGGGGAAGATCCTGCCGCCCATACGCCATTGGGTCATCGACGAGGCCCACGCGATCGAGCGCGAGGCGCGCCGGCAGTGGGCGATCGGCATCACGGCTGAAAACTCCCGTGCCCTGTTCGAGCACCTCGGCGACGGCACGACAGGTGTCTTGGGCGCGCTCTCCCATGCGGCTGCCCCGGCCGAGGCGACGACGCTCTACCAGGGACTCGTCGCCCGCGCCGTGAGCACGGTGAACCGCGCCTCCGCGGCCATGGCCGAGCTGTTCGCGGCCGTGCGGGACGCCGCCGGCCATACGCGCTCTGGTGGATACGACCAGATGACCGTGTGGATCGGGCCCGAGATGCGGCAGAGCGGCGCGTGGGAGGTGCTCGCGCTCACGGGCCAGAGCGCCATCGACGCGCTCGAGCAGGCGGACAAGGCGCTCGCTGCCGTGGTGGAGACCTTCGCCTCCGAGATGCCGGAGCAGATGGCCGAGGTCGCCGACCCTGCGCGCCGCCTCCACGAGACGCTCGCGGGCCTTCGTCTGATCATCGAGGGGACCGATACCGCCTACGTTTACGCCCTGCAGGTGAATAGGCGCCTGCGCGCCGGTGGCGAGGCGCTCACCGCCGAGCGGCTGGACATCGGCGAGGCGCTCGCCGCGGATTGGCTGCCCGAGGTCAAGACGGCGGTTTTCGCGTCGGCGACCATGTCGGTTTCGGGCGGGTTCGAGCATTTCGAGCACGCCATCGGTCTCGACCGCCTGCCCGCGGGCTCGTCGCGTTCGCTCCATCTGGACTCGAGCTACGACTTCGACGCCAACATGGCCGTCGTGGTCGCCTCGGACCTGCCCGATCCGCGGAACCGCCCCGCCTACCTCTCCGCTCTGGAGGACCTGCTGGTGGACATCCATATCGCGATGGGCGGCTCGGTGCTCACGCTCTTCACCAACCGGCGCGACATGGAGGAGCTGTTCGATGCCGTGCAGCCGCGCGTCGCGGCGGCGGGGCTCACGCTCGCCTGCCAGCAGCGCATGAGCTCGACGCGGCGCCTGCGCGACCGCTTCGTGAGCGAGCGCACGTCCTCGCTCTTCGCACTCAAGGCGTTCTGGGAGGGTTTCGACGCCTCGGGGGAGACCCTGCGGTGCGTGGTCATCCCCAAGCTGCCCTTCGCGAGCCCCACGGACCCGCTCTCCTGCGAGCGCGCGCTGCGCGAGGACCGCGCCTGGGCGCGCTACGCGCTGCCCGATGCGGTGCTCGAGGTCAAGCAGGCGGCAGGCAGGCTCATCAGGTCATCGACCGATACGGGCGTGCTCGTGCTGGCGGACTCGCGCCTGGTCAGCAAGGGTTACGGCAAGAAGTTCCTGAACTCGCTGCCCACGACGACCTATCAGCGCATCGAGGCGCATCGTATCGGCCAGTACCTCGAGCTGTGGAGGAAGGCTCACGACCGCCGCTCGTGAGGATCATCTGCGCCGGTGAGCGAGCGGGCATACGCGACGAGTGCTTCCACGCCCGCCGCGGGCTCGACGATGCGCATGGCGCCGCCTGCGGAGAGCACCTGGTCGAAGAGCCAGCGCGGCGAGCTCACGTCGACCTGGACGCGGACCGTGCCGTCATCGTGCCCGTCATCGATCGAGCGCACGCCCGCCCAGGTGAGGCGCTCCGCCTCGTCGCGGGACATCTCGAGCGTCACGCGCTCAGTCCCCCGGGCGAGGCTCTCCGCTATCGATGACGAGGTGCGGGCGTGGGCGACCACGGAATCGTCGGTGAAGGCGACGGACTCGATGCGCTCGAGGCGGTAGCGCCGCTCAGCGTCTTGCTCCACATCCCAGGCGATGAGGTAGGCGGCACCGGGTGCGGTCTCGAGCTCGAGTGGGTCGACCGTGCGCACGCGGGCCTCGAGCTCGTCGTGGGAACGGTAGCCGATCCGGCAGCGCACGCCGTCCGCGATGGCCTCGGAGAGCTTGGGGTACCAGGAGCCGAACGAGACATCGCGGCCGATCAGGTGCTGGCGCGCCGTGTCGTGCAGCAGCTCTGGCACCAGGGCCGCGCGCAGCCGCGCGCACACGTCGTCGTCGAGCTCGAGGGACTCGAGGACGCTCTCCAGGGCGATGCTCTCGCCGAGCGTGAGGCGCAGCGGGCTCATCCGCGCGGCGTCGCCGAGGAGCACCACGTCGTCACCTTCGCGGAAGATCACCGCGCGGCTGCCGCTCTGGCGGTCCGCGAGCATGGAGATGAGGTCGAGGTAGCCGTCGAGTTCGTCCTCGCTGCAGGAGAGCTCGGCGCAGGCGGCGGCCGAGGGGATCCTGTTCTCATCGGTCGCCGAGACCAGCTCGAGCAGATGGATGGAGCACCTCAAGCGCTCGTCATGAGACATGCTCGGCCACCGCCTTCCAGACAAGGGCGTTCCAGTGCGCGACGAGCTCGGCCGGAGCTGCCGGTCTCATGCCGTCGCGTGCGTGGCTGAGGCCGAACGACGCCGCCCGCCCGACATCCTTGACCGTGACGGTCCAGCACCACTCGCCCGTGACCGTGCCATCCGGGGCGCAGAGGGTTCCCCGGCCGAGCGTCAGCGCCTCGAGTTCGTCGGCCGTCCGCGACGGCGGGAAGGAGAACGTGACCTCGGTACCCTCGCCAGACGCGAGGTCGAACGCGAAGAACAGCTGGTCGCGAACATCGAACGACGCGGGTATGGTGTAGCCCCCCTGGGGTCGCCAGGCGCGCTCGACCCGGTCGATGCGGAAGGTCCTGATCGACGAGCTGCGGTCGTCCATGCCGGTGAAGTACGAGGCGCCCTCGCGCGAGAAGATGCCGTAGATGGCGACGGTCCTCTTGGATGCGTCGCCCGAGGCGTTGCGGTAGGTGAAGGTGAGGCGCCGGCGCAGCGCGAAGGCGATCCAGACCGCGTCGAGGAGCGGGTCGCCGAGGGCTTGCGTTCTCACCGCCGTGCGCGGCGTCCCCGCCGCGGCGACCTCGAAGGCCTTCTCCTCGACGGAGCGCAGCGGCCGGGCGAGGGGAGAGGGCCCCTTGCCCAGGTAGCCGTCGATCGCGTCGGCGAGCAGCTGGGCGTCGTCGGCATCGAGTGCGTTGAGGGACGCGAAGGTGAGGCTGCGGTCGAGCCGCCATGAGCTCTCGTCTACCACCGAGCCGCCGGCGGGCTTGATCTCCTCGATGAAGATGCCCTGCTCGGCGAGTTTGGCGCGGTCCCGGCGGAACTTCCTCAAGTCGGAATCGCGCATGTCCGACCCGTATCCCAGGTCGGAATCGCCGACGATCTCCTCGGTCGTGATGGGCCGGGTGGTGGCGTTGAATATAAACAGGAGGTTGAGAAGGCGCGCCGCCGTCGCGTCACGGGCGATTGCCTCGCCTTTCGCCATGCGATCACGCTCCCTCCGGAAAGTGCACCTCGCCTCATTCTACACGAGCTGCGCCGCCGCGGTGCCCGCTCGCCCGGCGCGGCGCGCCCGCGCCGCGCCCGCGGTTGTCCCCGGCTTGTGGAGATTGAAGGCGCAACCCATGCGGATACGCGTGCAACCTGCGGCGATGATGCAGCTTTGCTCAACTAGCGCTATACTTTGCAGGATATGCACATAGTCCCCGGGGCCTGTCCGGGGTAGTTTGAACACGACGATACAGGGACAGGGAGCGCTCATGGCCACCACCCGCAAATACCTTGCCCATCTGCTGCAGAACACCGGCATCACGCCCGCGTGCAGCGAGGAGGAGCACGCCGCCGCCGAGGACCTGGCCGCCATCTTCTCCGACCACGGCTTCGAGCCCGAGATCCAGGAGTTCAACGCGTCCGGGTCCCGCAAGATGGTGCTCGCGGCGCTGGGTATCGTCACGTTCGTCGGCGCGGTCCTTATGGGCATCGGCGGCGCGGTGGGCATCGTCGGGCTGCTGCTGCTCGTCGCCGCGGCCGCGCTCTTCATGCTCGAGCGCCTGGGGAAGGTCTCGTTCACCGGGATCGGCGCCAGCGGTCTCTCGCAGAACGTGATCGCCTACCACAAGGCGTCCGGCCCGCTCGCCTCCCCGCGAAACCGTCCGGTCGTGGTGGTCGCCCATTACGACTCGCCGCGCGCCGACCTGCTCGCGCAGCTCCCCTACAGCACCTATCGCCCGATGCTCGCGAAGTTCCTGCCCGCGGCCATGCTCGCGCCGGCCGTCATCGCGGTCATGCGCCTGCTCCCGCTGCCGGGTGCGGCAAAGCTCGTGCTCTGGCTGCTCGCCATCGTCGTGGCGCTCGTGCCCCTGGCAAACGCCATCGCCACGATCATGAACCGCATGGTTCTGCCCTACACGTCGGGCGCCGTCTGCAACAAGTCCTCGGTCGCCGCGCTGCTCGGGGTCATGGACGCCGTGGCGCCCTGCAAGCGCGAGACCGAGTTCCCGAACGACATCCCCTTCGACGAGTACTTCGCCGAGCAGCAGCGCCTGGCCGAGGAGGCCGAGCTCGCCGCTGCCGTCGCCGCCGGCGACCTTCCCGAGGAGGCGCTCGAGGAAGAGGGCGAGGGCGCCGAGGAGCCGGCCGCCGAGGAGGAGGCCGTCGAGGATGCCGACGCGACCATGGCCGGTACCGCGAGCATCCCCGTCGCGGCGCTCACCGGGGCCACGGCCGCCATGGAGGTCATCGATGGCGCCGCGGGCGCCACGCAGGAGGCCGCGGCGGTCGATCCCGATGCGACCCAGGCCATGCCGCCGCTCACCGATGACGAGGGCGTCCCCGCCGACGAGGCCGATGGGGAAGACGCCGCTCCCGCCGAGGACGAGACCCATGCCGCCGACGATGTGGCCGAGCAGGACGACGCCGATGCGGCTGAGGACGATGTCGATGCCGAGGAAGAGCCGGCCGTCGGCGCCGATGATGGCGCTGTGGAAGATGAGCCCGAGCCCGAGCCGAGCATCATAAACAAGGCCGGCAACTACCGCTACGGTGCCGACGCCATCCATGCCATCGGTATGGTTCCCGAGAGCTGCGTGCTCGTGTACGAGGCCCCGGTCGAGGAGGAGTCCGCTCCCATGACCGAGGCGACGGATGTCGAGCCCGATACGGAGGAGCCCGAGGACGTCGACGTAGAGCAGCGTGCCGACGACGACGAGGCCGCCGTCGAGGAAGAGTCCTATGACGGGGAGTACGACGAGTACGACGAATACGGCGAGTACGACGAGGACTACGACGACTACGCCTACGACGACGGGGCGGATATGCACCCCGCCGCCCGCGCGGCAGGTATCGCCGGGGCGTTCTCCGCTGCCGGCGCCGGCGCGGCGCGCCTGTTCGACGGCGTGCTGAAGCGCGGCAAGAACCTCGTGGAGCAGGCCAAGGAGCGCGCCGCGAACCTCGAGGCCCCGCATGTCGCAGGCGATGCCGACGAGGTTGCCGAGGTCGACGAGGACGTTCAGGCCGATGTCGTCGACGAGGCCTCGGCTGCCGACGGCGCGGCCGATATCTCGCTCGACGCCACCGTCGAGGTGCCGGCGTCCCTCTTCACCGACGCCGACGAGGCCGCTCCCGCCGCCGAGGAGGAGCCCGTCGAGCCTGTGGTCACCGACGAGGCCGCCGATGCCGCCGAGGAGGAGCCCGTCGTCGACGCCGAGGCGACCCAACAGTGGACGCCTGCCGATATGCCCCAGCCTGTGAGCGCCGCCGACCCCGCGGCGACCGTCGCCCAGGAGCCCCTGGACGTGATCGCTCCCGCCGCCGCGCCCGCTCCCGTGCACCCGCAGCCTGAGACCGTCGATTCCCTCATGGCGCAGATTTCGCGCCCCCAGGTCCAGGCCCAGAACCCGCTGCAGGCCTCTGCCCAGCGCTTCAGCGCGGTTCCCGACCCGTCGCTGCCCTCGGTCAACCAGGGCACGACGGTGAACCGCGCCTCGCTCTTCGACCTGCCGGACCCCTCCGCCGCCCCGGTCGACCCCTTCGCGCCGATGCAGCCCGCCGTCCCGGCGGCCCCTGCGGCCCAGGTGCCTGCGGCCCCCGCGGCTCCGGCGTCGAACGGCTTCAGCGTCATCAGCGCACCCGATGCGGCTCCGCAGGCGCCTGCCGCCCCCGTTGCGGGGGAGGGCGCGTTCGAGACCATCTCGGCCTCGGCCCCCGCGCCGGTCGCGCCCCACGCCCCGTCCAAGCGCGGTATCGGCGGGCTCTTCCGTCGCAAGAAGCGCGAGCAGGAGAGCATGAGCGACTGGCTCGGCATCGACGAGGACTTCGATGCCAAGCGCTCCGGCCGCGACATCGGCTCGTGGGACAACTTCGAGGGCGACAACTGGAAGGGCGGCGCCACGGGCGCCGAGGGCGTCACGGAGGAGGAGCTCCGCGATGCCATCACCTCGATGGGCGACGACGAGCTTCTGGGTCACGACATCTGGTTCGTCGCGACCGGAGCCTCCGAGTACGACCACGCCGGCATCCAGGCGTTCCTGAACACGCACCGCGACCGCCTGCGCGGCGTCTTCCTCATCAACCTCGAGAGCGTCGGCGCCGGTGAGCTGTGCACGGTTGCCACCGAGGGCGACACGCGCGTGCTCAAGGGCGACAAGCGCATCAAGAACCTGGTGCACAAGGTGTCCGGTGCGTTCCACCATGAGTTCGGCTCGGTGGAGATGCCCTACGTCTCGACCGACGCGTACGCCGCGATGGACATGAGCCTGCGCGCGCTCACCATCGCCGGCGTCGAGGGCACAGGCTTCGCCTGCTCCCATACCGTGGACGATGTCCCGCACAACGTCGTCGCCAAGAACGTCGACCGCGTCGCCGATGTCGTCACCGAGGTGATCAGGCGCTCCTAGGGAGGGTACCGTGCAGGATCTCATCGAGTTCATCAAGCTGCACCGTAACGTGTACATCGTCATCGCGCTCGTCGCGGTGCTGCTCGGCTTCACCGCGGCGTACGTGGTCTATACCTTCGGGTCCACCCCGCCCGAGGTGGCGGCGGAGGCCGCCGAGTAGCCGGCAGCCTCCTGCGATCGAGGCGCATCCGCATCCCCGTGCACGAACAGGACGAGGGTCCTCGTCCCGCTGTGCCCGTTCCCCTCGGAGCAGGTGACGAGCGTCAGGACCCGCACCGCGCGCTCGATGAGCGCGTCCGCCTGCTCTGAGACCGCGCTCGCCATGAGCGCCATGCTCTCAAGCCAGAAGCCGAGGTCCTCGGCATCCTCGAAGGAGAACCGCTGGATAGGTGCGAAGGAGCCTGGGACGCGCACGGCGAGCAGCGGCGTGAAGCGCACGCTGCCCGCGACCGGGCTCTCCAGCAGGGCGTCGCCGAGCTCGTCGAACGACTCCTGCCGGTAGCGATCCCACAGCCCGCTGAACATCGTGTCTGAATCCCCGATGCGGTGCCCATAGACGATCAGGTGCGTGCCGTCGAGCTCGCAGCGCTCGTCGAGGTATGGGCAGCCCGCGGCGCGCGGCGTGCCGTCGATGTCATGATCGAGGTAGTAGCCCTGAGGGGTGTCGGGCCCGGGGAGGGCGACGGGGTAGTCGATCGGGGTGCCCTCCACGGTGAGCCATGCCGTGCCATCGCCGCCGGCCCGCCTGCCATCCTGGCGCACCTCCCCGGCGCCGTGCTCCCGCGCGAGACGGGTGTAGATCGCCTCGCCCGCCTGCTCGTGTGCGAACAGACTCCCCGCGAGCCCCGAGGACCCGAGCGCGACCCCCAAGAAGGCGCGCCTGGTCAGGAGGAGCCCGCCGCCGCGTGCCCGCTCTACCGTCTCCATGGGAACCTCCTCAGGACCCTTCTGCCCACGAGCAGGTAGCCGGCCGCGCCCACCCCGGCGGTGGCGGTCACCGCGGGCACCAGGGACGTTCCGTCGGTCTGGGCGAGCGGCCGCGCCGGGCGCTCAGACCGGGAGGGCGGCGTGGGCTCCTCCTCCGTCTTGGGCGCCTGGAGCACCTCGTCCCCATCGTGGTCCTCGAGCGGCTCGTCGCCGCCGAGCGCGCCGCCGTTGCGGTACAGGTCGACCGTCGCGCCGTTCACGAGCACCGTCTCGCCGGTGTAGTCGTCCGTCACGCGCAGGTGGAGCACGAGTGGCGCCGTCCCCTCCTCCTCATGGGGCGTCACCACCTCCTCGACGTCGTCATGGGGGTCCTTGATGTCATCCCGGTCCCAGTCTCCCGCGCGCGTGGTGAAACCGGCCTCGACGCGGCCGTACTCGAGCCTGACGGCGATGACCTGCTCGCCTTCCGCGAGGGCGAGGTCGTCGACGGAAAGCGTCGTCGCAGTGGTGCTGTCGACGTCGGCGGCCCAGAGGCGCCAGCCGCTATAGGAGACCACGCGGCCGTCATCCCCCAGCGCCTCGGCGGTCGACTCGTGCGCAAGCCAGGGATTCTCGTGCCCATCGGAAAGGGTCGCGTTCGCGCCCGAGGGATCCTCGAAGTCCGTGGGCGTCATGTTGGTGCGGTACCAGACGTTGAGCCTCCCGTCGAAGTCCCCGATCGCCTCGGGGGTCGTGATGCCCTTAAGCACGGCGAGCCCGCCCGAGACCGCGGTGAGCTCGTCGGTCACGGTGAACTCGTCGACCCAGGTGCTCGAGGTCGACCGTGCGTCGACGCTGTAGCTGTACGACCCGTCCTCGGACAGGTGCACCGGCGCGCGGTTCTCTCCGTCGCCGTTCTCGACGGTACCGGGGGCCGTGGGATCGGCGATCTCTTGGCGTTTGTCGAGCTCGCCCGACACCTCGATCGGCTCGTCGTACATGACGACGCGCTGCACCTCGCCGGTCTCCTCGACGGTGAACTCCACCGCGGTGGCCTGGTCGTAGGTGTGCGGGGCCATCTCCTCGACGAGCGTGTAGCTGCCGGGCGGCAAGGCATCGATGCGGTGGTCCTCCTCGGTCGAGACCCAACTCGCGATCGGGTTCCCCTCGGCATCGAGGATGGTGAGCGTCGCCCCGGGCACCTCGGACTCATCGGTGATGTCGCGCTTGGAGAAGTCGACCTTCGTGTAGTCGTCCTCGGCCTCGATCGCGAATGCGGCAGCCCCATCGATGAGGCCGTGCTCATCCACGGTGAACTCGTGGACGGTGCCGTCGATGAGATAGCCCGCCGGCGCCTCGACCTCCTGGATGCGGTAGATACCCGCATCGAGATGGGAGAGGGTGATGGTGCCCGCCTCATCGGTCTCGAGACGTTGGCGTGTGCCCTCGTCCACCTGCTCCTGGCCCGCCTCGTCGAAGGTGACGCGCCAGATCTCGAAGGCGGCACCGGCCAAGGGCTCGTCCGTGCCCTCGATGCGCTTGTAGAGTACGAGCTCGGTCGGCGCGTCGGCGACCTCGACGGCGCCCTGCACGAGCGCGACCTCGGGCTGCTCGTAGGTGAGGGTGAACTCGCGCGGCGTCGCGTCGAGGGCGTGGCCTTGGGGCGCACGGGTCTCGACGAAGGCGTAGGTGGCGCTGCCGGCTCCCAGGTAGAGCTCACCGGTCATGGCCGTTCCGTCCTCGCCGGTGACCACGTGGTCGACGACCTGGCCCGCCACGGCGCGCACGGTCCCGTCGGGCGAGACGATGTCCTCGCGCGCCACCACGTCGAACTCCGCTCCGGCGAGCAACGTGCCGTCGCCATCGCACCGCTTGGTCACCGTCGCCCGCCCGCGCGCCTGCTCGTCCGGGAACGCGACCACGGTCACGGGCGGCGTCTCGGCGGAGGCGGGGATCTCGAAGGCGACCTCCTCGCCGGGGATCAGGTAGGGAGGCGCGGCCGCGGTCTCGCGCAGGTAGTAGGTCCCGGGGCGCAGCGGCTCGGGCAGCGTCACGCTTCCCGTCGCGTCGGTGGTGAATGATGAGAGCTCGACATGGTTGGGATACCAGGCCTCCTGGCTCACGGGGTTGCGCTCGGCATCGAGCAGCTCAAAGGTGAACCCGGTCAGGGGCACGGTCATGCCGGTCTCGGCATCGGTCTTCACGATCTGGAGCCGGCTCTCGACGAGGTCGTTGTCGACGATGTAGTGGAGGGTGGCCCCATCGGCCATCTGGGAGGCGTCGATGGTCCAGTCGCCCGCCGGCCGGTACCCCTCGGGCACGGTGTCGGCCTTCTCGCGGACGGTGTAGCCCGCACGGTCGTAGGGGAGGGCGCCGCCTACGCCCTCCGGCGCCGTGCCGTAGCCGAACCACGACCCCTCGGTCGTGGCATGGCCGTCCTCGTCGGTCACGATGGTCCCCACGACGTTTCCCGTCGTGTTCGACACGATCTCGAACGAGACCCCCGCGGCGGGCGCCTGCAGGCCGGAGTCCTCGGAACCGGTGTCCGCGTACTTCACGATGTCGATGTTAAAGGCGCGGACGGTCTCGAGCACGGGGTCCTCGGGCGCGACCGCGATGTCCTCGTGTACCTCGCCGCCGCCCAGCTCGAACTCATGCACGGCGGTATCGAGCAGGTAGCCTTCCGGCGGGTCGACCTCGATGAGGGTCGCATGGCCCAAGGGAAGGCCCGTGAAGCTCAAGGCCCCCTCGTCGTCCGAGGTCGCCAGATGGGTGTCGCCGTTAGAATCGGTAAGCTGGTAGGTCGCGCCCACGAGCGTGGCGTCGGGCTGCGCCTCGCCACCGGTCGCGGAGTCCGCCTTGCGGAGGGTGAGGCTCGCCCGCGCCGGGTTGTCCGAGGTGTGCACCTCGGTGGTACCGCTTGCGGTCGTGAAGTAGTGGCGCTCGGTATCCTGCTTGAAGCCGGCCGGTGCCACGGTCTCGATGGCGTAGTAGCGCTCGTTGGGGGCGAGCGCGAACTGCGCCGTGCCCGCACCGTCGGTGGTGACGGTCGCGACGAGGCCATCATCGGAGGCGCGCCTGATCTCGTAGGTCGCGCCGGTGAGGGAGTACGAGCCGTTGCCCGCGGTGAGCTCGACATCGGAGGACGTCTTGCGCAGCGTGACGTCCACCGACCACGACCACGACAGGACCACCTGCGTGGAGGCGCCGGTGCTCATCTGGTACACATGGAAGTCGGCGGGCACCTCCGCGACCCTCCCGTGGATCTGCTGGAGCGGCGCCGCCTCGTTCACGACGCGGCCGCCCTCATCCATGCCGAAGATGTTCTGGAGGAACCACTCACGTCGGTGCTGCCAGCTCCCGTCCACCCCGGTGAGCGCGGTCTGGATCGACCCGGTCCAGGCGTAGGCGGCGAGCAGGTGCGTCTCGGTCCAGATCTTCTGCTGCTCGGTCTGGCCCGAGCTGCCCACGAACGTCGGCCACGAGACGCTGCCCTGACCCGGTCCCTCGGCACCGAAGTAGAGCACCGCGCGCACGAGGTCGTTCCAGCCGCTCGGCGCGGCGAGACCCGATTGCCGGTAGGAGCCCCCGCGGGGCACCGACATGTTCGGTTGAGCGCAGAAGGCGGGGTAGCCGTTCGCGCGCATGAGCCAGGTGGTGTGCCCGCCGTAGGCCACCTCGCGCTCGACGTCGAGCGTCACCTCGCCCGCCTCGGCCTCGGCCGCCCGCGGGAAGAGCATCGCGGCAACCGGCATGAGCAGCACCGCCGTGATCAGCGCCGCGGCGCCCAAGCGCGTGAGAACCCTGCGCAACCTCGAGGGCATGACCGTGCGCCCGCTCGCGCCGCCCCCGCGCCGCCGTCCCTTTTTGGAAGGACCCCTCGCCTCCATATGCCGCTCCCTTCTCTCGATGGTGCGGCAAGCGTATGCGGCGCTTCTGCCCGGAACCTTCCCGATAGCTCGCACCGAACAGACCGAAATCCAACGGCGATGCACCCGCAATCCAACACGGGGCTCCTAGCGGCTCAAACGCCGCGCGGCGATACGTCGCGGTGCGCAAGTTCACGCCGCGCGGCGGCGAATCGACACGGTATCCGCATAATTGGGAATGCCGAAAAAAGTTGTTGACGTGCCGCCGGGGAGCGGGGTATTATCTCCTAGTGCGATGGACCTGTAGCTCAGTTGGTTAGAGCGTCCGGCTGATAACCGGGAGGTCACAAGTTCGAATCTTGTCAGGTCCACCATCTTCTTTCGCAATAAACACCCCAGCGAGAGCGAGTCGCCGCTGGGGTGTTTATTCCTAGATGGGGGTATAGCTCAGCTGGGAGAGCGCGGGCTTTGCAAGCCTGAGGCCAGGGGTTCGAACCCCCTTACCTCCACCAACGATTCCAAGACCCCCGCGCGGGGTCTTTCTTTTGCGCTGCCATCCGCTAGGATGATGGGCGAGAGCCATCAGGGGAGGTAGTCATGACCGCCGTCGACACCGCGCTGTTCAAGCCCGAACTCACCTTCATCGACTTCGAGGCACGCGACCGCTTCGACCTCTTCGCCCGGCTGGGCGAGAGGCTCGCGCCGGCGGGCTACATCCGCGACACCTGGCTCGACGCCATCCTGGAGCGCGAGCGCCGGTACCCGACCGGTCTGGACTGCGGGTCCATCCGGGTGGCCATCCCCCATGTCGAGCCCCAGCACATCGTGCGGCCCTATATCGCCGTCATCAGGCCCGCGCGCCCCATCGAGTTCGAGGGCATGGCCGGCCTCCCCGCCGTGCAGGCTGAGCTCATCGTGAACCTGGGCCTTCAGGGGCACGAGGACAGCCAGGTCAAGGTGCTGCAGGCGCTCATGGGGCTCTTCGCCGATACCGCCGCGGTCCGTGACATCTCCCGCCAGACCACGCCCGACGGCCTACTGAGCGCGCTCTTGCGTCGCATCGGGTAGGCCGCGGCACCCGCCAGGATGAGCTCTTGCTGTGCGCGGGCCATCGCCCGCGCCGCAGCGGCCATCGCGCGGGCGGGGTGGGGTACTATAACAGGATGCCCTAGGCAGCCAATCGGCAATCGAGAGCTTGGAGGAAGCATGGCAGAGCAGGAGCGCACCCCGTTGGTCGGTATCATCATGGGTTCCAAGTCGGACCTCCCGGTCATGGAGGGTTGCACCGCGGAGCTTGAGAAGCTCGGCGTGCCCTATGAGCTCGTGATCGCGAGCGCGCACCGCAACCCGCAGAAGGTCCACGAGTGGGCGGAGTCCGCCGCCGACCGCGGCCTGCGCGTGATCATCGCCGCGGCGGGCAAGGCCGCGCACCTGGGCGGCGTCGTGGCGGCGTTCACCCCGCTGCCGGTGATCGGCGTGCCCATGAAGACGAGCGACCTGGGCGGTCTCGACTCCCTGCTCTCCATGGTCCAGATGCCCTCCGGCGTGCCGGTGGCCTGCGTCGCGATCAACGGCGCCAAGAACGCCGCCATCTTCGCCACGCAGATCCTGGGCGCCGGGATGCCCGAGTACCGTGATGCCATCAAGGACATGAAGCAGGAGATGGCCGAGGCTTAAGCGCCCGCGGGCCTCGTTGCGGGCCGCGCGCAGGGTGCGATGCCCTTCGGCTGAGAGGATAGGTATGACTGAGTATCAGGGGAAGCGCTTCCGCGCGAGCGGGAACGGGCAGGTGGGCCCGCAGCCCCAGTCACGTGCCGACGGGCAGACGGCGGCCGGACGGGCAGGCGCCCACCGCGCAGCTGCGGGCCAGGATCCCGTGGCGAGCGCGGGCTCCCGTCCTCTGGGCAACCACGCCGCCCCTGCCGGCGCGGCGCGCCCCGGAGTGTCCCCGCAGGCACCGAGCCCTCGGGCGCGCGGCAACCACATGCGCGGCCAGCAGGCGCAGCCCGCGACGGGAACGGCCCGCCCAGCTACGGGAGCGGGGCGGCCGTCGGGGGCGGCGGGACAGAGCTCGCCAAGCGCCGGCCGCACCACCCGGCAGCCGGTCTCCGGCGCACGGCCCACGGCAACGTCTCGCGCCGCCGCTACCCCGCGGCCCGCTTCCTCGGCACAAGCCCCCCGCCCCGTCGGAACGAAACCGGCGCAGTCGGCCTCGCCTCACGCCTACCGGCCCTCGTCGTACGGCGCCCGCGCCGGCGCGGCGGGCAACTCCAGCCGTCCGGGCTCGCGCAGACCTGCCGGCTCGCGCAAGGAGACCGACCCGCGCAAGGGTAGCGGGCGCGACATCGTCTCGCGCATCCTCATCGGCGTGGGCATCGTGCTCCTCCTGGTCGCTGCCGGCATCTTCATCTTCGCCCAGCTGGGCTACCGGCAGGCGGCGGACACCTACCGCGACCTTTCGTCCTACGTCACCCTCGACGATTCTGAGGGGCAGGGCATCCCCGAGGTCGACTGGGATGCGCTCGCCCAGGTGAGCGAGGACATCGTCGCGTGGATCTACATCCCCGGCACCGACATCAGCTACCCCGTGGTCCAAGGTGAGACCAACGACCAGTACCTGCGGGCCCTGCCCGACGGAACCTGGAACAACTCCGGCAGCATCATGCTCGACAGCGACCAGACGGCGCCCGGCATGGTGGGCCAGCAGACGACGGTCTACGGGCACCACATGAGCGACGGGTCGATGTTCGACCCGATCGAGGACACGCTCGACCAGGACCTCTTCGACGGCATGCCGACGGTCTACTACCTCACGCCCGAGGTGACCTACCGCCTGTCGCCGCTCTTCACGGCACGCGTCGACGACACCTACGTCGCCGCCCGCCAGGAGACGTTCGGCGATGCGGCGGCGCTCCGCAGCTACCTCGACGCGCTGCGCGAGTACGCCCGCGCCGAGGCGGACGACGTCGACGAACGCCTGGCATCCGTCGACCAGGTGCTGGCGCTGGTGACCTGCAGCGGTGTCGCCCCGGCGAACCACCGCGCGGTCATGATCTGCACGATCGCCGAGGAGATGCCCGCGCAGCAGGCGGGCGATGCCGGCGAATCATAACCTCTCGACACCATCTCAAGAATGGCTTAAGGAGGGCGTTCCCGCACGGCGGCGCCCTCCGTTCGTCTACACTTGAGCCGCTACCGAACGCGACCGATGAGGAGCCTTCCCATGAGCGCACCCGCATCCGAGGCCACCGCGACCTCGATGGTCTCCCCCGGGGACAACGGGCTCGACCCGAAGACGACCACCCCTGAGGAGCAGCGTAAGATCCCGCTCTTCATCAAGGTCTACGGCTTTCTCTGCCTGATCGACGGCGTGGTGACGGCTCCGCTCGTCGCGCTGTTCATCGGCCTTGTCGCCCTCGCGGTCCTGAGCGATCCGGCGTCGTTCGCTGTCGGCGCCGACCCCACGATCCCGGTTGTGGTCACGATCTTGAACATCGTGATCTCCCTCGTAAACGGCATCGGGCTTATCGTGTTCGGTCGTTCCCTCATCCGCAACCGCCGCCGGCACGCGGCCCTCTGGTCGTACGTGCTCATCGGCACGACCTTCATCCAGCTGCTCTGCAACGTGATGCTCCAGGGCATCGGGCCGCACCTCACGAGCGGCACCGTCCAGCTCGTCATCCTGCTCACGCTCTCCGTCACGATCGACCCCTCGCTCCACCAGGAGCGCGAGCTCCAGCGGCGCCTGCGCGACCTCGCCGACCAGGAGGCCGCCGAGGAGGGAATGCTCGGCCGCGACCTCGAGGGCAAGGGGTACATCCAGCTGAACTTCTTCAACCTCTTCTGGGTCTTCTTCGTCTGCAGCATCCTGGGGCTCGCCATCGAGGTCGTCTACCACATGGTCGTCGTGGACCCGGGTGTGTACCAGGACCGCGCAGGGCTCCTCTTCGGGCCCTTCTCGCCGATCTACGGGGTGGGCGCGGCCCTGCTCACCATCGCGCTCAACCGCTTCTATCGCGCGAACCCGCTCGTGATCTTTTTGGTCTCCGCCGTCATCGGCGGCGTGTTCGAGGCGTTCGTCAGCTGGTTCATGCAGACGTCGTTCGGCGCCGTCGCCTGGGACTACACCGGCATGACCATCTTCGGCTTTCCCGACCCGGTGGCGATCCTGTTCCACGGGCGCACGAGCACGCCGTTCATGTGCATGTGGGGCGCCCTCGGCTTCGTGTGGATCAAGGTCTGCCTGCCGTGGCTGCTCAAGCTCATCAACATGATCCCCTGGAAGATCAGGTATTCGCTGACCTCGCTCGTCTCCGTGCTCATGCTGGTCAACGCGGTCATGACGCTGCAGGCGCTCGACTGCTGGTTCGAGCGGGTCTCGGGCACCGCGTCGACGACGCCGGTGGAGGAGTTCTACGCGGAGCACTTCGATAACGCCTACATGGCCGACCGCTTCCAGAGCATGACGATCCACCCGGAGGATACGAGCCGCGTCGACGAGGGCGCGATCGCGGGGCAATGAAAAACGGCACCGTTTCCGGTGCCGTGAACGTTCTGGAGCGGGCAACGGGACTCGAACCCGCGAGTGTCAGCTTGGGAAGCTGATGCCTTACCACTTGGCGATGCCCGCGTATGCGCGCCGCTTCGGCGCAGGGGATAGTATACCGTGCCCGTTTTCGCCGGACAAGGCGTCGATGCGGAAACGGGCACGATCCGCACGAAATCGGCTCAGGTGGCGTCCGCCGCTCGGGCGAGGTGCGGCAGCCTTGGCCCGATAGCCCTGTTGCGGGCAACGAATCGTGAAGCCGCGGCGCAGCGAAAGGTCCATCCGGGGCCCAGCGCACGCTCGTTGCGGAATTCGGTGTGAAGAATCGAGAGCGTGCCAGTAGCGGCGAAAACAGGATTCATCACCAAGCGATGTACCTGCGGTTTCTTTATCTCGCTTGGGACCTTGCGGGAGCAGCGCCCAAAACTCACACCGAATTCCGCAACGAGCGATCCAGAACACGCGAGTCGGCGGGAACTGCTGGATTTCGGGGTTCCCCACGCCCGACAAGGTAGACTGGTATGCGGCACAGCTGGTCTGCACATATTTGGTTGGGGGCATCATGGGTGGAAGCGAATCGGCATACGGGAAGCGGCCGGTCGAGGCGGGCGCGCCTTCCGCCTACGCGTACGACAGGCTGGGGGAGACCCTGCGCGCGGCGGAGCTCCCCTCGGTGGACGAGCGCCGCGCCTTCGGCGAGGCCCTGCGCGACCGGTGCCCGCTCGAGACCCTAGGCACCTGGGAGGTTGCGGAAGGTCGCGGGGAGGTCATCGACCTCATCGAGGAGCAGTCCGCCACGCGCGTGCCCGAGCTCGTGCCGCTTCGCTACGAGCGCATGGGGGTCTCGCCCTTCACGTTCTTCCGGGGCTCGGCGATCGTGATGGCGCACGACCTCGCGCAGATGCCCGCGACCGGCATCGAGGTCCAGTGCGTCGGCGATGCGCACATCGCCAACTTCGGTCTGTTCTTGAGCCCCACGCGCCACCTCGTCTTCGACATCAACGATTTCGACGAGACGGCACCGGGTCCATGGGAGTGGGATATCCTGCGCCTGGTCGCGAGCGTCGAGATCTGCGGGCGCGACCGGGGTTTCTCGAAGGAAGACCGTCGCGACGCCGTGCGCGCCTGCGCCAAGCAGTACCGCCACGCCATGAGGGACTTCGCCGCCATGGGTGCGCTCGACGTATGGCATGCGCACCTCGACGTGGAGCAGGCGCTCGAGGGCTTCGAGCTCGATGGCAAGCGGGGCAGGACGATCCGGCGGGCCGTCGAGCGCGCACGATCGAAGGACAGCGCTCGGGCCGCCGACCACCTTGCGCACGAGGAGGAGGGCGGCCTCAGGTTCGACATGCGTCCCCCGGAGCTCGTGCCGCTCGCGCAGCTTGCGGAGACCCAGGGCTACCGTGACGCGGGCGAGCTCATGGCCGCCCTCGAGACCATGCTCGGCCGGTACTTCGAGAGCCTTCCGCTCGATAGGCGCCTGCTGCTCAGCCGCTACCGCATCCAGGACGGTGCCCGCAAGGTCGTGGGCGTGGGGAGCGTGGGCACGCGCGCGTGGGTGGCGCTGCTCACCGGCAAGGGCGCGGACGACCCCTTGGTCATGCAGGTCAAGGAGGCCGGCCAGTCGGTGGTCGAGCACTTCTACAAGCCGTCTTCCTTCGCGCACAGTGGCGAGCGCGTGGTGCAGGGTCAGCGGCTCATCCAGTCGACCGCGGACATCCTCCTGGGATGGACGGGCGTCACGGCGCCGGACGGCACGCGGCGCGCGTACTACGTGCGGCAGCTCTGGAACGGCAAGGGGTCCATCGACCTCGAGGAGATCGGCCCGGAGAGTCTCGAGAACACCGCGAGGCTCTGCGCCTGGGCGCTCGCGCACGCACACGCCCGCACCGGGGACGACGTCGCCATCGCGGCCTACCTCGACCGGAAGCACGACTTCGAGGACGCGCTCTGGGACTTCGCGCGTGCCTACGCCGACCAGAACGAGGGCGACTACGCGGTCTTCATGGAACGTCATGGCAGATGAATGACCTGCGGTAGAATCGGAGAGACCATTAACGCGCGACCGCCGGAGGGACCCGCATGATCGATCGCTATACCCGCCCGGAGATGGGCCACATCTTCTCGCTCGAGAACAAGTACGCCATCTGGCAGGAGATCGAGGTGCTCGCCTGCGAGGCTCACGCCGAGATGGGCAAGATCGGCATCACCAAGGAGGAGGCCGGCTACATCCGCGAGCACGCCTCCTTCAACAAGGAAGAGGTCGACGCCATCGAGGCCGTCACCAACCACGACGTCATCGCCTTCCTCACCAACATGGGCGAGTACATCGACAAGGACGTCCCCGAAGGCGAGCCCAAGCCCAGTCGCTGGGTGCACTACGGCATGACCTCGTCCGACCTGGGCGACACCGCGCTTTGCTACCAGCTCGTCCAGGCGACCGACATCCTCATCGAGGACTGCCGCAAGCTCGGCGAGATCTGCCGCCGCCGCGCCTTCGAGGAGCGCAACACCCTTTGCGTGGGCCGCACCCACGGCATCCACGCCGAGCCCATGACCTTCGGTATGAAGTTCGGCAGCTGGGCGTGGGAGCTCAGGCGCGACCTCGACCGCCTCATCGATGCCCGCAAGAACGTTGCCTTCGGCGCCATCTCCGGTGCGGTGGGTACCTACAGCTCCATCGATCCCTTCGTGGAGGAGTACGTCTGCGAGCATCTGGGCCTCGTGCACGACCCGCTGTCCACCCAGGTCATCAGCCGCGACCACCATGCCTACCTGGCGGGCGTCCTCGCCACTACCGCCGCCACCTGCGAGCGCATCGCCACGGAGATCCGTAACCTCCAGAAGACCGATACCCTCGAGGCCGAGGAGCCGTTCAAGAAGGGTCAGAAGGGCAGCTCCGCCATGCCGCACAAGCGCAACCCCATCACGCTCGAGAAGGTCTGCGGCCTCTCGCGCGTGGTGAAGGCCAATGCGCAGGTGGCTTTCGACAACGTCGCGCTCTGGCACGAGCGCGACATCAGCCACAGCTCCGCCGAGCGCGTGGCCCAGGCCGACAGCTTCATCGCGCTGGACCACATGTTCCAGTGCCTCATCCGCATCGTGGACGGGCTCATCCTGTACCCCGAGCAGATGAAGGCCAACCTCTACAAGACCCGCGGCCTCATCTTCTCCTCAAAGGTGCTGCTCGCGCTCGTGGACACGGGCATCACGCGCGAGGATGCCTACGCCATCGTGCAGGAGAACGCCATGGCCACGTGGCGCGAGGTGCAGCAGTGCGAGCAGGGCACCACATTCCGCGAGAAGCTCGAAGCCGACCCGCGCTGCACCGTGACGGCCGAGAAGCTCGACGAGATCTTCGATCCGTGGGACTTCCTCACACGCATCGATCGCGTCTTCGACCGTCTCGAGGAGCTGAGCTTCGCGTAAGGCTTGCCTGACAACGTGAACGATTGTGTGTGGGGGCTCTCATTCTTATGATGCGGAGCCCCCACGTTATGTTCCTCGGTATACTTTGTACGACCGAGATTCGTATCTGTCAGTTTTGAGATGGAAGAGGGTACCCATGGTTGCGCTGGGTCATGCAGACGTAAATCGGAAAGGAAGGCGTAGCTGCTGGTTGGCCTCCGCCGTGATAGCCTGTGCGACTGCGCTGCTAATCTTCATGGCGGCACCCTCCACAATCTATGCCGATACGCTGGCATCCAATGAGACCCGCCAGTTCGGTGACTTCAAGGTGAAGACGGGGGCGGGCGAGACCGCTGACGTGAGCTGGGACGGGGGTAACCGACGCCTCACGGTGACGAGCGGGTCGCTCACGGTTTCCAACACCAACCCGTCGACCGCGACCAACGATGTGATCTACATCTGCGGGACCGATGGAAGCGTTCCCATCGAGCTGACGCTCGATGGCGTGAACATCGCCACGACGGAGCGGAATCGCTCGCCCATCGAGATCGACAACCATGCCACGTCCAACGTGGTGATTAGGCTTGCGGGCGAGAACACTCTGAGCGCTTCGGGCGATATCGCTGCGGGAATCGAAAAGAGCAATGGGCAGAGGGGCGATGACCCCAATGTTGCGAGGCTCAAGATCACGAGCGCCTCGGGCGACGGTTCGACCGAAGGCGTGCTTCGGGTGACGACGAGCGGTAGGTGGGCGTCTGCCATCGGTGCCGCTGACACCAACACCGTTGATGGTAAGAACGGAGACTGCAAGGGCATCACCATCGCAGGCGGTACAGTGCATGCGAGTGCAACGGGAGGGATGTCGTCGGGAATCGGTGCAAGCGGACACGGATCTGCGTGGGATATCTCCATAACAGGCGGGGTGGTGTATGCCTCCTCGATCGGGGATGCGGGGATATATTACACCTGGAATTCGACCATCACCGGTGGATACGTTGTCACCGGTGCTTGGGAGGGGAACGCGCCCACAGGTGGCATGGTGAGCGTGGACAAGGGTGCCAACTTCGTTGTGTACGGCAACACGAGCATGCCTTTTAATGTGACCGTTCCCAGCAACGGGACGCTCACGGTGAACGACGGCGCGACGCTCACGATTCCCCAAGGGACCACGTTGACCAACGACGGGATCATCTACAACAACGGGGGCATCGTCGTCGAGGGCCAGCTGATCAACAAGGGCACGATCTGGAACGGCGGCTCACTTGGCGAGGTAGACGGATCGGGTGCGATTCTCAGCCAATTTGTAGAGGTGACGAGCGGTAGCGGCACCGGTGCCTATGAGGCGGGCGACACGGTGACCATCAAGGCGGATGAGTTCGATGACGGCCGTGTGTTCGATCATTGGGAGGTTACCCACGGCAGCGACGTGACGTTCGAAGATGCCTGCAGCGCAACCACTACGTTCACCATGCCGGACGGCTACGTCAGGATCCGCGCGGTGTACGTATACGTTCAGGCGACCGTGACATACGAAGATGGCACCGAGGGCAGGATCACGGTGTCGGAACCTGGCCGTCCCCTAAATCCTGATGGTTACAGCAACTGCACCATCACGCTTTCCGAGACGTATCCCTACGGAGACAACTGGGCCATCTACGTTTACCGCGCGAGCGATGTGGTTCTCGACCTGTCGGGGCGGTCGGTGCGCTTGAATGAAGGGCCGGGAGGAACATCGACCATACGAAACGGTGCGATATCAGTACGAGATATGATTCTCTACAGACAGACACTTACGCTCGAGCACGTCGATGTGACTGGTGAGGATTACTCGGAGATAGCTCTCTCTAGTAATTCTGTGCTCATTGTCGGCGAGGGTGTGACATTCTCAAACGGTGTGAACTTCTACAACAATGGCGTTATCCGCAAGCTCTGCACCGACGAGCGGGCGTACGACGGCACGGTCGAGCTAATGCACGATGTCGGTTCCGATGCGCGCATCGAGAACGACAACTTGGTCTACACCTGCGAGCGGTGCGGGCAGGCGGTGAGCGAGGCATGCAATGAGGTGCGCGATCCTTCGCTGGCCCTCGAGCTCGAGCAAGATCCTGTGTACGACGGCGAGCCCATCTCCGCGACGGTTGCAGCCAAGCGCGGGGAGGAAGACGTGGCGGATGAGGTGATCTTGTCCTACCGTGCCGCCGACGCGGCGGGAAGCGTCCCGTTCACGGATGGCCTGCCCTCAGCACCCGGCACGTACGTGGTCCGCGCCGTTTTGCCCGCTGCGTTGGTCCGGGCAAAGGACGGTACCGTCGTGGGTTACAACAGCATGGAGGTTGAGCGCGAGGTGGCCATCGCCGCTGAGGGCCAGGGCGGATCCAGCGACGAAGGGGGCACGGGAAGCGGCTCTCACGGTGATTCTGTTCACGGAGACCAAAGCAATCAGCCCGGTGACGGGCAGCCCGAGGGTACTGGGGACTTGCTTGCCTCCACGGGAGATCCGCTTTCTGCGGTCGTCGCTGCATGCATGGGGTTTGGCGGAATATCGGTGGGTCTGGGTGCTGTGCTCCTGAGGAGCCGCCGTATGTCGAATAGGGTATAGAGAGCATTCGCGGCCAAGGAGGCACGCGTCCGTGGCTGAAAGGCGAGCCGGGCCGGCTGGTGCAGCCGGGCGCGTCAACGCCCCGCGCCGGCTATTCGTGCGATTCAATCTGCTTTTTGGCTGGTCCGCGCCCCGTGGCCTTGCATCGGGCTGTGCAGCGGGTAGCATGGTTGCAGCACCGAGCCATAGGGGCGGGACGTGAGCGTGCACAGGGCTGGGCGCCGGCGTCCCTGCGCCTCGCCAAGATAGCCGCTTCTTGTTCGCAGGCATAAGGAGAAACCAATGGTAGAGATCGACTTCACGCCTCGCGGCGTATGCTCCAAACGTATCCACGTCGCGCTTGATGATTCGGGCGAGACCATCGAGCGGGTTTCCTTCACGGGCGGCTGCAACGGCAACCTCAAGGCCATCTCCAAGCTCGTCGCCGGCAGGCCCGTCGACGAGGTGCGCTCGCTTCTGCGCGGCAACACCTGCGGCCCGCGGCGCACGTCGTGCGCGGACCAGCTGTGCTGCGCTCTCGATGCCGCGCAGGAGGAGGCGCGGGCCTAGGGGCCGGCTGCTGGCGAGGGCTGTGCGCGCCGAGGCGCGATGGCTCTTCGTCGAAAACCAGGCGACGGCAGCTGCCCAAGCTGGCTGCGCGAGCCGTCGACCCGGCATCGAAACACACGACCCGCGTTCTTCAGCCTTCGAGGTGTGGGGAGCGCGGGTCTTTCGGTTCAGGGATATGCCTCCGTTTCGCGCATAGAGGCGGGAGGCCTTGCTGTCTGTGAAGCCCGAGTTTCATTGCCGCTGCCTTTTGAAGTCCGCTGACCGCCATGACCGGAGCGCTCGAGCTCATACCGATTTAGAGCATCTAGCACGATAAATGCCAGGCGCCTCCTTTGAGCGCACCGCTTGCGGATAGCAGGCTACCGTTCACCAAAAGTTTCTTCATATCAAAGCAAGAAGAAAATCCTTCAACTAAACTAACTACGAAGTTTTTTCTCCGGCAGGTTAGTGATTCGCGCCAGCCGAGGGAAAGATGGAGCCGACGTCTGACGGGCCCATAGGGCGTCGGCTCGCGAGGTCTTTCCCACACCGGGGGAAACGAGGGAATTGGAGGTTCCTTATGCCCGTAGGCAACCGCGTGTATCAGCAGAGGAAGATGCCCGATCCCGCTCTGGTCGAGGCCTTCGCGAAGCTCCCGACCGCGAACATCGCCGACACCATGAACCGCTCCTGCGCCTGCAACCCGCGCATCAGGCTCATGTCCGATCCCGCCCAGCCCATCACGGCGGGCCCGGCCATAACCGTCAAGACCCGCGCCGGCGATAACCTCATGATCCATGCCGCGCTCGAGATGGTCCAGCCCGGCGACGTCCTGATCGTGAGCAACGAGGGCGACTCCACCCGCTCGCTCATGGGCGAGATCATGTTCACCCTGGCACGCTACCGCAAGGTGGCGGCCATCGTGCTCGACGGTCCGATCCGCGATGCCGACGCCGTGGCCGAGATGGACTACCCGATCTACGCCACCGGCTCCACCCCGGGCGGCCCCTACAAGGAGGGCCCGGGCGAGGTCAACGTCCCGATCTCCTGCGGCAACCTCGAGGTCAACCCGGGCGACATCATCGTCTGCGACGGTGACGGCGTGATCTGCGTCCCGCGCCAGGACGCCGCCGAGATCCTCGAGAAGGCCCAGGCGCTCTCCGCGAACGACCACAAGAAGGTCGAGGCCGCGGCGACCGGCACCTCGAAGCGCCAGTGGGTCCCCGACACGCTCGAGAAGAAGGGCGTCGAGTTCATCGACGCGTGCTACGGCGAGGCGTAGGCGACGCGTCCTCTCGCATCGTACGACCCACCGATCTGATTTCTGAAAGGAACGCGCATGCTGAAAGCTATCTTCAACAGCAAGCGGCTGCCATGGTACACCACGGCCGCCCTCTTCCTGGGCATCGGCTACGGCCTGATCGCCCCCGACATGGCGCTGGCGAGCAAGTGGCTCGGCGACATCTTCATGAACCTCATCAACATGGTCGTCGTCCCCATGGTGCTCTTCAGCATCATCTCCGGCATCGCCGGCATGAAGAACATCCAGCGCCTCGCCTCCATCGGCGGCCGCGTCATCATCGTCTTCATCGTCGTCGTGTTCATCGGCTGCCTTCTGGCATGGCCCATCACCGAGCTCATCAGCCCGGGCGTCGGCCTGAACTTCACGCCGACCGAGGAATATGACGCGTCCGGCCTCGGCGAGGTCTCGATGCTCGACTTCTTCGCGAACATCGTGCCGTCCAACATCATCCAGGCCATGGCCGATGCTGACTTCATGCAGGTCATCTTCTTCGCGGTCGTGTTCGGCATCGCGCTCGTGCTCCTCGGCGAGATGGGCGAGCCGCTCGCCAACATCTGCGACCTCGTCGCCCAGACCATCTACAAGGTGCTCGGCATCGTGCTGTGGTACATGCCCATCGGCGTCTTCTGCCTCATCGGCTGGACCGTCGCCGAGTACGGCCAGGTGCTCTTCCAGGGCCTCGCGATGTTCGTGCTCACCGACGTCACGTGCTGCCTGTCCGCCTTCGTGGTCCTCATGGCGATCACCTGTGCCTACACGCGCATCAACCCCTTCAAGCTCATCAAGAGCATGGTGCCCATCATCCTGAACACCGTCTCCACCAACTCCTCCGCGGCCACCATCCCCATCACGATGAACGTGACCACCGAGGACCTGCGCGTGCCCAAGACCATCGCGAGCTTCTCGATCTCGCTCGGCCCCACCATCTGCAAGGCCGGTGCCGGTCTCTACAAGGTCGTCCTCCCGCTGTTCGTCGCCCAGATGTACGGCATCGACCTCGGCTTCGGCCAGGTGTTCACCTGCGTGCTCATCTCGACCTTCATGTCGATCGCCACGCCCGGCATCCCCGGCGGCGGTGTCGCCACCGGTGCCGTCATCCTCGGCATGATGGGTCTCCCGCTCGACATCATGGGCGCCATCGCCGGCCTCTACCGCCTCATCGACATGGGCCACACCACGCTCAACGTCGCCGGCGGCCTCTTCGGCACCCTCATCGTCGCCAAGGAGACCAAGATGTGGGACGCGAGCGAGGCGTTCAAGCCCGCCCTCGAGGGCGAGACCGAGTAGCGGCCGCCGTCCGCACCCCCGAATACCCAGATATCGCTTCGATCCAGTGCTTCGTTGAAAGGACATCCTATGGCAACCAGACTAGCCAGGCGCATGGAGCAGATCAGCGGTTCCCCCAGCTCCGCCCTCATCGCTCGCGTCGCCGAGCTGCGCCGTCAGGGTGAGAACATCGTCGGCCTCAACATCGGCGAGCCCGATTTCGGCACCCCGCCCGCGGCGAAGGTCGCCGGCATCAAGGCCATCTGCGAGAACTTCACCAAGTACACACCCGGCGCCGGCATCGCCGAGCTGCGCGAGGAGATCATCAAGAAGCTCAAGCGCGACAACGGCCTCACCTACGACATGAACGAGATCGCCGTCACCGTGGGCGCCAAGCAGGCGATCGCGAACGCCCTGCTCGCGCTCGTCGACGAGGGCGACGAGGTGCTGCTGCCCGTGCCGTGCTGGGTGAGCTACACCGAGATGGTCAAGCTCGCCAACGCCACCCCGGTCTTCGTGCCCGTGCACGACGACTACACGCTCGACCTCGACGCCATCGAGGCGGCCATCACCCCCAACACCCGCGCCATCGTGATCTGCACGCCCAACAACCCCACGGGTGCCGTGTACAGCCGCGAGAGCCTGCAGAAGCTCGCCGACCTCGCCATCGAGCACGACTTCATGGTCATCGCCGACGAGATCTACGAGCGCCTGATCTACGACGGCTACGAGCACGTGAGCATCGCCTCGCTCTCGCAGGAGGCCTGGGAGCACACCATCACGGTGAACGGCATGTCCAAGGCCTTCGCCATGACCGGCTGGCGCATCGGTTACGCGGCCGGCAACAAGACGGTCCTGAAGGCCATGAAGGCGCTGCAGACCCAGCAGACCTCGGCCACGAGCGCCATCTCGCAGAAGGCCGCCGTCGACGCGCTGAAGTACGCCGAGCCCGACGTCGAGGCCATGGTGGCCGAGTTCGCGAAGCGCCGCGACCACATCATGGAGCTCATCGAGGGCACCGAGGGCTTCTCGTGCCCGACCCCGCACGGCGCGTTCTACGCGTACGTGGACGTGACCCCGCTCTTCGGCAAGAAGGCCGGCGACCAGGAGATCGCAAGCTCCATGGACCTCGCGGCCTACCTGCTCGATGACGCCAAGGTGGCGCTGCTCCCCGGCGAGAACTTCGGCTTGGGCGGCAGGATCCGCATGTCGTACGCCACCTCGATGGAGAACCTGGACGAGGCGTTCAAGCGCATGCGCGCCTCCCTCGCCAAACTCTCCTAGGACCTTGTGTTTCCGGTCCGCGCCATCCCCTCCTGCGGACCTTCCTGTGGTGGGCGCGAGCGGGAGCTGATTCCCAATCGTGTGGAAACGGGGGAGCTGGTCTCTACCGGCTCCCCATTCTTGTGCGAAAATTTTTCTTCAGGTACATTTCATGGCGCTACCTGTAACTGCATCGTGTAGCCTCCCGTTACGGTGCCAGCGCGGCGCCGGCGGATGTCGCAGCCAAGATGTTGCAGGCATTGCGTCGTGTCGCATCGCGGGAAGGGGACCTTTTGACATCGGCTGTACTCACGGACATCAAATCCAAGGTCAAGGACCTTAACCTCACCCAGACCGAGAAGGCGATCGCCGATTTCCTCTTCGACAACTATGACAACCTCGCCTTCTTGACGATCTCGGACTTCGCGACGCGCAGCAAGACGAGCGAGGCCTCGGTCATCCGCTTCCTGCGCCGTCTGGGGTTCTCCGGGTACTCGGAGTTCAAGCAGGTGCTCCAGGGTGACTTCATCGGCCGCAACGCGGAGGCGCTCACCCCGGGCCAGAAGTACCGCAGCGAGAACGGTAACCTGCGCCTGAGCGACCTCGCCAACCGTGTCGTCCTCCAGGCGATCGAGAACCTCTACCACACGTTCGAGCAGATGGACTCGGAGGGCACCTCGATCAAGGAGGTCTCCCACCTGTTCGCCAGCTCCAACCGTGTGTACGTCGGCGGATTCCGCGGCCCCCATTGCTGCGCGAGCTACCTGGCTCAGCGCCTCAACCTCCTGCGCGGCAACGTCGTGCTTCTGGAGAACTCGAGTGCCGACGCCATCGAGCGGATCGCGGACTGCACTGAGGGCGATTGCGTGGTCGTCTTCACGTTCCCGCGGTACTCGACCATAGGCGGCTCGATGCTTGAGATAGCGAAAGGTAAGGGCGCCACGACCGTGCTCGTGACGGATAGCGTTTCCTGCCCGTTTTCTCGCCATGCGGACCACCTGTTCTCGGTTGCGGTCGAGAGTGCGGGCTTCAGCAATTCGTACGTCGCGCCCATGGCGCTCGCCGATGCGCTCATCATGAGCGTCCAGAAGCAGACCGCCGGCGCGAGCGAGCAGCGCCTCGACCTCATCGAGCGCTATCTGGCCGAGCACGATTGCTACTAACGATAGGGTTACGACGTCTATGAGCATCTTCGGCAACAAATTGCGCGGTGACGCGCCCGCGGGGGCACCTGCTCCGCGCGGCGGCATCTCACGGCGAGCGTTCACGGCGGGAAGCCTCGCGGCGGGCGCCGGGCTCGCGGCGATCTCGCTCGTGGGCTGCTCGTCCGAGGAGTCGGCTCCCGCGACGGGCGACCCGCAGGTGGTGACCGACGACTCGCAGATCATCGCCGTGATGGACGGCGACTACGAGAGCGTCGACGCCACGCCGGCGGTGTCCTACGCCTGGACGCTCCCCTTGGGCACCATGCTCTTCCATACCGGCGGGGGCTCCTGGGCGGCGGCGCTCTTCACGCCCGCCTCGGCCGGCAACGCCAACACGCTCGGCATCGTGAGCCTCGCCACGGGCAACCCCAGCACCCTCATGGAGACGCCCACGCAGGGCGCCCGGTACGATTTCTTCGACGTGCGCTGTTCGAGCGGCGTCTACGCGTGGGTCGAGATCAACTACACCGACCGCAGCTGGCTGCTCCTCGCGCAGGAGCTTTCCAACGGCTCGCTCGTGGGCAAGGCCGTGAAGCTCGACGAGGGCGACGCCGATTGGGAGCCGCCGCGCTTCACCACGTGGGAGTCGAGCGTCATCTGGCAGAAGATGCCGCTCGCGACCGGCTCGAAGTCGTCCTCCTACTCGCATTGCTACCGCTGGACCGTCGGCTCCGACCAGGGCGTGGAGATCCGCGAGTCGCACGGGCGCTTCGCGACCGCGCCGCGAGTCGCCGATGGCATCCTCACCATCACGCCGCGCGTGCACGAGGACGAGGGCACCTACTACGGCATGACGGCGATCGACCTTTCCGACGAGTCGTTCACCCAGATCGACCAGCTGGTGCTACCGCGCTCGGTGTCGCCGTTCGACGCCGTCTACGTGAACGAGGTCTTCGCCTTCTCGATCGAGGCCTCGTACAACGGCGTGGGGAGCCTCGGCAACATGGGGACCTACATCGGCCGCGAGGGCGGGCCGTACATCTACCTGCGCCGCGAGCCGCTCGCACAGGTGACGGCCCGGGGCTCGCGCTACCTCGTCAAGTCACAGGCGTCGAACATCCTGGTGGATACCGAGGAGCAGACCTTCGCCGTCATCACCGCGCCCGACCGCTCGCTCGATTTCGGCGACTGGCCCGCGACGGAGGGCGTCTCGGACCGCTTCGTGACGTATGCGACCGTGCGCGACGAGACCGGCGTGCCCGCGAGCGTGTCGGTGCGCGTGTTCGGGCTGTAGGCCTAGCCGGAGCGTCCGGCGAGCTCGGCGTTCGCCGCGGCGATGATGCGCTCCGCCGCGCCCGCGTCGAGCGGGCGGATGGGGGAGGGGAGCGCCGGCGCCTCGCCGAGGCACTTCTCCAACCAGACGATACCGAGCCAGCGGCCGAGCTTGTGGGCGCACGAGGGGAACAGGGCGCGCTGTATGTAGCCGTGCCGCTCGTGGAACGCGATGGAGCCGGCGTTCTCGGCACAGATGCAGGCCTCGGCGTTCACGATGCCCTGGGCGGCCATGAGGCGCTCGAGCGCGTCGATGAGGACGGCGCCCAGGCCCCGCCCGCAGAGCTCGGGCGCAAGGTAGATCGAGGTCTCCGCCGACCACTGGTAGGCCGCGCGGTGGCCGAAGGCGCCGTAGTAGGCGAAGCCCACGATGCGCGCGCCCAGGGCAGCGGCGCCGGGGGCCGTGGGGTCGCAGCCGTCGCGGCCACCGGGCAGCTCCTCGAGCAAGAGGTAGGCGTAGCGGCCGAGCGTCTCGGCGATGCGCCCGGTGAACTCATCCACCGTGGGCACCGCGAGCTCGAAGCTCACCGTGGTGCGCTCGATATAGGGGGCGTACACCTCAAGGATGCCCGCGGCATCACCGGGCGTGGCGGTGCGGATTTGGTATGGCATGGAGCCCTCCGGAAGAAAAGGGCGCGTTAGGGGAATAATGTCCCAAACCGCGCCGCCGAGACGTGCGCGCGGCCCGCCCGCGCGCTTGCATGACCAGTCTAGCGCCGCGTGCGGTACAATGTGGATGTTCTTTCGAGATGAGACAAGGAGGCCTGGTTATGGCTTCGGACGCAAAGAAAATCCTGCTCGTCGAGGACGAGAAGGCCATTCGCGACGCCGTCGCGGCGTACCTCGAGCGCGAGGGCTACTGGGTCGTCGGCGTCGGCGACGGTCAATCGGCCGTTGAAGAGTTCGAGAAGCATCAGTTCGACCTCATCGTGCTCGACCTCATGCTCCCGAAGCTCTCGGGCGAGCGCGTCTGCCGCGCCATCCGCGACACCTCCGATGTACCCATCATCATGCTGACCGCCAAGGGCGAGGTCGAGGACCGCATCATCGGCCTCGAGCTCGGCGCGGACGACTATCTCATCAAGCCCTTCTCGCCCCGTGAGCTGGTGGCCCGCGTGCGCGCCCTGTTCCGCCGCGCACACCAGAGCGATGAGCCGCAGATCGAGGTGCTCGACTTCGGCGACCTGGTGATCGACATCTCCGGCCACAAGATCCTGGTCGAGGGCAAGGAGGTCGACCTCACCGCCTCCGAGTTCAAGCTGCTCACCACCCTCGCCCGCCATCCCGGCCGCGTGTACAACCGCATGGAGCTCGTCGAGAAGGTGCTCGGCTACGATTTCGAGGGCTACGAGCGCACCATCGACAGCCACGTCAAGAACCTGCGCGCCAAGCTGGGCGACGACCCCAAGCATCCCAAGTGGCTCTACACCGTGCATGGCGTGGGCTACCGTTTCGAGGCCCCGGCCCAGAACGCAGACGACAAGGCTGCCGCTAAGTAGAGAGGGCGCCCATGCTGCCCGCGCGCGTGGAGATCGGACAGAGGCATAAGCAGAGCGACGAGGCGAATTCCCCGGCACGGTGGAATACGCCTCGTTCCGATGGACGCACCGGCATGAGCTACACCTCGCGCATGGCAGCCTCGTTCGCCCTCACTTCGGTGATGACGGTCGCGGTGCTCGTGACCGTGGTCACGGTGGTGTGGAGCGGCGTGTTCACCGACTACACGCGCGAGAACATCACCGAGATCGCGCAGCTCACCGCCCAACGCCTGGCGGAGTCCTATGAGGAAGACGGCGTGTGGAGCACGGAGTTCCTCGCGTCGGTCGCCGAGTCGAGTCTGGTCTCGGACGATATCGGCATGCAGGTCGCCGACACGGACGGCACGATCCTCTACGATGACTCGTGGCCCGCAGCCGCGATCGCCGCCGAGGTGCGGCGCAGCCAGGATGCCGCCGAGGCTGAGGCCGCCGCCGAGGCCGCTGCGGAAGCGGGCGCCGGCGCGGGCGAAGGCGCCGACACGGCGGGCGACGCGACGGCAGACGGCGACGCCGCGCCCGAGCTCACGGAGGGGACCGCATCCGAGGAAGAGGATGACGAGGAGGTCGACCTCCACGGCCTCACCTCGAGCGCCCCGACCGACGCCGCGGCTTCCGTCACGCGCGACATCGTGCTATCCGATGGCGAGCCGGTCGGTCAGGTGCGCCTGTGGGTGCTCGGCTCCGACGCGCTGCTCAGCCGTGCCGACACCGCCTTCCGCGAGCGCACCTTCAACGCCATGTTCCTCGCCGCGGTCATCGCGGTGGCGATCTCGCTCATCATCGGCTTACTCGTCTCGCGGATGCTCACCAACCCGCTGCGCCGCATCACCGGCACCGCCAAGCAGATCCGCGACGGCGACCTCTCGGCCCGCACGGGCCTGCGCGGCGACGACGAGATCGACCGGCTCGGCGAGACCTTCGACGAGATGGCGACCTCGCTCGAGAAGGACCTCAAGCACGAGCGCCGCATCACCTCCGACGTCGCGCACGAGCTGCGCACCCCGCTCATGGCCATGCTCGCGACCGTGGAGGCCATGCAGGACGGCGTGCTGCCTGCAGACGACGAGCACCTGGAGACCGTCGCCTCCGAGACGCGCCGCCTCTCCCGCCTGGTCCAGCAGATGCTCGACCTCTCGCGCATGGAGAACCGCACGGCCCCGCTCAAGCTCGAGCCGGTGGACATCGTCCCCTTCGTGCAGCGCATCGTCGACAGCCAGCAGCAGCTCTTCCAGGCGCGCGATCTGCGCCTGCGCTTCGCCGACGAGATGCAGGGGCGCCCCGCCACCATCGAGGTCGACCCGGACATGATCACCCAGGCCGTCATCAACCTGCTGAGCAACGCCATGCGCTACACGCCCGAGGGCGGCTGGGTCGTGGCGTCTGTCGCGGGCGACCGCCGCTACATCATGATCTCGGTCAAGGACACCGGCATCGGCATCGCCAAGGAGGACCTGTCGCGCATCTTCGGCCGCTTCTGGCGCGCCGACGCGAGCCGCGCGCGCGAGGCGGGCGGCCTCGGCGTGGGCCTCTCGGTGACCAAGCAGATCGTCGAGCGCCATCACGGGTTCATCTCGGTCGAGTCGGAACTTGAAAAAGGTACGACCTTTACGATTCATCTCCCGCGTGAGGCCACGCCGGAAGCTTCATCCTCTACAATAGAGCATTAGGTTGCCGCACCTGCCGCCCGCATCCGCGCCAGGGCGCCCGGTGCCGGCCCGCGTACACCACTATCGGATAGAGGAGTTGACTCTCGTGGCCCACATGGAACGCCGCCCCGACTCGCACGGCAAGGTTCGCGATATCTACCAGGCAGGCGACAACCTGCTCATGGTCGCGACCGACCGCATCTCCGCGTTCGACTACATCCTGCCCGACGAGATCCCGTTCAAGGGCGAGGTACTCAACCGCATCTCGGCCTTCTGGTTCGAGAAGTTCGCCGACCTGGTGCCAAACCACCTTGTGAGCATCGACGTTGCCGACTTCCCCGCGGAGTTCGCCGAGTACCGCGACTACCTCGCCGGCCGCTCCATGCTCGTGCGCCGCGCCGAGCCCATCATGATCGAGTGCATCGTACGCGGGTACCTCACCGGCTCGGGCAAGAAGACCTACGACGCTGACGGCACCGTGTGCGGCATCAAGCTGCCCGCCGGCCTCGTCGAGGCCTCGAAGCTCCCCGAGCCCATCTTCACGCCGTCCACCAAGGCCGCGATCGGCGACCATGACGAGAACATCTCGTTCGACCGCACGGTCGAGCTCGTGGGCGCCGACGTGGCCGAGCAGATCCGCGACCTCTCGCTCAAGATCTACACCGCCGCGAGCGACTACGCGGCGACCCGCGGCATCATCATCGCCGACACCAAGTTCGAGTTCGGCATCATCGACGGCAAGGTCACCCTCATCGACGAGTGCCTGACCCCCGACTCGAGCCGCTTCTGGCCCGCCGACTCCTACGAGGAGGGCAAGGTCCAGCCGAGCTACGACAAACAGTATGTTCGCGACTGGCTGCGCGCCAACTGGGACATGACCGGCGACGCGCCGCACCTGCCGGCTGAGGTCGTCGAGGGCACGTCCGCGCGCTACCGCGAGGCGTACCAGATCATCACCGGCACCGAGTTCGCAAGCATGAAGGAGAACGCATAAGTGAGCATCCGTAGCGCCAACAACAAGCGTACGCAGAACCATGAGTACACCGGGGCGGCCCGCAGGTCCGCCTCGTCCGCCAAGCCGGCCCGCGCCGCGGCCAGCTCGGTGCGCGTGGTGCCCGCCACGTCGAAGGAGCGCCGCCGCGAGCTGCAGCAGGGCGAGTCGCTCGAGGGCTTGTCCAAGGAGGAGAAGAAGGCCCGCAAGCAGGAGATGCGCCTGCGCGAGGACCGCATGATGTCCGCGGCCAACATCCTCATGAAGCGCGACGACGAGTACAACAAGAAGCGCTACATCTTCTGGGCGCTCGTCATCGTGGGCATGGTCGTCGCCCTCGCTGTGTGGCTGCTCATGTCCTTCTCTCCCACGATCGGCCAGAGCCCGGTCGTCCAGTTCGGTGGCATCATCATCGCCTACGCCGCGGTGATCGGCGGCTTCATCTACGACCTCGTGGCGATCCGCCCCATCCGCAACTACTACAAGGCGACCGTCGCCGGCATGACCGATCGCAAGGTCCTCGACGTGCTGGAGGAGTCCGCCAAGGAGGACGAGCGCAAGCGCGCGGAGAAGAAGGCCGCCAAGGACGAGGCTCCCGCCGAGGAGGCCGAGGCGCCCCGCAAGCGCGGCCCCAAGAAGAACCATCGCTCGCGCCACTAGGGAGCAGCTATGATCAAGGCGGCCCTGACCGTTGAGGACGCACAGGCCGGCATGCAGGCCATAGCGCCCGCCATCGAGCGCTACGCCCAGCTCATCGTCCGCAAGGGCGTGAACGTCAAGCCGGGGCAGGAGGTCGCGATCCAGGCCCCGGTCGAGTCGGCGGCGTTCGTGCGCACGCTGGTCGCCGAGGCCTACCGCGCCGGCGCCGGGCACGTGACCGTCATCTGGGGCGACGACGCCGTCTCGCGCCTGACCTACGAGAACGTCGACGTGTCATGGTTCGAGGAGACGCCTGCCTGGCAGCGCCTGCAGCTCGACTCGCTCGCCGAGGCCGGGGCCTGCTTCATCTTCCTTGAGGGCGCCGACCCCGAGGCGCTTGCCGGTATCGACCCGGCCAAGCCCGCCGCCGCCTCGAAGGCGCGCAACACCCAATGCGCCGTCTTCCGCCGCGGGCTCGACTTCAACCTCAACCCCTGGTGCATCGCCGGCGCGCCGGTTGCCGCCTGGGCGCGCCAGGTGTTCCCGCGCGTGCCCGACGAGGTCGCCGTCTACAAGCTCTGGTGCGAGATTCTCGCGGCCGCCCGTGCCGACGGCACCGACCCCGAGAGCGACTGGGAGCTCCATGACGCGACGTTCGAGAAGAACCTGCGCTTTCTGAACGAGCGCCACTTCGACGCGCTGCGCTACGAGTCGGCGAACGGCACCGAGCTCACCGTCGGCCTCGCCGACCGGCACATCTGGGCGGGCGGCAAGTGCGAGACGCCCGACGGCCACGAGTTCTTCCCCAACATCCCCACGGAGGAGGTCTTCACCTCACCGGACCGCCTGCGCGCCGAGGGCATCGTGTACTCGACGATGCCGCTCATCCACCACGGCAACAAGGTGAACCGGTTCTGGCTGCGCTTCGAGGGCGGTCGCGTGGTCGACTACGGTGCCGAGCAGGGGCTCGAGACACTCCGCAGCATCATCGAGACCGATGAGGGGGCGCGCCGCCTAGGCGAGGTCGCGCTCATCTCCAAGAACACCCCCATCCGCGAGAGCGAGACGCTGTTCTTCGACACCCTCTACGACGAGAACGCGAGCTGCCACCTGGCGCTCGGCATCGGGTTCCCGGAGTGCTACGATGGCGGCTACGACCTCTCGCCCGAGGAGCTGCGCGAGCGCGGCGTGAACACGTCGAGCACGCACGTCGACTTCATGATCGGGGCGGACGACCTTACCGTGACCGGCATCATGGCCGACGGCACCGAGGTCCCGGTGTTCGTGAACGGCCAGTGGAGCTGGGAGTAGGGATAGGGGCCCCTGTGCCGCGTCCATGATGCGCGGGCGTTGGCCATCGTAACGTTTCTGCATTGCAAAACGGGCCGGCACCTTGCGTGCACGGCCCGCGGGCGTCTTCGGGGTGGGCCGTTAGGGGTTCGAACCCTAGACCTTGGGATTAAAAGTCCCCTGCTCTGCCAGCTGAGCTAACGGCCCGTGAGCGCTATTGTAACACGGTGGCGTAGATGCCGGGGCGCGGCACCCGTGCGCGCTCGCCCTGCGCCTAGGCGACAAATGCGAATTGTCGGGCGGCGGCGTCGAGATTTTCACCCGCTACGATTCGAGCAGGGCGGGATCCGCGTGCGCGCGGAGTATGTCGCGCACGTGGAAGGCGAGGCTCAGTTCCTCGCGGGATGTGAAGTCGGACAGGTCGCGCCCCAGGATGCGCTCGATATGCTCGATGCGGTAGCCGACGGTGTTGCGGTGCACGTAGAGCTCCTCGGCAACCGCTTTGATGCTGCCGCCATGGGCGAGGTAGAGGCGCAAGAGCTCGGTGAACTCGGTGCCCTCATGGCGGTCGTGCTCCTCGAGGGGTTTGAGCGTCGAGGCGTGATAATCGGCCAGTACCCCCATGTCGTCGAGACCGAGAAGCAGGCGAAACGCCCCCATGGTGTCGTAGTCCGCGACGGGCACGGCGGCGCTGTGCGAGCCTTGCAGCAGGGAGATGTCCAGCGCCTGCCTGAAGCTCTTCGAGAGGTCGGTCAGGCGCTCGACGCGGCCACCCAAAGCGCAGCAGATGGTCGCGCTGTTGAACAGGAGCGTGTTGCAGGATGTCACGATCCGCTCGAGCATCTCGTGCGCGGCGCTGGTGCCCTCTTGAGGAAAGACGAGCGCGTAGCGCCCCGAGATCTCGAGCGGGATGGCCTTCCACTCGTTGGCGGCCAGTTCGTTTTCGACCATGCGCCGGACGGCCCGCATCTGATCATCGCGTGCCGAGCCCGGAAGGATGCCCTCAAGGTGGAAGACCGCGACCCGATAGGGACCTCCGTACGTGACCCCCTCCTGTCGGAGTGTGTGGGCGTGCAGCTCTGCCTGGTCGGGATATTGGATGATGCCTCGAAGCGAGGTGGCCACCTGCGATGCCCATCGTTCGTGATCGATGATCTCGCGGCTGAAGGTGTACATGATATCGGGGATGTGGACCGACCAGGGGATTTGGAAGAGGGGAAAGTCGTGGGTATCGCAGAATGCCACGACGTCCTCGGGAACCCGGGAGATGTAGGGGCCGGTGTTGACCACGACGGCGCTCGCGAACTCGTCGTAGATGGACTCTACGAGTGGGGCGAGCTGATCGGGGCCCCCGATGCCGGATCCGGTGATGAAGACGAGCTCCTGGCCCCTCAGGAAGCTGGCGACCTCCTCGGTCTCCACCGTGTGCATCCAGCGGACGGGAGTGTTGGGGACACCGTCCGCGCCGGCGAGAAGCTCGAGGTCGGGACAGAGCTCGCAGAGGCGCTTGAGGCTGACGGCCATGGTTCCTCCCGATGGACGAGGTAGACATTTTAGGCTGAAGCACAAAGAGGTTCGGGATATGTTCACCATATCATAAGGTTTACAGCGCAGGATTTGTGGCCGTTATCGCTCAAGCGAGCACGGTGCACAAGGGAGAGGGGAACACATGGGAACCATGCTCGATACCATCGCGCGGATACCCGAGGCGACCCGCGCCATGGCGTGCCGGCGCGAAGACCGCACGGCACCGCTTTCGCGGCTGCTGGCATCCCTGGGCACCGAGCGCTGCCCCGAGCGCATCGTGTTCGTGGGCAGCGGTTCCTCATACAACAGTGCGCTCGCGGCGCTGCCGTTCTGTGACCGCGTGGGCATCGAGGCCTCGGCGCTCTATCCCAACCAGCTCTCGTACCGGACGACCATCAACGACCGCGACCTCTATGTGTTCATCAGCCAGGGCGGGTCGACCAAGCTCGTGTTCAAGGGCTTGGAGAAGGTTCGCGCCGCAGGATGCCCGACGTGCTCGATCACCGCGAAGCTCGGTGCGCCGATTGCGCGTGCCGCCGACGCCGCCATCGAGATGGGCTGCGGGGATGAGGAATACGTCTATCGCACCATCGGCGTCTCCACCTCGATCGTGAGCTGCTGGCAGGTGGCCATGGCGCTCGCCGCCGCCCGGGGCAGCCTCGATGAGCGGGAGCTCGCCGCCCTCGACGGCCAGCTCGTGGACGCCGCCGGTACCCTCGATGATATCCGCGAGCGGGCGTGCATGTGGTTCGAGGACCATCGCTTCTCGCTGCTTCGCAAGAGCTACCTCATGTTCGCGGGCGCCAACGACCTCTATGCCGTCGCGCGCGAGGCCGACATCAAGGCCATGGAGATGGTCCCCATCATCACGCGCAGCTACGAGCTCGAGGAGATCATCCACGGCCCGCAGAACGAGTTCGACGCGAACGGGGCCTTCTTCATCTTCGCGCGGGGTGCGGAAGATGCCGACAAGGCCCGGGCCATCGCGGCGTTCCTCGACCACGAGATCGGGTTCTGCGCGCTCGTGGGCGACATCGCGGAAGGCCGTCGAGACTTCGCGCTCACCGAGGCGAACGGCACCTTCGGTGCGCTCGCATACCTGACCTTCGGCCAGGTGCTTGCATACTGCTATGCGACGGCGCGGGGCCGCGACCTCAAGCGCCGCGTGAACGCGACGATGGACGGCTATATCAAAAAGACGCTCTAGCGTAGCGCCCGGTACCGGATGTGCCGGGTGCCCCTTCAAGTCATATCGGTCGAATCGGAAAGGAAGAGGGAGGGACAAGCATGATCCAGAAGATCCGTATCGACGACCGCCTGCTTCACGGCCAGGTCGCGTTCAGCTGGAAGTCCGCATTGGGCTTCGACGCGATCGTGATCGCGAGCGATGCGGCGGCAAACGATCCCATGCGCAAGCAGGTGATCAAGATGTGCTGCCCGGAGGGGGTGCGCCTGGCGGTGCGCACGGTGGAGGGCGCAGCGGAGCTGCTGCGCAACCCGCGCCTCGAGGCCATGAAGGTCTTCGTAATCTGCCCGGACCCGGCGACGGTTTCGAGCCTGCTCACGATGATCGACGAGAAGCCGGCCGTCAACCTGGGCGGCATGCAGTCCGCCGAGGGTCGCACGATGTTCTCGCGCAACGTCTACGTCAACGCGGACGACATCGCGGCGCTCGACGACATCGCCGACCGCGGCTACACCATCGAGGTGCAGGAGGTGCCCTCGACCGCCGCGCACGACTACGCGCAGCTGCGTTCCAAGTTCACGGCTGCCTAGCGCAAGGCAAAGAAAGGAGAGCTGAAGATGTACGAAGCGTTAGTCGTCGGCCTTATCATGGGGCTGACCTGGTTCGTCGAGAAGGTGGGCGGCACCTGCATGGTGATGCGTCCGCTGGTCGTGGCGCCGCTTATCGGCATCGCGCTCGGCGACCTCAACACGGGCCTGCTCACGGGCGCCTCGCTCGAGCTCGTGTTCATGGGCGCCATGCAGATCGGTGCCGCCGTCCCGCCCGATGTCATCGTGGGTGCCGGCCTCGGCACGGCGTTCGCCATCCTCGCCGGCGAGGGTGCCGAGACCGCACTTGCCCTCGCGCTGCCGATCTCGATCCTCGCCCAGTCGATTAAGGTCGCGATCTTCATCGTCCGCAGCTGGTTCATGGATTTCGCTATGCAGCTCGCCAAGGACGCCAACATCCGCGGGCTCATCCTGCTCAACTGGGGTGGCCTCCTGCTGCAGTGCCTGATGTACTTCGCGGTGGGCTTCGTCGCCATCCTCGTGGGCGCGCCCGCTGTCTCCGCGTTCGTCGACAGCATCCCCGACGTGATCATGAACGGCCTCACGCTCGCCGGCAACATGATCCCCGCCGTGGGCTTCGCGCTGCTGCTGCAGCCCATGATGGGAACGCGCAACTGCATCTACTTCATCTTGGGCTTCGTGCTCGCCGCCTATCTGGGCCTGCCCACCATGGCCATCACGATCATCGGTGTCGTGTTCGCCTTCGTAGCCGTCTATGAGCGCGGAAGCGCGGCTCCCGTCGCTGCCGCCGCCTCGAGCACCGAGGAGGATGATCTGTTCGATGACTGAGAAGACTGCTCTCGCCGCGGACGAGAAGAAGCTTATCCGCGAACTGTTCTGGAACTCGTTCACCCTCGAGAACTGCTATAACTACGAGCGACAGCAGGCGCTCGGCTACGCCATCGCCATGTGGCCCGCCATCAAGCGGTTCTACAAGACCAAAGAGGAGCAGGCCGACGCTCTCGTGCGCCACATGGCCATCTTCAACACCACGCCGCACGTGGTGACCGCCATCACCGGCATCTCCGCGGCGATGGAGAAGGAGGCCAGCGAGAACCCCGACTTCGACCGCTCGATCATCAACAACGTGAAGGTCGGCCTCATGGGTCCGTTCGCGGGCATCGGCGACTCGCTGTTCCAGGGCACCTTCCGCATCATCGCGAGCGGCATCGGCATCTCGCTCGCCCAGCAGGGCAGCATCATGGGCCCGATCCTGTTCCTCGTGATCTTCAACGTGGTCCATCTCGTCGTGCGCTACGTGCTCACCTCGCTCGGCTACCGTTCCGGCGCGAGCCTGCTCGAGGGCGCCCGCGCGAGCTCCACGCTGCAGATGATCAGCAAGGGCGCCACCATCGTGGGCCTTACGGTCATCGGCGGCATGAGCGCGAGCATGGTCTCGTTCTCCACGCCGCTCGCCGTGACGCTCGGCGAGACGACGTTCGCGATCCAGGACTACATCGACCAGATCTTCCCGTCGCTGCTGCCGCTGCTCTACGTGCTCGCCATGTTCGGCTGCCTCAAGAAGGGCATGAGCTCGACCGCCATCCTGCTCATCACGATCGCCGTGGCGCTTCTGGGCGTGTGGACGGGCCTTCTGGCGTAGGCCTACCGGAAGGGGGTTTCTCGTTTGCTCTCACATTCGGCACCTTTGTTTCGGCGATCCTGCGGAAACGCGGTGCAAACGACCCGATAGTGAGAACCAATGGCGTGACGGCTCGGCATAACCGGCATTTGGGGGCGGCCTTCGGGTCGCCCCTTTTCCATGCGCCTGCGCCGCCGCCCTGCAATCCTGCGCGTTCGCCGGCGCGTAGGGTTGCGCCAAGGCATCTTGCCGTATGATTTTGCTAAATAGGCGCGTCTGCGTCCGATGGCTGCTGCCGTTTCGCTAGACGGTGCGGCCTGCACGGCTCGAAAGGAAGGCATTGCTATGGCAGATGTACATGAGCTCCTCGACCTCTGGATCGAGAACGTCAAGGATGACGAGCTGCTCGCAGAGCTCAAGGCCCTGAAGGAGTCCGGCGACGAGAACGCCATCACCGATGCGTTCTTCCAGGATCTCGCCTTCGGCACCGCCGGTCTGCGCGGCACCATCGGGGCGGGCACCAACCGGATGAACATCTACACGGTCGGCCGTGCCACCCAGGGCTTCGCGAACTACCTCAACGCCACGTTCGAGAACCCTACGGTCGCCATCGCGCGCGACTCGCGCAACAAGGGCGAGCTCTTCGTCAAGACGACGGCAGCGATCCTCGCCGCGAACGGCGTGGTCGCCTACGTGTACCCCAAGATCTCGCCGGTGCCCACCCTGTCCTGGGCCACGCGCTACCTCAAGTGCTCGGGCGGCATCTGCATGACCGCCTCGCACAACCCGGCGCCCTATAACGGCTACAAGGCCTACGGCCCGGACGGCTGCCAGATCACCTCCGAGGCCGCCGACGCCATCGGCGCCGCCATGGTCGCAACCGACCCGTTCCACGACATCAAGACCATGGACTTCGACGAGGCCGTGGCGCAGGGCCTCATCAAGTGGATCGACGACGAGGTGCTCGACGCCTACTACGAGGCCGTCCTCAAGTGCTCGGTCTCCAACCTCACCGATGACGAGGTCGCCGGCGCCCCGCTCAAGCTCGTGTACACCCCGCTCAACGGTACCGGCCTCATCCCGGTGACCACGGTCTTGAATAAGGCCGGCATCACCGACATCACCGTCGTGCCCGAGCAGAAGGACCCGGACGGCGACTTCCCCACCTGCCCGTATCCCAACCCCGAGATCCGCGAGGCTATGCAGAAGGGTATCGACCTGTGCCAGGAGGTCCAGCCCGACCTGCTCCTCGCCACGGACCCGGACGCCGACCGCGTGGGCGTCGCCTGCCAGGACGGCGACGACTACACGCTGCTCACCGGCAACGAGATGGGCGTGCTTCTGCTCGACTACATCTGCAAGATGCGCGCCGCGCGCGGCGAGGACCTCTCGAACAAGGTCGCCGTCACCACGATCGTGTCATCCGCGATGGTCGACGCGCTCGCCGATGAGTACGGCTTCGAGCTGCGTCGCTGCCTCACGGGCTTCAAGTACATCGGTGACATCATCACCGGGCTCTCCGACGCCGGCGAGGTCGACCGCTTCATCTTCGGCTTCGAGGAATCCTACGGCTACCTCTCGGGCGATCACGTGCGCGACAAGGACGCCGTCAACGCGTCGCTGCTCATCTGCCAGATGGCGCAGTACTACAAGCTGCAGGGGCTGAACCTCGTCCAGGCCATGCGCGCGCTGTACGAGAAGTACGGCTACTACCACAACAAGACCGTCTCGCTGAGCTACCCCGGGGCCGATGGCGCCGCCAAGATGGCCGGCATCATGGCCGGCCTGCGCGAGACTGCGCCCGCGGAGATCGCGGGCAGCAAGGTCGAGGCCGTGGTGGACTACCAGGGCGGCGTGAACGGCCTGCCCAAGGCCAACGTCATCGAGTTCGACCTCGAGGGCGGCAACAAGGCCATCGTGCGCCCCTCGGGCACCGAGCCCAAGATCAAGCTCTACATCTTCGCCAAGGGCGCGGACGCCGCGGCGGCCGATGCGCTCATCGCCGCCATCGAGGAGGACGGCCGCAAGCTGCTGAGCTAAGCGCGCGACTATAGTCTCGGAAACGGACCGGCTCCCGTGTCGACGACATGGGAGCCGGTTTTTCGCTCTATGGAGCGCGCTACCTCCAGCCGAAGTCGGCGAGGCAGCGGTCGACATCCTCCTCGAGCGTGCCGAGCTCGATGCCCGCCGCGCGGATCTTCGCCGCGTCCAGGCGGAAGTCGCGGAAGCGGTCGGCGTAGCGCTCGGTGTTGGGGAGGATGTAGCGCTCGACCCGCTCGGGCGTGGCGATGCCCGCCTCCACGAGCTTGCCCGCGACGAGGCGCGCGGCGTCGTAGGTCGTGAGGTCGTTGTCGCTCGCGAAGTGGTAGACGCCGCTCGGCAGCTCGGCAATGGCGCCGAACTGGTCGGCGAGGTGCTGGGCGTAGGTCATGCAGCGCTTCTCGTTCACGGTGAAGAGCGCCGGCGTGTCGGTGGCAAGGGCGCGGAGGACGTTGCCCACGATGCCGGGCGAGGGCTTCACGTGCGGCAGCGCCATGCCGAACATCCAGGAGAAGCGCAGGACCAGGTAGTCATCCATGTTCTTTTGCATCCAGGTGTCGACCTCGGCCTTCTGGATGCCGTAGTTGGTGACGCTCACCGGCTCGGCGTCCTCCGCGAAGGGGCCGGGCTCGGTCTTGCCGTTGAAGATCTGCTCGGTCGAAATGAAGATCATGCGCCGTCCGCGCTCGCGGCAGATGCGGGCGATCTCGATGGCGGCCTCGGTGTTCACGCGGCGCGTTCCTGCGGGGTCGTTCTCGCAGTCGGCGGTCGTCGCGTTCGCGGCGGTGTGGAACATGATGTCGAAGTCGAGGGCGCCGAAGTAGGCGCGCACGGCTTCGAGGTCGGTGTAGTCGACGTCGCGGCGGCTCACGCGCACGAACTCGAACCGGTCCTTGTTGTAGAGCTGGACGAGGCTCGCGAGATACCCGTTCGCCCCGGTTACGGCGATGCGACGCATGCCCTCGGACGCCTACAGCTCGATGGAGTCGACGCCGTCCGCCTCGAAGCGGCGGCGGAGCTCCTCGATGATGGGGATGCCGGCGCTGCAGCCGATGCGCGTGGCACCGGCACGGACCATGTCGAGGAAGGTGTCGGCGGTGCGGATGCCGCCGGCGGCCTTGACCTGGATCTCGGGCACGACGTGCTCGCGCATGAGCTTGACGTCCTCGACGGTGGCGCCGCCCGTGGAGAAGCCGGTGCTCGTCTTCACGAACGTGGGCTTGACCTTGTTGGCGACCTCGCAGAGCTTGATCTTCTCGTCATCGGTGAGCAGGCAGTTCTCGAAGATGACCTTGGAGGGGATCTCCTCGTCGCGGCCCTCGCTCGCAGCACGGCACACCTCGACGATCTGGCGCATCTCGTCCTCGATGTAGTCCCAGTTGCCGGCCTTCACCTCGGTGAGGTTCACGACGTAGTCGATCTCGGTCGCGCCGTTCTCGATGGCGTCGCGGGTCTCGAAGACCTTTACCGCGATGGACTGCTGCCCCAGCGGGAAGCCGATCGCGGCGCCGGTGTGGATGTCGGTCCCGGCGAGGAACTCAGAGCAGCGGGCGGACTGGACGGAGTTGATGGCGACCATCTTGAAGTGGCAGCGCTTCGCCTCGTCGCAGAGCTTCTCCATGTCAGCCACGGTGGCGTCGGCGTGGAGGTTGGTGTGGTCGACAAGGCGGGCGAGGTCGTCGAGGGTGTAGGTCTTGCTCATGGCGTTCCTTTCGCTAGAAAGTGGATACTGCAAGTATAGGACAGCGATAGGACCTCATAAGACAGGTCACAAAACTTAAGAATCGGTTATGGGGGAGGCGGTTTTCTTCGAGCTCGGGCAGTTCCGGAGCGGGCCTAGCTCAGGAAGAAAAGCCAGACGGCGAGTGCGACGAGCAAGACAATGAACAGCACGACCAGGATGTGCACGCGCCGGCGCTCGCGTTCCTGGCGCGAGATGAAGATCGACTTGTGCCCCGAGGGGGTCTGCAGGTAGCGCTCGTAGTGGAGCTGCGGCCGCTCGCCCTCCTCGCCGGGCTGGGGCTGGCGCCTGGGGTGCGCGGGGCCCGTGGGCGGGAGGTACTGCGGGTCGGCCGTCGCCACGCCCATGTGGCGCCTGCCCGGGCGCGGCGCCGTCTGCTGGGGGACCTGCCCCGGCTGCTCCGTGGCGGGGTACGAGCCGGGATGCACGCGCTGGCGGTAGCGCAGGGCGTCGTCGGTGATGGGCTCCTGGGTGATATGGGGGGTGCTCCGGTGGTAGGGCGTGCGGGACACGCGCTCGGGTCGCGTGCTATAGGGCGTCCGGCCGTCCTCGTCCATCAGGTTCTCCACTCGAAGTCATACGGTGCGCAAGTATGCTTATTTTACTGTTAAAACTGGATGCCGCGCAGGTTGCAGCCGGGTTCATCTTCTGGATGAGTCAGATTTCCACGGCTGTTGCACAGATGTGAGGGGGAGGGCGCCATCTTGAGGCGTCAGACGCGTTGCCAACGCCAAATCTAAGTCTCAAGAACTTAGATTTGATGATAATGTGACGCTTAGGAAATATCCATTCGGCTGAATAGATGCCTGCACCGCGGGAATAACTGAGAGCGAACAACGAAGTCCGCGACCCGCAGGGTACGGGGCGCGGCAATCACGAAGGAGTGATTCATATGGCAAGCCTGATTCCTTACCGTTCGGTCTTCGGTATCCGTCCCAGCACGAGTGCCCTGCTCGATGCGTTCGATGACATGATGGACTTCGCCTCCTCGCCGCTCTCCTCGAGCGCGTTCCCCATGGACGTCGAGGACAAGGGCGACGGCTACGAGATCAAGGCGTACCTCACCGGCGCCACCAAGGACGACATCGACGTCGAGCTCAACGAGGGCCGTCTCTCCATCGCCGTCAAGGTCGAGGAGAGCGAGGAGAACAAGGACAAGAACTTCCTCCAGAAGGAGTTCGCCTCCTACAGCGCGACCCGCGGCGTCTACCTCAAGGACGCCTCGAGCGAGGGCCTGTCCGCCCGCTTCGCCGACGGCGTGCTGACCGTCACGGTTCCCAAGATGGTCGAGAAGAAGAACGTCACCAAGGTCGCCATCGACTAGGTGCGCCCGCAACCGACTCGCAAACAGCGCGGCATGTGACCGAAGGGGTCGCCGGCTCAGGCCGGCGGCCCCTTTTTCGTCATGCAGATGAAGCCGCGGGCGGACGCTTGGCGCCGGCTGCCGGCGGCCGCCTACCAGATCGTGATGGGGCGGTTCTGGCCGGCGGCGCGGATGTGCACGGCAGGGGCGCCGTCGCGGGCGAGCGTCGCCGAGGACCCGAGCTCGTCGTCGAGCTGGGCGCCGAGCGCCTCGGCCCAGGCCCGCACGGCGAGGCTCGGCCGGTTGTTCTCCTGCGAGATGTGCATCGCGACGAGCTGCTCGGTGCGCTCGGTCACCAGCTCCGGGAGCGCCTCGGCGGCCTGCGCGTTCGAGAGGTGGCCGCGCTCCGAGATGATGCGGTCCTGCAGGTAGCGCGGATAGGACCCGGTGCGGAGCATGGGTACGTCGTGGTTGCTCTCGAGCGCGAGGATGCGCGCGTCGCGCAGGTAGCGCAGGGCGCCCGGCGTCAGCGCGCCGGTATCGGTGGCAAATCCGATGGCGTCCCCGCCGCAGTCGAAACGGAACCCCACCGGATTCAGCACGTCGTGCAGGGTGGGAAACGTCTGCACCCGCACGCCGGCGACCTCGATCGCGGCCCCGGGCGGGAACTCCTCGAAGGGCAGCTCGGCGAGGGCGTCGCGCGTGGCCGGCGTGCCCAGGCTCGCATGGAGCGTCCCGTCGAAGCGCTTGCACCAGACGCTCGCGCCCTTCACATGGTCGCCGTGCTCGTGCGTGATGAGGAGGGCGACGACGCGGCCCTCGTCGAGGTCGAGCTCGTGCATGCGGCGCAGCGTCTCGCGGCGCGAGAAGCCGGCGTCGATCATGATGAGGCCGCAGGGTCCCTCGACCAGCGCGCAGTTGCCCTTGGAACCGCTGCCTAGGATATGCAGGTGGAGCTGGGTACAATGGGGGAGTGCCGCGCGAGGCTCCTCGCGCCGCATGGTCTTGTCTGCTTCCACCTACATCGCCTCTCGCTCGGTCCCGGTAAGGAGGTCCACGTGCCTACGGTAGCACAGCGCTATACCCTGAGCCGGGCGGCCGCCCGCGCGCAGCGGCCGGAAGCGCCGGCCGGCCCGGTCGTGCTCATGGTATCCGGCGGCGCGGACTCGACGGCCCTGCTCGTCATGGCGTGCACCTCGAAGCTCGACATCGGCGACGGGATGGGGCTCGCGCGCATCGCTCGGGAGCGGATCTGCGTGCTCCACGTGAACCACCATCTCCGCGGAGCGGAGTCAGATGGGGACGAGCGCTTCGTCCGCGAGCTCTGCGTGCGCTTCGGCGTGCCGGTCTGCGTGGTCCATGCCTCGTTCACCGACCTGGGCGGGCAGAACCTCGAGGCTGCCGCCCGTGAGGCCCGCTACGCCGCGGCCCGGCGCTATGTGCGCGAGCTCTGCGCGGAGCGCGGCTGCCCGCGGTCGGCGGCGCGCATCGCGACGGCGCACACGGCGAGCGACCGCACCGAGACCTTCTTCATGAACGCCATCAAGGGCTCGGGGCTCGCGGGCCTCTCGAGCATCCCGCGCCGCCGCAACATCATCGTCCGCCCGCTCATCGACCGGACGCATGAGGAGCTCTGCCGCTACCTCGAGGTCGCCGGCGTGGGCTGGCGCGAGGACGCGACGAACGGCGACACGGCCTACCTCAGGAACTTCGTACGGCACCGGGTGGTGCCGGTCGCCGCCGAGCGCAACGCGAACCTCGCGCACGTGGTCTCGGCCTCCTGCGACATCCTGGGCGACGAGGACGCCTTCATGTCGCAGCTCGCCGCTACGGCCCTGCGCGCCTGCACGCGCCGCAGCGCCGAGGGGCTCATGGTGCTCGACGGCGCCCGTCTCGCCGCGGCCGAGGTCGCCATCGCGCGCCGCATGGTCAGGCTCGCCGTGAAGCAGCTCGACCCCGAGGCGCGCCTCGAGATGAGGCACGTCGAGGCGGTGCTCGCCTGCGTGGCCGCGGGCTCGGGGTCGCTCACCCTGCCGGCGGGGATCGACGCGCGCATGGAGTTCGGCGCGCTCTCGCTGCGCACCGCCGTGGCGCGCGAGGAGCTCGTGGCGGGATGGCTCACGGTGCCCGGCCGCATGCCGCTCGCCAACGGGGCGGTGCTCGAGGCGTCGCTCGAGCGGGTCCCTGCAGGCGGCGACGCGGTGGCGCTGGCCCGCTCGCTTGCCGCCGCGGACGATGCGGTGACGCGGACCGTGCTCGTGGACGCGGCGGCCCTCGGCTACGCGGACGCGGACGCCGTGCGCCTCAAGGAGGGCGGGTCCGGCGTGCCGGCCGAGGCCCTCGGCGCGCGCCTGTGGGTCGACGCCCCCGCGCCCGGCGACCTCATGTGCCCCCTAGGGATGCACGGCCGCACCAAGAAGGTCTCGGACATCCTGGGCGAGGAGCAGGTCCCCGTGGCGGAGCGCGCCCAGGTCCCGGTGGTGCGCACGGCACCCGGCGCATCCGTTGTGTGGGTTGGCGGAATTCGCCTCGACGACCGCTTTAAGTGCACGGCCGCAAGCAGGGTGCTGGTAAAATTGGTTATTCGCCGCGTCGATGCCGTCTAGGCCACAGGCGCGGTGCAGGGCACAAGCGAACGAGCAGGAAGGTCAGCTATGAGCGAAACGAGCGCGCTACATCCGGATGTCGAGACCGTATTGTTCGACCAGGAGGCCATCGCCTCCATCGTGAAGCGCATGGGCGAGGAGATCTCCCGCGACTACCAGGGCAAGGACCTGGTGCTCATCGCCGTCCTGCGCGGTGCTGTCGTGTTCATGGGCGACCTCATGCGCGCCATCGACGTGCCGCTCGCCATCGACTTCATGGCCGTCTCGAGCTACGGCGACAAGGCCAAGAGCTCGGGCGTGGTGCGCATCGTCAAGGACCTCGATATGGACATCAAGGGTCGCGACGTGCTCATCGTCGAGGACATCCTCGACTCGGGCCTCACCCTCAAGTACCTCATGAAGAACCTGAGCAGCCGCAAGCCCGCCTCCATCGAGGTGGCGACCTTCCTGTGGAAGGACATCGAGGGCAAGCAGGCCGCCATCAACCCGAAGTATGTGGGAACCCATTGCCCCGATGCGTTCGTGGTGGGCTACGGGCTCGATTTCGCCGAGCGCTACCGCAACCTCCCCTACGTGGGCATTCTCAAGCCGGAGGTTTACTCGTAAATGCCACGTTCATCTGAAGTGCCGGTTCGGGAGGCCGCCAGGCCCCCGCGCCCCATCCTGCTTGCCGCCGACGGGCGCGGGGAGGAGCCCCGTCCCGAGGCCGGTCCCGTGCCCGAGGAGGCGGCCGGCTCCGACGCCGCGAGGGGGCCCGAGGGCGACGGCGCTCCGCAAGGCACCCAGCCTGCGGAGCCCGAGGGCGCCGGGGAGCATCCCCGCCAGCCCGAGGAGCCCGAGCGGCCGCAGCCGTCGCGCTCGCCCGAGGAGGGCTTCTTCGACCGCATCGACGACATGGTCGCCGACCGGCGCGCCGGCGGCCCGGGCAACGGCGGGCGCCGGGGCCCCTCGCGGACGTCGCTGCTCTACATGCTCCTCGCCTGCGCGCTCATCGCCTACCTGGCGTTCAACATGGGCGGCGGCTGGGGGGCGCAGGAGCAGGCCCAGGCGCTCGCCACCAACGAGTTCGTCTCGGCCGTGAAGCACGGCACCGTCGACTCCGTGGTCTACACCGTCGCCACCGGCGAGGTGCGCGGCACCTACTGGCCCGACGCCGACGACAAGGGCGACGAGGCCGCGCTCGTGCCCTTCACCTCCACCTATGTGGGCTCCGACTCGCTCTCCGAGCTCATGGCCCGCTACCCCAAGGTGACCTACGAGGTCGACACGGACAACCCCAACGCCCTCACCGACTTCCTCATCAACGCGGTGCCCACGATCATCATGGTCATCGCGGTCTTCTACCTCATGCGCCAGATGATGGGCGCCAACAGCAAGACGATGCAGTTCGGCAAGACCAACGCCAAGACCGACGAGGCCATGCGCCCCAAGGTCAAGTTCAAGGACGTCGCCGGCATCGACGAGGCGGTCGAGGAGCTCGAGGAGGTCCGCGACTTTCTGGCCGACCCCGAGCGCTACCGCAAGCTCGGCGCGAAGATCCCGCGCGGCGTGCTGCTGGTGGGCCCTCCGGGCACCGGCAAGACCCTGCTCGCCAAGGCGGTCGCCGGCGAGGCGGGCGTGCCGTTCTTCTCGATCTCGGGTTCCGACTTCGTCGAGATGTTCGTCGGCGTGGGCGCGAGCCGCGTGCGCGACCTCTTCTCCAAGGCCAAGGAGCTCGCCCCCTCGATCATCTTCATCGACGAGATCGACGCGGTCGGCCGCCAGCGCGGCGCCGGCCTGGGCGGCGGCCACGACGAGCGCGAGCAGACGCTCAACCAGCTGCTCGTCGAGATGGACGGCTTCGAGGAGAGCGAGAGCGTGATCCTCATCGCCGCCACGAACCGCCCGGACATCCTCGACCCGGCGCTGCTGCGCCCCGGCCGCTTCGACCGCCAGATCACGGTCGACCGCCCGGACGTGCGCGGCCGCGAGCAGATCCTGCGCGTGCACGCGGCGAACAAGCCGCTCGCCGACGACGTGCACTTCGACAAGCTCGCCCAGCTCACCGTGGGCTTCACCGGCGCGGACCTGGCGAACCTCATGAACGAGGCGGCGCTGCTCACCGCGCGCCGGCGCGAGCGCCGCATCACCATGGCCGAGATCGAGGAGTCCATGGAGCGCGTCATCGCCGGCCCCGAGCGCAAGGCGCGCGTCATGACCGAGACGGAGCGCACCACGATCGCCTTCCACGAGAGCGGCCACGCGCTGGTGGGCCACGTGCTGGAGCACTCCTACCCCGTGCACAAGATCACGATCATCCCGCGCGGGCAGGCGCTCGGCTACACGATGCAGCTGCCCACCGAGGACCACTTCCTGAAGACCAGAAACGAGATGCTCGACGAGCTCGCCGTCTTTTTGGGCGGGCGCGTGGCCGAGGAGCTCATGTGCGCCGACATCACGAGCGGCGCGTCGAACGACCTCGAGCGCGCGACCAAGATGGCCCGCGAGATGGTGACGCGCCTGGGCATGAGCGAGGAGCTCGGGACGCAGGTCTTCGGCGAGGCGCAGCACCAGGTGTTCCTAGGCCGCGACTACGCCGACCACCAGGATTACTCCGAGGAGACCGCGCGCCGCATCGACGCCGAGGTCCAGCGCATCATGCGCGAGGCGCACCAGCGTGCCGAGGACATCCTCACCGAGCGCCGCGACCAGCTGAAGGTCATGGCCGAGGTGCTGCTCGAGCGCGAGACCGTCGAGGGCGAGGCCGTCGAGGCTCTGCTTGACGGCACCTGGGACGAGTACCTGGCGAAAGAGCAGGGCGCGCTCGACGCCCCGGCCGGCTCCGCGCGCAGCCGCAAGCCGCGCCAGAGCGACGAGGAGATCGCCGAGGAGGCGGCCCGCTTCGCCGAGGAGGCCATGGCATCCGAGGGGGACGCATGATCAACGAGACGATGTACGAGCGCGGGGCCGAGAGCTCGGTCATCCGTGAGATCTTCAGCTACGCCAACGAGCGCAAGGCGCAGATCGGCGCCGACAAGGTGTTCGACTTCAGCCTGGGCAACCCGAGCGTGCCGGCGCCCGATGCCGTGCGCGCGAGCATCGAGCGCTCGCTTTCCGAGCTGAGCCCGGCCGAGCTGCACGGCTACACGCCCGCGCCGGGTCTCCCCGCCGCGCGCCAGGCGGTCGCGGACTCGCTGAACCGCCGCTTCGGCACCTCCTATGACGCGGCCGACGTGTTCATGACCGTGGGCGCCGCGGCGTCCGTGTCCTGCACGCTCAAGGCTGTCGCCTGCCCGGGCGAGGAGGTCATCGTCATCGCCCCGTACTTCCCGGAGTACCGCGTGTGGATCGAGACCGCGGGGGCGACCTGCGTCGAGGTCCCGGCGGACCCCGAGACCTTCCTCATCGACGTCGACGCCGTCGAGGCGGCCGTGACGGAGCGCACCGCCGCCGTCATCATCGATTCGCCCAACAACCCCACCGGCGTGGTCTACCCGCGCGCGAACCTCGAGGCGCTCGCCGCCGCCCTCGAGCGCGCCAACGCCGCGCGCGCCGAGCGCCTGGGCCACCCGCAGCCGATCGTCCTCATCTCCGACGAGCCGTACCGCGAGATCACCTACGGCGCCGAGGTCCCGTGGGTGCCTAGCCTCTACGAGCACACCATCGTGTGCTACTCCTACAGCAAGTCGCTCTCGCTTCCCGGCGAGCGCGTGGGCTGGGTGCTCGTGCCCCAGGTGAGCGAGGGTGCGCGTCGGGTGATGTGCGCTGTGGCGGGTGCCGCGCGGGCGCTGGGGTTCGTGTGCGCGCCGGCGCTTTTCCAGCGCGTGGTCGCCGATTGCGTCGACGAGCCGTCGGACGTTGCCGCCTATGCGCGCAACCGCGACCTGCTCTGCGGGGCACTGCGCGAGGCGGGCTACACGTTCGTCGAGCCAGATGGTGCCTTCTACCTATGGGCTCGTGCTCTCGAGCCGGACGCGGAGGCATTCTGCGAGCGCGCACGCGCCTATGAGCTGCTCCCCGTGCCGTCGAACAGCTTTGGTGTGGAGGGCTGGGTGCGCGTGGGCTACTGCGTGGCGCCCGAGGTCATCGAGCGCTCGCTGCCCGCATGGCGCGCCCTCGCGGAGGAGTATCGCTGATGTATTCCATCAAATCCGACATCCACACGCACACGCTGTTCTCGCGCCACGCCTACTCGACCATATCCGAGAACGTCGCCGCGGCGCGCGCCGCCGGCCTCGAGGTCCTGGGCTCGGCCGACCACTTCAGCCCGATGCTCTTCACCGAGCAGCACCTGCGCAACTTCCAGTTCTTCCGCAACCTGCACATCTGGCCGCGCGACTGGGACGGCGTCACGGTGCTGCGCGCTGCGGAGGTCGACATCCTGGGGCTCGACGGCCGCCTGTTCGCGCAGGACATCCCCTGCCCCGAGACGATCACGGCCTCGCCCTACAAGCGCGAGCTGAGCCTCTTCGAGCGCGTGACCGAGGACCTCGACTACCTGGTCGCGAGCGTGCACAACGCGGACTTCGCCAAGGACGCCACGACCGGCCAGGCCACGGCGATGTACACCGCCGTGCTCGAGCACCCGCGCGTGCTCGTGCTGGGGCACACCGGCCGCTCGGGGGTGCCCTTCGATGTGGACGAGCTGCTCACGGTCGCCAAGGAGCGTCACAAGCTCATCGAGATCAACGAGCACAGCCTCGAGCACAGCTCAAAGAACAAGATCGTCCGCACGTGCCGGCACATCGCCGAGCGCTGCGCCGAGCTCGGCGTGTCGATCGCGGTGTCGAGCGACGCGCACCTGGCGCGCTACATCGGCCGCTACCCCCGCACGCAGGCCCTGCTCGAGGAGATCCACTTCCCCGAGGAGCTCATCGCCAACCGCGACCGCGCGTCGCTCGTGGCCGCGATGGCCGCGGCCGGCGTCTGCGACCTCACCGGTCTCGCCGGCGCCGACGGCCTCGCCGGTTAGCGCCGGGGTTGCCATGCGGGCGCGCCGCCGAGGGGGCGGGGAGTGATGAGCCGGGGCGCCGTGGCGATTCTGCGCGCCGCCGTGCGGCGGGTGCCGCTCGCCATCTTGGCCATCGCGGGCGTCGTCGAGCTCGCCTGCGCCATCGTGCTCGCGTGCCGCTACTACCAGACGCGCACCTCCGGCCTCGCGCGCCGCGAGCCGCCGCAGCAGCTTGCGGCCACGGGTGACGCGTCGGCGCACGGCCGCTTCGAGGCGACGGTCTCCTACACCTGCATGGCCTCGCCCACAAGCGAGGCGACCTCGACGATAACCTGGGACGATTCCTGGTTCACGGGCGACGCTACGGCCTACAACCACGAGCTCGCCCGCGCCGCGGCCGTGCTCTCGGCCCTCGCGTACGCGGAGTCCAACTACTACCAGGCGTCCTACGACTGCCCGCCCTACATGGAGGACGCGCTCGCCGCGCTCGGCTTCGACGAGGTCGCGACCGATTCCTACCGCTACCGGAGCGAGATCGTCGACCAGGTGCTCAACGTCTTCATCCAGGAGGAGGACTCGGTTGCCTACACGATCGCCCGCAAGCGCGTCGATGGCGGCGACGGGGCCGCGCGCTCGCTCATCCTCGTTTCGGTGCGCGGCAGCTACGGCGCGGAATGGGTGAGCAACCTCTACGTGGGCGAGCAGGGCGGCGCGCGGGCGCACGACGAGCTCGCGGCCCGTGCCCGCGAGGCGCTCGCGGACGAGGCGGAGCGCGTGCTCGAGTACGGCGACGCCACGGCGCCCGCCGATGGTGCGGCGCCGGGTGCCGACGGTGCGACTGCCGAGGGCGCCGGCCGGGAGCCCGCCGACACCGAGGAGCGCTAGCGGGCCGTCGCGGCGGCGCTCGCGGAGCGCGGGGACCATACCGGCTACACGGACGCCTCGGCCGAGATCATCGAGGCCGTGCGCCCCTGGATCGCGGGGAGCCATCGCCGCGGATAGGAGGTGACGCTCCTCGTGGTCGGCCATAGCAGGGGCGGCGCCATCGCGAACATCGTGGCGGCCCAGGCGGACGATGAGCTCGCGGGCGAGGCGGCCGGCTCCCTGGGGCTCGCCGCGGGCGACGCCGTCGCCTGCTACACCTTTGCCGCGCCGGCGACCACGCTCGGCGGCCAGGCGCACGCGGAGCGCTACACCAATATATATAACGTGGTGAACCCCTCGGACATCGTGCCGTACCTGCCGCTCGCGTCCTGGGGGTACGCGCGCTACGGCGAGGACCTCTACCTGCCCGCCTTCGACGACGCGGGCTTCGAGGCAGCCTACCGGGAGATGGACGAGCTCTTCGAGCGCGCGGTGGGCGCGCCCTGCCCGTACGACCCGGCGGACGCGCACACGGTGCGCGACGTGGTGGGTGCGGTCTCCGAGCAGGTGGTCTCTGCCGACGCGTTCCTCACGCCCCAGGGCGTGGCGTCCGTGATCAGCACCTGCGCGACGCGCATGGATCCCATCCGCATCCTCTACGGCCACTACCCGAGCACCTATATCGCCTGGATGCAGGCGCTCGACGAAGACGGCCTGCGGCGCTAGGCGAGGCGCTCCAGCACGGCGACCGTCTCGACGTGCGGGGTGTGCGGGAACAGGTCCACGGGCGTGAGCCGCGTGAGCGCGTAGCCGCCCGCCCCCAGAAGCTCGAGGTCGCGCACCTGCGTGGCAGGGTTGCAGCTGATGTAGACGATCGTGCGCGGGCCCATGGCCGCGGCGGCCGCGAGGAAGGCGGGTGTGGAGCCCGCACGCGGCGGGTCGAGCACGACGACGTCGGCGTGCCCGCCGGTGGCAGCGGCGCGCTCGAGGTAGGCGGTGGCGTCCTCGGCGATGAAGCGCGCGCGGTCCGAAAGGCCGTTGAGCTCGGCGTTGCGCACCGCGTCGGCGATGCCCGCCTCGTTGCGCTCGACGCCCACGAGCTCAATCTCGATACCGGTGTCCGCCGCCGCGCGTGCCGCGGTGAGCCCGATCGTGCCGCTGCCGCAGTAGGCGTCGACGAGCACGTCGCCCGCGCGAAGCCCCATGCCGTCGATGGCGAGCCGGTAGAGCACCTCGGTCTGCTGGGGGTTCGTCTGGTAGAAGGCCGTGGGCGAGATCTCGAACGTGCAGCCGAGCAACCGGTCGTGCATACAGGGCGCCCCGGCGACGATATGGGTCACGGGGCCCAGCACCGCGTTGCCCGGCAGGGTGTTGACGTTGTGCGCCACGCAGGCGATGCGCGGGTCGAAGTCCATGAGGGTGCGGGCGAACGCGTCGGCATGCGGGAGGTCGCGCTTCGCGGTGACGAGCGTGAGCAGCGCCTCCTCGGTGCGCCAACCCATGCGCAGCACCGCATAGCGCAGGATGCCGTGGCGCGTGTCCTCGTCGAAGGCGGGGATGCCGAGCCGTTCGGCGGTGCGCGCCACCTCGTTCAGGATGCGGCGCGCGCCCGGGGCCTCCACCGGGCAGTCCGGCACGGCGACGATGTCGTGGGTGCCGCGGGCGTAGAGGCCGCAGCGCACCGTGCCCCCGGGGCCGGGCGCGAAGGGCGTCTGGGCTTTGTGCCTGAAGGCGCGCGGGGCGCTCGCCTTGCCGGTCGCGCCGGCGTCGGCGCCCATGCCGCGCACCGGGTCTAGCGCGACGTCCCAGCCCATGCGGTCGAGCAGGGGCACGAACAGCTCCTCCATCGCCTGCTGCTTGCGGGCGAGCTGCTTGCGGTAGGGCATGCCGATCCAGGTGCAGCCGCCGCAGGCATGCATGATCGGGCAGGGACCGCTCGCGGCCTTGGCCTGCTTGCGCAGGGCGGAATTCGAGACCTTGCGGCGCGGGGCCGACGGTGTGGTGCGTTTCTTGCCGGTGGATGACATGGGACTCCGATGGTCGTCGCGGCGGCGCGCGGCGCGCTGCCGCATGAGATGCGGTCCCCCTGAGTATAGATGGTCGCCGCCGCTCGGTTCGCGATGCAGGCAAAACGCGTAGGCGCACGACCGCGTTATTCCACTTATGGAGAATGAATGGAGAATTCTTAAGGCCGGACGTGGTGCTCCGAGGCCTTGTAGGAGGGGGTGCATTTGTATGAATTAAAGCGAGGTGAACCATTTCGAATAATGCGGTAGGGGGTACAGATTCGCTCTCATCGGGAGGGGCGAAAACTCACACCGAATACCGAAGCGAGTAAAGACGGAATCCTGCCCATTCGCGAAACCTCGTTGCGGAATTCAGTGTAGGGGGAGCCACATATTCCATGCGGGCGAAAAATGTGTCCCCCACCGCAAAACGTGACGGTCCGAGCGGTAAATCGGCGACATAACCGCTGCTTAACCCATAAAAAACGAAATCTTAACCATCCTTAAAGTAATCCGTATCTATGCGTCGCGCGCGTGCGCGCGGTGCGTGGGCCCTCCGGTGCGCGACGCCCGCAGGGGCGGCATCCTCCACCACTGCGCGCCGGGGCGGCGATGCGGCGTCGGTTACAGAGCGGCTGGAAGGAAGATCAAATGAAGCCAAGCAGTCGGCATGCTCACGAGCGGGATGCGCAGTCCCTGGTTTTCCATATCGAGCGGGGCGCCCGCCGCGCGCTCGGTGTCGCCCGGCGCGAGTGGCGCGGGGCGCTGGCGACCCTCGTGATCGTCGCGTTCCTGTGGCAGACGTTCGCGTCGAGCGGCGTGGCCTTCGCCATCTCGGAGACCGCGGGCGACGTGGCCCATACCGTTATGGTGAACGCGGAAAACGGCTCCGCCGACGGTGCGGGCGACGTGACCGAGCCCGCAGGCAGGACCGAGGCGCCGGGCGACGGCCAGCAGCCGTCCACCCCGAGCGAGCCCGCCGAGCCCGCCGGCAGCAGCGACGATCCTGAGCCCGGCACGCCCGATACGACGACCGTGCCGACGGGGACCGAGAGTGATTCCGCCACCACGCAGCAGGGTGGCAGCACCTTGACCTCCCAGAACACCACCCCGGCGACCGAGGCCGAGGAGGGCGCGCCCGAGGGCGAGCCCACCGGCACCGTGACGCCCGCCGACGACGAGTCCACCGACGAGCCCCGCGCCGTCGAGGCATGGGACTGGACCGGCCGCGCCCAGAACCTCGAGCTCTCCAGCCCCGATGGCCTCGCGATCGATGAGGAGGAGGTCCGCGCCCACGTCGCCGAGCAGCTCGCCGCTCTCGCCGCCGACGACGCCGAGGATGCCCCTGCCGCCGAGGCCGAGGACAGCCAGGATGGAACCGAGCCCGCTGCGGGCGAGGACGGCGAGGAGGCCGTCGATACCGCAGAGGCAGCCGACGAACCCGTGCCCGCCGAGGGCGTCATCACCGAGGATGACGTCCGCGCCCTCCTGCCAGCCCAGCTCCCTGCGACGCTCGACCTCGCCGCAGTGCTCGACCCGGCTGCCAACGCCGAGACGGGCGACCACACCGTGATCATGCCCGGCGACACCTTCACCGTGAACCTTCCCGCGGGCATCGTGCTCGCGAGCACCGATACCTTCGATATCTACCAGCGCGATGCGAACGGTGATGAGACCGGCATCCGCATCGCGACCGCCGAGCCTGCAGCCGATGGCTCCGCGCTCACCATCACCTTCGTCACCGCGACCGATGCGGCCGGCACCACCTACACCATCGGCGCCCCCACCGAGGGCACCGAGCCCGCCGAGGAGGCGGCGGCCACCGAGGCGCTCGCGACCGCGAAGATCCGCCTTGCGCTCGAGGTCGAGGTCGATACCGCTCTTATGACCATGGGCGAGGCCCAGATCGAGTGGACCCTCCAGATAGCGACCGATGGCGGTGCCAACCAGACCGCGGCCCTCACCCTCCCTGCGCTCGACGCCTTCGCGGCGGCGATGGGCATCGAGGGCGAGATCCAGGCGACAGGCTCCGTGGAGACCGAGGAGCCCATCGAGGAGGACCCGGCCACCGAGTCGACCACCGAGGAGGACGCCCTCTCCTCGGGCCTTGACGTGCTCAACGCCATGAGCGACCTCATGCTCCTTGCGGACGAGAACAAGCCCGCGGACGAGTACCGGCTCAGCAACTTCAACGGGTCCGAGAGCATCACCACGCAATGGGCCGATAACAACAGCGCGAACCGTCCCAAGGCGGATACCATCAAGGGCAACAGCAAGCTCTACTTCACGGTGAACAGCATGCAGCACGAGTTCACGCCGGCGAACGCGCAGACGTACCTCGGCATGGACGAGGCCGCCTACAACGAGCTGCTCGCGCACCTCACCGTCGAGACGACCGGCGTGAACACCGTCGAGATCTCAGCAACGGGCCTGCCCACGCAGCTCACGGTCACCACCTACGAGCAGAGGCTCGATGGCGAGGGCTTCCCGGTGGTAGACGGCGAGGGCAACCCCGTGTACGACGGCACGGACACCGAGTATACCGTCACCTGGCTGTTGAGCCATGATGCCGAGAGCGAGGATTACAGCGCCTATTTCCATGGCAACAGCACGGATGACACCCAGATCTTCCAGCTCGAGTCCGACAAGTACTTCAACATCATCATGAAGGTCGGCGACGAGGACCCGGGCGCGCTGATCGGTGCCACCGACGCCCGCGTATGGCTCGAGATGTTCGTGGACAACCAGCCCTACGGGACGAGCTACTCGCTTGCCGCCCTCTATGCGATGAGCGCTGAGGATCGGGCGCAGATCGGCATCGAGATATCGTCGGACGATTGGGACGAGCACAACCAGCTCGTCATCACGCTCACCTCCCCGCAATACACGCCCGATGGCAAGCCCATCGAGTACCGTATCCGCTACGAGCGCGACCAAACCCAGACGACGGACTACTACGGGGCGACCTACGACAACACCGCCGTGCCCAACCGCGGCAGCGACGTGACCGCTGCCTACGGCGGCACCTCGCAGGAGACGGCCGGCTCGATGATCCTCACGCACGTGGGCGTGACCGACTTCACGGCCAACAAGGCGTGGCTCGACGGCAGCAACCCCACGAAGCGCGGCGCGGTCACGTTCAGCCTCTGGCGTTACTCCAACGACGGCTCCGCTGCCACGGCGTCTCAGGTTCGCGGTACGGACGGATCCTTCGTGACCATCACGGTCGACCCGACCGATTCGCGGGCTTCCACGCGGGTGGCAGACGGCGGTTGGCTCAACGAAGACGGCACCATAAACCTGGGCGCCGTACTCGAAGACCAGCATCCGAACCTGGTCCTCGGCAAGTACGACACCGACGGGTACCCCTTCCTGTACGGCGTTCGCGAGGACACGCAGCTCGCCGACTACGAGATCGTGCTCGGCAGCGTTGCCGATGACGGCACTGTGACCGACACCGCGCCGAATTACGAGAACCGCGGCGGCGGGAGCACCGCCATTGAGGACTATAGCCGCCCGTCGACCGACCGCCTCACCTACAACGGCGGCACGGTGAGCAACCGCCTGACGGGCCAGACCACGGTCACCGCGACCAAGACCTGGGCCATGGACGCCTTCGCCGACCAGGTGAAGGGGATCACCTGCGAGTTCACCCTGCAGGAGTGGGTCGCTGACGACAGCGAGGCCGGCGGCCATTGGGCCGACGTGCTCGGCGACGACGGCAACGCCGTGACCCAGGACCTCGACGGCTTCAACGCCGAGCAGCTCACGCTCGACATCAGCGGGCGCTTCGACCGCTATGACGAGGAGGGCGAGGAGATCCGCTACCGCTGGGTCGAGTCCGGCGTGACGCAGGACGGCTACACCGCCGACGACGTGGACTTCCAGCGCAACGAGGACGGCTCGGCGAGCTTCACGCTGCACCTGCACACCACCGAGGGCGACGGCGACTCCGTCGAGGCGGTGCACTTCACCTCCACGATCGACGAGACCGGCGAGTCCCCCGTCATCACCAACACGTTCGACAACACGGTCGACGAGTACGTGGACAAGACCTGGCAGCAGGCCGACGGCGAGTTCTACCACGAGCAGGTCGACTTCCCCGACAAGGCGAGCGCCTGCACGGTCAACGTCTACCGGGGCACGACGCTCATCGGCACGTTCGTGCTCGACGGCACTGTCGATACCGAGCCCCAGGACGGGTTCGTGGCCGAGGGCTTCGAGGGCGCGACGGTACTCGAGACGAGCGCCTACTACCTCGACATCAGCGATCTTCCGCTCTACAACGAGACGGGCGGCCGCTACGTGTACCGCGTGGTGGAGGAGGAACCCGCCGGTTGGTCGAGCGAGCGCACCTATGACCCGGAAACGCACACCACCTACATCAAGAACTCGTTCGGCCCCGGTGAGGCGACCGACTTCCACCTCACCAAGGAATGGGTCGACGGCGAGGACTCCGCCCATCGCCTCACGAGCCTGGTCAGCGTCAGGGCGATAGCGGATATCTACAGCTCCGAGGGCGTCCTCGTGATTCCGCAGGGAACGCTGCTCTTCGGTGTGGAGGCAGATGGCACCGTGAGGGGCGGGGGCTATCTCGAGCTCTCGGAGGAGAACGGCTGGTTCTACGAGTTCAGGGTAGGCGGCTCGAGCATGGTCCGGTGGGAGCAGCTCGAGATTGAGGAGGTCGCGCTCCGCGATGAGGTCACCGGAGTGGAGTACCTCGTGGTGGCAAACCGCGACGATGCGCTCGCAGCCTATGGAGACGATGCCGCGTACTGGGCGAACCAGGGTTGGGATAACCAGTATCCCGAGAACCAGAGCTGCCCGCGCGTGGCGACCGAGAACCATGTCTACGAGGTGACCTACTCCGGTAAGGACGCCGGGGCAGAGGGCACCTTGGGCGAGCAGATGCTCACGGTCCAGAACCGCCGCATCGGCTTGGTCGACCTCACGGTCGTGAAGGACTGGAAGGACGAGGGCGCAGACCCCGATGCCCGCCCTGATGCCCAGCTCCAGCTCACGGTGGACGATCCCAGGGCGACCTTCATAGCGTACAACGGTCTCATCTACATCCGCTTGACCGAGGGCAACTACCTGCCCGTCTTCAAGAGCGAGGGCGGCACGTCGATCGACAAGCAGCAATACACCACGTCGGATGCACAGGTCATGGACGGCGGAAGCACGCTCGTCGTACCGGTGAGCACGGCGGCCGATGCGACCTACTACTTCTCCGGCCTGCCCAAGTACACGGGCGAGGGCGTGGTCGTGCACTATACGGTGGCCGAGGTGTGGGCACCCGGCGAGAATCCGGGGGATTATCGCATAGGGGTCGCGAGCGAACCCTACCAAGTGGGCGATCTCCACTTCCACGATAGCCAGACCTGGACCGCCACCAACCGCCGCCAGGGCACCACGACGGCCAGCTTCAACAAGGAGTGGAACGACTACTACGTCAACGAGGGCTCGGCGCAGAACCGGCCGGACATCTACCTCACGCTTTATCGCGTGACGAGCGAGAACGGCTACGTGCCGGAGCAGGTCGATGAGTACGTGAACTGGCTCTGGCGCGCCAACGAGGATGACTCCGGTTCGTCGAGCCTCGCGGCATCGCAGTATTCGCAGACATGCTCCATCGACAACCTGCTCAAGTACGACGCGAACGGCTTCGAAATCATCTACTACGCCACCGAGCAGATGGCGAGTGACGGCGCGAGCCTGGACTACGCCGATGTGACGTTCACCGTCGACGGCGTGGACGATGACGACTACGGCAAGCTCATCGACACGCAGACCCAGGGCAGCGCTGAATCGGGCGTCCCCGGCAGCAGCGCCGTGCCCGACGGCGACATCGCGACGGCATCCGGCTCGCAGTACGCCGTGCGGTCCGGCGGCACGTTCCATAACGCGCTTACGGGCACCGTGGTCGCGAACGGAACCAAGCTCTGGGAGGACGTCCCCGGCATCGTCGACGGCGACGATCTGCCCGAGGTGCTCATCATCATCCAGCGCCGCCCGGTGCGCGCTGCGGGTCAGGAGGTCGCGTGGCCTTCGGTGCACCTCCAGCACAACACTGACGGAACCTGGACGCCGGTAGCGGGAGAGGAGACCGCCGACGGTGCGAACAGCGCCATCGCGTGGACGCAGGAACTCGAGTCCGTGGGCGGCAACGCCTATTCGTTCACGATCGACCACAAGGGGCTCAACACCTCGGATAGCACCGACACGGGCGAGGCGCTCGAGCGCTACAACGAGGCGGGCGAGCTCTACGAGTATCGCGCGGTCGAGGTCATCGTGGGCCTCATCGGCACCGACGCGCTCGAGGGCACCGACTGGAACGACCCCGAAAAGGTCGAGCAGATCGACCTCTCCGACGTCTACACCAACCTCGAAAACAACGTCTACATCGTCCAGCACGGTGAGACCGGCTCCTTCATGCTCCGCAACGTCTACCAGCCCACCGATGGCAGCCTCACGGTGAAGAAGCTCTTCAGCGGCGAGCGCGTCGATGGCGACGTCTACCCGGACGTGACCTATACGCTCTACCGCACGTTCACGCATGAGAACGGCGACACCAGCGACCCCGAGCTCGTGGCGACCCATACCGTGACGGGCGAGCAGTTCACCGCGGCGGCGTCGGGCACCGGTGACACTGGCGGGCTCGCCTACACCGCGGACGCCGGCTTCGCCTACACGTTCGAGGGGCTCGACATCTACGCGCCCGACGGCGAGTACTGGCACTACTACGTGGTCGAGAGCTCGATCGACGGCTACACCACCACGGTGGGCCTGGGCGATCTGAGCTTGGGCAGCCCTGACCTCGCGGAGGGCGAAACCGTCGAGCTTGCAGACGGCACCCAGGGCATGCGCTCCGAGGACCTCATGAACGGCGACGAGACGCGCGTGGTCGCGGCGACTGAGACCACGGGCGATGACGGCACCACCACCAAGACCTACGACCAGACGGTCGACGTGACCTTCGCCAACAGCTACCACCGCGATACGCTCGAGCTCACGGGTACGAAGCGCTGGGAGGATTACGGCGGCTACTACGGCCCGCGCCCGGATTCCGTCATCCTCACGCTCTCGCGCTATACCGAGAACATCGCAGAGCACACCGTCCAGCTCAACTACGTGAACAGCGATGCTGAGGCATACCTCACCTGGACGCAGATCGATGACAGCTCAAACCAGCACGACACCTGGACGTATACCATCTCCAACCTCGAGCAGTGGGCGCCGGATGGCAACGCTTGGACCTACAAGGTGACCGAGCGGCTTCCTGACGGCACCGTCTCGTACCGCGTCATCGACGGCACGGGCGAGGGCCAGGGCACGCAGCCGGTCGACGGCCAAGATGGCAACTACACCGGCGTGATTTCCGACCTGGTGAACGGCCTTGACGGCAGCGTGACCGTGACCAAGGTCTGGCAGGAGGACGAGGGCAACCAGTGGAACCTGCGCCCCGTCTCCATCGAGGTGACGCTCCAGGCGCGCTATCAGGTGGTCGGCTCGACCGATTGGTCCGCATGGGCGGACGCCGACGTGGCGTTCGGCGCGAGCGGCATGAACAGGCCCCTGCCGAACACGCAGCAGCCGATCGAGACGCAGACGCTCGACGCGGCCAACAACTGGACCTACACCTGGGAGAGCGTGCCCACCGTGGTCACGAACGTTGAGGGCAAGAGCTACAACGTGCAGTACCGCGTGGTCGAGTCCTCGATGACCCAGACGGAGGGGTCGCAGGCCGTGAACGTGGACATCGCCGAGAACGGCGATACGACCCAGAGCAACGGCAACTGCGAGATCACCTACGACAAGACGCTCTCGTACAACGGCGTGGGCGTGACCGAGCAGACGGAGAACGTTCTCGGTCCCGGCCAGGGCAACGAGATCGAGAGCGCGACGACCATCACCAATACGCTCGAGTCCACGCAGCTCTCCATCAAGAAGGTGTGGGACGACGAGTCCAACATGTGGGGCCTGCGCGATGAGGTGCAGAACGCCGACGGCTCTACCTACTGGACGGTGACCTACCGCCTGCAGCAGCGGGTCGAAGGCGGTCAGTGGGCGTATGCCACCGACGTCAACGGCAACCAGATCGAGGCGACCGTCCGCTCCGCCATGGTCGGCACCGACGGCAACGTGATCGACGAGGCGACGGCGACCTTTACCGGCCTGCCCATGTACGACGCCGCGGGCAAGCCGTATGAGTATCGTGCGGTTGAGGTCGTGCCCGATGCGTACGATGTCAAGAATCCGCTAACCGGGGAGAACCTGGGCGACGGCATGGCCACGGTCGGCGGTTCCAGCGCGACGCCGGTCACCGAGGGGGAGCCGCAGCAGACCTTTACCAACGCGACCGATCTGATCGACTTCAGCGGCACCAAGACGTGGAAGGACTACGGAGCTGGTCTCGTTCCCGTGGATGATAACGGTGACGGCATACCCGATGTGGGCGAGACGCCTGAGCTGACGCTGCAATCGACCACGGACAATTAGCTCGCGAACGGTTGGACGAACGTGACCTATGAGTACGGCGAGGATGCGACCCATGCGCCCGAGGCGACGTGGACGATCAAGAGCGGCACATGGACCTGGGCGTACAGCAGCCTGCCTAGGCTCGACGCCGATGGCAACCAGCTCTATTACCGCGCCGTCGAAACCGACGGTTCGGTTGCGGGCTACTATGCCGTGAGCGACGGCACCACCACCGGCGCGGGCGATGCGGACACCGGCGACCAGACCGCCGGCGCGATCGAGAACGTCGCGACCCGCTTCACAATCGACAAGATCGGCGACAACGATGAGCCCATCGTTCAGAACGGTGTGCCGCTCGAGCTCGCTATCATGCAGGGCGGCAAGGTCTACGGCGTATGGCAGAAGGACTCGGACGGCACGGTGTCCAGCTGGGTGTGGCCCGGCGGCGCCGAGCAGAGGGCGGTGTGGCCTAACGGGACCGGCAACGGCAACGCCGTCACGAGCGGCAACGGCGCGGTCCAGATGACGGGCGATAACGCCGGCTGGTTCGTGGGCATCCCCACCGGTATCTACACCGTGGTCGAGACGGGCGCGGTGCCCGACGGCTATGCGCGTATGGACGACGTGACGTTCACCATCGCCGCGAACGGTGAGGACGGCACCCTGCTCACGCTTGACACGGGCGAGCAGGGAAGCGTCTCGGACGACCGCCTGACGCTCACCGTCGAGGACCCCATCTTCCGCGGATACTTCAGCTTCATGAAGCGTCTCGGCGGGGCGAGCGGCACTGTCATCAGTGGCGCGACCTTCAATCTGTATCGCCAAACGGGCGACGAACCCGATCTGAGCGAGGACTCGCAGGATGTCCTCATGGTCGAGGGCATTACGACCGGCGCGAACGGTGCGTACAATTCCGGGGATGAAAACGTTGAGGACAAGCAGTACACAAGCGAAGGTCGGGATTCAGAACACGACAGTATTCGTGACGGACTGCTGCCCGGTAATTACTACTTGGTAGAGACCTCTACGAGTGATGGCGCCTATTTACCGGAAGGCGAGAATGCAGCCAATGGCGTGTTCGAGTTCGAGATTTCCGAACATGGCACGGTCGTACGCGTTGGAGATAACAACGGAGTGATTGTCAACGAGCGGTTCGGCGCGACGGTGACGCTTCATAAGTACGACGAGGACGATCCGGAGGATCCGGAGCACAGCGGCATCTCGGGCGCGACGTTCAAGCTCGAGTATCAGGCACCAACCGACGGTAACTGGTCGACCGTAGCATCCGCTCTCACGACCGACGCGAACGGCGACCTCATCATTTCGGAGGCGCGGCTCAACCGCAAGGGCACCTATCGCCTGACTGAGACGGCCAACCCCGGCTATGCAGTCAACACGCAAAACCCGCTGACCATTACGTTCACGCTTGGGAACGAGGACCATGGCAAGACGTTCGACCTCACCGACGCCGGTGCGCAAGCGGCGCTGAATGCGCAGGTTGATAACGGCACGCTCGATTCGGCCGGTGTGGCAAACACGCGCCTACCAGGCTCGGTCACCCTCACCAAGATCGACGCGAATACGCGCGTTCAGCTCAACGGTGCGGTCTTCACCCTTCAGCGTCAGGATCCGGCCAGCGGGAACTGGGAGGACGTCATCACCAATCTGGTGACCGGCAACCGTTACACGGTCAACGTGGCCCAGGATGGCAGCCTGAGCGCTGGTACGCCCGAGTCGCTCGGCGACACGAGCGGCGTGCTCACCCTCGAGAATCTGCCGTGGGGCACCTACCGCTTTGTCGAGACCCAGGCGGCTCCGGGCTATGAGCATGTTGCCCCCGATGGCACCACGGGTGCCGGCGGCATGGTAACCACCCAGGCGTTCACCATTGGGCGCCTGGCAAATGGTACGGCCAACCTTAACGTGAACCTCGGCAACGTGGTGAACACTCAGACGGGTCTCACGCTCCGCAAGGTCGACGAGGCGGGCGGTGCGCTTACGGGCGCAACCTTCCGTGTGACTCCGGTTGGCAACAGCACCTTCGCCGATGGCACAACGGAGTCCAAGGACTACTCGACGGGTAACGTTGAGTTCGTGAACATCACGGGCGATCTTGTCGATGGCGGCACGTACCGCATCGAAGAGGTCGCAGCGCCGGTGGGCTATGTCTGCGCGCAGGGCGGCATCACGGTGACCATGCATCATGACGGCACGGTCACGGTCGACGACACCGCGGAGAACGATCCGCTCTTTAAGCTCGAGGACAGCCAGGTAACCATCACCGCGACCAACCGCCCAGTGACGGTGCAGCTGCAGAAGAACGGCAGCGATGGCGCGCAGAACCTGGCAGACGCGCGCTTCGTCGTGACTCCGGTCGACGGCACGACGTTTGCCGACGGCTCGACCGAGAACAAGCGCCCGGTGACGACCGCGGTCGGCCCGCTCACGCTCGAGGGCCTCATGGCGGGTGGCACCTATACCATCCGCGAGGACGTCTACCCCGAGGGCTATGAGGACATGACGGCCCAGCTCACCTTCACGGTGGGCGACCACGGCGAGATCATCCCGCAGGGTGAGTATGACCAGTCCATCTACGCCATCGCGTTCGACGGCGACACGGCGGTGGCCACCATCACGGTGACCGACCCTGCCACGCACGTGCAGATCCTTAAGACCGACGCCGCGGGCAACGCGCTTCCGGGCGCCGTGTTCGAGGTCGTACCGGCCGATACCTCAACGTGGGCAGGCGGCGGCCAGGAGGTCCGCAGCTTCACCGCGGACGCTAACGGCATCGTGAACCTGGAAGCCGTGCTCGATACGGGCGGCACCTACCGCCTGACCGAGGTCACCGCGCCGGAGGGCTTCGAGCTCGCCGGGACCGTGACGTTCACGGTTGGCGCTGACGGCACCGTGGAGATCGCGAGTGCCGAGGGCGGCGTGCTCGCGCCGGCGAATGGCTCGGGCACCTTCACCGCCACGCACGACGACGCAACGGGCATCGCGCTCATCACGGTCGCGGATACCCCGGCCGAGCTCACGGTCGTGAAGGCCGCGGGCGCCGGCGGCGGCAAGGTTTACCTCGCGGGCGCCGAGTTCACCCTCACCGAGGTGCTGCCCCAGGGCGCTACCGGCGAGCCGCAGGTCATCACCGGCACGACGGGCGACGACAGCTCCGTGGTGTTCACGGGCCTCAAGGCCGGTAGCCGCTACGAGCTCGCCGAGACCGTGGCGCCCGAGGGCTACGAGCTTCTGACCGAGACCCTCACGGTCGACGTGGCCGCGGACGGCACGGTGACCGTCGTGGGCGAGACCCCCGACGGCTTCACGGTGGGTGCCGCGGGCGATTCGGTCGAGGTGCTCGACCGGGCGCTCGGCATCTCGCTCGTGAAGACCGATGAGGGCGGCCAAGTGCTCGCGGGGGCCGAGTTCACGCTCGAGCCGGTGGAGGGCACCTTCCCGGACGGCTCGGCCGTGAAGACCTTCACGTCCGACGAGTTCGGCGCCGTATTCACGGATCTCCAGCTCGCGGGCTCGCCCGAGGGCCGCGCCTACGTGCTCACCGAGGCGGTGCCGCCCGTGGGCTACCGCGCGATGGAGCCGGTGACCATCCTCGTCTACGAGGACGGCACGGTGGCGCTTGACGGCGAGACGCCTGAGGACGCGGCGGCGCTCGTGCAGATCGACAACGCGGGCGAGACGCCTGTGGTGTCCGTGGCCGACGAGCTCGTGCAGGTGGACCTCACCAAGGTGGGCACCGGCGGCGGCGCGCTCGCGGGCGCGGAGTTCCGCATCGCGGGCACCTTCGCCGACGGCACGGCCGAGCGCACGGTCGCGGTGGGCGCGGACGGCACGGCGGCGCTCGAGGGCCTCGTGGCCGGGGAGACCTACACCCTGACCGAGACCGCGGCGCCGGAGGGCTATGAGCTCATCGAGGGCGACTTCGCCTTCACGGTCGCGCTCGACGGCACCGTGAGCGGCGAGGCGACCTCGGCGGCCGGGCTCCTCGGCCAGCGCTCCGCGGGCTACTACGTGGCCGATGACGGTCTTACCGTCACCGCGGTGGACGAGCCGACGCCGCTTCTCGACCGGCTCACCTCCACCGGCGATTTGCTCCCCATGGCGGGCTACCTGCTCGCAAGCGGCGCGCTCCTGATCGTCGCCGGCGAGCTGCGCCGTCGCCGCAAGGCGCGCTAGCCGCGGCACCGCGGGCATAGGCTGACGCCCCGGGTGCGCGGGGCCAAGGCGCACGATGATGCACGGCGGGGCATCCGTTCCTAGAACGGGTGCCCCGTTTCTCATCATCGAACTTCGACGCGCGTCGACCCGCTCCCGTCTCTCGCGGCGGCTGTATCCATACTCAACCTGCGATTATGGAGGTTTTGTGTGCCGGCCCGAAGGGGGTCAAGAGGTGATACAAGGCCATGCCCCCTCAAGACCGTACATGCCGCTCTGTGCTCAGCCGGGCGAGGTCGGTTGTCGGGTACCCCTCGTGGGGGTGACCCGATGATATAAGGGGGTCATCACTCAACTTTCACGCGATCTCAATCGTAACGACCTCAAAACATAACAGATATCGCTGTCAGATAAAGCGTGTCTCCCCTGATAATACCGATAAGCTCGGGTAACGCCTCCAAACCATGGATGCGCTGCCCGCGGTTCGTGCTCGGTGGGGACGGTGCGCTGGGAGCGTCGATGCAGATTCCGATATGGTCGGTTCTACCTGCAGAGATGGGAGCCTGCTGCTGCATTGTCCCGCTCGCGGACCAAAGCGAGCCGAATAGCGCCCGCCATGCCGGCGAAACGCTCGGCGAAGTGAAAAAAACATGGGGGGGGGGTCACAAGATTTAACTCTTCCGGTCCCATTTCAGATAGCGATGGGGTGCGCGGAGTATGGCGCTCGCGTAACCCCTAGGCTGCTTGGCCCTGCCAAGCGCGCATTCCCTCCGTTGCTGCCAAGGGGGTTGGACGGCAATCGTGCGGATGAGCGTCGTGCGCCGAGGGGAGACCTCGGACGTACGCATGCCGAACCCGTGCTTCCTCGCGAAGTGCGCGCGCCTGTTTTATCTGCCCGATGCAAGCGTGTAAGAGAGGCATCCCATGGCTAACCGTACGTTCACATCCGAAGAGCGCGCCTACCTTGAGTCGCTGCCCGCCGTGGCCGCGGTGACCGACGACGCGATCTCGTATTCCCCTGAATTCCGCAACCAGTGCATGGAGCGCTACTATGCCGGCGAGTCGCCCGCCGCGATCTTCCGCGAGGCGGGGCTCGACCCGGCGTTCATCGGCTACAAGCGCATCGAGCGCTGCATCGCCCGCTGGCGCAAGCCCATGCGCCCCTCCTCGCCCGTGCCCGTGGTTGAGGTAGCCGCCGAGCAGCGCGACATCCGCCAGCAGAACCGCGAGCTCAAGACCCGCTTGGCCGCCCTCGAGGGCCTGGTCGAGCTCGCCGACGCCCGCAGCACTCGGGTGGTGCGCAAGTCGCGTCGCTTCGAGCTCATCGACCGCCTGCGCGCGGAGGACCCGCACTTCGCCGTGTCGACGGCGTGCGAGGCGCTCGGCGTCTCGGTGGGCGGTTACTACCGCTGGCGCAGCATGCAGGAGGAGTAAGCCGCACGCTGCCCGGCCCTCAAACGTCCATTCTCCTGTAGCCCGGTCCTGTTGCCTGCCGGGCGCTCCCCCGATGGAAATCCGCCGCCGAGGACGGTTTTCCGTGGGAAGTTGGGGTACAACGTTACAATGCGTCAATCGGCCACCGCGGCATGCTGCTAGGAAGGCTTCCCGTGCTCGAACTCAAAGGCATCACCAAGGACTACCCCTCGGGCGACACGGTCGTCCACGCGCTCAAGGGCATCTCGGTCACGTTCCGCGACCGCGAGTTCGTGAGCATCCTCGGGCAGTCGGGCTGCGGCAAGACGACGCTTCTGAACATCATCGGCGGGCTCGACCAGTACACCAGAGGCGACCTCGTCATCAACGGGCGCTCGACCAAGAGCTACCTCGACCGCGACTGGGACACCTACCGCAACCACTCCGTGGGCTTCGTGTTCCAGAGCTACAACCTCATCCCGCACCAGACGGTGCTCGCCAACGTCGAGATGGCGCTCGTGCTCTCGGGCACGCCCAAGGCCGAGCGCCGCCGCCGCGCGGAGGAGGCGCTCCGTCGCGTGGGCCTGGGCGAGCAGCTCAAGAAGAAGCCCAACCAGCTCTCCGGCGGCCAGATGCAGCGCGTCGCCATCGCCCGCGCGCTCGTGAACGACCCCGAGATCATCCTCGCGGACGAGCCCACGGGCGCCCTCGACACCGACACCTCGGTCGAGGTCATGGAGATCCTGCACGAGCTCTCGCGCGACCGGCTCGTCATCATGGTCACGCACAACCCGCAGCTTGCCGAGGAGTACTCCGACCGCATCGTCCGCATCAAGGACGGCCTCATCACCGACGACTCGCGCCCGGTCGACCCCGTGCGCGAGCGGCTCACGCCCGAGCAGGTCCAGGCGCACGCGGTGGCGGACGCCCGCAAGGGCAAGCGCTCGATGAGCTTCCGCTCGGCGCTGGCGCTCTCGTTCACCAACCTCATGACCAAGAAGGGGCGCACGTTCCTCACGGCGTTCGCGGGGTCGATCGGCATCATCGGCATCGCGCTCATCCTCTCGCTCTCGGACGGCGCGCAGAACTATATCGCCGACACCGAGGAGTCCACGATGGGGAGCTACCCGCTCACCATCAACGCCACGAGCATGGACATGGCGAGCATGATGACCTCGATGATGGGCGCGAGCGACGAGGTGAGCTCGCCGAACACGTCGGGCGCCGTCGAGTCGAAGGACCTCGTGACCGATATGGTCACGGGCGTGGCCAACGGCGCGACCGAGAACGACATGGAGGCCATCAAGGCGTGGCTCGAGACGAACCCCGGCGACATCCAGAGCCTCGTGACCGCCATCGAGTACTCCTACGCCACGCCGCTGAACGTCTACCGCGCGGACACGAGCGAGGGGGTCGAGCAGGTCAACCCCGCCACGGTGCTCGACGCGCTCGGCATCTCGATGGGCACGACCCAGACCGAGATGCTCACGAGCATGTCGGGCGGCAGCGGGACCTCCTACGACGTGTGGACCGAGCTGCTGCCCAACCGCGAGACCTGGGAGCGCGACTACGACGTGGTGGCCGGCCGCATGCCCGAGGCGTGGAACGAGGTCGTGATCTACGTCGACGAGAACGACCGCATCTCGGACTACACGCTGTACGCGCTCGGCCTGCTCGACCAGACGGACCTGCGCGGCATGATGGCCGATGTCATAGCCGGCGAGCGCGTCGAGGCGACCGAGACCACGACCTACACCTACGACGAGCTCTTGGCGCTCACGTTCAGGCTGCTGCCCGAGAGCGCGAAGTACGCCGAGCAGGCGGACGGCACCTGGGCGGACATGAGCGAGGACGACGCCTACATGCGCGACGCCGTGGACGCCGCGGAGGAGGTGCGCGTGGTGGGCATCGTGCGCCCCACGGAGGACAACGCCACGGGCAGCAACTGGGGCGCGGTGCTCTACACGCCCGAGCTTATGGAGCACCTCATCGAGCAGGTGGACGAGAGCCCCGCGGTCAGGGCCCAGGAGGCCGACCGCACGACGGACATCTTCACCGGGCTGACGTTCTCCGATGACGTGAACGTGAACCTCACGATGGACGAGATCGAGGCGATGATCGCCCAGATGCCCGGCAGCCAGGGAGCCCAGCTCAAGGAGTACGTGGACGGCCTGCGTGCGGACGGCATGAGCGACGAGGACATCGCGGCCGCCTTCTCGGAGCAGATGGCCGCCCAGACCGATAACGCCACCTACGAGGGGAACCTCGAGATCCTGGGCAAGGCCGACCTCGACGACCCGTCGGGCATCAACATCTACCCGGTGGACTTCGAGGCCAAGGAGCGCATCGACGAGCTCATCGACGAGTACAACGAGCAGATCCGCGCCGACGGCGAGGGGACCGAGATCCAGTACACCGATATCGTGGGCATGCTCATGTCGAGCGTGACCGACATCGTGAACGCGCTCACCTACATCCTCGTCGCGTTCGTGGCGATCTCGCTCGTGGTGAGCTCGATCATGATCGGCATCATCACCTACATCTCGGTGCTCGAGCGCACCAAGGAGATCGGCATCCTGCGCGCGATCGGCGCGAGCAAGCGCGACGTGAGCCGGATCTTCACCGCGGAGACGTTCATCATCGGGCTCGTGTCCGGCGTCTTGGGCGTCGGGATCACCGTGGCGCTCGACATCCCGGTGAACATGATCATCTACCAGGTCGCTGGCGTCGAGAACCTCGCGGCCGTGCCGGTGGGGCCCGGCATCGCGCTCGTGGTGATCTCGGTCGTGCTGTCGCTTGCGGCCGGCCTCGCGCCGTCGCGCATGGCCGCCAAGAAGGACCCGGTGACGGCGCTGCGCACCGAGTAGGGGAGGGCCGCCCGCGCGGTGGCGCGGCACGGCCCGCTTGACGCCGGCACACGGCTTGCCCAGCAGCGCGGTCGGGCCCCGTCTGTCATCCACCGCGCGACCGCGCGCGCTGGGCGAAATGTGCGCAAGACGCCCCCGCGCCCGGGGTAGGCTAGTCCATAACGTATGAGTTCGGTGCGCGTGTGGCGCGCCTGCCACGCGACCAGAGCGCGACCTTGCGCACCGTTTGCCCCGGCAACCGCCACGCGCCCCTTGGACGAAGGAGGCTGCCATGGGTGCGCCCAAAACCGGTGATGTGAGGAACGTGGTTCTCGTAGGCCAAGGCGGGGTGGGCAAGACCTCGCTCGCCGAGGCCATGCTCCACCTTTCCGGCAAGACCGCTCGCCTGGGCGGCCACGCGGGCACCAAGCCCACGCTCGACTACGACGCCGAAGAGGTCAAGCGCGAGTTCTCGATCTCGACCTCCGTGGCGCCGATCGACTGGAAGGGCGTCCGCATCAACGTGCTCGACGCGCCGTGCTACCCCGACTTCATCGGCGACGCCTACGCGGCCATGAGCGTCTGCGAGACGGCGCTGTTCGTGGTCGACGCCGCCGAGGGCCCGCAGCCCACGACGGTCAAGCTCTGGTACGCCGCCGAGGACCTGCGCCTGGCGCGCGCCGTCTTCATCAACCGCATCGACAAGGAGAACGCCGACTACGACACCTGCATGAAGGAGCTGCGCGAGCGCTTCGGCATGCGCCTGGGCGCCGTGACCCTGCCGTGGGGCACCGGTGACGACTTCGAGGGCGTCATCGACATCGTGCGCATGAAGGCCCGCCACTGCGAGGGCGCCACGCAGACCGAGTACGACATCCCCGAGGAGTACCGCGCCGCCGCCGATGAGGCCCGCGAGCAGCTGTGCGAGGCCGTCGCCGAGGCCGACGACGAGCTCATGATGAAGTTCCTCGATGGCGAGCCGCTCACCCAGGACGAGATCGAGAGCCTGCTCTCCGAGGCCATCGCCAAGCGCCTGTTCGTCCCCGTCTTCGTTGGTTCCTGCACCAAGGAGCTTGGCATCCATTCCGTGATGGACGACATCGCGACCTACTTCCCGAGCCCCACCGACTACGGCGAGATGCCGCTCGTCGACGGCGACGCGCTCAAGATCTCCGCTGAGGACGACCGCCCCGTCGTCTTCGTCTTCAAGACCCTGAACGACCCGCAGCAGGGCCGCATCAGCTTCCTCAAGGTGCTCACCGGCACGCTCACGCCCGGCATCGAGCTCACCAACGCCCGCACCCGCAAGGGCGAGCGCCTCGCGCACCTCTACGTGATGTGCGGCCGCGACCAGACCGAGGTCGGCAAGGCCGAGGCCGGCGACATCATCGTCACGACCAAGATCTCCGCGGACACCGGCGACACGCTTTCCGTCTCCGGCAAGATCGAGGCCGCGGCCTTCCAGTTCCCCAACAGCCAGTACCGCATCGCCATCGAGGCCGAGAACCGCTCCGACGAGGACAAGCTCTTCACCTTCATCGACCGCGCCTGCGAGGCCGACCCGACAATGAAGATCGAGCGCGACGAGGAGACCGGCCAGACCATCATCTCCGCCGTGGGCGAGGCGCAGGTCTCGGTCCTGCTCAACCGCCTTGAGGAGCGCACGAAGGTCGCCGCGCACATCGTGCCCATCCGCATCCCGTACCGCGAGACCATCCGCCGCGTGGCGAGCGCCCAGGGCCGCCACAAGAAGCAGACCGGTGGCGCCGGCCAGTTCGGCGACTGCTACCTGCGCGTCGAGCCGCTGCTCGACGGCACGGACTACGAGTTCGTGGACGAGGTCGTGGGCGGGCGCATCCCGCGCGCGCTCATCCCGGCCGTGGACAAGGGCGTGCAGGAGACCATGAAGGAAGGCGTCATCGCCGGCTATCCGCTGACGGGCATCCGCGTGGCCTGCTACGACGGCTCGTACCACCCGGTCGACTCCAACGAGATGGCGTTCCGCGCCGCCGCACGCATCGCGCTCAAGAAGGCGTGCGCCGAGGCGGACCCCGTGGTGCTCGAGCCCATGGAGAACATCACGGTCACCATTCCCGAGAGCTACGCCGGCGCCGTGATGGGCGACGTCTCCGGTTCGCGCGGCCGCGTGACCGGCATGGACACCGATGAGCGCGGCAACACCGTGGTCACCGCCACCGTGCCGTACGCCGAGCTCGTGGACTACGCCACCCGCCTGCGCTCGATCACGCGCGGCACGGGCGATTTCACCATGGAGCCCGCCGGCTACGAGCAGGTTCCCTACGACGTGCAGAAGCACCTCGTCGAGTTCTATGAGGAGTCCCGCTCGCAGGGGCGTTAGCGCCGGCTGGGCCTGCGCGGACGAGGGCACCTGCTTCGTCCAGCCCCGTGGCCCGCGCATGAGTGCGAGGACATAACGGCTCCCCAAGCGCCGCAGGCAGCGACTCGCCTGCGGCGCTTCCTCGTTTGCGTTGCTACGATGCCGCATCGATTGCGGTTTCGAGCCTCGAGATGCCCCCTCACCGCGCCTGAGAGACAGTTTTTTCGATATTGTACGATTGGGGGTTGAAACAGGCGTACGGGCGCGGCGCTCAACTGGCCTTTTATGGGTCCGTTTCGCCCGGGTGGAGCAATCGCACTGGTAAATGCCCAGATACGGTCGTGCAATATCGATAAAAGTGTCTAGATTGAGCGCCGAACGGGCCGATACGGTATGCTGGTGCGCTATGAAACGCCGTGGCACGGCGTGTTCCCGCTTTTCGAAAGGCAGAGATGCCGCTCCCGGCCATCAGGCCCGCTTGCCGTCCCTGAAAGGTGCTGCATGAGTTCCTATGTGAACAACATCCGCGTCGCGGTGTTCCTCTTCCCGTTGCTGTCCGCGCTGCTCTCGCTGCCGTATGCCATCTACCAGTACCGCAAGTACGGAAGCATCTCGCTGTGGAAGACGTTTTTGGTGTTCTCCTTCATCTTCTACCTCATGTGCGCTTACTTCATGGTGATCCTACCGCTGCCTGCCGACCGCAGCATCCTCATCCCGAGCGCGCAGCATCCGCAGCTCCACCCGCTGAGCTTCCTCGACAACTTCACGATGGCCGACCTCCGCAGCCTGTCGACGTTCAGGGGCCTCATCGCCTTCCTGCGCCGTCCCGACGTCTACACGGTCTATTTCAACGTGCTGCTCACCGTGCCGTTCGGCCTGTACCTGCGCTATCTTTTCCACCGCAGCTGGTGGCAGACGCTCATCATGGGTTCCTGCTTCTCGCTGTTCTTCGAGATCTCCCAGCTGAGCGGGCTCTTCGGCATCTACGAGCACCCGTACCGTCTGTTCGACGTCGACGACCTCATCACCAACACGACCGGCGCCATGCTCGGGTTCTGGGCGTCGATCCCGCTCTGCCACTTCCTGCCCGACCTGCGCGAGGTCGACGAGCGCTCCATCGTGCGCGGCTCCGAGCACACCTCGTTCACCCGCCGGCTCATCGCGTTCGCGATCGACATGGTCGTGACCGCGGCCGTCCTGTGGGCGTGGCGGCACTTCATCGCCGGCGGCTCGACGGGCCGCTACGACACGCTGGCCGGCCTGCTCGTCTCGACCGGCGTCGCGTTCATGCTGATCCCGTGCCTCACCCGCGGCCAGACGATCGGCCACATGGTGCTCAGGCTGCGCGTCGTCAGGCCCGACGGCGACTCCGCGACCTGCCTGTCCTACATCGCCCGCTATGGCCTGCTGTTCTGGGTGTTCCTGCTGCTTCCCGTCTGGGTGGGCGCGCTCTACCCCACGCAGGGGATCACGGTTCGCATGTGGGTCGACGAGTACGCGGTGGGCGCGGACACCGTCGAGGCGATCCTCTCGTCCGTCTACCTCACGTGGCTCGTCACCATCGTGCTGCGCGCGGTGATCTCGGCCTTCAAGCACCCGTTCGTGATGCTCAACGGCGTCATGAGCGACACGCGCGTGATGTCCGAGGCGCAGGTCGAGCGGCTGCGCGCCGCCCGGAACGCGCAGAGCCTCGAGGACGAGCTCGCCGAGAACGACCTGGGCGCCTCGAGCGTGGACGATGCGTTCGATGCGTCGTTCGACAGCGTGTACTCCGATGAGCTGGACGCCGAGATCGACGAGGCGCGTGCCGAGGACGAGTAGCTGCCTCGAGGTGCGCGGCGGCACGATATCGCGCCCGTCTGCGCCATCCCCGGCCCAATCGTGCCATAATGGCAAAATCGTGCATACGGCATCGTGAACGCGGAGAGGGGCCGGCAATGACGAGTGGTACCGACGGGTGCATGGATCGCGTCCGGGCACAGCATATCGACGCCGCCGAGGGCGACACCCTGCATGAGGAGTGCGGCGTCTTCGGCGTGTGGGCGCCGGGGCGCGACGTGGCGCGGCTCACGTACTTCGGGCTCAAGGCCTTGCAGCACCGCGGCCAGGAATCCGCCGGCATCGCGGTGGGCGACGGCGGCACCGTCATGGTCCGCAAGGACCTCGGCCTCATCGACCAGGTGTTCACCGACGCCGACCTCTCCACGCTCACCGGCCAGCTCGCCGTGGGCCACGTGCGCTACGGCACGGCGGGCGCCAAGAGCTGGGAGGCCGCACAGCCGCACCTCTCGACCATCAACGACGTCATCATCGCGCTCGCGCACAACGGCACGCTCGTGAACACCGACGAGCTGCGCCGGCAGCTCATCGAGCTGGGCGTGCCGTTTCTTTCCAACTCCGACTCCGAGGTCGCGACCAAGCTCATCGGCTACTTCACGCAGCGGACCAACCACCTGCGCGAGGGCATCCGCAAGACGATGGAGCTCATCCGCGGCGGCTATGCGATGACGCTTATCAACGAGCAGGCGCTCTACGCCTTCCGCGACCCGCACGGCATCCGCCCGCTCGTGCTGGGCAAGCTGCCCGTCGCAGAGGGGGCCGAGGGCGCAGGCGTCCCGTCGGCCGGCGGCGCCGCCTCGGCTGCCGGGGACGCCGCCGGCTGGGTCGTCGCCTCCGAGACCTGCGCTCTCGACATCGTGGGCGCCGAGTACGTGCGCGACATCCGTCCCGGCGAGATCCTGCGCATCTCCGCGGCGGGCCTCGTCTCCGAGCAGGGCGTGCCCGCGGCCGCCGAGTCCGCCGAGTGCATCTTCGAGCAGGTGTACTTCGCGCGGCCAGACTCGATCATGGGCGGCAAGTCCGTCTACGCCTGCCGCTACGACATGGGGCGCCGGCTCGCAGCCGAGGCACCCGTCGAGGCTGACATGGTCATCGGCGTGCCCGACTCGGGCCTGCCGCCCGCGGAGGGCTACGCGCGCGAGAGCGGCATCCCCTTCGGCGAGGGCCTCATCAAGAACCGCTACGTCGCCCGCACGTTCATCCAGCCCACGCAGGAGCTCCGCGCCATGGGCGTGCGCATGAAGCTGAACCCGCTGCGCGACAACATCGCCGGAAAGCGCCTTGTGGTGATCGACGACTCCATCGTGCGCGGCACCACCATGGTGCAGCTCGTGCGGATGCTCCGCCAGGCGGGCGCGGCCGAGGTGCACGTGCGCATCAACAGCCCCGAGGTGGTGTGGCCATGCTTCTACGGCATCGACACCGACGTGCAGGCGCAGCTCATCAGCGCCAACAAGTCGGTGGAGGAGATCTGTGCCTACATCGGCGCCGACTCGCTCGCGTTCCTCTCGGTCGAGGGGCTGCTCGCCTGCGTGCCCGCGATCGGCGAGGTCCAGCCCGGCGGCGGCGTGCGCGGCTACTGCACGGCGTGCTTCACGGGCGTCTACCCCGTGGCCATCCCCGACAGCTTTGGCCGCGACAAGTTCATGCCCGGCTACGACCCGCTCAACTTCACGAAGCCCGAGCCGGTGAGCGGCCATTGCGTCACCGACAAGGAGCTCGACCGCAGCTGGGAGGCCGCCCACGGCGAGGCGTAGGCGCGCTGCGGACCGCCGATCGGGGACATGAGATCATAATTGGTGCTATATTCCTGTTAGTTATCTATTGATGAGCCACGAGCTCGATGAAATAGGACGGGGAGGAGACGAATCGATATGCGTGTCGAAGCCTCGAATATTCCCCCGAAAGATCGAGCCGTCGAAGGAATTCTCTGGTACATCCAGGAACATGGCCTCAAGGGCGGCGACAGGCTCCCTCCCGAGCGAGAGCTCTGCGAGCTCATCGGCGTGTCGCGCACCGCGCTGCGCTCTGCGATCGCATTGCTGATTTCCCGCGATACCCTCGAAAGCCGCCGAGGATCCGGGACGTACGTGTGTCGGCCCAAGCCGTTGAACGTGTTCCAGGAGGTCTATAACTATTCATCTGCCGTCCGCGAGGTGGGACTCACGCCCGGCGCGCACGTTTTGGCGTCGGGCACGCTGCACGCCGACGAAACGCTGTCGCACAAGGCCAACGTTTCCATCGACACCCCAATGTTCCTGCTGAAACGCCTGCGTACCGTCAATGGAAAACCGGCGGCGATCGAGACGGCTTACGTGAACATGGAGTCCTGCACCGGTATCGAGAAGCACGATTTCGCGGTCGAGAGCCTGTACGATGTGCTGGGGGCCGAGTACGGCATCAGCGTCGAGCACGGTGTCGAGCACATCACGATCACCAAGCTCACCGCCGATGAGGCCGAGATCCTCCAGGCGCCGGAGGCATCGCCGGCCTACTACGAGGAATCGCTTGAGAAGGATCGCGACGGACGCACGGTTGAGTATGTCAAGGCGGTGATCCTCCCTCATCGGTACCGGTTCGCCAACAACGGGGAGGCTCCCGGCGTCAAGACGAAGGTCGGTGCAGCATGGCTGAAGTCGTAGAGGGTCGAACGACCCGGCCCGATGGAGGCATCCAAGAAATCGGCTCAGCTCAAGATCCGATTTACCTCGTCATCCGCCGTTGCATCTCCCAGCGCATCGAGCGAGGCGAGTATCCGTCCGGCAGCGCCTTGCCGTCTGAGCATGATCTTGCCGAGGAGTTCGGGGTCGCGCGTCTTACGATACGCAAGGCGATCGATGATCTCGTGGATCGCGGTCTTATCCGCCGCGTCCAGGGCAAGGGGGCGTTCGTGACGCTGCGCCTGCCCATGCTCGGCGAGGTTCTGAGCGGCTTCCGCGAGGTGGCGAGACGCCAAGACGCCTGCCCGTCCGTACGCGTGCTGGCTGCGACGCGGCGAGATGCCGGGCAGTACTACGCGCATCTCTTCGGCATCGACCCTGATGAGGAACTCTATGTGATCCGTCGCCTGAACAGCGTGAACGGAAGTCCGTATTCGATTGATAACACCTTCATACCGCTTCGGTTCTTCGAGGGTATCGATGAGGTGGACATCACGGTGTTCAGCCTGTTCGAGACGTATGCGTCCTATGGCCACAAGGTGGCGCTCGCGCAGGAGAAGCTCGGCATCGAGACCCTGAGCGCCCGTGACGCCGGACTGCTCCAGGTGAAGCCCGGCTCCCCGGCCCTTGTTCTCGAAAGCCTGAGCTACGACGAAAACTATCAGGTTGTCGAGTACACGCGCTCGATTAACAGCGGCGAGCAGGGTGGCTATATCTACCAGTACTAGTGCTGGCCATGCGCATGGCGGCCATTCCCGCTGCGCCTAAATACTAAACGCTTAGCACTAAACACTAAACAACTCATAAGTAATAGATACCACTTAACACGAATTATCGACCGTTCGGCGAAATCAAGCTCGATAAAGCAGATGTGGTATCAAAAAGAACTATCCTGTTCACGAATTGGTATGAAAAACCAATTTGTTGTACTAGAACTGCATTAGAGAAAGGGAGTGTGGGATGGACGTGAAGGAGAAGATCGAGCTCATGCATTTTGACGAGGACGCCTATCTGGCGAACGGCAAACGCCTCGTCGAGCTCGGAAAGCAGATGTCCGCCTTTGCAGACGACGTGGCGGAAGAGGGGTTCGACGCCGTGTTCCTCTTGGGTGTGGGAGGCACCTGGGACGAGCTCATGCAGCTCGAGTACCTGATGAAGAAGTTCGGCGATCGCGATCTGGAGGTGTACCTCATCCACGCCGCCGAATGGAACGCCGTCGGGCACAAGCGCATGACCGACCGCTCGGTGGTGCTCACCGCATCTGAATCCGGTACGACCCCCGAGGTGCTCGAGGCCGTTAAGAAGATGCGCGAGATGGGGGTGCGCGTCTATGCCATGACCAAGAAGGAAGGCCCCATCGGCCAAGTCGTCGGTGCCGACAACTGCGTCGAGATGGCGTCGGCGCATGGTGCGAGCGGATGCGAGGGCAGCTATTACCTTGCCGATTGCTTTGGCCTGCGCCTCCTGTATCACCGCGGATGCTTCCCGCGCTTCGACGATTTCATCACTCAGACCGAGGGGATCTGGTCGTCGCTCCTCGATATCCGCAAACGCTTCGAGCCCCGTGCCGAGAAGATCGCCCGCGCCTATGCGCTGGCTCCGTACACGATGTTCATCGGTAGCGGTGCCCTGTGGGGCGAGACGATCCTCTTCTCGATGTGCGTTCTCGAGGAGATGCAGTGGAAGCGCACGCGCTATGTGACCTCCGCGGACTTCTTCCACGGGACACTCGAGCTCGTGGAGCCGGGCGTGCCGGTCATCCTTTTCAAGGGCGAGGACGAGTTCCGTGCGCACGACAACCGCGTCGAGGCGTTCCTGCGCAGCGGCGTGACGGGCGATCAGGATTACGTGATCGTCGATACCGCCGAGTTCGCGACCCCTGGCCTCGATGACGAGTTCCGCGTCATCGTGAGCCCCTGGATCTTGAGCTCGATCATCACGGACCGCCTTGCCGCCTACTACGAGTTGGTGACGAAGCACAACCTCGATTACCGCCGCTACTACCACCAGTTCGACTACTAAGGAGCGGTCATGATCCTCAACACACGCGTAGACCATCGCCTCCTGCACGGGCAGGTCGCTTTCTCGTGGACGACTCAGCTCGGGGCCGACTGCATCCTCATCGCGAACGACGACGTCATGCAGAACCCCACGCGGAAAAGCGTCATCAAGCTCGCCAAGCCCGCTGGCGTGAAGCTCGTCATCAAGAGCATCGAGGGTGCCATCGAGGCCATCAACAGCGGGGTGACGGATAAGTACCGGCTGTTCGTGGTTGTCGAGTCCATCGGCGACGCCCATGCCCTGGCGACCTCATGCGACCGGATCAAGGCCATCAACCTCGGGGGGACCAAGCCCCGGGACAACACGCGCAACATCGCCAAGGCGATTTATGTGACCCCCGAGGAGGAGGACCAGCTGAGGGACCTGTTCGATCGCGGCGTCGAAGTCGAGATCCGCATGGTGCCGGTCGATCCCTCGGTCGATGCGCGAACCGTACTTCAGTAAGGAGGTAAACAATGCTGCAAGCGCTGCTGCTCGGCCTCATCGCCTTCGTCGCGAACTGCGACTACGCCCTCGGCACGAGCCTGATCAAGAACCCCATCGTCACCGGGCCCTTCGTCGGCCTCGTGCTCGGCGATGTCCAGCAGGGAATCATCATCGGCGGTGTCCTCGAGCTCGCCTTCATCGGCGCCCAGTCCGTCGGCGCGTTCGTCCCGCCCAACGTGGTGGTCGGAGGCGTGCTCGGCACGGCGTTCGCCATCGTCACCGGCAGCGGTGCCGAGGTCGCCGTCACGCTCGCCTATCCCATCGCCCTGCTCGCAAGCCTGCTCGAGAACCTGTTCATGTCGGTCATCTACCCGCTGACCGGTACCTGGGCCGATAGGTACGCCGCGGAAGGGAACTACCGCGCGGTCGAGACGATCCATATCGTCGACGGCATCGTGGGAAGCCTCGCGTTCGGCGGGCTCGTGGTCCTGGGCTACTCCCTTGGTAGCGCGCAGGTCGAGGCGCTCGTCAACTCCATCCCATCGGTGATCAACGACGGCCTCACGGTCGCCACTGGTCTTCTGCCCGCCATGGGCTTCGCCATGCTCGCGCAGATGACCGTTAACAAGAAGGTCGTCGTCTTCTTCTTCCTGGGCTTCATCCTGTCGTCCTACATGGGCGTTCCGGTGCTCGGCATCGCGATGCTCGGCGTGATCGCGGCCGTACTCAAGACCGGCCTGCTCGATGGCGCCCTGACCCAGACCGCTGTTTCCGTCGACGGAGGTGACGACGATGACTTCTAAGGCACAGACCGGCGAGCTCACCAAGAAAGACCTGCGCTCGATCTTCTGGCGCTCGCTTCCAATGGAGTTCTCTTGGCACTATGAACGCCAGATGCACATGGGCTTCGAGTTCATGATGATCCCGGTGCTCCGCAAGATCTACCGCAACGACCCTGAAAAACTCAAGAGCGCCCTCGTGCGTCATCTCGAGTTCTTCAACTGCTCCATGTACCTCATCCCGTTCATCGGCGGCATCGTCGCGGCGATGGAGGAGATGAACGCCAAGGACGACGACTTCGACGAGTCGAGCATCAGCACGATGAAGGTGGCGCTCATGGGCCCGCTCGCGGGCATCGGCGACTCGCTGTTCTTCGGGACGCTGCGCATCCTGGCGATCGGCATCGGCACGTCGTTCGCCGCGCAGGGCAGAATCCTCGGCATGCTTCTGTTCCTCGCCATCTTCAACGTCCCGCAGTACATCATCCGCTGGGTCTGCACGTTCAAGGGATACGAGCTCGGTGCGAACTACCTCGAGTCCGTCCAGGAATCCGGCCTCATGGACAAGTTTATGATGGCCGCCTCCATCGTGGGCGTCATGGTGATCGGCGGCATGACCAACGAGCTCATCTGGGTGAACTCGCCCATCTCCTTCGGCTCGGGCGACGCCGCCACCGCGCTCATCGACGTCATCAACGGCATCATGCCCGGCATGTTGAGCCTCGCCGCGCTCGGTATCTACTACTGGCTGCTCAAGAAGAAGGTCAACGTGGTCGCCCTGCTCGTGGGGACCATCATCGTCGGCATTCTGGGCGTTTGGGCCGGCGTGCTCTGCGCCTAGCCTTCAAGATGCCTAAACGGTCGGGACGGCCCGGCGCCGCTTGCGAATCCCTCTTTCCCTCCGAGGGCGAATCCGGCTCGCTTGCACCGGGGCGTCCCGTACCGAGGTCCATAGCCAATCGGCCTGCGACCTCTTTCGCTGGGCGTTTTGTCCATAACGGGAACATCGCACAATCGTTTTCAATGCAATGGAGGTTTGCATGGTCATCGACATGAACGTCCTTCCCGCGTTCATCGAGGAGCTCGGCTCCAGCGAGGAACAGCTCGAGTACTGCCGTCAGCAGACGGGGCTCTATAAGACCGGAGCGGAGTCGGTTGCGTCGCTGCGCACGCTTGCCGCTGCGTCGGGGATCGACATGCTCTGCCTTATGCCGCTCGACCTGAGCACCGTATCAGGCGGGTATCTCGGCACAAATGAGCAGGTGGCGAAACTCGTCGAGGATAATCCCGATTTCTTCATCGGGTTCGCGAGCGTCGACCCCGCGCGGGAGGATGCCCTCGATGTCGTCGAGCGTGCCTTCGACGAGCTCGATCTCGCGGGTTTGATGCTCCATCCGGCCCAGCAGCGGTTCAGCCCCGACGATGAGTCGCTCTTTCCGATCTACGAGGCCTGCGAGGCGCACGGCAAGCCCATCGTATTCCAGGCGGGCATGTCCGCCCGCCCGCGCCTGTCCAGCTCGAACAGCCATCCCATGCTGTTCGAGGACGTCGCCCTGGCGTTTCCGGGGCTGCGCATGTGCCTCCAGCATTTCGGGTGGCCGTGGACACGCGAGGTCGCGATGATCATGCTCAAGTGCAAGAACGTCTACACGGACCTCTCGTGCCTGTACTTTGACAACGCCCCCGAGTTCTACGGGCACATCTTCAGCCAGGAGCTCGGTGAGCATTGGATCGACCGCAGCCTGCGTCACCAGGTGATGTTCGCGTCCGAGGAGCCCCGTCTTGAGATGCGCCGCATGGCGGAGGCCGTCCGCGCTATGCCCTGGAGGGATTCCACGAAGGCCATGGTGATGGGCGACAACGCCCTCGAGTTCCTTAAGGGAGGTCCCCACTATGATTAAGCACGGGGAGTTTGTCGTGGAAACGGATCGCTACAACGTGCTCGTTCCGCTGGGCGATCGGGTTGAGGAGATCGTTAGGCAATGTGGGGTTCACGACGGCGTCGTCTATGTGATCAGCGGTCACACGACGTGCGGGATCACGGTCAACGAACGCCTCGAGTGCCTTGAGGATGACATCATGAAGTGCCTTGCCGAGCAGTACCCCGAGGATGGCGACTACTATCATGCGCGCTTCCTCGAGAGCTACGGCGCGATGGCGGGCAACCCCACCGGCCACCTCAAGGCGATGGTGACCGGCAACCATGCCGTGTTCACCATCGCGGAAGGCCATATGCGCAAAGGCCATGCGCAGGAGATCTATCTTGCGGAATTCGACGGTCCCCAGGAGCGGACCGTATACGTCACGGTTATCGGAGAATAACCCCTAAGCGAACCGGGTTTTGGGACGCCGGCGCGTGGCGGCCGATCAGAAGACGGTCCTCCGCGTTGGCGTCCCCTCATCTCAAGCGACCTCTTACGCTTCCTCAGGCCCGCCCGCGACAGAGGGCCGGCCCGCACCCGCCGCATCCATGAAAGCCCTATGCCCGCCTCGACAGTCGCGCTCATCCCGCTGTTTACCTGCTATGATGGCTCCATGGCACAACCACTTGCGAAAGGACCGCGCATGAGCGAGACGAAGCACGTAACCTACGAGGACGCGGGCGTTGACACCGCTGAGGGCGGTCGCGCCGTCGACGCGATCAAGCAGATGGTCGCCGCGACCAACCGTCCCGAGGTCATCGGCGGTATCGGCGGCTTCGGCGGCCTGTTCTCCGCTGCGGCGCTCAAAGACATGGAGGATCCCATCCTCATCTCGGGCACCGACGGCGTGGGCACCAAGCTCGTGCTCGCCCAGATCCTCGACCGTCACGAGACCGTGGGTCAGGACCTCGTCGCCATGTGCGTGAACGACATCCTCGCCTCGGGCGCGGAGCCGCTCTTCTTCCTCGACTACATCGCCATCGGCCACATCGAGGCCTCTCACATGGCCAAGATCGTGAAGGGCGTGGCCGACGGCTGCAAGCTCGCCGGCTGCGCGCTCGTGGGCGGCGAGATGGCCGAGCACCCCGGCGTGATGCGCCCCGACGACTACGACCTCGCGGGCTTCACCGTGGGTGTGGTCGACCGGCCCAAGATGCTCGACCCGGCGAACGTCCGCCCCGGCGACGTGATCATCGGCCTGCCCTCGACCGGCGTGCACTCCAACGGCTACTCGCTCGTGCGCAAGGTCATCGGCGTCGACGGCATGGTCCCCGGCACGCCCGAGGCCGTGGCGAAGCGCGCCGAGCTCGAGCGTCCGCTCGAGGAGCTCGGCGGCGTCTCGCTCGCCGACGCCCTGCTCGAGCCCACGCGCATCTACGTGAAGCCCGTGCTCGAGCTTCTGCGCGGCGGCGCGAAGGTCCACGCGATCGCGCACATCACGGGCGGCGGCATCACCGAGAACCTCAACCGCGCGCTCGCGTCGGACGTCGACGCCGTGGTCACGCGCGACGGCACCGCGATGGGCTGGGACGTCCCGCCCGTCATCACCTACATTTCCGAGCAGGCCGGCCTCACGCCCGCCGAGGCGTGCAAGACCTTCAACATGGGCGTGGGCCTCATGATCATCTGCGCGCCCGAGGAGGAGGCGGCCGTCACCTCGGCCCTCGAGGCGCTCGGCGAGCACCCCTTCCGCGTCGGTGCGTGCGTGCCCGGCTCCGGCGAGGTGAGGTATTTCGATGAGCAGTAGCGAGGAGTACCGCAAGCTGGTCGAGGAGGCGGGGCTCCCGCCGGAGGCCCTCCCGAGCGACTTCTTCTTCTCGAGTGACGTGGACGGCGAGCTCGCCCGCGCCCTGGCCGATGCGCAGGGCAAGGCCGCGCGGTCCCCGCTCGCCCCGGGCAACAACGACATCCAGGCGGCCCGCGCCGCCGCCCGCGAGGCCGGTGAGCTCACGCCGCTCAAGATCGGCGTGCTCATCTCCGGTTCGGGCACCAACCTCCAGGCCCTCATCGACCGCATCGCGGACGGCTCGCTCAACGCCGAGATCGTGCTCGTGGTATCGAGCAGGCCGAGCGCGGCCGGTCTCAAGCGCGCCGCCGATGCCGGCATCCAGACGCTCGCGCTCTCGAAGGACATCTACGCCGACCCGTGGGACGCCGACGAGGTCATCGCCACGGAGCTCAAGCGCGCCGGCGCCGAGTACATCGTCATGGCCGGCTACATGCGCAAGGTGCACGAGCCGCTGCTCGCGCTCTGGCCGGATTGCGTGGTGAACCTCCATCCCGCGCTGCTGCCGAGCTTCCAGGGCGCCCATGGCATCCAGGACGCGTACGAGCGCGGCGTGAAGGTGACCGGCGTGACCGTGCACTTCGCCAACGCCGTGTACGACCAGGGCCCCATCATCGCCCAGGAGCCGGTGCGCGTGGAGGAGGGCTGGTCGGTCGACGAGCTGGAGACCGCGATCCACGCCGTCGAGCACCGGCTGTACCCGCAGGTGGTCCAGCTACTCGCCGAGGGCCGCGTCCACGTGAACGACGACCGCACGGTCTCGATCGCGTAGGCGGGCAGCGGGCTATTTTGGGCCCCCGCGTTCATACACGCCCTTAACGGGTTGGTAAGCCGGAAATGCCCATCGGTTGGGTCGGGGACGTCCATCTTTATGTACTTCGATGAAAATAATCGAAGTACGACGTATCGTGATACACGGATATGGACGGAATTCGCTTCTGAGAACGAAAATCCGTCCATATCTATGTATCTCGATTTTTGCTAACTGACTGAGGTCCATGGATATGGACATTCGGACCATATAGGATTGTCGCCCTGCGGTCGCACAGCGTTTCCAATACGGAGCGCGCGGATATGGCTACCCTCCCATCGAAGAATGCCGGCCTTCGAGGCACACGACTCGTAAGGTGGTTTTCAACAGAATCCACTGTTTGAAGGCGACGGAGATTTCGACGACCGTTTGTGGCCCGTTTCCTGCCGTCTGCCGAGTGCGTTTTCCACACGACAGTCGTGTCGGAACCTTGACCTGCGCGGTAAGGTCTCGGGTGGAGCACGGAAAGATGTTGATAACAAAATCGCAGCTATAATGCCATATCCATTTCCCATCCAACACAATTGGAGGTGTGGCAGATGCCGGGGGCGGCGGAATCAAGACTCGCTGGCATGTTCGACCGGGCGGAGCGCTCCTCACGCTGTCTGGTGCTGAAGTCGCAGGCGGACGAGCGGGCCGCTCGGAGAAGGAGCGACAGAATCATCTTCCTCGCGCATCGGATATGCGTGCGCGCTGCGTATTGGAGCCATCTGGGGCCGAAGGAGCGTCTTGTCCATCTGGCAAGGTCGCTTCCTGAGGTTCATCCGAAGTGGGTATTCGCGTATACGACCGCTGCTGTGCTCCACGGACTCTATGTCTCATTTGCCGACATCCAGCAGGATGGGTCTCCAGTGCTCTACGTGCGGGGGAAGACGAGGGAGATCGAGTACACGGGTTTTACGGTGAGGTTCAGGCCGTTCGCGCCGAATCCTGGAAGCCTCACGCGCGTCCTCGGCGTGCCGGTAATCGACCTGTTCACAACAGCGCTCGAATGCGCGTGCATGCTGCCGTTTCCGCGGGCGCTCGCCGTTGCGGACTCGACGATGCGCTTCTATGGCCTCGATCGCAACGACATGCTCGGGTTCGCCGACTCCCATCCCAGGGGCATCTGCGGTATCAAGACGGCGCGCCGGGCGTTCGCGCACGCCAACGGGCTGAGCGAGAACGGGGGAGAGTCCATCGCGCGCGGCGTGATGATCGAGGAGGGGTTCCTGGAACCGCTGCTCCAGGTCGCGGAGGTGGATCCCGTCGACGGCGAGGAGTACCGCCCCGACTACACGTGGACGGACGGCGTCCGCACGATCGCCTACGGCGAGCACGATGGCGAGGAGAAGCTGCGGGACGAGGACATGCGGGGCGGCAGGAGCGTCGCCCATGCGGCGCGGGCCGAGCGTCTGCGCGAGTCGCGCCTCACCGTGGGCGGGGTGAAGGTCGTCCGGTTCACCCCGGAGCTGGTCGAGGACCGGCAGACCTTCGCCCGCCTGCTCGACGCGTACGGCATCCCGCGCGTGGATGGTGGGGACGGCCGCTGATGGCCGCATGCGCAAGGCCGTCGTGCACGTGGAGGGATGAGGGGGTTGCATATGCGCCGCAGGCGCAGGGCCGTCGCGAGATGCGGCGTAGTATCATATCGCCTAGTCATGATCTGAGCTTGAACCATGGGAGGTAGACCTATGGCATTCGATAACAAGGCGGGCAAGGGGGCCCCGGCGGCCAAGCACGGCGCGCGCAACGCGCACGGCAACGCCTCGGCGCACCTCACGAAGGCCGACTTCAAGCGCGAGCAAAAGCGCAAGATGGGAACGGGCGTCAAGTACGTGCTCGTCGTCATCGGCGTGCTCGCCATGCTGCTCTCGGTCACCGGCGTGGCATGCTCCGGCATCCTGAACCAGGTGCAGTCCGGCGAGTCCTACCACCTTACGGGCGGCGTGGCGGCGACCGTCAACGGCGTGAACATCACGGAGGACACGGTCACGAACCAGATCATGAGCACGCGCTCCTCGCTCGGCTGCGACGCGGACGAGGACTGGGCGGCCTACCTCGCCTCCAACGACCAGACGCCCGAGAGCTACCGCGAGAGCGTCATCCGCAGCATTGCCGAGGACTACCTGGCAACCGCTGCGGTGCGCGACAACGACATCACGGTGAGCGATGACGAGATCGAGGCCGCGTGGCAGGAGGCCGTCGCCGGCTACGAGTCTGAGGACGCCTTCGTCTCCATGCTCGCGCAGATCGGCTATACCGAGGACTCCTACAAGCAGATGATCGCGAGCCAGCTCGAGCAGCAGGCACTCCGCGACAAGGTCGCCCCGGTCGAGGAGCCCACCGACGACGAGGTCATCGCCTACGCGAACGAGAACCTGGGCACCTACAACGACGCCCGTCGCTCGTCGCATATCCTCATCAAGGTTTCCGAGGACGCCGATGACGCCACGCGCGAGGAGGCCCGTCAGAAGGCGCAGGATATCCTGGACCAGATCAACGCCGGCGAGATCTCGTTCGCGGATGCCGCCAAGGAGTACTCCGAGGACACCTCGGCCGAGAACGGCGGCGACGTGGGCTGGGATAAGGAGACCACCTTCGTCGATGCCTACCAGGAGGCGCTCTCCGCGCTCGATACCGGCCAGGTGAGCGGCGTGGTGGAGACCGAGTACGGCTTCCACATCATCACGTGTACGGATCACTTCTACGTGGACGGCGAGGTGACCTCGATCGATCAGATTCCAGAGGACCTGCGCACCACGTTCAGCGATGCCATCAAGTCCGAGAAGCAGGGCACCGCTTATACCGAGTGGCTCCAGAACTACGTCGACTCCGCAGATCTGCAGATCAACGAGATGCCTGCCGACGTGCCGTACAACGTGGACATGAGCCTTGCAACGAGCGCCTCGACCGACGAGGGCGATGCAAGCGGAGACGCCTCATCTACCGGGGATGCCGCCGCGGAGTAACTGCCGGAACGAATTGCACCACAAGGTTGTGAGCCGGCGGGTGAATGTCGCCGCTGGCAGCGCGCCAGCTTTAGGAGGAGAACGCGTATGACAAACGAAGAGCTGCACAACGAAATGGTTGCCGCCATGAAAGCGAAGGACAAGGTCCGCCTTTCCATCGTCCGCCAGGTTATGGGCGAGGTGAAGAACATCGAGGTCAACGAGCGCCGTGATGCCACCGAGGAAGACGTCAACAACATGATCAAGCGCCTCATCAAGCAGACGAACGAGACGCTTGAGATGTCCCGTAAGGCTGCGAACGATCAGGAGCGCACCGACACGCTCGCGCAGCAGGTCGAGATTCTGGAGAGCCTGCTGCCCGCGCAGCTCTCCGGCGACGCCTTGGTGGAGCTCATCGAAAAGACCATAGCCGAGGTGGGCGCCACCACGCGCAAGGATATGGGTCGTGTGATGGGAGCGCTCAACAAGGCCACCGGCGGCAACTTCGATAAGGCTGCCGCAGCCAAGGAGGTCGGCGCGCGCTTGGCGTAGAGATTCGCGCTTTGAATGCGTTTATAGGGCGTTCCTCTTGTTCGCGAGGGACGCCCTATTTGTGTCTCAGACGGCAGTTTCTATTTCTGAATCGATAAGCTACGCCACATTCCCTGCAGTGCTGCCCGCAAACCCTCCTACAACCCGCACGCTACGCTGTGCCTCATCTAGTCGGCCCGATGAAAAGAGGCAGTATGCAGCGGAATAAGCCAAATGCGAAGAAGATGGGTCAGGAGGCGTGCGAGCGGGCGATCTATGGGTATGCGCGCGTTTCATCTCGAGATCAAAACCTCGCTCGTCAGCTTGACGCGCTGAGCGAGTATTGCGTAGATGAGCGGCGCATCTATGCCGACCAGGCGAGCGGAAAGAACTTTCAGCGCCCAGCATATCGCAGGCTCATGCGTCAGCTCCGCCCAGGCGATACGCTCGTAATCAAGAGCATCGATAGACTGGGCCGCAACTATAACGAAATTCTGGAGGAGTGGCGGCGCATCTCAAAGGAGCGCCAGGTGGGAATCGTGGTGCTCGACATGCCGTTGTTGGACACCACGCGCGAGCTCGACGGTATCACAGGTGCGTTCATCGCCGACATGATGCTGCAACTACTGTCGTATGTAGCGCAGATAGAGCGTGAAAACATTCGGCAACGACAGGCGGAGGGGATCGCCGCCGCGCGAGCTCGCGGCGTGCGCTTTGGAAGGCCGCGCCGTGAGCGTCCTGCGGCTTTCGAGGAGATGCGTCAGGCGTATCTTTCCGGCCGCGTCGCAGGTGCGAGGGCCGCAGAGCTCTGCGGCATACCCCGATCTACATTTTTTCGATGGGTCCGCGAGGATGCGCCCAAGGAATGAGATGCGAGCACAGAACGTTCAGCGATGTCATGGCACCATCTGCGGCCAAAATGTAGACGTTTTGGACAGGATGCAGCGCGATTCTGCCCGCAGCAACGCTCCTGCTCAGCATGCCGACATGCATATATTGTGAATTAAAGCACCCCTCTCTAAAAATGTCTGCTTTTTGAACAGCGCGCCGCATGCATCCGCCGTCTTCGCCGGCGCTCAATGCAATCGAAGGCGGTTCTTGCGCGGAGGGAAACGAGAAAGAAATGAAGGGGTGACCTGCGTTGAGAAGAAAAGGCCTGGGGGTGCTCGCGGCGTTCGGCATGCTGTTCGCGCTGCTCCTCACATGGACAACACCGGCGTATGCTGTAGATTACGCTGCTCGTATTGGCGACACGTCTTATGAGACGCTTGGGGCGGCGGTAGACGAGGCGAACAAGGACACTTCGGGCGAGCCTGTTACCATCGAGCTCCTGAAAAGCGTCAATCTGGATAAACGCATCGCGATTTCCGCAAATGTAAATGTAGAAATCATTGCGGCGGAGGGCGCGGGCGATATCAGCGTGACCGACACATCACGGTATGGCATTACGCCGTCAACAAGTTCTCAGCTGAGGGTTGAGGGTATCACGTTCATAACGAACGGACAGATGTATCTCAACGGTCTCCACGGCTACCTTGAGTTTAAGGACTGCTCAGTAGCGATGGACGGGGAGAACTATCAGTTTAATGGAGACGGGTATTATTGCAGCGCTATTGCAGCCGAGCAGCCCTCGACGTTTGTGATCGACGGAACGACGCTGACGGTGATGAATTATCCATCTACGGGCAGCGCGATTCGCTGGAATGGTACGACGGGCGACACCGGTTACGGCATCGACATCGTAAACGAATCGATAGTTGAGCTGAGCGCGTGCTACTCGGGTTTCACTGGAACGAATGACATTGCGATTGATAACAGCACCGTAAAAGTGTTCAACAATCGCGGTAACGGTTCTAACGGATCGAATTTCGACATCACTTCTGGATCGACCGTGGAGTTTTACGGGAACGGCTCGCATGGCCTGTCCGCGGGATACCTAAACGTCGATGCTTCGAACGTCTCTTCTCACGATAACGGCTATATTGGCATTGCAGTCATAAGCGACATGACAATCACCAATCGATCGGTTGTTACGGTTGCCGGCAATTGTAAGGATAGTTTGGGCTATGCAGCCGTTCGTCTCTACGAAGAGGGCGAGCGCACGATTGACGGTACGAGTGAGCTTACGATCAAGGACAATTTCAATACCGGTTTGTATATTAGGAAAGGAAGCCTCAACGTTAGCGATGGGGCGACTTTTGTCATTACGGGCAATACCGTAACTAATGACCTGCTGGATGGTTATGGTGGCGGACTGTATATCGGATATGGAGAGAACTACAATCCGACTGTGTCGCTTCCCGATGATGCGGTCATATGCAACAATCATGCGACCGTGGCGGGCGACGATATCTATATTTCCAAAGGGATCGATGCGGGCCCGGCGTTAACGTTCTTCCCCGTCGGCTCCGGTTGGGTGCTTGATGGCACCCCCGACTGCACCGATCCCATCACGGGTTGGTATGACGACAGCGAGGGAGCCCGCTGGGCTGCCCATAGCGCTGACTACTCCGGTATCCATGTCGTGGAGCAGGAAGTCAACGGAACGGTCACGCTCAACGGCCTCCACGCCCTCAAGGCCGCCCATGGCCTTGGCTCCGTGGCGGTCGACCCTGCCGACATCACCGTCTACATGGGTGGTGACCAGGGCTACGAGGGCGTCATCACCGATGAGGACGATGGCAGATACGACGCGAGCAACTCGCTCCCTGAGCCGGGCTTCTACTTCGTCCTTCCCGATGAGATCAACCAGGCATTTGACGACGCCGGCATCGCCGAGGTGGGCGAAGCTGCCGACCTTTCGAACTACATGACCATCTACACCCATGGTTACAACGGCGCGACCGGCGAGCTCCATTGGAAGCTTGTGAAGTACGGCGCAACCAATTCCAGCGCGTACGGTCAGTTCATCTACCGCATCGTGCCCAATCCTACCCCGGGTCAGGAACCCGTGCCCGTGCGTCTGCAGTTCACATCCGAGGACGGCAGCACGACCTTCACCAACGACACCTTCGATCCCGCCCAGGCAGGCGCTCTGCATCAGCAGTACACGATGAGGCTCTACACCGAGCTCGTCGATGCGAACCAGGTCGTCTTCGAGGTGAATATCAACGGCACGAAGTACTACAACACGATGGAGCTCCAGGAGGGCGTACTCGACGTCCGCTATGTCACGGGCGACCAGGACGACGTGGTGACCGATGTGGTCAACTCCGAGGAAGAGCTCGCTGCGGCCCGCGTCGATAACCCCGACAAGGCATATGCGGTCATGCCGGATGGTACGACCTACTACATCAACGAGAGCCAGGTTGACGTGACCGACTCCGCCGCACCGTCGCTTCTGTTCGACGACCTTGCGGACAGCGATGACACCGGTGTTGCGGTCGATCATCCTCAGCAGCTCGCCAACCGCGCGCTCGACGTGATCACCGAGACAGGCGCCAGCTTCGAGCATCCGTGGTACCAGGCCAAGTATCTCGATTTGGTGGACGCCAACAACGGTAACGTGTACCTCACGGCTAACCATCCCGTGACCGTGTATTGGCCGTACCCCGCGGGCACCGACCAGAACACCGAGTTCCATCTGGTGCATTTCGCCGACCTCGACCGCGACATGAACAACGGCGAGCTTTCCGGCCAGATCGAGAGCTCGTCCGCTGCATACGTCGAGGTAGAGAATACCGAGCATGGTATCCGCTTCACTACCGACGGCTTCTCGCCGTTCGTGCTCATGTGGGAAGGCGAGGGCGATGGCCCGGCTGAGCCTCCGGTGAATGCGGAGCCCCCGGCGTCCGGCACACTGACTGCGACGGGAGATAACTCGCGCATCGTCATGGCAGCGCTTGCCGCTGCTGGCGGTAGCTGCATCGCGGCTGCCTACGTGCTGCGCAAGAGGAAGGCCCAGTAGCCTATGGCAAGGACGGGCGCGGATATCTCTCTCGAGGGCGTGAGCTCGCGCATCAACGGCCGCCATGCTTTCGTGCATGAGCGCGTCCTGGAGCTCATCGTGCGGGAGACCGAGCAGAACGGTTCGGTGAACTTCCGCAAGAGCGAGCTCGTGGAGCGGCTGGGCTGCTGCGAGCGGACGATCGACCGGTCGCTCACGCGCCTTCGCCGCGAGGGCTTGGTGACCTCCACGCCCGCCTTCAACGAGAACGGGGCGCAGCTGGGTAATACCTACAGCGCCACCGAGGCCGGGAAGGTCCATGCTCGGTGTTTCACGGCCGAGAAGGCACCGCGGCGCGCAAAGAGCGCCAACGTCTGAGTTGCCAATCTGGCACAGCGGAAACGCAGCAATCGGGCGGCGGGCATCCATCGCGGGTGCTCGCCGCCCGTTCTTGTGTCGCGAAGTCTCATAGATTATTCAGTCATATCATGCGCGTGAGCGAGCTCGTCCTCGTTTTGATTGATAGGGGGGCGAGTCCGATGGCTGTTGCTCTGATCGACCCTTGTTAACAATTATGGCTTAAAACTGTCCAAACGGCGCCTTATAGGGTATACTGCCATCCAACCAACTGGGGTTTCTTTGGCTAGCAGTGAGAACTCCTGGGTAAACGGTTTGTATCGCTTGGGTTTCGGGTTCGTTGCATCTTCAGAGCCAAAGCGTTCACGGCAGGGTGAAACCGTACAATTGTGCTAATCGTATAGCGCGTTTACACACGGGCTCAGGTCCATGCCGCTTACGTGCATGTAAAGAAGGAAGGGGACCTCGCGCATGGCGAATATGATCGAGATCCGCAATCTCAATAAGTATTTCGGTGACCTTCACGTGCTGAAGGACATCAATCTTACCGTTGAAGCGGGCGAGAAGCTTGTGATCATCGGACCGTCCGGCTCGGGCAAGTCCACGCTTATCCGCTGCGTCGACTGGCTGGAAGAGCCCACCACGGGCGAGGTCCTCATCGACGGCCAGCTCGTCACCAAGAAGAACCACCTCGAGATGGCGCGCAAGTACTCATCGATGGTGTTCCAGCAGTTCAACCTGTATCCCAACATGACGGTGCTCGGCAACCTCACGCTGGCCCCCATCAAGCTGCAGAAGAAGTCCAAGGAAGAGGCTACCAAGGCAGCCATGGCGGCGCTCAAGCGCGTTGGGCTGGAGCAAAAGGCCGGCGAATACCCGCAGAACCTCTCCGGCGGTCAGCAGCAGCGCGTGGCCATCGCTCGCGCTATGTGTACCAAGCAGCCCATCATCCTCTTCGACGAGCCCACCTCGGCGCTCGATCCCGAGATGATCCAGGAAGTGCTCGACGTCATGATCGAGCTCGCGCATGAGAACATCACCATGATCTGCGTGACGCACGAGATGAACTTCGCCAAGCAAGTGGCAGACCGCGTGATCTTCATGGATGACGGCCAGATCCTGGAAGAGGGCACGCCGGAGCACTTCTTCACCAACCCGCAGAACCCGCGCTGCAAAGACTTCCTCAACAAGATCTTGCACTAGTTCGTTTTCTTGACGCGCAAGCGTCTGGACGGCGGCCCGCCCGGCGGGCGCCCGAGCCTGAAAGGGGTTTCATCATGTCCATCTCACGTCGCAACTTCATCAAGATGTTCGGTGCCTCCGCCGCCGTGGCCGGCCTCGGCCTCGCGGGCTGCGGTGGCGACGCGGGCTCGGGCTCCGCGGCGAGCGCCTCCAAGCTACAGACCATCCGCGACCGCGGCGTGCTCAACTGCGGCGTCAAGGCCGACGTCGTGGGCTACGGCTACATGGACACGGCCACGCAGGAGTACGAGGGCCTCGAGATCGACCTGTGCTACCAGATCGCGGCCGCCGTATTCGACATCAGCTACGATGAGGCCAAGGAGCAGGACAAGTGCGCGTTCACCACGGTGACGCCGAGCACCCGCGGCACGCTCATCGACTCCGGCCAGCTCGACATCGTGGCGGCTACCTACACCATCACGCCCGAGCGCGAGGAGGACTGGGACTTCTCGACGCCGTACCGCACCGACTCGGTGGGCATCATGGTCAAGAAGGCCAACGGCTGGACCTCGATGGAGGACCTCGACGGCGTGACCATCGGCGTCTCCACCGGCTCCACCACCCAGCAGCTCGTCGAGCAGATGATCGCCGACGAGGGCTTCTCCTGCACGCCCGCCTTCCAGGAGTACCAGTCCTACCCCGAGATCAAGGACGCGCTCGACGCCGGGATGGTCGGCGCGTTCGCTATGGACCGCTCCACGCTCAACACCTACATGGACGATAGCGTCGAGCTGCTGCAGCCCGAGATCGAGTTCGGCACGCAGGACTACGGCGTGGCGACCGAGAAGGGCTCCGACCTCTCCGAGCTCGTCGACGAGACGGTGAACGAGCTGCTCGACAGCGGCTGGATGGACGAGGAGATCGAGCTCTGGCTGGGCGACAACGCCTAACGGGCTCACGGCATGATTCGCTGCGGGCGCCGTATCCGGTGCCCGCAGCCTCGATGTCTCAAGGGGAGGGGATATGCCCTGATGTCCCGGCGCGGCCGGGCGTCACCGGCGCATCCTCCCCCGTTGCGACATCGTACGGTTTTGAGTTGTTGTAGGGGAAAGGACCGCCATGCTTGAGAGCATCCTCGACCCCAGGCGCTGGCAGATCACCTTCGATTCGATCGACGCGTTCTGGGACGGCTTCTCGGTCACCTTGCAGGTGGTCGTCTGCGGCCTGGTGCTGGCGCTCGTGCTGGGCACGGTGCTCGGCATCTTCTCGACCACGCGCTCGCGCGTGCTGCGCGCCATCAGCCGCGTGTACGTCGAGTTCTACCAGAACACGCCGCTACCGGTGCAGGTCATCTTCATGTACCTCATGGGGCCGCAGCTGCTGCAGATCGTGACGGGCGCGCCCGCGCCGGTGGCGATCCCGCCGGTCGTGCTCGGCTTCGTGGGCGTGGGGCTCTACCACGCCGCCTACGTGTCCGAGGTCATCCGTACGGGCATCGAGAGCGTGCCGCGCGGCCAGATGGAGGCAGCCAAGAGCCAGGGCTTCACCACGGTGCAGGCGTATGCCTACATCATCCTGCCGCAGACCTTCAAGGTGATCTTGCCGCCTTTGTGCAACCAGGCGCTCAACTTGGTCAAGAACAGCTCGGTGCTCGCGCTCGTGGCGGGCGGCGACATAATGTACCGCTCCAACAGCTTCGTGGGCACCTACGGGTACCTGCAGGGCTATTTCGTGGCGTGTGCGATGTACTTCGTGATCTGCTTCCCGCTGGCGCTGCTCGTCCAGTATCTCGAGAAGCGCTCCAAGCGCGTGCCCAAGGCCAAGAAGCTCCGCATGCCGGTAGCCGAGACCGCGAAGGAGGCTTAGAGCCATGGATGCATTCAACGCCGCGAACCTGTCGTTCATCATGAGCGGATTCTGGCTCACCATCCGCATCTCGGTGCTCGCCATCATCTTCTCCATCATCTTCGGCACGATCCTCGCCATGGTGAAGCAGTACTGCCACGGCAAGCTGTCGATCTTCCGCTGGATCGTGACCGCCTACATCGAGCTCTTCCGCTGCACGCCAAACCTGCTGTGGATCCTGTTCATCTACTTCACGATGCGCGCGTCGAACTTCGTGGTGTCGGTCGTGGCGTTCACGGTGTTCACCTCGGCGGTCATGGCCGAGATCGTGCGCGGCGGCTTCAACTCGATCCCCAAGAGCCAGTTCGAGGCCGCGCAGAGCCAGGGCTTCGGCTTCTTCTCGACCATGCGGCTCATCATCCTGCCGCAGACCTTCAAGGCCATCATTCCGGCGCTCTTCAGCCAGTGCACGACGGTCATCAAGGACTCCTCGTACCTCGCGAGCATCAGCGTGATGGAGCTCATGTTCAACGCGCGCGTGGTCATGGCGCAGATTCCCAGCCTTGAGTCCAAGCTCCTCATGTACGGGCTGGTCTTCGCGCTATACTTCGTGTTGAACTTCGGCATCTCGCTGATCGTGCGCGCCTACCAGCGCCGCGTGGTCGCCGCCTAAGGGAGGGTCGCACATGCGTATCATCAGCATCCCCAAGATCAAGCAGCGCGTGGAGCAGCGCGTGGCCGCCAAGGACATGGGCCGCGCCGGCCAGCCGGTCGTGATCACCATCGCGCGCGATTTCGGTGCCGAGGGGCACGAGATCGGCAAGATGCTCTCCAACGAGCTAGGTATCCCGCTCTACGACAACGAGATCCTGGCGCGCTCGAGCCTGCGCACGGATGAGCCGGTCGACCGCATCGCCGCCTACGACGAGCGCCTCGCCGCCGAGACCGCTGCGTTTCTGCCCGACCGCGTCGACGCGCGCACGCTCTCAGACAAGCTCTTCCAGAAGATGAGCCAGGTCATCCTCGATCTGGGTTCGACCGAGAGCTGCATCATCGAGGGGCGTCTCTCCGACTACCTGCTGCGCTCGAACCCCAACATGATCGCCGTGCTCGTGACCGCGCCTTTGGACGTGCGCATCGAGATCGTGCGCAAGAAGCGCGGGCTCGACCGGCGCGCGGGCGCCAAGCTCGTGAAGGAGCAGCAGCGTGCTCGCGAGCAGTTCTACAAGCGCTATTCCGCGGGCAAGTGGCGCATGGACACGGGCAAGGACATCGTGGTCAACCGCGCCAAGCTGGGGCGCCAGGGCTGCGTCGACGTGATCGCCGCCGCGTACCGGGCGAAGCTCCGCGAGCTGGGCATTTACGAGGAGGAGGCCGCCCGCGCCGTCGAGGAGGCCGCGGCGAACGCGCCCCTCAAGGCCCGCGCCACGGTGGAGTAGCTTCTGTCGCTAACGACAGGTTGTTGTCGTTAGCCGCCCCCCAAAAAACTTCTAACGACAAGTTAAGCGCTTAAAGTGTCGTTAGCATGCCGTGATCCACCCTAACGACGGTAACCTGTCGTTAGGGTGGCCGCTCATGTGAAATATGAGAGAGTACCTGCAAGAGCGCTAAAGAAAGCGGCTCCGAGCGCATTTGCTCGGAGCCGCTTGGCACGTGCCTTGGAAAGGTCCTGCTGAGCCGGGTTAGGCTTTAGGCCTCCTCGCCCAGGAGCTTCGTCTTGATGTCGGCTGCAGCCTTCTTGCCGGCGCCCATGGCCAGGATGACCGTGGCGGCGCCGGTCACGATGTCGCCGCCGGCCCAGACCTTGGGGTTCGAGGTGCGGCCGTTCTCATCGGTCTCGATGAGGCCCCAACGGTTGAGCTCGACGTCGGCGCAGAGCTTCGCGAAGGGGTTCGCGCGCGTGCCGATGGCCGTGACCGCGACGTCGCAGGGGATGGCGAACTCGGAATCCTGGATGGGGATCGGACGACGGCGGCCGGAGGCGTCGGGCTCGCCGAGCTCCATGCGCTGGAGCTCGATCGTGGACACGAAGCCGTCCGGGCCGGGCAGGAAGCGCAGCGGGTTGCAGAGCTCGAGGATCTCGACGCCCTCCTCCTTGGCGTGATGGACCTCGGCCTTACGGGCGGGCATCTCGGCCTCGGTGCGGCGGTAGGCGAGCGTGACGTGCTCGGCGCCCAGGCGAAGCGCCGTGCGCGCGGCGTCCATGGCCACGTTGCCGCCGCCGAAGACGACGACGTTCTTGCCGTGGCGGATGGGCGTGTCGTACTCGGGGAACTCGTACGCCTTCATGAGGTTCGTACGGGTGAGGTACTCGTTCGCGCAGTACACGCCGGGCAGGTTCTCGCCGTCGACGTGCAGGAAGCGCGGCAGGCCGGCGCCGACGGCGAGGTAGAGCGCGTCGAAGCCGTCCTCGTTGAAGAGCTCCTCGGCGTCGAAGAGACGGCCGGCCACCGAGTTGTACTCGAAGTGGACGCCCAGCTCCTCCAGGCCCTTGATCTCGCGCTTGACGATGGCCTTGGGCAGACGGAACTCGGGGATGCCGTAGGTGAGCACGCCGCCGCCGGTGAAGAACGCCTCGAAGACGGTGACCTCGAAGCCCTCGCGCGCGAGCTCGCCGGCGCAGGCGATGCCGGAGGGGCCGGAACCCACGATGGCGACCTTCTTGCCGTTGGACGGCTTGCACTCGGGCGCCTCGCCGACCTCGTCGGCCATGTCGCCGAGCATGCGCTCGAGCTGGCCGATGGCGACGGGCTCGCCCTTCTTGCCGAGGATGCACTTGCCCTCGCACTGGTTCTCCTGCGGGCAGACGCGGCCGCAGACGGAGGGGAGCAGGTTGTCGCCCTTGATGGTCTTGAGGGCGCCGGCCCAGTCCTCCTCGCGGATCTTCTCGATGAACTGCGGGATGTGCACGCCGACCGGGCAGCCCTCCATGCAGAGCGGCTTCTTGCAGTCGAGGCAGCGGTTGGCCTCGGCGATGGCGTCGGCCTTGGTGTAGCCGGTGTCGACCGGGCGGAAATCGCGGGCGCGCTCAGCAGCGGGCTCCTCGTTCGCAGGGGTACGGGGCGCGCCGATGTTGGGGCGATACTTTACTTCTGGCATGCGCAATCCTCCTCATGGCGCTTGATGGATTCGGCTTCCTCGGCCTTGTAGCTGGCCTGGCGATGCGCGAGGTCATCCCAGTCGACGAGGTTCGCATCGAAGTCGGGGCCGTCGACGCAGGCGAACTTGGTCTCGCCGCCCACCTCGACGCGGCAGCAGCCGCACATGCCGGTGCCGTCGACCATGATGGGGTTCAGGCTCGCCACGATGGGGATCTTGAACTCGCGGCAGGTGAGGGTCGAGAACTTCATCATGGGCACGGGGCCGACGCAGAAGCAGGAGTCGATGGCGTCCGTTTCGCACAGGCGGCGCAGCGGCAGCGTCACGACGCCCTTCTCGCCCATGGAGCCGTCGTCCGTGGTGACGAAGAGGTTCTCGAGGGGCAGCGCGGCGAACTGCTCGAAGAGGATGAGCAGGTCCTTGGTGCGGGCGCCCATGATGACGGAGACCTTCTTGCCCTGCTCGCAGAGGGTGCGGGCAACGGGGTAGGCGATGGCGAGGCCCACGCCGCCGCCGATGACGGCCACGCGGTCGCCCTCAACCTCGGTGGGGCAGCCGAGCGGGCCGGTGATGTCGCGGATCTCGTCGCCCTCGTTGAGCTCGGAGAGGCACTGGGTGGTCTTGCCGACGACCATGAAGATGAACTCGACCCAGCCCTCCTCCGGGTTCCAGTTGGCGAACGTGAACGGCACGCGCTCGCCCGTCTCGTCGATGCGCACCATGAGGAACTGGCCGGCATGCGCATGCTTGGCCATCCTGGGCGCGTGGACGCGGAACTCGAAGACCTTCTCCGAGAACTGCGTCTTCTTCAGGATCTTGAACATAGAACCCCTCTCTTACCACGGGGTGCGCGGCCGTGGGCTCGCCTCGCGGCGACGCGGCGCGCGGCGGCCGGCATCCCAAATTGCAACCGTGCTGCAGGTATACGCGAATGCGCATACACCAACCGATTATACCGCTCAGAGGGGCATATCAGGCATCGTATCGGGGACGGTATTGGACGATTCGGCAAAGGCCTTGATTATCAACTTTATCCGAACACCTCCCACATTCATCCGCACATGTGCGGATGAATGTGGGAACCCGATACCCTGAGGGCCGGATCGGCCGGCCCCGGGAGATCGGAGGACGGCATGTCCGG